>CAWCWA010000027.1:0-111420 GCA_963799085.1 uncultured Alphaproteobacteria bacterium | reverse complement strand
AACGAGCGGGCACGGTACAACTGGTTATGAGCCCGGCCGACCAGTTGGTGCAGATAGCTCACGGTGTTGGGCGGAAGCTGATATGCATCGGCCAGAGCCAGGTCGGCCCACGTGCCGCGATACAGGGTCGCGAACCGCGCCACCGCAACTGCCCCCAACAGGCGTTTACGGCTGGACTCCATGCCAATGCACATCGACTCGAGCTCGCCCCAGTTTTCGCGTCGCTCGGCTAACAGTTCGGCAACTTTCATTCGATCGTCCTCTTCGCTGGTCTTGCAGTCGCGACTTATGTTTGAACCGGCAGTCCGGCTGCCACCATGGCCATCGACGCCAGTTCGGCTGGAGGACTGGTCGACGCAAAGGGGCTGACCTGCATCGGCTCTTCGCCGCCGAAGAACACGTGTTGGTACACGGCACACAACAGCCGGTCGTAATTCGTGTCGAACGGCATGCCAAACTTTTCTCGCAGCGGCTCACCGACATGACACCGAGATCTGCAATCGCCGGCTCCAGGGAAGACTCGACCGCCGCAATACATAGCTCGATAACGCCGGCGCGAGGCTGCGGCTGACCACGAACGACGGCGGAATGTCGCTCGCCAGCGCCAGCACCTCGGGCTCCAACACCCTTACCACGCCGTAGCGGTATTGCGGCTCTTCGACGACCACCATGGTGCCGCAGGCCAAGTCCCCGAGGCGTTGGAAACGCTCGGTCAGCGTCGTCGACAACAGCCCAAGCTGGTAGGTGTAATACGGGATCAAATCGACGGACCGCAGCAGGTTTCTGAGTACGGCCTGCAAGGCGTTGATCGGCTGACCGTCGATCGAAACCACGCGGAGCCGCAACAGGCGGCCTTGCCGGGCGTCTGGCCGTTCATTAGCGTTTCAAAAAAACCGCCGTAAAACCAGTTCACCAGAAAGAAGAACACCATCCCCACGCCGACCCCGCCGCCGGGAAGCGCCGCCAGCGCCCGCTGGTCCGGCGCGATAAACCCGGCGGTGATCGGCACCCCTGGATCAATACATCCAGCAAGAAGGCCGGCAGCCGCTTAAACGGCCCGGCAATGCGATAGTGAAAGGCGATGTTCTCCGGTGTCACCATCTCGATGTGCGTATCGAGCTGTCGAACCGGCTGAGGCATGCAATCGGCTTCCGCGAGCGAATCGGGGGCGGTCGAACCCAAACCAGATTATTTGTCACTGCCGCCCCGCCCGCAAGCGCCGCATCCGCAACTGCGCCCGCCACCCGTGGCAACCGACTTGCAGTCCAACGTCACTGGGGTAAAACCGTCGTCAGGTATTCGCGACACGATGCCTGATTCACTTTTTGG
Source organism: uncultured Alphaproteobacteria bacterium (assembly GCA_963799085.1). Taxonomy (GTDB): domain Bacteria; phylum Pseudomonadota; class Alphaproteobacteria; order ATCC43930; family CGMCC-115725; genus AP-15. Next base: position 110,091 of record CAWCWA010000027.1, on the reverse strand, counting down.
AGAGCAGTCCCGGTGCAACTACAAGGCAAACGCACATTGATCCCGGAGGTGGCTCCGGCATTGGGCGGTCGATCGCCTTGGCTTTTGCCAACGAAGGCTGCCAGGTGGCGATCGCCGGCCGGCAGCAGCTGAAGCTCGATGCCGTGGCGGCCGGTTCAGGGTCAGCCCCCGATTCTCACGCATACGCTCGATGTGGCCGATCGAGCCAGCGTCGAGCGGATATTTCAATGGGCGGCCGAACTTGCGGGGCCGATCGACATCCTGGTCAACAACGCCGGCATCAATCTGTTCCCGCCGGACAATGAGCGAGCTTCCCCCGAGGATTGGGATCGGCTGATCTCGGTTAACGCGACGGGTGCGTACAACTGCCTCCGCGCCGTGCTGCCGCAGATGCGCGAGCGTGAGGACGGACTGGTGATCAACATCTCGTCGATCTCCGGCAAGCGGGCCGGCGTTCTGGGGGGAGTGGGCTATAACGCGTCGAAGTTTGCGATGACGGCGCTGGCCACCACAGTCTCCATCGAAGAGGCCAAACGTCACATCCGCATCAGCTCGATCTTTCCGGGCGAGGTTGAAACGCCGATCCTCGAGCATCGGCCCGTGCCAGTCAGGCGCCGAACGCAGGGCTCAAAATCTACAGCCCGAGGACGTGGCAGCCGCCGCGCTGATGATCGCCTGCCTGCCGGCCCAAGCACACGTCCAGGAATTGGTGATCAAGCCGACGGTACACGAGTACCTGTAGAGCATGCCGCTGGGCGAACCGGCCGATCGCGTCAGCCACGGCGGTCCGCATCGCCGGCGTTAGCCGAGAGTCTCGCCGACGCTAGCCCAGGGTCTCGACCATCAGCCGGTCGGACGGATCGCGCAGAATATCTCGGATGGAGATCATGCCGGTAACGTCGCCATCGGCCACGACAGGCAAGTGCCGATACCCCGCCCAGGTCCATCTTGTGCAGGGCAAAGGCGATGGTATCGGTCGTCCGCACAACGACAGGATTCGGTGTCATGAACTCCGAGATGGGCGCCCCAACAGCTCGGCAAAATCGACGTTCAACCGCAACAGGGCATCGCATCACTAAACACGCCGCGCAGCGCACCGTCGTCGATGATCACCGCACAGCCCACTCCCCGATCGACAAGCAGCTGCAGCACCTCGCCGACGGGCACCGTGGAACGGACTGCCAGCGGCCGTTGGGGAACAGCGAACCGATCCGCTCCTTGACGATGCTGTACTCAATCGCCGTGGCCGGACGGGGCTTGCTGAGGAACGCCAGCGGCTGATGACAAGCTTCGCACTCGTCTTCGCCGTCGATGTTTTCGTGTTCGCAGTGGGGGCAATTCGTAATAATGCGATCTCCGGACGGTTGGCAAGGGAACCCTTGATCAGCAGCTCTCTCGCGGTTCCTAATGAAACGTCTCATACTGCCGGCTGAATGTCAACCAAACCGCGGCCTCAACATGGGACCAGCGGCCCACGGTCCTGCAACCGAGCGAATTCACACCAAAGTCCAGCGTCTGCGATTGACCACAGCGGATCGCATCGTTCAGCCAAGGAACACGCCATGATCCCGGATTCAGGCACTGTTTGAAACCCATCTCACCGTCGTCGATCTCGATGTTGCCACGGCCTTCTATGGCCAAGTGCTGGGACTTGCGCCGGCCGGGGTGTTCGCGAGCGACGCGTCGCCTTCTACTGGATCGGCCAAGCGGGCCAGCAGATGCTGGGCCTGTGGGAAGTCGGCAGCGGTCCGCAGCGGATGAGCCTGCACACGGCCTTCCGTGTCGAGCTGAACGACTTGCTGAAGGCACCCAACGCGCTCCGCGAGCCGCTGGTGTTTTGCCGCTGGACTTTTTTCAATGTCCAACGGACGAACCGGCCGTGCTGGCCTGGATGCCGGCCGCGACGCTCTATTTTCATGATCCGGACGGCAATCTGCTCGAATTCTTGGCGATGCTGCCTGACCGCCCACAGCCGGAACTGGGGATTCTCGCCTGGAGCGAGTGGCAACGTCGTGCGACACCCGGTTAGCTGGACATCAATTGGAGCTGCTTGAACATGTTCACCATCGAACCCATTGGATACGTCCGCAGCGGCCGGCGCGAGCTTCTCGATGACGACTGGGAAAACGTGCCGGCCCAGATTGTCCTGGCCGAGGATTTTCGGCCCAAGGCGCTCGACGGCATTGAGGAGTTTTCGCATATTGAGGTGATCTACTACTTCGATCGCGTGACCGAGGCGGCCATCGAACGCGGAGCCCGCCATCCGCGTGGAAACACGAACTGGCCGCGGGTGGGCATCTTCGTGCAGCGTGCGAAAGACCGTCCCAATCGCCTCGGAGCGACCATCGTCGAGATTCGCGATCGCGTGGGCCGCACGCTGACGGTCTCGGGCCTCGACGCGGTCGACGGCACTCCGGTGATCGACATCAAGCCCGTGATGGCGGAGTTCCTGCCCCGCAGCCCCGTCCGTCAACCCGCCTGGTCAAGTGAATTAATGCGCACTTACTGGCGTGTCTAGTAGCCGACTGGCGCAATGCCGGGCGGACGACGCGATTTCGCTCGAGGCTGACCCGCCCTCAAAAACGGCCGACTGTCGACGCAGGACTACTTTTCGGCGTCCTTCTTCTCCTCTGCGCGGCCGCCGACCGTGCCGATCAACTCGGCGATGCTAGGGGCGGTCCCCCTCGGGCAGCCCACGGGTGATGAGGTTCATCACGCTGAACATCACCTTGGGATTCTCCAGCTGTTTTTGCAGTGTCTTGCCGATGGCCTTTTGCAGTTGCCGACGATTGCCCTCATCCGGGTCACCAATCAGGCCGGAACGCGCAAATGCACATCTCTCGGTCGTCATTTCGCCGAGCGTGACTCGTTCGGAGGACTGTTGGGTCAAGGGATTGCGGCCGAATTGTCGTACCACGCCTCGAGGTCGAGCCGCGTGCCCGCCGGCAATTTGATCGGTTCGCGGGGATACCGTACTGGTCCTGCCAATTGAAGTTCCAATCGCTCCATACCAATGGCTGCGGCTGCGATCGGGCTTCGTGGCGCGACCTTCATCTCTTTGCCGATCATGTGCATGTGCGGCGTGACGTTAATAACCTCGAATCGACCGGCGTGGTGAAGCTGCGCGCTCTGGTGCGGTGCCTCGGCGGCGGGGATGTCGACGTCGAATCGATCATCGCGATCGACCCAGGTAGCGGTCGACCCGCTTTTGGCGAAGTAGATGCCCACTTGCGAGACGTCCACCTCCTCGCGGCCGTTGGGTGATAGTGCAATTGCATGGCCAGGTCGTTCCTTTGCGAAGTGCTGGCCGACGCCGTGGGCAACCGTCGCGCCGTGTAGCCCGGCGCCCAAAAACCCAGAATTCCGGAGGGGGAAACCGCCTGTCAGAAACCCTCGTAGCCCGGCTCGGATCGGCCTCGTCGCGTTTGCGGGCCACGCCGGGCTTCAGTTGAGATACACGATCGCGTGATGCACGACGCGGATTGCCCGCCCGAAATTCAGCCGCCGCCACGACCTTGTTCTCAGGAATGTCGATCGGGATCACGAAGAAGCGAAAGCTCTCCGGTCCTCGGCCGGCACCAGGGAAAGCTCGCGGTCATGGCCAGGACGAGGTCGGGCTCGCCCAACTGCCAGCCCGTGGTGAATTCGGCGCCGGGCGGGTAAAGATCGTCCTCGTTGCCTTGGGCGTCCGGTCTTTGCCCAGGTTCGATCAACTCGATCTGCCGCGACGCTCAAGCGTCGTCGCCAGCGAAATCGCCCCAACTCGGGCCGCGCCGTCCAGGGAGGCATTATCGCTGGCGGTCACCTCGGCCAAAAACTCCGCCCGCTTGGCCGCTCGTCGTAGCTCACAACGAAAACCGCTACACCTCGCCCACGCGATGGCAACCAACACAACGGGAGTACAGGATCGGTGCAATGTGTTGGGCGTAGGTAACCTGCGTGGGTAGTGCCAACGCTTCCAATTTGCAGCCCACGGGCTCGGTCTGAGCAACCGGCGGCATACGATCCTCGAGCACTGCCGCGATGGCGTCGGCCAGGTTGTGCTCGCTGGCCTCGGTGCGACGACGACCGACCGCGGCATACTGATCGTCGATCCGTCCCTGATAGACGATCGCTCCTGATGATCGATGACGAAGACCTGCGGCACGTGGCTCGGTTGGCAGGCCTCGACCAACAGTCCGGCCGTGTCGAATAGCACGGGAAACTCGAGCTTGAAATCGCGGCAGTAGTCCTCAACGGTTGCCCGGGCCAGGGCGGGGTCGGCAACCACGCCGTAGAATTCGACCGGCTGTGACTGGGACTCCGCGAATGCGATTCAGCTCGGGAATGTACTGGTTCGAAACGGGGCATTCGGGCGAGAGAAACACCAAGGTCACGGCCCGACAACGATCACTATCGCCCAGCTGGTGAATCCGGCTAGCCGTGTCCAAGAGCCGCAGGCCCAACACCCGCGGCGGAGCGTCATCGGCCGACGCTGGAAGTGCCCACCGGCGCTCGAGCTCACTGCGAGTCCGGCCAGCCAGTACCGCAACATGGTCGTTCTCCTCGGTGCATCCCAAAATATGACTCATTGGTCAGTATCCTATCGAACCCCGTACGGGATGGCAAGGGAATTGTCCAAGACCGCAATCCTACTGGGAAATGTCGTCTAGATGCGGTAGGATGCAAGCAGCGGCAGGCGGCGGATTTTGCTCTCCCAGCCCGGCGATCTGGTGCGCCCGGAGGCTTGGTGGACCGAACGGCAGATCGATCGCGCGCCAAGAGTGCTCGCCACCGGCAATGCGGACCTTGCCTACCGCCTGACCCAGCAGCACGGGCTGATCGACGGCAACCGCTACTCCGACGCCGAGTTTCTGCTCGGCTACATTGCGCTTCGCTATATGAAGAAGCCGGACCTCGCCTTCGACCATTTCTCCCACATCCTGACCCGCGTCGCGACACCCTACGCCAAGGCGCGGGCCGGCTATTGGGGCGGACGCGCCGCCGAGGCCGAGGCGAAAGTCGATCTCGCCGCGAAATGGTACGCCGCCGGCGCGGAGCACATGGCGACCTTCTATGGCCAGCTCGCAGCACACCAGCTCGGCAACGATGCCCCCGCCGCGCCCGACCCCCGAGCCCGCAGGCAAGCTCGGCCGAGCGCGCCCGCCTTCAACCAAGACGAACTCGTCCGCGCCACCCAAATCCTCTTCGTGGCCGGCGACCGCAATCGCAGCAAGGCCTTTTTGCTGCACCTCGCCGACAACGCGCAGAGCCCCAGCCGTTTTGCCCTTCTCGCCGATCTTGCCGAGAAGAATGGCCGCATCGATCTCGGGATCGCCGTCGCCAAGCGAGCGATCCTCGCCGGAACGCCGCTGTTGATCCACGGCTATCCGGTGACTGCCTTGCCGAGCGGTGGCAATACCGAACCGGCGCTGATCTTCGCCATGGTGCGCCAGGAGAGCGCCTTCGAACCGGATGCGGTGAGCCGGGCCGGGGCGCGCGGCCTGATGCAGCTGATGCCGACCACCGCCAACCAGGTCGCGGCCAAGAACCAGCTCTTGCCGTATTCGGCTGCGCGGCTGACCGAGGACGGGGTTTACAACATCCTTCTGGGTCGTACCTATCTCGAAACCCTGATGGACGATTTTGCCGGCTCCTACGCGCTCGCCGTCGCCGCCTACAACGCCGGACCGGGGCGGGTGCGGCAGTGGCTGCGCGAATACGGCGATCCGCGCCACGGTACGGTCGACATGGTCGACTGGATCGAGAACATCCCGATCGCCGAAACCCGCACCTACATCCAGCGCGTGCTGGAGAACCTGCAGGTCTATCGCGGCCAGGACGGGCGGAATTCTCAGCTGTCCCTCGCCGGCGATCTAGGGCGCTGAGGCCGCCCGCCACGCTCTTGCGCCCCGGCGCCCGATTGGCGCAAAAGGCAGCCGCGATCCGTGAGGGAAGGCGGGGATGGACAGCGGCCTTGCCGGGCTGGTCGCCGCCGAGACGGTGCTGAGCCACAGCGACGGCGGCCGCGGCATCCTGTGGGTGCGCGGCTATACGCTGCCCGAACTCGTCGCGCGATTCGGTTATGACGGCGCGGTCGGCCTGCTTGTGGGAAGGGTTCGCCGGCGACGGGCTCGACCGCGAGACGATGCGCGCGCGGCTCGGCGCCGGACCGGGAGGCGGCGTTCGAGCGGCTCGGCGAATGGCTGCCGCAGGCGCGCGGCGACCGTTTATCGAAGGCGTTCGCCTCGCGCTGGCGGCGCTCCCCGAAGACAGCGCCCCGGCGGAAATCCTCGCCACCTTGCCGGTGGCGATCGCCGCGTTGATGCGGACAAGCCGCGGTGCGCCGCCCTGCCGCCCGATCCGGCGCGCGGCGACCGCCGACGATCTGCTGCGCATGACGCACGGCCATCCGGTCGCGCCGGTCATGGCCGAGGCGCTCGACACGTATTTCGCCGCGGTCCTCGACAACGGCCTCAATACCTCGGCCTTTACCGCGCGGGTCGTCGCCTCGAGCGGCGCCTCGCTGGTGTCGGCCGCGCTCGGCGCCTATTGCGCCTTTACCGGGCCGCTGCATGGCGGCGCGCCGGGTCCGACCCTGGACATGCTCGACGAGGCCGAGGCGAGCGGCAACGTCGGCGCCTGGGCCGAGCGCAAGCTTGCCGCCGGCGAGCGGCTGATGGGGTTCGGCCACCGCGTCTTCCGCCTCGGCGACCCGCGCGCCGCCCTGTTGCGGCCGCGCCCTGCAGATGGGCGAACCTCGGCCCCGGAGCTGGCCGGCTCGCCTTCGCCGCCGAGGTCGAACGCGCGGTCGGCGCGGCCTTTGCCAAGCTGAAGCCGGGACGGCCGCCGCTTGCAGCCGAATATCGAGATCAACGCGGCGCTGCTGCTCGACGCCGTCGGCTTCCCGCGCGACGCGTTCACCCCGGTTTTCGCGGTCGCGCGCTGCGCCGGCTGGCTCGCCCACGCGATGGAGCAGCAGCGGGAAGACCGGCTGATCCGCCCGGTATCAGCCTATGTCGGGCCGGTCCCGTCGGCGTCCAATTCCGGATAGTGACGAAAGACGCCGTGCTGGTTGAACGCGATCCGCCGGTTCGAAGAAAGGTAGGAGGCGACGCGTGGGCGGGCCGCGATCCGGTCATGCAAGGCCACGACCAGCCTGTGTCGCGGTTCGAGTTGCGCCATCGCGCGCGGGAAGGCATATCGCAGCCCCGCCACGACCTGAAACAATGCCAGATCGGGGTAGCTCAGCCGCGCGCCGACGAGATGTGGATCGTCGGGCCGATTGCGCGCCAGGACCCGCTCGAAATAGCCTAGATATTTCGGCATCCGCGATTTGACGAAATCGGCGGCCCGCGCCTTGGCTTCGGTGCGCTGGTCCTCGTAGTAGAGGCTACCGGCGATCGGGTGATGGGTGTCGTGAATCTCGTCGACGAAATCGGCGATCGTCAGCTGCAATTGGTGCGCCCACGCCCGGCCGGCCTCGGATGACGGCGCCAGCCCGAGATGGTCGCCGAGATAGAAGAGGATGCTGGCGGTCTGGCCGATCAGCAATTTCCCGGCCTTTAGAAAAGGCGGGGCGAAGGGCGGGCGGTCGGCGCCATCGAGGAGGCGCTGCATCGCGGCTTCGCCGCCCTCCTCGCGCGCCACGTCGACATATTCGGCGCCGGCCTCTTCGAGCGCGAGGCGGACAAATTCGCCGCGGCCCTGGATGGCCGGCCCAGTAATAGAGTTCGTAGCGCATCGCGCGCCGCCCGCACCCGTCAGGCCGTGCTTGTATATCTGCGGCAGACGAGGCGGAGGCGATCGCCGATCTGCGGCCGGATGTGGTCGGGCATCGGCGTCAACTCACTGGCCCGCTTCCAACCCGCGGCCGGCGACGATTTCGGGGGAGGCGAGATGATAGAGTGCCACGTATTTCGGACCGCCCGCGGCGGCGCGGAAGCGGCGCGCCGACAAAACGCCCGGCACGCGCGCCAAGGCCGGCACGTGCTCGGTGTCGTACCAGGCGTTGAACGCGGTCTCGACCGCGGGTGCGGGCGTCATCGCTACCAGAAGGAGACCGCCCGCGCCGCCCGGGGCGGTCGCGCCTCCGGGCAGAATCTGCTCGCCCTCGAAGCGCAGCAGACGGTGGCATTTCGCGGTCACCCGCTTTGACCAGGGCGACAGGTTTTCGCCGCCGATCGCACGGTAGGCCGGGCTCTGCAGGACATCGAGCGCGGCGAGGTCGTAGGTCGCGACCGACTGTCTTGTGTCATCGGCGCCGAGCCAGCGCTCGCAGCTCAGAAAGCCGGGGACGCGCTCCCGTTCCGGAATGTGCTCGGTGTCGTACCAGTCGTTGAATTCGTCGGCGGCAACGTTCGAGAAATCGAACGCCGCTATCAAGAGACCCTGCGCCATTGCCGCTTCCTCCGATTGTCGACGATATTTTGCGGGATCGTGCCGTTACGGAGCCATCCCCTTGTCAGCAAGTTCGCGCAACGCGTTCTCGTTCTTGGCCAGATCGAAACCCATCGCCCGCAACACGTTGGGCGATTTGGTGAACTGGATGTTCGAATATTCGATGATCTCGACGCGGTTGCCCCAAGGGTCAAGAAAATCGAGGAACTGCCCCGGCAACAATTTCCCGCCCGCCTTTTCGACGAGTTCGCGCACTTGCGAGCGGTCGTCGACGACGAGGCCGAAATGCCGGCGACGATCCTCGTGCGGCGTCTTCACTTCCATCATGTTGATGAACTGATCGCCGAGTTCGATAAAGGCGTTGCCCGGCCGTTTGGCGCGCAACGTGAAATCGAAGATCTTGCCGTAGAAGTCGAGGGCCTGATCGATGTCGCCGACTTCGATCGCGACATGGTTGACGCCGACGAGCCGCGGTTTGCCGGTCATGACGCTGCCTCCTCCGATCGCGTAAAGCCTCTGGAGCCATTATGGCAGGGGCAGGCCGCCTTCGTCGACGCTGCGCATGCGGCGTCGGCCGCCCGGCGTCGGATTTTGCTGTTTTTGCTGTTATTTGCAACGAATCAACAGCAAACCATCCGCCCGGCCGGACGCTCCAGGACGGTCCCGGCTTCGACAAGGGATAATCTGCCCGAAGATTTTGGCAAAATTAGCGTCGGCGTGGCGGCTTGGTGAGGGCGGCGGTTTGCGGCATGCTGCGGGATCAAGCGTGACTGCGGAGAAACGGCATGTCGGTTGATCTCAGCATCGACGGGGCGGTGGCGACGGTGGTGTTGAACCGCCCGGAAAAGCTCAATGCGCTGACCGTCGAGATGCGCCAGGGTTTGTGTGACATCTTTGCCCGACTGCGCTACGACGACGCGGTGCGCGCGATCATCGTCACTGGCGCGGGGCGCGGCTTCTGTTCGGGTGCGGATGTCGACCGCATGGCGGGCCAGGCGCGTGATCTGCGCGCCGACCGCCAGCGCATGCAGCAGGGCGGGCACACCTTTATCCGCGCACTGCACGCGATCGAAAAGCCGGTCATCGCCGCGGTGCGCGGCCCGGCGGTCGGGATCGGCTGGAGCATCGCACTCGCCTGCGACCTCGTCGTGGCGTCGAAGACGGCGCGGTTTTCGCAGATCTTCCGCCGCATCGGCCTCGCCCCGGATGGCGGCGCCATCTGGTTCCTCACCCGGCGGCTCGGCATGGTCAAGGCCAAGGAGCTGGTGTTTTCGGCGCGCTTTGTCGAAGCGGAGGAGGCGCTGGCGCTGGGCCTTGTCAACCACGTCGTCGAGGACGACCAGCTGATGGCCAAGACCGGGGAGTTGGCGGCCGATCTTGCCTCCGGCCCGACCTTTGCGTTGGGACTGGCAAAAAAGCTGTTTCATGCCGCGGTTGGACCCAGTCTCGACGAATATCTCGACATCGAGAGCCTGGTGCAGCCGCAGCTGCACCACAGCGCCGACAATGCCGAGGGGGTGGCCGCGTTTCGCGAAAAGCGGCCGCCCAAATTCACCGGCCGCTGAATCCTACTCGACGCGCAGGCCGGCTTCGCGGGCGACGCGGATCCATTTCGGGATTTCCTGACGGATCAGGCTGCCCAGGATTCCGGGCGAGCCGCCGATCGGCTCGCCGCCGATCGCGGCGAACTGGCGGGCGATCTCGGGGTCGTGGACGATGCGCTCCAACTCGGCGTTGAGCCGCGAGATGATCGCTTTCGGGGTCCCGGCCGGGGCCAGCAACCCGTACCAGGCGAGCGCCTTGAAGCCCGGCAGCGTCTCGGTGATCGACGGCAGTTCAGGGGCCGCCGGCGCGCGGTGCGAGCCGGTGACGGCAAGCCCGCGCAGTTTGCCCTGATCGATCATCGGCACCGCGGCGAGGAGCGGGGCCAGCATAGCCTGCGCGTCGTTAGCGGCGACCGCGTCGAGCGCCGCAGCACCGCCGCGCTCGGGAGCCGCGACAAAATCGGTGCGGGTCGTGATCTTGAACAATTCGAAGGCGAGTTGGGTCGGCCCGCCGACGCCGCCCGAGGCATAGCGCAGCTTGCCCGGATGGTTTTTTGCGTAGTCGATCAGCTCCTCGACCGAGTAGACCGGCAATGACGGGTTGATCACCAAAACATATTGCGCGGCGACCAGCAGCGAGACCGGCGCGAAGGCCTTTTCGGTGTCGTAGGGCAGCTTGCCGTAGGTGCCGGGGTGAATGGCGAGCGTGCTTGGCGCGAGCAAGAGCGTATAGCCGTCGGGAGCGGCCTTCGCCGCCGCGTTGGTGCCGGTAATGCCGTCCTTGCCCGCGATGTTGTCGATGACGATCTTCTGGCCGAGGCGCTTGCCGAGTTCCGGCGCGACGATGTGGGCCACGAGGTCGACCGGGCCGCCGGCCGGAAATGGCACGATGATACGGATCGGCCGATCGGGGTAGGATGCCGCCGCGACGGTGGCTCCGACGCCGAGCGCCAGCAGCGCCATAAAGAGCCGGATGGCTGCCTTCATCACGTTTCCTCCCCTGGACCGCCAGGCGGTCCCGGCGCACTCTCGCGCTGCTCCGGCGGCGGCGCAACCTCCGCCTTGACAGACGGTTACGGGTCGGCTTGTTGAGGCGGCCGCGGTTCCGCCGAAGGCTGGGCGGGCAGGAGGAGAACATGCCGATGATTTCGAGCGTCATGGGCACGGCGGAGGACCCGCTGGTTCTCGCCCTCGTCCTGTTCGCGGTCGCCGGCGCATTGTCGCATTTCCTGTTTCGCGGCCGCCCGATGGGCCGCGCGGTCATGCGCGTCATCTTCCTAATCGTGCTGACGGTAGCGCTGCTGCGCGCCGACGTGGTTCCCTACGAGCCGCTGCAGACGACCGGGGTGCCGCTGCGTGACGCCGCGCACGGCGCCCTCAAGATCGCCTGGTGGCTGTGGGCGGCGTGGCTGCTGGTCGCCATCCTGCGCACCTTTGTCATCGCCGAGCACCGGCCGCGCGAGGCCAAGCTGATCCAGGACCTCTTGGCCGGCGCGGTCTATCTGGCCGCGGTCTTCGCCATCGTCGCCTATGTTTTCGACCTGCCGGTTCAGGGGCTTCTGGCGACCTCGGGTGCGATCGCGATCATCCTGGGGCTCGCCTTGCAGAGCACGCTTGCCGACGTGTTCTCAGGCATCGTCCTCAATTTCAGCCGCCCCTATCGGCCGGGCGACTGGATCAATCTCGAAGGCGGAACCGACGGCCGCGTGATCGAGATGAACTGGCGCGCGACGCATGTTCTGACCGCCCGGCGCGACCTCGCGATCGTGCCGAACAGCGCCATCGCCAAGGCCAAAATCGTCAACGCCAGCTCGCCCTCGACCGTGCACGGCATGACCGTCACAGTGCAGCTCGACGGTGCGACGGCGCCCGCGACCGGCCTCGAGATCCTCGGCCACGCGGTCGCGAACTGCGTGGATATCCTGGCCCAGCCGCCGCCTTATATCGTGGTCAAGGCAATCAACGCCGTCGCGACCGAGATCGACATCACCTTTTTCGTCGAGGAATTGGCCGCGTCGGGGCGGGCGCAGAGTGCGCTGTTCGACCTGATCTACCGACATCTTTCGGTGTGCGGCATCGGCCTTGCCGCGCCGCCGGGTCTTGCTTACCGGATGGCGGCGGACAGAAGCCCGCCGGCGCAGCAGCCGGCAACCATGCGCGTGCTGAGCCTGGTCGCGATCTTTGCCACTCTGACCGAACGCGAGCGGGAGACTCTCGCCAGCAAATTGCAGCCACGCGCGCATGACAAGGACGATATCCTGGTCGAACCTGGAAACGTCGTGCGGTCGTTTTTCCTGGTCGGCAGCGGCGTGCTCTCGCTGGTCTCCGATTCGGCGGAGGGCGAGATCGAACTGATGCGGCTCGGGCCAGGCGATCATTTCGGCGAGATCGGGGTGCTGACCGGCGCGCCGGCCCAGGTGACGATACGGGCAGTGAGGCCGACGACCGTCTACGAGCTGACAAAGGACGATCTGGCGCCGGTCCTCGAAGCGCGGCCGCAGATCGCCCAGGAGCTGTGCCGCGCGCTCGCCCGGCGGCAGGCCGCGGGACAATTAATCGCGTCGGCGGAGATCAGCGCGGCCGTTCCGCCGAACCGCGTCGGCGCCTGGTTTTCCGAGCGGCTGCACCGGCTGTTCGACCTGGAGAACACCGGTGAGCCCGGCCTCTGGAGCCTCGGTCTTGGGCGTGGTATTGCGGTCGGCCATGCGGCGGATCGCCGGCCGGCAATGGAGATGAGGATGCGCTGTGCGGTCGCAGCCGGGGTAATGATGTTCGGCTGGGTCGTGCTGGCCGCGGGCCCGGCCTTCGCCGGCTATGGCGCCATCGCCTGGGACAAGGCCAGCGGGCGGCGCGGCGCCAGCTTCAACCAGACCACGGCAAAGGGGGCCGAAGCGGCGGCGGTCAGCGAATGCGGCGCCAGCGGCTGCAAGATCGTGGTGCGGATCGCGCCACTTGGCTGCGGCGCGCTGGCGACGAGCGAGAACGGCAAGATTGTCGGCGGCGCGGCGCGCAAGACCCGCGACGAGGCGCGGCTCGCCGCCCTCAAGAACTGCCCGAAGACGGCGGGCGAATGCGTGGTGCAGATCGCCGACTGCAACAAGTGACGGCGGCGCGGGCCGTCCGGGAATGCGCCAAGCCTATTCAGCGGCGACGGCGGTCGGCGGGTGGGTGATGTCGAGGGAGCGGTCGGCGGCAGCGGCGATGGCCGCGCCCGGTTCGGCGTCGCCGCCGGCGACCTGCACGGTCGGGAAGGCGAATTTGATGCCGTTGGCGTCGAAGGCCTTCTTGATCAGCGCATAGGCCTTGCGCCGGATGACGAACTGCTCACCGGGCAAGGTCATCATCTTCATGCGAATCTGCACCGCGAAATCACCGAACTGCTCGACCCCCTGCATCTTGAGCGGTTCGAGGATCAACGGCGCGAATTCGGCGTCTTGCGCGAGTTCGAGGCCGATCTGCTTGATCAGCTTGCGCGCCTTTTCGATGTCGCTGTCATAGGTGATGCCGACCATCAGCTTGTCGATGACCCAGTCGCGGCTCTGGTTCTGCACCGCGCCCAACAGGCTGAAGGGCACGGTGTAGACCGGCCCGCGATGGTGCCGCAGCCGGACCGAGCGGATGCTGAAGCCCTCGACCGTGCCCTTGTAATTGCCGCTCTGGATGTATTCGCCGACGCGAAAGGCGTCGTCGAGGAGATAGAACATGCCGGCGATCACGTCGCGGACAAAACCCTGCGCGCCAAACCCGACCGCGACGCCGACGACGCCGGCGCCGGCGATCAGCGGCCCGATCTCCACACCCATCGCCGCGAGCGCCATCATCGCCGCGACGGCGATGATAATGACGAATAGGATGTTGCGGAAGATCGGCAACAGCGTGCGCAGGCGCGCGCCGCGGCGGGCTTCGGCGGTGTTCGGATGGCCGGGATCGCCGGCGGCGGCGAGCTTGTTGTCGATCGCGGCCTTGGCCGAATGCCAGACAAGGTCGGCGATGAGGATGATGACGATGGCGCTCAGCGCGCCGTGCACCAGGCGGGTGAAAAGTGTGTCCTGCGCCGTCAGGCTCTCCATGTCCACGTCCCAGCCCCACGCGAGCACCGCGGCGGCGCCGGCGATCAACAATGCGCGGATGCCGCGTTCGAGAAACACCGTCAGGACGCTGGGGCCGCCCTCAATCGCCAGCCCCGAGCCCGGAGGCCGCAGCAGATGCTCGACCGCGCGACGGGTAATGCCGATCGCCAGCGGCAGGACGATCGCTACCGCGAGCAGCCAGAAGCCTGCCATCGCGCGTAACACCCAGAGCACCCACAGCAGCACGATTGCGGTCGAGAATACGGCGTTGCTGCCGGTTCGGCCGAAGCGGCGAGCCAGCGGCGAGGCGGTTGCCGTTTCGGCGGGGCCGCGAATGATGGCGGGACGACGCCAAACGGCTTCGAGCGCTATTGCGAGGAGGCCGAGACCCAGCATGTAGGCGATCAGTTGGCGGCTCGGCAATGAGACGCCGAGCGTGCGCAGGATGCCGATCGACACGAAACCGATCGCGAACCAGCCGACAAACAGCGTGACCCGGCGGTGCCAGAATCGCGCCGCGCGCGTCTCCATCGGCAGAACGCGAAACCGTTCCATCCGCGGCGCCAGCAGGAAATGCCCGAACACGGCGGCGAAGCGAATAACGATAAAGGCCGCAAGATAGCCGAGCACAACCTCGCGCAACAGCGACGGCCAATCGAGCGCGAGAAACGCGCCGATGCTGCCGATCGCGAAAGCCACGACCAAGCCCGCGGCGAGCGCCAGCCGACCTGCGACCAGATGCACCCGGTCGCGCACCGTCTCGACCGGGTGCTGGTCGAGATGAGCGCGCAGCCCTTTCGTCGCGGCGCGGAACAACCATTCCAGGCCAAAGCCGAGAGCGGCGAAGAGGGCGAGAAGCAGCGCAATCCTTGGCAGCCCCTGGTCCATCATATCGGACCGGAACATGCCGAAGGCGTAGGCGAACTCGGCCGGCAGCCGTGGCAACGCCGTCGCCAGCGCCGCGATATGACCGCGGATCAGCTCGGCGCGCTCTTCGAAATAGTGCGACATCGAGTTCGACGCCATGTCGCCCGATTGGGATGGCGCCGCCGCCGGCTGGTCGGCGCGCTGCCTTTCAAGCCAGCCCTGCACCTGCGGGTCGGCCAGCAGCTTCAGCAGTTCGTCGACCTTTTGGGGCTGCGCGCTCGCCGTCGCGGCAGGCGCCGCCGCAAGTGACGAAGCGCCGATCGCGCACAGGAGGAGCATCCCGGCAACACAAGCGGCGACGGTTCGCATCATCGCGCTCCCTTTAATGGCGGCCCCGCCCCGGGCCATTTCAATCGGCTGGGGCGCCGCGCGCCGCCTTTCGGCCGACGATCCAATCCTTGTAAGTGGCGCCTGGCATCGGCCCGCGCGAATGGGCGTCGAGGGCGGCCTGGTCGCGCCACTTCTCGACCAGCAGCACATGCGCAGGGTCATCGTGCGGCAGCATGATGTCGAATTGCAGACAGCCGTCATCGCCGCGCGAGCGCTTGGCATGCGCGGTCGATCAAATCGATGAACCGGGTGCGGTATTCCGGCTTCACCTCGAATTCGACGACGATCATGACTTAACTCATCGGCGTTTCCTTTCGGCCTCGTTCCGGGGCATCATCGGGCGGCACGTCGCGCCGAGGCAAGCGCGCGATCCGAATCCTGTCGGGAGATCATATCATGCCACACGAGGCCCTGCGCACGATACTGCCGATCGCGGGCTGGCCCGAGGAGAAGGCGCGCGCTGTCGAGTTTACCGGCGGCGCCGATCCGGTGCTGCCGACACCCTTCCGCATCGGCGCCGCGGGTGCGGCGGCGCTGGCGGCGACGGGGCTTGCCGCGGCCGATCTCTGGGAGCTCCGCACCGGGCGGCGGCAGGAGGTCGCGGTCGATCTGCGCCGCGCCGTCGCCTCGTTGCGCAGCGGTCATTACATGCAGATCAATGGCGCCCCGGTGCCGACCGACCGCAATCCGGTGATGGGCGTCTACCCGGCGAAGAACGGTCGCTGGAGCTACATCCACGCCAATTTCCCGAACCACCGCGCCGCGGCGATGCAGGTTCTGGGCGTGCCCGAGGATAAGGAGGCAGTGCGCCAGGCGGTGGCGAAATGGGATGCGCTCGAACTCGAAGAGGCGATCCTCGCCGCCAAGGGGGCGGGCGGCATGGTGCGCAGCATGGCCGAGTGGGCGCAGCACCCGCAATCGGCGGCGATCGCTTCATTGCCGTTGATGGAGATCATCAAGATCGGCGACAGCCCGGTGGAAAAACTGCCCGAGGGCGACCGGCCTTTGTCCGGCATCCGGGTGCTGGACCTGACGCGGGTTCTGGCCGGGCCGACCTCGGCGCGCACGCTCGCCGAGCATGGCGCGGAGGTCATGAAGATCACCGCGCCGCATCTGCCGAATATCGGCTACCAGGAATACGACACCGGCCACGGCAAATTGCAGGCCCATCTCGACCTGCGGCAGAAGCACGACCTCGACACGCTCCTGGGTCTGGTGCGCGAGGCCGACGTTTTCACCCAGGGCTACCGGCCGGGGACGCTCGGCAATCGCGGCCTGTCGCCCGAGGAATTGGCGAAATTGCGCCCGGGTCTTGTCTATGTCTCGATGTGCGCGTTCAGCCATGTCGGCCCCTGGGCCTCGCGCCGCGGCTTCGACACTGTCGTGCAGACGGTCAGCGGCATCACCACCCGCCAGGGCGAACGCTTCCCCGGCGCCAGCCCCGGCCCGCAATTCTATCCGGTCTCGGCGATCGACTATCTGACCGGCTATCTGATGGCGTTCGGCGCGATGACGGCATTGGCGCGACGGGCGCGCGAGGGCGGCAGCTGGCTGGTGCGCATCTCATTGGCGCAGACCGGGAAGTGGCTCGTCGACCGCGGCCAGGCGCCGGAAAGCGAGCTCACGAATGTCGCGAAGGAGATCCCGGCCGCCGATATCGCCCGCTGGTCGATCGAGAGCGAGACGCCGGTCGGACGCTTGCGCCATCTGGCCCCGACCGTGCAGCTTTCCGAGACCGCAGCCGCGCTGGGCCCGTCCCTCGGCGCCGCTCGGCTACCACCAGCCGGTCTGGCCCGCCCGCGCCGCCTGAGCATCGAAACGATGCCCGCGCCTATAACTCGGGCCGGCAAAGACAGCCGGTCAGTCCAGCGAGTTCTCGGCGAAATAGGCCTCGATCGCGCGGGCGAGGCCGCGGGCAAGTTTTCGTTGGTAGGCGGGTTGGCGCAGCAGGCGTTCCTCGGTCGCATTCGAGAGGCAACCGAGCTCAACCAGGGCCGAGGGAATGTCGGGCGCCGTCAGCACGGCGAAATCGGCGGCGCGTTGCGGGTGGTCGAGCAATACTACCTCCCGGCCGAGCGCCGCGACGACCTCATGGGCAAACGCGATCGACAGGTTGTCGGCCTGGCGCCGGGCAAGGTCGAGCAGGACCTTGCCGATCTCCCGCGTCTGCTTCGATAGGCGGACCCTGCCGACGAGATCGGCCATGTTCTCGCGCACGGCGAGCGCCGCCGCCTCGCGGTCCGAGGCCTCGGCCGATTGCGTGAAGACCGAGAGGCCGCGCATCGCCGGGTTGGGCAGGGTGTCGGCGTGGATCGACAAGAACAGGTCGGCGCCGGCGGCTCGGGCGCGGGCGACCCGGTCGCGCAACGGAATGAACTCGTCGTCGTTGCGGGTCAAGACCACGCGAAAATGCCGCGTCGCCGCCAGTTGCCGGGCAAGGTCGCGCGCCGTCGCGAGTACGATGTTCTTTTCGTAAGCGCCCATCAGACTGATGGCGCCGGGATCGATCCCGCCGTGCCCGGGATCGAGAACTACGGTCGGCAGGCGTCGCCGCGGCGCTGGTTTGCGCGCTGGCGGCCGCGCCGATGCCTGGCCCCATCCCCAGCCAAGGGCCACGCCATATCCGAAAAGCCGCAGCAAGCCTCGCCGCGTGCAGGCGATATCCTGCATTTCCCCACCCCAGACGGCGCGCCCATCCCCACAGCCGCGCCGGTTCGTGAGCGAGTATAGCCAAGAGGGGCGGGCTTTGTCAGGTCCGGCCGGCGCTGCCGTCGTGATCGAAGCGACGCCCGGGCGAGGGTGGTCCGGGATGCTGCCGCGCGGCGATCTGAAGCAATGCGCCTGGCAGCGGGTGCATCGCCATGCGTAGCCGGTGCAGCAAATCCATC
Organism: uncultured Alphaproteobacteria bacterium; assembly: GCA_963799085.1. GTDB lineage: Bacteria > Pseudomonadota > Alphaproteobacteria > ATCC43930 > CGMCC-115725 > AP-15. The sequence continues at coordinate 91,953 of CAWCWA010000027.1, read as the reverse complement.
AGCGCGGTCTTGGCCGCGGCTATGCGGCGTGGCCGAGCGCGCAGACTGGCCATGCCGCGGCGACGATAATCGGCGACCCAGGCGTCGACCAGCGCGCCGCGGCACGCCGAAAGCGGCGGCGGTTTCGCTATGGCTCCAGCCGTCGACGAGGACGCGCTGCACGAGGCGGCCACGCTCTGCGGCACTCAGCCTGCGTTGCCGGGACCACAACTTCCCCATGTCGGGGCAACGCGCGGAGACCTGAAATCATTCCCCGCTCGATCGGTCGGCGAGGTCGATTACGATCCGGCCGCGCACCGCGCCGTTCAAGATCCTGGGCGCGAGATCCGGGAGTGCGGCGAGTGGTGCGGTTTGGGTCATCGCGTCGAGCTTGTCGAATGGCAGATCGCGCGCCAGCCGATCCCAGGCTTCGTTGCGGAGATCGGCGCGGGCACATGACCGAATCGATGCCGAGCAGGTTGACGCCGCGCAACAAGAACGGGATCACCGTCGCCGGCAGGTCGCTGCCGCCGGCGAGCCCGCAGGCCGCGACACTCGCGCGGTATTTGAGCTGCGTCAGGATCGTGGCGAGCGTGGTTCCGCCGACGGCGTCGATCGCCCCCGCCCAACGCTCGCTGTCGAGCGGGCGCGACGGGCTTGGCGGCGAGGCTCGCGCGGTCGACGAGCTCGGCCGCGCCCAGGCCGGTCAGATAGTCGCGCAGTTCCGGCCGGCCGGTCGAAGCCGCGACCCGATGGCCGAGAGCGGACAAGCAGCGCCACGGCGATGCTGCCGACCCCGCCCGCCGCACCGGTGACCAGCACATCGCCCGCGCCGGGCCGCAGCCCGTGCCGTTCGAGCGCCATCACCGCCAGCATCGCGGTGAAGCCGGCGGTGCCGATCGCCATCGCCCGCGGACGCGCTCAGCCCGGCGGGCCGATGCACCAGCCAGTCGGCCTTGACCCGCGCCTTTTCGGCATAGCCGCCCCAGCGCGTCTCCCCGACCCGCCAGCCGGTCAGGATCACCGGATCGCCCGGTTTGAATTCCGCGGAATCCGAGTGCTCGACGGTCCCGGCGAAGTCGACGCCCGGCACATGCGGATAGTTGCGCACCAGCCGGCCGAGGCCTTGCAGGATCATCCCGTCCTTGTAATTGAGGGTCGAGCATTCGACGGCGACGGTGACCTCGCCCGGCGGCAGCAGCGCCTCGTCGACCGCCTCGATACGCGGAACGACCTTGCCGCCCTCCTCGTGCAACACCAGCGCGCGGAAGACCATGATCAGGCGCGCAGCGGTTCGAGGATGCTGACGAAATTGGCGACGGCGGCGCCGCCCATGTTCATCACGCCGGCGAGCGAGGCGCCCGGCACCTGGATGCCGCCGGCCTTGCCGGTCACCTGCATTGCCGCCAATACATGCATCGACACGCCGGTGGCGCCGATCGGATGGCCCTTCGATTTGAGCCCGCCCGACGGGTTGACCGGCAGCCGGCCGTCCTTTTCGGTCCAGCCTTCGAGGATCGCGCGGGCGCCCTCGCCCTTCGGCGTCAGCCCCATCGCCTCGTATTCGATCAGTTCGGCGATCGTGAAGCAGTCATGGGTTTCGACCAAGTCGAGGTCGTCGAGCCGCAACCGGGCGTTGGCGAGCGCCCGCTGCCAAGCGAGCGCCGGGCCCTCGAAGGCGACGACATCGCGCCGGCTCATCGGCAGAAAGTCATTGACCTGCTCGGCCGCACGGAAGATGACGGCCTTCTTCATGCCGAGCGCCGTCGCGGTATCGGCCAGCACGATTGCGGCCGCACCATCGGAGACGAGCGAACAGTCGGTTCGCTTCAACGGGCCCGCGACGATCGGGTTCTTGTCGGAAACCGTGCGGCAGAATTCGTAGCCCAGATCCCTCTGCATCTGGGCCAATGGGTTGGCGACGCCATTCTTGTGGTTCTTCGCGGCGATGCGGGCGAGTGCATCCGACTGGTCGCCGTAGCGCTGGAAGTAGCTCTGCGCGATCTGGCCGAAAATGCCGGCAAAACCACCCTCGATCGCGTCCTCCTCCTTGCGATAGCTGGCGCCGAGCAGAATGTCGCCGACCTGCGCGCCGGAGACTTCGGTCATCTTCTCGACGCCGACGACGAGCGCCAGCCGCGCCCGGCCGGCGGCGATCGCGTTCAGCCCCTGATGGATCGCGGCGGAGCCCGTGGCGCAGGCGTCCTCGACGCGGGTCGCGGGTTTGAAGCGGAAGCCCGGATCGGCCTGAAGCACCAGCGAGGCCGGGAATTCCTGACGGACAAAGCCGCCGTTCATCGTGCCGAGATAAACGCTGTCGATGTCGGCGGCGGCGACCCCGGCGTCGGCGAGGGCGGCCTGCGTCACCTCGACGATCAGCGCCTCGATGCCCTTGCCCTCGTGCTTGCCGAATTTGCTGTGCGCCCAGCCGACGATGCACCCGCTCATGCCATCCTCCGGAAATTCCTGACAGCAGGCGGCGACCATAGCCAGCGCGCCCGCGACGCTCCAGCCTGATATGGGCACACAGGCCGGCGTGCGCCAACTGCCGATCTTCCGGGTCGTGTTATCGGGGCTCAGGAAATGCGGACGTGGCGGGTGATCTGCCCATTGCTATTCCCAATAGGTGTGCTTGTTGGCGATCTGCGGGTCGGTCGGCGCCGGCTGTATCTCGCCGTTAGCGCCGATGGCGCGCGAGGTGACGGCATGCTCGCCCGGGCTCGGGTTGGACCAGTCGAGCAACCAAGGCCGCCAAGCGTATTTTGCCTCGTGGCTGGTATCCATCACGGCCCGCTGCCACGGACCTTCATCGACCCGCACCTCGACGCGGGCGACCGGCGCCCCCCAGGCCATGCCGAGAATGGGGTAATGGCCGTCCTGCCAGACGACCCTCGCGGGTGCCGATTTGATCAGCGCGCGGCCGACGGAAGTCTCCACCCATTCGGTCTTGCCGTCGTGCTTCTCCTCGCGGATCGTGACGTAGTCGCGGCCCATGAAGCGGTTCTCCAGCCGAGTGTCGCGCACCTCGATCCGCTTCAGCCATTTGGTGTTGGCGATCCCGTACCAGCCGGGTGCGATCAGCCGCAGCGGGAAGCCATGCTCCGGCGCCAAAGGTGCCCCGTTCATCTCGTAGCACAGCAGGTTGTCAGGCCCCATCGTATCGGCGAGCCGCATGCTGCGAGCAAAGTTTTGCGGCATCTTGATGCCGCGCACCTCCTCCTCGCCCTGATCGGTCCCGACGAAAACCTCGATCCCGCGATCGAGCACCTCTGCCTCGCGCAGGATCGGCGCCAGCGGGGTCCCGGCCCAGCGGGCGTTGCCGATGCCGATCTGGAACCAGGGAAAGCCGTTGTTGCCCGAGCATTCGAGCGTGAAGACCAGTTCGCGTCGCGGCTTTGCCTTGATTTCGCTAAGGCTGAAGTGTGCGGGGCGCTTGACCAGTCCAGTGATCTCCAGCGACCAGTTCGTCGCGTCGATGTGCGACCGATTGTAGTGCGCGACGTTGAAGAACTCGCGGTTGGGCGTCACCCACGAGTTGAGATCTTCCCAGCGCTGCAGATTCTGCACAAGGCCGGAGGCCTCCTTCGGCTGAGCTGGCGGCTGGTCGGACCACGGAATAATCTCGTCTTCCGCCTGACCAGCGAAGGCCCGCGCCAGCAACGAATTGTTCAAGACGGCGACACTGGCAACCGCGAGGCCGCTCTGCGCCAGGAAATCTCGACGCGGAAGATCGATCTTTTGGATTTAATGCCGTCGTATCAGCTGCAACGAGCCCGCTGCCGGGTAACAGAGCTGGTCTTTAATTCCGCCACTCGAAGCGGAACACCGGCGTCGGTTGCCGGAATCCCTTCAGCCACCGTCGAGCCGAACAGGTCGTTATGGTCCGCGACGGGTTCGCCGGCATGGATGCCGATCCGCACGCTCAGGCTTTCGGACGCGTCGGCGTTGTAGGCGGCAAAGCGGCGCTGGATGTCAGCGGCGGCGCGCACCGCGTCGGCCACTTCGTTGAATGAAGCCATCATGCCGTCGCCGGTGTGCTTGACCTCGCGGCCGCGATGCGCGTCGAGCCCCCGCCGGACCAGGGCGTCGTGCACCCGCACCAGGTCGAGCGCCGCGGCGTCGCCGAGGCGCGCTGTCATCTCGGTCGAGCCGACGATGTCGGTGAACATGACCGCGCGTAAGCCGGGATCGATCGCCGGCACGGCGCCGCCCGGGGCCGCGCGCGGATCGCCGATGCGGCCGAGAAAGGCCATGACCGCGGCAAGATCGACCGGGATGATGTCCAGCGCGACATTGCCGTGCGCCTCGCGATGCACGCACGCAGCCGCCGCGGCGTCGGGCGCATCGACCAGGCAAAAGCCGGTGCTGCGCTCGGAGTCCCACCAATAGGTCATGTATTTGACGCCGTACCGGTCCTGCACTTCGAGGTCCTTGCGGTGTCCCTCGGCAATCTGCTCGGCGGTTAAGCCGGGCATGCTGTGCCGGTCCATGAAGATCGGCACGGCGGTCCTCCCCCCGTGGCGGCGGTTCAGGCCGCCGGTCGGATGTTTTGGTTCACCCGGAAGAGGTTCGCGGGGTCGTATTTCTTCTTCAGCGCCGCCAGCCGCTCGTAGTTGTCGCCGAAGGCGGCCTTGACGCGCGCCTCGCCCTCGTCATCCATCATGAAATTCGGATAGGCGCCGGCGAGGTCAAATGGGTGGACCGCCTCCCAATAGGTTCGCGCCCATTGTCGCAAGGCCGGGGCCTTGGCCGGCTCGGGGTCGACACCGAAGATGACCATCGACCAGGTCGCATCGCGATAGCCCCAGGCGGTCGCATCCTTTTCTTTCCGATGGACTGCGCCATCGACCGGGTAAAGGTGCATGCCGGAGATGGGGCTCGGCACGTGCCTTGTCTGTGCGATATGCGCTTCGATCGCCGCGTCGGGCAGGTCCTTGACGAAATCGCCCTTCCAGTACCATTGCAGGCCCTTCGGATAGAGGGCGTCGAACATGGTTTGCAGCACCGGGTATGCCATCGGCTGCGCCCAGTCGATGATCGGCTTGGGGAGTTCCGCGCGGATCGCGTTGACGGCCTTCTCTCCGTCCGGGCCGGGATGCGAGACGAGCAGCGCGCACATCTTCTTGCCCCAATGCTCGTGCGGAAAGGGCTCGCCAGGGGGAACCGTCTGCAGCCCGAGAAATATGTAGAATTCGTCCGGCGAGTTCGCCTGGAATTGCCGGTACCAGCGCATTACCGTGGCGGCATCGGCGAGATCGAAAATGATCGGTCCGGCATACAGCGTCCCCACTGGGTTGGTGCGGAACAGGAAGCTCGTAACGACTCCGAAATTTCCGCCGCCGCCGCGCAGGCCCCAGAGCAGGTCCGCATTCTCGTTTTCCGACGCGGTGACGAAGCGGCCATCGGCCAGCACCACGTCGGCCTCAAGCAGATTATCCGCGGCGAGCCCGTACTGGCGGGTGAGATAGCCGTGGCCGCCGCTCAGCGTGAGGCCGGCGACGCCGGTCGTCGAGATGACCCCAAACGGCACGGCCTGCCCGAAGGCGCAGGTGGCGTGATCGACGTCGCCGGTGACGCAGCCGGCGCCGACGCGTACCGTGCGCTTCGCCGGGTCAACGCGCACGCCCTTCATCAGCGACATATCGATGACCAGGCCGTCATCGACGCTGCCGAGCCCTGGCCCATTGTGGGCGCCGCCGCGAATGGCAATGGTCAGGCCATTGTCACGTCCGAAATTGACCGCCGCGATCACATCGGCGACGTCGGAGCATCGCGCGATCAGGCGCGGCCGCTTATCGATCATGCCGTTGTAAAGTTTTCGCGCCTCGTCGTAATCCGCGTGGTCGCGCCCAATAACCGGCCCGCGCAGGCTCTGAGTGAATTTGGCTACGACGTCACCGTCCATCATCCATTGCCTCCTGAAATGGCTAGGGGTGCTCTTCGGCACTAGCCCTTTATCAGGAGGGGAAAAATGAACTCAGCGCATCGGCCGTTTGGTGGAGGCGACGTGATTTTTATTGTGGCAGGCCCGTGCGTCAGGATACGTCGCTGCTCGGCAGACTCTGCTGCAGGATGACGCGCACCAGCTCCGCCTGGCGGCTGGTTCCAGTCTTCTGGAAGACTTCGAGAAGGTGGGTTCGCGCGGTGGCCCGGGAAATTCCGAGGCGCTCGGCAGCAGCCTGGACGCCGTCGCCATGCAGGATCTCGCGCGCCAGACTTGCCTGCGCCGGCGTCAGGCCGAACAGCAACCGGATCTCGTCGCGCGACGGCAAGGTGCTCGCCTCGGGATCCTTGACGAATACGATCGCCGCCGGCCGCTGCGTCAGCCACGCCGTCTCGGCCCGGAGCGGCAAAATGAGAAGCGCGAGGCTTCCGCGGTCGGCGCGCGGCAAAGTCAAGAGGCCGCCCGGAACTCCATCCTTGCCGCCGGCGATCATCGAGCGCAGCGCCGATGTCTTCGTCGGCACGCAGGCGGCGAGGCGCCCGTCCTTGGCGCGCAAGCCTTTACCGTCCCGCAGCAGGGCCTCCGCGGCGGCATTGGCGAACAGGATGTGGGCGTCTGCATCGACCAAGAGGGCGCCATGCTCGCAGCGGTTCAGCATCTCGGCGGCGCCGTCGCGCTCCATCTCAAGGCAGCCAAGCCGTATATTCAATGCCACTGCGCGCTGCAGATGCGGCGCCAGCGCGCCCAGCAACCGCTCGTCCTCCAACCCGAAGCGACCCTCATCTGAAGACCGGTAGAAACCGACCCCGGCAACCGCACTGTTTCCCTTCGCCGCATTGGCGAAAAGCGCGAAATTCATGCGCTGCGGTGCCCAGAACTCATTGTAAAACGGCGATCGATCGAATTCTGAACGAGATATCAAATTCTCGACTTGGTAAACTTCTCCCTCAGGAACGACCAGGCCGCGCTCACGGATCAAATTCGATGTGGCCCAGCGCTCAAGAAAGGCGCGACGCCAATCGGGATCGGTTCGCGGCGCGACGAGGAAAGGCGGCTTCTTGCCGTCCGGGTCGATGATTTCCAGGCTCATCGCCGGAGCGCTTATCGCGGCTCCGATAGCCATAATCGCGGCTGCCCAGGCTCGAGCATCGACCGCAGCCTCGTAGATCAGATCGATCAGCCTCGCGAAGTCGTATTTTCTGCGCATCCTTGCCTCCCAATCCAGCGAGAGCCAAGCGCCACACAGCTAATGTCCTTGAGGCCGCCAACCGCTATGTCGGCCCAATGCTAGCTAGGCGTCAGCGTTCTGCGAGCATGCGTCACCTCCGCTACGACGGGTTGCACGTCCCGATCGCCGTCGCGCCGGATATCGCTCCGGGGAATCTACCCCTGGTGCCGGGGAACCGTCCCCCGGAACCGCCGATCGCGGGAGTTCGATGGTAGCAAGGCCGACCGCGCCATTCTATCCTGTTGTGGCGAAGGGAAAGGCGGCAGGAATGGACACGATCACCTTGCGCCGGCCGGACGACTGGCATGTCCATTTGCGCGACGGGGCGATGCTGGCGCAGGTCCTGCCCTATACCGCCCGGCAATTCGCCCGGGCGATCGTGATGCCGAATTTGGTCCCGCCGGTGACGACGGTCGCCGGGGCGCGGGCCTATCGCGGGCGCATCCTCGCGGCGCTCCCCGCGCAGGCCGATTTCACGCCGCTGATGACTTGCTACCTTACGGACGCGACAGATCCGGACGAGGTCGCGCGCGGCTTTGAGGAAGGCGTCTTTGCCGCGGTCAAGCTCTACCCGGCGCACGCGACGACCAATTCGGCCTATGGCGTCACCGATCTCGATCGGGTCATGCCGGTGCTGGAGCGCATGGCGACGCTCGGCATGCCGCTCTTGATCCACGGCGAGGCGACCGATCCGGAGGTCGACGTCTTCGACCGCGAGGCGGTGTTCATCGACCGCACGCTCGACCCGCTGCGGCGTCGCCTTCCTGAGTTGAAGATCGTGCTCGAGCACATCACGACCGAGGAGGCGGCGCAGTACGTCGGCGCGGGCGGCGGCAATCTCGCGGCGACGATTACCGCGCATCATCTGGTGATCAACCGCAATGCGCTCTTTGCCGGCGGCATCCGGCCGCATCTTTATTGCCTGCCGATCGCCAAGCGCGAGAAGCACCGGCTGGCGCTGCGGCGGGCGGCGACCTCGGGCGATGCACATTTCTTTCTCGGCACCGACAGCGCGCCGCATGCGGCGCCGACCAAGGAGACGGCATGCGGGTGCGCCGGTATCTTTACTGCCCCTTGCGCGCTCGAAATCTACGCCGAGGTGTTCGAGGAGGAAGCGGCACTCGACCGGTTCCAGGCCTTCGCCGCATTGAACGGCCCTCGTTTCTATGGCCTGGCGCCGAACGAGGACCGCATCGTGCTGCGGCGCGAACCGTTGTGCGTACCCGACCGGATCGGTGAGGGCGACAAAGGAGTTGTCCCGTTCCGGGTGGGCGAAACCCTGGGCTGGCGCCTGCTCCCCGGTCCTTCCGGCGAAACCGGGGATCCGGAGGAGGCGGGCTCCCGTCGAGAAAGGCCTGGACCCCCGCCTTCGCGGGGGTGACGATACCGGCGACGCGCGGCACGAGGCCAAGAAGGAGCGGCGATGCGAACGGGGGCGGACTATCGCGAGGCGTTGCGCGACGGGCGGCGGGTCTGGGTCGTCGGCGAGGGGTTGATCGACGATGTGACGACGCATCCAGCGACCCGCGCGATGGTCGAGGAATATGTCGCCTGGTACGATTTGCACCGCGATCCCGAGTGGCGCGACATCGCGTTCAACCCGGCGACCGGGATCGGCTGGGCCTATACCGTGCCGCGGTCGGCCGACGATCTGAGCGGCATGGGGCGGTTCTTCGCCGCGACGACGTTCCAGAGTGCAGGCAACATCACGCACACGCCCTGCTACGGCCATATGATAGCGCTTGGGCTGCAGGCTTCGGTGCAGGAGCGCAACGTCTCGGCCGAGCAGATCGAGAACGCCGCCCGTTGCCGCAAGACGATCGCCGAGACGCAGCGGTTTTTGACCTTCTGCGGCGGCGCGCCGACGATCGGCCATCGCATGCGCGCCGATCCGGCCGAGCGCAATGCGTTGAAGATCGTGCGCGAGACCGACGCCGGCATCGTCGTCAAGGGCAAGATCGGGATGCATACGAGCCCGGCCTATGCCGAGGATGTGTATGTGGGCTGCCTCTGCGGGCTCGACATCGGCGAGCACCGGGCGAGCTTTATCGTCCCGGTCAATTCGCCGGGCGTCACGATCGTCTGCCGCAAGATCGCGGTGCGCGACACGAACGCCTTTGCCGCGCCCTTGTCGAGCCGCTTCGACGAGCTCGACGGCCAGATGTGGCTCGATGACGTGCTGATCCCGTGGGACCGGGTGTTTCTGTTGGGTCCGACGCCGGAGCCGGTGGTGCGCTGGCTGATCTGGCATCACGTCTATGGCTGGCTGGCGAAAGCCGAATACACGCTGGGCCTGGCGCTCGCGCTGAGCCACGCGATGGGGCTCGCGAGGCATGACATGACGATCGACTATCTCGTCGATCTGGTCGCTCCGGTGCAGACCGTGCGCAGTTGCCTGACCGCCTGCGAGCGCGACCCGCGGTTCAGCCCCGATGGCTATTGCGTGCCTAACCATGCGCATCTGGCGGCCGGCGGGCTGGCGATCCTGCAGGCCCGTCCGCGCATGGCCGAGATCCTGCGCATCGTGCCGGGCTCCTCTCTGGTGGTCGCGCCCTCGGATCGCGATCTCGCCGCACCCGAAATGGCGCAGGGGTTCGAGGAAGCCTTCGGCGGCGGCGGGTATACGGCACTCCAACGCGCGGCCCTGCTGCAGACGGCCTGGGACCATGTGTCCTCGGCGCTCGACGGACGCGAATCCGCGTTCGAACTGCATGCAAGCGGCGGCGTGCCGGCTTGGCGCGGGCGGCTGCGCCACAATTTCGAGCGCTACAACGATCTGGCCAACCAGGTGGCGCGCTCGCTGGGCCTGGCGATGCCGGAAATCGATCTCGATCATCTGCGCGAGATGCCCTGGGTGCCGCGCCGCCCGGCCACGCCCCCGGTTCCCGCCGGCAAACCCTAATCGTAAGGGGGGATCGCCATGGAATTTGTCAGCGTGCGTTTCGATCCGCGAGACATCCGCGATGTCGTCGCCAACGGCAACGTCGTCGGCCGCAGCGAGAGCGAATTGATCGTGCCGCCGAACTACTATGTCATTTCGCTCTCGGGCTCGGGCTATTCGCCGTCACTACTGGTATGGCTTGGTCAGCGGAACGGCGCCGCGGTCGCCGCTCGAGATCCGGTTCAGCAAGGCCTAGCAAGTGAGGTCGGTGCGCCGAGCCTTTCTGCTGCTCACGGTCCTGCTGCTGGTCGCCGGCTGCGCGGCGGCGCCGCATTTCGAGAACCTGCCGCTGCAGGCCGGGCAGAGCAACAAGGAGGAGCGCAGCGTCGTCCCGGCGACGCCAGACCGGCCCGCGATCCTGATGACCTTTTCGGGCGGCGGGTCGCGCGCCGCGGCACTTGCCGAGGCGGTGTTGCGCGAGATGGCGGCAACCCGCTACGCCGCCGCCGATGGCAGCCGCGTGCTGAGCGAGGATGTGAAGCTGATCTCGTCGGTCTCGGGCGGCAGCGTCACCTCGGCCTGGTTCGGGCTGCGGCGCGACGCCAACCATCCGGACGGCGACCTCGACACATTGCGCCGGGATTTTCTGGCGCAGGACAACATGAAGGCGCTCGAACTCGACGCGGTCAATCCGATCACCTTCTTCGGGCTGGTCTCCGGCAGCATCAAAAAGATTGAGGCGCTCGAGGCGTTGTTTAACGAACGGTTGTTTCGGGGCGCGACACTGGGCGAGCTGAACCGGCCGGGGAAACCCTTCATCATCCTCAACGCGACCGACATGGCCGGCGGCGATACCTTTGCGCTGACGCCGCGGCGGTTCGACGATGTCTGCTCGAAGCACGACGCCCTACCGGTGGCCAGCGCCGTTGCCGCCTCGGCCGCTTTTCCGGTGCTGTTGACGCCGGTCAGTTTCGAGGATCATTCGGAGGGCTGCGCCGGGCAGTTGCGCAGCGGCGAGTGGATCAAGATCGATCTCTCGAACCCCTATACACCCTACCTCAACCTCCCCGAATACAAGGACGCGCGCTATTCCAACGATCTGCGTCACGGCCCCGACGCCTATCGCGACATCGACTACCTCTATTTCCTTGACGGCGGGCTCGCCGACAATCTCGGCATCAAGTCGCTGCGCGCCGCGCTGGTCGCACCATATGACGACGCGCAGGTATTGCGCGCGATCAACGAGGGCAGCATCCGCCGGCTCGTCATCATCGTCGTCAACGCCCGCTCCGATCCGCCGAACAAGCTCTACCAACAGCCCGGCCAGCCGGGGCTGATCGACCAGATCAAGGCGGTGACCTCGACGCCGATCGACGCCAACACGGCGAATTCGGAGGTGGCGCTCACGGGACTGCTCAGCGAATTGGCGGGTGCGGCGGCGGGCGCCCGCAGCTCGGCGCAGTTCGCCGGGATGAAGGTCTATGGCGTCACCGTCGATTTCGACCAGATCCCGGTCGACACGCCGGCGCACCGCGCCTTGCGCGACGCCGCCAAGAGTGTGCCGACGAGCTGGACGCTTACCCCGGCGCAATTGCAGACGACCGAGGATGCCGGCCGCTTTCTGTTGCGCCGCCACCCCTGCTTCCGCGCCCTTGTCGCCGATCTCAACGCCGTTCCGCCGCCCTTTGCCGAGGAAGGCGACCTGCCGCCCGCCGCCTGCGTCACCCGCATCGACATGCCAAAACTGCTCCCCGCCAGAGGCAAAACGAGCTGAACCCCCGGCACCGCGATCAAAGCGCGGAGATTGCGAATATGGCCGCCTTTCTCATAATGTAGGATTCAGAAATCCTGGCCAGGCTGATTGGCCGATGGCCGGACATCGTCGAAGAACGGCATGGGAGACAACATTCCGGACCGAGAAACGTGGGAGACTACTAAAATGAATATTAAAGACTGGACCAAGCCGTTCTCATTGGTTCTGATCGTTGCCATTGTAGCGGTGACGGCGTATCTGTTGGCCGTCGAGAACAAATCCTTTACGATGAGACTTAACAAGGATGGCGACGCGACTATTACGGTTTACGCAGACGATAATTTTGGGAAAGTGCTCGACAAGGCAATCGCCGCGGAAGCGAAATCCGGCACAGTCGGCGAAATCGACGCAATTCTTGCTTCCAGGTCTTATTACAAATTGACCAACCCGGGATTGACGGATGCGCTGGCGCGTCTCAGCCCCTCGCAACCGGGCGACGACGCGGTCGCGAAGAGGCTGCGAGCGATGCTCTGGGATTTGCGCGGCCCGTTCGAACTGCCCAACACCTTGCGCGGCGCCGATGAGAGGATGATCAAGGCGTTGGACGATCTTGACGCGCCGTCTTCGCAAGTCGCTACCGATAAACTGGCTCAGGCGAGCGGTCTCCTGGCGGCGATGTGGAATCTGAGCCTCGACCGCAAAGGCATTTTCCGCCCGCGATTCTTCAGAGCGAAGGTGGAGGTCGTCCATCGCGCGCCGGCTTCGGACGAAGACCATATCGTCGTCCTCGCCTGCCCGGGCAGCGCGCTGGTGAGCGGGAGGGTGATGTCGCTCTATACGGATCAGAACTCGATCATGGCCGAGGTGACACAGGATCCTTCGCTGTTCGACTGCGGCGGCTCGGCGCTGACGGCGGCGCAGCTGCTGGCCGGCGGCAAGGCTCGCCTCGGCCTCAGCGAGAAGGCGTTCAAGGACCTGATGGACCCAGCCGGCGCTTCCAGGACGCACAGCACGACGGGCGAGGCGAAATTCGAGCTCTTCCCGAGGGATCTGGTGGGCCGCCTGGACTGGTCGAACGGAGCCTGAAATGCGCAGAATCCGCAATATCGCCACCGTGATCGGGGTCCTCGTCTGTCTGATCAGCGCCGGTCAGGCGCTCGCCGACTGCTACCACAATGGTCGGCGGGTGCCGGACGGGACGCGCGTCGGTTCGCTCGTCTGCGATCACGGCAAATGGAAGGAAAGCCCCTGACCGACCCCGCCGCTTAACCGCTACATGGGCGTCTCTCGCGGCCCGTTCATTCGCCCGCGCCGCTCTGCCGCCTGGTCGAGGGCGCCGTCGGGGGTGAGGGCGACGCGGTAGACGGCGAGGGCGGTTTTGCGGGAAATCAGGCCGTCGGCGACATCGAGCGCGACCTGTTCAGGATCGCGCGAGGCGGGGTCGCCGAAGCCGCCGCCGCCCGGCAGTTCGAGCCGGATATAATCGCCGCCCGGAACGCTCTGGCGTCCCTTGGGCCCGATCGGCCTGCCGGAGACCAGAGTAACCCGGCCCGGGCGCCCTCGCCGCCGCCGTCGCGGCCGCGCGCCGGGTTGCTGATCCGCTCGAAATTGCACAGCATCGCGATCGGCGTGCCGTCGCTGCCGCCCAGTTCGATGATCTGGCCGAGCCCGCCGCGGTAATGCCCCGCACCACCCGAGCCCTCGCGAAACTCACGTCGGCGGAAGATCACGGGCGCCACCGACTCGGTCGCCTCGACCGGGATTGTGCGCACCCCCGAGGGGAAGGCGGTGACATCGAGCCCGTCCTTGCCGGGCCTGCGCGCCGGCGCCGCCGCAATGAAAGATCGCGGTCGAGAACGGCTTGATGTCAGGCGGCTCGCGTCCGTCCTCGGCGCCAAGCTCGTCGAGCACGTCGGCGCCGCCGTAGATCTGCGGGATCCAGAGCGAGGAGGCGCCCTCGGCCGGGACCCCTTCGTCCATGACCTGATGCAGGCAGCCGAAGACGACATCGGGCAGCATGTGGCCGACCGTGTGGCGGGCGGCGACGGCGCGCGGGCGGTTGACGTTGAGGAGACAGCCCTCGGGCGCGCTGACCGTGATCGGCGCCAGCGAGCCGGCGTTGTTCGGCACCTCGGGCGCGACCAGGCATTTGACCCCGAAGGCGGTGTAAGCGGTCGTGTAATTGAGGACGACGTTGATGCCGAAGGCGCTCGCCGGAGAGGTGCCGGCGAAATCGACATGGATGCCGTCGTCGCCGATCGTCATCTCGGCCGCCAGGGTCAGCGGGCGGTCGTAGCCGTCCATCGTCAGGCTGTTCTTGTAGGAGCCCTTCGTCAGACTGCCGATCGCCTCGATCGTGGCCTGCCGCGAGGTCTCGATGATGTGCTCGCCAAGCCGATCGAGATTTGTGATGCCGAACTCATCCATCATCTCGACGAGCCGCCGGCTGCCCTCGTCGTTGCAGGCGGCGAGCGCGTAAACGTCGCCCTCGACCTGCAGGGGTTCGCGGACATTGGCGCGGATCACCCGCAGCAGATCGTCGTTCATCCGGCCCTCGCGGGCGAGCGCCATCAGCGGGATCGAGAGGCCCTCCTCGAACACCTGGCGCCCGTCCGGCCCCATGCCAAGCCCGCCGATATCGACGACATGCACGGTCGAGGCGAAGAGCCCGACCGGCTCGCCGTTGAGGAAAGTGGGGCTGACCACGGTCAGATCATGCAGATGGCCGCAGGTCAGCCACGGGTCGTTGGTGATGTAATGGTCGCCGGGGCGCATCGTCTTTAATGGGAAGGCGTAGAGAAAATGCTTGACCGCCGCCGCCATCGAATTGACGTGGCCGGGCGTGCCGGTCACCGCCTGCGCCAGCATGTTGCCGTCCCTGTCGAAGACCCCGGCCGAGAGGTCGCCCGCCTCTCGCACGGTCGTCGAAAAAGCGGTGCGCACCAATGTCTGCGCCTGCTCTTCGACAACCGCGATCAGCCGGCTCCACATGATCTGCATATGGATTTGCGAGAGTGCGGTATTGGGTCTGCGACAGCATCGGCTCAGCCTTTTTCCTAGCAATGGGCGCAGCTTACGGGTTTTGCGGGATCGGAAGCAACGAGAAGCGCCGCGGCTTCGGTCTGCTGTTTTTGCTGTTATTTGCAGCAAAAATACAGCAAACACCCTTTGCTGGCGCCCTCCAGAGATGTAACACTATCACAACACAGTGAAATTCGCAACAGCGATTTCAGCTTCTCAGATGCGGGCCGCGGCACGCTATCTCAGGAGGCCGGAAAGCAGAACGATCAGATAGGCGACGAAGAGGCCGATATAGACCGGCCAGACCGACCAAGACGACAACCCCCATAGGTAATGCCCGGTATCGGGGGGCGCGCTCAGATCGGCGAAGTCGGCGAGCGTGTAGACGCCGCCTCGGATTTTGTTGGCGATCGAGTTGAAAAGATCGCGATAGGCCTTCTCGTTGGCGAGGTAGGCGGCGTCGACCAATCCGAAAATAGCGATCGGGATGATTGCCGCGGCCGCAATCCTTTCGTTCCTGACGGCGCCGGCGAGACCGAAGAGCGCGCTGACGATCGTAACGCACCAGGTCTTGCACTGCGCACTATTGCCGGCGAGCCGCGTGATGACGGCCTGCAGCATGTTCAAATGCGCAGTCACCGCCGGGCTCTCGGCCGGCGCCAATGGCGAGGCGGGCTTGTCGGCATGATAATCGGACATCGGCCACTCCCCGATAGCGGCGGAATTGCGGCACTTCCGCCAGAGCAAATAATATCACGAGCGACAGGAAGAGAGTTCGGTCGCGCGCGGGGAGTGGCGGATCAGGCCGGGCAGCGGGTGAGTTCGATATAGCCGAAGCGGTCGATGGCGGCGGTGAAGCGGGGGCTGACGACGGTCGAGGTCTCGTCCTCGACGATGATTGCGGGGCCGGGGATCTGCGCGCCGGGGCGCAACGAGGCGCGCTCGTGGATCGCGACCGTGACGAATTCGCCGGAATCGGGGTCGAAGACCGGGCGATGGCGCGCGGGGACCGGCGTGTAGGGCTCTGGCGGGGGCGGCGGCGCGGCGAAGTCGGCCGGCAGCGGCCCGCTCAGCAATAACACCCAGCTCAGGATCTCGATTTCGACGCCGGGAATGATGCGGTGGTAGAGCCGGCGATAGGCGTCCTCGAATGTGGCCCGCAGCAGGGCGGCGTCCTCGGCGGCGAAGGTTTTGGTCGGCAATGGCACGGCGATTTCGTGGCCCTGGCCACGATAGCGCATGAAAGCGGAGCGGGTCTCGGTCAAGGGCGCATCGCCGGCGCCGCGTCGGACGATCGGCTCGGCCTCGGCGCGCATCGCGGCGAGAAGCGCGTTGGCCGCTCCGACGTCGAAGGTTTCGAGCCGCTGCAAGGCCGAGCGCACGATCTCGTAGGCGATCGGCGCGCGCAGAAAGCCGACCGCCGAGCCGACGCCGGCATAGGACGGCACCAGCACCCGGTCGAGGCCGAGCTTTTCGGCAAGCCTTGCGGCATGCAGCGGAGCCGCCCCGCCAAACGCCACGAGGGTGCGGCCGCGGGCGTCCTTGCCGCTTTCGATCGCATGCACGCGGGCGGCGTTCGCCATGTTCTCGTCGACAATCTCGCTGACCCCGAGTGCCGCGAGCTCGACGCCCAATTGCAGGGGCTCCGCGACCGCGCGGCGCAAGGCGGCAGCGGCGGCGGCGCCGTCGAGCGCCATGCGGCCGCCGGAAAAGCCGGTGGGATCGATCCGGCCGAGTGCCAAATCGGCGTCGGTAACCGTCGGCGCCATGCCGCCGCGGCCGTAACAGGCGGGCCCCGGATCGGCCCCGGCGCTGTCCGGCCCGACGGTGATCCGCCGCAGCACGTCGACCCGCGCCACCGAGCCGCCGCCGGCGCCGATCTCGACCATCTCGATGACCGGGATGCGCAGCGGCAGGCCGCTCCCCTTCTTGAAGCGGTAGATGCGGGCGACCTCGAAGGCGCGGTTGGTCTGCGGTTTGAGATCGTCGATCAGGCAGATCTTGGCGGTGGTGCCGCCCATGTCGAAAGACAGCACCTTGTCGAGGCCGCACTCGCGGGCGATCTCGGCGGCGAAGATCGCTCCGCCAGCCGGCCCCGATTCGACGAGTCTGACTGGAAAGCGGATCGCGGTTTCGATCGCCGTCAACCCGCCGCCCGACAGCATCAGGAAGAGCGGGCATGAGAAGCCGTCGCGGCGCAGCAGGGTTTCGAGATTGTGCAGATAGCGGCCGATCAGCGGCTGGACATAGGCGTTGGCGCAGGCGGTCGAGAAGCGCTCGTATTCGCGCATCTCGGGCGAGACCTCGTGCGACAGCGTGATCGCCAGGCCGGGCCGGCGCTCTGCCAGGATCTCGCCGGCGCGGCGCTCATGCGCGGGATTGGTGAAGCTGTGCAGAAAGCCGATTGCGACAGCCTCGACGCCGAGCGCGGCAAGCCGGTCGGCGAGGGTTGCGACGCAGGCCTCGTCGAGCGGGGTCAGCACCCGGCCGCGCGCGTCGATCCGCTCGGGCACCGGAAAGCGCAGCCGGCGCGGCACGAGCGGCGGCGGCAGATCGATATTGACGTCGTACTGCTCGAAGCGGTTTTCGTGCCGGATCTCGATCGTGTCGCGAAACCCCTCGGTCGTCAGCAGCGCGGTCTTGGCCCCCTTGCGCTCGATCAGCGCATTCGTCGCGAGTGTAGTGCCGTGGATGATGATCGAGAGATCGGCGGGGGCGAGACCCGCCTCGCCGAGCACCCGGTGGATGACCTCGATGACCGCGCGCTCGGGCGCCTCGGGGGTCGTCAGGATCTTGGCGCTCCACCGCCGCTCGCCCTGTTCGAGCGCGACATCGGTAAAGGTGCCGCCGATATCGACGCCGAGCCTTGCTGCTGTATCGCCGGTTTGCGCCACGATCCGCCTCACGAGTTTCCCGTCTCTCGGCGCCCATCTTGGCCGATTTTACTTCGTTGTCAGCGGGCAAAGACCGCGTCGGCGGGCGGCAGTGGGTTGAAGTTGAGGGGAGCGTCGGCCTCGATCGTTTCGCGGTCGGGGAGCTGTGCGGCGTTCCAGCCGCCGCCCAGCGCCTGTACCAGGGCGGCGCTGGCGGTGAGCCGGCTCTGGCGGATGTTGAGCGCCGTGACTTCGTTCGAGAGTTCGGCGGTATTGGCGACGATCACGCTCGTATAGGTGACGGTGCCGGCAAGGTACTGGTTGAGGATGATTTTGGCGGCCTCGCGCGCCGAGGCGACGGCGGCGTTCTGCTGCCCGGCCTGCTGCGCCAGGATGCGCTGTGCCGCGAGCTGGTCCTCGACCTGCTGGAAGGCGGTCAGGACCGTTTGCCGGTAGTTGGCGACGTTCTGGTCGAAGGCGGCGCGGGCCTCCTCGACCTGGGCGTGGCGCGCGCCAGCGTCGAAGATCGTCTCGACGATGTTGCCGCCGAACGACCAGAAGCGGCCCGACGCGCTGACGAGCTTGGCGAGCGAGATGGCGGCGGCGCCGGCGTCGCCCGCGAGCATGACCGTTGGAAAGAACGCCGCTTCGGCGACGCCGATCTGGGCGTTGGCCGCGGCCATCTGGCGCTCGGCGGCGGCGATGTCGGGGCGGCGTTCGAGGAGCGCCGAGGGAAGGCCGGCCGGGATGTCGGGGACGGCGGTCACGACATCGCTCGGCGGCAGCGAGAAATCGGCGGGCGGCACGCCGATCAGGACCGCGATCGCGTGTTCGAGCTGGGCGCGGGTGACGCCGACCGCGGTCGCCTGCGCCTCGGTGCTGCGCAGCTGCGTTTCGGCCTGCGACAGATCCGATTGCGAGGCGACGCCGGCGCGGTATTGGTTGCCGGTGATGCGCACCGATTTCGGCATAGGATTTGGCGGTCGCGTCGAGCAGGCGCTGCAATTCGTCGGCGACGCGCAACTGCAGATAGGCGGCGGCGAGCTGGCCTTGGGCGGCAAGCCTTGCATTGGCGAGATCGGCCGCACTCACCTGCGCCCCGGCGACATTGCTTTCGACGGTGCGGCGGATGTCCCCCCACAAATCGGGCGTCCAGCTGGCCGCGACCGAGCCGCTGTAGAAGCTGGTGATGTTGCCGCTGCGGCCGCCGCCGCCGATCGACGACGTGCTCCCGCTGCTCGTGCCGCTGCCGCGCGAGCGATCAGCCGAGGCGTTCACTGTGCCGGTCGGGAAGAAGCCGGCGCGGGTCTGGGCGACGAGCCATTCGGCCTGGCGGAAGGCGGCCTCGGCGGCCATCAGGTTCTGGTTCGAGATGTCGATCTGGCGCTCGAGGCGGTCGAGGATCGGGTCGTTGTAGATCGACCACCACGGGCCGCGCTCGGTGGCGCCGCCGGGTTGCCCGATCTTCCATCCGGCGGCCGCTGCGGCTTCCTTGTATCGGGCCGGCACCAGGGCGTCGGGCCGGCGGTAATCGGGGCCGACGGTGCAGGCTGCCAACAGAAGAAGTGCTGCGGCGCCGACGGGCGCTCTCCGCTTCATCCGCCTCGCCTCATTCGCCCGGTTCGGCGACGTGGCGGGAGCCGAAATGGGGTCCGCGGGCGCGCCAATTGCGGCTCGCCCACAGGCGGAAGCGATCGAGATAGAGATAGATGACCGGCGTCGTGTAAAGGGTCAACACCTGGCTGACGATCAGCCCGCCGACGATCGAAATGCCGAGCGGCCGGCGCAATTCCGCGCCCTCGCCGAAGCCGATCGCCAATGGCAGGGCGCCGAGCATCGCCGCCATCGTCGTCATCATGATCGGGCGGAAGCGTTTGAGGCAGGCCTGATAGATCGCCTCGCGCGACGACAGCCGATCGCTGCGTTCGGCCGCGAGCGCGAAATCGATCATCATGATCGCGTTCTTCTTGACGATGCCGATCAACAGGATCACGCCGATCAGGCCGATGATGTCGAATTCGGTGCCGGTCAGCATCAGCGCGAGCATCGCGCCCACACCGGCCGAGGGCAGCGTCGAGAGGATCGTGATCGGGTGGACGTAGCTCTCGTAGAGGACGCCCAGCACGATATAGACGGTGACCAACGCGGCGGCGATCAGCAGCGGCTCGTTCGCGAGCGATTGCTGGAAGACCTTGGCGGTTCCCTGGAAACTGCCGCGCACGCTCGACGGCATGTCGAGTCCCTGCACGGCACTCTCGATCGCCCGCTGCGCGTCGCTGAGCGAGACCCCGGGCGCCAGGTTGAACGAGATCGTCGAGGCGACGAACAGGCCCTGGTGATTGACCGCGAGCGGCGTATTGCCGGGCGCGAAGTGCGCCACCGCCGACAGTGGCACCATCGTCTCGGCGGATGTGCTGACCGCGGCACCGGTCGAGGTGGCGCCGCGGCCGGTATTGGCGAGCGCGTTGTTGGCGGCATTGCGCGCGGTGTCGCCGGCGATCTTCGCGGCGGTCGAAGCGGCGTTGGCGCCGGCGGTCTTCTTGCCCGAAACGGTGCCGGCCAGCGGCTGGGTCGCCTGCGTGCCGCTGACGCTGCCGCCGCTGGTGCTGATGTAGATGTCCTTCAGCGTCTGCGGGTTCTGCCAGAACTCCGGCGCCACCTCCATGACCACATGGTACTGGTTCCGCGCGGCTGTAGATCACCGACACCTGGCGCTGGCCGAAGGCGTCGTAAAGCGTGTTGTCGATCTGGCTCATCGTCAGGCCGAGCCGGGCGGCGGTCGCGCGGTCGATCACGAGATCGGCTTCGAGCCCTTTTTGCTGCTGGTCGAGATTGACCTCGGTCAACATCGGCAGTTTCTGCAGCGCGGCTTCGACCTTCGGCGCCCAGTCGTAGATCTTCGGCGGTGTCGTCGCCCTGCAATGTGTACTGGTATTGCGCATTGCTCTGCCGGCCGCCGGCCCAGACGTCCTGCACCGCGCGCAAGAACAGCCGCGCGCCGGCGACCTGGCCGAGCTTGCGGCGCAGCCGGCCGATCACCTGATCGACCGACAGCCGCGCGCTCGCTGAGCGGCTTCAGCACGACAAAGACAAAGCCGGAATTGGTCTGGCCGCCGCCGGTAAAGGCCGACGACGTTGGCGACCGCCGGATCCTCGCCCGGATGATGTCGACGAACCGGACGAGCTTTTTCTCCATCGCCTGGAACGAGATGCTCTGATCGGCCCGGATGCCGCCGACCATCCGCCCGGTGTCCTGCTGCGGGAAAAAGCCCTTCGGGATGATCACGAACAGATAGACGTTGAGGCCGATCGTCGCGAGCAGGACTCAACAGCACCAGCGCACGGATGGCGCAGCGCCTGCACGAGCGAGCGGTCGTAATGATCGAGCACCGCAGTCGAAGGCGCGCTCGCCGCCAGCGGTAGAACGCGGCCCGTTCGCTCGCCGGTCGGTGCACGAGAAGGTGGGCGCACATCATCGGCGTCGTCGTCAGCGAGACCACGAGCGAGATCAGGATCGCGATCGACAAGGTCACCGCGAATTCGCGGAAGAGCCGGCCGACGATGCCGCCCATCAGCAGGATCGGGACGAACACCGCGATCAGCGACAGGCTCATCGACAGGACGGTGAAGCCGACCTCGCGCGGCGCCGCGCAGCGCCGCCTCCATGCGCGGCATGCCGGCCTCGATATGCCGGGTGATGTTTTCGAGCACGACGATCGCGTCGTCGACGACAAAGCCGGTCGAAATCGTCAGCGCCATCAACGACAGATTGTCGAGGCTGTAGCCCAGCAGGTACATCGCGCCGAAGGTGCCGATCAGCGACACCGGCACCGCGACGCTCGGGATCAAGGTGGCGCGCGCATTGCGCAGAAAGAGGAAGACGACGAGGATCACCAGGGCGATCGCGATCATCAGCGCGCGCTCGACATCGTGCAGCGAGGCGCGGATCGTCGTCGTCCGATCCATCGCTAACTGGACATCGATGGCGCTCGGGATCGAGGCTTGCAGCTGCGGCAGCACCGCCTTCACCCGCTCGACTGTGTCGATGATGTTGGCGCCGGGCTGGCGGTAGAGGATCACCAGCACGGCGGGCTTGCCGTTGGCGAGCCCCTGGTTGCGCAGGTTCTCGACCGAATCAACCACCTCGGCGACGTCGGTCAGATGCACCGGCGCGCCGTTGCGGTAGGCGATGATCAGCGGCCGGTAGTCCTCGGCCTTCATCGCCTGGTCGTTGGTGTAGAGCTGGTAGCGTCGGTCGCCGTCCTCGATCGCCCCTTTGGGGCTGTGCGCATTGGCCGAAGCGAGTGCGGCGCGCACGTCCTCGAGGCCGATCCGGTATTTGAAGAGCGGCGTTCGGGTTGATCTCCACCCTGCACGGCCGGCAGCGAACTGCCGCTGACGACGACCTGGCCGATGCCGTCGAGCTGCGAGAGCGCCTGCTGCATGACGTTCGAGGCGGCGTCGTAGATCTGGCCGCGGGTCAAGGTGTCCGACGTCATCGACAGGATCGCGACCGGGGCGTCGGCCGGGTTGACCTTGCGGTAGGTCGGGTTTGAGCGCAGGCTCGTCGGCAGGTCGGCGCGGGCCGCGTTGATCGCCGCCTGCACGTCGCGGGCCGCACCGTCGATGCTGCGGTCGAGGCTGAACTGCAGCGTGATCCGGGCCGAGCCGACGGTGCTCTGCGAGGTCATCTCGGTCACGTCGGCGATGATGCCGAGATGGCGTTCGAGGGGGGTCGCCACGGTCGCCGCCATCGTGTCGGGGCTGGCGCCCGGCATCTGACGCGAACACCGAGATGGTCGGGAAATCGACCTGCGGCAGCGGCGACACCGGCAGTTTCTGAAACGCGAAGATGCCCGGCGAGCGCGATGCCGATCGTCAATAATGTCGTCGCGACCGGCCGCCTGATGAACGGCGCCGACGGGTTCACCGGAAGGCGGCCTCCGCTCCGGCTGCGCGGCCCCAGCGGCGGCGGAAATAAAGCGCCATTCGATCGAAGGCGAGATAGATGACCGGCGTCGTGAACAAGGTCAGCAGCTGGCTCAACAGCAGGCCGCCGACGATCGTGACGCCCAATGGATGGCGCAGTTCGGAGCCGGTCCCGGTCCCGAGCATCAAGCGGCAGGGCGGCGAAGAGGGCGGCCATCGTCGTCATCAGGATCGGGCGAAAGCGCAACAGGCAAGCCTGGTAGATCGCCTCGCGCGGCGATTTGCCCTCGTTGCGTTCGGCGTCGAGGGCGAAGTCGACCATCATGATCGCGTTCTTCTTGACGATGCCGATCAAGAGGATGATGCCGATGATCGCGATCACGCTCAGATCGCTGCCGTCGATCATCAGGGCCAGCAGCGCGCCGACCCCGGCCGAGGGCAGGGTCGAGAGGATCGTGATCGGGTGGATGAAGCTCTCGTAGAGCACGCCCAGCACGATGTACATTGTGATGATCGCGGCGAGGATCAGCATCAGCTCGTTGCCGAGGGCGGCCTGGAACGCCAGCGCCGCGCCCTGAAAGACGCGTGATCATGCTGGCCGGCAGGCCGATCTCGTGCTCGGCCTCCTTGATCGCCTCGACCGCCTCGCCGAGCGAATAGCCGGGCGCGAGGTTGAACGAGATCATGGTCGAGGGAAACTGGCCGAGATGGCTGATCTCCAGGGGGGCCGTCTGCTCGTAGACCTTGGCGACTGCGGACAGCGGCACCTGCCCACCGGCCGCGGTTGAGGACGGCAGGTAGATCGCGTCGAGCGAGGACAGCGATTGCTGCAAATTGGGGTCGGCTTCGAGGATCACCCGGTATTGGTTCGACTGGGTGAAGATCGTCGACACGATGCGCTGGCCGAACGAATTGTAGAGCGCATTGTCGATCGTCGCCGGGGTGATGCCGAAGCGGGCCGCCGTGGCGCGGTCGATCAGCACATAGGCCGAGAGCCCGTTTTCGGAGTAGGTGCTGGCGACATCCTCGAGCTGGGGCAGTTGCTGCAGCCGGGCAAGGAGTTTCGGCACCCACACCGCGAACTCGTCCGGGTTGGCGTCCTGCAAGGCGAACTGGTATTGCGACGCGGCTGACCGAGGAGTCGATCGTCAAATCCTGGATCGGCTGCATGTAGAGCGCGATCCCGGTCACCCGGCGGGTCTCGCGGTCGAGGCGGCGGATGATCTCGCTCGCCGACAGGCTGCGCTCGTCGCGCGGCTTCAGATTGATCAGGAAGCGGCCGCTGTTGAGCGTCGGGTTGGCACCGTCGACGCCGATGAACGAGGTCAGGCTCGCGACATCGGGATCGTCGAGGATGGCCGCCACCAACGCCTGCTGGCGCTCGGCCATCGCGGCGAAGGAGACCGAGGGCGAGGCGACTGAAATCCCTTGGATGAGCCCGGTGTCCTGCACCGGGAAGAAGCCCTTCGGGATGACGATGTAGAGATAGACGGTCAGCGCCAGCGTGGCGACCGCCACCACGAGGGTCAACGGCTGGTGGTCGAGCACCCATTCGAGCATGCGGCCATAGCCGGCGATCAGCGCGTCGAACCATTGCTGGCTCTTGCGGGCGATCAGCGACATTTCGGATCGCGGGTGGTGGCGCAGGATTTTGGCGCACAGCATCGGCACCAGGGTCAGCGCCACCACCGCGGAAATGACGATTGTAACGGCCAGGGTGATCGCGAACTCGCGGAACAGGCGGCCGACGACATCTGGCATGAACAGAAGCGGAATCAGCACCGCGATCAGCGAGACGGTCAGCGAGATGATCGTGAAGCCGATCTGCGCCGAGCCCTTCAGCGCCGCCTCAAGCGGTGGGTCGCCGGCCTCGATATAGCGCGAGATATTCTCGATCATGACGATCGCGTCGTCGACGACAAAGCCGGTGGCGATCGTCAGCGCCATCAGCGACAGATTGTTGAGGCTGAAGCCGCACAGATACATGACCGCGAGCGTGCCGACCAACGACAGCGGCACCGACAGGCTCGGGATCAACGTCGCCGAAGGGCTGCGCAAAAACAGGAAAATAACGAGCACGACGAGCACGACGGCGAGCCCGAGTTCGAACTCGACATCGGCAACCGAGGCGCGGATCGTCGTGGTGCGGTCCGTGACGACGCGCACATCGATCGCCGCGGGCAATGAAGCCTGGAGGCTCGGCAGCAGTTTCTCGATGCTGTCGACGACGGCGATGACGTTGGCGCCTGGCTGGCGCTGGACGTTCACGATGACCGCGTGATCGGCGTTGACCCAGGCGGCCAACTTGGTGTTCTCGGGCTCCCTCCTTCGCGGTTGCCACATCCGACAATCGCACCGGCGCGCCGTTGCGGTAGGCGACGACGAGATCGTTGTATTCGGAGGCGTTCTTGATCTGGTCGTTGGCGTTGATCGTGTAGGACCGGCTCGGCCCGTCGAAACTGCCCTTGGGGGTGTTGACGTTGGCGGTGGCGAGCGTCGTGCGCAGATCGTCGATGTTGAGGCCATAGGCGGCGAGCTGACGGATATTCGCCTGGATGCGGATCGCCGGGCGGTTGCCGCCGGCGATGCTGACGAGCCCCACTCCGGGCAATTGCGAGAGCTTCTGGGCGAGCCGCGTATCGGCGAGGTCCTCGACCTCGATCAACGGCATCGTCTTCGAGGTCAGGGCCAGCGTCAGGATCGGCGCGTCGGCGGGATTGACCTTGGCGTAGATCGGCGGCGCCGGCAGATCCGAAGGCAGCAGATTGCCGGCCGCATTGATCGCTGCCTGCACCTCCTGCTCGGCGACGTCGAGGCTCAGATCGAGGCTGAATTGCAGCGTGATGACCGAAGCCCCGGCGGAACTCGTGGACGACATCTGGATGAGCCCCGGCATCTGCCCGAGCTGGACTTCGAGGGGGGCGGTGATCGAGGAGACCATCACGTCGGGGCTGGCGCCGGGGTAGAAGGTCTGCACCTGGATCGTCGGATAATCGACCTCGGGCAAGGCCGAGAGCGGCAGAAAGCGATAGGCGAAAAGCCCGACCAGCATGATCGCCGCCATCAAAAGCGAGGTCGCCACCGGCCGCAGGATGAAGAGGCGCGAGGGGTTCATTGCGCGCTGC
This sequence comes from uncultured Alphaproteobacteria bacterium, assembly GCA_963799085.1. Lineage (GTDB taxonomy): Bacteria > Pseudomonadota > Alphaproteobacteria > ATCC43930 > CGMCC-115725 > AP-15. The sequence goes on along the minus strand of CAWCWA010000027.1, from coordinate 66,220 downwards.
GGCGGCTGCCGCCGTTTTGCCTTTCGCCCGGGGGTTTATCGCCGCCGGGCCGGCCGCCGGGTTTTGCCGGCTGCCCGGTCTGGGCCCCCGCCGTCCCGGAGACGGCGCCGCCGGCGATCCTGATCTTGGCGCCGTCGCGCAGCCGGTCGGCGCCGTCGACGACGACCTTGTCGCCGGGCTGCAATCCGGAACGGATCACCGTGTGCTGGCCGTCGGTCGGACCGAGCTTGACCTTCTGCACCGCGACCGTGCCGTCGGGCTTGACGAGGTAGACGAAGGTGCCGGGCGCGCCGCGCTGCACCGCCGCGTTCGGCACCAGATCGGCGTCGTGCAGGGTCTGCACAAGGAGGCGGATGTTGACGAACTGGTTCGGAAACAGGATTTGCGGCTCGTTGGCGAAGATCGCCCGCAATTTGATCGTGCCGGTGGTCGTGTCGATCTGGTTGTCGATGGTTTCGAGACGGCCTTGGGCGAGTTCGGCAGCACCGGTCCGGTCGTAGGCCGTCACCGGCAATGTCGCGCCCTCGTGCCAATGCCGCATGACCTGGCGAAGGTCGTCCTCGGGCAGCGTGAAGATCACCGAGATCGGCTGCAGCTGGGTGACGACGACGATGCCGTTGGGATCGCTCGTCTGCACGTAATTGCCGGCGTCGACCTGGCGCAGCCCGACGCGGCCGGTCACCGGCGAGACGATGTGGCAATAGGTCAGGTTGAGTTTCTGCGTGTCGATCGCGGCCTGGTCGGCGGCGACGCGTCGCGCGGTACTGGGCGACGAGCGACACCTGCGTGTCGCGGGTCTGCTTGGCGATCGAATTCTGCGCCACCAGCGTGTCATAGCGCTGCAGATCGAGCTGCGCGTTCTTTAGGAGCGCCTGATCCTTGGCGAGCTGCGCCTGCGCCTGCTCGAGGGCAACCTGATAGGGCCGGGGATCAATCTGGGCGAGAAAGTCGCCCTTCTTGACCAGCTGGCCCTCCTTAAAGGCGACCTCGGTCAATTGCCCGTTGATCTGGGTCTTGACCGTCACCGTGGCGAGCGGCGTCACGGTGCCAAGCCCGCTCAATGTGATCGGCATGTCGCCCTTTGCGACCGGCGCCACGCCTACGGGCGTCGGGATGTCGAAGGGCCGCCTGCCGGCACGCTCCTTTTCGCCGCCGTTCGGCAGGAGCCAGACGACGGCGCCGATGATCGCCGCCACGACAAGAAGCCAGACGATCGGCGTCCACCAGGAGCGCCGCCGCGCCCGAACCACGGTTTCCGCCGCCGGCTCGAGCGGCGGGCTGATCCGGTCGGCTTCCCGGTTCGGGGGAGCGGAGAATCTCGCCGCGCTGGTCGTCCATTATCGCTGCAACTTAGCAATCCTTCGACCGCGCGTCTGCCGGCGGGAAATTCGACAATTATAGGGAGAGGCGGTCCGGACCATCCCGATGGCGCGGCCGCCGTACGCAAGGCGGTCCTGCGGCGAGAGGGGCTTTCGCCCCGCGGCGTCATTGCCTCATATAGGGCCGATGCCATTTCGCGGCGGAGGTCGGGCGATGCCGACGAACCTTACCCCTCTGAGCGGCGGCGAGCTCGTCGTCGCATCGCTGCGCGCGCACCGGGTCGACATGGCCTTCAGTGTGGCAGGCGAGAGCTATCTCGAAGTGCTCGACGCGCTCTTCGACGCGCCCGAAATCAAGCTCGTCACCTGCCGCCAGGAAGGGGGTGCGGCCTTCATGGCCGAGGCCTACGGCAAGCTCACCGGCAAGCCGGGGGTATTGCTCGTGACCCGCGGCCCCGGCGCCTGCAACGCCGCGATCGGCGTCCATACAGCCTTTCAGGAATTCGACGCCGATGGTCGTGCTGGTCGGTCAGGTGGCGCGCCATCAGATCGACCGCGAAGCCTTTCAGGAAGTCGATTTCCGCCGGATGTACGCGCCGCTCGCCAAATGGGTGGCGCAGATCGAAATGGCCGAGCGGGTTCCCGAACTGATCAACCAGGCGTTCCAGGTCGCGACATCTGGGCGGCCGGGGCCGGTCGTGCTGGCGTTGCCGGAAGACATGCTGCGCGACCGCCGGGCGGCCGAGGCCATGGGGCCCTACCGCGCGGTGCGGGCACATCCCGGAGCTGAAGACCTGGCCGAGATGCGCCGGCTGCTGGCGGGCGCCGAGCGGCCGATCATGCTGGTCGGCGGCGGCGGCTGGAGCGATATGGCCTGCCGTGACATCGCCCGCTTTGCCGAGGCGAACGACCTGCCGGTCTGCTGCTCGTTCCGCCGTCAGGACATTCTCGACAACCGCTCGCCATGCTTTATCGGCGATCTCGGCACCGGCGCGAGCCCGGCATTGACGCGCGCGCTTCAAAGCAGGCCGATCTGGTGCTGGCGGTCGGCGCGCGGATCGGCGAGATCACCTCGCAATCCTATTCGCTGATGGGGATTCCCGACCCCGGCAAGGCGCTGATTCACGTCCATGCCGCGGCCGAGGAATTGGGCCGCGTCTTTCGCCCGACCCTGCCGATCCAATCGGGCATGCCGCGAATTCGCCGCCGCCGCCGCGGCGATGCCGCCGGTCCCGACGCCGCGCTGGGCCGGCTGGCGGGAAACGGCAAGGGCGGAATACGAGGCGGGGCTCGTCGCCGACGCCGTCGACGGCCGCACTCGATCTCGGCCGGGTCATGGCTTGGCTGCGCGAGCGCCTGCCCGACGATGCGATCGTCACCAGCGACGCCGGCAATTTCAGCGGCTGGCCGAACCGCTTTCTGCAGTACCGGCGGCCGGGGCGCCAGCTCGGCCCGACCAGCGGCGCGATGGGCTACGGCGTGCCGGCGGCGGTCGGCGGCGAAGCTCGTCCATCCCGACCGGATCGTCGTCGGCTTTTGCGGCGACGGCGGCTTCATGATGACCGGACAGGAACTGGCGACCTCGCTGGCCGAGGGCGTCGGGCCGATCATCCTCCTCTTCAACAACGCGATGTACGGCACGATCCGCATGCACCAGGAGCGCCGCTTTCCCGGCCGCGTCGTCGGCACCGCGCTCAAGAACCCGGATTTTATCGGGCTGGCCGCGGGCCTACGGCGCCTTTGCCGCGGCGGTGACGCGGACCGAGGAATTCGCCCCGGCCTTCGAGGAGGCGGCGCCGCGCGCAACACCGCATCGATCATCGAAATCAGGATGGACCCGGACGTGATCACGACGCGCACGACGTTGTCGGAAATCCGCCGCCAGGCATTGGCCCGGCAGGCCGAGGCTTGAGCCGATGGTTGAGATCGCCAAGCAGCATTGGTCGGCCGAGCGCTATGCCGCGAGCGGCGCATTTCGTGCCGGCGTTGGGCGCGCCGGTGCTGGAATTGCTGACGCCGAGGCCGGGCGAGCGCATTCTCGACCTTGGCTGCGGCGACGGGGTTTTGACCGAGAAGATCGCCGCGGCGGGCGCGTCGGTGGTGGCGGTCGATGCGGCACCCGACATGGTCGCCGCCGCCCGGGCGCGCGGCCTCGACGCCAGGGTCATTGCCGGGCCAGAGCCTTGACTTTGACAGGCGAATTCGACGCGGTCTTCTCGAACGCCGCGCTCCATTGGATGCGACCGCCCGAAATCGTGCTGGCGGGCGTGCGCCGGGCGCTGAAGCCGGGTGGCCGCTTCGTCGCCGAGATGGGCGGGCAGAACAACACTGCCGCGATCATGGTGGCGATGCGCGCGGTCCTCGGCCGGCGCGGGCTCGACGCGCAGCGGCTGAGCCCATGGTATTTCCCGTCGGCCGCGGCCTATCGGCGAAGCTCGAAGCGGCCGGGTTCACGGTCGACGAGATCGCGCATCGTGCCGCGCCCCACACCGCTGCCGGCCGGGCTCGAAGCCTGGCTCGACACTTTCACAGACGATTTCTTCGCCCCGCTTGCCGAACCCGACCGCCGCGCCGCCCGCGCCGAGGCGATCGATCTGCTGCGGCCGATCCTGATGGACGAGACCGGCACCTGGATCGCCGACTACGTCCGCCTGCGTTTCCGCGCGCATGTCTGACCAAAGCGCGAAAATTTTTTGGCGGATGCGCGACGCCCGGCCTTGATTTGCGTCAAGGCGTCGGAAAGGCCGATCCCTTTACTTCGCGGTTCAGCGGCTTTGTCGCGGGATCGCGAAGAGGAGGCAGGCGACGTGCAGGCAAAGGATATCATGACGGTGAACGTCGTTTCGGTTTCGCCGGATTCGCCGATCCGTGAAGTCGTGCGGTCTCCTGCTGAAATATCGGATCAGCGGGATGCCGGTCGTCGACGGCGCGCTGAAGGTCGTCGGTATCGTCAGCGAGGGCGACCTGCTGCGTCCCGAAGGCGCAAGCCGCGCCGGCGCCCCGTCCGTGGTGGCTGGAGGCGGTTTTCGCCGGCCAGACAGTGTCATACGAAAAGGCGCACGGCCGCACCGCCGGCGAGGTGATGACGCGAGACGTGATCACCGTGGACGAGGATACGCCGCTCAACGAAATCGCCGCGTTGTTGGAGCGACATCACATCAAGCGCGTCCCGGTGCTCAGCGACGGCAAGCTCGCCGGCATCGTCAGCCGCGCCAACCTGCTGCATGGCCTCGCCAACACGATTGTCGAGCACCATGAGCCCGGGGCGGAGGGAGACCGGCAAATCCGTACCGACTTGATGAAGGTTCTGCTCGACAAGCCCGAGTTGAGCGCGGCCCTCGTCAACGTCATCGTGCGCGACGGCAATGTCCGGCTTTGGGGGATTGTCGAAAACGCCGAGGAGGCCGCCATGGCCGAAAGGGCGGCTACGGCCCTGCCGGGCGTCAAAGTCGGTCGAAAACAATCTCGGATTCGGCCCGATCTCAGGCGTGCCGGTATAGCAGCCGCTGTCCGCGTCAAATCACCCCTCCGGACCGCAATTCGGCAAGCTCGGCGGGCGAGAGGCCGAGCCAGTTGCCGTAGATCTCGGTCGTTGTGCTGGCCGATCGTCGGGCTCGGGCCGGGTTCGACCGGGTCGGTGCCGTGCAGGCGCAACGGCGTGCGACGGCACGACGATGTCGCCGAGTTCGGGATGATCGATATGCGCGAGCATGCCGCGCGCGTGCATATGCGGGTCGTTCATGACTTCGGGGGCGGTGCGCACCGGCGCGCACGGGATGCGGAATTCCTTGGTGCGGGCGAAGACCTCCATCTTGCCGAGCGTCTTGGTCCATTCGGCGACGAGCGCGTCGGTCTCGTCCATATGGGCGACGCGACCGGCGTTGGTGGCGAAGCGCGGATCGTCCTTCAGATCCTCGCGGCCCATCGCCTTCAGCAGGTTCTGGAAATGCGCCTCGGTCACGACATGGATCGCGACATAGCCGTCATTGGTCGGATAGACGTTGTAGGGCGCGCTGTTGAGCCCGGCCTGGCGGTTGCCGGTGCGCGGCGGCATCTTCCCGGTGCGGTAGTAATAATCGAAGCTGCCGGCGAGGGCCGAATAGACGGTCTCCTCCATCGCGACCTCGACGAGCCGGCCGACACCGCTGCGGTCGCGGTCGTAGAGTGCGGTCAGCACCCCGGCATAGAGGTGGATGCCGCCCATGAAATCGACGAGCGTCGGGCCGGCCTTGACCGGCGGGCCGTCGGGAAAGCCGGTCACGCTCATGATCCCCGAGGCCGCCTGGATCGTGAAATCCATCGCGAGATTGTCGCGGTCGGGACCGCTGATGCCGTAGCCGGTGCCGGTCGCGTAGACGAGGCGCGGGTTGATCTCGTGCAGCCGGCTCCAGCCGACGCCGAGGCCGTCCATCGTGCCGGGCGCGAAGTTTTCGAGGAGCACGTCGGCGCGCCGGGCCATGCGGAACAGGAGTTCGCGGCCGCGCGGTTCCTTGAGGTTCAAGGTCACCGCGTGCTTGTTCTGGTTCAGCATCGCGAACGGCAAGGTGGCGCTCTTGCCGGGATCGGCGCGGCGGCGGCCGGGCTCGCCCCGCGGCGGCTCGATCTTGATCACGAAGGCGCCGGCCTTGGCCATCAGCAGGGTCGCGTAGGGGCCCTGAAAAATCTGGCCGAAATCGATCACCGTCACATCCGCCAACGGCCGGTTCGCGCGCCCCTCGTCCATCGCCAGTTTCGCCTTTCCCGGTAGATTTCAGTCGCACGCCCGGTGCGTTCGGGGCATGCTAACGCCGCGTCCGCACGGAGGATATGCCAATGAAATACGATGTGATCTCGGCCGACAGCCACGTCGATCTGATCTGGCTGCCGCCCGACCTGTTCACCCAAAACGCATCCTCGGCGATGAAGGACCGCATGCCGTATGTGACCGAGGGGCCGCGCGGCAAGGAATGGGTGACCAAGGCCGGCGCCTCCTTCGGGCTGATGAACGGCATGGGCTCGGCCGGACGGCTCTACGAGCCCGGCAAGATTCATCGCTCCGACCGGATGGCCTCCGAGGGGATCTACGAGGACGGCAAGAAGGGCATCCGCCGGATGACCGATCCCGAATTGCGGATCAAGGACCAGGACCGCGACGGCGTCCAGGCCGAGGTGCTGTACGGCATCCTCGGCGCCTCGATGCGCATCAACGATGACGAGGCCGCCCTCGAGATGCTGCGCATCTACAACAACTGGCTTGCCGAGTTCTGCAACAGCCATCCCGACCGCTTTGCCGGGCTCGCCTGCATCCCGAACCATGATATCGACGCGGCGACCGATGAGATCGCGCGGGTGGCGAAGGAGGGTGCGGTGCGCGGCGTCGAGATCTCGCGGCGCCACGACATGGCTCGCCTATGGGACCCGTGGTGGGAGCCGGTCTGGGCCGCGATCGCGGCGAGCGGGCTGCCATTGCACTTCCACACGATCGGCGGCGGCAACCGGCCGGATTTGTCCAAGCTCGCGCCGAAGACGCAACTCGCCGCCCGCGCCGCCGGCATCACCAATTTCCAGATGGTGATGTCGGATGTGCTGCTGTCGATGATTTTTTCCGGCGTGTTGGAGCGCCATCCGAACCTCAAGGTGGTGATCGGCGAGGCCGGCATCGGCTGGATTCCCTACGTGCTGAACCGCATGGACGCGGAGTGGGAAGACCAGTTCAAGGAGCTCGATCTGAAGATGCGGCCGAGCGAATACTGGCGGCGCCAGTGCTATGCGACCTATCAGACGGACCCGATCGGCACCAAGCTGGTCGACGACATCGGCGAGGACAACGTCATGTGGGCCTCGGACTTCCCGCACCCGGACGGCATCTGGCCTGAACTCGCAGGAGTATATCGAGCGCGAACTCGGCCATCTGCCGGCTGCGACCCGCCGGAAGATCGTCTGCGACAACGCCGCCAGGCTCTACCGCTTCGTCAACTAGCCTCGGCTGATCCCGGCGGGAGCGGATGGCTGGCACTCGGGCGCCGCGCCTCTACCTTCCCGTCGGGTTGGCGTCCGGACAGAATGCGCCGCTGACCGCCGGCCAGGCGCATTATCTGCGGACGGTATTGCGCCTCGGGCCTGACGCGGCGGTCAGAGCCTTCAACGAAAGCGACGGCGAGTGGCTCTGCCGGCTTGTCGAACCGGCGAGGAACCGCGCCGAACTCATGGTCGGTTGCCATCTCCGGGCGCCCGAACCCGAGCCTGATCTCTGGCTCCTCTTTGCACCACTGAAACGGGGGCGGATCGATTGGCTCGTCGAAAAGGCAAGCGAGTTGGGCGCCTCGGCGCTGTGGCCGGTCTGGACCCTCCGGACCGCCGTGGAACGGCTCAATCTCGACCGGCTGCGGGCGCATGCGATTGAGGCGGCCGAGCAATCGGAACGCCTGTCGGCGCCGGCGCTGCACCCGCCGGAACCGCTCGGCCGGGTGCTGGAACGATGGCCCGCCGGCCGGCCGCTCCTCGTCTGCGACGAGACCGGGGGCGGCGAACCGATCGCCGAGGCCGCGCGAGCCCTTTCCCTGCCGGCGGCGCTTCTGGTCGGGCCTGAGGGCGGGTTCGACCAATCCGAGCTTGACCATATGGCGAAACTCTCCTTTGCTACCCGCGTCCGGCTCGGTCCGAGGGTCCTGCGCGCGGACACCGCCGTCGTGGCCGCCTTGGCGGCGGTGCAGGCAATCGCCGGCGATTGGCACCGCCGCCGCGCCCCGATGACGACGCGCGCCCGACAGCAGAATTGAACGGGGGTCTCACCGAGAATGACCACGATGCCGAGCGCGCCCGGCGCGCCGATCACCGACAAGCGCCAGCTTGTCGAATACCTCGAGGCCGGGTCGAAGCCGCCCTCGGCGTTTCGCGTCGGCACCGAGCATGAAAAATTTGTCTTTCGCCGCACCGATCGGCGCCGTGTGCCCTATGACGGTCCGGACGGGATCGCCGCGCTGCTGCACGGGATGACACGGTTCGGCTGGAAGCCGGTGGTCGAGAACGGCAACACGATAGCACTCAGCAACGACGCGCGATGTTCGATCACGCTCGAACCCGGCGGCCAGTTCGAGCTGAGCGGCGCGCCGCTCGAAACCGTGCACCAGACCTGCGACGAGGTGCACGAGCACCTGCGCCAGGTGCGCGAGGTGTGCGACGAACTGGGGCTTGGCATGATCGGATTGGGCTTCGACCCGAAATGGCGGCGCGAGGACATCGCGTGGATGCCCAAGGCACGCTACCGCATCATGCGCGACTACATGCCGAAGAAAGGCCGGCTTGGACTCGACATGATGCTGCGCACCTGCACCGTGCAGACGAACCACGACTATCAGTCGGAAGCCGACATGGTGAAGAAATTCCGAGTCGGCCTGGCGTTGCAGCCGGTGGCGACCGCACTCTTCGCCAATTCGCCGTTTGTCGAGGGCAAGCCGACGGGCTTTCTGAGCCAGCGCAGCCTGGTGTGGACCGACACCGACCCCGACCGTTGCGGCACCCTGCCGTTCGTTTTCGAACCGGGCTTCGGCTTCGAGCGCTATGTCGACTGGATGCTCGACGTGCCAATGTATTTCGTCTACCGCGACGGCCGTTATATTGATGCGAGCGGGCAGTCGTTCCGCGATTTTATCGCCGGCCGGCTGCCGGCCTTGCCCGGCGAATTGCCGCGGATCGGCGATTGGTCCGACCATCTGACGACGGCCTTTCCAGAAGTCCGCTTGAAGCAGTTTCTCGAAATGCGCGGCGCCGACGGCGGCCCGTGGCGGCGGCTCTGCGCATTGCCGGCATTGTGGGTTGGGCTGCTTCACGATCCGGCCGCGCTCGACGCCGCCTATGATCTGATCGCCGACTGGACCGCCGAACAGCACGAGGCGATGCGCGCGCAAGTACCGCGAATGGCGCTGGCGACGCCGCTGCGCACCCGCACATTGCGCGACGTCGCGCTCGAAGTGCTCGAGATCGCCCGTGAGGGGCTGCACCGCCGCGCCCGCCGTAATACGGCAGGCGAGGACGAGACGCACTTCCTCGACCCGCTCTTTTCGATCGCCGGATCGGGCCGCACCCCGGCCGAGGATCTGCTCGACGATTTCGCCACGCGTTGGCACGGCGAAATCGATCCAGTGTTTACCGACTACGCCTACTAGCCCGGGGCCGGCAGCGCCGGCAAAGGCGAGGACTGGATCATCTGCGCGCCGTTGCCGAGCCGCATCGGGACCCAGCCGCCGGGATTTTTCATCGTTGTCGCCGGAGCATGGCCGGACAGCGACATCGAACGCTCGCGATCCCATGAGGTGACCGTGACCTCGGCGCGCAGACTCATGCCCGGCCGCGGCGGGCCGATCCCGAGCGCCGACCAGGGGATCAGCAGTTCGGCGGTGATGCGCGGCTGGTCGGCGCCGAAATAAACCGCCTCGGCGCCCGCCACCGGGGCGCAGCCGTGCAGGATCGCCTGCTGCGCCGGACCGGCGCAGAGTTCGCGCGGTCATCGGCGGGTGGTCGCGGACCTTGGTTCGCGGCGGGATGAAGAACAGCGTGAAGCGGCGAGGTCCGGCGCCGAAGATCGACGCCGAGTTCGATGCGATAGGCGTCGACCAGTGGAAACGAGCCGTCATACGCCAGAAGATCGATGCTCGAAATAATCCTGCCCGATCGTCGCCAGGGCGAGCCCGTGCTCGCTCCACGAGAGATAAGCCTCGGCGAATTCGACCGCCCCTGGTGCTGGCGTCAGGCGGGGCAGCAGGCTCGCCGGTTTCGGCCAATCGGCGAGCGATCGATCAGCGACGTCGATCGTCGCATGCGGCACTTGGAACGTACGGCCAGCCGGCGTTGGCGGCGCGGCGCTTGCCCCGGCATGAAGCTCCACCGCGCGCCGGTTGGCGGCGCCGAGTGCGGCGGTCAGCTCTTCGTAGGGCCGGTTCTCGGTATCGACCAGTCCGAAATCGTAATCCTCGCCGTCGCTCCGCCCGCCTTTGGGATGGTCGTAATACTGGAACCAATGGGCGCCGATGACCTGCGGGATCAGCGCGAAGTTGCGGGTAGCCGCCGCCGCACCCGCGGCGCGCTCGGCCTGGGTCGCGACCGTCATCAAATGGCCGTTGTTGCGGTTGCCGCTGCGGTTCTGCGCGGCCGCGAAAAACCATTCGGAAACCAGCACCGGCTTGCCGCCCGACAATTTCCTAAGCCCGTCGAAAAAATAGTCGGCAACCCAGCCGTCGCCGCTGTCGACGTTGTAGTTGGTAGCGATTACGTCGACGTGGCGCGCCATCGCCTTCACCGCCGCCGGGTCGTAGTAGATCGGCAGCCGGTCGCCGAAATAGAGCGCCTCCGGATCGGCGGCGCGGATCGCCTTTTCGGCGAGCGCGTAATAACGCTCGGCGACGATGCCGGTCCATTCGCGCACCGCATGGATGCCGGCCCCGCCGGGGCGCATATGAGTGACCTCGGTCGCCGCCAGCAGCGAATCCCAGGAATCGACCCCCGGCGGCGGCTGAAAATCGGCGAGGAATTTCGCCCAGTCGTTCTTGTAGTGCTGCCGCAGCAGCTCGACCCAGCGTTGTTTTGTCGCCGAATTCGGCCGGCTTTTTTGAATACCAGGTGAAGAGCGCTCCGGCCCACCACCCGACTTCGTTGTCCGAGAAATAGCCGATCCGATAGGGCGAATCGCGGTAGGGTGCCACAAGCTCGCGGGCGAGCGCGGTCATCCGCGCCTCGGTATCGGGCGCGAACGGGTCGAACCAATGGAAGCGTGCGAGCCGGCCGAGTTCGAGGTTGACTATGGTCGGGAGCCGGAGCTGCTGCGGGGCTAAGGACCAGGCGCCCGCACTGTTGAACCCCCAGGCGAGAAGCCGGCTTCGGGTATCATCGGCCCATGCCGCAAGAGTGGGGGCGAAGGCCTGCCATCGATAGCCGGAATAGGCGCTTCCCACCTTCGCGTGCTCGCCGTTGCCGCCGTCGAGGACATTGACGCCGAGGCTGAAGAAGCGCTCGCCGCAGGGTGTCACGAGCCACGAGACGCCGTTTTCGGTCGTCAGGGTCCAGCGGGTCGAGGGTGCGGCGGCAAAATCACTGCAGGCGAAAGCCGCCGCGGTCGGGGCGCTGGCCGCCGCCATGGCGACAAATGCCGCGACGATCCAGCCGGCAACACCCGATCCCGTGCGAGGCAGCACCCGAACGGCGCCAGCGATCACGCGTTGGTGCCGCCGACCGTCAGCCCGTCCATGCGCAGGGAAGGCTGGCCGACGCCGACCGGGACACTCTGCCCGTCCTTGCCGCAGGTGCCGATGCCGTCGTCGAGGCGCAGATCGTTGCCGATCATCGTGACCTTGGTCAGCGCGTCGGGGCCGTTGCCGATCAAAGTGGCTCCCTTGACCGCGGGACCGACCTTGCCGTCCTCGATCAGATAGGCCTCGGAGGCGGAAAAGACGAATTTGCCGGAGGTGATGTCGACCTGACCGCCGCCGAAATTGACGGCATAGAGCCCGCGTTTGACCGAACCGATGATCTCCTGCGGGTCATGGTTGCCGGCCAGCATGTAGGTGTTGGTCATGCGCGGCATTGGCAGATGGCCGAAGCTCTCGCGGCGGCCGTTGCCGGTCGGCCGCATGCCGAGGAGCCGCGCGTTCATGCGGTCCTGCATGTAGCCCTTCAGGATCCCGTCCTCGATCAGCACGGTGTAGTTCGACGGCGTGCCCTCGTCGTCGACGGTCAGCGAGCCGCGACGGTCGGGCAGGGTTCCGTCATCGACGACGGTCACACCCTTGGTCGCGACGCGTTCGCCGATCAGACCGGAGAAAGCCGATGTCTTCTTGCGGTTGAAGTCGCCTTCGAGCCCGTGGCCGATCGCCTCGTGCAGCATGACGCCGGGCCAGCCGGAGCCGAGGACGACGGTCATCTCGCCCGCCGGCGCCGGCACCGCCCCCAGATTGACCAGAGCCTGGCGCAGCGCTTCGTTGACCTGCGCCTTCCATTGCTGCGGATCGAGATAGCGATCGTAGGTCGACGCGGCCGCCGGCGCCGGAGGAGCCGGTCTCCATGCGATCGCCCTCGCCGACGACGATCGCCACGCCAAGCCGCACCAGTGGGCGGATGTCGGCGACGCGGCTGCCGTCGGCGCGAACGATCTGGACGCCCTGCCACACGCCGCTCAACGAGGCCATGACCTGCTTGACGCGCGGATCGCGGCTGCGGGCGTAGGCGTCAATTTCCGCGAGAAGGCGGGTCTTGGCGGAAAGATCAACGAGGCCCAGCGGGTTGGCGTCGGTGTAGAGGATGCGGTTGGTGCCGGGTGGCGGCAGCGCCATCGTGCCGGAGTGGCCGCTCGCCACCGCCCGCACCGTCGCCGCGGCGCGCCGGATCGCCGCCTCGGAAAGCTCGGAGGCGTGGGCATAGCCGGCGGCTTCGCCAGCGACGGCGCGCAGACCGAACCCCTGCGTCGTGTCGAAACTGGCGCTCTTGATGCGGCCGTCGTCGAGCGCCAGGCTCTCGGACTGGCTGTATTCGAGAAACAGTTCGCCGTCGTCCATGCCGCGCAGAGCCTCGGCGACGATCGCCTCGACGCGGCTCTGGTCCATGCCGGTGCGCTCGAAGAACAAGGCGTCGGTCTGGGCGAGGTCGGTCATGCGCAACTCCATCGATTTGTTCCTGCCAATATGGCCTCGGGCGCACGCGGGCGAAAGACGCCATCGGCGGCACGGCCTGATAGCGATCGAAGATGCCTGCGGCTGCTTGCCGCAACGGGTTAGGCCGGGGCTGAGCCGGTTGTCGCGCGTTCGGGCTTTGGTGTAGTTTTTCCTGGCTTTGCCGCATCCGGTCGGGGAGCGGCGCCGGCGGCTGCGGCCGGCATAGGGCGGCGCGGGGGGCGGATGTCGCGAATTTCAAACGCCGTTCGAAACGCTCCTTGCTACGGGGCGCCGGGCTTTGCGAAGGAATTGGAGGCGGCGGACGCATGGTGCGGGTGACAAGGCTACTGAGAACGTCAGGGGCCGGGCGGATATTCGCGGCCGGGATGCTGGCCGTCCTCGTCGTGGTCGCGATGGCGGCAGTGGCCTGGGCGGCGGAACCACGGCCATGGCAACTCGGCATGCAGCCGCCGGCGACGCCGGTCAAGGATCGGTTGTCGGCGTTTCACGACGAGTTGCTGGTCATCATCTTCCTGATCGCCCTGTTTGTGATGGGGCTGCTGCTCTACGTGATCGTGAGGTTCAACCATCGCCGCAACCCGACGCCGTCGCACACTTCGCACAATGGCGTCATCGAAATCCTGTGGACCGTGATCCCGGTGCTGATCTTGGTGATCATCGCAATCCCGTCGTTCAAGCTGATGTATTACATGGACCGGGTACCGCCTCCGGACATGACGATCAAGGTCACCGGTCATCAATGGTATTGGACCTATGAATATGCGGACTACAAGGGCCTCAGCTTCGACAGCAACATCATTCCCGATGCAGACCTGAAGCCGGGACAGAAGCGCCTGCTCGACGTCGACAACCCGCTCGTCGTGCCGGTCCAAGCGAATGTGCAGGCGCTCGTGACCTCGACCGACGTCATGCACAGCTGGTTCATCCCCTCCTTCGGGGTCCAGGAATACGCGGTGATCGGCCGTCTCAACCACACCTGGTTCAGGGTCGAGCGGGCGGGCACCTATTACGGCGAGTGCAACCAGATCTGCGGCGTCAACCACGCCTTTATGCCGATCAAGGTTGTTGCGCTCTCCAAGCCCGATTTCGAAAAATGGCTCGCCGATGCGCAGAAGAAGTTCGTTCATAACGAGAGGGGCGGCGGCGCGGTGCAGGTCGCGGCCACGACGCCGCAGGCCGTTCGGCCGACGCCGTCCGGCGACGCAGACAAAGAGGCTCGCAGATGACTTACGAGCGCGAAGTGCACGACGCCGCGGCGCATGGCCATGGCGGGCATGCCTATGGCGGCGGCCACGGTCACCCGGGTTTTATCGCCCGTTGGTTGTTTTCGACCAACCACAAAGATATCGGCACGCTCTATCTGATCTTTGCCATCGTCGCCGGGCTGATCGGCGGCGCCTTTTCGGTCCTGATGCGCATCCAACTGATGCATCCCGACAACCATTTCATCGCCGATCATCAGGTCTACAACGTGCTGATCACGGCGCACGGCCTGATCATGATCTTCTTTACGGTCATGCCGGCGATGATCGGCGGGTTCGGCAACTGGATGGTGCCGCTGATGATCGGCGCGCCTGACATGGCCTTCCCGCGCATGAACAACATCAGCTTCTGGCTGCTGGTGCCGTCCTTCGCCCTGCTGATCGGATCGACGATGGTGGGCGGCGGCGCGGGCGTGGGTTGGACGCTTTATCCGCCATTGTCCGGCCCGGTCGGCAGCCCCGGCCCGGCGATGGACATGCTGATCCTGTCGATCCATCTGGCCGGCGCTTCCTCGATCATGGGCGCGATCAACTTCATCACGACGATCTTCAACATGCGCGCGCCGGGCATGACGCTGCACAAGATGCCGCTGTTCTGCTGGTCGATCCTCGTGACCGCATTCCTGCTGCTGCTATCGCTGCCGGTCTTGGCGGGCGCGATCACAATGCTGCTGACCGATCGTAATTTCGGCACGACGTTCTTCGATCCGTCAGGCGGCGGCGACCCGCTGCTGTTCCTCCACCTGTTCTGGTTCTTCGGCCATCCCGAAGTCTACATCCTGATCCTGCCCGGTTTCGGCATGATCTCGCAGGTCGTCTCTACCTTCTCGAAAAAGCCGATCTTCGGTTATCTGGGCATGGTCTATGCGATCGTCTCGATCGGCGTGATCGGCTTTGTCGTCTGGGCGCACCACATGTTCACGACCGGCATTTCGGTCGACACGCGCGCCTATTTCACCGCGGCGACGATGGTCATCGCGGTGCCGACCGGGGTCAAGATTTTCTCCTGGATCGCGACGATGTGGGGCGGCTCGATCGAGTTCAAGACGCCGATGCTGTGGGCGATGGGCTTTATCTTTCTGTTCACGGTCGGCGGCGTGACCGGCGTCGTCTTGGCCAATGCCGGCGTCGATTTCGCCTTGCACAACACTTATTACGTGATCGCGCATTTCCACTACGTGCTGTCTCTCGGCGCGGTGTTCTCGATTTTCGCCGGGTTCTACTATTGGATCGGCAAGATGTCGGGGCGCACCTATAACGAGACCTTCGGCAAGATCCACTTCTGGACCAGCTTCATCGGCGTCAACCTGACCTTCTTCCCGATGCACTTTCTCGGGCTGGCGGGCATGCCGCGGCGCATCGCCGACTATCCTGACGCCTTTGCCGGCTGGAACTTCGTCTGCTCGATCGGCGCCTACATTTCCTACGCCTCGACCCTGTTCTTCGTCTTTATCGTGTTCCACACGCTCCTCTACGGCAAACGGGTTGGCGAGAACTACTGGGGCGAGGGCGCCACGACGCTGGAATGGAAGGTCTCTTCGCCGCCGCCGTTCCACAGCTATGACGAGTTGCCGGTGATTTCCTGAGAAGCGGGTGTGTTTGGTGTCTCGACTGTTGTCCGCAGGACCGCCCGCCGCCGTCAGCCTGTCGTTGCCGGCGGCGTCGGGGGCGGCTGTCGCCGATTATTGGGAGATCCTGAAGCCGCGGGTGATGTCGCTGGTGGTGTTCACCGGGCTCGTCGGGCTCGCGGTGGCGCCGGGCCGTCTGCACCCGGTCCTGGCCGCGGTCGCGATCCTTTGCATCGCGATGGGCGCGGGCGCGGCTGGCGCCATCAACATGTGGTACGACCGCGACATCGACGCTGTGATGCGCCGCACCGCCCAGCGGCCCTTGCCATCGGGCCGCATGCTGCCGGGCGAGGCGTTGGGCTTTGGCGTCGTACTCGGGGTCGGATCGGTGCTGGTCATGGGGCTCGCCGTCAACTGGGTCGCGGCCGGGCTCCTGGCGCTGACGATCGCCTTTTACGTCCTCGTCTATACGATCTGGCTGAAGCGGCGGACGCCGCAGAACATCGTCATCGGAGGTGCGGCCGGCGCCTTTCCGCCGCTGATCGGCTGGGCCGCGGTGACCGGCGATATCGGCTGGGGCGCGGTGGCGCTGTTTGCGATCGTGTTCTTCTGGACGCCGCCGCATTTCTGGGCATTGTCGCTCTACCGCAGCGAGGAGTATGCCGCCGCCGGGGTACCGATGCTGCCGGTCGTCGCCGGGCCGGCCGAGACCCGGCGGCAGATGCTGCTCTATACGGTGGTGCTGTGGCCGGTGGCAGCGGCACCCTGGCTGCTGGGCGTTGCCGGCGTGGTATACGGGTTGGGCGCGCTGGCGCTGAGCATCGCCTTCACGGCGTTGGCGGTGCAGGTATTGCGTGACCGCACCGATCGCAGCGCCCGCCGGATGTTCGCCTATTCGCTGCTTTACCTGTTCCTGGTGTTCAGCCTCTTGCTCGTCGACCGCGCGGCGGGATGGCCGGTCGGAGGCTTGCGGTGACCGCGATGGACGAGGATAGCGAGCGCCGGCGTACTGTGCGCGCGCGCAACCGCGCGCTGGGTCTCGTGCTGGTCGCGCTCGCAGCGCTCTTCTATGCGGTCGCCATCGTCAAGATGACGGGCTAGAGATGACCGGACACGATGCTCCGCGCCGGCGCCGCAAGAGCGCGATCGTCGTGCCGCTCTTCGCAGTCGTCACGGCGATGATCGGGCTCACCTTCGCCTCGGTGCCGCTCTATCGCGTATTCTGCGCGGCGACCGGCTTCGGCGGCACCACACAGCGTGCCGCGGCGGCGCCGGAGCGGATCGCCAAGACGCTGGTGACGGTCGATTTCGACGCGCAGACCGCACCCGGCCTCGACTGGGAATTCCGCCCGCTGACGAACAGGCTCGAGGTGCATCCGGGCGCCCAGAACCAGGTCTTTTTCCGCGCCGTCAACCACAGCGCGGCGCCGGTGACGGCGCGGGCAGTGTACAACGTGACCCCGACCAAGGTCGGGATCTATTTCGACAAACTGCAATGCTTCTGCTTCAGCAATCAGACCTTGCGGCCGGGGCAAAGCGTCGATATGGGGGTCACGTTCTTTGTCGACCCCGATCTCCTGACCGATCCCGACACCAGCGAGGTTCGGTCGATCACGCTCTCCTATACGATGTTCCGCGCCGCCGAGCAGCCGGGTCCGACCGCGGCCGCCGCTCCGCCCCGCACCGTGAATTGATCAATCGAGGCCCGCGCCGATGAGCGAAACCCACGCCGCGCCGAAGCATCCCTATCATCTGGTCGATCCGAGCCCATGGCCGATCGTCGGTGCGGTCGCCGCCGGACTGCTCGCCGGCGGCGGCATCCTCTTCATGCACGGCCATGGCTGGACCTTGCTGGTCATCGGTGTGCTCTGCGTGCTCGGGATCATGGCGGTGTGGTGGCGCGACGTGATCCGCGAGGCGACATTCCAGGGTCACCACACGCCGGTCGTGCAGCTCGGAATGCGCTACGGGATGGCGCTCTTCATCGCGTCGGAGGTGATGTTCTTCTCGGCCTTCTTCTGGGCGTTCTTCTCGTCGAGCCTCTATCCGGTGGACGGCGTGTGGCCGCCGAAGGGCATTCATCCCTTCGACCCGTTCGAATTTCCGTTCTTGAACACGCTGATCCTGCTGCTGTCGGGGACGACGGTCACCTGGGCGCATCACTCGCTGCTCGAAGGGAATCGCAACGGCCTATTGCAAGGCTTGGCGCTGACCGTCTTTCTCGGCATCTGCTTCACCTCGTGCCAAGCCTATGAATACAGCCACGCCGCTTTCAGTTTTACCGGCGGCATCTACCCGTCGGTGTTTTTCATGGCGACCGGTTTTCACGGCTTTCACGTGATCATCGGCACGATTTTTCTGTTCGTCTGCCTGATGCGCGCCTGGCGCGGCCACTTCAAGCCCGACCACCATTTCGGCTTCGAGGCGGCGGCGTGGTATTGGCACTTCGTCGACGTGGTCTGGCTGTTCCTGTTCGTCTGCGTCTACTGGTGGGGTGGCGCCGGCGCCGCGATCGAGTAAACCGAGCGCGCTCCGCCTTCGAATGGCGGCGTGGCCTATTCGGCGGCGCGAGACGGGGTGAGATTGCGGGCCAGCGCGGCGAGGAGCGCGTCGGCTTCCGCTGCCGTCGTATCGAAGCGGCAGACGAAACGGGCGAGTGTGGCGCTGCGGCGGTAGAACAGAAATCCGTCGGCTTCGAGCGCGTCCATCGCGGCGCTGGGCAGTTCGAGAAAGATCTCGTTGGCCTCGACGGGCGCCAGCAGGCGGGCGCCCGGAATATCGCGCAACCCGGCGGCGATGCGCGCCGCGATCGCGTTCGAGGCCCGCGCCATATGGAGCCACAGCCCGTTCTCGACATAGGCGATCAGTTGCGCCGAGGCAAAACGCATCTTCGACCACACCTGCCCGGCGCGTCGCAATTGCACGGCCAGCCCGTCGGCGAGTTCCGGCGCGAAGACAACGACCGCATCGCACAGCGCGCCGCCGTTCTTGGTGGCCCCGAACGACATGATGTCAATACCCGAGCGCCAGCTTGCCTCGGCCGGGCTGCAGTCGAGCCGCGCCAATGCGTTGGCAAACCGCGCGCCGTCCATGTGCGTCCTGAGCCCGCGCGCCTTGGCAACCGCCGTCACGGCGCGGATTTCGTCGAGCGTGTAGACCGCACCTTGATCCGTCGCCTGCGTCAGGTTGACCGCACTCGGCTGGCCGCGATGGATCTGCCCCGGCCCGATCGCCGCGAGCGCTTCGGCGAGGCGGTCGGCATCGATACGGCCATGCGCGCCGGCGATCGAAACGAGTTTCAGGCCGCCACCGAAGAACCCGGCGGCGTTGGCCTCCGAAGTGTTGATGTGCGCGACCTCGCTGCAATAGACGAGGCCCCAGGACGGACCCAGCGCGGAGAGCGCCAAGGCGTTGGCGGCGGTGCCGGTGGCGACCGGAAAGACCCGCACCGCGGTCTCGAACAGATCGGCAAAGCGCTGTTGCAGCCGCGCGGTCCATTCGTCGCCGCCATAGCCCAACGCCGTATCGCGGTTCGCCCGGACCATCGCGTCGAGGATTTCGGGGGCGGCCCTTCCGGTGTTGTCGCTGCGGTAATCGATCATCGGCGCCTCGTCGCCACGCGCGGAGCGTGCAGTCTAGCACATTTCGGAGGCGGGGTCCGCGCAGCGACAACAGCAATCGGGCGGAGTATTGCCGACCCCGCCCGTCGCGCCGCGGCCGTCCTAGTCGGCGAGCCAGAGGTCTTCGAAGCGCGAGCCGTTGTAGATGCTGTTGACCATGATCGTCAGGCCTTTCAGCTTCGGCTGCATGCAGGTCACACCGGTCGGGTAGAAGATGACCGGCCGGGCATCGTCCTCGACGAGCTTCTTCTGGATCTCCCACACCAGCTTGCGGCGTTTCTCGAGGTCGGTTGTGCGTGACTGTTGATCGACCAGCGCATCGACCGCCTTGTTGCAATAGTTGGTATAGTTTCGATGCGCCCCGCACACGAAGTTCTCGTAGAACTGAGTGTCGGGATCGTCGACTTCGCTTTCGGTGATGTTCATTCCGACGCTGTAATCCTTACGCATCAGCATCGGATACCATTGGGTCGTGTCGAGCGTTTCGAGCTCGCCGTCGACGTAGATCTGCTTCAGCTGGTCGATCAGGATCACAGCCGGGTCACGGTAATAGGAAACGTTGCGCGCCGACACCTTGATCGGGAGCCTCTTGTCGGGACCGTAGCCGGCCTTTTCCATCAATTTCCGGGCCGCGGCGCGGCTCTTTTCGACATCAGGTCCATAGCCCGGCAGCGCGTTCAGCATCTCTGGGGGCAGTCCCCATAGGCCATCGGGCGGAGGCTCCATCGCCGCGCCGGGATAGGCCTTGCCCTCGTATAGGATGTCGGTGAACGCCTTGCGATCGAGGGTCAGCGACATCGCCCGCCGAATATCGGCGTTGTCGAAGGGCGGCTTGTCACGGTTGACGATCAGATTGCGATTGACGTTCGCCGTCGCCTCGACGCAGATCGACTGCGGGGCGTCGCTCTTGACCTGCTTCAATACCGGGGTCGTCACGCCATAGATCAAGTCCTCCCGACCGGCGATAAAAGCCAGGGTCCGGGTCGACATGTCCTTGATGATGTCCCATTCGATCCCGTCGAGATAAGGAAGCCCTTTCTTCCAGTAATCCGGATTTCGGGTCACCGTGATCGACTGGTTCGGCCTGAACTCGACGAACTTGAAGGGGCCGGTGCCGATCGGATGCGAACGCATCTCGCGCGCCGATACATGGCAGGGATAAACCGGCGACCAGCCCGAGGCCATCAGCGAGAGAAACGAGGGCTGCGCGCGCTTCAGATGAAACGTGACCTCAAAGTCGCCATTCGCGGTCACCTTTTCGAGGTTGTCGTACCATGATTTGCGCGGGTTGATGCGCAGCTTTTCGGCAGATTTGCCCGTCAGCAGATCCCAGGTGCAGATGACGTCCTTGGCGGTGAACGGCTTGCCGTCGTGCCATTTCACGCCTTGGCGCAACGGCATCGTCAGCTCGGTGCCCTCCTCGTTCCATGCCCAGCTTTTGGCAAGATCGGGCACGATCGATTTCGGGCTGTTCTGTGGGACGTGCTGGTCGAAGATGACCAGGTTGTTGAAGACCCCCATTGTAGCGCGGCGATCTGGATGGGAAAGCGGCGACAATCAGGGTGGGAATCCGGCGTCGCGGCATCCGGATGATTGTCGCTGATTGCGGGCGGCGCAAGGTTTGATTGTCGCTGAGCGTCAATCAGGCGTTGGCTTTGATTGTCGCGGTGACGGGCGGCCGTCCAGGGCCGCGTTTGCGTTCGAGGGCAGCGCGGCGGCGGTAGCTTTCGACGTTCATCTCGAAGATCGTCGCGTGGTGCACGAGGCGGTCGACGACGGCGACGGTCATCGCCGGATCGGGAAAGACCTTGCCCCACTCGCCGAACGGCTGGTTGGCGGTGATCAGCAGCGAGCGGTGCTCGTAGCGGGCGCTGATCAGCTCGAACAGCACGCTGGTCTCGGCCTGGTCCTTGGTGACGTAGGCGAGGTCGTCAAGGATCAGTAGGTGATATTTGTCGAGCCTGGCGATCGCAGCTTCGAGGGCGAGCTCGCGACGAGCGATCTGCAGCCGTTGCACGAGATCGGTGGTGCGGGTGAACAGCACACGCCAGCCGTTTTCGACGAGCGCGAAGCCGAGCGCTGCCGCCAGATGGCTCTTGCCGCCGCCCGGCGGGCCGAACAGCAAGAGATTGGCGCCCTGGTTGAGCCAAGCGTCGCCGGCGGCGAGCGCCATGACCTGCGCCTTGCTGACCACCGGAACGGCCTCGAAGTCGAAGGTGTCGAGGGTCTTGCCGGGCGGCAGGCGGGCTTCGGCGAGATGACGCTCGATGCGGCGGCGAACGCGTTCGGCCATCTCGTGCTCGGCGAGCGCGGCCAGAAAGCGCGCGGCCGGCCAGCCTTCCTTGTCGGCCTGGGCAGCCAGCGCCGCCCAGACGTGTTTGACGGCCGGTAGGCGCAGCTCGGCGAGCAGCAGCTCGACGCGGGCGGTGTCGATCGGGTCGGCGGCCTTCATACGGCACCGCCCGCCCGGACGATGCCGAGTTCGTCATAGAGATGCAGCGGCGTTAGTTTGACGGTGATGTCTGGAATGGCGGCGGGATCGGGCCCGAAGTGCCGGCCGAGGATGTCCAGATCAGGCAGTCTGCCGGCGTCGAGTTCGGCGTCGATGATGCCGGCGAGTTCGGCCTCGCAGGCGCGGTCGTGCGCCAGCGCCAGCAATCCGACGATGGTGCGGCACGCCCGCTTCTCGCCGTCGGCCGCCAACAGCGCCTCGAACGCGCGCTGGTAGGCGCGGCGTGGAAAGAGCTGCTCGCGATAAACCAGGTTGAGCAAAGCCATCGGCTTGCGCCGCAAGGCGTGAATGACATGCCGATAATCGACGACATGACCGCGCTTGCCGCTGGGATGCGCCCGGCCACGGCGCAGCGTCATCAGCGGGGTGCTGCCGAGAAGGCAGTCGAGCCGGTCGTCGTACAGGCGCACCCGTAGGCGATGGCCGATCAGTCGCGACGGCACCGAATAGAACACCTTCTTGAGCGTGAAGCCGCTCGTCGAGGTGACGATGACGATCGTCTCCTCGTAATCGGTCGTGCGGCGCTCCGGCAGCGACTGCAGTGCCGGGCGCTCGAGTTCCAGCCGCTTCTTCAGTCGGGCGTTGCGGCGGCCGACGATCTCGTCGATGAAGCAGCGGTAGGCATCCAAGCTGTCGAAGTCGCGCGAGCCACGCAGCAACAGCGCGTCCTCAATCGCCTGCTTGAGATGGCCGTGCGGGCTTTCGATCGATCCGTTCTCGTGTGCGATGCCGCGATTGTTGCGGGTCGGCTCCATGCCGTAATGCGCGCACAGCGCCTCGTAGCGGCGGGTCTGATCCTGCCTTGAGTCCTCGTCAAGATTGCGAAAGGCGGCCGACAGGCTGTCGCTGCGGTGCTGCAACGGGGCGCGGCCGAGCGCCCACAGCGCATTCTGCAGGCCCTCGGCCAGCGCCACGAAGCTTTCGCCGCCGAGCACGACACGAGCGTGCTCCCAGCCCGAGAAGGCCAGACGGAAGTGATAGAGCCGGTGATCAAGCGGCACCCCGGCGACGCTGACGCCGCGATCGCGCAAGTCGGTAAAATCGGACAGCCCAAGTCGACCCGGTGGGTGCTCCTGCCGGAAGATGACATCCTGCTCGGTGCCATGCAGAGCCCGCCAGGTACGGATGCGCCGCTCCAACGTGCGGCGGATGCCGGCGCCGATCTCGGGGTGGCGCCGCCGGATCTCGTCGAAAATGGCGACCGGCCGCAAACCGGGGATGCTCTTCAGCAGCGGCACCACCTCGCTGTCCCATACCTCGCCCAGCGGATCGGGCCGCCGCCGGCCGCGCGGGGCTTTCTTTTGCGAGGGCATTCGAGAGTCGTGCTCGAAGCGATAGCCGCTGGAGGTCGCGAACCCGGCCTTGGCGGCGGAAACGGCCGGCGTCTCGGTCTGACGGAAACTCATATACAGCCTCATCTGGCAATCGGTGATGTGGCGGCCGGGCAAGTGCGGTTCCTCATCGGTATGAAGAACCGCTCCATATCCAGCCGGCTGCGATCGCCGGATGCGCGCCCCTCTCCGGGTTCGCGCCGCCGCTGGATTCGCGACTTCGGTCGGGCTACGCCCTCCCTGCGTCACAAACCCAGCGGCGCTTTCTCATCCTGATTGACGTGCCGTTCTCACCCTGATTGCCGCGCGGCACCCCATCATCGGCCGATTGGCCGCGACCGTCGATTCCTCGAGGATCGACATGCTGGGCGGGCTGTCGAAATGGGCGACCTTCAAAATTCCGCCCTGTTTTTGCGCCATCGCCGGTTGTCCCGAGAACATCGCCAACAGCAGGAACACCGCCGGGCCGAGCGCACGAAGGTTTGGCTTCATTATCGTTGCCTCCTGTGATCAGACGCGGGGCTTGCGCGACCCGCCGTTGGCGGTCTGTCGGCCCATTTTCGGGCTCTGGCGCAAACCACAACATCGCGGAGGCTACCATAGATTTCATCGGCCGGTGTAGCCTTGACCGTCAACGTTCGCGACGGCCCCCCCCGCAGTCACCGTCCGGGACCACAGCCCGATATCGAGGCTGGTCCGGGGAGCGCGATCGCGGTTAAGCTGGCAACAGCAAAAAACTCGGAGGCTTGGCGATGGATTTCGGCGCGTCGATGTTTTTCACCGATTATTCGATGAAGCCCGGCGAACTCGCCGCGGCGCTCGAAGCACGCGGCTTCGAGTTGGTATGGGCGCCCGAACATTCGCACATCCCCAGTTCGCGCCTGTCGCAGCCTGCCTCGGGCGGCGCGCTCGGGCGGCAATATTACGATGTGATGGACCCGTTCGTGACGCTAGCGGTGGCGGCGGCGGCGACCAGGACCCTGACAAGTGGCAACCGGGGTTTGCCTCGTCATCCAGCGCGACACGATCCAGACCGCCCTGGCCGTCGCCTCGCTCGACCAGGTCTCGGGCGGCCGTTTCCTCTTCGGCATCGGTGGCGGCTGGAACCGGGAGGAGATGGCTGACCACGGCACGGAATTCAAAACCCGCTTCAAGAAAATGCGCGAGCAGACCGAGGCGATGAAGGCGATCTGGACCGAGGAGGAACCCGAGTATCACGGCGAGATCGTCGATTTCCCGAAGATGAAGACCTGGCCAAAGCCGGTACAGAAGCCGCATCCGCCGGTCATCGTCGGCGGCGCCTTTCCGCACAGCGCGCGCCGCGCGGTCCGCTACGGCAACGGGTGGGTCCCGAACGCGAGCCGGCCGCAATATACGGACGTGACCGAGTACTTGCCCGAATTCCGCCGGATGGCGACCGATGCCGGACGCGATCCCGCCTCGGTGCCGGTGACGATCTTCGGCGCGCCGGAAGACCCCGACCGGCTGAAGCGCTATCGCGACCAGGGAATTGCCCGCGTCGTCGTGACGCTGCCGTCGGCGCCTGCCGACGAAATTCTGCCAGCGCTGGACCGCTGGGCTGGGCTGATCCGGCAAGTCAACTGAGCCGAAGACGTCTATCGAGCACCGAAACCGAATCTCACGGAGCCGACCGATGCCGACCCTCGCCCAGGCCTCGACGATCATCGACAAGGCGCTCGAAAAAGGCCGGGAATTGGGGTTCAAGCCGCTCACCGTCGTGGTGCTCGACGCCGGCGGCCAATTGCGCGCGATGAAGCGCGAGGACGGGTCAAGCCTGTTGCGGCCCGAGATCGCCGGCGGCAAGGCCTGGGGGGCTCTGGGCATGGGGTTCGGCGGTCGCGAATTCGCCCGGCGGGCCGCCGCCAACCCGGCCTTTATTCAAGCGCTGACCGCGGCCTCGGGCGGACGGGTCATTCCAGTGCCGGGCGGCGTGCTGATCCGCGACGCCACGGGGGAAATCGTCGGCGCGGTCGGGATCAGCGGCGACACCTCGGAAAACGACGAGGCCTGCGCGGTATACGGCATCGTCTGCGCCGGTCTCGTAGCCGACACCGGCGATCCGGCCTAACACGTTTCACGATCGGCAAGTCGGCGGGGGACATCGGTCGTCCTCCGCCGGGGTCGTTGTGCTGCCCGATCGCCGGGCGTCCCGTTAACCATTAATATATGAATTGTTAACTATGACATTATATAGTTGTAGTTTACGTCTAATTTGGATAATAACCGGCAAGGCAGGTCATGTACGGATCCTCCGGTGCGCGGGTCATTCAACGGCGGGAACAGGGCGCCTCATCGGCGAGCGGCTGGTTGACAGGCGCTCTGTACGGCACCGTTCGCCAGTTGTGGCTCGCGCCGGCGAGCGATCGCGACGGCGGCATGCCGGATCGCGGAGCCGCCGCCGAGGCAGCGGAGTGGTACGATGCGACCTGGAACCCAACCCTCGGCTGCTCGCCTATAAGTCTCGGCTGCGACCATTGCGATGCAATGCGGGTAGTGGCGCAACTGGCCCGCATGGGCGGCAAGGCGGGGGCTCGCTATAACGGCCTGACGCGCATGGCCCGCGGCGGCGCAGCCTGGACCGGCATGATACGGGTTCGTGAGGATCTGCTCTCCTGGCCGCTGTTCCGGCGCGACCCGCGGCGCGTCCTTGTCGGCCCGATGACCGACCTGTTTCATGCCGATCTCGGGATTGCGGTCCTTGATCGCGTACATGCGGTTGTCACTGTTGCTGATTGGCACCGGTTCCTGGTGCTGACCAAGCGGTCGGAGCGGATGCGCTCCTATTATGCCGACCCGCGGACGCCGCAGCGGATTGCGCTGGAGATCGAGAAGTTGGCGGCGTGGGTGAGCGGCGAGGCGTCGACGCCGCCATTTCCCGTAATTCCCCATCCCGATGCTCGCACGGCCCCGGCAAGGCGGGCGAGGGCGCTACGGCGTTGGCAAGCGGGTCTCGCCAGGGTCGAATACTCAGCGGCGGGCGGCGGCCCGATCGGAGTCAAGCCGTGGCCGCTGCCGAATTTGTGGCTCGGCGTCTCGGTCGAGGACCAGGACCGGATGGATCGGGTTCGCGATCTCATCGAAACACCGGCGGCGCTGCGCTGGGCGTGCTTCGAGCCACTGCTCGGCCCGGTCCGGCCGGATGCGATGCCGCTCGGCGAGGGTCGCTTCGATCCGCTGCTCGGGATGCATTCCCGGCACGATGCCCACGGTCGCTGGTCGCCGGCCGAAGGCCCGGCATTGCCGCCGCTCGACTGGGTCGTCGCCGGCGGCGAGATCGGCGCCATGGCGCGGCCGGCGCAGGCCGATTGGCTGCGTCTGTTGCGCGATCAATGCGTCGAGGCCGGCGTCCCGTTTTTCTTCAAGCAGTGGGGCGAATTCGCGCCCGCCTCGCAGGATGGGTTCGGCGAGCGAATGGTCCGCGTCGGACGCCGCGCCGCGGGCCGTCTGCTCGACGGACGCAGCTGGAACCAGACGCCCGACCTGCAGCGCTGACCGGCGCCCGTAGATGCGACGCCACGGCGCGGTCAATGCCGCCGATGCGGGCCATGATGGGCCGGGTGCGGATGGCGCCAATAATAATGCGCGCGTCCCCATGGATGGCGATAATAAGGGTAGGCATATGGGTAGCCGTAATAGACCGGAGCATATGGGTAATAATAGGCAGGAGGCGGCGCGTAATAGCCCCAGGCCCAAGGCGCCGGCGCCCCGACACCGACGCTGACCCAGACGCGGGCTTCGGCGGGCGCCGGCGAGAGCGCCGCGGCGAAACCCATCGCGGCTGCGATGACGCCGATCCCGACGATCTGCCGCCAGCGGCATTTCATTTCGATTGCCATTTTCGTCCTCTTCGCGGATGGCGGATGGCAAGGTTCATCGGTTCTGCGGTAGACAACGACGGCGACGGCATCCAATTCCCGGGACGCGGCTTCTATTGTCGCCCTTCGCGATCAATATTGTCCAGTTGTTAGAATCGGTCGGCGAATGCCCGATTTTTGACACGGGAAGCGGCGCGCTGCTTTTCCCGGTCTTTTCCGGGTAGCCCCCGGCATTGCGGAACCCAATCACCGGAGGATGTGTTCAGCAAGCGGAGATCAATGCTCCGCGTCCGCGGGCGGCTTTTTTTGCAAGGAAGGAGACGAGATGAAGAAGACCCCCGACAGCGATCGCCGCTGCCGTCTTGGTGTTGGGTTTGGCGGGCTGCACAAATCCCTACGATCCGGGTCAAAGAGCACTTGGCGGCGGCCTGATCGGGGCTGGCGCCGGGGCGGCGATCGGCGCCGTTGCCGGCGGCGGCACGGGAGCGGCGATCGGTGCGGGTGCGGGCGGCGCGCTTGGCGCGATCACCGGCGCCGCGACCACCCCGCCTCCGCCGCGCTATTGAGAAGCGGCGGATCCAAACAGCAAAAGGGGCGGCCGGTGCGCCGCCCCTTCATTCCGACTTGAGTTATTCCGCGGTATAGCCAAGCCTCAATTGCAGGCTCACGCCTGCCAGTGTGTTGCCGACACCGTCGCTGACCACAATGCCATGGTGGAGGCCGGTGTCGAGCAGTTGTCGCGCGCGTTTCAACGCGGCCTGCTCGGATGAAAAGGTTTCGCTGCGCGGGGTCTCCTGGCCGCGCCATTGCTTGACCGAGATCGGCGCCCCATCGTCATAGGAGATTCGATAGGTCATCTTCGCCTATTTCCTCAACAGTCGTTCCGAGTTGGGGAGGACCGAGCTTCCCAGGACGGGCAGCACGGTCCGCCGCAAACCGAGGAGGCCAGCCAAGCCATTAAGTTAAATCTGGGCAAGCCGGCCATACATCCTCGGTATTCACGGCAAAATAAATGCTACAAATACTTTACGGCATCAATATGGCCTGATCGAATCAATGGGTAACGTTACACTTTTATGAAATTAATCTTGATTTAATGCCGACATCATCTGCGGGATTCCCAAAACAGGGTGCCTGCAAAAACGACGAATGCTCCGATGATCAGGGTCAGAACGGCAATCTCTCCGGGCGCCATCGTCTCCTCCGCATTTGCTGCGACGAGGATGCGGCGCCGGGCAATGCCGGCGTTGATCCAGATCAAACCGGCATTCGGCGCCGGATGCCGGCCTCGGTGACGATCAGATCCATCGGGATGTCGAAATCCTGCGGATGGATCGTCTCGAGTCCGCGACAATTCGAAACCGACGCCGATCGCCAGGGGGCGCGGTGAGCAGGGCGGCAAGAGTGCGGTCGAAATATCCCCCGCCGTAACCCAGTCGATAGCAATCGCGATCGAACCCGACGAGCGGCGCCAGCACCGCCTGCGGCAGGACGACATCGGGCTTCTGAGGGATCGGAATGCCCCACACACCGTCGACCAGCGGTTCGCCCGGCCGCCAGGCGCGGTATTCGAGCGGCCCGCGCTTGTCGATCACGACCGGCAGCGCGACGGCCGAACCCGCCGCGGTGAGCCATTCGATCAGCGGGCGGGGGTCGAACTCGGCCTGGAACGGCCAATAGACGCCGAGCACCGCGCCGGGCCACGCTTCGAGCCACCACCCACGTAGAGCGGCCTCGATCGCCCGGCTCCGCTCATGCCGTTCGCCCGGCGGCGCGGCCTGGCGCAATGCGATCAGCCGCTGCCGCTCCGCCCGGCGCCAAGCCTTTACCTCGTCCGGCGCCACCTCAGAAGAGGCCGGTGATTCGGCCCTCGGCGTCGATCTCGATGTTGTTCGCCGCCGGAACGCGCGGCAACCCCGGCAAAGTCATCATATCGCCGCAGATCGGCACGACAAACTCGGCGCCTGCCGAGAGCCGCACTTCGCGCACGCTGATGACATGATCGCTCGGCGCGCCCTTGAGATTGGGGTCGGTCGAAAAGCTGAACTGGGTCTTGGCGACGCAGACCGGGAAATGGCCGTATCCTTGCTCCTCGAGCTGGGCGAACTGTTCGCGCGCGGTACCGCTGAGCTCGATATCGCTGGCCCCGTAGATGCGCTGTGCGATCGTACGCAGCTTTTGCACCAGCGGCATCTCGTCGGGATAGAGCGTCTGGAATTTGGCCTGCCCGCTCTCGGCGAGATCGACGACGATGCGCGCCAGTTCGGCCGCTCCCGCCCCGCCCTGCGCCCAATGGTCGGCGATGACGCATTTGACGCCTTCGGCGGCACAAAGCTGCTGCAGCCGATCATGTTCGCGCGGCGTGTCGGCGCTGAAGCGATTGACCGACACCACTGCCGGCACGCCGAACTGACGGATGTTTGAAAGGTGGCGGGCGAGGTTGGCGAAACCCTTTTCGAGCGCTTCGACGTTTTCCTCGCGCAGCGCGTCGCGGGCGACGCCGCCATGCATCTTCAAGGCGCGCACCGTCGCCACGACGACCACCGCATCGGGCGAGATCCCGGCCTTGCGGCATTTGATGTCGAAGAATTTCTCGGCCCCGAGATCCGCGCCGAACCCGGCCTCGGTGACGACGTAATCGGCGAGTTTCAACGCCGAGGTCGTGGCGATGACCGAATTGCAGCCATGGGCGATGTTGGCGAACGGGCCTCCATGGATGAAGACCGGGTTGTGTTCGAGGGTCTGCACCAGGTTGGGCGCCAGCGCGTCCTTCAGCAGCACGGCCATCGAGCCCGCCGCCTTGACGTCAAGGGCGCGCACCGGCTTGCGCTCGCGCGTCTGGCCGACGACGATGTTGCCGAGGCGGCGCTTCAGATCCTGCAGATCGGTGGCGAGGCAGAAGGTCGCCATGACCTGCGAGGCGGCGGTGATGTCGAACCCGTCTTCGCGCGGGAAGCCGTTGGCGACACCGCCGAGCGAGGAAATGATCGAGCGCAACGAGCGGTCGTTCATGTCGATCGCGCGCCGCCAGGTGACCCGGCGCGGGTCGAGGCGCGGGTCGAGCCCGTAATAGACGTGGTTGTCGACCATCGCCGCGAGCAGGTTGTTGGCCGCACCGATCGCATGCAGATCGCCGGTGAAGTGGAGGTTGATGTCCTCCATCGGCACGACCTGGGCGTAGCCGCCGCCGGCCGCCCCGCCCTTGACGCCGAAGCAGGGCCCGAGGCTCGCCTCGCGTAGGCACAGCATCGCCTTCTTGCCGATCAGGTTGAGCGCGTCGCCGAGCCCGACCGTCGTTGTCGTCTTGCCCTCGCCGGCCGGGGTGGGCGTTATCGCGGTGACAAGGATCAGCTTGCGGTTCGGCCGTTCCGGCAGCGAGCGGATGTAGTCGAGCGCGATCTTGGCCTTGGTCTTGCCGTAGGGCTGCACCGCGTCGTCGGGGATGCTGAGCTTCTCGGTGGCGATCTCGCCGATCGGCCGCATCTCGGCTTCCTGCGCGATCTCGATATTGGATTTCGGGTTTTTGTGTTGGTCTTCTCCGCGCGCCACGCCGCTTCTCCCTCGCTAGATGCTCGGCGGGTCTTAGCCCCTTCGCCCGGCGCTGCGCAACCGTTTGCGATCGCGGCGCCCGTCCGCGGCGATGCGCCGGGAAAAGCAAAAGACCGCCGGTGGGCGGTCTTCTGCGGTCGGGATATTGCCGAAGCTCAGGCTGCGGCTGCGGGGCGTTTGCTCAGGCGATGGACGAGCAAGCATAGGCCGGCGAGAACGAGCGTCCAGCTCGCCGGCTCGGGCACGGTCGGGGTCCGCACCGGGGTTACCGTCAGCGAAGTAATGCTGTCGCCGGTCGTATAGTAGTAGTTGTTGCCGGCGGCGACCTGCACGTAGCCCAGCTGATCGAATGTCGGGCTTGTCGAGAAGTTGTCGATGAACAGCCAGAAATCATCGGTGGCCGGAGCGTACTGGATGACGACCGGGCCGTCGAACAGGCCGCCGACAAAGAGTTCGTCCGGAACTCGTGCCGGTGGGGCTGTAGCTGAACGACAGCGGCGAACCGAGGTTGATATTCAGATTGTTCAGGGTGATGCCGGCCGTCGTGCCGGTCGTCGGCGTCGAATAGGTCTGGGTCGTGTCGAGCGTGATTGTGAACTCGCCGGTCACCGGGTCGGTGGGCGCCGAACCGCCCGGAAACGCAGTAAAGCCCGAGGCGCTGAAGGTAACGTCATAGGTGACCGGAGCGGCGCTCGCCGCCACCGCCGTCAATGCTGTAGCCGCGAGGGCCGCCAGCGATACATTCAACATCCGCATCATACATCCTCTTGCCAATAACGGTAGCCGATCGATGCCGTCTAGGCAAAGCGCGTGCCAGCACCGACCCAGGCGGGCCGCCAGTGACTTCTACCCAGGCCCGATAGAAATATTGTAAGCTTTGTAAGATATCCCGACGGTGGCACGATCACTCCGTACGGATCTTCGGCACACCGCAGTGGATCAAATGATAACGGAAGTCTTTCCTATAGATATTGACAGAATTTCCGACATCGTCAGTAAGTCACTAATAAATAACAAATAATCATTGCTATTTCGAGACGACCTCTGCTCGGTTAGGGAACCTCCGAATAAGCATCGGCCCCGACGTCCACGGCGCTGGCAACTCGCGCATGTGTTGAGCAGACCATGGGCTCCGCTGCTTCTGCAGCGGAATCTACAACGGGGTTTATCCAATACGTTGATTATCCCACAGAGCGATTATGGCTACCATTGTTTCGACTATAGCGGGTAATTGCGGCGATTTCTCGGATTGCAAAGCGCAGCGGCGCCTGCAGGGATTTGCTCAATTCGAACCAATCCCGCCCTTGATCAGACGTTCCTCAGCCCGCCCGCAAATCCGGCGGCGCGGTAGATCGCTCTCTTCACCCTTTCTCCGGTCCTGGAGTTCTGTCCGCGGCACGCAGCGCTGCGGATCAGCCCTGCCGCAGCCTGACGAGGCTGGCGCGCTGACGGCCTTCAGCATCGAAATTGGCCGGATCGAGCCACGCCTCGAAGGCCTGCCGCAATGCCGGCCATTCGCTGTCGAGGATCGAGAACCAGCAGGTATCGCGGTTGCGGCCCTTATAGACCGTCGCCTGTCGGAACATGCCCTCGGAGCGGAAGCCGAGGCGCTCGGCGCGCGGCGCGCGAGGGCGCATTCAACGAGTCGCATTTCCATTCGTAGCGGCGGTAGCCGAGTTCGTCGAACACGCGGCGCATCAACAGAACATTGCCTCGGTCGCCGCCGGCTGGCGCTGCAGACGCGGGCTGTAGTTGATGCCGCCGACCTCGATGACGCCCATCGCGGGATCGATCCGCATCAGGCTCGCCACTCCGACCGCTGCCCCGCTCGGCTGATCGAGGATCGCGAAAAATTGCGGGTCCTCCCGGCGCGCCGCGGCGTCGAGCCATTCGCGATAGGCCGGCATCGTCGGGAACGGGCCGTAGGGCAGATAGGTCCAGTTGCGCCCGTCGCGGTCCTCGCTGTTGGCGGCGAAGAGGTCGGCGGCGTGGCGCTCGGGGTCGAGCGGCTCGACCCGGCAGAAGTGGCCCTCGATCGCGCGTGCGCGGCGGAAACGGCCGCGGCGACCAGTCCGGCACCGGAGCGCCGATCGGCTGGCCGAATTCGTTGCGCCGTTCTTCGCTCATTCAACCCCCTGGTCGCCGTCGATGCCGCGCTGGCGATTTTGCTCTATACCTCCGGTCCGGAGGCAGCTGAGGGAGAATGACGATGCCCGCGCCGCGCAACAAGACCGAAGACGACATCACCGCCGAAGCGCTGCAGCGTTTCGCGCAGACGCCGGACCCGCGGCTCCGCAAGATCATGCTGAGCCTGATCGGGCACCTGCACGCCTTCGTCAAGGAGGTCGAGCTGACCGAGGCCGAGTGGTTTCAGGCGATCGAGATGCTGACCCGCGCCGGCCGGATGTCGGACGACAAGCGACAGGAATTCATTCTGTTCTCGGACACGCTAGGTGTGTCGATGGTGGTCGATCTGATCGATCACCGCAAACCCGAGGGCGCCACGGAATCGACGGTGTTCGGGCCGTTCCATCGGCTGGGCGCGCCGGAACTGCCGGCCGGCGGCAATATCGCGCCGCACGACAAGACCGGCATGCCGACGCTGGTCAGCGGCCGGGTGCTCGATCTCGACGGCCGGCCGATCGCCGGCGCGCTGCTCGACGTCTGGCAGACGCAGTCGAACGGGCTCTACGACGCGCAGGATACCGAACTCGGCGGCGAACTCCATATGCGCGGCAAGTTCCGCAGCGACGCCGAGGGCCGGTTTCTGGTGCGTACGGTGCGGCCGGTGCATTACCCGATCCCGTCCGACGGCCCAGTCGGCGCGATGCTGCGCGCGACCGGCCGCCATCCCTGGCGCCCCGCCCATATCCATTTCGTCGTCTCGGCGGAGGGCTTCGAGCCGGTAACGACGCACATCTTCGACAGTGCGGACGAATATCTCGACAGCGACGCGGTCTTCGCGGTCAAGCCGTCGCTGATCTGCGACTTCGTCGGGCACGAGCGCGCCGAGGGAGAGGCCGCGCGGCTCGGCGTCGACGGACCCTATTGCACGGTCGAATTCGATTTTCGCCTGAACCCCGCCTCTGAGGCGGGCCCCAACGTGCTCGACGCGCAGCGACGCCTCGCGGCACTGGGTGCCGCCTGAGCGGCAATAAGAGGCGTGACAAGGAGGTGCTGCGGCGCGAGGCTCGCCGCGGGCAATCTCAAATAGCCGACCGCCTGACCGCGGGCGGGGCCGGACACGTCCCCGCTGGGCCGCCTCATTCGATGACCTTGTCGGCGCGCGCCAGCAACGAGGCCGGCAGGGTAAGGCCGAGCGTTTTTGCGGTTTTGAGATTGACGACCAATTCGAACCGGGCCGGCTGCTCGACCGGCAGATCGGCGGGTTTGGCGCCCTTCAGGATCCGGTCCACGAAGAGCGCGGCGCGGCGATGGCCTTCAGTCGGGTCGTTGGAATAGGCCATCAGCCCGGCGAACCGGGAGAACGGCGCCAAGGGCGAGGCCGCCGGAATTCGGTATCGCAAGGCGAGTTCGGCGGCTTGCTCCAACGGCAGGCTCGGCTGGACGATCACCGCCTCGACCTTCTGTTCGACCATCGCTGGAAAGGCGGCGTCAAGTTCCGGGCCGCCCGCGACCATGAATGGCGCGATCTCGACCTGCTGCGCGTTCCCGGCGGCCCGGATGTTTTCGAGAAACGGCTTGGAAAACGGGTCCGCCGAATTGCACAGCGCCGCCAGACGGCTCAGTCTCGGCAGCGCTTCCCTGAACAGCTCAACGAGCTTGCCGGCGAGTTCGGCGGTCAAACCGGCGATGCCCGTGATATTGCCGCCCGGCCGGGCGAGGCTCGCGACGATCCCCATGCCGACCGGGTCGGCGGCGCCGATCATGACGATCGGGATATCGGTCGTCGCTCCCTTTGCCGCCAGCACGGCCGGCGTCATCCACGACGCAACCACATCGACCCTTTGCCGCACGAGATCAGCGGCGAGCGCAGGCAATCGGTCGAGATTCCCCTCTGCCGACCGCACCTCGATATGGATGTTCCACCCCTCGACATAGCCGAGCTTGCGCAATTCCTCGCGGAAGCGTTGCAGCATCGCCGATGGGTCCGGCTGGCCGATGACCAGCACTCCGACCACCGGCATCTTCAGCCGCTGCGCACCCCCCGCGAGCGGCGACAGGGCCGCTGCACCGGCGGCCAGCGCGAGGAAGCCGCGCCGCGTCATTCGATGGTCTCGTCAATGCGCACGCGGAACAAGGGTGGCAGGGTGAGGCCGAGCGCCTTTGCGGTCTTCATATTGACGACCAGAGCGAATTTGGTCGGTTGCTGGATCGGCAGATCGGCCGGCTTGGCACCTTTCAGGATCTTATCGACGAGGAATGCGGCATCGCGAAAGGTGTCCTCTCTCTTGCCCATATAGGCCATCAGCCCGCCCAATTCCGGAAAGGTCGCTACCGGCGCCGTCACGGGAAGACGATGCTGCAAGGCGAGCTCGGCCGCGCGGTTGATCGGCAGGCTCGGCTCCACGATCACCGCCTCGATCTTTATATCGGCCATCGCGGCAAAGGCGGCATCAACCTGCGGGCCGGCTGATGTCGCCCTCGGCCGAGCGGATATCGAGCCGCAGGTTCTTCCCCTCGGCGTAGCCGAGATCGCGCAGCCCCCGCCGGAACGCCCGCAGCCCCGCCTCCGGATAGGGCGCCCCGACGACCTCCGGAGCCTCCGACGGCTGTTGCGCTCGAACCGCCGCTGGGCCGAGCGCCACGACAACCGCAGCAAGCGCGATGAAATCGCGCCGCGTCATTCGATGACCCCGCCGGCACGCCCCCTCCCTCCCCCGCTTGCGGGGGAGGGAGGGGTGGGGGTCCGGCTACCGGCTTGCCGCCTCATTCGATGATCTTATCGGCCTGGGCGAGCAGCAGGGGTGGGATCGCCAGACCGAGCGCCTGCGCCGTCCTTTGGTTTATATACAAGTAAAATCTCATTGGCTGTTCGACCGGCAGGTCAGCCGGGGTGGCGCCCTTTAAAATCTTGTCGATGAATACCGCGACACGCCGGTAATTCTCGCCGATATCGCCGCCATAGCTCATCAGCCCGCCTTCTTCGACAAAGAAACCGTCGTGATAGATGGCCGGCAGGCGGTGGCCGGCGGCGAGCGCGACGATCCTCTTTCGTCCGGTCGTGAATAGCCCGTCGCCCAATACCAGGAGCGCATCGACCTGTTGCCGGCGGATAGTCGCAAAGGCGGGCTCGATGTCTGTGAGGAAACGGGTCTCGAGCCGGTACAACCTCGATATGCAAACCGCCGGCGGCCTGCCGCAGCACCGGCAATATGGTGGCGTGCGTCGGATTGTCGGCGTTGACCAGGACGGCAACGCGCTGGGTACTGGGTGCCATCGTCTTCAATAGTTGCAGTTCGCGTCCGACCGTAGCCTCCTGGGCCAATGAGAGACCGGTCACGTTGCCTCCCGGATGCGCCAGGCTCTTAACCAAGCCCTGGGCGACCGGATTGTCGGCGACCGCGACCACGATCGGAATCGTCTTGGTAGCCGCTTTCAAGGCCCGGACTGAGAGCGGCTGGCCGGCGACGATGACGTTCGGAGCGAGACGCACCAATTCCGCGGCGAGGGTAGGCAGGCGATCGGCTTGCCCGTCGGCCCAACGGCTCTCAATAGCAATTTTGTCGTCATAGCCGAGATCGTCGAGAGCCTGGCGGAGCGTTTCGAACAGCCAGCCGACCGCTGCCTGCGAGCCGAGCGTCAACGTGCCGACGATCCGCCGCTTCTCGGGCTGCGCCGGGCTCGCCAGCGGCCATGCAGCCGCCGCGCCGGTAACCAAGGCGATCAAGTCGCGCCGTCTCATTCGATCACTTCGTCGGCGCGCGCGAGTAACGTCGGCGGGATCGTCAGACCGAGCGCTCTAGCGGTTTTCAGGTTGATGACCGACCGAAGCCGCATCGGCTGCTCGACCGGCAGGTCGGCGGGCTTGGCCCCCTTGAGGATCTTGTCAACGAACGGCACGATCTCGATCTTTTGGTTGTGGCCTGCGGCCTCGACCTCCCCGCGGAACGGTTGGGAAAACGGGTCCGGTGCATTGCACAGCACCGCGATGCGGCGCACGCCCGGTATTGCCTCCTTGAGCAATTCGACCTGCTTTACGGCCAGTTCGGCGATCAAGCCGGCCATGCCGGTGATGTTGCCGCCTGGATGGGCGAGGCTGGCGACGATCCCCATGTTTCGCGCCGTCTCATCCGATGATCTTGTCGGTATCGCCAAACTGTTCAGCTCAAATTCTACCGAATTAGGAGAGCGACAGCAACGTCCGCGTGAGGTTCATGAAAGTGAGAATGAGGGTTCGTCGGCCCCGCAACCCACGCACAACGACGGCCACCTGTCGCGGATAGCGGCTGCGGTGTACCCGCAAATCCATACTCATCCACCGCAGGGGGCGGAGCATGCCCCGGGCCCCGGCCTATACGGTTATTCCGCGGCCTCGGTTTGCGCCGCCTCACTCGGCGGCGGCCATCCGGGCGGCTTCCTGTTCGCTTCTTAGTTCGAGCAAGGCGCGGCGGTAGTCCTTCGGCATCACCTTGACGAAGGCCGAGCGTCGTTGTCCCAGTCCTCGAGCAGCGTGCGCGCCCGCGCGCTGCCGGTGAACAGGTGATGGCGCTCGAGCAGGATGCGCAGCCGCGCAGCGTCGAAACGCAACAAATCGCCCATGCCGGCATCCTCGACCGAGGGCGCGCGCTGCTGCGGCCGTTCGGGATCGTTCGCCTCGCCCTGCTCGGGTGCTGCGATCGGCTCGAGGTCGACCATCGCCGGGTTGCACAGATCGCGCGAAGCGGCGCTGCGGGTCGTAGACATAGGCGATGCCGCCCGACATGCCGGCGGCGAAATTGCGCCCGGTCTCGCCGAGCACGACGACGACCCCGCCTGTCATGTATTCGCAGCCATGGTCGCCGGTTCCCTCGACGACCGCGACGGCACCCGAATTGCGCACCGCGAAGCGCTCGCCCGCAACCCCCTCGAAATAGGCTTCGCCGGCGATGGCGCCATAGAGGACGGTATTGCCGATGATGATGTTCTCGGTCGGCTCGCGGCGTGAATCCGGCCGGCTGGCGCACGATCAGGCGGCCGCCGGAGAGGCCCTTGCCGACATAGTCGTTGGCGTCGCCGTGGAGTTCGAGGCTGACGCCGCGCGCCAGAAACGCGCCGAAACTCTGCCCGGCGGTGCCGCGAAAGCTCGCCCAGATCGTGTCCTGCGGCAATCCGGCATGGCCGTATTTGCGCGCCACCTCGCCCGACAGCATCGCGCCGACGGTGCGGTGGACGTTGCGGATCGGGCGCTCGACCCGCACCGGCTCGCCCCGGTCGAGCGCCGGCTGCGCCGCCTCGATCAACTCGTGGTCGAGCGCCTTGTCGAGCCCGTGGTCCTGCCGTTCGCAGTTGTGGATCGCCACACCCGGGCGTGCCGGCGCCTGATGCAGCAGGCGCGAGAGGTCGATGCCCCTCGCCTTCCAGTGCTCGATCGCGCGCACCATGTCGAGCCGGTCGACCCGGCCGATCATCTCGTCGAAACGGCGGAAGCCGAGCTTCGCCATCAACTCGCGCACTTCCTCGGCGACGAAGAAGAAATAGTTGATGACGTGCTCGGGCGCGCCGGTGAAGCGGGCGCGCAGCACCGGGTCCTGCGTGGCGATGCCGACCGGGCAGGTGTTGAGATGGCATTTGCGCATCATCACGCAGCCCGCCGCGATCAGCGGCGCGGTGGCGAAGCCGAATTCGTCGGCCCCGAGCAGCGCGCCGATAACGACGTCGCGGCCGGTGCGCAAGCCGCCGTCGACCTGCACCGCGATGCGGCCGCGCAGCGCGTTCAGGACCAGCGTCTGCTGGGTCTCGGCAAGGCCGATCTCCCAGGGCGAGCCGGCATGGGTCAGCGAGGTCAGGGGGCTCGCCCCGGTGCCGCCCTCGAAGCCGGCGATCGTGACATGGTCGGCGCGCGCCTTGGAGACGCCGGCGGCGACCGTGCCGACCCCGACCTCGGAGACGAGCTTGACCGAGATGCGCGCGCCGCGGGTTGGCGTTCTTCAGATCGTGGATCAGCTGCGCCAGATCCTCGATCGAATAGATGTCGTGGTGCGGCGGCGGCGAGATCAGC
Source organism: uncultured Alphaproteobacteria bacterium (assembly GCA_963799085.1). GTDB lineage: Bacteria > Pseudomonadota > Alphaproteobacteria > ATCC43930 > CGMCC-115725 > AP-15. Next base: position 27,423 of record CAWCWA010000027.1, on the reverse strand, counting down.
CCGACGCCCGGCGTCGAGTGGCGCACCTTGGCGATCGCCTTGTCGACCTTGTGGCCGGGCAATTGGCCGCCTTCGCCGGGCTTGGCGCCCTGCGCCATCTTGATCTGCAGATCGTCGGCGTTGACGAGGTATTCGGTCGGTGACGCCGAACCGGCCCGAGGCGACCTGCTTGATCGCCGAGCGCTTCGAGTCGCCGTTCGGCAGCGGCAGGAAGCGTTCCGCCTCCTCGCCGCCCTCGCCGGTGTTGGATTTGCCGCCGATGCGGTTCATCGCGATCGCGAGTGTGGTGTGCGCCTCGCGGCTGATCGAGCCGAAGCTCATCGCCCCGGTGGCGAAGCGCTTGACGATCTCGCTCGCCGGCTCGACCTCGTCGAGCGGCACGGGCTCGGCGGCCAAATTGAACGTCATCAGCCCGCGGATCGTCAGCAGCCGCTCGCTCTGATCGTTGATCTGCGCGGCGAATTCCCGGTATTCGTCGCGCGAGTTGCCGCGCACCGCATGCTGCAGTTTGGCCACCGATAGCGGCGTCCAGGCATGGTCCTCGCCGCGCAGGCGGAAGGCGTAGTCGCCGCCGACATCGAGCATCTCGTGATAGATCGGGTTATCGCCATAGGCGTGGCGATGGCGTTCGACCGCCTCCATCGCGATCTCGCGCAGGCCGGCGCCCTCGATCGTCGTCGCCGTGCCGGTGAAATACTTGTCGACAAAGCTGCTGGCGAGCCCGACCGCGTCGAAGATTTGCGCGCCGCAATAGGATTGATAGGTCGATATCCCCATCTTGGACATGACCTTGAGAATGCCCTTGCCGACTGCCTTCAGGTAATTCTTCTGCACCTCCTCGGCGCTGAGCGGCAGGCCGTTCTCGACCCGGATCTGTTCCAATGTGTCGAAGGCGAGGTAGGGATTGATCGCCTCGGCGCCGTAGCCCGCGAGCACGCAGAAATGGTGCACCTCGCGCGCCTCGCCGGTCTCGACGACGAGGCCGGTCGAGGTCCGCAGCCCTTCGCGGATCAGGTGATGGTGCACCGCCGCGGTCGCGAGCAATGCCGGGATCGGGGCCCGCTCGGCCGAGATCGCGCGGTCGGACAGGATCAGGATGTTGTAGTCGCCGTGCACCGCCTCGGTCGCCTCGCGGCAGATGTCGGTCGAGCGCTGGCGCCAGCCCGTCCGGACCCTCGGCGGCGGGCCAGGTCGCATCGATCGTGCAGGTGCGGAAGGCGCCGCCGACCAGGGTTTCGATCGCCCGGATCTTTTCGAGATCGCCATTGGTCAGGATCGGCTGCGCCACTTCGAGCCGGTAGTGCGAGCCCGCCTGGTGGCCGAGCAGGTTCGGTCGCGGCCCGATCATCGACACCAGCGACATCACCAGCTCCTCGCGGATCGGGTCGATCGGCGGGTTGGTGACCTGCGCGAAATTCTGCTTGAAATAGTTGTAGAGGAGCCTGGGCTTCAGCGACAGCACCGCGATCGGCGTGTCGGTGCCCATCGAGCCGACCGGGTCGTCGCCGTTGCGCGCCATCGGCTCGAGGAAGAACTGGGCGTCCTCCTGAGTATAGCCGAAGGCCTGCTGCTGGTTGAGCTGTATCGCCGGGTCGTTGGCCAGCGCCGAAGCGGTCGCGGGTGCGACGTCCTGCGCCAGTTCGGGCAGTTCGCCGAGCTTGAACTGGGTCGCCTGCAGCCACGCGTCGTAGGGCTCTTCGCCCGCGAGTTTGCGCTTGATCTCGTCGTCGTCGATGATGCGGCCTTCCTCGAGGTCGATCAGCAGCATCTTGCCCGGCTGCAGCCGCCATTTGCTGACGATCGTCTCCTCCGGCACCGGCAGCACGCCGGCCTCTGACGCCATGATCACATGATCGTCCTCGGTGACGATGTAGCGCGCCGGCCGCAAGCCCGTTGCGGTCGAGCGTGGCGCCGATCTGGCGGCCGTCGGTGAAGGCGATCGCCGCCGGCCCGTCCCAGGGCTCCATCAAGGCGGCGTGGTATTCGTAGAAGGCGCGGCGCTCAGGGTCCATCAGCGGATCGCCGGCCCAGGCCTCCGGGATCAGCATCATCATTGCGTGCGCCAGCGAATAGCCGCCGCCGATCACCAAGAGTTCGAGCGCATTGTCGATGCAGGCGGTGTCGGATTGGTTGGGCCCGATCAGCGGCCACCATCTTGTCGAGATCGGGGCCGAGCAGTTCCGAGGTCATTGCCTGGCGGCGCGCGTGCATCCAGTTGACGTTGCCGCGCACCGTGTTGATCTCGCCGTTGTGGCAGAGAAAACGGTAGGGGTGCGCGAGGCGCCAGGAGGGGAAGGTGTTGGTCGAGAACCGCTGATGCACCAGGGCCAATGCCGAGATCGTCAGCGGGTTGCGCAGATCCTCGTAGAAGCCGCCGACCTGCGGCGCCAGCAGCAGCCCCTTGTAGACGATCGTGCGGGTCGAAAAGGACGGGATGTAAAGTTCGGGCAGGCCCGGCAGATTGTGCTCCGCGCCGAGCCGGACGACGCTATTGAGCGCCTGCTTGCGGATCGTCAGGATTTTGCGCTCGAAGGCGTCCTGGTCGGCGATATCGGGGCTGCAGGCGACGATTGCCTGGCGGATCGCCGGCATCGTCTCGATCACCCGGGCGCCGAGCCCGGTCGTGTCGATTGGCACCTCGCGCCAGCCGACCAGCGACTGCCCTTCGGCCGCAATGAAACGCTCGACATGGCGGACGGCGAAATTACGCGCCTCTTCGTCACGCGGCAGAAAGCACATCGCGACTGCGTAGCGGCCGGGCGGCGGCAGGTCGAGGCCCCGCCCGTTCGCCCAATCGCGCAGCAGCGCGTCGGGGATCTGGATCAGGCAGCCGGCGCCGTCGCCGACCAGCGGATCGGCGCCGACCGCGCCGCGGTGATCGAGATTGACCAGGATCTGCAGCCCGCGAGAGATGATTTCGTGCGATTTGGAGCCCTTGATGTTGACGACAAAGCCGATGCCACAGGAATCATGCTCGTTGCGCGGATCGTAGAGGCCTTGTTTCCCAGGCAATGTCATCATCGAAGCTCGTCAGCTGCCGCCTTGTCGCGGGTTGCACCGATGCGCCCCCGAGCGGCGGCGCGAACTCGATAGTATGCATGTTGCGGCGCACGAATCGAGGCAAAATCTGGGCGGCCGCCATCGCCCGCCGGACCGGCGCCGGATGGCGGGAACCCGGCGGCGCGGCCATGAGGCGCAAGCGCCGCTGGACGGCGGCGATCGCAGCGGAATACTATCCCGTGCCATGATAGATACTGCGTCTCTCTAGTGTTTGCCCGACGGCGTCTTGCGCGAAACTTGGCGGCGACGCTGCGCGAGGCGCAGCTGTGGCAACAGCAAGGGCGGCTGGCGGAAGCGGACTCTTTCTATTTGAAGGCGCTTCGCCTTGATCCCTTACATGTGCCGGCGCTCTACAATCGCGGGCTGCTTCTGCTGCGGGGCGGCCGGTTCGACGAGGCGACGGCGCTCCTTCGCGAGGCAGGCGAGCGCGATCCGGCCTTTGCCGAGGCGCACAACGCCGCCGGGATCGCCGCGCGGCTGGCCGGGCGCTGCGAGGAAGCCATCGCCTATTATCAGAGGGCGCTTGCGGTGCGCCCCGACTACGCCGAGGCCGAAAACAATTGGGGTGCGGCGCTCAAGACTCTCGAACACTTCGACGAGGCAATCGTCCATTACCGGTGCGCATTGGCGCTGAAACCGGATTATGCCGAAGCCTGGAACAATCTCGGCGCGGCACTGCGCTCACTGGGCTTGTATCACGAGGCCGTGGCGCATTTCGAACGGGCGATCGCACTCAAACCCGATCTCGCCGAGGCGCACAGCAATTTGGGGACGGTCCTGCAATTGTCCGAGCGCCACGACGAGGCGCTCACCCATTTCGATCGAGCATTGGCACTCAAACCCGATCTCGCCGAAGCCCATCACGGCCGCGGCGTCGCACTCAATACGCTGGGCCGGCTCGACGCGGCGCGGGCAGCACTCGAAACCGCGGTCGAACTGGCGCCACGCCGCGCCGAATTTTATGGCGCCTTGGCGCAGTCGAAGCGGCTCGACGACGGCGATAAGCATCGCGTGTTGCTCGACGGTCTCGCCCGCGACATCGAGAGCTTGTCCGAGAGCGAGCAGATCGAACTGCATTTCGCGCTGGGCAAGGTTCATGCCAATCTCGGCCGGTACCAGCGCTCCTTTCGTCATTTGGCCGCCGGCAATGCGCTGAAGCGTCGGCGCGTCATCTATGACGAACCGGCCGCACTGGCGGGACTGGCGCAGATGCAGGCCTGGTTCAGCGGCGACGTCATGCGCGCCCGCGTGGGTCTCGGCGATCCGTCGCTGACGCCCGTTTTCATTGTCGGGATGCCGCGCTCGGGCAGCACCCTCGTCGAACAGATCCTCGCGAGCCATCCCGAGGCGCATGGCGGCGGCGAGCGCGGCGATTTCGCGGTGGCGGTCGGCGGCGTCGAACGGTCCGGCGATCTCGACGCTGCGGCCTTGCGCCGGATCGCCGGCCGCTATCTGGATCGCGCGCGGGCCTTGGCGCCCGATGCGGCGCGCATCACCGACAAGATGCCAGGAAATTTCCGCTTTGCCGGGCTCATTCATCTGGCGCTGCCCAACGCGCGGATCATCCATACCGTGCGCGATCCGGTCGACACCTGCTTGTCCTGCTATTCGATGCTGTTCGGCGGCGACCTGCCATTCACCTACGATCTCGCCGAGCTGGGCCGTTACTACCGCGCCTATACGGCATTAATGGCGCATTGGCGGGGGGTATTGCCGGAGGGCGTCATGCTCGATGTGCAATATGAGGATCTGGTCGGCGATTTCGAGGCGCAGGCGCGGCGCATCATCGCCCATTGCGGCCTCGACTGGGACGATGCCTGCCTTAACTTCCACGAGACCCAGCGGCCGGTATGGACGGCAAGCGCGGTGCAGGTGCGCAGGCCGCTCTATCAGAGTTCGGTCGGACGCTGGCTTGCGTACAAGGACGAGTTGGGGCCGCTCTTCGCCGCACTCGGCCCCGACCGGACGCAATAATGCCAACCGAGCCCACGATCCAGTCAGGCGAACCTGAGCAGATCTACGGCGCAGCGTTATTATTGCACCGGCAGGGCCGTCTGGTCGAGGCGGAGCGGCTTTACGAGACGGTACTGCAGCGCGACGGGAGCCACTTTTTGGCGCTCTACAATCTCGGGCTCGTCCGACTGCTGCGCGGCGAGACCGAGGCCGCGGCGGTACTGATCCGGCGCGCGCTCGAGCGCAACCCAGGTTTTGCCGAGGGGCACAACGCGCTGGCGATCGCTTTGCGGGCGCAGGGCCGCCTCGACGAGGCGCTCGGACATTTCGAGAAGGCGCTGGCGATCGCTCCCGACCTTGCCGAGCCGCACAACAATTATGCCGCGACGCTGTTGATGCTGAACCGCTTCGATGAAGCGGCCGAGCATTACCAGAGGGCGTTGGCGCTGAAGCCCAATATGGCCGAGGCGCATCACGGCTACGGCAATCTTTTGACAATCTTCGGGCGCACCGACGAGGCGCGGCTCGCGATCGAGCAGGCAATCGATCTGATGCCGCGGCGCGCCGAATTCTATCGCTCGCTGGGCGAGGTCAAGCGCTTGCGGGCGGGCGACCGGCAGATCGCGATGGTCGAGGCGCTGGCGCGCGAGCCTTCGGCGCTGCCCGAGGATGAGCGCATCCACCTCGATTTCGCGCTCGGCAAAATCTATGCCGATCTCGGGCAGCATCAGCGCGCGTTCCGTCATCTGCTCGTCGGCTACGCGCGAAAACGCAAACAGATCGATTATGAGGAGGCGGCGGCGTTGCAACGCTTCGCGGTGACGCGCGACCTGTTCAGCGCCGAAGTCATGGCCGAACGCGCCGGTCTCGGCGACCCTTCGCCGCTGCCGGTTTTCATCATCGGCATGCCGCGCTCGGGCACGACCCTGGTCGAGCAGATCCTGGCGAGCCATCCGCTCGTGCATGGCGGCGGCGAGCGCGGTGATTTCGAGGCGGCGGCTGCCGGGCTTGCCGCAGCCGACGATACGCCGCCCGATGTCGGGGCCGCCGAGTTGCGGCGGGTCGGCGCTGCTTATCTCGACCGCGCGCGGGCCCTGGCGCCCGATGCGGCGCGCATCACCGACAAGATGCCGGGAAATTTCCGCTTTGCCGGGCTCATTCATCTGGCGCTGCCCAATGCGCGGATCATTCATACCGTGCGCGACCCGGTCGACACCTGCCTGTCGTGTTTTTCAATCCTGTTCGGCGGCGATCAGCCCTACAGCTACGACCTCGCCGAACTCGGCCGCTTCTACCAAGCCTATAGGGCGTTGATGGCGCATTGGCGCGCGGTGCTGCCCGCCGGGACGATGCTCGAAGTGAGATACGAAACGCTGGTCGCGGATTTCGAGGCGCAGGCGCGGCGCATCATCGCCCATTGCGGTCTCGGCTGGGACAATTCCTGCCTGGAGTTTCACAAGGTGCAGCGGCCGGTGCGGACCGCCAGCTCGTACCAAGTGCGCCAGCCGCTCTATCAAACCTCGGTCGGACGCTCGCGGCCCTATGCGGCGATGCTCGGGCCCCTGTTGGCGGCGCTCGGCGACGACGGCGTCAATCGGGCGTAGCAGCCGCGGGCCGGCGCCGCCGCCACAACCCCAACCCGAGGAGCCAGCTGCCGAGCAGCGCCAGCGACGTCGGTTCGGGCGCACGGATGATCTCGCCGGGAATGAATTCCAACGTGACGGCCACCCCGCCCGGCGAAAAGCTCCCTCCGACGATATTCGTCGGAAGTGCACTCCCGTAAGGGCTGGGGAAGCCAGTATTAAGAGAGAATCTGATCGTTGATGTTGAAATTGAACGGGCCCGTCGGAAGCGCGACATCGAAGATGCCACAGCTGAAAATGCTCTGGGGAGGCGTCCCGTAGCCCGCCGGGACAACGCAATTGACGGGGGTGGCGTTGAATAGCGGCACCGGGCTGGTGAAACCGATCGGGTTGCCGTTGACAAAGGCCTGGAACACGTCGCCAGGGTCCGAAAACTCCGAATCCATGACTGTCATGCGCAAGGTTCCGGCCGTCGGCGCGATGCAGGGTGTGGGCGAGGCGGTCGTCCCGCAGGTCGAAATCGGGCCGCCGATGCCGCCGACTGCGCCGAACGGGCCGAGGCCGGTGCTGCCCGCTGGCGAAGGATTGCCTGTCGAGGCCGAATAGCTGGTCGGCGGCAACAGGATCGTGCTGGCGTTCACATTGGCGGAAACGAGTCCGAGCAGCGCCGCGGTCGGCAGAACATGCTTGCTCATTGGTCCCGGTCCCGAAAAATTTGCCACAAGATGCTTCTTAACCTTAACTCCGCTGCTCGCGTTCGTCAACTTCTGATGGCGAAATCCGGGCGCGCGGCCGCCTTGTCTTGGCCGCCGCTCGGCGAAATCCAGAGCGGCCTCACCGCTCGTCGGGCTCGGGCTCTTCGCGCTTCAGGATGTCGTAGACTGCTGCCGCGGCGCCGCGCGGCCGGCGCTCCAGCTCGGTGCCGATCTGGTCGTCGGCGCTGGCCCAGGTGAAGGCCTCGAGCACTTCGGCCGTGGTCGCTTCGGTCGCGATGATCCGAACGAGCACGGCGTCGTCGAGCGGTCCGACGATCTCGACGATTTCGGTGGCGCTTGCCGGACCTGGTTGGCGTTGCTGCATCATCTCTCTCCGGTATCAACCGCGAACGCTGTCGACGGGCGGCAGGTGGTGCTTGCCGATCGGCACGACGCTGCTCGCCTGCGGTCCCTCGGCGCTCTCGCCGTCGCGCGCGACGAAGCGCACCTCGTCGCCGACAGCAAGCTTGTCGAAGGCGTCCCCGGCGACGCTGTTGCGGTGGAAATAGATCTCGTTGCCGCCGCCATCGGCGATAAAGCCGCAATCGCGGTCGGGGAGGAGGCGGGCAATGTGGCCGTGATCGGGGACGGCGTGCAGTTTGACATCGCCGCGCGCCTGGCGGGCATGGTCCTCGAGCTGCCGGCGGGCGGCGGCAAAAGCGTCGCGGATCGCGACATAGACATCCTCATGCGCGTGCAGGGCGGTGTCGCGCGCCACCGCGATCTCGCGGCCCGGCACCGTGAGGTCGATATGAATCTGGAACAGATTGCCCTGCTGATGTCGCCGATTGCTGGACTTGACGACGACGCGGCACGAAGTGATGCGGTCGAAAAATTGGTCAAGCTCGCCGACGTGGCGACGGACCCGCGCCGCGGCGGCCGGCGACGGCTTCATATGGCGGAACGTGATTTGCAACGGCAGCAGCATCGAATTCTCCCTTCCGATCGGGAATACTCTAAGCGGCAGCGCCAATGCCGGCATTGATCCAGCGCAACGCCGGCCCCCGGCAGCGGCTGGAAACGTGCGACGGCGCTCTCTTCAGAGGTTCAGCTAATGTCCGTGCGCAACCTCGACAAGCTGTTCCAGCCGCGGTCTATCGCGCTTGCCGCTGCGAGCTTCGAAGAGGGCTCGGCCGGCGCGGCGCTGCTGTGCAACCTGCGGCGCGGCGGCTTCACCGGGCCGGTGATGCCGCTGCATCCCGAGCGCCGTGCGATCGACGGAGTGACGGTCTACCCCGACGCGGCGAGCCTGCCCGAGGCCCCCGATCTCGCGCTCCTCGCTTCACCGCCCGAGACGGCGCCGCGGCTGATCGCGGAACTCGGCGCACGCGGGGCGCGGGCCGCCGTCTTATTCGGCGGCGGTCTTGCCACGCAGAAGGCAGCCGACGCTGCCCTTCGCCAGACAGCCCTCGACGCCGCCCGGCCATACCTGCTGCGCCTCATTGGTCCCGACAGCATCGGCGTCATGCTGCCGCGCGCTGGGCTGGATGCCAGCCTTGTGCCGGTCGCGGCGCTGCCGGGCGACCTCGCCCTGGTCAGCCAGTCGGGGGCGATGATCGCCGCGGTGCTCGATTGGGCGCGGCCGCGCGGGATCGGGTTCAGCCACGTCGTCTCGTTGGGCGGGACTATCGATGTCGATTTCGGCGACATGCTCGACTATCTGGCCGCCGAGGCTGGCGTCCGGGCGATCCTGCTCTATGTCGAGTTGATCGCGCAGGCCCGCAAGTTCATGTCGGCGGCAAGGGCTGCGGCGCGCGGCAAACCGGTCCTGGCGCTGAAGCCCGGGCGGTTCGGCGCCGCCGAGGGTGCGGACAGGGTATACGACGCGGCCTTCCGGCGCGCCGGCCTGTTGCGCGCCAAGACCATGACCGAGCTCTTCGACGCGGTGGAAACCCTGGCGCTTACCCGTGACCAGCGCGGCGACCGGCTGGCGATCCTGACCAATGGCCGCGGTCCGGCGGCACTGGCGGCGGACGCGCTGAGCGCGCAGGGCGGACGCCTCGCCCTGCTGTCGCCGGCCACACTGGCGGGGCTCGACGGCATGATGCCCGCCGGGTGGAGCGGCGCCGATCCCGTCGATCTCACCGACGAGGCGACGGCGGCGCACTTCGCCGCTGCGCTGACCGCGATCCTCGACGACCCCGAGGCCGATGCGGTGCTGGTACTCAATTCGCCGACGCGCACCGCCCCGGCCGCTGCGGCGGGGCGCGCCGTGATCGATGCCGTCGCCGCCAGCCGGCCGGCGCGCGACGGGCGCAACGTCTATACCGCCTGGCTCGGCGCCGAAACCGCCGGCGAGGTGCGCCGTCTCTTCGCCGCCGCCCATATTCCGAGCTACGACACGCCGGACGATGGCGTGCGCGGCTTCATGCATCGCGTGCTGCACCGGCGCAGCCGCGACATGCTGATGCACACGCCGGCGGCGCGCAGCGGCGATTTCACGCCCGACGCTGGACGCGCCGCCGCCGCGATCAAGAGTGCGATCCACGCCGGACGGGATTGGCTCGAGGCCGGTGAGGCAGCCGAGGTATTGGCGGCTTACGACATCCCGCTGCCAGCGGTCCGGCTCGCGGCCGATGCCAGCGCCGCCGCCGCGTGCGCTGTCGAACTCGGCGGCCGGGTGGCGCTCAAGATCCGCTCTCCCGATCTGCGGCACAAAAGCGATCATGGTGGCGTCGTCCTCGATCTCGATACGCCGCAGCGCGTCGAGAGGGAGGCGTTGGCGATGCGCGAGCGGATCGCGCTTGCCCGGCCCGACGCCCGCATCGACGGGTTTCTAGTGCAGGAGATGGTTCGTATCCCGGGCGCTGTCGAACTGCTGCTCGGGCTCTCCGTCGACCGGGTTTTCGGCCCGGTGGTCCGGTTCGGCCAGGGTGGGGCGGCGGCCGAGCTGTTGGACGACGTATCGCTCGAATTGCCACCGCTCAACCTGGCGCTCGCCGAGGCGCAGATGGCGCGGACCCGGGTCTGGCGACTGTTGCGCGGCGAGGGCTCCCGGCCCGCCGCCGCCAATCCCGAAATCGCCGAGATCCTGGTCCGGCTCGGACAGCTCGGCGTCGACCATCCGGATATCCGCGAACTGGAGATCAACCCGCTGCTTGCCGGCCCCACCGAGACGATCGCGCTCGACGCCCGGCTGCGGGTGTCGCCGGCGCCGCCGAACCCGGCCCGGCTGGCGATCCTGCCGTATCCGCGGGAACTTGAGACGACAGCGGTGCTGCGCGACAGCAGCGCCGTCAATTTGCGACCGGTCCGTCCCGAAGATGAGCCGCTATTGCAGGATCTGGCCACGCATATGAGCCCGGAGGATCTGCGGCTGCGTTTCTTCACGACGATGAAGGGGTTGAGCCATCAACTGGCGGCGCGGCTGGTACAAATCGATTACGATCGCGAGATCGCCCTACTTGCGCTCGCCGCAGCCGACGGGGCCGCACTCGGCGTCGCGCGCTTTGTCGCCGATCCCGACAAATACCGGGCCGAATATGCGGTCGCGGTGCGCACTGATTGGCAGGGCCGCGGGCTTGGCTATCTGTTGATGGCGCGGCTGATCGAGGTGGCGCGCAGCCGCGGCGTCGGAGAGCTCTTCGGCGAGGTGCTGCGCGAGAACGCGGCCATGTTGCAGATGTGCCGGGCGCTGGGCTTCGCTGTTCGCACCGACCCCGACGATCCCGCCCTGATGCGGGTCGCCAAGCGGCTCAGCGGCAGGGTGGAGGGCTAGCATGGGCGAGGCCGCGGTCGAAACCGGCGAGGCGATGCCGGTGCGCGCGCTGCTATTGGGCGAGCGGCTCGATACCCGGACCCTCGATCCAGCTCGCAGCTTTGGCGCCGGGCCGGCCATCATCGAGATCCCCGGGGGCGGCGTCGCCATCGTGTTCCGTTATGGCGCCGCGGTGCTGTTCGGTCCGCGATCGGCGGCGATGGATGCTGTTCTCGCCTCGTTGCAGTCCTCGGCCCAGGGCAGGTTCACGCGGCCGGAGGAGGATATGGCGCGCATTCTGGTCCAGCCCGACACCAGCCAGCATGTCGACGCCGCGGGCAACATATTGTTGCGCGACACCGCGATCGAACGCCTGCAATTGGTCGCCGACATCCTCGCCAAGAACGTCGTGCTGTCGCATTACGAGACGCGCATCGCGGAAATCTTCGACCGCATCGAACCGCTGGCGGCGACCCTGCGGGAGAGAGGCCGGGCGGGGGCAGGAGGCCGCGAATTGCTGCGCCATATCGGCGACGTGCTGCTGATCCAGCAGCGGATGGTCGGGCGCGTCGGCACCGGCGAAACCCCCGAGCTCCTGTGGGAACATCCCGAACTGGAGCGGTTCTACATGCGCCTTGCCGAGGAATATGAGCTGCGCGATCGCGATCGCGCGCTCGACCGCAAGCTCGACATCGTCTCGCGTACGGTCGAGACGCTTCTCGGCCTCGTCCAAACCCGCAGCAGCCTGCGGGTGGAATGGTACATCGTGCTGTTGATCGTCGCGGAACTGCTGCTGAGCACCTATCCGCTGCTGATGCGCCAATAAGCGCCCGCAACAGCACCGCGGCGTCAGCCCACCAGGAACGAGACCGGGATCATCACGGCGGCGGCCTTGAGCGACCAGCTCCAGCCGCCACTATAGACCATCGCCAAGAGGGCAAGCGTGCAGACAACGAGCACGGCGCGGTGCGGCGAGATTTCGATCTTTCGGCGCATCGGCGAAGCTACCACGCCGCCCGGGCTGCGCACAGACGGAATCACTCGCGCGGTTCGGCCTCCGTGTCTGGCAGTTCGGTGACGGTCGCCCGCCGCGCCAGTGTGCCGGCGGTTTCGACCCGCTCTCCGGCCCGCGCAGCCGCGATGTAGGCGGCCCTATTGCTGTCGACGTTGAAAGCGAGCCTACGGCTGCAGCACTCGAATTGCGGCCGGGCGGTCAGGCGCGCCGCCAGCTCCAGATGATTACCGATGTCGAAATATTCGATCATGTCCCGGTGATAACGGCCGAATTGCAGAAAGGTGTGGGTGCGCGAGGCGATGACGCGGCAGCCGAGTTCGAGGGCCTGCGAGATCGGACCGGACGAGGATTGCCCGACTTCGAGATAAGGGAAAACCACCGCGTCGCAGATCGCCATGCCGGCGAGAAAGTCTGCGTCGTTGGTGGCCCCGAGAAAATGAACGCGCTGCGAGAGGTCCTTCGGATGCGCCGTCAGCAACTCGTGCATCGAGCGGTCGATGGCGAGCGAGACTGCCGGCCCGCCGGCGCCGGGGGCCCCGCGCACCCGCTCGGGGACGCTGGTGTCAACAAAACCGGCGTCGAACAGCGACGCGACCACCGGGTCGATCGCCTGGTGCGGTCTGATCTCGTTGGGATGGACGCCGCCGAAGATCAGCAGGTGGTAGCTGTCGGGCTGATGGTGCAAGGCCCGGATGGCGGTGTCGAACCCCTTGTATCGGCCGAGAAAGCCGAACACCCCGATGAGCTTGGCGTCGGCCGGGAGCGGGTCGAGGACGGCGAAGCGTTCCCGCGAGGCGGTGCGGCGGACCTCCCTGACCTCGCTGTCGCCGAGGAACGACAACGGATGGTCGTATACATGCCGCAAGCCGTGAACGTACTTCATCTGCGCCAGATCGCGCCGGGTGTGAACGATGACCGAAACCGGCTTGAAGCGCTGCGCGCGGCGCAAACGGGCCGCGACCCCGGCCGAGAGCAGATAGGCGCGGTTGTATTCGGCGCGCATCGCGATCGCCTTGACGAAATTGCAGCGTAACAGCTCCCGCATATATTCCTGGAAACCGAAGCCCTGCGACTGCATGACCGTGTGAAAGGTGACTGTGAGCCGTGGCGCGGCCCGCACGATCCAGCCGAACCGGCGGAATATGTCACGCGCCGTATGGCCCAGCGTGCCGTGTTCGAGCTGCAGGTTGACGTAGTCGATATCCCTGATTTCGCGGCAGATTTCCTGAATGTGACGGTCGCCGAACTTGCGCACGCGGCGGTGCGTGCTGCGCAGCAGATATTGGTTGAGATCGAACACCTTGACCTCGAAGGCGCTCGAAAGCTGCCGCTCCAGACTGCTGGTATAGGCCGCGATGCCGCACAATTCGTTGTAGGTCGAGATCAGCGCCAGCCGCGGGCGGCTGCGGCTCACGGCGCGAAACGGCGGGGCGTCGAGCCTGGCGGCGCGGGCGAAGACCGGCTCGGAGGATCGGAATTCTACGCTCGTCATGCTGCTTTCCTGTCGCGGGGTTCAAGATGCTTGGCCATCGCGGCGACGTTCACAGGTGGTCGCGCACGGAGCGGACGGTCAGGCCGCCGATCGCCCAGACCGCAAAGGCGATCACGAAGACGACGCCGAGCGATTGCAGACGCCGCGGGTAGAGCGGCTTCTCGGGCAGACTCGGCGGCACGAAGGCGGCGAGGTAGAGGTGCTGCCGCTCGGCGTTGCGCCGGGCCTGGTCGAGCGCCTCCAGCGCGTGGCGATAGGCGGTCTCGGCAAAGCCGCGCTCGGTGTCGAGCCGCTCGAACGAGCCCATGATGCCGGAGAGCGCGGCGTCGGCGCTGCCCGGGCCGGGCTCACCGGCGACCTCACCGTCAAGCGCTCGGCGCTGCGCTTCGAGGGAGCGGATCCGGGATTCGAGCAGTTTGAGCGGCGGCGCGTCTTCTTGCAGATACTCGCGCAATGTCGTCGCTTCGGCCTCGGTGCGCACCAGTTCGTCGCGCAGCCGGCCGGCGAGCGCCGCGGTTGCTTCGGCGGTCTTGCGCGGATCGATGACACCGTTGCTGTCGCGAAAGCCGCGCAGTGCTGCCAATGCCGCGCCGAGCCGTCGCTCGGTTCGCTCCACCTCCTCCTCGGAATTGCGCAGCGCGTCGCGTCGCGCCCGCGCCGAGAGGCGGTTCACCAGCTCTTCCGAGGCGGCGAGGATTGCTCTTGCCAGGACCAAAGCGTCCTGGGGACTAAACGCCCGCGCCTTGACGACGATCGTGCCGTTGGCGGCGTCAAAAAAGGCGTCGACTTGCCGCCGCCAGTAAAAGACGAGGTCTTCGGCCGGTGCCGGCGGCTCGAACCGGCTCAGAAAATCGGCCGCGGGGACCGAGAACATGCGGGTCAGATCGAGGCTTCGGCCGATTTCGTCGATGATCGCGCGGCTGTCGATGTATTGCACGACAGCGTAGGAATCGACGGCGACGGGTGCAGCTGGCGGGCCCGAGAAGAGGCTCGCCGGATCGGCGCGCGCCGGATCGGCCGAGCGCAGGGCGAAGCGGAATTCGGCGACGTACTGATCGGCGGCGATGAAGAGATAATAAACCGCCGCGAGCGCCATCGGCAGCGCCACGATCAGCAGGAACGAGACGAGGCCGAGGGGGAACCGGGCGGGGCGCCTGCCGAGGGCGATGGCCGGCGCAAGGCGCGCCGGGACCGAGCCGCCGGCGGAGATTCGGGCCGGAACCGGTGCTGCTTGTGACGATGCTACGGCCAGAGGCCCGGCTTCTGCCGCGGGCGGGTCTGGCGTCAGCGTCTCGACGGGCCGCTCGGCGGCGGCCGTCGCAGTCATCTCGCCTCCTCCTGCGCCAGGCGGTGGTAGGCGGCAAGCGCATCGCCGATATCGCCGTAGAGCGCCAGCTTGCCGTCGGCGAGCACCGCGCCGCGGTCGCAATATTGGCGCAAAGTGTGCGGGTTGTGCGTGACGAGGATGATGTCCGAGCGCTCCAGCCGCTCGCGGAACGCCTGCGCGCATTTGCGCCGGAAGCGCTGGTCGCCGATCTCGGTCACCTCGTCGATCAGGTAGATATCGAAGTCGATCGCCAGGCAGGCGGCAAAGCCGAGCCGCGCACGCATCCCGGACGAATACGTATTGACCGGCATGTCGAAATACTGGTCGAGCTCGGCGAACGCCTCGACATAGTCAAGCATCGCCCGCCGCGGCATGCCATAGATGCGGGCGAGAAATTCGACGTTCTCCCGGCCCGACAGCGCGCCGTGCAGGGTGCCGCCAAAGCCGAGCGGGAAGGATACCCTGCCATAGCGGCGCACGACGCCGAGATCGGGCATCTCGGAGCCCGCTATCAGCCGGATCAGGGTCGATTTTCCGGAGCCGTTGATCCCGAGGATGCCAAAGTTATGACCGGCTTCGAAGGTTGCGCAGACCTCGTGCAGGACGGTCTTGCGGCCGCCGCGCGTCGGGTAGCTTTTGCTGACGTCGCAGAGAGCGATCATTGCGGCTCGTAGAGGCGTCGCCGCAGCGCGCGTTCCAGCCCGACCCCGGCCAGCAGCGTCGCGGTCGCGACGGTGACCAGAAAGGAACGGTCGAGCCAATGCGGGGCGTAATCGACGAAAAACCCCGAACGGAACCAGTCGACCCCGTGCAATACCGGATTCCAGGCGAGCATGTCCCGGATCCAATCCGGCATCATTCCCGGCACGTAAAAGATGCCGGAGCAGAAATAGAGGAGCCTGGTCAGCTGCGCCCAAATCTTGTCCCACGATCGGAAGAAGGCGTTGACGACGGCGTTGAGGAAGCCGCAACCGCAACCGAAGAGCCAGACGACGCCGAGCGAAGCGGCGACGACGCCGAAATCGTCGGGCAGGACGGCAAGGCCGAAAAAGCCGAAGAGGGCGAGCAGGACCACCGCCACCAGGAGGTCGGTCACAAGTTCCAGCAGACCGCGGGCGATGATCACGTCGAAGGTGCCGACCAGCGGCAATTGCAGCAGCGAGCCGTTGCTCGTGACGGCGAAAGTCATACTGCTGCTGGTATGGACGAACAGGTGATAGGGAATGAATGATGCCGGTGTAATAAAAGATGAAGAACTGATCGCCGATCGGCGGCCGGCCGCGCATCATCACCGCGAAAACCAGAGACAGCATCACGATGTGCAGGATCGGTTCGAGCAGCGCCCAGCCGTAACCGAGCTTGGCGTCGCCGAACCGGGTGCGGGTCTCGCGTATGATCAGCGCGTGCACCACCCGCAGCTGTGTCCGCAACCCATCAAGAAAGCTTGGCGGCCGCCACTGCCGGCAGGGCCGCATCGGGCGCTCGCCGAGCACGACGTATTCGCCGTCGAGGATTCCCTGCCGGCGGCTCAGGACCTGCAGCACGGCTTGCGCGTATTCCTCATTGTCGGGGGCGACGCGGATCAGTTCGCCGCCGACGGCGAGAGCGTCGCGCAACCGTCCGCCGTCGAAATAGACGGTGAGCTGCGAGCGCTTGACCTCGGCATTGCCGGGGTCGAGTGCTGCGGCGCGCTCGAAGGCTTCGGCCGCCGCGTCGAACCGCGCCAGACGATAAAGCAGATTGCCGCGGTGGATGTGGTATTCGGCCGCGTCGGGCATCAGCGCCAGGGCCGCGTCGATCGCCGCCAACGCCTCATCGGTCCGGCCGCGCAGCATCTGCGTCGCCGACAGCTGGCGAAGGACGACATCGTCGTCGCGATGGATCGCGGCGGCGGCGGTGATGATCTCGGCCGCTTCCTCCAGCCGCTCGGCGCGCAGCAGGAGTTCGCTGGCGTGGATCGCGTTCAGGCGATCTGCGGGGGCGAGTTTGACGGCGCGCAATGCCAGGTCGAGCGCTCTGACCGGTTCGTCGCGGGCGAGCGCGGTAGCGGACAGATGGCGCAGCGTCGCCGCGTTGTCCGGGGCGAGGGCCGAGGCGCGGGCGAAATATTCGCTGGCGTGCTTCGGCCGGCCGGCGGCTTCGAGAAGGCAGCCCGTGTGGAAGGCGAATTCGAACGCCGCCGGATCGAGCGCGCAGGCCGCCATGCCGTGGAAAATCGCGCGGTCGAGCTGGCCCGCGACGGCGAACGAGCCGCTGGCGTGACGATGGCCCTCGGCCCAATGCGGCCGAAGATCAAGGAGCCGCTCATAGGCCGCCGCCGCTTCCGCGTGGCGGTCGCAATTGCTGAAGAGCCACGCGCAAAACGATGCAACCGCTTCCTCTTCGGGGCGCAATTCGAAAACCGCGCGGGCGCACTCGACCGCGTCGGCGAGCCGGCCGCAATGAAAGAGGGCTTCGGCGAGCCGGCGCTGGCGCAGGGCATATTCGCCGGGTTCCGCCTCGGCGTGGGCGAGAATGGCAAGACAAGCGTCGCAGTCTCCGGCCGCCATTGCGCGCTCGAACGGATCGGCGGCAATGGCGGGATCCGAAATCTCGACGATGTCGCTCACCTCCACGGCGCTCTGTGGACCGACAGGCGGCGCATCCGCGGCCGGCGGCACCAGGGGCGCGGCTCGACGGGCGGCAATCTCCCGATGGAGCGCCGTCGGCTTGCCGCACAAATAGTTAAGATTACTCGCCGCCTAAGTATCGGCCGCCTTCGTCAAGATTTCGTCGCCGCTCTGTCAGAAGTGCGTCAAAATACCAAAGTCGACGCGACACCCGGCGCCGATGAGGTTGCCGCCGGTGCGCAGCGCGGGAAAGCGGTTCGCGCGCGGCCGGGATCACAGCGGCGCCCGGATTGTTTGCGTTGGCGATGCCGACCCTGGCGGAAAGGTGATCGAAGGCTGACCGCGATGGATTTCGTTTTCGCCGATCCCGTGCCGCCGGTCTCGCCCTTGCGCGCCGCGGTCCGCGCCGATGCCCGCATCGACGAGACCGAGGCCGTGGCGCAAATCCTCGCCGCCGCCGATATTCCGGCCGAAGCGCGCGACCGGATCGCGGCGACCGCGCGCGCAACTCGTCGCGGCAGTGCGTCGCGAGCGGCTCGGCAAGGGCGGGATCGATGCCTTTCTGCACGAATACGAGCTGTCCTCGCAGGAGGGCGTCGTGCTGATGTGCCTTGCCGAGGCGCTGCTGCGCATTCCCGACGCCGAGACCGCGATCTGCTGATCCGCGACAAGCTCGGCGGCGCCGACTGGGAGCGCCATCTTGGCAATTCCGGATCGCTTTTCGTCAATGCCTCGACCTGGGCCTTTATGCTGACCGGCCGGGTGCTGCGCGGCCGAGCGCGGCGGAGCGCGATCTCGTGCGCGGCATTGCGCCGGCTGGTCGCGCGCTCGGGCGAGCCGGTCATCCGCCAGGCGGTGACCCAGGCGATGCGCATCCTCGGCCGCCAGTTCGTGATGGGCCGCACGATCGAGGAGGCGCTGGAGCGCGCCCGCGCGGCCGAGCGGCGCGGCTACCGCCATTCCTACGACATGCTCGGCGAAGCGGCGCGCACCGCCGCCGATGCGCGCGCGCTATCTCGCCGCCTATGAGCACGCGATCGCCGCGATCGGCCATGCCGGCGGCCGGGCCGGGCCGATCGCCGAGGCGCCCGGCATCTCGGTCAAGCTGTCGGCGCTTGCATCCGCGCTACGAGATGGCGCAGCGCGACCGCGTGCATGGCCGAGCTGTTGCCGCGCCTCCTCGAGCTGGCCGGCACGGCGAGCGCAGGCCGGCATCGGCTTCACGTTCGACGCCGAAGAGGCCGACCGCCTCGATCTGTCGCTCGACCTCTTCGAAGCGCTGGCGCTCGCGCCCGATCTGACGGCTGGGACGGGCTCGGCCTTGCCGTGCAGGCCTATCAGAAGCGCGCGCTGCCGGTCCTCGACTGGCTCGCCGATCTCGCCCGGCGCGCGCGCCGCCGGCTGATGGTTCGGCTGGTCAAGGGCGCCTATTGGGACAGCGAGATCAAGCGCGCGCAGGAGCGCGGTCTCGCCGGCTATCCGGTGTTCACCCGCAAGGTCGCGACCGACGTCTCCTATCTCGCCTGCGCGCGCCGCCTGCTCGCCGCCGGCGCGGCTCTTCTACCCGCAATTCGCGACGCACAACGCGCATACCGTCGCCGCGGTCCTGGAACTTGCCGGCGACCGCCGGGATTTGGAGTTCCAGCGCCTGCATGGCATGGGCGAGGCGCTCTACGACCAGATCGTCGGCCGGAGCGGCGAGGGCCTGCCGTGCGGATCTACGCGCCGGTCGGCGGCCACGAGGACCTGCTCGCCTATCTCGTGCGCCGGCTGCTCGAAAACGGCGCCAATACCTCCTTCGTCAACCGCATCGCCGACGAGACGCGCCGATCGACGAGATCGTCGCCGATCCGGTCGCGCGGCTCGCCGGCATCGCCGCAAAAGCCGCACCCGCGCATTCCGCTGCCGCGCGATCTCTACGGCGCCGGAGCGGCAGCAATTCGCGCGGGCTCGACCTCGCCGACCCGCGCGACGCGGCGGCGCTTGCGCGAGGGATGCGCTGCGGCGATGCCGCACGGCGCGGCAGCGCAGCGCCGATCATCGGCGGCGTCGAGCGCGCGCGGCGAGGCGCGCCGGTCCTCGATCCGGCCGACCGCCGCCGCGCAGTCGGCAGCGTCGTTGACGGCTGAGCCCGAGCGACATCGAGCGGGCGCTCGGCCGCGCGCGGCAAGCGCCGCCCGGCTGGGACGCGACGCGCCGGCGCCGAGCGCGCGCCGCGTCCTCGAACAAGCCGCCGACCTCTTCGAGGCGAGCGCGCGCCGGCTGATGGCGCTCGTCATCCGCGAGGGCGGGCGCACGATCCCCGACGCGCTCGCCGAGGTGCGCGAAGCGGTCGACTTCCTGCGCTATTACGCGGCGCGCGCGCGCGCCGATTTCGCCGCGCCGCAGCGCTGCCCGGGCCCGACCGGCGAGCGCAACGAACTCGCGCTGCACGGGCGCGGCGTCTTCGCCTGCATCTCGCCGTGGAATTTCCCGCTGGCGATCTTCACCGGCCAGGTCGCCGCCGCGCTTGCCGCCGGCAACGCCGTCATCGCCAAGCCCGCCGAGCAGACGCCGCTGATCGCCGCGGCGGCGGTGCGGCTGCTGCACCAGGCGGGCGTCCCCGGCGACGTGCTGCATCTCCTGCCCGGCGACGGCGAAGCGGTCGGCGCGCGCGCTCGTCGCCGATCCGCGCATCGCCGGCGTCGCCTTCACCGGCTCGACCGAGACGGCGCGGCGCGATCAACCTGGCGCTCGCCGAGCGAGCGCGGGCCGATCGTGCCGCTGATCGCCGAGACCGGCGGCATCAAACGCGATGATCGTCGATTCCTCGGCGCTGCCCGAGCAGGTCGTCGCGCGACGTTCTGACGCTCGGCCTTCGACAGCGCCGGCCAGCGCTGCTCGGCGCTGCGCATGCTCTCTGTCCAGGACGACATCGCCGAGCGGCTCCTCGAGATGCTGGCGGGCGCGATGGCCGAGCTGCGCGATCGGCGACCCGGCGCTGCTCGCGACCGACATCGGCCCGGTGATCGACGAGGAGGCGCGCGCAGGCCCTCGAAGCGCATGCCGCACGGATGGCGCGCGAGGGCCGGCTGCTCTGCCAGTGCGCGCTGCCGGCCGAAACCGAGCATGGCACTTTCTTCGCGCCGCGCGCCTTCGAGATCGACCGCTGGCGCGCGCGGCTCGACCGCGAGGTCTTCGGCCCGATCCTGCATGTCGTGCGCTGGCGCGCCGACCGGCTCGACGCGGTGATCGACGCGATCAACGCCACCGGCTATGGCCTGACGCTCGGCATCCACAGCCGCATCGACGCGACGGTGCGCCACATCCTCGGCGCGGCTCGCGGGTCGGCAACGTCTACGTCAACCGCAACATGATCGGCGCCGTCGTCGGCGTGCAGCCCTTCGGCGGCGAGGGGCTCTCCGGCACCGGCCCCAAGGCCGGCGGCCCGCACTACCTGCACCGCTTCGCCGTCGAGCGCACGGTCTCGACCGACACCACCGCCGCCGGCGGCAACGCGGCGCTGCTATCCTTGCAGGAAAAGTCGTAGTCGTAACAGATGCGGAGATCGCTCGATGACGATAAGCGACAGCCTCGGCCAGACTCTGACCGGCGCCAGCGCCGCGAGCGTGGTGCATTACGAGACAGCAATTCGCCAGCTTCAATGCTACATCGGCGACCCGGTGGCTTCGGTCGATCAGGCGCTGCAAGCGAGCCCCGACTTTGTGATGGCGCATCTGCTCAAGGGGTATCTGCACCTCTTGGGCACCGAGCCCGAGGCGCTGCCGGTCGCCCGTGAATGCTATAGCGCCGCGCGCCGGCTGCCGGTCGACGACCGCGAGCGCGGGCATCTGCGGGCGGTCGGGCAATTGGTCGAAGGTCGGTGGCGCGAGGCCGGCCGCACACTCGAGGATGTGTCGATCGAATATCCCCGCGACGCGTTGGCGCTTCAGGCAGGCCACCAGATCGATTTCTTCACCGGCAATTCCGCATGCTGCGCGACCGTATTGCCCGGGCCTTGCCGGCGTGGAGTCCGAACATGCCCGGATACCACGCTGTTCTTGGCATGCATGCGTTCGGATTGGAGGAAACCGGGGACTATCGGCGCGCCGAAGCGCAGGGGCGCCGAGGCGTCGAACTGGAACCGCGCGACGGCTGGGCCCAGCACGCCGTGGCGCATGTGATGGAGATGGAGAGCCCGCCAGCGCGACGGGATCGCCTGGATGCGCGCCAACCCTGAGGCATGGTCGAAGGACAGCTTTTTCTGCGTACACAATTGGTGGCACCTCGCGCTCTATCATCTCGATCTCGGCGAGGTCGGACGAGGTGCTGTCGCTATTCGACGGGCCGATTTACGGCAGCCGATCGACCGTCATTCTCGACATGGTCGACGCCTCGGCGTTGCTGTGGCGGCTGTTCCTGCGCGGGATCGACGTCGGCGACCGCTGGAATGCCGTTGCCGATAGCTGGGAGCCGATGGCGGCGGCGGGCTACTACGCCTTCAACGACGCGCACGCGATGATGGCGTTCGCCGGGGCGGGCCGGACGGTCCGGGCGAGGCGTTGCTTGAAGCCCAGACGGCTGCGATGAGTACGGAAAACGACAATGCGGTCTTCACGGGCGAGGTCGGCCATCCAGTTGACGCTGGCGATCAAAGCCTTTGGCGACGGGGACTATGCTGGAAGCGGTCCGGTTGCTGCGCCCGATCCGCAACATCGCCCATCGCTTCGGCGGCAGCCATGCGCAGCGCGATGTCCTCGATCTGACGCTGATCGAAGCGGCGCTGCGCTCGGGGCAGAAGGCGCTTGCCGCGGCACTCGCCGCGGAGCGGGTCGAGTTCCAGGCCCACCAGTCCGCTTGCGCGCTTGTTTGCCGATCGCGCGGCCCGGATGCCGGACTAAGGCTGGCTCTGCCCGCGCCCATGGCTTAGGTTTGGCTCGTCGAACGGGAGGGGCGCGATGGCGGCAGGGCGGCTCAAACATTTCGGCTGGGGACGGGAAGGCGAGGGGTTTACGGAAGCGGAAGAAGGCGCGGCACTCGCCCGTTACCGCCACCTCTTCGGCGTCGAGGATTTCGACCTCGTGGCGCCGCCACCGCTCTCACGGATCGAATTGCCGCCGGCGCGCCTCGTCCCGCCGTTGGCGTTGGCGCCGTTTTGTTCGAGCGACGCCTATGACCGCGCCGCCCACACCTACGGGAAATCCTATCTCGATTATGTTCATGGCCTGCTCGGCCATTATGACAGCGCGCCCGACGTCGTTGCCTACCCGAGGAACGAGGCCGAGGCGGCGGCGGTGATCGACTGGGCCGGCGGGGCGCAGGCGGCGCTGATCCCGTTCGGCGCAGGCAGCAGTGTGGTCGGCGGGGTCGAGCCCAGGATCGACCGCAGCCGGTATAAGGGTACGGTAAGCCTCGATCTGCGGCATCTCGACCGGGTGGTTGAAATCGACCGGACGTCGCGCGCCGCGCGCATCGAGGCCGGAGTATTCGGGCCCGCGCTCGAAGCCCAGCTCAAGCCGCACGGGCTGAGCTTGCGGCACTTTCCCCAGAGTTTCGAGTATTCGACGCTCGGCGGCTGGATCGCGACCCGGTCGGGCGGCCATTTCGCGAGCCTCTACACCCATATCGACGATCTTGTCGAAAGCCTGCGCGTCCTGACCCCGCGAGGAGCCATCGAGACCCGTCGGCTGCCCGGATCAGGTGCGGGACCGAGCCCCGACCGGATGTTTATCGGTTCGGAGGGGATTCTGGGCGTCATCACCGAGGCGTGGATGCGGCTGCAGGACCGGCCGCGCTTCCGCGCCGGCGGCGCCGTCCGGTTCCTCGATTTCTTCGCCGCAGCGCGCGCAGTCCGGGCGATTTCCCAGGCCGGCCTCTATCCTGCCAACTGCCGCATCCTCGATCCGCAGGAGGCGCACAACACCGGTGCCGGCGACGGCAAGGCGGCGATCATGGTTCTCGCCTTCGAATTGGGCGACCACCCGCTCGACGCCTGGATCGGCCGGGCGCTCGAATGCTGCGCCGACCATGGCGGCGTGCCGGAGCGGATGGGTGCGGCCGATGCGCATCGCGAGGGTGCGGCCGGCCAGTGGCGCCACGCCTTCATCCGCATGCCCTATGCCCGCGAGCCCCTGGTCGGGCGCGCGATCATCGCCGACACGTTCGAGACAGCGATCACCTGGGAGCGTTTCGAGGCGTTTCACGACAAAGTGAAGACGGCGACCGAAATCGCCATTCGCGAGGCCACCGGTCGGAGCGGGCAGGTCACCTGCCGCTTCACTCATATCTATCCCGACGGGCCGGCGCCCTATTTCAGCTTTCACGCGCTCGGCCGGCACGGCGAGTTGGCGAATCAGTGGGGCGCGATCAAAAGTGCAGCCGGCGATGCGCTGATCGCCGAAGGCGGTACGATCACCCATCACCATGCGGTAGGCCGCGACCATCGCCCGTGGTATGACCGGCAGCGGCCGGATCTTTTCGCCGTCGCGCTGCGCTCGGCAAAAGGGGCGCTTGATCCGCAGGGGGTCCTCAACCCGGGCGTTTTGATCGACCCCTAAGCTGGGCGTGACCGCACGTTGAATAGCCGCAAGACAGGCGCTTCGCCGCAAAAGTCGGCCTCTCGCCGTAAACGCGACGCTTGTTCGGACGCAACCGGCGCCGGCCCCTGGAGCAGCCGAAGACCCGAGCAAACACTCGGTGTTGCGCAAAAGACGCTATGTTAACCCCCGCGTTTCTTGATTTGTGGCGAAACTGTTGCAGGAATGTCGCGGCATCCGTCGTTCTTCAAGGTTTTATCGGCAAGCGGCTTCATCGCGCTAGAAACTGATTGCCATCGACCACGAGGATGGCGAAGATCGGGTAACGGTGGCGCGACGACCATCGTCACACGCGTATTTGCGGCCGGAGGTAAAGGATGAGAAATCGCTGTCTGCTAGGCGCTGGCGTAGCGCTCGCCCTGGCGCTTGGTGGCGTCCAGGCGCACGCACAGATGTTTGGGCCGTTCACGGGGTCATTTTATCTGGGTCCCGAGGGTGGCTGGACCCAACTGATGAACCAGGATGTCAAGTTTAGACTAAACGGCAAACACTACTCCCCAACGGCGGATTTCGACTCTGGCTTTAACGTCGGCGTCCGTGGCGGCTACCAATGGGGCCCCTGGCGGTTCGAGGAAGAATACAGCTACCGCAACAACAGCGTGTCGACCTTTGCCGGCCGCAGCAACTCGCGGTTCGACGGCAACGCCCATACCAACTCGATCATGACGAACGTGATTTATGATTTCACGTTCGGCTGGCCGATCACGCCGCATATCGGTGCTGGTATCGGTGCGGTAAACATCAACTTCGGCGTATCGCCCAACTCCCCATTGACGACGCCGGTTACCGGAGTACCCATCAACTTTACTTCGGCCAGTGGCAATACCTGGGCGTTCGGTTACCAGGGGATCGCCGGTATTCGCTACGACATCAACCCGGCGCTGGCGTTGGATGTTGACTACCGTTATCTCGCCACGACGGATTTCGGCATCAAGACCGGCAGGACCCACGGGCTTATCGCCTTCGACAGCAATTACAGCACGCAGAATGTTGTGGCGAGCTTGACGATGAAGTTCGGCTTGCCGCCGGCCCCGCCGCCACCGGCCCCACCGGCCCCGCCGCCACCGGCGGTCCATCAGGTCTATCTGGTGTTCTTCGATTGGGATAAATACAACATCACCCACGAAGGCATGCAGATCCTGCAGGCTGCGGCAGCGCAGTACAAGGCGGGCGGTTCGGTGCGGCTGCAGGTTACCGGCTATACCGATCTATCCGGGTCGGCGGGCTACAACCAGCGGCTTTCCGAGCGGCGCGCCAATGCGGTGGCGAACGCTCTGGCCGGCATGGGGGTGGCGCGCAGCGACATGGTGGTCACCGGTCGCGGCATGAACGACCCGCGCGTTCCGACCCCGCTTGGAGTTCGCGAGCCGCAGAACCGGCGCGTCGAGATCATGTTCCCGTAGATCGTCTCCGACCGGCTCCCGGGCCTCCGAGTGAGGTCCGGGACATCGCCGCCGCGGTTTGGCCGCGGCGGTTTTTTTGTCAGCCTGCGTCCTTCTCGCTAAGCGGCGCCGCGTAGCAATTCGCCGATCGCGACTGGGCGGCGCCGTGCCGATCGCAACGATGCGCGGCGGGCGCTGCAAAGACAGCGTCAATGCGCAAGGAATTCCGCGGCTCGGCGAAACGCAAATCGCCTCGAAATCGGGCCGGGCGATGCGTCTTGCCCCGCGACATTTATTTTTAGTGGCTTCTGGCAGGTCGTGGTAATGTCCGTCGGTGGCTTTAGCTCGCAACAGGCGCGATGGTAATGCCCCACCGCTCTCCTTGAGAGCGCCAGAATACATGATCAACCGTTATTTCGATCCAGGAGCTCCCCTATGAAGGCGCTAATCTCGGTGTTCGCCTTGGTTACGTTCCTCGCCGCCAATATGGTTCCGATCGCCGCCAGCGCCCAGACTGCGGGCGCGCCGCCGGCGGCAACGTCGGACAGCCCGGCGATGGCTCCCTCGACGTCGCCCACAACCAAGAAGAAATCCTCGCACAAATCGACCAAGCACAGCGCGAAGAAGAAGAGCAAGAGCAGCTCGAAGACCTCGGCCACCAAGAAGCATTCCACCCATACTGCAAGCTGAGACTTCGCGATCGCCGCCCGCGCGGGCATAGGCCTGTCCGCGCGGGCGTTTCGTATTGAGCTGCACCTCGGTCTTCGCCGCCCTGTCGCCGGTCGCACCGGAGGAGCAATGCCGATCGTCAATCGCATCGCTGAATTCCACGCCGATATGACGCGGTGGCGCCGGCGCATCCATGCCCATCCCGAAACCGCCTTCGAGGAGCGAAAGACGGCCGACATGGTCGCCGGGATGCTGGAGTTGTTCGGCGTCTCAGTCGATCGCGGTATCGCCCGCACCGGTGTGATCGGTACCCTGCAGGGCTCCGCTACCGGGGCCGCGGGCGATTGCCTTGCGCGCCGACATGGACGCACTCCGCATCACCGAAGGGAACGATTTCGCGTACGCCTCGCGGAACCCCGGGCGGATGCACGCCTGCGGCCACGACGGCCACACCGCGATGCTGCTCGGCGCCGCGCGGCACCTCGCCGAGACCCGGAATTTCGCGGGCACGATCCATTTCATCTTCCAGCCCGCCGAAGAGAATGAAGGCGGCGCCGGTCTGATGGTCGAGGAGGGAGTGCTCGAACGCTATCCGGTGGACGCGATTTACGGGATGCATAACTGGCCGGAATTGCCGGCCGGCAAGTTCGCGATCCGGCCCGGCCCGATGATGGCGGCCTTCGACATCTTCGAGATCGCGATCAAGGGCCGCGGCGGACATGCCGCGATGCCGCATCTGGCGATCGACCCGGTGGTCGCGGCGGCGCAAGTGGTCGGCGGGCTGCAGACGATCGCCAGCCGCCAGGTCCACCCCTTGCAGAGTGCTGTCGTCAGCGTCACCCAGATCCACGGCGGGGACACCTGGAACGTCATTCCCGATTCCGTGGTGCTGCGCGGCACGACCCGCTCGTTCAGCCCGGCGGTGCGCGACGAACTCGAACCGGCGATCCGCCGCATCGCCGAGGGCGTGTGCCGCGCTTGCGGCGCCGAAGTCGAGATCCGCTACGAACGCCGCTACCCGCCGACCCTGAACGCGGCCGCAGAGACCGAAATCGCCGCCTCGGCGGCCGCCGCCATCGTCGGCGCCGGCAATGTCGAGCGCGATCTGCTGCCGAGCATGGGTGCGGAAGACTTCGCCTTCTTTCTTGAACGCAAGCCCGGCGCCTATATCTGGATCGGCAACGGCAGCGCCGCTGACGGCGGACTGCTGCACAATCCGCATTACGATTTCAACGACGCGATCCTGCCGCTCGGCGCCAGCTACTGGGTGCGGCTCGCCGAGACTGTGCTGGCGAAGGCGCCCTAG
>CAWCWA010000026.1:0-90462 GCA_963799085.1 uncultured Alphaproteobacteria bacterium | reverse complement strand
TGCCGCGCGGCAATCAGGGTGAGAACGGCACGTCAATCAGGATGAGAAAGCGCCGCTGGGTTTGTGACGCAGGGAGGGCGTAGCCCGACCGAAGTCGCGAATCCAGCGGCGGCGCGAACCCGGAGAGGGGCGCGCATCCGGCGATCGCAGCCGGCTGGATATGGAGCGGTTCTTCATACCGATGAGGAACCGCACTTGCCCGGCCGCCACATCACCGATTGCCAGATGAGGCTGTATATGAGTTTCCGTCAGACCGAGACGCCGGCCGTTTCCGCCGCCAAGGCCGGGTTCGCGACCTCCAGCGGCTATCGCTTCGAGCACGACTCTCGAATGCCCTCGCAAAAGAAAGCCCCGCGCGGCCGGCGGCGGCCCGATCCGCTGGGCGAGGTATGGGACAGCGAGGTGGTGCCGCTGCTGAAGAGCATCCCCGGTTTGCGGCCGGTCGCCATTTTCGACGAGATCCGGCGGCGCCACCCCGAGATCGGCGCCGGCATCCGCCGCACGTTGGAGCGGCGCATCCGTACCTGGCGGGCTCTGCATGGCACCGAGCAGGATGTCATCTTCCGGCAGGAGCACCCACCGGGTCGACTTGGGCTGTCCGATTTTACCGACTTGCGCGATCGCGGCGTCAGCGTCGCCGGGGTGCCGCTTGATCACCGGCTCTATCACTTCCGTCTGGCCTTCTCGGGCTGGGAGCACGCTCGTGTCGTGCTCGGCGGCGAAAGCTTCGTGGCGCTGGCCGAGGGCCTGCAGAATGCGCTGTGGGCGCTCGGCCGCGCCCCGTTGCAGCACCGCAGCGACAGCCTGTCGGCCGCCTTTCGCAATCTTGACGAGGACTCAAGGCAGGATCAGACCCGCCGCTACGAGGCGCTGTGCGCGCATTACGGCATGGAGCCGACCCGCAACAATCGCGGCATCGCACACGAGAACGGATCGATCGAAAGCCCGCACGGCCATCTCAAGCAGGCGATTGAGGACGCGCTGTTGCTGCGTGGCTCGCGCGACTTCGACAGCTTGGATGCCTACCGCTGCTTCATCGACGAGATCGTCGGCCGCCGCAACGCCCGACTGAAGAAGCGGCTGGAACTCGAGCGCCCGGCACTGCAGTCGCTGCCGGAGCGCCGCACGACCGATTACGAGGAGACGATCGTCATCGTCACCTCGACGAGCGGCTTCACGCTCAAGAAGGTGTTCTATTCGGTGCCGTCGCGACTGATCGGCCATCGCCTACGGGTGCGCCTGTACGACGACCGGCTCGACTGCCTTCTCGGCAGCACCCCGCTGATGACGCTGCGCCGTGGCCGGGCGCATCCCAGCGGCAAGCGCGGTCATGTCGTCGATTATCGGCATGTCATTCACGCCTTGCGGCGCAAGCCGATGGCTTTGCTCAACCTGGTTTATCGCGAGCAGCTCTTTCCACGCCGCGCCTACCAGCGCGCGTTCGAGGCGCTGTTGGCGGCCGACGGCGAGAAGCGGGCGTGCCGCACCATCGTCGGATTGCTGGCGCTGGCGCACGACCGCGCCTGCGAGGCCGAACTCGCCGGCATCATCGACGCCGAACTCGACGCCGGCAGACTGCCTGATCTGGACATCCTCGGCCGGCACTTCGGGCCCGATCCCGCCGCCATTCCAGACATCACCGTCAAACTAACGCCGCTGCATCTCTATGACGAACTCGGCATCGTCCGGGCGGGCGGTGCCGTATGAAGGCCGCCGACCCGATCGACACCGCCCGCGTCGAGCTGCTGCTCGCCGAGCTGCGCCTACCGGCCGTCAAACACGTCTGGGCGGCGCTGGCTGCCCAGGCCGACAAGGAAGGCTGGCCGGCCGCGCGCTTTCTGGCCGCGCTCGCCGAGCACGAGATGGCCGAACGCGTTCGCCGCCGCATCGAGCGTCATCTCGCCGAAGCCCGCCTGCCGCCCGGCAAGACCCTCGACACCTTCGACTTCGAGGCCGTTCCGGTGGTCAGCAAGGCGCAGGTCATGGCGCTCGCCGCCGGCGACGCTTGGCTCAACCAGGGCGCCAATCTCTTGCTGTTCGGCCCGCCGGGCGGCGGCAAGAGCCATCTGGCGGCAGCGCTCGGCTTCGCGCTCGTCGAAAACGGCTGGCGTGTGCTGTTCACCCGCACCACCGATCTCGTGCAACGGCTGCAGATCGCTCGTCGCGAGCTCGCCCTCGAAGCTGCGATCGCCAGGCTCGACAAATATCACCTACTGATCCTTGACGACCTCGCCTACGTCACCAAGGACCAGGCCGAGACCAGCGTGCTGTTCGAGCTGATCAGCGCCCGCTACGAGCACCGCTCGCTGCTGATCACCGCCAACCAGCCGTTCGGCGAGTGGGGCAAGGTCTTTCCCGATCCGGCGATGACCGTCGCCGTCGTCGACCGCCTCGTGCACCACGCGACGATCTTCGAGATGAACGTCGAAAGCTACCGCCGCCGCGCTGCCCTCGAACGCAAACGCGGCCCTGGACGGCCGCCCGTCACCGCGACAATCAAAGCCAACGCCTGATTGACGCTCAGCGACAATCAAACCTTGCGCCGCCCGCAATCAGCGACAATCATCCGGATGCCGCGACGCCGGATTCCCACCCTGATTGTCGCCGCTTTCCCATCCAGATCGCCGCGCTACACGCAGCAGCTGACCGCCGAGTTTGTCCTGCTGGACATTGCGCTGGAGGTCGAGACCCAATTTTGCGACGGCGCGCGCAATATTGGTTTCGACGCTGTCCGGCAGTTCCCGGAGGCGCTCCAGCGCCTCATTACCGCCTGATAGACCGGCCGTAATCACAAGGCCCCAGCAAGAATAATGGCGTCGGTTGCGGTAGGCGCCAACATCACCGGGACGCCGGCGATCGGCGTTACCGCCTTATATTGATCGAGCAGGGTCGTGATCGAGGCGCTCATGTCCTTCTGCGAATAGGTAACTGTCTCGCCATTGCCGAGGCCCTTGGAGACTTCGCCGATCCGGCTGCGCTCGCGATAACGCAGGGCCACCAGTTCGATGCATGCCTGCGCAATTTCCGGCGGGACAGCCGCAAATCCGGCCGTGTAGCTGACGGCCACGTTCTGCGCTCGCCTCGCAAAGACGTAGCCGCGAAGCGCCAGTTCGGTGGCGCTGAAGACGTAGCCGGCACCCCAGGGAGTTGTACAAGGCGGGATCTCGATGCCGTCGATCGTCAGCGACAAGACCGCCGACACTGGGAAGACGGCGAAGGACAGCCGTTGACCGCCGCTGCCGTCGCGGACCTCGAGGTAATCCGCCTGTCCAATACGGCGACTGAGCCAAGCTTGTATGTATTGGCTGGCGGCGGTAATCAACCGCAGGAGCAACGCGTCATCGGTCGTGGGGAGTGGGTTATGCCCAGTCTGCAACCAAGCCCTGACGTCCGCGAGGGTCGTCAAATCGCCATAGGACATTAGTTTCTGACCTCCAATCGTCGCCGCCGTTGACCGCAGGCGGTGCAGCACACGGGCTGTCGCCTCGATGCAGCACGGCGACGCCTCCCGAGGGCCCGGTTCGGGCCATCGGAAGCCGCCGCAATGCCGTTATGAAATTCGGTCAGCCGTTGGCGATATTGGAGATGACGCCCATCGCGAACGGCGCGTAGACTGCCAGCACCTCCTCTGCATACACGCCGACCTGGCGCTGGCGGGTGACGATCGGCCAGTCGATCTGGTAATAGTCCTGGCGAGTCTTGATCTCAGCGACGTTAGGCACCTCGTTCGATTGGTACTGGATCGGCAGGTTCTCGGCCCAGCCGATGATCGTCCCCGGCGGCACTCGCGGGTGAATCCGGATCGGAATGCGTAACCCGCCGTAGATGGCAAACGGGTTGTAATAGTATTGCACGACGCCAGACGCGGTGAGCTGATACTCTCCGTCGCTGCCATCCGCGGGCGTATCGAATTTCAGCAGCGGCGCCGAGGAGTTCGACAACACCTTCGTGGTGATGTTCTTGAGCTCCTGGGAGTTCACGTAGAGAACGGTGGGGGAGACTTGGAAGGTGTCCCACATCTTCTGGAACATGGCGTCGATCTCGACGACCGAGCCTCGTCCCGAAGAGGTGAGCGCCGTGCCTACGCCCGGCGATCCGGTCGCCATGACATTGACATAGGCGTTCGATCCGGGCTTGAGCGCCGTCGTCAGCAGCCCATCATAGGCGTAGCTCGGATTGGCCGAATTGTCGCCTGTGATCGCCGATTGCGGCTGATTTCCGGTGCTGAGCGGCGACGAAACGGTCAGGCTGTTGATGGTCGTTATTGCCTGCAAGGTCTCGGTGCCGCTTGCGGTGGAGACGTACCACGCATATGCGACCGCTCCCAATACCGGGTTGACGCTGCAGGACAGCGTCTGACCGAGGGTGACGGCCTGACTGACTTCGGCGCTGATGGCCGACGAGCCGCCAGAAAGCGTATAGCTCTTGCCGTCGGCCCCGGTGACGTTCTTTGTCGTGGCGACACCGGCGGCGACGCTCGAATTCTGGTAGCCTTCGAGGGTCAATGCCACAACCTTGACGAAGTAGGTCCCGGCGGGAAGCGTCGCGCCGGTCCCCGACGCTGAAAGCGTCGGCGTTCCGGGCGTGTTGAGAACCAGAGATGCGTTTCCAGCAAGGATCGCCATTTCCTCTTTCAGCATCATTTTTTGCAGCAGGCGGAAAGTCATTCGCGCCTGAACATCTTCGAATTGACGGCCGGCCGAGATCGCTTCGAAGGTCGCCGCGTCTTCCTCGCCAATCGTCACGAAGGTGGCGGATTTGGTTGACGTCGAATACGACATCTGGCCGGAGCGCTGTCCTTCCGGGACCCAGCCCATTGCGTCGAAGCCGGAACCGATGATGGAGTTGACCTGTCGCCAATTGGTCGCCGCGCCGGTGCCGCCGCCTACGCGGGGCACCACATTGCGGATCGGGGTCACAAACGGATACAGATTTTTGGCCGGCGCCTGAAGGTCATAGGCAAGCAGCCCGCTCGCGGTAGAAATCGACTTGGCGAGGAAATCGTCGGGCCTTGCCAGGGCTCCTTTAAGGAGCTCAAGTGACTCTTGAGTGATGGGATTCATCTGCAATTCCTCCCGAAAAAGGGGGGCAATGAAAAAGCCCGCCGCGGGGGCAGGCTCGGCTTTGTCCCGGATCCAGCTCTGCTGGATCGCGGGACCGGGTCTGTTAGAATTCAGCCGGCCGGCGGTTCGCGTGACTCGGCGGCGGCGGTCGTACCGGCGGGTTGGATCGGCCGGGCATAACTCGCTTTGATCAGGGTTAGCGTTTGCTCTTCCTTGGTCATCTTGGCGAATGCCGCGGCCAACTCCTCTGGCGACAGGGAACCGGTGGCGCCGCCGCCGTCCTGCTGCTTCGAAATCGCCGTATAGGCCTTTGCCACAGTCAGCGGCGGCAGCGGGGTTCGCGCGATGTCGTCCACCCGTTTTGCCAGCTGGTCGAGGCGTGGCACGAGATCGGCAACCGTCGCCAGCAATACCGCCTTGTCAGCGCGTTCTTCCGCCAGAGCCTTAGCGAGTTCGACCGAGCGCCCGGTCTTCAGCGTCTCAAATCGGGTTCCTTGGCTCTCCTCCTCCGTCCGATTGAGCGCGCCGCAGGCGGCCCCGGCCTTGACGAGATGGTCGTGGGCTTGCGCAAGATGGCCCATCGTCTCCATCGAGTGCCGCGCGCCGAGCTTCGCTGCCGAGCAGGTCGCCCCATCGGTGAGCTTGTCGATGCAGTCGTGGGCAACATCCATCAGGGCCTGATGGCCGCGTCCTCGCTTGGCCAGGGCGGCGGCGATCGCGTCGAGCGCCCTAGCAACACCCTCTTCCCCGCTCCCGCCGCGCGTCGCCGCGGGCGACACCGGCGGGACGAGGCTGACCGGCTCGACACCCGGATAGGCCATTTCCGTCGGCCTCGCGCCCGCCATTCGCAGCGCGTCGCAGGCATTGCGCATCCGCTCTTGTTCGTCCGCCCCCAACCCTGCCATTTTCAGGCATTTTGCGGCGGCGTGATGGGCGAGATCGAGCAAAACCTGGTCGTCGCGCGAATGTTTGGCCTTGCTCAGAAGCGTCGCCGCGAATTTTTGCATGCTGGGGCTCCCTGCTTTGCACAACTCGGCGACCAGTTGGGTGCCGACGCTGCCGGCGGCCATCGCCAGCATCTCTGATGCCTCGGCTGCAAGCGGTTCTGTTTCGGACTCGGCGTCATCGAGGAGGTCGGCCGTCTCACCGGCTATCAGCCTATTCAGGCCAGCGCACAGCTGGCCGATGACCACAAGCAGCTGCGGCGTACTCTCACTGTCCATCGCCCCGAGCATATCCCCAAGCCAATTGAGGTCGACGATGATCTGAGCGACGCGGCCGACTTCCCACAATGCTTTGCGCAAGACGGTTTGCGAGATTTTCTCGCCGTACTGCGACAAGGGCGGACCGGCGCTGTCGATTATTTCTCTCCAGGCGGTGACGATGCGAGCCTTGATCTCCGCAATCTGATTTGGCGTGTACTTTTCGGCGTTCTTCGGTCGATTGATGAAATCCCAGGCGGCGCGTATGTGCCTTTCGGTGTCGATCGGATACCGCTTCCTATGATCGGACTGGTAACCCGGGTCGGCATATTCGACCGCCCCATCGGGTTCGTTGGCAGCATCCTCGCTCTGCGCGGCGCTCGCCCGCCGTTCGATGCATTTCATCGCATCCGCCTTGCCCAGATGCCGATGATCCGAGACGCCGCAGGCCCAGACCTGAACCGGTGGATTGAACTGTGGATCGTCCCTTGTCAAAATTCCCGCAGCTTTCCAATAATCGAAAACTGCCTCCGGATTGGCCGGACGATCAACCAGCGAGATCTCGTTCAGTACAAGGCCGGTAATGGTCTTGTAATCCGTCGGGTCTCGCTCGGTGACATGGCCGCCGATCGAATACCCTTTGTAGACCCCTTCGGTAACTTTCCGCCAAGCCTGGTCGTCTACGATCTTGGCGCCAATATAGAGACCTTTGTCGTCGACGATGGCCTCCTGCGCGACCCCGACCGCGGAGAGCTGATGCATCTCTCTGATATTGGCGAATTTCATGTAATCGCCGAGAGCGGCTGTCAGCGCCTCCCGAGTGACGATCTCGCCTTGGTCGTCCTGCGCCTCGGTCGAGGCGTACCCCCAGACTTCACGCCGCTCCGCATCGACCTTCGCGATAGGGAAATAGATTTTCATGCTCTATTGCCGATCTGTGGATTGCTGATTGCACCCTGCGGAGGCACGCTTTCGGTCATGCGCCAGGTAGCTTGCACAGCACGGTGGAGTTCAGCTTGAGGATGCGCCCGTCGCTGAGATTGACCGTGGCTTCGAGCACGTAGGTGCCGTCCGCGGCCGTCGCCGGCATATTGCCGATCGATGCGATCGAGAAGATGCCGGATCGCGTCTGCAACGTCCCGTCCAACGGAGAGCGGAGGCTAATCTGGTTCTGCACGGATACGCCCAGGACGCGGGCCTGCGGCGACGGGTCGCTCGCGATCTGGAATGGCGCGAGCGCGCAGGTCCAGCTCGTCGCAAGGATCGTCGCCGCCCCGACATCGGCGGTGAAATCGAACCCGAAATTATCGATTTCACCGACCTCGATCGGGTCGAATGGCGTTGGCAGTCGCATGGTTCCTACCTCAATGCCCGCCGCGGAGCCGGGCCCGGCCTGGGCTCGCGAGAAGCCTGACCCGACCCGGGGAGCGCAGACCGTTTGCGAGCGAAATCAACGCTGGGGGCGCCGACGCAACGCATTCGATCGCAAGGACTTCATCTGCAGTTAGGAAAATCGCGCTGCTTCCTAACCATTCGATCGGGGCGTCGCCCGGCTGGATTAATCGCAAGGACCATTCGCCAGACGGCCTCGCGTCGGCCGCGATGCGATGTTGCCCTTCGACTTCAGTCGTGCTGTCGGACGAAAGCTTCGCCACTATCTCGCCGACAACCGGCATATCTGATCGCGGCGACGACAGGTTTTCGATGAGAACCTGGCCGTCGACAATAATGCCGATCCCGCCAATAAATTCCAGAGTTACAACAACGTGTGAACTGGCGCTGGCCATCAGCTCGGCCGCCGACTTACTGCCGAGCCGAAGGGTCAGGGCTCCCTCGCCGACGACCGATATGTCGTTGCGCAACGCTCTGGCAAATTCGCCCAGGCTGCGGTCGAATCTCTGTACCGCTAACGCCGATTCGACAGCGAACCTCGAACTTCTGTCGCGCGACGACGCGCTTTCGAAGGGCACATCGGCGCCACGTCTAGCCGAGGAGAGCGTTTCAAAATCGAGGCCCGCGTCCATCGTCAGGAAATGACCGGCGCTGCCCCCAGCCGCGGCGGCGGCGGCGCCGACAGCGATAGCGGACGGGGTCGTCCACATCATCGCTGGAAGCCCCAGGCCGAGATCGCGCAGGCATGGGTTTCGGCGGCCGACGCCTGCGCCCGCATCGCCAGTCGTGTGGCGGCCGGAATGAAGCAGGGCAGGACGATCGGATCGTTACCGGCGCTGCTGAGGAGGTTCGTCGTCACCTGGATGCCGGCGCTGACTTCGCTTCCGGCCGCGCCATAGCCTAATTCGACCGCGGCTCTGATATTACTGCCAAAGGCCGAGCCGCAGCCGTTGAAACAGAGTGCAATCGCTTCGATCGGCTGCGCCGTCGAAGCCGCGAGCTGCGACCAGCCGGTTAATGTCGTACCGCTCAAAGTAATGGTATTGGCCGGAAAGACCGAGTTTGCGGCGAAATCGGTCAGCGAGACGGCGCGGCTGAAGCCCTTAACGAGGTTCTGGTTGCCCTGGTAGCCGATTATCGTCGCGAAGAACGAGGAGCTGCCGAAGTTGGCCGCGGCTTGGACTTTGAGCGTGGCGTCGCCTGCGACGCGGATCGGGAACCACAGGAGGTTGCAACCGTTCCCGGAGGCGTTCGAGAAAAACGCGTCCTGGACGATTGTCTGATCTGCGCCGCCTCCAGTCGCCGCGCTGAGCGAGATCTTCCAATACCGCTGATTAAATGTTTGCGTCTGCAGCCAGAAGCCGTCATAGGCGAAGGTGGTTGTTCCGACCGTGGTCAGCGAGCTGTAGACGCCAGCCGTGCCGCTCGACGAAATCTGCGTGCCTGAGCCGGTCGAAACCCCGAGCGTCTCGACACGCGAGGCGCTCGTCAGGGGGATGCCGTAACCCACCGCTCAGGTCCCGTAGAGATTTACGACATCCCAGGGAAAACTTCGGGACGACGTGCTGCCGACCTTGAGCCGGACGGTGATTTCTCGACGGCGTCGGCACCCCGAAGGGCGCAAACCGGCGGTTCCGAGGATGCGGCGACGTTGGGCGTATAAATCCCGTCCCTCACATAGGTGTCGAGGATCGTCGCCTGGTCCTTCGGATCGGTAGGGCGGACGTCCGACCAGATGAATTCGAGATCGGGATGGCCCATGCAGTCTTGGATGACATGGTCCACCAGACGCTTGACCCAGTGGGCGAGCGGGGCCAGACCCTCCGCCAGAGCCGTTTCCTGCGCGGATTGCGCCGTCGCGCGATTGACTTGCGCGGTAAATGCGGTCGGCGGCAGCGAAAACGCGTAGCAAACGATCCGCGCCAGCCACTCGTCGAACTCGTCCTTGTAAGGCGCTTCCTTGAAGGCCTGGTATTTCGCGCCGGTCGGGGCCCAGATCAATCGCGTACGACTGCCGGTGTTGCCGGCGAGGATCGAGTTGAACCATTCCTGGAATTGGCGGATCTGTTCGGCGCTCCAGCCGTCGGGCGCATTGACCAGGCCGGGCGGGACGTTGCCCTCGGTAAAGTGCTGCAGCTGCATCATCTGCCGCCGCAGCCCGATGTTGATCGTCATCACGATCTGTTCGCACGGTCCAAAGCCGTACGCCTTGTGCGGCCGTTTGTTTCGCGGCATGTAAAGCAGCTGATCGGATGTGAGCAGCCGCCACGGCCGACCGTGAATGACCTGCTCGTAAGCGGGCGCCGGCGGACGCGGTCGCCGTCCGGTGTCGTCAATCAACACCTTGATGGTCGCACCGTCGACGATGTCGAGGCCGATGACCTCGCCGGCGCGATTGCGCCGCATCTCGAACGCGGACGCGTCTAGAACGAGGACATCCTCGAGCGTCTCGCGCAACCAGCTGGCAAAAGGCTGCTCGCCATCCGGCTTTCGCCAGAAATCGGTCACCGCGCGAATGCGGGCTTGAATATCGGCGCCGGTATGCGCCCCGTCGCGCCTGCGGATCGCCCAATCGAGCCGCTCGATCTGGTCCTTGCGCGTCTCGATCGCCAAGCGCGTAATGTCGTGATTTTCCGCCAGCGCCCGCAGCTCTTCGAAACCAACCGCCTCGTAGCTGCGGGGCGAGTAGATCGTGTTGTAGCCGACCGGAAAATTCCACACCCGCACACGCTCGGGTTCGGGGGGCGCCAGCGGGTAGCCGGGCGAAAATATTCCCTGACCAGGCTGAAAAACGTCGCGAAACCGGGTCAGCTCGGCTTGCGTGCCGAACCCGCCCCAGCTGTAGCTTGTCAGCGGCTTTCGCGGCGCGGGCGTCGCTGAGGGGGAGTTCTGCTGCGGTATCGGCATCGCCTTACCTCGGAAAACCGTGCGCGCCGCCGCGCCTTACTGCCGCCGCCGTCGCCGCTCCGGCCAGTTGCGCCATCATGTCGTCATCCGGAAACACCAGAAAACTGAACGGGTCTTGCAGCAGGTCAAAAATCGTCTGGTCGGCCAACACAGTATTCCATGCCGCGCCGAATAAAACCGCCCCGTTCAGATAGTTGTTCTGGTTCGAACTGCCGATTACGGAATTGCCGAAATTCGCCTCGTCCCATTGGTTGCTGATCTTTACAGAGCCAGTAATGGTGCTTTTCACCTGATCAAAGAACAAGGTCGCAGCTCCGGTGTTGTAGTTCAGCGTCACGATCGCAGAGAACGGACGACCAAATGCTACCGTCTGAGAAAAACTGCCGGTGGTCGTGTTGTTGGTCACCCAATTGAGATAAAAGTTCGCACTGCTCGCAGCAATCTGCAGTGACAATCGCCGCCCGATATTGTGGGCTTCGATCCCGATCAAGGTTTGGGCGGTGCTCTGCGGCGCGTTGACCTGCGCCACGACGAGAAGCGTCTGCAGCGTGGGGCTCGCCGACCATGGACCGCCGCCCGCGCCCACCGAGGTGCAAATGTACTGAGTATTGCCATCGAAGCCGCAGCCCTGACCGGCTGTGGTAACGACCGGCGTGAAGGCTGCAAATTGCGTGCGATAAGGGTAGCCGCGCAATGAGAATCCCCAAAGCGGTGCCCCGAAACTGCCTTGATTCGGGTCGTAGGCGGAACCGTCGAGATGCCAGGCGTCGGCAAGAAGAGCCGTAACCGGATCGTTGGCGAGGCGCGGAAATCCGGGCGGCCGGTAGAGGCCGCGATGGGCGCGCACATCCCGCTGCATGGCGCGGGTACCGCGGATCGGTGCCATCACACCACTTGCCGACAGTCCAAGTAGCACTTGCCTTCTGCTTGTTGATTTCAATATTGCACCGCCGTTGGCGCCAGGACGATGCTGTTGCCCGCGGCATTCAAGGTCTGACCGCTATTGTTCTGGCACAGGACTTTGAAGCGGAGCGCCGGCAGTCGCACCAGACCCTGGGACAGGAACGTACTGGAGCCGGTTAACGCCGTCGCCGGCAGCGGAAAGACGACATCTGGGGCGCGCGGCGGTGCTGTGGCGCCGCTTTCGAACGTCACGCCGTCGATCGACTGCAGCAACCAGCAAGATAGGTTGCCACCCGTTTGTATCGCGCCGGCGATCGCGCCCAAGGTCAACATCATCGGCGACCAAATCGCCTGCCCGGTGTTCGAATTGCTGAACAGTCCGCTCACGCCGCCGGCGGAACTGAGCGCAACCGCGCCCGACGGCAGAGCATTCAATTCCGTACTCATCAATGTCACGGCGGCAGCGTGGAGGCCGCTGTTCGCACTGCCGGGCTCCCACAAGAAAGGCGATGAGGCGTGACACGGAAACGAGATCGAAATCATTGCCAGGATTGCCAATAAGCGCCGCATGATCAATTCACCCAGGAATTGCCGTTGGCATCGCAGGTCACCGCTCGGGCCTCATATGGCGGCATGCCCGGCGCGCTACCGTTCATGACGAAGCTGGCAGTGCCGTCTATGGTTCCGCTCGCCGGTTGCAACGTGATCGGATTTGCCGCGTCTGTCCCCGTGCCGTCCTTGACCAGAAAC
Organism: uncultured Alphaproteobacteria bacterium; assembly: GCA_963799085.1. Lineage (GTDB taxonomy): Bacteria > Pseudomonadota > Alphaproteobacteria > ATCC43930 > CGMCC-115725 > AP-15. The sequence goes on along the minus strand of CAWCWA010000026.1, from coordinate 78,245 downwards.
GTAAACCCGGCGACGCAAGTGTAACTGACCGTCGTTGCGGCGGGCACGGTCTTATTGATGATGATCAGATAATCGCTTGTCGGCGAAATCGTGACGGGACCGGGCGTCGTTACGGTCCGGATCGGGACCGACAGCGCTCCGTTCCAGGTCGATGTTCCGCTATACGTGTTATTGCCCGAGAAAGTTGTATTGCTGGCGACGGTTGTCGGCAGACGCGCGGCGGCCAATGTGCCCGAGGTGATGTTGCCGGCATTCGTCGTATCGGTCGAGCAGGAAGCGGCGGCCCCAGCCAGGTCGCCGCACGACGGCTGCGAGGCATGCGGCGCGCCGGTGGTCGAAATGCTATCGAGCCATTGATGCGTGCTTGCGGCAATGCTCTTCACGCCGCCCAGCGTCAAAGTCGTCGGGCCCGGCAGATCGGCGCCGGCGATCGCTCGCGGAGACAATGCGCCGGCAGCACCGCTGGGCGAACCGAGAAACAGATTGGCCGGCTGCGAAGCGCCGGCGATTGTCAGCGTTCCCGACGCCGTCACCGGCGAACCGGAAACGGCGAGCCATGGTGGTGCGGTCAGCCCGACACTGGTGACGGTGCCGCCGCCGACAGCGGCGCCGCCATCCTGGATCTGTCCGGGTGCGGTCCAGGTCGCGATGTGGCCGGCAGTGACCGAACCCGATTGCACGACGCCGGCCCCGGGTCCGTATTGGATCGTCTGAGCCCAACCGGAGCCCGCGCTCAACAGGCCGAGGACGCCTACGAGGGCGCCAACCCTCATTGCGCCCGCGCCTTGAAAAACGCCGTGGCGCTGGAGGTTTTTGTAAAGCATCCGGTAGAGCTGAACACCGCGACGATACCGACCGAGTAGATGTCCGGCGGACCGTTAAAGCTGACCGATACGGTGCTGTTGGCCGGAACGGCGACGCATTCGACCGGGGTCACCGGGCCGTCCGCTGGAACCGACTTGGCGTTGAAGGTCATCAAGAAGCCCGGCGTCGCTCCGGCCGTCACGTAGAGCGAATAGAGGTTGCCGGACGAGGCCTTGATCAGGTGGTTCGCTTCGACCCCGGTTGAGACTGTGGGTGCGATGCCCGGCTCGTACGCGAGCGCCGGCAGCGCGCTGAGCCACAAGGCGCCGCACAAGAGAACGGACAAGCTTTTCATGATCTTGCCTTCCAAACCAGTTGCCGTCCGCGAACTGCGAACCTGGTGCGTCGCCGCTATTGTCGCGCCCGCAGCAGATGACGATTATTGATATCCGACGCAGCGGTAACACGAGGCTGTCGCCGGCCGTCAGCGTGCCGGCCAATGCAACGCTGGTCGTCGAAGCCGCGGTTGGCCGTACAAGATTCGCCGAAGTCTCGTTGGAGACCGAGCAGATCGGCGGGTTGGGCCACGCGACGGCAAAGTTGATCGTGCATTTTCCGCCATTGGCGGACGAACCGACCGTCACCCGCCCGGCGCTGTCATTGCCGCCGATCGCAGGCGAGGTGCCGCAATCGCTCGATCCCGAACCTAGGGTCGGCGTCGCGCCGGTATAGATCTGATGCCCCAACATGCCGAGTGCGGAGGCCGATCGGGGGGTGATCGAAACGATGCGGAAATTGCTGCCGTCGAACTGCAAGGCTGCGAACTCGTAGTTGATTGCGGCGAGGCTGATCGAGGTTGCCGCGGTGCCGGTGGCCCCCGCGGGGTACAGAATGCGCGCCCCGGAGCCGCCGTCAACCTGGACGGTCATGGCCTTCCCGTTGTCGGTCGCAAGGCCCATGATCCACCCCGCGCCGATCGCCGCGGGCGGCGGCAATGTCACGGTCAGCGATGCGCCTGGTGTGTTGTAGCTTGATAGGGCATTGCCGCTGTCGCGCTGACCGGCCGTATAGGTGCTGACGGCGGGAAACGACCAGCGATTGATGCCCGGGGCGCTGCCGCTGACGCCGATCGCGGTAGCGGTTTGCGGCGTCGCTTCGGTGATGCGAAAATTGCTGCCGTCGAAGCGAAGTGCCACGAATTCGTAATTTCCTGAGGCAAGAGCGACTGAGGTCGCCGTACTGCCGCTGCCGGGATAGAGAATGTGCCCGCCCGACACCGAGTTGACCTGCGCCGACATCGTCTTGTTGCCGTCGCTTGCGAGGCCAATCGTCCAGCCCATCGGGATCGCTGTTGTTGACGGCAACGTCACGGCCATGTAGGACGCAGGGCTGTTGTTGCTCGAAACGACGTTGCCGTTGTCGGCGACGCCGGCCGCATAGGCGCTCACCGCCGGGTAGCTCCAATGGCTGATCCCGGCGCTGCCGATCATGCCGATTGCCTGTGCGGTGGCCGGGGTCGCGGAGACGACGCGAAAATTACCGCTGCCGTCGTATTGTAATACCAGGAACTCATATGCGCCCTGGGCGGTGTTGGCCATCGCAAGGGAGGTCGCATTGGCGCCGCCGCCGGGCCAGACTATATGCCCGCCGGGCTGCCGTTCACCTGGACCGTCAGCGATTTCCCGTTGTCGGTGGCAAAGCCCATGCTCCATCCGGTCGGCAGCTCGCTCGTCGTCGGCAGCGTTACGGTCAACCCCGCAGAAGTGTTGTAGCTTGAAAGAATGTTGCCGTTGTCGGCGAGCGTCGCCGCGTAGCCGGTGCTCGACGGATAGAGCCAATTGCTCGGCCAGGGCGGGGGCTCGAACCCCATGTTGATGCGGGTATTGCGGGTTGCCGCGACGATCCGCCAGTTATTGCCGTCGGATTGCACTCGCAGATATTCGTAGTTGCCCGATCCGAGCGTGATGGTCGGCACAGACTTGTTGCCGAGCAGGATGCCGCCGCTCGGCGCCGTAACCGTCATACCTTTGCCGTTGTCGGTGGCAAAGCCCATCGACCAGCCGGCATTGACGGCGGCGATATTCGGCAAGGTGACGGCCATTGTCGTGCCGGGTGCGTTGTAGCTCGAAATCGACATTTGGTCATCGAGCGGGGCGGCAAGGTAGGTCGCCGTCGACGGGAAAATCCACTGCGACCGCGAGCCGGTTCCCTGGACCGAAATGCCGACTGAATTCGGCCCGAAATTGACGGTGGCGCCGCCGTAATTGGGATTGATCAGCACATTGCCGTTTGAGGCCGTCGCGTTCACTGCAGTCACGCAGTCGAAATACGGCGATACAAATGTGTTGAGACCGTTATGGTTGAAAGTGATCGACAGGCAGGTGGGCGAGACTTCGAGGTCGAGCCCGAAAAAGGCATTGCTGAAATTGAACCCGTTTTCGAGCACGATCCCGCGCCCGCCGACCCCCTCCGCCGTCGCGGCGCCGGAGATCCGGGAGAATTGTGTCTGCTCCAAGGCCATCCCGGCGCCACCGCCCGACGCGACGCAGACCCCGTAAATGTCGCTGTCCAGGACATAATTGAACTGGCAGCCGCCGGCATTGGGACCAGGATTGACATTGTTGACGTTCAAATGGTCGAATTTGATCGAATTCTGCGCGTCGGAGAAATCGGCTTGTCCAACCACGACGGCATAACCTGTCGTGTTGGCGTTGACGAAAAGGGTCCCCTCCTGCTTGAAATAGAAGCAGCCGGTGGGACTGATGGTGGTGCCGCCGCCGCATTGCACCTTGAGAACCGGGCCGGCGCCGATCGAACGCCCATCGAGAACAGCACCTTCCGAGATCAACCGGAACCCTTTGCCGGCCTGGCCCGCATAATCGACGGTCAACGCCGAGGTGACTTTATAGGTGCCGGGCGAGATGTAGATCGGCCAATTGTTGGTTATGGCGGTGTTGATCGTGCTCTGGATTGCCGCGGTGTCGTCATGGCTGCCATCGCCCGTCGCCCCGTTGCAGCGCACGTCGAGCCACGGTCGTCCGGAGCAGACCAGCACATCGCCGCCCAAAGTCGCAGCGCCGGTCGTCGACAATGTCGAGAAATTCCCGGGCGACTGCGCCGCAGCAGGCAACGCAGCGGCGAGAGCGCCGGTCAGGATGCCGACGCACGACAGTGTCTTCATTACCACCGCCGCGCCGCAAAGGCCTGTCCGGTGCTGCCGCCGTAAAGGCTGATCGGTCCCGCCGGCTTGTAGCCTGAAGGGGTGGCGAAAACCGCGCCCGGAGCGATCGGGATCGACGCGCCGCCCGAGGTCGCTACGCCTGCATCCGATACATAGACCGTCGCCGCCGAATTGTTGGCGACAAGGAACCCGTTCGCCGGCGCGATCCCGCCGAACAATGTCTGCGCGACGCCGCCGCTGGCGACCGTCCCGCTGCCGTCGATCGCCGCCGAGCCGGCGCTATTGATTACCGGCAGGGGCGCGCCGCTGCCGACCGGTGTCGCGACGCCGCCGGCGATGACCGCCGGCGCATGAACCGGCACGAGACTGCCGGCGATGTCGAGCCCTGTCGAGATCGCTTGCGTCGTGGTGTTGGCGTCCTTGATCAACAGCGGCAATGCATGCCTCCTCCAAATGCCGCCAGCCAAGCCCCGCTCACGGCTTGCGCCGGTCGGAGCCCGACAATCGATCGCTGAGCTGGCGGTACGCTTCGTAAATGCCCTCTTGGGGCATCGGTTCGACCATCAGATCGGTCAAGGCCCAGACGAGCGCGTCGACACGATCGGGCGAATGCCCCAGTGAGCGGCGGGCTGCCTCGCCGTGTGCCTCGCGCGTAAACCCGCACATCTGGTCTTCCAGTTGCGGAAAACAGCCGAGATGGCGGATGCGGCCTTGCTCGTAGAGTGCGGCGACCGGTTCCGCCCGGGTGATTTTCCCGCGCGACGCCCGCACCGCGGCGAAGGATACGTTCGGATCGACCATCCGCAATGTCGTCTCGACCATCTCGCCGCCGTTGTTGACCTCGGCGACAATCCTGTCGGCGCCATGCGCGCGATAAGCAGCTATCGCGATCTTCGCCCATTCCGCGGGCTGGTATCGGCCCGATGCGTCTGCAAGGATCCAGCCACCGGCGTCGCCATCCTTGCCGGCGACGATGATGCCGGTCTCGTCGGCACTCTCGCCCGACGTAGCCGCCGGGTCGATTGCGACGACGATCCGAGCAAGCAGGGGCGGCGCCGTGCTGCTGCGCGCGGCCTCTATCACGCCGCGGTTCCACAGCGCGCCCGGCACGTCCTCGAGTAGTTCGGCGTCGAGTTCCTGTCGCCCGAGCCGGGTTCCCTGATATTTCGCCACGATCTGTTCGAGATAGCCCGGCGCCAAATTGGCCCGGTTTTCCGTCGTGCGACCGCGCGTCACCACCACATTGGAGTCGACGGCCAGCTCGCGGATCAGTCTGACCGGGCGCGGCGTCGTCGTGACAACCACACAAGGATCGGCACCCAGCCGCAGCCCGAACATCAACATGTCCCAGGCTTCGGGATAGCGCCAGCTGCCCAACTCGTCGCACCATGCGGTATCGTGTTGCCGTCCGCGCAGACGCTCCGGTTCGTCGGCGCTGTAGAGCGTGGCGATCGCCCCGTTGGGCCAGGTCAGGCGCCGTTTTGAGGGCTCGAACCGGGGCCGGTTCCAAGGCGGCGAGATCGTCAAGATGCCGCTTTCGCCTTCGACCATCACATCGCGGGCGTCGGCCGTGGTGGGGCCGATCACGGCGATCCGCCGCCCGCTGCGCGCCGCGCGGGCGCTGATGAATTCCGCCCCGGTGCGAGTTTTGCCAAATCCGCGCCCGGCGAGCAACAACCACACCCGCCACTTTCCGGCCGGCGGCAACTGGCTCGCCCGCGCCCAGAAGGGCCAGTCGTAAACTATCCTTTGGGCTTGGCTCGGTGTGAGGGCGGCGAGGATTTCATTCCTCAGCGTTTCCGGCAGCGAGGCGAGACAACCGGCGTCTAAGGACCTCACGCGCATCCTCCGCAATATCGTCGGCTGCACCGTCATCCTCCTGGCGGGGGGCCGGTACGAACATTCCGAGATGGCGGGCAATCGCGTCGAGAGCCGACTTCTTGTCGTAGAGCTTCACCCGATAGCTTCCCTTCCCAGCGCCGACGGCCGTGATTTCCGAAATTGCGGCGGCGTCCGCGTCGGTCAACATCTCCATCGCTTTCAGGACGAGGCCGTTCGGCCCCCAATCGGCGAAGCGCCGCGGATCGGCGAAAGCGATGCGCGCATATTCCAGGAGCACGCGCTCCGGGGTGATCCCGAGCCGTGCCGCGCGTTCGCCGATTGCCTCGCCATTGGGCCGTAGGGCTGCGCCGCTGGTCGGCTTCGCCCCAGGCCTGCCGCTGCGGGCTCGACTCTCAAGCCGACGTTCCGGTCGCGGCGCCAAAATCGATGCTCTTTATCCGGTAACGGCCGGAGCGGTCGGCGAGCCAGCGCCTCGCTCCGGGATCGGGGTGGCGCGGTGTGCCTGGCCCGCTTTCGCCAATTTCGACGCTTTATATCAGATCGATCCGGATTTGTCAATTGCGAAATTATGTTTCCGTAACATGACGCCGTGGCGATAATGCCCTTCGAGCGCGCCCAGCGCGGCGATCAGGATGCCCGAGGCAGCTTCCTGACTGACGCGCCGGCCGCTCCAACCCTGTTCCAGCGCCCATTCCTTCAGCGAGCGCTCCCACCCGACGACATGCCACAGACAGGAGCCGCCGGGCGAACCCAGCCCACCGACGGCGATGATGGCGCGCCAGACTTGGTCGCGCGCGGCTTCGATCCGCAACCCGGGTGTGGCGTCGCCTTGCGTCGGGGCGCCGCCGCCGACCCGCAGGCGCGACAGATCGAGCGCGTGCAGCGGGTCGAGTTGCGCCGCGGCGAACCTCAGGCGGAATTCCTCGCCCGCCTCGCGCATCGCCGCGGTGATCGAGCCGCGGCGCTCCATCAGCAAAAGCGTGTCGACCGTACGGTAAGGCCGAGCGGATCGCCCCGCTTCGTCGGCGATCGGCCGGCCCAACTGTTCGACCACTCCGTGGCCATGACGCTCGGCAGTAGGCGTGATGATGTCCGCCCGGCGGTCGGATGCACCCGGGCGTCGAGCGTAGTGTTGCGGCATCTCGTTCTCCTAGGTAAACAAATCATGAACATTTCGATCACGACAAATCGCGCACCGCCTCTTCGAGGCGCTCCAGAAAGCGCCGTGGCGGCGTCGCTCGATTTCGTCCGCGCCGGCCGCCGACCGCTTTGGCAAGCGCTTCGACCTCGCGGAGGCGATGCATTTCGGCGGTGCTGCCGGAAGGGACATGGCAGCGGGCATGATGCTCGGCGCAGTAGGACGACTGTGCTCGCCGCGGCGCGCCGCAAGCACGCCAAGCGCCGCCTTCCTCCTCAATATAGGCGCATCCATCATCGTCCCGGCTGCTAACCGCTGCCGCCGCGCCCAATGGCCCTTCCATTCCCGCCTCCCGCTAAGAAACCCCTTGTGAGGTTCGCACCGGGATGATAACATCAATGTCGTCTTTGTCAATATACGAATTGCGATATAGGCAAACACATGGATGCGTCCTGGTTTCATCAGGCTCTGGAGCGGGCCGGCGTCTCGCAAGCCGATCTTGCCCGCCATCTGCGACTGGCTCCCTCCGCGGTCTCTCGCATGCTCAAGGGCGAACGCCAGATCAAGCTATTGGAGGTGGCGCAAATCTCCGCCTTTCTCGGCGTGACGCCGGAAGAAGTGGTGCGTCACGCCGGCGACAGCGCGAGCGAGGCCCCGGCCGCCGGTGCGCAGCGTCCGGGCCGCGGCCGACCGCCTGGCAGGACGGCTACTGCCTCACCGGGCGTCGCCCGCTCGCCGGACGTAATTCCGATCCGCAGCGCTGCGCGCGGCGGCACCGATCAGGAAATGTTTCTCGAAGACGGTCCGATCGGGTACACGGCGCGGCCGGCCAATCTCGGCGGCGTGCGCTCGGCCTACGCGATCTACATGGTCGGCGACAGCATGGAGCCGCGCTACGAACCCGGCTGGCTGCTCCATGTCAACCCGTTCAAGCCGCCAATTCGCGGCCGCGACGTCGTCCTCTACAAGCGCGGGCAAGCGGTTCTTATCAAGCAGTTCGTCGGCTGGGAGGGCGACACGCTGGTGCTGCGCCAGCTCAATCCGCCCGATACGCTGCGCATCCCGCGCGACGAGGTGCTCGAGTGCCACCTTGTCGTCGGAGCCGACCAGGAGGGATAGCGCCCCGTCCTGCCTCCTCTTGCGGGACTTTCCTCCGCATTTCGGCTCAGTAGCCTGACGGCTGCTCCTCGTCGGACGGGATCGGCAGCGGCTGGGCCACGGTTTCCTCCGCGCCGGGCGGGTCGGTGTCGGTCCCCTGCATATCGAGATCGGCCGGCGTCATCGGCCGCGGAGCCCCGTGTTGATAAGCCTCGCCGTTCGCATTCATGATTCGGAAATAGTGCTCGGCATGCTGGTAAAGGTTCTCGGCGGCGATGCGATCGCCGCTCGCCGCGGCTTCGCGCGCCAATGCGACATATCGTTCAAAGACCTGGTAGGCGTTTCCCCGGATTTTGACGCTCGGACCGTTGCTGTCGAAGGTCTGGATCCGGTGCGGCATCCGTTGGCGATTGTGATGCGGATTATTGCCGTTGTTGCGACCGCGCGAGCGTTTGTTTGGTCCTGGTCTCATGATCCGTGTCTGTTCTAGGTGGATAACGGTCGGACCATCGTCCGGTGGGGGAACTCGCCACGCCGCCTTTGGACGATGCAATTCAAGCTTGCGCCGCATCCGCGCGCGGCACCCGACTCTTCAGCTCCCGCAGCCTAGACGGGACAGCAGCGCATTCCAACAGTTTTTTGCGCCGGGCCTGGCCATTGCCTATCGCCTGGCGGGCGACAATGCAGCGCGGGATGCCGGCCAGATCGCAATCGATCGCATCGATTGCCAGCCCGTGGTCCGCCAATATTGCCTGGACAGCGTCGCGCTGCCCCGCCCCGATCTCCGTTACAAATATGCCGTCGGGCCCCAGCCGCTGGACGAGATCGGCGGCGATCGCCCGATAGGCCGCCAAGCCGTCGGCGCCGCCGTCGAGCGCCCGCTCGGGGTCGTGCTCTTTGACCGCCCGCGGCAAACCGGCGAGCATCCCAGTCGGGATATAGGGTGGGTTGGCGACGATCGCGGCGAACCGGCCGGCAAGTGGTGCTGCCCAATCGCCGACGACAAATCTCGCGCGGTCGGCAAGGCCGAGTGCCGCGGCGTTGCTTTGCGCGGTGCGGACCGCGCCCTCGGCAAGATCGATTCCGATCCCCGTCGCGGCCGGCAACTCAGACAGAAGCGCGAGCAGCACGCAGCCTGTCCCGGTGCCGAGATCGAGAAATTTAATCGGCGCCTTTCGATCGTCGATCCGCGCCAGCACGGCGGCGACGAGCGTTTCGGTTTCGGGCCTCGGATCGAGTGTATCCGGCGACAAGGCAAAATCGAGCCCCCAAAATTCTCGGTGCTCGAAGATGCGCGTCAGCGGCTCCCCGTCGAGCATCCGGCGGAGCAGCGCGCGGACCCGTTCGGCGCCCGGGGCGGCGACTTCCCGGTCGGCCGCGGCCAGCAGCCGGGCGCTCGAAAGGCCGAAGGCCCCTGCGATCAGACGACGGGCATGGCGGCGCGGCTCGTCAAACCCGGCGCGGAACAAGGCTGTCGCCGCCTCGGTCACCAGCGATCCGAAGCTCGCGCACATCGCTGCGCTCAACCCTCCACGGCGCTCAATCTCGCCGCCTGGTCTTCGGCGAGCAGCGCATCGACGATTTCGTCGAGCGCCTCCCCGCTCATCACCCGGTCGATCTTGTAGAGCGTCAGGTTGATGCGGTGGTCGGTCACCCGGCCCTGCGGGAAATTATAGGTGCGGATCCGCTCCGAGCGGTCGCCGCTGCCGACCTGGCTCTTGCGGTCGGCGGCGCGGGCGCTGTCGCGCGCCTGCCGCTCCATCTCGTAGAGACGGGCGCGCAACACCTTCAGGGCCCTCGCTTTGTTCTTGTGCTGCGATTTCTCGTCCTGCTGGATCACGACGAGGCCTGTCGGCAAATGCGTGATGCGCACGGCGCTGTCGGTGGTGTTGACCGACTGGCCGCCCGGCCCGCTGGCGCGGAACACATCGACGCGCAAATCCTTGTCGTCGATCTTGATGTCGACCTCTTCGGCTTCGGGCAAGACGGCGACCGTCGCCGCCGAGGTGTGGATGCGCCCACCCGCTTCAGTCTCGGGGACACGCTGAACCCGGTGCACGCCCAATTCGAACTTCAGGCGGGCAAAGACGTCTCGCCCGGTGATCGACGCGCTGGCCTCCTTGAAACCGCCGAGACCCGTTTCGGAAAGGTCGAGAACCTCGAACCGCCACCCCCGCAGCCCGGCATATCGCTGATACATCCGGAAGAGTTCGGCGGCAAACAGCGCCGCCTCCTCGCCGCCGGTGCCGGCCCGCACTTCAAGGATCGCGTTCCGCGCGTCATCGGCGTCGCGCGGCAGGAGCGCCAGCTTGATTCCCCGCTCGATTTCGGGAAGGCGTTCGCGCCACGCATGCAACTCCTCCTCCGCCAAAGCGCGCAACTCGGGGTCGTCGCCCGACTGGCTCATGACGGCCAGCGCCGCCATCTCGCCGCGCGCTTTCCGCAAGGTCCCGATCTCTTCCACGATCGGCGTCAGTTCGCTGAATTCCTTCGATAGTCGTGCAATGTCCGCGCCGCTCAAACGGCTGTCGGCCAGCGCGTCCTGGAGCTCGGCGTGGCGTCGGACCAACTGCTCCAGACGGCCTTCGAGGGTCGCCCGCATCAGCCGAAGAGCTTTTGCAGCCGCAGCCGCAACTGTTCGAAACGCGGGTCGGTCGGAACATCCATCTGTTCGCCGCTGTCGAGGTCGCGCAGTCGGACAACCGCGCGCGCCACCTCGTCGTCCCCAACCAATATCGCCGCGCGCGCGCGCAATTGGTTGGCGCGGCGCATCCGGCGGGACAGATTGCCGGAATAGCCGAGATCGACAGTCCACCTATCGGATCGCAAAATCTCCGCCATCGTCGGCGCCATCGCCTCGCCTGCAGCGCCGATCGGCACCAGCGCCAGCGGCCGCGAGGGCGGCGGCGGCTCTTCTATCAGCATCGCCAGCCGTTCGATGCCGGCTGCCCAGCCCACCCCCGGCATCGCCGGCCCGCCCATCAGTTCGACGAGCCCGTCATAGCGCCCGCCGGCGAGCACCGTCCCCTGTGCGCCAAGATCGGTCGTCACGAATTCGAACACCGTATGCGTGTAGTAATCGAGCCCGCGCACCAGCAGCGGATCGATATTGTAGGCTATTCCCAGTTGGTCGAGCCCATCGCGCACCCGCTTGAAGAAGTCGCGCGAGGCGTCGTTGAGGTAATCGCCGAAAGCCGGCGCGTCGGCCGAGATCCGCTTGTCGCCCTCGTCCTTCGAATCGAGGATGCGTAGCGGGTTGCGTTCGAGGCGGCCGCGGCTGTCCTCGGACAACTCACCGCTGCGCCCCGAGAAGTAGGAAACGAGCGCCGACCGGTAGCCGGCGCGGCTCTCCGGATCGCCCAGCGTGTTCAGTTCGAGGACGGTGCGGTCGGCGACACCGAGTTCGGCAAGCACGCGGTGGCCGAGCGCGATCACCTCGATGTCGGCCTGGGCCGGCGCCACGCCCAGCAATTCGACGCCGATCTGGTGAAACTGGCGGAGCCTGCCCTTCTGCGGTCGCTCGTAGCGGAACATCGGCCCGCTGTAGAAGAACTTCAGGGGCGCATTCTGCGTCAGTCCGTTTGACAGCACCGCGCGCACGACGCCAGCCGTGTTCTCCGGCCGCAGCGTGATCTCTTCGCCGCCGCGATCCGTAAAGGTGTACATTTCCTTGGTGACAATGTCGCTTGTTTCGCCGATCGGCCGGGCAAAAACCTCGGTGAATTCGAAAATCGGCGTCGCGATTTCGGCGAAGCCGTAAAGCGCCGCGATCCGGCGGGAAACATCGGCGACATGCCGGTGACGCCGCGCCGCCTCGGGCAGCAGATCCTGTGTGCCGCGCACCGGTTGTAGTCGGTTCATCCGCGATAGCTGACGGGATTTGCCTGACCGCAGCCGGCCTATTCCGCCGGTTCCAGCGCAGGGCTGCGCTGCGCCTCGATCTCGGCCGCCTTCTTCTCGATCAACTCGACCAGATGATCGACGATGTCGGCATCTTTCAGCCGGTGATCGGCCACACCGCTGAGATAGACCTGATGCGTGCCGTTGCCGCCGCCGGTAAAGCCGATATCGGTCTCCCGCGCCTCGCCCGGCCCGTTGACGACGCACCCGATCACCGAGACCGTCAGCGGCGTGGTGATGTGGGCGAGCCGTTCCTCCAGCCGCTCGACCGTCTTGATCACGGCGAACTGCTGCCGGGCGCAGGAGGGGCATGAGATCACCGTCACCCCGCGGCGGCGCAGGTTCAAGGATTTCAACATCTCGAACCCGGCCTTGACTTCCTCGACCGGGTCAGCCGACAGCGATATCCGGATTGTGTCGCCGATCCCCGACCACAACAGCATTCCGAGCCCGATCGACGATTTGACGGTGCCGGCGCGCAGGCCGCCCGCCTCGGTGATGCCGAGGTGAAGCGGATAGTCGCAGGCCTCGGCGAGCTGTTGATAGGCCGCGACCGCGAGAAACACGTCGGACGCCTTGCAGGAAATCTTGAACTCGAAGAAGTCGTTGTCCTCGAGAATCTTGGCATGGCTCAACGCGCTTTCGACCATGGCCTCGGGACATGGTTCGCCGTAACGTTCCAAGAGGTCGCGTTCGAGCGAACCCGCATTGACGCCGATCCGCATTGAGCAGCCATGGTCCTTGGCCGCCTTGATCACCTCGCGCACGCGCGCCGTCGAACCGATGTTCCCAGGGTTGATGCGCAGGCAGGCGGCACCGCTTTCCGCCGCCTCGATGGCGCGCCTGTAGTGAAAATGGATGTCGGCGACGATCGGCACGCTCGCCTCGCGCGCGATGTGCTTGAGCGCCAACGCCAATTCCTGGTCGGGACAGGACACTCGAACGATGTCGGCGCCGGCGCGTTCGAGCGCCTTGACCTGCTCGACCGTCGCCTTGACGTCGCTCGTCACCGTGTTGGTCATGGACTGTACGGTAATCGGCGCGTCGCCGCCGACCGGGACGTTGCCGACATGGATTTTGCGGCAGACCCGACGTTGGATGTCGCGGTACGGCCTGATGCTCATCTCGATCTCATGCGGTCATTCCAGATAAATGGCTTATAGACGGTTTCGGCACTCGGCAACAGCCGCCGCTGCCTACGGGCTGGGTCATTGCCGCACCGCGGCGCCCGCCATCAGCGCCTCGGGATCGAGGGCCACATCTCGCCGCACCGCGCCCGTCGGCCCGAGCGACGGCGCAGTCTTGCCGTCCACGGTGATTTCGAGGCCGCCGGCATTGCCGACCCGCATCGAGGCTCCGGCGCGGTCGGGAACCCGGTAGATGTCGCCGGCCTTCAGCAACCGCGTAAACAACGGCGACTGATCGGCGTCGCGCACTTGGACCCAGCTGTCGGCGGTCGCGCGCATGACGATCCGCACCGGACCCGTCGTCTCGCCGTAAACCCGCCCCGCTTCGCTCTGCGTGTCAGACGCCGACGGCGGTGCAGGCTGGGGAGAAGCGCTGGAACCTGCGGCGGCCGGCGTCGTCGTCGCACCAGCTGGCGACACGCCCGTGGCGGCCAGCGCCGGCAGCGTCAAAGTGGTAGCGTCTCCCATCGCCGGGACAGCAGCGGTTGCCGGGGCCCGAGCCGGCGCCGCAGCCGGTCCTGGACCCGAAACCGGCGCCGTGCCGGCCGTTCCCACCCGATCCAGGACCGCCGCCGCGCCGGCCGTTGGCGGCATCGCGTCTGTAGCAACAGGCTGCGGGATAGCAACAGGCTGTGGGACCGGGCTTGGCGGGGCCAGCTCCGCCGGCATCTCGCTAACGCGCTCCGGCCGGGTGCGCTCGGCCGTCGACAGGTAATACCACGTCCCATATCCGCAGATCGCCAGGATCAGTGCCACCAGCAGCATCCCGCCGCCGGGCACGCTGCGCTCGCCCAACGGCATCGGAAACGAAAGGTCGGGCTTGGCGCTCAGCCCCGAAGTTTCGAGCCTGAACCGGCGCAGAATCTCTTCGCTGTCGAGCCCGAGATGCTCGCTGTAGGCTCGTACAAAGCCGACCGCATAGACCGGACCCGGAAGCTGGTCGGGACGACCCTCTTCGAGCGCCGACAGATAGGCGGGCTTGATCCGCAACGTCGCTGCGATCTCTGCCAGATCGAGGTCCAGAGCCTCCCGGCGCTCATGTAACGCCTCGCCGGCGGATCGCGGCCCGAGCATCGCGACGGCCGCTTCCGGCAGAACCTGCGGGAACGGCGTCTTGATCCGCTGGAACACTGCCATACTACGGTTCCGCTTGCGCGGCTCAGCCTAACCGAAAGTCGTCTTTGTTGTCCAACGGCGCAAGACCGCCTCGCCGATCACAACGCGACGCCACGGTCTCGCGCATAGGCCTCGATCTTCGATCTGAGCGAATGATCAGGCCGATCGCCGATCTCATCGAGATAATCGGCCGCGGCGGCGGCATCAAGGGAGCGGATCATCGTCTTGACCGGGCCGATCGCCGTGCCGGCCATCGACAAAGTCCGAAAGCCGAGTGCGATCAGCACCATCGCCTCGATCGGGTTGCCGGCCATCTCGCCACACATGCTGAGCGGCAAACCGGCCGCCCCGGTGTGATTGATGACCTGGCGGAAGACCGCCAGCATCGCCGCGCATAGCGGGTCGTAGCGATCGGCCAGCCGCGGATTGCTGCGGTCGCAGGCGAACAGAAACTGGATCAGATCGTTGGTCCCGATCGAAAGAAAGTCGATCCGGCGGCACAGCGCCGGGAGTTGCCACAACAGCGCCGGCACTTCGAGCATGACGCCGATTTTGATCGACCGGGGCAACTGCCGCTTCTCGGCGGCGGCGCGTTCGGTTTCAAACTCGAGAATAGCTCGCGCTCGCTCCAGTTCCGCCAACTCGGCGACCATCGGAAATTTGACGAAGAGATCGCGGCCGGCGGCCGCTCGGATCAGGGCACGCAGCTGCCGCCGAAGCATCGCCGGTCGATCAAGCCCGATGCGGATCGCCCGCCAGCCCATCGCCGGATTGTCCTCCGCCCCGTGCGGCAAGTACGGCAATAGCTTGTCGCCCCCGATATCGAGCGTGCGGAAGACGACCGGCCGGTCGCCCGCCTGCTCGTACACGGTTTCGTAAAACTCGGTCTGCTCGTCGACGCTCGGAAAGCTGTCCCGGATCATGAACGGCAGCTCGGTGCGGAACAGCCCGACGCCCTCGGCGCCGGTCGTCGCCAGCTGCGCCAGATCGATCAGCAGTCCCGCATTCAGCAGCAATCTGATCTCGACTCCGTCACGGGTGATCGCCGGCGCCGAACGCAGCGCCTCGTATAAGCTGCGCCGGTTGCTGCGAGCCGCGACCGTCGCCGCGACCGATTGAATGATGTCCTCGCTCGGGCGGATCAGGACTTGCGCGTGATCGCCGTCGACGACGACCGTATCGCTCGCCTCGATCCGGCTGGTCGCGGCCTCGACCCGGCCGACGACGGGAATGTCGAGCGCCCGCGCGACAATGGCGACATGGGCATTCGGCGAA
Organism: uncultured Alphaproteobacteria bacterium; assembly: GCA_963799085.1. Taxonomy (GTDB): domain Bacteria; phylum Pseudomonadota; class Alphaproteobacteria; order ATCC43930; family CGMCC-115725; genus AP-15. The sequence goes on along the minus strand of CAWCWA010000026.1, from coordinate 62,704 downwards.
CCTTCTTCGAGCACCAGGCCGGATATCCGGCGGTGTGCATAATCCAGCAGCTCAGCCGGCCCCATGGCGCGGGCCACCAGAATGAACTCGGGCGGCAGGTCGGCCCGGGCGGCGCCAGGCGGCTGGTTGGAGAGATGCTGCTGCAGGCGATTGGCGAGATCGTCGAGATCGAACAGCCGCTCCCGGAGATAAGGATCGCCCGCCTGCATCATGCGCGTGCGCATCTCGTCGCCGATCCTCTGCACCGCGGCTTCGGCGGTCAGGCCGCTGCGGATCGCATCGGCGATGCGCCTTACCCAACCGCGATCGGCGGCGAACATGCGGTAGGTTTCGAGGATGTCGTGATGTTCGCCGGCGCCCAGACCGCCGCTCACCGCGACCAGCTGGTCGATGGCCTCGCGCATCGCGCTGACCGCCTGCCGCAGGCGCTCCAGCTCGGCGGAGACATCTTCGGCGACAATCTGGCGGATCGCCAGCCGCGGCGCGTGCAACACCGCCGGCCCCAGCGCCAGCCCGGGGTTGAGCTGGATCCCCCCAGCCTGACGGGTAGCATGCCGCCCGCCTGGCTCTGCGCGATCTCCAACGGGTTGATCAGCTCGCCGCTTGCTGCCAGTTCGGCGACCACCATCGCGATTGTCTGCAGGACCTCGATTTCGTCCTCGGTGTAATGGCGCGTCGTGCGGTTCTGCACGACCAGCACCCCAAGGACCCTGCCGCCGCGAAGGATCGGCACTCCCATCAGCGAATGGTAAATCTCTTCGCCGGTCTCCGGCCGGTAGGCGTAGTCGGGATGCGACTGCGCATCGTCGAGGGCCAGCGGCCGCGCGGTCGCCGCGATGACGCCGACGAGGCCCTCGCCGACCCGCAACCGCGTGCGATGGACGGCCTCCCGCCGCAGGCCCTCGGTCGCAAACAGCTCGAGGACCTCGCCGGCCCGCATCACGTAGGCGGAGCACACCTCGGCCACCATCTCGGCGGCGACGGTGCGGACAATGCGGTCGAGCCGCTCCTGCGCCGACCCCGAACCGGCCATGATGTTGCGCAGCCGGCGCAACAGCCTTCGCGTCCCGCTGATGCTCGCCGCGCCCTCGACCGTTGCCGCGGGTTCTATCACTCGATCGAGGCCGGCTCTGGCGAGGGCAATCGGACCGGCTCGCGCTTCCGACGGGCGGCAAGCATGGCGACCGCCTGCCCGACGAGCTCCTCCAGAATCGCCGCGCGTGCTCTGCTCGCGCGTGACAAAGCCGACGCTTTGTCCCGCCATCAGCGAACCCGCCTCGATGTCGCCGTCGATCACGGCGCGGCGCAGCGCGCCGGCCCAGAAATGCTCGATCTCGAGCTGCGCCTCCTTTTGCGACAACTCGCCGCGCCCGAAGCGCTCGATGACTTGGCGCTGCACCGCCAGAAACCGTTCCGTCGCGGGATTGGCCAGAGCGCGCACCGGGATCACCGGAAATCGCAGGTCGAGCTGGGCCGAGGGCACCGCGTCGCGCGCCGCGGCGCGGACGAAGGCCTGCTTGAACCGCGGATGGGCGATCAATTCCGTGGCGCACACGAAGCGCGTGCCGAGCTGGACGCCGGCCGCCCCCATTTCGAGATAGGCGAGGATCGCCTCTCCCCTGCCGATTCCGCCCGCGACAAAGACCGGCGCCTCGTCGAGATGCGGCAGGATTTCCTGCGCCAGCACCCCCGTGGACACCGGCCCGATATGGCCGCCGGCCTCGTTGCCTTCGATGACGATCGCGTCGGCGCCCATGCGCACGAGCTTGCGGGCGAACCCGAGCGCCGGGGCGAAACAGAGCACTCGCGCCCCGCTCTGTTTGATCCGGTCGATGGCCGCCCGGCCCGGCAGACCGCCCGCGAGGACGACGTGGCTGACGCGATGGCCCGCGCAAACATCGATCAATTCCGGCAATCGAGGATGCATCGTGATCAGGTTGACCCCGAACGGGCGGCTGGTCAGCGTCTTGGTCGCGGCGATCTCCGCGGCGAGGAGCTCCGGCGGCATCGAGCCGGCGGCGATCACCCCGAACCCGCCGGCGGCGGAAATGGCGGCAACGAGGTTGCGCTCCGACACCCAGGTCATCGCGCCGCCCATGATCGCCAGTTCGCAGCCGAGAAGTTCGCATCCCCGCCGCCACAGCCGATCGAGTTCGGCGCGAAAACGATCGCGCGGCCCACCGGCTGCTTCCGCGTTGCGCTGCGTGCGCTCCTGGGTCTCGGCGGCGCCGGCGTCTGGGGTCATTCGGCCGCGTCGAGACCGTAAGCCGTGTGCAGCGCCCGCAATGCCAGTTCGGTGTACTCTGCCGCTATCAGCACGCTGACCTTAATTTCCGAGGTCGAGATCACCTGGATGTTGATGCCCTTGTCGGCGAGGGTTTGAAACATCTGCTTGGCGATACCGGCATGGCTGCGCATGCCGACGCCGATGACCGAGATCTTGACCACGTTGGAATCGGGCGTGAGTGCTGCAAAGCGCAGGGTATCGCGCCGCTCTTCGAGGACCGCCACAGCGCGTTCGAGATCGGCACGCGCCACGGTGAAGGTTAGATCCGCGCGGCCGTCCTCCGAGACGTTCTGCACGATCATGTCGACGTTGATCGCATGGTCGGCGAGCGGACCGAAAACGGCCGCCGCGACACCCGGCCGATCCGCCACTTTCTGAACCGTAATCTTCGCTTCGTCGCGACTGTAGGCGATGCCGCTCACAACTTGCTTTTCCACGATCTCGTCTTCATCGACCAATAGAGTTCCGGGGGCATCGACAAAACTCGACAGAACCTGTACCCGCACCCGATGGTTCATCGCCATCTCGACCGAGCGCGTCTGTAGCACCCTGGCGCCCTGCGACGCCATTTCAAGCATCTCCTCATAGGTAATTCTACTGAGCTTTTGCGCTTTCGCAACGATCCGCGGATCGCTGGTGTAAACGCCGTCGACATCGGTGAAGATGTCGCAGCGATCGGCCGCAAGGGCCGCCGCGAGGGCCACCGCCGAGGTGTCCGAACCGCCACGGCCGAGGGTGGTGATCCGGCCGCGTGGCCCAATTCCCTGAAAACCCGCGACGACGGCCACCTGACCTGTCGCCAAACGGTCGTTCAGCTCGGCGACTTCGACCCCCTCGAATTCGCGCCTTGCCGTGCGCGCCGTCGGTGCGCAACGGAATCTGCCAACCGAGCCAGGATCGCGCGTCGACGCCTAGATCCTGAAGCGCCAGCGCGAGGAGACCCGCCGTCACCTGTTCGCCCGAGGCGACGACCACGTCATATTCGCGCGCGTCATGCAAAAGGCTTGTCTCCCGCGTCCACTCGACCAGCTGGTTGGTCACGCCCGCCATCGCGGAGACCACGACCGCGACCTCGTTGCCGGCGTCGACTTCGCGCTTGACCCGCGCCGCGACGTTCTTGATGTGCGTGACGTCTGCGACCGATGTGCCGCCGAATTTCTGGACAATTCGAGCCATGTTGCGCAGAGGACGATCCGAATGGTTGCCGCGTGATGCCACACCGCCGCATATTGTTTAACAAATGATGGCGTCGTCGGGCCAAGCTATTCCATCGACCGGCATTCGAGCCCCGCGCGCGGCGGGTGAGACCGTCGACCCCGCGCAAATTGACCGGTTCGCCGCCCGAGCCGACGCATGGTGGGATCCGCAGGGCGACTTTGCCCCGCTGCATCGGCTCAATCCGGTCCGCCTCGGCTATCTGCGCTCATGTTTTCTCGATCACTTCGGCCGCGCCGCCGCCTCGCTCCGACCGTTCACGGGCTTCAGCCTCGTCGATATCGGTTGCGGCGGCGGGCTCGTCGCCGAACCGATGGCCCGCCTCGGCTTTGCCGTAACCGGCATCGACGCTGGCGAGGCGGCGATCGAAACAGCCCGCACCCACGCCGCGGCGACCGGATTGTCGATCGACTATCGCGTCGCCGCCGCCGAATCGATCGCCGCCGGCGGCGAGCGGTTCGACGCCGTGCTGGCGCTCGAGGTGATCGAGCACGTCGCCGACCCGCAGCTCTTTCTCACATCGGCCGCGGCACTGTTGCGGCCGGGAGGGGTATTTGTCGGCGCTACCTTGAACCGCACCGCAAGCTCGCTGCTGATGGCGATCGCGGGTGCCGAATACATCCTGCGATGGCTGCCCCCGGGGACGCATCAATGGAGCAAATTCGTGCGGCCGTCGGAGTTTGTCGCTGCCCTGCGCCGCAGCGGCCTGCGCGCAACCGACCTCGCCGGGCTCAGCTACAGTCCCGCCAGCGGTGAGTGGGCGATCTCGCACAACCTTAAGGTTAATTACTTGGTGACGGCGAAACGGCCGCCCGACCCGCCCGCGTCGGCTCAAGCGTCGGTCGGCGGCACCCAGGGGACGCGGCCGAACGATATCCCCTCGTCCGCGAGTGCCCGCGACTCCTCGTCGCTCGCCTCGCCATAGATGCCGTGCGGGTCCGCCTCGCCGTAATGCATGCGGCGCGCTTCCTCGGCAAAGCGCTCGCCGACATAATCGCAATGGGTTTCGACTTGCCGCCGCAATTCGGTCAGCGCCGCGCGAAACTGCGCAGGGGACATGGGTGGCGCCGCGGGCGCCTCTCGCGAGCGGCCTATTCGCGGTGCCATGACCGCCTTGTCGACCCCGGTGTCGTCGCAGTGCGGGCAACGGATGCCGCCGGATTTCTGCTGCGCCTCGAACCCATCTCCGTCGCGGAACCAGCCGTCGAATTCGTGGCCGTTCGAACAGCGCAACGTGAACAGGATCATCCAACCCACCTCCTGCGGCGTATAATACACGCGGACGGCAAACCGAGGCAAATCTGTGGCGATGCCCGCACCCTCTGAGGGCGCCGCGCCCTCGGCGTGGGTCGAGCGCTTCCTGCCGCTCGTCAGGCCCGGCGGCCGGGTACTGGACCTTGCCGCGGGGTCCGGCCGGCACACGCGGCTCCTGCTCGATCGGGGCTTTGAAGTGCTCGCTGTCGATCGCGAGATTTCGGCCTTGTCGCCGCTCGCCGGTCCCCGTTGCGCGGTCCGTACGGCGGATCTCGAAACCGGTGCTCCCTGGCCGCTCGGCGGCGGTTTTGACGGGATCGTCGTGGCGAACTATCTGCACCGGCCGCTGCTGCCGGCAATCGCCGGCGCTCTGGCCCCCGGCGGGTTCCTGATCTACGAGACTTTCGCGCGCGGCAACGAGCGGTTCGGCCGGCCGCGCAATCCGGCATTCCTGCTTGCCCCGGGCGAGTTGCTCGACGCCTTCCGATCACTGACGGTCGTCGCCTTCGAGCAGGGCGAAGTTGCCATGCCGCGCCCTGCCGTTGTGCAGCGCATCGCCGCGACTGCCAGCCCTCCGGGCCGGTTGCCGCCCTGAAGAGTCGGCTACTCGGCGGCGAGCGGTGGGCGCGCGAGTTCCGGGGGTGCGAAGGGCCGGTCGTGCTGCAATGAGGGCACCATGCCGCGGACCTCGGTGACTCTTGCCGGGTCTATGCGCGCGCTGACGATGTCTACACCCTCCCCGGCGTCGCCCAGGATCTCGCCCCACGGATCGACGATCAGCGAATGGCCGTAGCTGCGCCGGCCGCCGGTGTGCTCGCCCCATTGCGCCGGCGCGAATACAAAGCATCCCGTTTCGATAGCCCGGGCGCGCAGCAGCACATGCCAATGCGCGCTGCCGGTGGGGACAGTAAAGACCGACGGCACCGTCAGAAAATCGGCCCCGGCCTGCGCCAGCGCGCGGTAGAGGTGCGGGAAACGCACATCGTAGCAAACGCTGAGACCAAGCCGGCCCCACGGCGTGTCGGCGACGACCGTTCGGCCGCCCGGGCGATAGGCGTTGCTCTCCCGATAGCTCTCGCCTCCGGGGAGGTCGATGTCGAACATGTGGATCTTATCGTACCGCGCGACGATCGCGCCCGCGTCATCGATCAGGAAGGACCGGTTGGCGAGCCGCGTCTCCCCGGAAGCGCCACCGGCTTCGGGCGTCGGATCGATCACGAGAGAACCGAGCAACAGCCAGGCCCCGGTCTCGCGGGCCATCTCCCGCATCCGGGCGAGGAACGGATCGTCCGCTTCGGTCCGCGCCCTTTCGCGCCGCCGCCGGCCGCTCTCGATGAAATTCGTCGCCTCGGGGGTCGTGATCAGATCGGCGCCGGCCTCCCGCGCGCGACAAACCAATTCCGTCACGATATCGAGATTGGCCTCGGGGTGGGGGCCCGCGGTGAACTGGATGCACGCAACCTTGAAGCCGCCGTCGCTCATCGGACGATCCCCAGCTTCGGGTCGAGTCCGCCCATGCGGTCGAGAGCGACCAACTCGTCACAGCCGCCGATATGCTCTCCATCGATGAAGATCTGCGGCACGGTGCGGCGTCCGCCGGCGCGGCGGATCATCTCGTCGCGGCGCCCAGGCTCTTCCGCGATGTCGATATCGACGAACGTCACCCCCTTACGCTCCAATAGCGCCCGGGCTCGGGAGCAATAGGGGCAATACATCGTCGTATACATCTCGACTTCGGCCATTGCTTGGCGACTCCACTTCCGACCGACGCATTCGCCGCCGATTATGCGCCGGCGCGCAAGGCGCGCGCCAGAGTCAACACGCCGATCGACGCGGCTCCAGCGCGCTTCAAAACGCGCGCGCATTCCTCCACGGTCGCCCCGGTCGTCAGCACGTCGTCGATGATGACGACCCGCTTGCCGGCGACGTCGCGGCCGGGGCGCATGGCGAAGGCGCTGCGGACATTGCGTTCGCGCGCGACCGGGCCGCGATGGCCTTGCGAGGGGGTGCGGCGGCGGCGAACCAGCCAGTCGGCCACGACCGGCGGCCCGCCCGCGGCGTGGATCGCCCAGGCGAGCAATGCCGCCTGGTTGTACCGGCGCTGGAACAGCCGGGTCCAATGCAGCGGCACCGGGACGAGCAGGTCGGCCCCGTCGAGAATCTCGCCGCCGCCGCGCTGCATCCATGCCCCGAGCGCCCCGGCCATATGGGTGCGGTCGCCGTGCTTCAGCGCCAGCACCAGTTGCCGGCTGTTCTTGTCGTAACGAAAAACCGCGCGCGCTCGGTCCCAGGCTCGCCGTTCCCGCGCGCAGTCGCCGCAGACCGCCTCCGCGCCGACCGGATAGGGGAACGGCAGGCCGCAGACTGCACACCAGGGCGGCGCGAAAAAGGTCATCCCGCCCCAGCACCGGCCGCACAAGGCGCCCGGTTCCTCGACCGTCCCACCGCAGGCAAGGCAGCGCGGCGGCAGCACGGCGTCGAGGATCGCCCGGCCCGTTTCCCGCAGCCGGACGAGAGTCTTGTCCGCGAGGGTTGTCGATAGCGGCATCGACCCACATCATCGGGTTGTCGGCATTCGCGTCAACCCGCACCTGGCATGGGCATCCAAATGGCTGGTTCCCAACCCGATCACGCCTCGCTGTTCGACCGCCGCGCATGGCGGTTGCACCGCGAACGCGCGGCGCGAAACGGTTGTGTCGATTTCCTGCACAACGAAATCGCCGACCGGCTCGACGACCGGCTCGACGACGTCGAGCGGGAGTTTGCCGTCGCGGTCGGGCTCGGCGCCTCCGGCGGCGAGCTAACCCCTGCGTTGCAGCGCCGTCCGGGCATCGAGCGCGTTCTGCTGCTCGATCCAGCGCCCCGCTTGGTGGGAAATCGTCCGGAGCTCGCGATCGCCGCCGATCCCGAATTACTGCCGCTGCGCGAAAACAGCGTCGATCTCGTGATCAGCAACCTGCTGCTTCACTGGGTCGGCGATTTGCCCGGAACCCTCGTTCAGCTGCGCCGCATCCTCAAACCCGACGGGCTCCTGCTCGCGACGATGTTCGGGGGCGCCACCCTGAACGAGCTTCGTTCGGTATTGTTCGAGGCGGAAATGATCGAGGAGGACGGCGTCAGCCCGCGGGTGTCGCCGGCCGCCGATCTGCGCGACGCCGCGGCTTTGCTGCAGCGAGCGGGCTTTGCGTTGCCGGTCGCCGACGCCGAGACGATCACGGTCACCTATCCCGACGCGCTGGCGCTGATGCGCGATCTGCGCGGCATGGGCGAGACGAACGCGCTGGCGCTGCGCCGCCGCGCCGCCATGCGCCGCGGCACCCTTGCACGCGCTGGCGCTCTTTACCGCGACCGCTTCGGCCTCCCCGACGGCCGGGTCCCGGCCACCTTCGAAATTCTGTTTTTGACCGGCTGGGCGCCCGGTCCGAGGCAGCCCCAACCGCTACGGCCGGGCAGCGCCGCTTATCGCCTAGCCGATGCGCTCGGCGCCGTCGAAACCTCGGCGGGCGACAAGGCTGCCCCCCGCCCGACCGCCCCGCCTCGTGCTAAAAGCTGACGACCTTGCCGGGATTCATGATGCCTTGCGGGTCGAGCGCGTGCTTGATGCGCTGCATCAGCTCGATCTCGACCGCCGGTTTGTAGTGCGTGATCTCCTCGCGTTTCATCATGCCCACACCATGCTCGGCGCTGATCGAGCCCGAAAGCTCGCGCACCACGCCGTGGACGATGTCGTTGAACTCCTGCCAGCGGTCGAGATAGGCGGATTTGTCCATGCCCTCGGGCTGGGTCAGGTTGAAGTGGATGTTGCCGTCCCCGACGTGGCCGAAGGCGATCGGACGGATGCCCGGCAGCCGCTCGCCAACCGCGGCCGAGGCGCGGGTGACGAACTCGGCCACCCGGCTCACCGGCACCGACACGTCGTGCTTGATCGAGCCGGAATAGAGCTGCGCCTCGACGATCGCCTCGCGGATCCGCCACAATTCCCTGGCCTGGGCGCCGCTCGCGGCGATCACACCGTCGGCGATCAGGCCCTGTTCGAGCGCCGCCTCGAGCAGCCTTTCGAGGAGCCCACGGATGCCGCTGTCGCTCTGGCTCGACGACATTTCGAGGAGCGCATACCAGGGGTGGCGCGCCGCCAGCGGGTCGATCGTGCCCGGAACATGCGCCAGCGCCAGGTCGAGCCCGGCGCGCGGGATCAGCTCGAAGGCGGTCAGCTGGTCGGCGGTGGCGGCCCGGGCATGCGCAAAAAGGTTCATCGCGTCCTCGATCCGGCCGAGGCCGAGAAAGGCGGTTTCGACCTCGCGCGGCTTCGGGAAGAGCTTGATCGTGGCGGCGGTGATGATGCCGAGCGTCCCCTCTCCGCCGATGAAGAGCTGTTTCAGATCGTAGCCTGTATTGTCCTTGCGCAGGCCCCTGAGGCCGTTCCAGACGCGCCCGTCTGGCAATACAACCTCGACGCCCAGGGTCAATTCCCGGGTGTTGCCGTAACGCAATACCGCGATCCCGCCGGCGTTTGTCGACAGGTTGCCGCCGATCTGGCAACTCCCCTCGGCGCCGAGGCTCAGCGGAAACAGCCGGTCGACCTCGGCTGCGGCCTGCTGCAGATCGGCGAGGATGCAGCCCGCCTCGACCGTCATCGTGAAATTGACCGGGTCGATCGCCTGGATCCGGTTCATCCGGCCGAGCGCCAGGACGATGTTGTCGCGATCGCCGGGCGGCACGCCGCCGCCGACGAGCCCGGTATTGCCGCCTTGCGGCACGATCGCGAGGCCGGCCTCGGCGCAGATGCGCACGACTGCCGCAACCTCCTCGGTCGAACCCGGCCGCACGACGAGCCGGGTCGCGCCATGGTAAAGCCGTCGGGCTTCGACGAGATACGGTTCCTCGTCCCGCGGATCGGCAATCCATCCCGCGGGTCCGACCGCCGCCTTGATGCGTTCGAGCGCGATTTCGACTGCCATCGACTCCTCCTACCGCCGCGTCAGGATCATTTAGGGGACCTCGATCACCGCGAAAAGCGCGCCGTCGCAGCGACAGTCGGCGCCCTGGCGGGGGCTTTGGCGGATAACGAAATTTTCAGATAGTACGAGCAGTCTGCTGCGATGACCGCCGCAGAAGGACGCCAAGCACAGGACGGCGTCGACATGGATGAAAGGCTGGGACGCGTCGTCGGGGTGGCGGGTTCGCAGATGACGGTCGATATCGACCCCGATCTGTTCGGCGAAGGCCTGATCCGCATCGGCTCGATGATCAAGGTGCGCAGCGCCCATTGCGATGTGATCGGCGCGATCGCCTCGGTCCAGGCCGCCCCGGGCGGAGCCGCCGCCCGCAACATCGTCGTCGCCGATCTGCTCGGCGAGATAGTGCCGCAGATCTCGGGCGGCGCCCGCTTCAACCGCGGCGTTTCGCACTATCCGGTGCCCAGCGCCCCGGTGCGCGCCGCGAGCGCGGCCGATCTCGACCTCGTCTATGTCCGCCCGGCAGTCTCTAACGTCGGCATCGGCAGCCTCTACCACGATCCGAGCCGGCCGGCCTTCGTCCTCGTCGACGAACTGCTGACCAAGAATTTCGCCGTGCTCGGCACCACCGGTTCCGGCAAATCCTGCGCCGTCGCGCTGATCCTGTCGGCGATCCTCGCCAATCACGCCAACGGCCATGTCGTCGTTCTCGACCCGCACAACGAATACGCCGCGGCCTTCGCCGACATCGCCGAAGTCATCAGCGTCGAAAACCTCGAATTGCCGTTCTGGCTCTTCGATTTCGAAGAGGCGGCAACGGTCCTGGTGCGCGGCGGCACCGCGCAGGAGCAGGAAGCCCAGGCGATCATTCTGAAGGAGGCGATGACCCGCGCCCGCCGCCGCCACGCCGGCGACGAACTCACCGCATCGCTCGCCACCGTCGATAGTCCGATTCCCTATGGCGCTTCCGAATTGTTTCGGCAGATCGATGATGCCATGGGCAAGCTCGATAATCCGGACCGGTCCGCCCCCTATCTGCGCTTGCGCACGCGCCTCGATTTACTGCGCTTCGACCGCCGCTTCGCCTTCATGTTCTCCGACTGGCTCGTAGCGCGCGACAACCTTACTCGGATCGTGGGGCGCCTCCTTCGCATTCCGGTCAACGGCAAACCTCTGACGATCGTCGACCTCTCCGGCATCCCTTCCGAGGTGGCCGATGTTGTCGTGTCGCTGACCTGCCGGCTGATCTTCGATTTCGCGCTCTGGTCCGATCGCGAACGGATGCCGCCGATCCTGCTCGTCTGCGAGGAGGCGCACCGTTACGTGCCGTCCTCGGCCTCGGTCGGTCTTGGCGCCGCCACGCGCGCCGTCGGCCGCATCGCGCGCGAAGGTCGCAAATACGGGATTTCGCTGGGGCTGGTGACGCAACTGCCTTCGGAGCTGTCGTCGCCGGCCTTGGCACAATGCGGCACCGTATTCGCGCTGCGCCTCGGCCATTATCTCGACCAGCGCTTTGTCGGGACGGCGCTCCCCGATGCGGCGCGCGGCATGCTGACCGCGTTGCCGAGCCTGCGCACCCAGGAAGCGGTGGTGTTCGGCGAAGGCGTGCCGCTGCCGATGCGCATCCGCTTTGCCGACCTGCCGCCCGACCGGCGCCCGCGCAGCGAGAGTGCGCATTATTCGCGCGCCTGGCAGATCGACGAGGTGGGTGCCGCTTTTCTCGAAGATGGCGTGCGTCGCTGGCGCACGCAGAGCCGCTCCCCGGCGCCAAAGAAGAGCTGAAACCGCTGTTGCGGTTCAGCGGGGCGGGGCGGCGGCGCGGCGCAGGCGGTCGTTGATCGCTCGGCCGAGCCCTTCTTCCGGGATCGGCATTACCGCGATGCCGGCAAAAGACGGGCGGTCGAGACGGCGCAGCGTCGTGAACAAATTCGCCGCGGCCTCGACAAGATCGCCCGCATGGCTGAGCGATTGCACTTCCGCAAACCCGGTCGGCACATCGGGGCCGAAGGCCAGGAGCGCTTCCCCAGGTCGCGCTGTCGCCGCGTCGAGCCGCAGCGGCAGCGAGGGCGCATAGTGGCTCGCGGTCATCCCGGGAGATCGCACGGCGCCGTCGCCGCCGGGTTCGATTTCGCCCAGCAGCAGGCTCAGATCTTCCCATGTCACCGCACCCGGCCGCAACAAAACCGGCGTTTCGCCCGACAGGTCGAGCACCGTCGATTCAAGGCCGACCGGGCATCTGCCGCCGTCGAGGATCAGGATCGCCTGCTCGCCCAGCTCCTCGGCCACATGCGCGGCCTCGGTCGGGCTGACCCTGCCGGAGCGGTTGGCCGAAGGGGCGGCGATCGGCCGGCCGGTCTCGGCGAGGAGTGCCCTCGCCACCGGATGGGAAGGCGCGCGGATCGCGACCGTATCGAGCCCGGCGCTCGCCAATAAGGACAATCCGCTGTCGAGGCGGCGCAGCAGGACCAGGCTCAGCGGTCCCGGCCAGAAATGCTGGGCGATCTGCCTGGCCCGCTCGTCGAAAACCGCGACCCGTTCGGCCTCGGCCAGGCCTGGCACATGCACGATCAGCGGATTGAAACGGGGCCGCCCCTTTGCCGCGAAGATCGCCGCGACGGCGTGCTCGTTTGTCGCATCGCCGCCTAGGCCGTACACGGTCTCGGTCGGGAAAGCGACGAGCTGACCCGTGCGCAACAGCCGGGCGGCGTCTGACATCGCTTCCCGATTGGCGGATGAGATCGTGCGGGGGCTGGCCGCGTTCATGTTCACAATATGCCGATGCCGGTCGGCGATTTTCCGATCGGGCGATCGTAGCAATTGACAGGCAGATGGTCGCGCATTAGATTTATTCTAATCATAAAACTCGACCAGTGGGGAAGAGCCGATAGGCGACCTTCACGACAGCTGCCGGGATTCCGGCAGGAGCGATCGGAGAGAAATATGGACGCCAGGATTGATGACAAGAGCGCGGCCAGGTGCCCGGTCGTGCACGCGACTGCCGCCAGGACCAACCGGGACTGGTGGCCGAACCGCCTGAACCTTCAGAGCCTCCACCAGCACTCCGCCCTGTCCAATCCGATGGGCGAGGCGTTCGACTACGCGAAGGAGTTCAAGAGCCTCGACCTGGATGCCGTGATCAAGGACCTGCATGCCTTGATGACGGACTCGCAGGAGTGGTGGCCCGCCGATTTTGGCCACTATGGCGGGCTGTTCATTCGGATGGCGTGGCACCTCGCCGGCACCTACCGCATCGGCGACGGCCGCGGCGGCGCCGGCGCCGGGCAGCAGCGCTTCGCGCCCGTTAACAGTTGGCCCGACAACGCCAACCTCGATAAGGCGCGCCGGCTCTTATGGCCGATCAAGCAGAAATACGGCTGCAAGCTCTCCTGGTCCGACCTGATGATCCTCGCGGGCAACGTCGCTCTCGAGTTGATGGGCTTCAAGACCTTCGGCTTCGGCGGCGGGCGCGCCGATGTCTGGGAGCCGGATGAGTCGATCTACTGGGGCCCCGAAGGCAAATGGCTGGCGGACGAGCGCTACAGCGGCGACCGCGATCTTGAGAATCCCCTCGCCGCCGTGCAGATGGGTCTGATCTACGTCAACCCGGAAGGGCCGAACGGCAACCCGGATCCGCTCGCGGCGGCCAGGGATATCCGCGAGACGTTCGCCCGCATGGCGATGAACGACGAAGAAACCGTGGCGTTGATCGCCGGCGGTCACACACTCGGCAAAACCCACGGCGCTGGCGATCCCTCGCTGGTCGGCCCCGAGCCCGAAGCCGCCCCGATCGAGGAGCAGGGCCTCGGCTGGAAAAGCAAATTTGGCACGGGCAAAGGAGCTGACGCGATCACCGGCGGCCCGGAAGTCACCTGGTCACAGACGCCGACGAAGTGGAGCAACCACTTCTTCGAGAACCTGTTCAACAACGAGTGGGAGCTAACCAAGAGCCCGGCCGGCGCCTGGCAGTTTCAGGCGAAAGGCAGCGCCGCCACGGTTCCCGATGCCTTTGACCCGTCAAAGCGGCGCGTGCCGACCATGCTCGTCACCGACCTCTCGCTGCGGGTCGACCCCGCTTACGAAAAGATCTCACGGCGCTTCTACGAGCATCCGGATCAGTTCGCGGACGCGTTTGCCCGGGCATGGTTCAAGCTGACGCATCGCGACATGGGCCCGATCGCGCGTTATCTCGGCCCGCTCGTCCCGAAGGAGGCGCTGCCCTGGCAAGACCCGATCCCGGCTGTGGATCATCCGCTGATCGGGGAAGAGGACATCGCTGCTCTGAAGGCAACAATTCTCGCATCCGGGTTGTCTGTTTCCCAGCTGGTCTCCGCGGCTTGGGCGTCGGCCTCGACGTTCCGCGACTCCGACAAGCGCGGCGGAGCGAACGGCGCGCGCATTCGCTTGGCGCCGCAAAAGGACTGGGACGTCAACCAGCCGGTGCCGCTGGCGACGGTGCTGCGGACGCTCGAAGCGATCCAGAGGGACTTCAACGCCTCGCAGTCCAGCGGAAAAAAGGTCTCGCTTGCCGACCTGATCGTTCTCGGCGGCGGCGCGGCGATCGAGAAGGCCGCGAAGGGCGCCGGGTACGACGTGAAAGTCCCCTTCGAGCCTGGACGCATGGACGCCTCACAAGAGCAAACCGACATCGACTCCTTCGCGCCGCTCGAACCGACCGCAGACGGCTTCCGCAACTATCTGCGCGGCGAGCAGCGCCTGTCGGCTGAGGAGCTGCTGGTGGATCGGGCGCAGTTGCTGACGTTGACGGGGCCTGAGATGACGGTCCTTGTCGGCGGCCTGCGCGTGCTCGGCGCCAACACCGGGAAATCCCCGCATGGCGTCTTTACCAAGCGGCCGGAGACGCTGACGAACGACTTCTTCGTCAACCTGCTCGACATGGGCACGCAATGGCAGCCCGCCGCTGGCTCTGAGGGCGTCTACGAGGGTCGCGACCGGGAGACCAACAAGGTCAAATGGACCGGCACCCGGGTCGACCTGATCTTCGGTTCGCACTCGCAGCTGCGCGCGCTCGCGGAAGTCTATGCCTGCGCGGACTCGAAGGAGAAGTTTGTGAAAGACTTCGTGGCGGCGTGGACCAAGGTGATGAACCTCGATCGTTTCGACCTCGCCTGATCGCTGCGGCAAGGTTTGCGAGAACTTCCAGCGCAGACCCGCAAACCGAGGTCAGACTTGGCCGGGAACAGGAGATCAAGGCGGCGCTTCAAAGCGATTTGAGACGCCGCCCCGTTCTCTCCGTGATGGGCGATGTGATCGGCGAAAGGCGCGCAACGTCGGCCGACAGCACGTGCGTAGCGCATCAGCACCGCTGCGCCGAGCCTCAGAATTCGACATGAAACTTGAACCCGAAGACTGCGGCATCGCGAATGTTCGACTGCGCGTTCGGGCGGATCACATATTGAAACTCCGGCCTGAAGTCGACACCGCGATGCAAATGGATGTTATAGTTGGCTTCAACAATGATCTCGTGACGCTGCGGCGCGGTAGCGTTGTTGCTCAACGGGATGCCCAAGGCTTGCTGATTTGCCTGCACGGCTGCGAGCGCACCGCTCATCTGGATATAAGTGAACAGCAGACCAACCGTGTCCTGCGGCCGCGCGCGCCAGAAACCGAGATCTACTAGGGCTGCAATGTATTGCCGCGCATAGGCGGAATTGTCGGGGTTGTTATGAACATACCCGCCGAGGGCATAGAGGCCCTCCTGGATGCCGCTGCCGTTCCGCACCAGCATCTGGTCTATGAGCAGCCAGAACTGGGCGTTGCCGAGTTGGCTCGTGGCGGGAATCCCGGTGGTTGCCGGCAGGACGCTCGAAAAGCTCCTGAAGCGCGACGTGTCGTAGCCGAAGCCGACGACGTAATGACCAGGCAGACGCTCGCTCCCAAACCTTGGCTCGTAGCCGAACTGGACCGGCAGATACGCGCCGCTGATCCGCCCAGTGAAGAAGTCGGTGCCGCTGCGATCTAGATTGCTGTAGAGATCCTGGTTAACCTCGTAGGTGCCGGCTTCGAGAGAGGTATCGGGCGTTGGCCGGACGCGAACCCGGCCGCCCCAGACCGCGTCGGGAAAGGCGCTGTGCCCGATGTCGCCGCCCGGCAACGCCTTCGGGTCGCCGCATAGCGCGTTGTTCATAAAATTGCAGTAGAGCGGAGAGCTGGCGAAATCGTTCTCGACATTCATCCAGCCTGCCGCGACGTCGAGTTCGCCATTGTACGCCGTGCGCTCGGCATAAGCCGAAACGAGGTGGACCAGGACGCTGCCGCCGGCGCCGTAGATTTCCTGGACCGGTGAGACATTGTCGCCGAACAGGCGGCTGGTGTTCCCGCCCGAGCGGTTGACCGCGATCACATGCGTCGAGAAGCCGGTGAGGCCGGTCAGGCGCTGCCAATCGATGTGCGATTCAAGGCCCACCTGGTTCGCCGATGTCGCCCCCTGCTTGATTCCGCCGCTTACATTGCCGGCGAATTCGGCCGTCGCGTCGAGCAGGAAATAGATTCCGCAGCTTTCGAGATCGGTGCGAATGCCAAAGGGATCGCCCAGCAGATGCTCGACCTGTGGCTCGACATAAGCCGGATACGGTAATTCCGCGCCGGTCGCGTGGCTCGGGCCGGGGGTGGTCGTCTGCTCCGCGGCCGACACAGCTGTCGCGACGAGGAACAGCAATCCCGGCGCGAGCGTCCACTTCACCTCACCCCCGATGAGGCGGGCAATAAGGTGGCGTGTCCGGCGTCGAGCGCTTCTTCGATCTGCTCGAGACTCAGTCCTTTGGTTTCCGGCACCGTCAGGAAGACAAAGACGAGCGCAATCAGGCTCATCACAGCGTAGACAAGAAAGGTAGCGGCACTGCCGATGGCGCCGACCAGATCGAGAAACGTCGCCGAGACGATCAGGTTGAAAGCCCAAACAGCGACAGTAGCGAGGCTCATTGCCCGACCGCGCACGGCCAGCGGGAATATTTCCGCGATCAGCAGCCAAAAGACCGGCCCGAGCCCGATCGCGAAAAAACCGACATACGCGGCGACGGAAAGCACCGCGATCCAGGCGAGGCTGCCGAAGGCGCCGCCGGAAAAGGCAAGCGCCAGCACGAACAGCGTCACCGCCATACCGCCAAGGCTCCAGAACAACAGTTGCCGCCGGCCCAGGCGGTCGATCAGCCGGATGGCCACGATTGTCATGACGACGTTGACGGCGCCGACTCCGGCAGTCGCCAGGATCGCGGTGGCGGCCGAAGACAGGCCAGCCGATTGAAAGATTGTCGGCGCGAAATAGATGACGGTGTTGATCCCGGTGATCTGCTGAAACATTGCCAGGCCGACGCCGATCATGAGCGGCCGCCGCACGCGCTGCGCAAACAGCTCCTTGACGCTCGCCAATCGACCCTCGCGTGCGAGGTCGGTGCGCAGCCCGGTCAGCTCCTCGGATACGTCGGCGGCGCCGCGCAAGTGCCGGAGCACTTTCTCAGCGTCTCCCATCCGGCCGTGGCCCGCGAGCCATCGTGGGCTCTCAGGAAGAAAGAGCATGCCGACCGCCAGTATCATGCCCGGCAGCGCGCCGAGCGCGAGCATCCAGCGCCATCCCTCGGCGGCGCCGGCCAGCGCGAAACCGACGAGGTAGGAGACGAGGATGCCGCCGGTGATGCAGAGCTGGTTCAGCGACATGATCGCGCCGCGGTCGCTTGCCGGCGAAATCTCGGCGAGATAGAGCGGCGTCAGCATCGAGGCGACGCCGATCGCCAGCCCGACAAGCAAGCGCCCGATCAGTAGGATGACGACAGTTTGCGCAACAGCGCAGATGGCGGCGCCGGCAATGAACAGGAGGCCGGCGCCGAGGATCACGCGACGGCGGCCGGAGAGGTCCGACAGGTACCCGGCCGTTGCGGCGCCGATCGCGGCCCCAAGAAGGGCGATTCCGACCACAATCCCCTGCAGGGTCGGCGAAAGGTGCATCACCTCCCGTATGAACAGCAAGGCACCGGAGATGACGCCGGTGTCGTAGCCAAAGAGGAGGCCGCCCAACGCGGCCACGGCCGCGGTCATGTAGAAGACCATGGCAATTCTCCCTCCCAGCGAGCCCTCTCGCGAACTGCCCGATCCCGATCGGCCCCATGCCTTGGGGCAGCACCATAACACTGGCTGGCGACTCGCCCCATGACCAGTAAACCGCTCGGTTGCTGATCCGGGGGTCGCAAGGCGTGGACCAAGGTGATGGACCTCGATCCCTTCGATCCCGCCTGATCTCTGCGGAAAGGCATTCGAAGGGTTCTAAAGCGCAGCCGCCACCTAGGATCGGGTGACCAGGGCGGGATTGAGACCAAGCAAATTTGAACCCCGACGCTCGAGGATGGAAGCCACGGGCAAAAAATCAGAGCGCGCTTCAAAGCGGCTCTGCTAAACCTGCGGCGATGGCCGGGCTGGTGATCGCGATCGCGCAGCGCAAGGGCGGCGCCGGCAAGACGACGCTCGCCGCCCAGCTCGCGGTCGCCTGGGCCCGCCAGGGTCGCCTTGTCGCGGTCCTCGACATCGACCCGCAGGGCAGCCTCGCCGCGTGGGCCGAGTTGCGCCAGGCAGCGCGCGGCGGCGCGCTCGGCTTCGAATTTGCGGCATTACCCGGTTGGCGCGCCGAACAATGGATCGCCGACCGGGCGCGCACCGCCGACATCGTCGTCGTCGACACCCCGCCGCATGCCGAGACCGAAGCCCGGATCGTCTTGCGCGCGGCCGGGCTGGTGCTGGTGCCGGTTCAGCCCTCGCCGCTCGATCTCTGGGCGACGCGGGCGACGCTCACGATGGCCCGGGAAGAAGACCGGCGGGCGCTCGCTGTCCTCACCCGGGTGCCGCCGCGCTCCGGGCTCGTCGACACGATCGCCGGCGAACTCGCTGCCGCGGGGCTGCCGCTCGCCGCCGCCCGGATCGGCAACCGCGTCGCCCTGGTGCGGTCGATGGCGCTGGGTCTGGGCGTCCTCGAAACCCATGGCGGGAGCCCGGCCGCCGCCGAAATTGCTGCCCTCGCCGCCGAAATAACCGCGCTATGATCCCGGCCGGCAACAACGGAGGGTGTCGATGAGCGAACCAACTGCCTCTCCAGCCCGGTTGCACCGGCCGGCCTGGATCAACGAGTTCCGCGCCTTCATCATGCGCGGCAATGTCATCGATCTTGCCGTCGGCATCATCATCGGCGTCGCCTTCACCGGCGTCGTCAACAGCCTGGTCAAGGACATCCTGACGCCGCTCCTCGGCCTGTTGTTCGGCGGCATCGACTTCACCAATATTTTTGTCACCCTGAAGGGGCCGACCGCCCCGACCCTTGCCGAGGCGCAGAAGGCCGGCGCTGTGACCTGGAACATCGGTCTCTTTCTCAACACCGTGATCCAGTTCGTGATCGTCAGTTTTGCCATATTCTGGCTGATCAAGGCCTTGACCCGCCTGCACGTGCGCGAGGAAGCGGCCGCCCCGCCGCCGCCCCCACCGCCGCGCAGCGAGGAACTGCTCGAGGAAATCCGCGACATCCTCGCGGAAAGGCGCGCCTGAGCCGGAGAAGGCGGTCGCCGGCGGCACGGAGCCTTGGTCATGGACTATCGCAAGGAATTCATCGTCGCACCCGGTGCCAAGCCGCGCCTCGCGAGGATCGATCCATCCTCTACCGGCGGCCACTCGCGCGACACGGCCGAGGCCGCGATACGCGAGCAGGTCGAGCGCATGGCGCGGCTGCAATACCTGCTTTACGCCGACGCCCGCCAGTCGCTGCTGATCGTCCTGCAAGGGCTCGACGCCGCCGGCAAGGACGGGGCCATCCGGCACCTGTTCACCGGCATGAACCCGCAAGGAATATCGGTGGTTTGCTTCAAACAGCCGAGCGAAGCGGAGCAGGCCCACGATTTTCTGTGGCGCGCGCATCTGCCAGCGCCCGCCAATGGCGATGTCGTCGTTTACAACCGCTCACATTACGAGGACGTGCTGATCGTGCGCGTCCACGATCTCGTGCCGCAATCGGTCTGGTCGAAGCGCTACGAGCTGATCAACGCGTTCGAGCGGACACTGGCGGAAAACCGCACCCGCATCCTCAAATTCTACCTCCATATCAGCCCTGCGGAGCAGCTGGCCCGCTTCAAGCAGCGGCTCGACGACCCGGCCCGCCACTGGAAGATCAGCGAAAGCGACTACATCGAGCGCGAATTCTGGCCGCGATACATCGAGGCTTATGAAAACGCGCTCTCCTTGACCAGCACCGAGTGGGCGCCCTGGTTCGTCATTCCCGCCGACCACAAATGGTTCCGCAACCTGGCGATCTCGCAGATCATCGCCGACACGATGGCCGGGATGGGTCTCGAACTGCCGCCGGCCCACGTCGATCTCGCCGAGATCCGCCGCAAATACCACGCCGCCGAACGTGGCCCCCTCTGATGCCGGAGCGACAGGCTGTGCGCGTCCAGCCCGGCCCAAAGGCTCGGGTGACGATGTGGGAGAACGCCGATGACCGATGACCCCGCCAGGGCGCTTGCCCGGCATGTCTGCAGCACCCGATACGCGGACCTCCCTGCGAGCGCCATCCAATCCGCGCGCCGTGACATTCTCGATACCTTCGGTTGCATGCTCGGCGGCAGCGGTTCGCCCGGAATCGACGAGCTGTGCAAGGTGATCGGCGATTGGGGCGGGCGGCAGGAAAGCCGCGTCTTGCTCCGCGGGATGCGCCTGCCGGCGCCGCAGGCCGCGCTCCTCAATGCCAGCATGGGCCATGCGCTCGACTTCGACGACACGCTCGACACCGGCGGCTCGATCCACCCCGGCGTCTCCGTGCTCGCTGCGGCATTGGCGGCGGCCGATAGTCTTGGCGGCGTCAGCGGCCGGGATCTGCTGCTGGCGGTGGCGCTGGGGCTGGATGTGTCCTGTCGCATCGCCTTCGCCTGCACCTTGGACCGCGGCTGGCACCGCACGGCCGCGATCGGGGTGTTCGGTGCTGCGGCGACGGCGGGCAAATTGCTGGGCCTGACGACGGAAGAGATGCTGAACGCCTTCGGCATCGCCTACAGTCAGGCCGCCGGCAACCGCCAGTGCATCCTCGACGGGGCCTTGACTAAGCGCCTGCAGGCGGGCCAGGCGGCAAATGCCGGCGTTTTCGCCGCCGTGTTGGCGCGAACCGGGTTCACCGGCGCGCATAATATCTTCAACGGCCGTTTCGGGTTCTTCGAGCTCTATCAACCGCAAGGCCACGACGCGGCATTGCTGCTGCGCGACCTCGGCTCCGTCTTTTGCGGCGAAGCGCTGAGCTACAAGCCCTATCCCTGCGGCCGCCCATTGCACGCGGCGATCGACGCGGCGATCGCGGCGCGGGCGGCATTGGGGATCGCCGGGGCCGACGACATCGCGGCGGTGACGATCGAGGCCGATCCCGCCGGCCATGCCGACCAGTTCGGCTTCGGGCCCGCTAAGCGCCGCCCGACCCAGGTGGTGGAAGCCCAGTTCGGCCAGCCCTTCCTCGTCGCCACGGCCCTGGTGCGCGGCCGGGTCGGGATCGCCGATGTCGACGGTCTGGGAGACGCCTTGGTGCTGGCTTTGTCGGATCGGATCGCCGGGGTGGCGCGGGATGGCCGGCCGCATCGCTCGCTGAGCGTCAGCGTGCAGCACAGCGACGGCCGCTCGGTCACGATCGAGGCGACCGACCCGATCGGCTCGCCACAAAAACCGCTGAACGACGCCCAGTTCGAGGCGAAGTTCCGCGATTGCGCAAAAAACGCCGCCCGCCCATTGCCTGACGCGAGCGTCGACGCCGCCCTCACGGCGATCGCTCAGCTCGAAACCCTGCCCGACGCCCGCGACCTGCTGACCCCCTTCGCGGGGTGAGGGCTTGTGCGTCGCCATGAACATTCCGACGCTGGATCGCGGCTCCGTCGAATAAAGACGGCAAAATCGCCACAATCGTGTTGCATCTTTCGCAACCTAGCGGCAAACGGAGCGGCGGCCGCGAGGAATCGATCAAACGGGAGTGCCGGCGCGAAGCCATCGGGGCAGACCGAGCGCCTGTAAATTCCACGACAGAAACAGGTGCGGAGGGCGGCGCTCAGCTTGCGGCGGTGCGGCGGCGGAAATTGCGGCCGAGAACGGTAAGCGAGAAAAGCTCGAACAACAGTTGGGCGGCGACCATGGCGGTGTTGTTGGTCGGGTCGTATTGCGGGGCGACCTCGACGACGTCGGCGCCGATGATGTCGATGCCCTTCAGCCCGTGCAGGATCGCTTGCGCCTCGCGCGGGGTGAGCCCGCCGGCCTCGGGCGTGCCGGTGCCGGGCGCATAGACCGGGTCGAGCCCGTCGACATCGAACGAGACATAGGTCGGGCCGTCGCCGACAACTTCGCGGGCCTTCTCCACAACCCCGGCGATGCCCAGCCGACCGACATCCTCGATATGGAGCACTGTCATCCCGGAATCGTAGGAGAACCCCCAGAAGATTCGGCCGGGCCGCGGATGCCGATCTGGATCGTGCGCTCGGGGTCGAGAACGCCGGCCAGCACCGCCTGGCGGAACGGGCCGCCATGGTGGAATTTCGTATCCTCGAACTCGCCCATCGTGTCGCAATGGGCGTCGATATGGACGAGGCCGACCGGCCGCTCGGCGCCCAAGGATTTGAGGATCGGATAGGTCATCGAATGGTCGCCGCCGACCGACAGCGGCCGCACCCCGGCCTTGTTGGATGCGGGCGTAGAATGAGGGCGATGTCCTCGATCGACTGGCTCGAGGCTGTAGCGCGAGCGCAGTGGGACGTCGCCGATATCGGCGGCCTCGCATTCGCCCTTCGGCACGACGCCAAGCGCGTGGTTGTAGGGCCCGATCCGCTCGACATCGCGCACCGCGCGCGGGCCGAACCGGGCGCCCGGCCGGTTGGTGACGCCCAGATCCATCGGCACGCCGACAAGCGCCACGTCGAGCCCGCCGAAATCCGGGAGATCGGGCGCCTCGGGCCGGTAGGGTAGGTCGAGCAAGGTCGAGACACCGGCGTAAGGCATCGACCGGCGGTAGGCGCTGCCGAACACCAGCTGCAGCGGCTTTTGGAACGCCTCGGGCGCTACCTCGGTCTCCTTGGCGCCCTCGTATTTGGCGCGCAGCCGGTCGAGCTTCGCCTTGTCGAACATGCCCCTTCTACCGCGCGCCGCGCACCCGCGGCTGAACCAAGGTCTTCCACGGATCGGGCATTTCGCCGACCGCAACCTCGATCAGGCTGGTGCCCCGTCGTTTCAGCGCGGCGGCCAGTTCGCGGCGAAGTCCGTCGGGGGTTGTCACGCGCACCCCAGCCACCCCGAAACTCTCGGCCATTTTCGGGAAATTCGGGTTGGCGAGATCGATGCCGATCAGCCGGTTGCCGTAATCCTCCTTCTGCATGCGCCGGACATTGCCGTAGGCGCCATCGGCAAAGACGATCTGGACGATGTCGACGCCGTGCCGCACCGCGGTCGACAATTCCTGGACGTTGTACATGAAGCCACCATCGCCCGAGACCGAGACGACCGGCAGATCGGGTCGCCCGACCTTGGCGCCGAGTGCCGTGGCGAAGCCGTGACCGAGCGTGCCTTGGTAGCCGCTGTGGATGTAGGTGCGGGGGTGATAGACCGGAAACGCCATCCGGCCGACATAGCCGACCTGGGTCAGATCCTCGACATAGATGCCTTCGTCGGGGAGTTCCTCGCGGATCGCCCTCAGATATTCGCATTGCGGGCCGAGCTTTTCCTCGATCCCGGCGAGCATGCGCGCCTTCAGCGCTTCGAGTTCGTCCCGCCGCGAGGCGCGCTTCGGCCCGCTTCGTTCGAGCGACCGGCGCAGTGCTGCAAGCGCCGGCCCGGCATGCGCCACGATCCCGAGTGCGGGGCGAAAGAAGCGGGCGATCTCGGTAGGGTCGATGTCGATACGGATCAGCTGCAGGTCACGATCGACGCCCCAGCGCAATTGCGGCTGGTGCAGCCGCGTGCCGACCGCCAAGACGACATCGGCCTCGCGCCACAATTCATGGCCCGCGAGCCCGGACTGGGCGAGGTAATACCGGTCGCTGACGATGCCGCGGCCGCCGGTGAAACTGACGACCGGCGCCTGCAGCATTTCGGCGACCGCGATCAGGTCCTCGGCCGCGTCGACCGCTCCCCCACCGACAAAGATCATCGGCTTCTTGGAGTTGGCGAGAAGTGCAGCGGCCTTGTCGATCTGGTCGGGATCGGGCTCGGTGAGCGGCGGCGGCGCCAAGGCGACAGGAAGCGTTACCGCGGTCTCGAGCGCCAGCACATCGGGCGGCACTTCGAGCCCGACTGGACGGGGGCGGCCATCGTGCAGCTGCCAAAAAGCCTCGTTGACGAGCATCCCGGCGCAGGTCGGATGATCGATGCGCGCCGCCCATTTTGTCAGTCGGGAAAGAATCCCGAGCTGATCGGGGATCTCGTGCAGAAGGCCGAAACCACGGCCGATCAGATCGGACTGCACTTGGCCACTGAGACACAAGACCCGGGCATTGGTGGCGTAAGCGGTGGCGAGCGCCGCGGTGGTGTTCAGGAACCCCGGGCCCGGCACCACCGCGTAAGTCCCGATTTTGCCGCTCGACCGGGCATAGCCGAACGCCATGTAGGCCGCACCCTGCTCGTGCCGGGTGTGGATGATCCGCAACGCCTCGCCGGCGTCGTAGAAGGCGACAAAGAGCGCGTCGTTTTGCACGCCAGGTAGGGCGAAGATCGTGTCCACCCCGTGTCGGCGCAGCATCTCGACCACCGCCGCCCCGCCCGTCATTCTGGTCATCGCCCGCTCCTCCTCGGCGACAATATCGCCGCGACGGTCCGCCCGACGCAAGGGATGCGAGCCGAAGGCGCCGGCCACGCCAAACGGGGGGTGCTTTTTATCGCGACCTCTTCCCCGCCCCCAGCCGCAACCCGATCTGTGCTAGAATACATCATCCTCGAGGGGCTTGCGGCGCGATGATCGCTTTTGACACCGACCCCGGCCGTTACCGGCATTGGCGGCTCTCTTGTGCCGGTCCTGTCGCGACCCTGACCCTCGATGTCGCCGAAGAAGGCGGGCTCGACCCCGGCTATCGCTTGAAGCTCAATTCCTACGATCTGGGGGTCGATATCGAATTGCACGACGCCCTGAACCGCATTCGCTTCGAGCATCCCGAGGTCAGGGTCGTCGTTCTAACGAGCGGCCGGGAGCGCGTCTTCTGCTCGGGCGCCAACATCTACATGCTGGGCCAGGCAAGCCATGCGCAGAAGGTCAATTTCTGCAAATTCACCAACGAGACGCGAAACGGCATCGAGGATTCGAGCGCCAATTCCGGCTTGAAATTCCTCGCCGCAATCAATGGCGCCTGCGCCGGCGGCGGCTACGAGTTGGCGCTTGCCTGCGACGAGATCGTCATGGTCGACGACCGGTCGAGCACGGTGAGCCTGCCCGAGGTGCCGCTCCTCGGCGTGCTGCCGGGCACCGGCGGTCTGACGCGGCTCGTCGACAAGCGTCGTGTGCGGCGCGATCTTGCCGACGTCTTCTGCACCACCGCCGAGGGGGTGCGCGCCGACCGCGCCAAGGAATGGGGGCTTATCGACTACATCACGCCGCCGGCTCGCTTTCGCGAAGTGGTCGAGGCGCGCGCCGCGGCTCTCGCCGCCTCGAGCGATCGTCCGGCCGACGCGGTGGGCGTGGCGTTGCCGCCCCTCGAACGCAAGGCCGACGCGGAGGGCTGGCGCTACCGATGGGTTGCCGTGGCGATCGACTGCAAAGCTCGCTTCGCGACGCTGACCGTGAACGCGCCGTCCGCCGCCGCGGCGCCAGCGGACCTTGCCGCCATCCTCGCCGCTGGCGCCGCCTGGTGGCCGCTCGCCATGGCCCGGGAACTCGATGACGCGCTGTTGCTGCTGCGCGCCAACGAGCCGGCGATCGGAACCCTCGTATTGAAGACATCGGGCGACGTCGAGCCGTTGCTCGCCTGCGATCGGGCGATTGCGGCCTGCCGCCATCACTGGTTTGTGCGCGAGACGATCGGATTTCTGCGCCGCGTATTGCAGCGCCTCGATGTGTCCTCGCGCAGCCTGTTCGCGATGATCGATGAGAATTCCTGCTTTGCGGGAAGCCTCTTCGAATTGGCGCTCGCCGCCGACCGCAGCTTCATGCTCGCGGAAGGGACCCGCGTCGGGCTCGATGCGTTCAATTTCGGCGGCCTCGAAATGGTCAATGGCCGTACCCGGCTGGCGACGCGCTTCAACGACGACGGCGTCCTCGACCGGGTCTCTGCCGGAACGTTCGACGCAGCCGAGGCTCTTGCACTGGGCTTGGTGACGTTTACTCCGGACGAACTCGATTGGGACGACGAGATCCGGCTGGCGCTCGAAGAGAGGGCGAGCCTGTCGCCCGACGCCCTGACCGGCCTCGAGGCAAGTCTGCGCTTCGCCGGGCCGGAAACCATCGCCACCAAGATCTTCGCGCGGCTCTCGGCTTGGCAGAACTGGATCTTTTCCCGACCCAACGCGGTTGGCGAAGCCGGCGCCCTCAAGAACTACGGCAGCGGCGCCAAGCCGCGTTTCAATTGGGACCGCGTATAGGTGAGCCATGGCGATCGACTATCTTGAGCGGATCCCGAACAATGTCGGGCTTGGCGAAAACCGCGCCTTGCAGCGGGCGCTCGAACACTGGCAGCCGCGCTTTCTCGACTGGTGGCGCGAGATGGGGCCGAGCGCGTTCCAGACCGCTGATGTCTATCTGCGCACCGCGACCTCGGTCGATGCCGAGGGCTGGGCGACGTACGGCTCGGTCAAGATGCCGGACTACCGCTGGGGAATCTTTCTGGCCGATGCGGTGCCCGACCGACGCATCGGCTTTGGCGACGCCTATGGCGAGCCCGTCTGGCAGCAGGTGCCGGGCGAATACCGCTCAACGCTGCGCCGGCTGATTGTCACCCAGGGCGACACCGAACCCGCCTCTGTCGAACAGCAGCGCCTGCTCGGGCATACCTGCCCGTCGCTCTACGATCTGCGCAACCTGTTCCAGGTCAATGTCGAGGAGAGCCGCCATCTCTGGGCGATGGTTTATCTGTTGCACGCCTATTTTGGCCGTGACGGCCGCGAAGAGGCCGAGGAACTCCTCGTCCGGCATTCGGGCGACCCCGAGAAGCCGCGCATCCTCGGCACCTTTAACGAGCCGATCGAGGATTGGCTGAGCTTCCTGATGTTCACCTTCTTCACCGACCGCGACGGTAAATTCCAACTGAAATGCTTGGCCGAGAGCGCCTTCGACCCGCTGTCGCGCACCTGCCATTTTATGCTGACCGAGGAGGCGCATCACATGTTCGTCGGCGCCACCGGCATCGCCCGCGTGATCCGGCGCACCCTCGAAGTGACGCGCGAGATCGGCAGCGACGACCCGGCGGCGATGCGCAACGCCGGCGCCGTCGATTTGCCGACCTTGCAGCGCTACATGAACCATTGGTTCAGCTCCTCGCTCGACCTGTTCGGCGCGGAAATCTCGTCGAATGCGGCGAGCTATTTCGCCAGCGGCATCAAGGGCCGGCCCGATGAGCGGCGCTTTTCCGACCATCTCGCGCTAGAGGAGACTTTGGCGATCGAATCGCCGAACGGCATCGAGAACGGGCCGCTGCGCAATGCGATGAACGAAGTCACGAGGCGCGCCTACATCCATGAGTGCGAGAACGCCGTGCAGCGCTGGAACCGGCAGATTGCTGCGGCCGGCTGCGATTTTCGCCTGCGACTGCCGAGCCCGCATTTTCGCCGCGTGATCGGCGCCTGGGCCGGGGCCCACACCGATCCGCATGGCCAGCCCGTCACCGCCGAAATTTGGCGCCAGCGGCAGAGCGAATGGCTTCCGTCGGAGGCGGACCGCGCCTTTGTCAAAAGCTTGATGCAGCAGGTCGTCGAGCCCGGGAAAATGGCCGGCTGGATCGCCACGCCCGAGCGCGGGATCAACGACCTCTCGCTCGATTACGAATACGTCCGACTCTGATCGTCTATCGACCGCTATCGCTCGGCAGAGGGGTCCCGTAATGAACGAATGCCGCGTCGCCGGCTTGTACGATTATCCGGTAAAGGGCGCAGCCGGGCGGGAGCATAACCGACTGCAGATCGATCCGGCCGTCGGCGTCGCCGGGGATCGCCGGTACGGATTGAAGAGGTCGGCGGAAACCCCGGACCGCTGGGCGCCGAAGGCCGCCTTCTTCGTCGGCATGAATACGGCGCTGATGGTTTCACAGGTCCCCGCCGTAGTGATGGACGAGGATGGGGAGCAGCTCGATCCGAGATGGGTTGACCATGTTGCACGTCGGCTCGGGTTCGAGCGCATCGAGGTGCTCGATACACGCGGTGCGTTCACCCTCGCCGATCGGCCGCGCCAATACGTCTCGATTATCAATCTCGCTTCGGTGCGAGCGCTCGCCGAGTTTGTCGGCGTCGCGATCGACCCGGCGCGCTTCCGCATGAACATCTGGATCGATGGGCTCGAACCATTCGCCGAGCTCGACTGGGTAACAGGATATCCGGGCACCCGCGACGTTCAAATCGGCGCCATGCGATTGCGCGTCGACGAAGCCTGCGTTCGTTGCAAAGCGATCGAGGCGAACCCGCAGAGCGGGGCTTACGATCTCGAACTGCAACGGGCGCTAGAGGACTTGATGCGGAGCCGCAGCTACCCCGGCGCGCCGCATAACGGGTCGCCTAGGGTCAAGGGTGTCCTCGCTCAGCCATATTCGCCCGGCTCGATCGACCGGCGCGACAATGTTCGGGCATGGTAGCGATTTCGGGCCGGAAGAAAGTTTATCTTGCAGCGAGCGGATTCGAGACGGGAGTTGACGTCGCTGGCACCGGCGTCGCTTATTGCAGCAGAAGCGCCAGAGGAGCCGTAAAATGCCGTCGCAACCTTTTCGCGGGGTGTTGGTCCCCGTTTTGACGCCGTTCAGCCGCGACGGCGAACCGGATCCCGGGCGGTTTGTCGCATTCTGCCGGTGGCTGCTCGACCAGGGCGCCGGGGGGCTCGCGATCTTCGGCACGACCAGCGAGGCGAACTCGATGGCGGCGGCGGAGCGGATGGCCCTGCTCGACCGCCTGATCGAGGCCGGCATCCCGCCCGAGAAGCTGATGCCGGGAACCGGCGCCTGCTCGATGACCGAAACCGCGATGCTCGCCCGCCATGCGGTCGAACACGGCTGCGGCGGCGTCTTGATGCTGCCGCCATTCTATTACAAGCCGGTCAGCGACGACGGCCTTTTTGCCTTCATCTCGGGCGTCGTCGACAAGGTCGCGTCTTCCGCGCTCAAGGTCTTTCTCTACCATATCCCGCCGGTAGCGGTAGTCGGCTTCTCGCTCGACCTTGTCGGCCGCTTTATCAAGGCCTATCCCGACACCGTGGTCGGATTGAAGGACAGCTCCGGCGATTGGAATAACACCGCCGCCTTGCTCGATCGCTATCCGGGCTTTGCGGTATTCCCGGGCTCCGAGGTCTTTCTGCTCGACGGCCTGCGCAAGGGTGCCGCCGGCTGCATCACCGCCTCGGGCAACGTCAACGTGCCGGGCATCAAGAAGGTCTACGACAATTGGCAGACCGCGCAGGCCGACGCCTTGCAGGCCGAGATCACGACTGGTGCGCAAGACCTTGCAGGCTTATCCGATGGTGCCGGCGTTGAAGCAGGTGGTTGCTCATTTCCACAACGATCCCGACTGGGCCGCCGTGCGCCCGCCGATGCTGCCGCTCGACCGGGCGCAATCGGCGGCGTTGATCGGGGATCTGGCGAAGATCGGCTTCACCCTCGGCGAAAGGCGCCAGCCGAAAGCGGCCTGACAGGAGAGGGGCGCTCGTCATGGCCATTGAACACGCCGCCGCCCGCACCCCAGAGCGCGAGGCCTTCTACGCCGAGATCAGCGCACAGAACATGGCGCCCTTGTGGGAGCGGCTGCACTCGCTCGTGACGGCTGAGCCGGTCACGCCTTGCCTGCCGGCGATCTGGCATTATCGCGAGGTGCGCCCGCAACTGATGCGCGCCGGCCGGCTGATCACCGCGCAGGAGGCGACCCGGCGGGTGCTGATCCTGGAAAACCCGGGGCTCAAGGGGCAGACCGCGATCACCCATTCGCTCTTCGCCGGCTTGCAGCTGATCCTGCCGGGCGAGGTGGCGCCGGCGCACCGCCACACGCAATCGGCCCTGCGCTTTATCATCGAGGGCCATGGCGCCTACACCGCGGTCGACGGCGAGCGCACGACGATGCAGCCGGGCGACTTCGTGATCACGCCGTCCTGGACCTGGCACGACCACGGCAACGACACCGAGGAGCCGATGGTCTGGCTCGACGGGCTCGACATTCCGATCGTGCGCCTGCTCGATGCGAGCTTCGCCGAGCCGGGCGAGACCGAGGCGCAGACGGTGACCCGGCCCGAGGGCGACAGTGCCGCCCGCTACGCGAACAATCTGCTGCCGGTTGATTGGGCAGCCTTCGGTCAAGACCTCGCCGGTGTTCAATTATCCCTATCTCCGATCCCGCGAGTTGCTCGAGACGCTGAGCCGCAACGAGGACCCCGATCCCTGTCACGGCCACAAATTGCGCTATGTGAACCCGGCGAGCGGCGATTTTGCGATGCCGACGATCGGCGCCTTCATCCAGTTATTGCCCAAGGGTTTTGCCTCGCGGCCCTACCGCTCGACCGACGGTACGGTCTATGTCGTCGTGGAGGGCTCCGGCGAGAGCCGCGTCGGCGACCAGGTCTTCCGCTGGCAGCCGCGCGACATCTTTGTCGCCCCAAGTTGGCAGCCGGTCAGTCATCAGGCCGACGAGGAGACCGTGCTGTTCAGTTTCTCGGATCGTCCGGTGCAGCAGAAACTGGGCTTGTGGCGACGAGAAGCGCGGCAACGCCTAAGACGCCGCCGTCGAATACAGTCGGCATCAACATCAGGCGGTCGACGATAATGCGCCTCCTCTTGGCGCTGGCTGCAATTTTGGCTGTCGCGGCGCAGATCGGCCCCGCAAATGCGGTCGAGGCTCGCCACGGCATGGTCGTCACCGCCCATCGCCTGGCCTCGGAGATCGGGGCGGGCATCCTTGCCCAGGGCGGCAATGCGATCGACGCCGCGGTCGCGGTTGGCTACGCGCTCGCCGTCGTCGATCCGTGCTGTGGCAATATCGGCGGCGGCGGCTTCATGACGATCCGCCTTGCCGATGGCCGGCGGACCTTCCTCGATTTCCGCGAGACCGCCCCGGCGGCGGCGAATCCAGGAATGTTTTTGGGGGCCGGCAACGAACCCTTGGATGAGGCAAGCCGCTACGGCTATCTCGCAGTCGGTGTGCCGGGAACAGTGATGGGCCTCGAACGCGCGGCGCAGGAATATGGACGGCTGGTGCGGCGGGCACTGCTCGCCCCGGCGATCCCCCTTGCCCGCGATGGCTTTGTCCTCACCCGCGCCGACACCGACATCATCGACGCCAAGGCCGACCGCATCGCCAAGGACCCGGTCGCCGCCTCCGTCTTTCTCCGGCCGGACGGCAGTAGCATGGCGCCGGGCGATCGGTTGGTGCAAAAAGACCTCGCGGCGACCCTGGAGCGGATCGCACAAGATGGCCCGGATGCATTTTACCATGGCGCCATACCACAAGCCGTCGAAACGGCAAGCCGCAACGGTGGCGGCGTGATCACCGCGCAGGATTTCGCCCGATACGCCGTCGTCGAGAAGCCGCCCCTTTCCTGCTCCTACCGTGGATACATCCTCTACTCGGCGCCGCCGCCGAGTTCGGGCGGAGTTACGATCTGCGAAATCCTGAACATCATCGAAGGCCGGGATATCAAGGCGCTGGGCTTCCGATCCATCCGCTCCGTCGCACTTCTGGTCGAGGCCATGCGCCGGGCCTATCACGACCGCAATGCCTTTCTCGGCGATCCGGCCTTTGTCGAAAACCCGACCGATCGGCTGTTGTCGAAGGCTTACGCCGCGGGAGTGCGGGCCGCGATCGAAGCAGGGCAAGCACCGGCCGCCGAACCTGCCGAGCACCCGCGAGAGCAACCCCAGACGACGCACTATTCGATCGTCGACAGCGAGGGTAATGCGGTCGCCGTCACCTATACGATCAATGGCTTCTTCGGTGCGGCCGTCATGGCGCCGGGCGCCGGTTTCTTCCTCAACAACGAAATGGACGATTTCGCAACAAAGCCCGGCCGCCCGAACCTCCATGGCCTCGTCCAAGGCGCGCCCAACGCGGTCATGCCGGGAAAGCACCCGCTGTCGTCGATGGCGCCGACCATCGTCGAAAAGAACGGCAAGACAGTACTCGTACTGGGCAGCCCTGGCGGGTCGCGGATCATCACCGCCGTTCTCGAAGCGCTGATCAACATCGTCGATTACGGCATGTCGCCGCAGGCGGCGGTCGATGCGCCGCGGCTGCATCACCAGGCGCGCCCCGAAGCCGTCTATTTTGAGCGCCATGGCCTCAGCTCCGAGGTCGCAGCGGGCCTGAAGGAACTGGGCTACAAGCTTGTAGAGCAGCGGCCCTGGGGTGCCGTCGAACTGATCGCAATCGACAACGGGCGACTTATCGGAGCCAGCGATCCTCGTCGTCCAGCTGGCGCCGCGATCGGCTATTAGGCTACGCGGCTCTTCTCACACAGATTCCAAGCTTTCCACCCGATGGTCTACAGCTTCTCGGCGGGGGTATCTCATCGCCGTCCCCCAGCCCCGACCACGCTAATGCGTGGTCTCTGCCGTTACCGTGACGCAGCCCTAGTGGGACGCCGAGCGGGCGTCCTTCGCTGTCCGCGGGAGATCAGGGAAGTCGAGGTTAGCGGCTGACCCGGCTGACGTGGACGGGCACCAAAAGGGCAAGACATCCACGCATGGCTGGACTACAGTGAGCGCAGGGCTGACGGGCGTGCCGGTGGGGAGATGATTCTCGATCTCCAGCGCGTCGCGTCGCAAGAGCCTAGTGAACAAGGGAGGTCGAATGACCATCAAATGGCTGATCGCGTTCGCGGGAACGCTTGCCTTCTTGGCAATGCCGTCGGCGGCGCCTTTCGCGCAGCAGACGGCGCAGACCGCGATCCTGCAGGGTCCGCTGGCCAAGCTCGACATCAAAGACGCGAAGCTCGAACCGGAACGCGGAAAACCCGTGGGGTCCCTAACGGTCGCGCAACATTTCGCGCTCGACCCGGGCTGGCTCAACCCGCTCGAGCACAGCTTCTCGATCACGCAACAGCAATACGACTATTTCGTGCATGACGCGCTGATCAAGGCGATGCCGCAGGGCGATCCGACCTACAGCTTGGCCGAGCATGCCGAGATGAGCGCCGACTACAAAACCGCAGCCTTCCGGCTGCGCTCGGGCCTCAAATTCCAGGACGGTACGCCGCTCACCAGCGCCGACGTCAAGTGGACCTATGAGAACTACAAGGGCGCCCGCGCTAAGCTGTTCCACGACCGGCTCGACCACATCGAGATCATCGACGACCGCACCATCGTGTTCCATTTCAAGGAGCCGTTCCTCGACTTCATGGATATGTACAACGGCAACGTCAGCGGGATCGGGTGGGTCGTCCCGGGAAAATATTACGAAAAGGTCGGGTCCGACGGCTTCAAATTGCATCCGATCGGCGCCGGCCCCTACAAGCTAGCCAGCCAGGAGCCGGGGACGCAGATGGTGTTTGAGGCGTGGGACGGCTATTGGCGCCGTACCCCGGCTACCGAGAAGATCATCGTCAAGGGCATCCGCGAC
Organism: uncultured Alphaproteobacteria bacterium; assembly: GCA_963799085.1. Classification (GTDB taxonomy): domain Bacteria; phylum Pseudomonadota; class Alphaproteobacteria; order ATCC43930; family CGMCC-115725; genus AP-15. The sequence continues at coordinate 29,272 of CAWCWA010000026.1, read as the reverse complement.
CCGGCCAGCCGCCTCGCCGGGCTGCAGACCGGAGAACTGGACCTGACCTACGGAATGACCGGCAAGTTGCTGCCGCGCGTCATGCAGGACAAGAACCTGCGCTGGGACAAGAACTTCACCTCGACCTGGTGGCTCGCCTTCCCGGGCTATGACGAGAAGGATAGTCCGTTCCACGACGCGCGCGTGCGCGAGGCGGTGAGCCTGGCGATTAACGACGATCTTTCCTCGCCCGGCAGGAGACGCAAGGCATCGGCATACCATGGGGGAACTGGATCAGCTCCGAGCAGTCTGACGCACTGCGGGGCGACGGCAAGGATCTGCCGGTGCCCGAGTACAACGCGGCAAAGGCGAAGGAACTGCTGGCCCAGGCCGGCTTCCCGGAGGGCTTCTCCTTCGACTGGTACGTGCCGTTTGTGCCGTATTTTGACATGGGCCAGCGGATCCTCGCCGATCTCGGCGCCGTCGGCATCCGCGGCAACCTCGAGGTCCTCGAAGGCCCGGCCTTCCGTGCTAAGCTCGGTAAGGGCCGCGCGGGCTTTCCCGGCAACCGCTCGATCCTGCAGAACATCGACGTGCGCAGCGCCGCCGAGAACATTGCGATCTACGCGGTGTGCGACGGCTCTGCCTCCCTGGTTTGCGAACCCAAAGTCGAGGAGATGTGGAAGAAATATCAGGCAAGCACCGACCCCGAGGACCGCGGGGCGCTGCTCTCCGATATCCAGCGCCTGCTGATCAAGGATTATTATCTCATCCCGATCTACGTGAACCCGTTGGTGCATGCGGTGGGACCGCATGTGCTGCCGGCGGAAGACGGTTTTCATAAATATTGGGACACCAAGAACGCTCCCTACCCCTATCCTTGGGAGGACTGGCAAGTTAAAACGAGCGGCTGACAGGCGTCGGCATGAAGAAATACGTTGTCGTCCGCGCCCTCTACAGCGTCATCACGCTGTGGCTGTTGGTAACGATCGTGTTTGCGCTGGTGCGGCTGAGCGGCGACCCGGTCGCGATGAAAGGCGAGATCGGGGCGGATCCAAGTTACCTCCAGCAAATCAGGCATGATTGGGGGCTCGATCGACCTGTCTACATGCAATATGTCGATTTTATCGCCAACCTGGCGCGCGGCGATTTCGGTCATTCCTTCGAAAAGTCGCTGCCGGTTTCCGAGATCTATTTTGCGCGGCTGCCCAATTCGCTGAAGCTCGGACTTGCCGCCTTCGTGATTTCACTGGTGATCGGGGTGCCGCTTGGCATGCTGTCGGCCCTGAAGGTTAATAGCTGGTGGGATGGGGCCGGCAAGGCTATCGCGTTGCTCGGGCTCTCGGTGCCGGGCTTCTTCGTCGGCCTCGTGCTGATCATCATCTTTGGGGTCAACCTGCACTGGCTGCCGGTGCTGGGCAAGGGTAGCAGTTCCTTCGTCGGCAGCGAGCCCTCGACTTGGGCCACCTTCTGGTTTCAGGATTGGCGCCACTTGGCGATGCCCGCCTTCGCTCTGGGCTGGTACTTCTCGGGCGCGATGCTGCGCATCACCCGGTCCGGCATGCTCGACGTGCTCGGCACCGACTATGTCAAGCTCGTGCGCTTGAAGGGCGTGCCCGAGGCGATCGTCACGGCCGAGCATGCGCTGAAGAATGCGATGATCCCGGTGCTGACGATCGCCGGCCTCAACCTCGTCATCATGATCAACGTTGCGGTCGTGATCGAGGTGATCTTCAACTGGCCCGGCGTCGGTCTCCTCCTCTACGACGGCTTGACCAATCGCGACTTCCCGATGGTGCAGGGTGTCGTGCTGATGTCGGGGGTTATGATCGTGCTGCTCAATTTCGTGATCGACGTGCTCTACGCCTATCTCGATCCCCGCGTCAGGCTCTCTCACTGAAGGGTGCCCAGATGGCCACCGTCTTCGACGATGTCGGCTCGGTCGCGCGGGCATCCCGGCCGCGCCGTTCCCCGCGTTTCCTGGGCGACCTGCCGACGATCCCGCTGTTGATCGTGACGGTGCTGGCCTTTGTCGCGGTCTTCGCCCCAGCGATCGCGCCGCACAGCCCGCTCGATCCGGTAAAGCCGACCAAGGCGCAATGCGTGGAACGGTTCGGCGCCGAGGGGTGCCCCTATGTTGACGGGGTGCCGCCCTTCTGGTCAACGGGCGGTAATCTCTCGACACCGCTTGGCACCGATTTTCTTGGCCGCGACGTTTTGAGCCGGCTGATGTACGGGGCACGGATTTCGCTCATCGTAGCCTTGACCGGGACAATCGTCGCCGGCGCCATCGGCACCTTTCTCGGCGTGCTCGCCGGATATATGGGGCGGTGGTGGGACCAGGTGATCATGCGGATAACCGACGCTTGGCTGACCCTGCCCTCGCTGGTCTTCGCCATCCTGCTGTCGAGCGTGCGCGGCCCGGGCGTTTGGAACGTCGTACTGATCCTTGCCCTGGTTTTCTGGAGCCGCTACGCTCGGGCGGTCCGCGGCGAGGTTCTGGCGCTGCGCGAACGCGACTTTGTCAAGCTGGCCGAGATCAACGGGATCAGCAAGCAGCGCATCATTTTCCGCCACCTGCTTCCCAACGTCATGAACACCGTCATGGTGCTGTTCAGCCTGCAGGTCGGCGTTGCCGTGATCATCGAGGCGTCGCTGAGCTTTCTCGGCGTAGGGGTGCCGCCGCCGGAACCTTCCTGGGGGCTGATGATGGCCGAGGGGCGCGACGCGCTGATGGAGGGCAGCTGGTGGCTCGCCGTCTTCCCCGGGATCTGCATCAGCCTTCTTGTGCTGTCGGCGAACATGCTGGGCGACTGGATGCGCATCCGCCTCGACCCGCAATTGCGCAATCGCTGATGCCACCGCTGCTGCGCGTCGACGGCCTGAAGACGCATTATTTCGGGTTTGGCGGTCGCCGCGTCGTCAAGGCGGTCGACGGCGTCAGCTTTACCGTCGAATCCGGCGAAACCTTTGGCCTTGTCGGCGAGTCGGGTTGCGGCAAGACCACCACTTCGAAGCTGGTCCTCGCTGCCGAACGGGCCACTGCCGGAACCATCGCCTTCGAGGGACGGAACGTCGCCCAGCTGCCGCATCGCCAGCTGCAGGACTACCGCCGTAAGGTCCAGGTCGTTTTCCAGGATCCCTACAGCTCGCTGAGCCCGCGCATGCGGGTCGGCGAAATCATCGCCGAGCCGCTACATGCGCACGAACCGCTATCGCGGACCGAAATCGAGGCGCGGGTTGGCGAACTCCTAGACCTCGTCGGGCTGCGGCCGGACATGGCCCGGCTTTTCCCGCATGAGTTCAGCGGCGGGCAGCGCCAGAGGCTGGCGATCGCCCGAGCGTTGTCGACCAGCGCCCGGCTCGTTGTTCTTGATGAACCGGTATCGGCGCTCGACGTGTCGAGCCGGGCCCACATCATCGCTCTGCTCGAAGACATCCAGGCGCGGCTGGATGTCAGCTACCTGTTCATCGCTCACGACCTGGCGGCTGTCTCGCATCTGAGCCATCGCACCGCGGCCATGTATCTGGGTAAGATTGTCGAGGTCGCCGACAGCCTCGAACTCTGTGCGCAACCACTGCATCCCTATACGAAAGCGCTGTTCGCCGCTTCACTGCCCTCGCATCCCGATGAACCGCGCGAGGAGATCGTGCTGACGGGCGAGGTGCCGAGCGCGCTCAACCCGCCTCCGGGATGCCACTTCCACCCGCGCTGTCCGTTCGCGATCCCGCGTTGCGCAGAAGAAGAGCCGCACCTAAGGAAACGCCGAACAATGCTGGCATAGCTGGCGTGATGGCGGCCATGGCATAGTTTGTGACGGCGGCATTCCTGGTAACAGTCTGCGTTTGGTAGAAATCAGGTTTGTATTGGAGTTTTCCTGTGCTGTTTTCGGGGTCAAGACAGAGTCCGGGCGCGATCGGACACGGCCCTGCGCGAGCAGGGTTTTCTTGACGATCACCAAGTTGGCCAACGCGAACAGTGTGCGCAGTTGCGCGGTGTTCTTGAAGAGGCCGCGATAGCGCCGCTTCTTATGGCGGAACAGAGCCTGCCCCGGCGCAGGCCGGGGTTCTTGACGATGTGGAACGGGTGCTCGACCCAGGCCCGCACCTGCGACAGCGCGCGTTCCACCACCTCGGCCCAATCTCGCAGAGCCTTGGGCAACGCCTTGATGATGCTGCGCTTGACCGCGATGTTCCAGTCGACATCGCGATCTTCAAGTTCGGGCCGCTTGTCCGCTCCGGTGTAGCCGGCATCGGCGAAGACCGCCTCCTCCTAGCCGTGCAATAGGGACGCCGTCTGATTGATGTCGGCTTCGTTGGCGGCGGTACCGACCATCGTGTGCACCAGCCCCGCGGCGACATCCACCCCGATATGCGCCTTCATGCCGAAATGCCACTGGTTGCCCTTCTTGGTCTGGTGCATCTCCGGGTCGCGCGCCTTGCTCTTGTTCTTGGTCGAAGGCGGCGCGGCGATGATCGTGGCATCGACAATGGTGCCCCCGGCTTTCGCCGGGGCAGGCTCTGGCGCATCAACAGGCCGCGCTCCTCCAGCATCGCACCCACCTCGTCGAACAGCGCCCGGGTCAGGTCATGCTCCTCCAGCCAATGGCGGAAGTTCAGCACCGTCGTCGCGTCCGGAACCGCCGTCACCACCAGGTCGATCCCGGCAAAGCCGCGCCGCGCCTGGCTGTCGTAGAGCGCGTCCTCAAGGGCCTCGTCGGCCAACCCGTACCATTGCTGCAGAAAGTACAGCCGCAGCATCCGTTCCAGCCCAATCGGCGGCCGACCGCGTTCGCCCTTCGGATAGAACGGCCGCAGACGACCGACCAGCCGCTCCCACGGCACCACCCGCTCCATCTCGGCCAAAAACCTGCCGCGCCGTGTCTGTTTCTTCTTCCCGGCGTATTCCGCGAAAAACTACCCTGTCGCTGCATCGCCCCGTCCTCAGTGCCCCGGACTGAAAGATCCTACCCGATGCCAGCCCCAACAGCCGAATCTTTCAGTGTTTCCCTAATGGAGCGCTCGGCCGGCCACACCGTCGCCTGCCACCTGTACTGAAGCGCATATATCGGCGACACACTGCCCCGGGGCAAGGAGGCGGCGCGTCTCGGAACTGGCGGGGTGCGGGCTGGCGGGCTTAAGCAGTCGGAGCGGCCCTTGACAGCAATGCCGGCGAATAGCGGGGGTCGGCGGCGAGGCGTTCGTCCCAAGAACCATAGCGACCATCTTGTATTGCGCGTGTCGCCGGCTCATTCCCTCCCGACCCATGCCGCAATCGGAGGAGATGATCAAGCGCTCGGGAGGGGTGGACCTTAAGGCCTCGTGGATCAGATCGCCGACCTGGTCGGGTTGCTCGATCTGCAACGTGTGATGGTCAATAACGCCGATGACGACCTTCTTGTCGGTGACCACTTTGCCAATTGCCGGGAGATCGCCAAGCCCCTACGAACAGATCTCGAACGTGATTGCGTCGGCGTGACCTCGTTCAATGCCGCAACCGTCGGCTGATGACTATGCACGTCGCGAAAAATGTGCTCCTGCGCCGGATTGCCCCAAAAGGTGTCGCACCACACTTCGGTCTTTCCGCGCAGCCCCTTGACCTATGTGCCTACAGGGCGGGAAGGCCGCTGCTACGGCCGGGGGCGTCAGTTGGGCTTCTCGTGAGAAGCCGGGCTATATGCGTGAGCGGATAGCTCCGCCAGCTGAAGCTGCCGACCTCTTCGTCGTAAGGCGCATCGCCGTCGGTGCAGATCTCGAGACCGGCGATTTCCTGTGCCCGCAACTGGGTCGAGACCGCGTCTTCGTATTGCTCGCGCCAGCGGGCATTGACCATCACCTCGAGAAAGCCTTTGGCCCCGAGAACTGCGGTGCGCCTGCCCGGTCGCGGTAGAGAGCCGAAGATCGGCCAACTATAATCACAGCCGTCCACACTCAGCCCTCAGCGGTAAACCACCCGCCACAACCCTGAACAACATTTTTGCCTTCAACACCTAGCGCAAGCGGCTGCTGATCTTCGAAGAGGCCGCCGACCGACCTGGGCTGCGAGCCCGAACTCGTTCCATGGCCGCCCCTTGCGACCGGCCCGGATGCGCTGCGAGCGCGGATCAGTGGATGTCGCGTTGCCCCGCCGGCTCCCGTTTGAGCCAATCGAGAACGGAGGGCGTGGCATGCGGATCATTGGACTGGATATCCACCGCGCGTTTGCCGAGGCAGTGGCCTGGAAGGACGGCAAGCTCGGCCGAATGGGTCGCGTCATCATGCGCCGCTATTCACTGGAGGCATTCGCCAAGCAGCCGTCGCAGGCCGACGGCGTCGTGATCGAGGCAACCGGCAATGCCGCCTCGGTCGCCGCGGCGATCGGCCCGCAGGTCGCAGCTCTACGCCAGCGGCTTTTTGCCCGAGGCGTAAATCGCCGGCGAAGCGACGCAAGCGCCGCGCCGCCAAGTGACCCGGCGCAACCAGATCGCGCGGCGGCGCTCACGGCTGAAGAACGTCATCCAGTCGATCCCGCGCGCTCATCTGATCCCGTCCTGCCCGCATCAGGATCTGCGCGGGCCTGCGGGCCGCGCCTGGCTCTTGGAGCAGATCCTGCCCGGCGCCGAGCGCCTGGCGGTGGAGCGTCACCTGCGCGAGTTCGACCGGCTGGGCGACGATCTCCCGGCTGGGCGACGATCTCAAAGTGATCGAACGCGATCTCGCCCGATCGGCACTCGGCGACGAGCGGGTCAAGCGCCTGATGACGATTCCCGGCGTCGACGATAACAGCTGCGCGGCAGGGCTCGCACCTCGCCCTGCTCTTCGCCACGCGGTCACCTGTGCGCGGCGGGAGGGTGGCATGGATCGCCAAAAAAATCGGCTGTCGATCACATCAGTGGTCTGCGGGCTCTTGGTCTTGCTGCGGCCGTGTCGATGTCCTCGACCGCCAGGTAGAGCTCGTACTCGCGGCTCTCGTTGCCGCAGAACTCGGCACCGCGATCGGTCAGCACCCGCGACGACCGGATACCGTGCTCGACGATAAAATTGCCACATTCGCATGGTATGCACGACCGTCGCGAGCTGGGCAATTCGCCGGGGAGGAGCTGGTGGCCTCAGGCGGTGTGTTGTTTTTTCGTTGCAAATAACAGCAAAAACAGCAAATGGATACGACGGGAGGCGGCATTGCGCGAGGATCGGCGGCCCTTGTATAGATCGGCATATGAGCGAACAAGAAACCGCCCGCGACATCGTCCTCGTCCATAGTTCCGACATTCATGTCGATGACGGCCGTACCGCAGCACAACATAATGGCGACGGCACCGCGGGGCTCGCTGCGGTCCTGGCGACGGCGCGGGAGTTGCGGGCCGACCTCACGCTGCTCGCCGGCGACACCTTCGAGGGCCATCATCTGAGCGCCGCGACTGTCGACCGGGCCGGGACGCTCCTCGCCGAGGCCGGCATGCCGGTCGTGATTCTGCCCGGCAATCACGACCCCGTTCTCCCCAATTCGATCTATTCCCGCAGCGGGTTTGCGCCACTCCCGAACCTCGCGATCCTCGGGCTGAGCCACGCTGTGGCGGTCCGGTTCCCAGCGTTCGACCTTGAAATCTGGGGCCATGCCCATCGCGACTACCGCGACATGCCGCCGTTGCAAGGGCCGCGGCCGCGCTCGACGCGTTGGCAGGTCGCGGTCGGCCACGGCCATTACGAGCCGCCCGAGACGCGCGCCAACCCATTGCGCCCGTCCTGGGTGTTCGGCGACGAGGAGATCGCGGCGACCGCGGCCGATTATCTCGCGCTCGGCCATTGGGACCGGCCGATGCGGGTCGGCAACGGCGTCGTCGCGGCCTATTATTCGGGCTCGCCCGAGCTGGCGCGGACGGTCAACCTGGTGCGGCTGACGCCAACGGGCGAGGTGACCGTCACCCGCGAACCATTGGACAATTTCAGGGAGGAAGATTGATGGCCAGGATCGAGCCTTACGCGGCTTCAAGCGAATTCAATCCGCCGACCTATGCTCAGGCGGTCAAGGTGACGGGCGCGCAGACGATCCTTTTTCTGTCGGGGCAGGTCGCCTATGCCGCCGACGGCGGTGCTGCGTATGCCGGCGATTTCAAGGCGCAGGCCCGCGCCGCACTCCAGGCGGTCAAGGCGCAGGTCGAAGCCGGCGGTGGCACGATGGCCGACATCGTCAAGGTCAACAGCTATATCACCGACATCCGCCACCGCGCCGATTACGCGGCGGTGAGGGGAGAGTTCTTCGGCGGCAAGATGCCGGCCTCGACACTCGTCGCGGTCACGGCACTGGCGCAGCCCGAATTCATGATCGAGATCGAGGCGATCGCAGTGCTCTAGCGACCGGCGTCTCACCCCGCGGCGGGCGCGATATGCCCGTGGAGCCAGTCCTCGATCAGCCGCCGGGCGATTGAATTGCGCCGCGGAAGCCGGAATTCGTCGTCGTCCTGGTGCGACAGCAAGTAGCCGCGCTCGAACCAGTTCGCGTCGGCGAGTTCGCCATAATCGACGGTGATCTCGGTCGAGACCGCCTCGGCGTGAAAGCCCAGCATGATGTTGGCCGGGAACGGCCAGGGCTGCGAGGAATGGTAATGGACCGGGCCGACGATGATCCCGCTTTCCTCGCGGACCTCGCGCGCAACCGCATCTTCGAGCGCTTCGCCCGGTTCGAGGAAGCCCGCTAGGGTTGAATACATGCCGGGCGGAAAATTGCGCGAGCGGCCGAGCAATGCCCGATCGCCGTCGGTCACCAGCATGATGACGGCGGGGTCGGTGCGCGGAAAATGCATCGCCGCGCAATCGGGATTGGCGCAGCGGCGCATGTGGCCCGCTTCCTCGCTGCGCGTCGGGCTGCCGCAGAGACCGCAGAACCGGTGGCGCGCGTGCCAGTACAGCATCGCCCGGGCAAGCGCCAGGAGCGCCCCTTCGCTGCGGTCGATGATGGCGCCAATCTGGCGCAGATCGGCAAAGCGCATCGCCGCCGGGTCGAGGCCGCTTGCCGCCAGCGCCGGCGATTGCAACATTTCGAGCGGCGCCTCGGCGGGCGACAGGTCGAGCGCGAAATGCGCCCGCTCCTCAATCACGCCAAGGAGCACGATCTCGCCATGTCGCAAACGCTCCTCGGCCGCCGCATGGCCGGAGAGGAGATCGGCAAACGCCTCGGCGCCGAGTACTGCCGCCCGTGGTTCGGCGCCCTCGAATGCGACGATCAGGCTCTGGTTGCGCCAGACCGGGACAAACCGGCTGTCGGGATGAAGCGCGCGTTCGAGCACCCAGGGGGCGTCGCGGCGGCGCAGACCGGCGCGGTCGAAGCCCGGTGCGGCATAGAAATTGTGCGGCCGCATCGCCGCGTCAGCTGCGCGGGAAATTCAACTCGATCATGACATTGTTGTTGTCGGGGAAGAACAGCTGGTCGATCGGCGGCTGGTTGATGTGGTTCTGCCGGTATTTGACGCCCTTGCCGTCGAGGGTTGCCTTCACCGCGTCGAAATCGCGCGCCAGGAAGGCGAAATGGTCGAACGAGCCGGTGTCGCGCGAGGCGCCGCCGCCGATCGCGTTCCCCTTCGGCACCAGATGCACGACCGGGACCGGGCCGCAATACATCCAGTAGCCCGGGAAGTTGAGATCGGGGCGGAAGCCCTCTTCGAGGCCCAGGATGTCGCGATAGAAATCGCGGGTGGCGTCGAGGTCGTCGGTCTGGACGGTGACGTGGTGCAGGGCGTCGAGCGGCATGTCTGATCCTCCGGGTCTCAAAATACTTTGGCGCGGCGGGCGTCGTCGCGGCGTTTGCGCTCGAGCGCTTCGGACCCGCCGTTGGTCCGACGATAGAGATCGAGGCTGTCGAATTCATCCTCTTCCGGGGGCGCTATTGCAAGATCGGCATAGGCCCAGCGGTCGGGGGCGGCGAGTGCTGCCTTGAGCCGCGCCTTCGCCGCGCGATAGACCGACCAGTAGCCCCACGCCTTGACCGCGATCGCGGCCCATTCGCGCGGATAGAAGAGCAGCGGATTTTCGCGCGGCAGGCCGCGTCTCCGGTCGCGCCGCGACTTGCGCCGAAAGGCGCCGCCTTCGAGCGGGTGCACGTCTTCGAACATCGTCATCAGCTTGAACCAGAGGAGCGTCGTCAATGTCGTCTGCGGTCGGCCCCGCGGGTTCGCCGCCGCCCGCCGCAAGACGGTTTCGATATGGTCGAGGCTGTAGAAGCTCTGCCACGCGGCGCGATAGGCCTCGTCCCAATCGACATCCGACATTCTGGGGTGCTGCGCGACGCGGTGATAGAGGTCGTAGCGATTCAGATCGGCGTCCATCGCAACGCCCTGCTCCCACAGGATCTTGTGGTCCTCCGAGCCGGGGAGCGGCGTCAGATAAAATAGTTCCAGAATGTCGAGCGGCAATTCGCGCTTGATGATCTCGACGTCGCGCAACACCGATTCCTTGGTGTCGCCCGGAAAACCGATGATGTAGCCGGCGCAGGTGATCGCTCCGTGCTCGCGCCATTTCTGCAGCATCGCGCGGTATTCGGTGATCTTGTTCTGCCGCTTCTTGCTTGCCAGAAGATTGTCGGGGTTGATGTTTTCAAGCCCGATGAAGACCCGTCTGACACCCGCCGCAGCGGCCTTCTCGATGAAATTCGGGATCCGGTGGCACAGCGTGTCGACCTGGATCGTAAAGCCGATCTTGAGCCCCTCGCCGAGGCGCAGCCGGATCATCCGGTCGAACAGCGCCTCCCAGTGCCGGTTGCGCGCGAAATTGTCGTCGGTGACAAAGAAGCGGCGGATGCCCTGGGCGTAATTTTCGCGGATCGTGCGTTCAAGATCGTCGGGCGTGCGGAACCGGCTCTTGCGGCCCTGGACGTTGATGATCGTGCAGAACGAGCATTGATAGGGACAGCCGCGGCCGAGGTCGAAGCTCGACAATGCGCCCGAAATGCGCCGGATATGGCGGGGCGGCAGGATCGGCGCGGGCTCGCCTTCGAGCGAGGGCAGATCGTCCATGAAATCGTAAAGGGGCTGCAATGCCCCCGCCCAGGCGTCGCGCAGCACCTGGTCGAGCCGGCGGTCTTCGGCCTCGCCGGCGAAAAATGAGATGCCGAGCGCCTGCGCCTCGCGCATTTCGGGCGGCGTCTGCGGCAGCATCGCGATCGAGCCCGAGACATGAAAGCCGCCGATGCAGACCGGGAGCCCGACCTTCAGAAACGGCCGCGCCAGATCGACGGCGCGCGGAAACTGGTTCGACTGCACGCCGACCATACCGATCAGCGCGCGGCCGCCCTCACGTCTTATCGCGCCGATGATCCGGGCCGGCCGGACCCGCTGATTGGTCTCGTCATAGGTGTGCAAGCGGATGTCGACCGCCGGGCCCAGCACCTCTCGCCGCCGCGCATCCTCGGCGAGGCTGTTGAGCGCGGCGAGCGTGTTCGACGGGATCGCCGCCTTGACCCATTGGATCGGATAGCCGTCGTCGTCGTAATGGGTCGGCTTGATCAGCACGAGATGGAAGAGGGCGCGGTCGCCCCGCCGCCGATGGAACATGCTCCCCCTCGCTGTTCGCCCGGCCGCAATGGAGGCGATTCGATCGGCTTATCATCGTTCAGCCTGCCGACAGTTGCCAGACCCTTGTGATCGAACGGGCGGCATTAAGGTCCGTTGTTCGGGTCCGCGAGGGATCGCTACAATCGGCGCGATGCGTGTCCTCTATCACCAATGGCTGAGCCCGTTCTCGCGCAAGGTGCGGCTCGTGCTGCGGGAGAAGGAGCTCGATTTCACCCTGAAGACCGAGAAGGTCTGGGAGCGGCGCAAGGAATTCGTGGCGCTGAATCCTGCGGGCGAGGTGCCGGTCCTGATCGAGCCCGACGGCACCGTGCTCGCCGACCCCAACGCCATCGTCGAATATCTCGACGAGGTCTACCGCGAGAAGCTGTTGATCGGCATCAACCCGATCGACCGCGCCGAGGTGCGCCGGCTGGCCGCCTGGTTCGACGTCAAGATGAACCTCGAAGTGACCGAGAACCTGCTTGGCGAGAAGATGATGAAGCGCTACCAGGGCCACGGCCAGCCGAACTCGCTCGCGATTCGCGCCGGGCATGCGAACCTGCCGCATCATCTCGACTATATCGGCTATCTCGTCGACCGCCGGCGGTGGCTCGCGGGCGACCATTTCTCGATCGCCGACATCACCGCCGCCGCGCATCTGTCGAGCCTCGACTATCTGGGGGACGTGCCCTGGGACGACCACGAGCCGGCCAAGGAATGGTACGCCCGGATCAAGTCGCGGCCGAGCTTCCGCCCGATCCTCGCCGACCACATCCCCGGCGTCCCACCCCCCAAACACTACGCCGACCTCGATTTCTGACCCGCCGCGGCTGGTCCCGATGGAGACTGGAGGAACGCATGAAATACGATCTTCTGATCAGCGGCGGCGAGGTGGTGGATCCGGGCGGCGGATTGCGCGGGCGGATGGATGTCGCGATCTTCGCAGGCAAGATTGCCGCGGTGGCGCCGGATCTGCGCCCCGAGGACGCCCATCGGGTGATCGACGCCAAGGGTCTCTTGGTGACGCCGGGGCTCGTCGACCTGCACGCCCATGTCTTTGTCAATTCCTCGGACATGGGCGAGAACACCGACCGCTTTTGCAATGCGAGCGGGGTCACTACCGTGTGCGACGCCGGCAGCACGGGCTCGGCGACTTTTGCCGGGCTGCGCCACATGCTCGACAAATCGGTGCGAACCCGCGCCCGCGCCTTCGTCAACCTGTCGGCGATCGGCATCGTCGGCGCGTCGCGCTGCGGCGAGCTGGCGCATTTCCCCTACGCCGACCCCGAGGGCTGCGCCCGCACGATCGCCGAGAACCGAGACATCGCGATTGGCGTCAAGCTGCGGTACGGCCCGAACCTCGTCTGGGAGTACACGACGGCACCGGTCAAGACCGCCCGTCAGGCGGCCGACATGGCGGGCGTCCCGATGATGATCCACATCACCGACACGCCGCTGCCGCTCCCCGAAATCCTCGCCTGCATGAAGCCCGGAGACATCGTCACGCACTGCTTCCACGGCCGCGAGCACGGCATCATGGGACCCGAGAAGCAGTTCATCCTGAAGGAGGTCGTCGAGGCGCAGCGCCACGGCATCATTTTCGATTGCGCGCATGGCCGCGGCGGCCATTTCAGCTTCCCGCTGATCGAAAAGGCGCTCGACCAGGGCTTCCTGCCGGACACGATCTCGACCGACCTGACCTTTACGACGGCGTCCAATGGCCCGGTCTGGGGTCTGACGACGACGATGTCGAAACTGCTGCATTTCGGGGTCGGGCTCGACGAGGTGGTCTCTGCGGGCGACCGCGACGCCGGCCAGGATCATGGGACTTGGAGGGCGTGGCCGGCACGTTGCGGCCGGGCGCCAACGGCGATGTGGCGCTCCTCGAACTGCGCGACGGCGATGTCGAATTCCGCGACACCGACGGCAACGCCGTCACCGGCAAGCGCCAGCTCGTCGCGCAGATGACCCTGAAGGACGGCCGGGTCTGCTACGAGCGGCGGGCGGAATAACGCGATGCGCGCCGCCGTGGCGTGCGCCCTGCTGCTGGCGTTGCTCGCGGCCGGCGCGGCGGCGGCGCAGGACAATGCGGCGCAGGAGGCGGCGCATCGCGCGGCGGTATTGGCGCGTCTGCCCCCCGACGCCGCCCAGCGCCTCTTCGGCCTCGAGACCACGCCCATGCCGGGGCCGCCGCTGGCGATCGGCTCATACACGAAGGGTTGTCTCGAAGGCGCGGCGCCGCTCCCCGCCGACGGGCCGCACTGGGAGGTCATGCGACCCTCGCGCAACCGCGCCTGGGGCCATCCGGTGCTGATCGCGTTTATCGAACGGCTGGCGGCGAAAGCGGCGGCCGGCGGCTGGCCGGGGCTTCTCGTCGGCGACATCGCGCAGCCGCGTGGCGGCCCGATGCTGACCGGGCACGGCTCGCACCAGATCGGGCTCGACGCCGACATCTGGCTGACGCCGATGCCGAACCGGCCTCTTGGCGCGGCCGAGCGCGACGAGATGTCGGCTGTCGATGTCGTCGCCACCGACGGCGAGGGCGTCGACCGCGCCGTCTGGACCCAGCAACGCGCGCGGCTGCTGGAGGCGGCCTCGCGCGATCCCTCCGTCGCCCGCATCTTCGTCAACCCGGCGATCAAGCGCGAATTGTGCCGCACCGCCGATGCGGCCCGCGCCTGGCTCGCCAAGATCCGGCCCTGGTGGGGGCACAGCTACCATTTCCACGTTCGCCTATCCTGCCCCGCGGGCGAGCCTTCATGCCATGACCAGGAGCCGCCGCCGGCCGGCGACGGCTGCGGCAAGGAGCTTGCCTGGTGGTTCACCCCCGAGGCGCGCCATCCGCCGCCGGGGCACGCCCGGCCATTATTGCTCGCCGATCTGCCGAGGGCCTGCGCCGCTCTCGTGACGCCCGAGGGCAGGGCCGCGATCCGCCCGGCCCGCGGCGCGGCGCGCCAATAGGACGCGAGACGCCGGCGTCGCTTGCGGCGTATGCTCCGGGGTCGATCCGGTAGCCTTGGAATAACGGATTGCCATCGATGATCCGGAAGCGGCCCGGGAAGAGCGCCGGCGAGTGGCGGCCGTTTCTCGCCTGGCTCTGCGTCGTCCTGCTGCTCGGCAACCCGCTGTTGCCGGTAGGCCAGGCGCTTGCGGCCGGATGGTCCGCCTCACCCCTCCCGGCCGTCCTTTGCGGCGCCGCGCCGAGGAGTGAGGCTCCCGGAAAATCCACTCCAGCGCTGCCTCCATGCCATTGCGATCATTGCGCGCTCTGCGCCGCGACGCCGACAGCGCTGCCACCCTCACCACCTTTGACCGCGGCGCCGGTCCGCCTCGTCCTTGCGGCAATCCCGGTCCTCGACGCGGCGGCGCTCGATGCCCCCGCGCGCCATCTTCCGCTGCAGGCGCGGGCGCCGCCCTTGATCGTGCGCTAACTCCGTCACGATCCCCCCGCGGCGGCCGCCAGCTTCCCCCGCCGCGCCGCCCTGCGTTCGAAAAAGGAAATCCGATGTCGATCAAATTGCTCGCCTTCGCCGCGAGCCTCGTCCTCGCCGGCGCCGCGATGGCGCAATCGAGCCAGCTGGAGGTCACCCACGCCTGGGCGCGGGCCACTCCGGGCAAGGCCGAAAACGGCGCTGCCTATCTGACGATCCAGTCGCCCACCGCCGACAAGCTCGTCGCCGCCTCAACGCCGGCAGCGAAAAAGGCCGAACTCCACACGATGTCGATGACCGGCATGATCATGAAGATGCGCCAGGTCGACGCCATCGACGTCCCCGCCGGCAAGCCCGTGACGTTGAAGCCGGGCGGGTTCCACGTCATGCTGCTCGGCCTGCAGCAGCCCTTGAAGGAGGGCCAATCCTTCCCGCTGACCCTGACCTTTGAGAAGGGCGGCACGCGCACCGTCACCGTCGCCGTCGAAAAGGTCGGCGCCACAAGTGCGATGGGTGGCGCCATGGGATCGATGGGCGGCATGCAGCACCATTAGGAGGGTGTCGTCATGGCCCGCAACCCCAAGCCCGCAAAACCGGACGCACGCGGCTCCTCGCGCCTCCTCCTCGCCGCCTCGCTCCTCGCCGGCCTCTTGATCCTCGGGGCGGGCGCCTTTGTCGGCCTCGAACTGCAGAACTCCCCGCGCGGCGTTGCCGGCGGCATTCTCGGCAGCGCCATCGGCGGCCCGTTCCGGCTCGTCGACCAGAACGGCAAGACCGTTTCCAACACCGACCTCGAAGGGAAATGGCTGCTTGTCTATTTCGGCTACACCCACTGCCCGGACGCCTGCCCGACGGCCCTCAACGACATCGCATTGGCGCTCGACGACCTCGGGCCGAAGCGCAGCGAGGTGCGCCCGGTCTTCATCACCGTCGATCCCGAGCGCGATACGTCCGCGGTCATGAAGGATTACGTCGCGAGCTTCGACGCGCCGATCCTGGCGCTGACCGGCTCGCCCGAAGCAATCGCCAAGGCCGCGAAGAACTATCGCGTTTATTACGCCAAGCACCCGGAGGCCGACGGCGACTATTCGATGGACCACAGCTCGGTGATTTACGTGATGGACCCCAAAGGCCGCTTCACCGCCAGCTTCACCCACCAAAGCACCCCCGAGGAGATCGCCGAACGGTTGAAGAAACTGCTCGCCTGACCCCGGTCCCGGCAGGGCCGGGACCTCTCTCCGCCGCGATGTCGCGTTTGCTGTTTTTGATGTTATTTGCAACCAAAAAACAACAAACGCGGGTAAGCGTATGCCGCCCCGAGGAAGACCGCTCGGCCTCCAACGGGAATATGCCTACCATGCGAATGTGGCAATTTTACCGCCGTCCCTGCCGGCATCCCGGTCGGGCGGCATCTAGCGCTAACGGCGAGGTATGCGGCATGATGCCCGAGAAATGGAGCGTCCGATGTCCGACCCGAGGCCAAGCGGCCCGCTGACGGCGGCCAGGGAGCGCCGCCGCGCAACCCACACCTGCGGCGTGTGCAAGCGCTCCTTCTCCGGCCACAGCCTTATCCCGGCGAGCGCGATCCGCGAGAATATCGCCGCTCTGATCGCTGCCCGGGTCGCCGACTGGGACGCGACCGGCTTCATCTGCCCCAGCTGCCTCAACGGCTTCCGCGCCGAATTCATCCGCACGCAGATGGAGAAGGACCGCGGCGAGTTGACCGCGATCGAAGACGAGGTCATGAAAAGCCTGCGCGAGGGCCAGACCGTCGCCGACGACCTCAACCGCGAGTTCGATCGCGGTCTGACATTGGGCGAACGCACCGCGGACAAGGTCGCCGAATTCGGCGGCAGCTGGCGCTTTATCTTCATTTTCTTCGGTGTGTTGATCGTCTGGATCATCTGCAACAGCATCTACCTGCTGTGGTCTCCCTTCGACCCCTACCCTTACATTCTGCTCAACCTTGCCTTGTCGCTGTTGGCGGCGATCCAGGCGCCGGTCATCATGATGAGCCAGAACCGGCAGGAGGCGCGCGACCGCATGCGCGCCGAGAACGACTACAAGGTCAACCTCAAGGCCGAACTCGAAGTGCGCGCGATCAGCGACAAGCTCGATCAGCTGATCCACCATCAGTGGGAGCATCTACTCGAAATTCAGCAGATCCAGGTCGAGATGATCGACGATCTGACCGGCAAGCGGCGGATCAGCGCGACAGGGACGGGAGAGCCGAGGTAGCTACTGGGATACGGAACCGCTCCGGTTGTCGGTTCCGTTTCAATTCTTTACAATCCGTTATGCATGGCTGCTATAATCCTGGCGCATGCTCCGGATCTCCGCGAGATGCAAGCAGGACAATGGCGGAAACGCCAAAACTATGTGACACGAACGGAAGGTTTTATGAACATGCAGACACTTACCCGGCGCAATGTGTTGAGAACCGCAGCAGTGGCCACCACGGCGCTGAGCATGCCCTTTGTGCGCGGCGCCTTCGCCGCTGGCAAGCTCTCGGTCGGGTTTTGGGACCACTGGGTGCCCGGCGCCAACGAGCCCTTGACCAAGCTCTGTCACGAGTGGGCGGAGAAAAACAAGGTCGACATCACGATCGACTACATCACCTCCCAGGGCGACAAGCTAAATCTGACGATCGCCGCAGAGGCGCAGGCGCATTCCGGCCACGATGTGATGCGGATTTCGGACTCCCAGCCCGGCGCCTATGCCGCGCAGCTGGAACCGGTCGACGATATCGTGACCGAGAACATCAAACAGTACGGCAAGCTGCTGCTCGGGTCGGAATACTCCGGCAAGCAGCATGGCCATTGGATGGCCGTCCCGATGGGCCGCGGCACGATCCCGCTGCCGTGCGCCGCCCGCATCAACATGTTCAAGGAATATGTCGGTCTCGATGTAACGAAGATGTATCCGGACGGCGCCCCGCCCGACAAGCAACTCGCCGACAACTGGACCTATGATGCATTCCTCACCGCCGCCGAAAAGTGCCACAAGGCGGGCCATCCGTTCGGATTGCCGCTGAGCACCGCGACGGATGCGGCCAACTGGGCGGGGGCCGTCTTCGCCAGCTACGGCTCGCGCCTCGTCGATGAGGAAGGCAATATCACGGTCAAATCGGACGAGACCAAGCAGGTGCTGGAATGGTTCAAACGGCTCACCCCGTTCTTGCCGGAAAGCGCGTTCGCCTGGGATAATGCCGGCAACAACAAGTGGCTGATCTCGGGCAAGGGCGCGCTGATCATGAACCCGCCGTCGGCCTGGGCGGTGGCGGTGCGCGACGCACCCGATGTGGCCAAGGAGCTGTGGCATTTCCCCGCCCCGAAAGGGCCGAAGGGACGTTATGTCGGGACCAATTTCGGGTTTCTCGGGATCTGGAATTTCTCGCCGAACAAATCGGCGGCGAAGAGCCTCATCGCCTATCTGTCAACCCGATCAGCCCAGCAGAAGCTGGTCGCGGCGAGCAAGGGGTACGACGTACCGCCATACGAGAAGCTGCGCGATTTCGATACCTGGGTCGAGGAAGGGCCGCCGAAGGGCACCAACTACAACTATCCGCCGCGCGGCGACGTGATCTCACTGCTGTTGGGCTACCCCGCCCCGGTCAACATCGCCAACCAGCTCTATGCGCAGGGCACGGTTTGCAAGCTGATCGCCCGCTACGTGCATCAGGGCAAGTCGATGGACGATGCTATCAGCGAGACCGCCTCAGAACTCGAAGGCTACATGCGGACCTAGTTCGGCCTTTGCCGGCTCGTGCTCCGAGAGGCGCGCGAGCCGGCAGGACGAACTAGGTCGTCAGGACTACCGGGCCGAGATGATGGGCGGTCGGAGTTTCGAGCGGAACCGGGTCAGCGCAGCGGCATGTCCGCCATGTTGGCGTGCAGATTGGCGATGATCCAGACCGATCCGGTGAGGACGAGAAAGACAATCAGCAGGCCAAAGGCCAGGGCCAGAATGTTGTTCGTGTGATCGGGCCCGCTGCCCAGATGCAGAAAGAAAACGAGGTGGACGCCGATCTGCGCGAAGGCGAGCACGACCAGCCCAACGGCTATACCCGGGGCCCACAGCAAATTGGTTTGCGACACGACGAACGACATGATCGTCAGCAGGACGGCGAGCCCCAAGCCCACCGTGTACGACAGATAACTGGCCGTGGCCTCTTGCTCTTCGACGCCTGGCGTCCGATCGCCGAAAACGCGGTCGTCCCCGTCCATCAGCCGACTCCCATCAGGTAAACCAAGGTCAGCACGCCGACCCAGATGATGTCGAGCGCGTGCCAGAACAGGCTCCAGCACAACAGGCGCCGCAGCACATGGGGCCGCAAGCCTTTGACGATAACCTGCGCCACCATATAGATGAGCCAGAAGAGGCCGCTCGTAACATGCGCGCCGTGCATGCCCACGAGCGTAAAGAAGCCGGACAGAAAGGCGCTGCGCGAGGGCCCGGCCCCCTCGTTGACCATGCCGGCGAATTCAGAGATCTCGATGAAGAGAAAGGCGGCGCCCAGCACGAATGTGAGGGCGGCGAAGACCAGGAAGCGGCCCGGCTGCCGCCGTTCGGCCGACAACGCCCCGAGCCCGCATGTGTAGCTCGAGACCAAGAGGCACATCGTCTCGATAAAGACATTGCGGAGATTGAACAGTTCGGACCCGGTCGGGCCGCCGGCGGTGTTGCCCGCCAGGACCGCATAGGCCGCGAACAGCCCCGAGAACATGACAATGTCGCTGAGGATGAATATCCAGAACCCATAGGCGACGACGGTCCGCGTCGGGGCCGGCCCGCCGCCGCCGCGACCCCGCGCAAGCTCGCTTGGAGCCGCATCGATCGTTGTTACGGTCATGGCGTCCGCCCCGGAGCCAGCCGGGCCCGTTCCATTCGCCTTATTTCGTTGGGTGAGAATTCGCGCTCGCGGTTCTCGCTCCAGCCGAACGCCAGGACCGTGAATGCGATGGCGAGAAGGCCGAGGATCACGGCCCACCAGATGTGCCAGATCGCCGAAAAACCAGCGATCACCGCAAAGAAGGAGATGACAAAGCCCGTGGGGCTGTTGCGCGGCATCTCAATGGTTTCGTAGGCGGGTTCGGCCGTGGTCAGCCCCCGCCGCTTCATCTCCCAGAAAGCGTCGATCGTCTCCACCCTGGGAAGCACCGCGAAATTGTAGGCCGGGGGCGGCGAGGTGGTCGACCACTCCAGGGTGCGGCCGTTCCATGGGTCGCCGGTCAGGTCGCGGCGCTCTTCGCGCGTGCAGATGCTGACATAGAGTTGCGCCATCTGGCAGAGGACGCCAAGGAAAATGACGATGGCGCCAGCCTCCGCGACCAGAAGCAGCGGCTGCCAGCTCGGGTCCGGAATATGCTCGAGGCGCCGGGTCATGCCCATCAGCCCCAGCACGTAGAGCGGCATGAAGGCGAGATAGAAGCCGATGAGCCAGCACCAGAAGCTGGCCTTGCCCCACCGTTCGTCGAGAGTGAACCCGAACGCCTTGGGGAACCAATAATTGATCCCCGCCAGCACGCCGAACACAACACCGCCGATGATGACGTTGTGGAAATGGGCGACCAGGAAGACGCTGTTGTGGAGCACGAAATCGACCGGCGGCACCGCCAACAGAACGCCGGTCATGCCGCCGATAACGAAGGTGACGATGAAGCCGATCGTAAACAGGATCGGCGTGCTGAACACGATCCGACCGCGGAACATCGTGAACAGCCAGTTGAAGACTTTGACGCCGGTCGGCACTGCGATGATCGTGGACATGATCCCGAAGAAGGCGTTGACGTCGGCGCCCGCCCCCATCGTGAAGAAGTGATGCAGCCAAACCATGAAGGAGAGGATGCAGATCGCCAAAGTCGCAAGGACCATCGAGCGGTAGCTGAACAGCCCCTTGCCGGAAAAGGTAGGGACCACTTCCGAAAATATGCCGAAAACCGGCAGAATCAGGATGTAGACTTCAGGATGACCCCAAGCCCAGAAAAGATTGACATACATCATCTGGTTGCCGCCGGCGTCATTCGTAAAGAAGTGCATGCCGAGGTAACGGTCGAGCAGCAGCATCACAAAGGTCGCGGTCAGGATCGGAAACGCGGCAACGATCAACAAATTTGAGGCGAGCGCGGTCCAGCAGAAAACCGGCATGCGGAAATAAGTCATGCCCGGGGCGCGCAATTTGAGGATCGTCGTCACAAAGTTGACGCCGGTCAGCAGGGTGCCGACGCCCGAGATTTGCAACGGCCAGAGGTAGTAGTCGGGGCCGACATCGGGCGAAAAGGCGAGCCCGGACAAGGGCGGGTAGGCCATCCAGCCGGTGCGCGCAAAATTCCCGACGACGAGCGACACATTGATCAACAGCGCGCCCGATGCGGTGAGCCAGAAGCTGATCGAGTTCAAGGTCGGAAACGCGACGTCGCGGACGCCGAGCTGCAACGGCACCACGAAGTTCATCAGCCCGATGACGAGCGGCATCGCCACGAAAAAGATCATGATCGAGCCGTGCGCCGAGAAGATCTGGTCGTAGTGATCGGGCGGCAGGTATCCCTGAGCGTCGCCGACCGCGATCGCCTGCTGTGTCCGCATCATGATCGCGTCGGAATAGCCGCGCAGCAGCATGACCAGCCCGAGGATCACATACATGACGCCGATGCGCTTGTGATCGACGCTGGTGATCCACTCGCGCCACAGATAGGGCCACCAGCCCTTCACCGTGATGATCGCGAGCACCGCCAGTATGACGAGGCCGACCACCCCCATCGCGTATAGCGGGAGCGGCTGGTCAAGCGGGATCGCCGCCCAGCTCAATCTGCCCAGCATGTCATCCTCCTGCCTGCGGCGCTGGCGGACACCAGGTCCCAGCGGCGCGCGTTTTTCCCGGACCCAAGGCCGTCAGATCGATGATGCGGTCGAACAGCTTGGGCTCCACCGAGCGATAGGTCCTGGGCGGCACGGCTATGCTGGGTTTCGCCAATGCGGCGTAGGCGGCCTCGTCGAGCGCAGACCCGGCGCCGCGGACCCGCGCGATCCAGGCGTCGAAATCGCCGGCCGGCACCGCCTTGGCGATGAACCGCATCTCGGCAAACCCGTCGCCGCTGAAATTTGCCGAAAACCCGGGATATTCCCCCGGATTGTCCGCCATCAGGTTAAGGTGGGTGGTCATCCCGCCCATCGTGTAGATCTGGCTGCCGAGCTGCGGCACGAAGAACGAATTCATCACCGTCGCCGACGTCAGGCGGAAGTTGACCGGCGTCCCGACCGGTAGGACCAATTGATTGACCGCGGCAATTCCCTGATCGGGGTAGATGAACAGCCATTTCCAGTCGAGCGCCACGACCTCGACCCGAAGCGGCTTGGCGTCCGCCGGGATCGGCGCCCGCGGATCGAGCTGATGCGAACCGATCCAGATGACCCCGCCCAAGAGGATCACGATCAGCGCCGGGATCGACCAGGTGACAAACTCGATGCGTCCTTCATAGGACTCGTCCGGGGCGCGGCTGGCGCGGGGGTTGGACGACCTGTACCACCAAGCGAATCCCAAGGTCGCCAGGATCACCGGAACCACGACCACAAGCATGATCGCCGTCGAATTGATCAGCAGCAGTTGCTGCGCCGATGCGACCGGCCCCTGCGGATCCAGCACCCCGGCTTGGCTACAGGACGCGAGCAGCGCCGCCGACCCTACCAGCAGCCAGCGAAGCGGCCCCGGCCGCTGAGGCCCGCGCTCCGCATCAGCCGTGGGACCCTGCGGCGCGTCAGCGGTCGCGTAATGCCCGTCCTGCATGAAGGCCCCCGACACGGAAGGTGGCACCGAAAAAGGCGCTTGCGTCGCCGAATGCTCAACCATTCAGTCTAATGAGAGAGCCACGGCTTGCCAATCCCGCGGCGCGCGCCGACTTTCAGCCGATGACCCGCGTCGCGACGACAACAACCAAGGCGGCTCGATGAGTACCCTGACCGACGAGATTTCGCGCCGGCGGACGTTTGCGATCATTTCGCATCCGGACGCCGGCAAGACCACCTTGACCGAGAAACTGCTGCTGTTCGGCGGGGCGATCCAGCTGGCGGGCGAAGTCAAGGCGCGGGGCGACCGGCGGCGGGCGCGCTCGGATTGGATGGCGATCGAGCGCGAGCGCGGCATCTCGGTCTCCTCGGCGGTGATGAGCTTCGAGCATGAGGGGCTCGCCTTCAACCTCCTCGACACGCCGGGCCACCAGGATTTCAGCGAGGACACCTACCGCACGCTGACCGCGGTCGACAGTGCGGTCATGGTGCTCGACGCCGCGAGGGGCATCGAGGAGCAGACGCGGAAGCTCTTCGAGGTCTGCCGGCTGCGCGACATGCCGATCATCACCTTTGTCAACAAGCTCGACCGTGAAAGCCGCGACCCGTTCGACCTCCTGGACGAGATCGAGCAGGGCCTCGCGCTCGACGTGACCCCGGCCTCCTGGCCGATCGGCATGGGCCGCGACTTTCTCGGCGCCTACGATTTGTTCGCCGATGCGCTGCTGCTGTTCGAGCGAGGCGTCCACGACCGGGTCACCGAGCCGGTCAAGTGCCATGGTCTCGACGATCCCGAACTCGCCCGCCGTCTCCCGAAAGCCGCCCTCTCAAAATTGCGCGAGGAGGTCGAGATGGCGAAGGGGCTGTGCCCGCCGTTCGACGCCGACGCCTATCGCCAAGGCCATCTGACCCCGGTCTATTTCGGCAGCGCGCTCAACAATTTCGGGGTGCGCGAATTATTGGCCGGGGTCGGCGAATTGGCGCCGGCGCCGCGGCCGCAGCCCGCCGACCCTCGGCCGATCGCGCCCGGGGAGCGCGAGGTCGCCGGCTTCGTCTTCAAGGTGCAGGCCAATGTCGACCCGCAGCACCGCGACCGCATCGCCTTTGTCCGGCTGGCCTCGGGACGGTTTCAGCGCGGCATGAAACTGAAGAACCAGCGCACCGGGCGGGTCATGTCGGTGCAGAACCCGGTGTTTTTCCTCGCCCGCGAGCGCAACCTCGCCGAGGAGGCCTGGCCCGGCGACATCATCGGCATTCCGAACCACGGGAGTCTCAGGATCGGCGACACGCTGACCGAGGGCGAGGATTTTCACATCACCGGCATCCCGAGCTTTGCCCCGGAGATTCTGCGCCGGGTCAAGGTCGACGATCCGATGCGGACAAAGCATCTGCGCCACGCGCTCGAACAGCTGGCCGAGGAAGGGGTGACCCGTGTCTTCAAGCCCGCTACGGGCGGCGACTGGATCATCGGCGTCGTCGGCGCCTTGCAGCTCGATGTGTTGACGACCCGAACTCGAAGCCGAATACGGGCTCGCCACCCGGCTCGACGGCGCGCCCTGCCAGGCCGCGCGCTGGCTCGACGCAGACGACCCGGCCGAGATCGAGCGGTTCCGCAGAACCAACCCCTCGGCCAGCGCCGAAGACCATGACGGCGTGCCGGTGTTCCTCGCCCGCAACGCCTGGGACCTGCGCACGACCATCGAGGAGTGGCCCGCGATCCGGTTTCGGGAAACTCGCGAGCAGAGCTAGGATTGGTTGGGCCGGCCGCCGTCCGCGCGTTCGGCGACCCCCACCAGCAGCGACAGCATCCGCGTCATGCGTTCCTCTTGGGCACCGAAACGCTGCTCCATTGCCCCGAGCCGGCTCTCGATGCCTCCGAGCCGCACCTCCATCGCGGCGAAACGCTGCTCGAGCGCGGTAAACGCACCTGAAGGTCTCGCACCTCCGCGGTCAAGGCCGCCACCCGCGCGCCTAACAATTCGAGACTGACCCTGTCCTCGCTCACCGGCGATGCTCCGTCCAATCAGGATATCTATGCGCCGGGAAGGGGGTTAGCAAGCGCCCACCGGGTCAGGGACTTCCGTCCGCGCGTCTGAGCAGGAATTCGCGGCCGGCCTTGACCATCGGCTGGCCATCATAGGCGACGATATCGGCGGTGGCGTAGGTCTCGCTCCACAGCTCCGGCAGGTAAGAGCCGGTGCCGATCACGTCGACCGGTGCGTTGGCGGCAGCCATCATGCGGCATTTGGCAGGTCCGAAACCGGAGCTGGCGACGATCTTGATCCGCTCGAACCCGGCCTCGTCGAGCTTCTGGCGCAATAGCCAGATCGCCGCCGCCGAAACCCCGGTGCCGACGAGGTAGCGCAATTCCTGCTCGGTGCGGTAGCCGCGGGTGGCGTGCGGCGCATGACGGTCGAGCACCTCGTAGGAGAGCGCCAGATCGAGCCCCTCGACGTAGCGGCCGCCATGCGTGTCGACGCGGAACGACAGCTGCCCGGCGCAAGCGAGGTCGGAGAAATGGCGTGCTACTTCCAGCGCGTCGCTGATCTCGCGCCCGAAATAATCGACCAGCACCGTCATCGGCTCGTCGGGAAAGACCGCGCGGAACATCTCGGCGGCGCGCAGGGTCGAGCCGGCATAGCCGATCAGCGCGTGCGGCATCGTGCCGACGCCCTCGCCCCGCCCGAAGAACGCAGCGGTCGCCGCGGCGGCGCAACCGACAAAACCGACCGCACCGGCCTCGCGCCGCGCGGCGGCCGAGCCAACCGCGGCGGCGTAGGCCATCATATCCGCCATCTCGGCGCCGGCGCAGTGTCGCGCGTCCATCGCCATGAAGGCGACCTTGGGGAGATCGGTGCACATCGCGCACGCGTTCGTCGCGGCGACGCAGACCGGCCCCAGCTTTTGCAGCAAGACGGTTTCGAGATCGACGAGATGGAAGAGCGAGCCGGTCAGATAGAGGATCGGTTCGCCCGCCCCGACAAAAGCGCCCTCGGCATGCACGAGGTCGATGTCGAATTCCACACCTCGCTCGGCGGCGGCATGTTGAAGAAAATCGATCGCCAGGCGCGGCGCCGAGATGACCGGCCGGCGCAGGAACACCGCATAAGTCGCCGGGCGATCGCCGTAGCGGCCGACGATCGCCTTGGTTCGCAGGAAATAGCTGTCGGTGTGCGCCGCCAGATCCTGCGGTTCGTCGGCCGCCACGCCCGGGCTCTCACAAAACGGCGGCGAGGCGATCGCTGCGCTGCCGGCCGTTCTGCTGCCGCGAGGTCTTCAGCGCGTCGGCGATCTCAAAGGCAAGTTCGAGCGCCTGGGTCGCGTTGAGCCGGGGGTCGCAATGCGTCAGATAGCGCTCGGCGAGCGCCGCCTCGCTGATCCGCCTGGCGCGCCGCCGATGCATTCGGTGACGTTCTGCCCGGTCAGCTCGAAATGCACGCCGCCGGCATGGCTGCCCTCCGCGGCATGGATCGCGAAAGCGCCGATGCAATTCGTCGAGGATGCGGTCGAAATGCCGGGTCTTGTAGCCGTTCGACGAGGTCGATCGTGTTGCCGTGCATCGGGTCGATGCACCAGACGACCTCGCGGCCCTCGCGCTGCACCGCGCGGATCAGCGGCGGCAGCTTGCGCCTCGACCTTGTCGGCGCCCATGCGGGTGATCAAGGTCAGCCGGCCGGGCTCGTTCTCCGGATTGAGCCGGTCGATCAGCCGCAGCAGATCGTCGGGTTCGAGGCGTCGGCCCGCATTTCATGCCGATCGGGTTTTTGACGCCGCGCAGGAACTCGACATGCGCGCCGTCGAGCTGGCGCGTGCGGTCGCCGATCCACAGCAGATGCGCCGAGCAGTCGTACCAGTCGCCGGTCGTCGAGTCGACGCGGGTCATCGCCTCCTCGTAGGCGAGAAACAGCGCCTCGTGCGAGGTATAGAATTCGGTCTCGCGGATCTGCGGCGTCGTCTCGGAGGTGAGCCCGCAGGCGGCCATGAAATCGAGCGTCTCGGTCAGCCGGTCGGCGAGCGCGCGGTAGCGCTCGCCCTGCGGCGAGTCGGCGACGAAATCCTGGTTCCAGGCGTGGACCCGGTGCAGATCGGCATAGCCGCCCTGGGCGAAGGCGCGCAGCAGGTTGAGGGTCGCGGCCGATTGGCTGTAGGCCTGGACCATGCGCTGCGGGTCGGGTTCGCGCGCCGCCTCGTCGAAATCGAGGCCGTTGATGATGTCGCCGCGATAGGACGGCAGGGTCACGCCGTTCTGGGTTTCGGTGTCGGACGAGCGCGGCTTGGCGAACTGCCCGGCCAAGCCGGCCGACCTTGACCACCGGGCAGCCGGCGCCGAAGGTCAGCACCACCGCCATCTGCAGCAGCACCTTGAACGTGTCGCGGATGTTGTTCGGGTGGAACTCGGCGAAGCTCTCGGCGCAGTCGCCGCCCTGCAGCAGAAACGCCTTGCCGGCGGCGACCGTCGGCCAGCCGCTCCTTCAGCCGCCGCGCCTCGCCGGCGAAGACCAGCGGCGGAAACCGGCGCAAGGTCTCCTCGACGCGGGCGAGCGCGGCTTCGTCGGCATAGCCCGGCACCTGCCGGATCGGCAGGCCGCGCCAGCTGTCGGGGGACCATTTTTCGCTCATCTTTCACACGCGGTTCACAATCCTTCCGGCATGATACCTCCTTGTTGGAGGCCGCTCCACCATCGGCGACATTCGGATCGGGAAGAGCCTGAAACACGAAAGCCGCCTGGGTCGGGCGGCTTCGGATAAAACGCGCAAGCGCGATCCTAGGCCGCCGTCCTGTACCGGCAGTACCAAAATCGCGCAATCTGGCAGGCTCTGTTCGCCATCGCTGCAAGCTACGCGAGCCGCGGCTGCGACGCAAGCGGGATCGCAACCGCACCGCTCAATCGCGCGGCACCACGAACGGCCGCAACAGCATTGCGAAATCCTCCTCGCTCGTTCGATGTTCGATCAGCGCGATGATGGGCCGCTCCCATTCCGCGCCGTCCTCAATGGCAAGGTCGTATCCGTTGAGCCGCGGAAAATGCCAAAGGGCTTCCATCGCAGTACGCTTGTTGCCCTGTTCGAATGCGTGGGCCTGTGCGATACCGGCCAAAAGGCGGACCGCGAGCGCGACGATATCCTCCTCATAGGCAAAGGCATTTCGGGACGCGCCAGGGCACTTCGAGCAGGCCGCGGTCACGCAAAAATGCGTTTCTTCGGTCTCCTCCACTTCCAGCCTGTTGTATTAGATGATCGCCTCGGTAGGGAGCCACCGTGGCTCATTTGGCAAGGGTCGGCCCGAAGCTTGGGAAACCGCCTGATGAATTCGCGGCTCAGGGCGGCGTGATCGACTTCGCCTTTTACCGGCCGGGCGCGCAACGGTCCGGCGTTGTCGCTTCGCTTCGCCGGCGGCCTTTTAGGCTGATCGAGGGTATTAGTCGCCTTCATTCGTCAATTATCGCAATTTTCGCCTGCCATGCGCACGTTTAATGTGATCCTGGAGGGGCCAGGCTACAAGCTCGATCTGCGCCTCACCCCATCGTGCCGGCGGCGCGGGTGGCTCCCTCTCGCCGCAACTGCCCGAACGGGCCCACCGTGCCGATGTTGACGCGGATGGAAGAGCCTGATAGATAGCGCGGCCTCGGCGGGAGACTGTCGAGAGTAATGTTGATC
Organism: uncultured Alphaproteobacteria bacterium; assembly: GCA_963799085.1. GTDB lineage: Bacteria > Pseudomonadota > Alphaproteobacteria > ATCC43930 > CGMCC-115725 > AP-15. The sequence continues at coordinate 900 of CAWCWA010000026.1, read as the reverse complement.
TAACAATTTAATTGTAGGAGAAGACTAATTCGTACATGGCCCAATAAACTTCTAGACTTCGCGTATATGGAAAACATCCAGCAAACACTGGACTCCCTGGCGACTATGGCGGAACCTGAAGATTGGGATTACAAGCGAACACCTTCGGAGCATCCAAAGCCAATTCTTTTCAACTATCTCGTGTATACCTACGGCCGACTTGTCGAAGAAGGCAAAATCGAACTGTCGCCGGATGAGAAGAACGCCGTCTTCAACACCGGATTGGTGACGGTAAATCAAGAACCTGTCTTCGCGCTTTTCGAGACCAACTTAAATCCAGATCAACAAAACTGGTTTCTAACCGGCTGGTATCGGCGGGGACAGTATCAATTGGGGCGGTTCCCAAAGTTGCCAGAGGTGGCGCATTATCTAGATGATCGCGCGTCTCTTGTATTTTACCCCGAAAGGGAATTCAGAGAGAATATCGAGCACATTGTAGAGCACAACCGAGAGCGTTTTCCGGAGCCGTTCAGATCAATGGATAGTTATTCGTTGAGAACCTTTCTGAGGGGCGCAATTGATAATGCAAAAGAGCGCGCCCGCCGCAACTATAAAACTGCAATTCCACAATACTATCAGGGACGTGTCCAACTTCTGCTTCCGCTATGTCTTTCTAGTCCTTCTCAAGCTGAAATGGCTCTCGTGGTGGAGAACTTCGAGAGTTTCTATCGGGCATCCACTTGTCTAACCCTCGACATGGCATACAACAACGCTCGTCAACTAGCCCGGCCTGACAAGGACTGGCTGCAGCCCTAGCAGCCCGTTGCTGAAGTCGCTCTTTGATCAGCCAGGGTCGGCGGTAACGGCCGTGACCAGGACGGCGAACCCGTCGGGAGCGGCGGCGACAAGGATGATCGCCAC
>CAWCWA010000025.1:0-86267 GCA_963799085.1 uncultured Alphaproteobacteria bacterium | reverse complement strand
GGCGTCCCCTACCGGATTCGAACCGGTGTTGCCGCCGTGAGAGGGCGGTGTCCTGGGCCTCTAGACGAAGGGGACGAAGCCGGCAAAACTCATACCGGCTCGACCGCAGTGACACAAGAGCCTGACCGCCCCCACTACTCGCGAAAGTTCAGATATTGCAGCGGCTGCTCGATCTTGAGGCCGCGGATCAGCGCGATCGCATCCTGCAGATCGTCGCGCTTCTTGCCGGCAACCCGCAGTTCGTCCCCCTGGATCGTAACCTGCACCTTGAGCTTGCTGTCTTTGACGCTCCGGACGAGACGCCGCGCAAGCTCGGCGTCGACCCCCTGACGCAGCACGATCGCCTGGCGCAGGGTGTTGCCTGAGGCCTTCTCCGGCGGCTTGTATTCGAGTGCCCCCGGCTCGACCTTGCGCCGGGTCAGATGGACCTTCAGAAGCTCGTGCATCTGCTTCAGTTTGAGTTCGTCGTCGGCGGCCAGCATCAGCGCGCCCTCCTTGCGTTCGATCGCGCATTTGCTGCCCTTGAAATCAAAACGCGCGCCAATTTCGCGCATGATGCCGGCGACGGCGTTATCGACCTCGGCGAGGTCGATCCGCGAGACGATGTCAAAACTCGGCACGGTCAGCTCCCCCGCTCTATTCAGAGCCCGATGGCCACGTCACACGGCCCGATACGACCGCCGGGCCGCGGGCGCAACAGAATTTCGCGGCAAATCTGCCTTCACCCCGACTGTCGGGAAAACGCCGCACCCCGGGGCTCCCCGTCACCGACCCCAGAGGAAATCTCGCGCCGTCAAGGCGAGTCCCGCCGCCGGCGCCACCGCCGGCTCCCAGCCCAGAATTCTCCTTGCTTCGTCGTCGTCGACCTGCAGCGAGGCGGTCAGACGCGCCAGCTTCGTCCCGAGGCCCGGCGCCCGCAAGGCCAGCGCCAGGACCGGCGCCGGAGGCGCGAATAGCCGTACCCGCCGGCCGAGCCCATCGGCGAGTGCCGCGACGAGTTCGGGGGTCGACAGGTCAACCGAGTCGCGCACCAGGAGGACTCGGCCCGTGGCGTCGGGATCGAGGCACGCGAGTGCGGTCACATCTACCAGATTGTCCAGAAAGATCAGACTGCGGCGGTTCTCGATTCCGGCAAATGGCAAGGGCAGGCCGCTCGCCACGACGCGGAGCAGCGAACGGAAATTTGCCTTGACGCCGGGACCGTAGACGAGCGGCGGGCGCAGGATCACGAGCTCCAGACCCGCTGCTTCCGCCGCGGGGGCAAGCGCCCGTTCGACCGCGAGCTTCGCCCGTCCATAGGCCATTTGCGGCGCCGGCGAGTCGGCCGGGCGGAACGGCATCCCGGGTCGCGTCGCCTCGCCCATCGCGAGCGCCGAACTCATATGCACGATGCGCCGCACCCCGGCGGCGGCCGCGGCGGCGGCAAGGTTCGCGGCGGCGGCGGGTTCGCGGTCGGTCGCAGGATCGAAAACGGTGCGGTGCGCCCGATTGGCGAGGTGGACAATGATCTCGACACCGCTCAGACGACCTGTCCAGTCGGTCTGCGGCTCGATGTCGCCGATCGGGTGGAGCGCCACCCCTCGAATGGGCTCCGCCTCGGCGCGCGTTAGCCCGACGGCATCATGACCGTGTTCGCCGAGCGAACGGCACAAGGCTCGGCCGATGAAACCCGCGGCCCCGGTCACCAGAATGCGCGCCAGCTCACGTCTCCGTCGCGGCCGGGCGGCCGATTGTGCAACCCGTTTCGGGAGAGATCCTCTAAAGAGATGCCGGTTCGAGGGCAAGCCGCCGGCGCCCGACGACCTTTGTTTGCGAGTTCGAAGTTCCCGCAACCATGACAGCGCCTCCCGGACAACGCGCGAAATTGCTCTTTCTCGTGACCGAGGACTGGTATTTCTGCTCGCATCGTTTGCCGATCGCCCGCGCCGCGCGGGACGCCGGGTTCGAGGTCGTTGTTGCCGCCCGGGTGCAGGAGCATGGCGAAGCGATCTGCGCGGAAGGGTTCGCATTGCGCGCCTTGGCTTGGCGCCGCCGCGGCGATGGCCTCTCCGGCGCTTTTCGCGCAGTCCGCGCCATTACTCGGCTCTATCGCGCTGAGCGGCCGGACATTGTCCACCATATCGCGCTGAAGCCGGTGCTGTTCGGCGCTCTCGCCCAGCACCTCGCCTTTGCTGGGTCAGATGCGGCCCCGACCTCGATCCATTCGATAATGGGCCTGGGATCGGGCTTTTCCGCCGGAGGCATCGGGGCCGGATTGCGGCGACCCGCGCTGCGCCTCGCTTTGCGCGTTGCCGCTGCAGGCAAGCGCACCCGGATCATTGTGCAGAACCCGGCGGACGGCGCCGCCGTGGCGAAACTTGGTATGGCGCTGGAGCGGATTGCTCTGATCAAGGGCTCCGGCGTCGATGTCGCGCATTTCCTGCCGCTGTCCGAACCCGAAGGGGACAGCGTCACCGTCGCGCTGGTGTCGCGCATGCTTGCCGATAAGGGCGTGCTCGAAGCGGCCGCCGCGGTTCGTCGGCTGCGCGCCCAAGGGACCGCGGTCGATCTGCTGCTCGCCGGTCCGACCGATCCCGACAATCCCGGCTCGCTGACCGAGGAATGCCTGCGGTCGCTGGCGAGCGAACCGGGGATCGCCTGGCTCGGCCGGGTCGCGGATGTCCGCGACATCTGGCGGCAGTCCGCGATCGCATTGCTGCCGTCGACCTATGGCGAGGGCGTGCCCAAGGCGCTGCTCGAAGCGGCCGCCTGCGCCCGGCCGATTATCGCCACCGACGCGCCCGGCTGCCGCGACGTCGTGCGGCCGGGCGAGACCGGTCTGCTTGTGGCGCCGCACGACATCGACGGTCTCGCCGCGGCGATCAGAACGCTCGCCGCCGACCGGGCGCGGCGGCGAAGCATGGGCCAGGCAGGCCGCGCCCTCGTCGAGCGCGAATTCGGCGAGGTTATCGTCGCCCGCGAGACGCTGGCTCTGTACCGCCGCGCCCTGCAGGAGCGCGACCGGGAGCTGCGATGATCCGTCTCTGGCTTGCGATCGCCGCGCTCGGCGGATTTTTATCGGTGGCCGCCGGCGCGTTAGCCTCCCATCTTGCGGTCGGCGACGCGCATGCCGCGGAATTGCTGCGCACCGGGGCCCTTTACGGCATGGTTCATGCCGCCGCGTTGGTGGCAGTAGCGGCGCTCGCAGCGCAGCGTGATCCGCCGAGCCTGGCGCTGACCGTCGCCGGAATGGGGTTTGCCGCCGGGATCCTGCTGTTCAGCCTGAGCCTGTTCGCGCTCGGGCTCAGCGGCGCCGCCGCGCTCGGCCTCGTCACGCCGTTCGGCGGGATCGCGTTTCTGATCGGTTGGGCAGCGCTCGGGGGGCAGGCGCTGCGGCGACATTAGCCCGTGCGCCTACGACACGAGGCTCACTTTCTTGCCGGGATCGAGGGCGGGTTCGGCCGCCGAATCGTAGAGATGACAAGCGACGAGACGGCCCTCGACATCGGCGAGAGGAGGCTCCTGCTTGGCGCAGATCGGCATCACATGCGGGCATCGGGTGTGGAACCGGCAGCCCGAGGGGGGCCGCAACGGGCTCGGCACTTCGCCTTGCAGGACGATTTCCTCGCGCCGCTCGTCGGGATGGCTCGGCAAGGCCGCCGAAAACAGCGCTTCGGTGTAGGGGTGTTTCGGCGCACGGGCCAGCGCCTGCGCCTCCCCGCTCTCGACGATCTTGCCGAGATACATGACGACGATCGTGTGGCTCATATGGGCCACCGCGGCCAGATCGTGGGCGATGAACAGATAGGAGAGCCCGAGCTGCGTCTGGAGATCGACCAGGAGATTGAGGATCTGCGCCCGGATCGACACGTCGAGCGCGGAGACCGGCTCGTCGAGCACAATCACCTTGGGCGACAGCGCCAGGGAGCGGGCGATCGCGATGCGCTGCCGCTGACCTCCGGAAAATTCGTGCGGGAACAGATCGGCGGCGCGCTCCGGGAGCCCCACGAGGTCGAGGAGGCGTAGAACACGCTGGCGAACCTCGTCCTTCGACACCGTCTCGTTGGTCGTGATCGGCTCGGCGATGATGGCGCTGATGCGCATCCTCGGGCTTAGCGAGGCGTAGGGATCCTGAAATACCGCCTGCACCGATTTGCGGTAATGCCGCCGCCCGACAGAGTCGAGCTGGCTCAACTCCTTGCCCTCGAACCGCATGCTGCCGCTCGTCGGCTGTTCGAGGCCGAGCACAAGTTTTGCCGTCGTGGTCTTGCCGCAGCCCGATTTGCCGACAACCCCGAGGGTCTTGCCGCTCTCGATCGCGAACGAGATCCCGTCAACCGCGCGGACCACCGGGCGCTGGCCGCCGAAGAGACCGCGCTTGCCCTCGAAATGCTTGACGAGCCCCGCCGCTTCCAAAACCGCCATCATGCGACTCCGGCCGCGACGGGGCGCCGCGTCGGCTCCGCGCCGGGCGCCGCCAGCCAGCAGCGCGCGGTCTGACCCTCGCCCGGGACGAATTCCGGCGGGGTTTCCTCGAGGCAGCGGTTGAAGGCCTTGACACAACGCGGCGCAAACGAGCACCCGGGCGGCAGCGCCGAGAGGTCGGGCGGCTGACCCTCGATCGCCGTCAAGCGCTGGCGGCTTACGGTCATCCGCGGGATCGAACTCAACAGCGCCTCGGTATAGGGATGGCTCGGCGCGTTGAAGATCCGCGAGACCGGCCCCGATTCAACCAGCCGTCCGGCATACATGACGGCGATCTGGTCGCACATCTTGGCGACGATGCCGAGATTGTGGGTGATGAAGATCAGGGCCAGATGGTGCTCCCGCTGCAGGTCGCGCAACAGACTGAGGTATTGCGCCTGGATCGTCAGGTCGAGGCTCGTCGTCGGCTCGTCGGCGATCAACAGCCGCGGCTCGCAGGAGATGCCGATCGCGCCGACGATCCGCTGCCGCATTCCCCCGGACATCTCGTGCGGATATTGCCCGATGCGGGTTTCGGGCGACGGGATACGCACCGCCTTCAGGAGGTTCGCGCGCCCGGTTCCAGGCGTTTGCCCGCGTGGCGCCTTCATGCACCCGGATCGGCTCGGCGACCTGATCGCCGATCGTGAACAGCGGGTTGAGCGACGCCATCGGGTCCTGCAACACCATGGCAATGCGCTTGCCGCGGATTTGCCGCATCTCAGCGTCGGATTTCTCTACAAGATCCTCGCCCTCGAACAGCATCTGCCCGCCGACGATGCGCGCCGCCGGCGGCAGGACGCGCAGGATGGTCAGCGCCAGGGTGCTCTTGCCGGAGCCGGATTCGCCGACGATCCCGAGGGTTTCGCCGGCATTGATGCGCAGCGACACCTCGTCGACCGCGCGCACCACGCGGCTTCCCCGCGCCGACACGTAGTGCGTCGACAGGTTGCGCAACTCGAGCAGCGGGCCGACTTTCGCCGGCTGCCGCCGAGCCGTCGGCTCATAGCTGACGGAGTTGGGGGTCGAATTTGACACGGAGCCAGTCGCCGATGAGGTTGGCCGAAAGCACCATCAGCATGATGCAGATCCCGGGTAGGACCGTCAGCCACCAATAGCCGACCATCAGCCCCTGCTTGCCGTCGGCCAGCATCAGTCCCCAGGCCGGCTGCGGCGGCGGCACGCCGACCCCGAGGAAGGAAAGCGAGGCCTCGGCAATGATCACTACCCCCAGCATCAAGGTGCCGAGCACGATCGCCGAGTTGAGCACATTGGGCAAAATATGGCGGGTCATGATCGTCCACTTCGAGCAGCCGGCGACGATCGCCAGCCGGACAAATTCGCGCTCCTTAAGCGACAGCACTTCCCCGCGTATGACGCGCGCATAGCGCGTCCAATAGACCGCGCCGAGGATGATCACGATATTCCACATGCTCGGCCCAACAATCGCCGCCAGAAAAATGGCGAAAGTCAAAGCCGGCAACGCCAGCCAGGTATCGGTCAGGCGCATGATCACCTGGTCGACCCAGCCGCCCATATAACCCGAAACGATGCCGAGCGCGGTGCCCACGACGCCGGCGAAGATCACTGCGGTAAAGCCGACCACGATCGAAACGCGAGCGCCAAAGATCAGTCGCGACAGCACGTCACGGCCGAGCTGGTCGGTTCCGAGCAGATATTTGGCGCTGCCGCCGGTCTGCCAGAACGGCGGTTTGAAACGCGCGGCAAGGGTGCCGACCTCGGGATTGTGCGGCGCCAGCACATTGGCGAAGATCGCGACGAACGCGATGCTGGCCAGGATCAACACCGGAACGAGTGGGAACTCGCCGAGCCTGATTGCTCGCGGACGCCAGCGCGACCGCGACGGCAGGACGAAGGTGTCGGCTTGCGTGCTCATGACAGTCACTTCTCCGTTCGGATCCGCGGATCGATGACGGCGTAAAGAACATCGACCACAAGATTGACGACCACGATCATCGCCCCGCCCAGAAGCACGACCCCCTGCACCACCGGAAAGTCGCGGAAGGCGATCCCCTCGTAGAGCAGCCTGCCGATGCCCGGCCAGGCGAACACGGTCTCGACCACGACAGCCACGTTGACCATGATGACAAGGTTGATCCCGGCCAGCGTCAGAACCGGGATCAGCGCGTTCTTGAAGGCGTGCTTGGCGATCACCAGCGATTGCGGCAGGCCTTTGATGCGCGCCAGCTTGATGTATTCCGAGCCCAGCACTTCGAGCATCGACGAGCGGGTAAGCCGCATGTGCGAGGCGGCGAAATACCACCCGAGTGCGAAGGCCGGCATGATCAGGTGCAGCGGCGTGCCGGCCCCGGACGAAGGCAGCCAGCCTAGGTAGACCGAGAACACAAGGATCATCACCAGCCCGACCCAGAACGACGGCAACGACAGGCCGAGCAGCGCAAAGAGCTTGCCGGCATTGTCCCAGAACCGTCCGACCTGCACCGAGGCGAGGATGCCGCTTGGTATGCCGATCAGCAGCGACAGCCCCATCGCCACGGCCGCGAGAATGATCGAATTCGGCAGCCGTGAGAGGTACAGATCCATCACCGGCATACGGTAATAGAACGACTGACCAAGATCGCCGTGGAACAGGTCCCTCATGAAGATGCCGTATTGCACCCAAAGCGGCCGGTCGAGGCCGAACTGGTGATGAATAGCGACAATGTCGGCTTCGCTGGCGCCGGGCTCGACCAGCAACGCCGCCGGGTCACCCGTCACCCGAACGAAGAAGAAGATCGTCAGCGAGAGCAGGAACAGCGAGAGAAGCGAGTAGAGAACCCGCCGTCTGATGAACTGTTTCATGGTTGCCTCGGCATTCGATCGCGGGGCCCTGAGACGCTCAGCTGCTTTTGATGGTCAGGTCTTCGAACGGCGCTGTGTAGGCAAAACCCGGGATCAGGCCGAACGAGGATTCGCCGACCCTTGGACCCACGCCATTGATGAAGCCCAACTGCCAGATCTGGGCATAAATCGATTTCTCGTAAACGAGCTTCTGGATCTGCTCCAGAATGGCGGCGCGCTTCTGGTGATCGAGTTCAATCGCTTGCTTGGCGAACAGTTCGTCGATGTCGGGGTAATTGCCGTAGGCAAAAGCGCCGCCCTTGACAACGAAGGCTTCGAGCCGTGTCGCCGCGTTGCCGAAAGCAGCGCTCGCCGCCTGGATGATGCCCTTGGTGTATTTCTTGTTGGCATAGCCCTCGAAAAAGGCGGCGCGTTCGAGCGGCCGCAGCTGACCGCGGATGCCGATCGCCTGCAGATTATTGAGCACCGTCTCGCCGAGATTTGCGTAGGAGCTGTCGCAGGTATAGAGCCCGGCGTCAAAACCGCTGGCGAGACCGGCCTCGGCAAGCAGCTTCTTGGCCTTTTCCGGGTCGTACACCGCCTGCGGCGGCTGCCAGTAAAACTCGAAGGTATAGGGGATCAGGCTGTTGGTGACCTTTGAATAGCCGAGCGTCAAGGCCTGGTTGATGCCGTCGCGGTCGATCGCCAGATTGGCCGCCTGCCGCACCCGCACATCGTGCCACGGCGATTTCGGGTCCCATTGTTCGGGGAAATAGATCCAGTTCGGACCCTGCAACACCACCGGCTTCAGCGTGAGCCCCGGCGTGCGCTTCAACTCCTCGGCCAATTCGCCGCGGATCGAGTAGACAATGTCGACCTCGCCGCGCTTCAAGGCGGCAAGCCTCGTCGACTCGTCAGGGATCACTTTCATGACCAGACGCTTGACCGCGGGCGTCTTGCGCCAGTAGCCGTCGAACGCCTCCAGGACCAGTTCGACGCCGGGGTTGAACGAGACGAATTTGTACGGGCCGGCGCCGATCGGCGCTTTTTTGAAACCCTCGTCGCCGACCTTCTCGACATATTTCTTCGGCACGATCCACCCGGCGCCGCTGGCGCTCGAATAGAAGGTCTGAAAATCGGGCCACGGGTTCTTCAACTTGAACTGGACGTGCAGCGGGTCGGGCGTCTCGATCGAGGCCACGCGCGCCTTCAGCACGTCGTGCGCCGTGCCGCGATAGCGCTCGAACGAGAATTTCACGTCCTCGGCCGTCACGGGATCGCCATTGTGAAACTTGGCGTTCTTGCGCAGCACGAATTCGTACGTCAACCCGTCCTCGGACGCGGTCCAGGATTCGGCGAGGCAGGGGGTCTGCAATTTGCCCGGCATCGGCTTCACCACCGCATCGTGCAATGCATAGAGCACCATGAACGGGGTGATGATCCCCTGCGTGTCCGCGGGATCGAACCATGTCGGCGCCAGCGAGACATGCACGCCGTATGTCAGCTGTCCATCGGGCGCCGCCGCCCTTGCGATCGTCGGCGCGCCGGCGACAAGGCCGAGGGCCGTCAGCGAGGCGAGAACGTCGCGACGCGTCAGATCGATTTCTTTTGAGCCGGTATTTTGCAATTCACGGCTGTTGTTATACGCACCCATTACGCCTCCTCCAGACGGTCCGCTCCTCCCTGGGAGCATCGCTTCGACCGTAGACCAGGCTTGCGGAAATGTCTCTAGGATTTTGACACGCATTGCCGGCTGCGGGTCACGCTCCCCTTATTGTGATGTCCTCATAGGGCGAGATATCGGGGAACCGCGGGATCAGGCCGAACCCGGACTCGCCGACCCGCGGCCCGACACCATTCGACGCCTGATTGATGCCGTCGCGGCCGATCGCGAGGCTGTCGGCGCGGCGTGCGCGTTCGTAGCGCCACGGCGACTTGGCATCCAGCGCCCTCGCGCAGGACGAAATCGTAGGTTGGCGGTGGCGTAGTCAGCCGGGCTTTACCCAGGGTGGGGCGCCGCCGGGGTCGGGCCGCGCCACCGAGACGGGTTTGGGCGGCGGCGGGGAGGCCCCGTTCCGGGGAGGCCTGATCCGGCCGCCATCGATCTCAACATTGATTTCGAGAAGCGAAGTCTCGCCTGCCCGACCGACATTGACCCGCAGCATGTCGTCGCGGATCTCGACATAGCGGCCGACCACGTCGAGCAGTTCCTTTTGCAGGATCGGCAGGAAGTCGGGGGCGTCGCGGCTGGCGCGTTCGTGGGCGAGGACGATCTTCAGCCGCTCGCGGGCGACGACCGCGCTGCTGCGGCGCTCGGGAAACAACAGATCGAGCAGGCGCATTACGCCCTCCCGAACAGCGCGCGGAAGAAGTTCCGCCGCTCCGGCTTGAGAAACCGCATCTCGCGCTGTTCGCCGAGATAGCGGGCGACGGCGTCGAGATAGGCGCGGCCGGCCGCACTCTCCTCGTCGAACACGCACGGCGTCCCGGTATTCGAGGCGCGCAATACCGATTCCGACTCCGGAATGACGCCAAGCAGCGGTATCGACAGGATTTCCTTGACGTCCTCGATCGCCAGCATTTCGCCCTTGGCGACCCGCTCCGGAGAATAGCGCGTCAGCAGCAGATGGATGTCGACCGGTTCGAGATTGTGCTCGGCGCGCCGCGATTTCGAGGCGAGGATGCCGATGATGCGATCACTGTCGCGGACTGAGGAAACCTCGGGATTGGTTACGATGATCGCGCTGTCGGCGAAATAGAGCGCAGTGATGGCGCCGTGCTCGATCCCCGCCGGGCTGTCGCACACGATGTAATCGAAGGTCTCCTTCAACTCATCGAGGACACGCTCCACCCCATCGCGTTTCAGCGCCTCCTTGTCGCGGGTTTGCGAGGTCGGGAAGATATAGAGGTTGTCGTTGCGCTTGTCCTTGATCAGCGCTTGGTTGAGCTTGGCGTCGCCGTTGATCACGTTGATGAAATCGAACACCACCCGGCGCTCGCAGCCCATGATCAGGTCGAGGTTGCGCAGCCCCACGTCGAAATCGATGACAACGGTCCGGTGGCCGCGCAACGCCAGCCCGGCGGCGAACGCGGCCGCGGAGGTGGTCTTGCCGACGCCCCCCTTGCCGGAGGTGAGCACGATAACCTTTGCCAACAGCACCTCCCCTCCCCACCCGAAACCGGCGTACTGTGCGGGAGCCCGTCCCCATGCGCAACGCCGGCGACGGCGACGATCGGCGTCAGTTCCGCGTGATCGTCAAGCTGCCGTCGACCAGCGCGATCTCGACCGGCATGCCGCGCTCTTCGGCGGGCAGTTGCTCGCTGACGAGGTAGCGCCCGGCGATGCTGACAAGCTCCGCTTCGAGGCGGCGGCAGAAGATCCGGGCCTCGACATCGCCGCCGGCGCCGGCCAGCGCGCGACCGCGCAGCACGTTGTAAACATGGATATTGCCGTCGGCGATGATCTCCGCGCCGGCGCTGACGGGAGCGGTAACGACGAGATCGGCGCCGCGGGCGTAGATCTGGGTTCCCGACCGCACCGGCTGGCTGACGAGCCGGGTCCTGACGGCCGCCGCGCCGCGAGCCGGCGGGGATGGAGCCGGCGCCGGCGCCGGCGGTTCCGGGTGCGCCTGGCGCGGGCCGCGCGGTTGGGTCGAGTTAGGGGCAAAACTCGCCAATCCGGCCTCGGCGGCGGCGGCGAGTTGGTTCGGCTGAGCGTTCTGCACCCCGATCAGGCTCAGCGTATGGCGGCGCAGCGCTTCCTTCGCCTCGACAAATTGCTGCTGCTGCGCGAACTCCGGCGTGTCCCGCAGATCGAGCACCACCGGCGCGTTCAAAAAGAATTGGGGGCTCCGTTGCACCTGCTCGGCAAGAGCGCTCTCGAAGGCGGGATCGCCCAGCATCTCCGCGCGAACCACCATGACGGTGAATACCGCGCCCTGCACCAGACTAACCGCCATCCGAGGACCGTCGCCGCCTGCGCCAATCGGCAAACCTACCGGTTAGCGCCAAATCGCGCCTGCCGCAACGGCTTTGCGCCGGAAGAAGCCGGTTCGCACGCGCCGGTCGCGGTAGAGCTGAAGGATCAGGTTTTGTCCAGCCAGAAGGTATCCTCGCGCACGACATCATAGATGCCGAAATATTCGTATGGGTTGTGGCCCTTGACGTAGTTGTACCACACGTCGTTGATCTGCTCCCAGGCCACGGGCAGTACCGGCGGGTCCTCTTCCATGATGGCCTCGGCCTGGCGCACCAGCGCCTTGCGCTTGTCGGGATCGATCTCGCGGTCGATCTGGTCGACCAGAGCATTGAATTTGGCGTTGTCCCAGAAAGAATAGTTCTGCGGCCCGCCGGTCCGATACCATGCGTTGAAGTAGTCGGACGGGTCGAGCAGGGTCGAGACGATCGCGCCGATCGCCAGATCGTAGTGACCGTTGGCGGTGTCGTCGAACCAGACCGATTCGACGACCGTGCGCAGATTGCACTGAACGTTGAGCCCCTCCTGCAGCATCGCCTGGATCGCCTGCGACCACAATTTGAAGCTGGCTACGTCGCGGACCAGGAAATCGAGCCCCTTCAGCCCATCGGGATGCCCGGCCGCGGCGAGCAATGCCCGGGCTTCCTTCAGCGAGGCGCTGGAATTGGGCTGGTAGCCCAACCGCTTGGCAAGCTCGGCCTTGGGGGTGGCAAAATCGGAGAACGGATAGATGAAGCCGCCGACCTGCATCGGGGTCACATCCTTGACGACGTCAATCAGCGCCGGCCGGTCGAACGCCAGATGCAGCGCGCGGCGCACGCGCGGATCGTCGAACGGCTTTCTCTTGCTGTTGACCCAGGTGCCCTGGATCACGCTCTGGTTGAAGGCGGTCGTCGACATCCCCGGCGTCGCCTTGGCCTTGCGCGCCGTGACCGGGTCGGTGATCCGGATATAATCGACCCGCCCGGACAGAACCGCCGAGCCGAGCTCAGTCGAGAACGGCAACGCATGGTAGAACTCGATGCCATCGAGATAAGGGAGCCCCTTGTTCCAATAGTTCGGGTTCTTTTCCATGACCCAGACTTCGTTTTCCACCCGCTTGACGCTGCGGAAAGGCCCGGTGCCCGGGTAAAACTCGACCTTGCGCAGATTGTAATTGTTGTCTTCCAGGGTCTTCTTGCGCACGATGACGTTCCAGCCGCTGGCAATCGCCGACATAATGAAATTGGGCGGGCGCGGCTCGGACAGCTTGAACTGGACCGTGTATTTGTCGGGCGCGCTGATCTCGCTGACCGTCTTGAACAGAATGCTGCGCGGGATGCTGACCCCTTTGGGCGGCTTGGAGATGCGGTCGAAAGTCGCCTTGACGTCCTCGGAGGTCAGTTCTGCGCCATCATGAAACTGCACCCCCTTGCGCAGCAAGAACGTGTAGGTCGTGCCGTCCTTGGAGATTTCCCAGCTGTGCGCCAGGTCGGGGATGATCGTCTTGCCGCTGTCGCGCGGGTCGCGCCGGATCAGATTGTCGAACATGCAGCCCTGGGACCCGAGATTGTTGATGGTCCCGGACTGGTGAATGTCGAAATGCGGCGGGCGCATCGTAATGCCGTAGCGCAGCACGCCGCCGGATTTGGGGTTGGGCTCGGGTGCCGCGAGCTGGAACTTCGACCCGTCGAACTGATAGGGTACGTCGGCCGCATGGCCGAGCCGCCCCGACAAGCCATATACGCCGGCCGCCACCGCGGCGCTGCCCTGCAGAAAGCCCCGTCGCGTCCAATGCGGACGGGCGAAATCTTTACCACTCATATGCGTTTCTCTCCCAGATATAATCTCGGGAGTTCTACCCTGCGGCGCGCGCCATGTCCAACCACACCGGACGCGAGCGGCCGGCAATGACCGGAGAAATCCGCCTCCCTCGCCTCCCTTTGGATCTTTGCACGCCCGAGCGCTGCATGCTCTGATGGCCTGCTTATCGATCGCAGGCATGCCAGCACGATGTGACTTCGGGAGCCATTTTTGCGCGAAACATTAACGGCCGAGACGGCAGGTGCGCTTCCCGGGGCGGGCGTAGCCGAACCGATCCTCGAGATCGAGAACCTGCAGACGCATTTCTTCACCGCCGCCGGAGTGGCGCGGGCGGTCGACGGGGTCTCCTACGCCGTCCGCGCTGGAGAAACGCTCGGTGTGGTCGGCGAATCTGGCTGCGGCAAGAGTGTGACGGCATTGTCAGTTCTCCGTCTCGTCGCCGACCCGCCGGGAAGGATCGTCGGCGGTGCCGTCCGCTTCGAGGGCCGCAACCTCCTCGATCTCTCCGAGCGCGAAATGGAGGCAATCCGCGGCAACGACATCTCGATGATCTTTCAGGAGCCGATGACCTCGCTGAACCCGCTCTTGACGGTTGGGCGGCAGATCTCCGAGGCGATAGCGCTGCATCGCGGGTTGTCGCCGCGGGAGGCCGCCCGCGAGGCGGTCGAAATGCTGCGCCGGGTACACATTCCCGAGGCCGAGGCCCGCGCCCGCGCCTATCCGCACCAGCTTTCGGGCGGCATGCGGCAGCGCGTGATGATCGCGATGGCGTTGTCGTGCAACCCCAAGGTCTTGATCGCGGACGAGCCGACGACCGCGCTCGATGTGACGATCCAGGCGCAGATCCTTGACCTGATGCGCGAATTGCAGGCGAGCTTTGGCACCGCGATCGTCCTGATCACCCACGATCTCGGCGTCGTCGCGGAAAACGCCGACCGCGTCGTAGTCATGTACGCGGGAAGAAAGGTGGAGGAGGCCACCGCCGAGGCGCTCTTCGGTCGCCCCGGCCATCCCTATACGCTGGGTCTGCTCGGGTCGATCCCCGATCTCGACGCCGTGGTGCTGAACGCCAACGAGCGGCGCCGACTGACCGAGATCAAGGGGATGGTGCCCTCGTTGCTGGACCTGCCGGCCGGATGCAGTTTTGCGCCGCGCTGCGTCTACGCGACCGATGTGTGCCGTGCGACCTATCCGCCGCTCGCCGAGCACTTGCCCGGGCACTGGGTCGCCTGCTGGCACGCCGGCCGGCTGCTCGATGGTGCGGGATGACAGTTTCCCCGATCGTGCAAAACGGACCGAAGGGCGCCCCACCGCTGCTCGAGGTAAAGGGTCTCAAAAAGCATTTTCCGATTTATCGCGGCGTCTTTTCGCGGCCTGCCGGCTTTGTGTATGCGGTCGACGGAGTGTCGTTTCACATCGGCCGCGGCGAAACCCTGGGGCTCGTCGGCGAGAGCGGCTGCGGCAAGTCGACCGTCGGCCGCACCCTCTTAAAGCTGCTGGAGCCGACCGAGGGGCAGATCCTGGTGGGCGGCATCGACATCACCGATCTCGACGTCGGGGAAATGCTGCCCTACCGGCAGCAGATGCAGATGATCTACCAGGATCCCTACGCCTCGCTAAATCCGCGTATGTCGGCCGGCGATATCGTCGGCGAGCCACTGACGATCCACCGGGTCGGCAGCCCGGGCGAACGGCGCGAGCGGGTGGCGCGGTTGTTCGAGCGCGTCGGTCTGCGGCCCGAATTGACGACGGCCTTTCCGCACGAATTTTCCGGCGGACAGCGGCAAAGGGTCGGTATCGCGCGGGCATTGGCGCTGAACCCGCAGCTGATCGTCGGCGACGAGCCGGTCTCGGCGCTCGACGTTTCGATCCAGGCGCAGATCATCAATCTCCTGATGGACCTGCAGGAGGAATTTCGCCTCTCTTATCTGTTCGTCGCCCACGACCTCGCCGTGATCGAGCACATCAGCCACCGCGTCGCGGTCATGTATCTCGGCCGCATCGTCGAAATGACCGACAAGGTCGGCGTGTTCGAGATGCCGCTGCATCCCTATACCGAAGCGCTGCTGTCGGCGGTTCCGGTCGCGAAAGTCGGCGCCAAGGGGCGCAAGCGGGTGATCCTGACGGGCGATGTGCCAAGCCCGATCAATCCGCCTCCGGGATGCCACTTCCACACCCGCTGCCCGTATGTAATGCCGCGTTGCCGCGTGGAACCGCCACTATTGCGCGAGGCGGCGCCGGACCATTGGGTGGCCTGCCACCTGCACGATTCCGGCGCGCAACCGCTCTTGACGCGAAAAAACGGGAGTTGAGCCGGAGCCGGTCAGACCCGGCCGTGGCAGTGCTTGAACTTCCGGCCCGAGCCGCAGGGGCAGGGAGCATTGCGCGGCGTGCCCGCCCAAGGCGGACGCGGCACCGGCCGTTGCGGCTCGCCATCGTCGACGCCGTTTCCCGAAGCGGCTCGCCGCGCCGCGCGTGGACGCATCGGCAGCGGCCGCCCGGTCGTGCCGGTACCCCGCATCTCCTCGGCCATCGCGTCCGCAGGCTCGGCCTCGGCCTCGGCGAACATCGGCTGCTGCTGCACCCGCAATTCGACATGCGAGAGCACCGAAGTTACGTTCTGACGCAAACCCGCCAGCATCGCCTCGAACTGCTCGAACGCCTCGCGCTTGTATTCGTTCAAGGGGTCGCGCTGCCCGTATCCGCGCAGGCCGATGCCCTGACGCAGATGGTCGAGTGACAGCAGATGATCCTTCCACGCCTGGTCGAGCAGTTGCAGCAACAGGCTGCGTTCGGCCATGCGCATCAGCTCGGGTCCGGCGTTCGCGGTCTTTTCCGCCATCCTGCGGTCGGCCGCGGCGATGAGCCGCTCGATCACCTCAGCCTGGCCGATCCCGTCCTCCTTCGCCCAATCGTCGAGCGGCAGATCGAGGGCGAGGAGCCGCAGGCATTCGGCGTGGAGCCCCACCATGTCCCACTGCTCGGGCAGCGTGTTCTCCGGGACGGCGCGACCGACGACCTCCTCGATCGATTCGCTGCGCATGTCGGCGATCGTGGCGGCGACGTCGCGCGCGGTCATGATCTCGCGGCGCTGCTCGTAGACGACCTTGCGCTGGTCGTTCATCACGTCGTCGTATTTAAGAAGTTGCTTGCGCATGTCGTAGTTGCGCGCCTCGACCTTCTCCTGCGCCTTGGCCAGCGCCTTGTTGACCCAGGGGTGGATGATCGCCTCGCCCTCCTTGAGGCCCAGGCGCTGCAATACCGAATCCATCCGTTCGGAGCCGAAGATCCGCATCAGATCGTCTTCGAGCGAGACGAAGAATTTGGAGGCGCCGGGATCGCCCTGACGCCCGGAACGGCCGCGCAGCTGGTTGTCGATACGCCGGCTTTCGTGCCGCTCGCTGCCGACGACAAAGAGCCCGCCGGCCTGAACCACCGCCTCGTGCGCCTCCTCGATCGCCGCCCGGATCGAGACGGCCCGGTCCTCGCGCTCGGCCGGCTCCTCGATCTTGGCGAGCTCGGTCCTGAGCCGCATTTCGAGATTCCCGCCGAGCTGGATGTCGGTGCCGCGCCCCGCCATGTTGGTGGCAATCGTCACCGCTCCGGGCCGCCCGGCCTGAGCGATGATTTGCGCCTCCTGTTCGTGATAGCGGGCGTTCAGCACACTGTGCGGGATCTTGTGCCGTTTGAAGGTCGTCGCGAGCGCCTCCGACTTCTCGATGCTGACGGTCCCGACCAGCACCGGCTGACCGCGCTCGCGGCATTCGAGCACATGCTGTGCTATCGCGTCGTATTTCTCGCGCGTCGTGCGATAGACCTCGTCGTCGGTGTCGTCACGGCGGACCGGCTCGTTGGTCGGGACCTCGATGACTTCGAGCTTGTATATGTCGGCGAATTCCTGCGACTCCGTCATCGCGGTGCCGGTCATGCCGGCGAGCTTCGGGTACAGCCGGAAATAATTCTGGAACGTAATCGAGGCCAGCGTCTGGTTCTCGTTCTGGACGGTGACGTTTTCCTTGGCTTCGAGCGCTTGGTGCAGCCCCTCGGAATACCGCCTGCCCTCCATCATCCGCCCGGTGAACTCGTCGATGATGATGATCTTGTCGTCCTTGACGATGTAGTCGGTATCGCGGGCGAAGAGCTTGTGCGCCCGCAACGCCTGATTGACGTGGTGCACCAGCGAGACGTTGTGGATGTCGTAGAGCGAGCCCGTGTTCAGCAACGCGCTGCCGCGCAACAGCGCTTCGATCCGCTCCACGCCCGACTCGGTCAGCGTAACGGTGCGCTGTTTTTCGTCCTTCTCGAAATCCTCGGCGTCGAGCGACGGGATCAGCTTGTCGACCTGGATATAAAGATCGGAATTGTCCTCGGTCGGCCCGGAAATGATCAGCGGCGTGCGCGCCTCGTCGATCAGGATCGAATTCGACCTCGTCCACTATCGCGTAGTGGAACGGCCGATGCACCATGTCCTCGATCCGGAATTTCATGTTGTCGCGCAGATAGTCGAACCCCAGCTCGTTGTTGGTGCCGTAGGTCACGTCGGCGGCATAGGCCTGCTGCCGCTCGGGATCGTCGAGGCCGTGGACGATGCAATCGACCGTGAGCCCGAGAAAACGGTAGATCTGGCCCATCCATTCGGCGTCGCGGCGGGCCAGATAGTCATTGACGGTGACGACGTGAACGCCGTTGCCGGTCAACGCGTTCAGGTAGACCGGCAGGGTGGCGACCAGGGTCTTCCCCTCGCCGGTCTTCATCTCGGCGATCATGCCGCGGTGCAGCACGACCCCGCCCATCAGCTGCACATCGAAATGCCGCTGGCCCAGCGTCCGCTTCGAAGCTTCGCGCACGGTGGCGAACGCCTCGACCAGGATGTCGTCGAGATCGGCGCCGTTGGCGAGCTGCTCCTTGAAATGCGCAGTACGCCCGAGCAACTCGTCGTCCGACATCGCCTCCAATTGCGGTTCGAGCGCGTTGATCGCGGCGACGATCGCGCCAAGCCCCTTGATGAAGCGATCATTGGCGGAGCCGAACAGCCGCCGGGCTAAGGCGCCAAGCATGGAACCCTCAGAAAGCGGATGAGAATGGCGGGATGTACTGGCACGGCGACGCTGTCTAGAGATAAGCGGGTAGGCCCGGAGTGTCAATTCGGCAGCGCCCAGCCGCCCCTTTCGATCGGCGGCGAATACGGCGATCGCGTCGCATGTCCGGCGGCTTGTCCGCCGCCCGACGATGTGCATTGATGCGCCCGGATCGCCGCCGCGCCGCGGCGGATGCTCGCCATAGGCAGCCACATGCTCCCTTCTGTTTTGCGCGCGACGGCGCTTGGTCTGGCACTCGTCGGCGGGCTTTTGTCCAGCCGTTCGGCGCCGGCAGCCGATCCCCCGGCCCCGAGCGCGTCCACCCCGAGCGCGCCCGCCCCGACAACGCCGACACCGCCGGGAAACCAGGTGGTGGCCCGCGTCGACGGGGTCGATCTGCATTTTGCCGATCTCGAGGCGGCGCAGCAAAACCTGCCGCCGCAGGCCCAGAAACTGCCGCTCGATTCACTCTATCCGATCCTCCTCGATCGGCTCGTCGACGCCGCTTTGATCACCGAAGCCGGCCGCAAGGAGCACCTCGATCAGGATCCCGACGTGCAACACCGGCTACGGCTCTATCAGGACCGGCTGATCCAGCAGGCTTATCTCGACCGGATGCTCAAATCGGCAAAGAGCGAGGACCGCCTCAAGGCCCGCTATCAGGTTATGCTAAAGGAAAAGCCGGCGCGCGAGGAAGTTCACGCCCGCCACATCCTCGTGAAAACCGAGGCCGAGGCCAAGTCGATCATCGCCGAACTCGACAAGGGCGCCGATTTCGCTGCCCTCGCGGCGAAGTACTCGACCGACCCCGGCTCCGGATCGGGTGGCGATCTGGGCTATTTCGGTCGCGACGACATGGTCCCGGCCTTTGCCGAGGCGGCCTTCGCGCTGGCACCCGGCAAATATACCGAGACCCCGGTCAAGACCGAGTTCGGCTGGCATGTGATCAAGGTCGAGGACCGCCGTACCGGCAAGCCGCCGAGCTTCGAGGAAGCGCACGACGAGGTCAGCCGCCTCGTCGCCCGCGACATCATCGAGGCCAAGCTGCAGGAATTGCGCAGCGCCGCCAAGATCGAGACCTTCGGGCTCGACGGCAAGCCATTGGCAACGCAGAAATAGGCATCTTCGGCCACACCGGAAGGAAGGATAATGACGGCTGTGTCCCCGCTGGCGCCGGCGGGTTTTCCCGATATGGCGCCGATCGCCGGCGTGAGGCTGGCCGCGGCCGTCGCCGGCATCCGCTACGCCGGGCGCGACGATCTTATGGTGACGGAGCTTGCCGCGGGCAGTGCCGTCGCGGGCGTCTTCACCCAATCGACAATGCCGGGCGAGCCCGTGGTCTGGTGCCGCGAGTGCCTGTCGGTCGGCGGCGTGCGCGCGATCGTCGTCAATTCGGGCAACGCCAACGTCTTCACCGGCCGTGCCGGGCGTCAGGTGGTCGAGAGCACCGCCGCCGCCGCCGCCGAGTTGTTCGCCTGCGACCCGCGCGAGGTCTACATCGCCTCGACCGGCGTCATCGGCGAACCGCCGCCCGCCGACAAGATCGCCGCCGCGCTGCCGGGCATCGCGCCCTCGCTCGCCGCCGATAGCTGGGGACGCGCCGCCCGCGCGATCATGACCACCGATACATTCCCCAAGGGCGCCACCGCGACCGCCACGATCGACGGTGTGGTCGTGCGCATCAACGGGTTCTGCAAGGGGTCGGGGATGATCGCACCCGACATGGCGACGATGCTGGCCTTCCTGTTCACCGACGCAGCACTCCCGCATAGGGTCCTGCAGCCGCTGCTGGTCGCGGCGAACGAGCCGTCCTTCAATTCGATCACGGTCGACGGCGACACCTCGACGAGCGACACGGTTCTCTTGTGCGCGACGCAGCGGGCGGGGCATGCGCCGATCCTTGACCCCGGCGACCGGCGGCTCGACGATTTTCGCGGCGCCCTTGAGAGGGTCATGATCGATCTGGCGCAGCAGGTCGCCCGCGACGGCGAGGGCGCGCAGAAATTTGTCACGATAAGGGTCGCCGGCGCCGTCAGCGACCAGTCGGCACGGCGGATCGGGCTTACCATCGGCAATTCGCCGCTTGTCAAGACCGCACTCGCCGCCGGCGACGCCAATTGGGGACGCATCGTCATGGCCGTCGGCAGGTCCGGCGAGAGAGCGGAACGCGACCGCCTGGCGATCTCAGTCGGGGGTGTCAGAATCGCCGCCGAGGGCGGACCGGTTGCGGGTTATGACGAAAGGCCGGTCGCCGAACACATGAAGGGCCGCGAGATCGGCATCGATGTCGATATCGGGCTGGGTTCTGGCAGGGCAACGGTGTGGACCTGCGACCTGACCCACGGCTATGTCGACATCAATGGCAGCTACCGCAGCTGAACCCGCCGCAGCTGAGCCCAGGCGCGTCGTCTTGGTCGCGGCGGTGGCGCTCGTCGACGCCGACGGGCGGGTGCTGCTGGCCCGGCGGCCCGAGGGCAAGCCGCTCGCCGGCCTCTGGGAATTTCCCGGCGGCAAGGTCGATCCGGGCGAGACGCCGGAGGCGGCGCTGATCCGCGAACTCGGCGAGGAGCTCGGCATCGACGTCGCCGCGAGCTGCTTGGCGCCGTTCACTTTCGCCTCGCATTCCTACCCGGATTTTCATCTGCTGATGCCGCTCTATCTCTGCCGCAAATGGCAGGGAATCCCGGTCGCGCGGGAAGGCCAGCGCCTAGCCTGGGTACGCCCGGCCCGGCTCGACGAATACCCGATGCCGCCCGCCGACAAGCTGCTTGTCGCGATGCTGCGCGACCTCCTCTGACCTCGGCCTGCGTCGAACCCAAAGCGGCGGGCGCCGCCGTACCGTAACTCGCCCGTTCGGGATAAATTCGCTGCGATGTTCGAGAAGGTGCTGATCGCCAATCGCGGGGAAATCGCGCTCCGCATCCATCGCGCCTGCCGCGAGATGGGGATCAAGACCGTGGCGGTGCATTCGACGGCCGACGCGCGGGCGATGAATGTGCGGCTCGCCGACGAGACCGTCTGCATCGGCCCGCCGGCGGCTCGCGACAGCTATCTGAACGTCGCCGCGATCCTCTCCGCGGCCGCCATCACCGGCGCCGACGCGATCCATCCGGGCCTGGGATTTCTGGCCGAAAACGCCGATTTTGCGGCGGCCGTGGAAGAGCACGGCTTCACCTTTATCGGGCCTGCACCCGAGCACATCCGGCTGATGGGCGACAAGGTTGCGGCGAAGGCGGCGGCAGCCCGCCTCGGCATCCCGACGGTGCCGGGTTCGCCGGGCGCGGTGCGCGACTTTGCGGCGGCGGAGCCTGCCGCGGCCCGGCTCGGCTACCCGGTCCTGATCAAGGCCTCGGCCGGGGGCGGCGGGCGCGGCATGAAAGTCGCTCGCGACTCTGGCGAACTGGCGCGCCTTCTGCCCGCGGCACAGCACGAGGCGCAGGCTTTCTTCGGCCGCGGCGATGTCTATCTCGAACGCTATCTCGACCGGCCGCGGCACATCGAAATCCAGCTGCTGGGCGACGGCCAGGGCGGCGTCGTGCATCTGGGGGAGCGCGACTGTTCTCTGCAGCGCTCGCATCAGAAGGTGCTCGAGGAGACGCCCTCGCCCGCGCTCAATCCGGAGGAGCGCGACCGACTGGGCGCGCTTGCCGTCGCCGCCCTGCGCGAACTCGGCTACAAAAGCGCAGGCACGATCGAATTTCTTTATCAGGGCGGCGAATTCTATTTCATCGAGATGAACACGCGGCTCCAGGTCGAGCATCCGATCAGCGAGATGGTCAGCGGCATCGACATTGTGCGCGAGCAGTTGCGCATCGCTGCCGGCGCCCCGCTCGGCTATCGCCAGGCCGAGATCCGGCTATCGGGCCACGCCGTCGAATGCCGCATCAACGCCGAGAATCCTGAAAATTTCCGCCCGTCGCCCGGGCGGGTCACCGATTATCACGCGCCGGGCGGGCTCGGCGTGCGCATCGATAGCGCCCTCTATCAGGGCTACGAGGTGCCGCCCTATTACGACAGCCTGATTTCCAAGCTCGTCATCCACGGCAGGACCCGCAACGAATCGCTGATGCGGTTGCGTCGGGCTCTCGAGGAATATGTGATCGGCGGGATCGAAACGACGATCCCGCTGCATCAGCGCCTCGTCGACGCCGCCGAATTCATCAACGGAGACTACGACATCCACTGGCTCGAACGCTTTGTCGGGCAGTCCGGTTGATGCGGCTCACGCCCGACATCCTGCTCGCCGCCTACGCCGCCGGCGTCTTTCCGATGGCCGAATTGGCCGACGATCCCGAACTTTTCTGGGTGGATCCGCAGCGCCGCGGCGTGATGCCGCTCGACGCCTTTCATGTGCCCCGCCGGCTGCGCCGGGTGGTGCGCCACGGCGGCTTCGAGGTCGCCTGCGACCGCGCCTTCGAAGCGGTACTGCGCGGCTGCGCCGAAACCACCGAAAAGCGGCCCAACACCTGGATCAACGACGAGATTGTGCGGCTCTATTCGGGGCTCTTCGCCCGCGGCGCCGCGCACAGTGTCGAATGCCGGATCTCGGGTGCGCTGGTCGGCGGGCTCTACGGCGTCTCGATCGGTGCGGCCTTTTTCGGCGAGAGCATGTTCAGCCGAGTCACCGACGCCAGCAAGGTGGCGCTGGTGCATCTTGTGGCGCGGCTGCGGGTCGGCGGCTACCGGCTGCTCGACACCCAGTTCTTGACCGAGCATCTGGCTCGCTTCGGCGCGATCGAGATCAGCCGCGCCCGCTACCATCGGCTGCTCGCCGACGCGCTCGCCTATCGCGCCGCCTTCCCGGCCGAATTGCCGGCCGCGTCCGATGGCGACCCGCTCTCCGCTTTGCAGTCGAGCACGTTGATGTCGTAGACCGGATGTTCGAGTGCGGAGAGCGCCGGGCTCGAGGCGAACATCCAGCCGCTGAACCTTTTGACTTCGCCTTCGCCGGGCCGCACCTCGTCGATTTCGAGAAAGGCCGCACTTTCCGGCCGTTCCTCCGGCGGGTTTTTCTCGCAGTCGCGCACGGTGATCGACAAGGTGCCAAACTGCACCGTCTTGCCGACCGGGGCGTCGAATTTCGAGACGCGGGCGGTGATCTTGTCGAGCCCCTGCAATACGGCAATCGGCTCGGCGATCATGTCGCCGGCCGCGCCAGTCCAGACGGGCGTCGCCACGACGGCAAGCGCGACAACCGCCCCCAGCCTCATTTGCGGTAGGGGTTGACGAGCCCGGCCACGATCCCTGCCAGAACCTCGCGCACCTGCCGCTCGTCGCAGCCCATCAGTACAGCGTCCTCGAGCGCATCCTGCGCCAGCTCCCGCAATTCCGCGAGGTTCTCGTTCAGGACCTTGATCTTTTCGACGCAGGAAACGGGTTCGCCCTCAGGCGTGCGCCACACCGGAAATTCGTCCGAATTGCTCATCGCTGTCGTCTGTCCGAAGAATGCGGTTTTATTTTGGGGCTTGCGGCGCGCCCTCGCCCTCGCCCGGCTTCTTGGCGCCGCCCGGCTGCGAGAAGATCATCTGCCCGATCAGGTTTTCGAGGCTGACGGGCGCCTGCGTGTATTTGATCTGGCCGCCGGGTGGGATCATCTTTTCCGAGCCGCCGGGAACCAGCGCCATGTATTTGTCGCCGAGCAGGCTCGACGAGATGATCTCGGCCACCGTGTCGTCCGGCAGTTTGTAGGCCGGATCGATGCTCATCCGCACGGTGACGAGATAGGTGTTCGGATCGAGCGAATCCGCCCGTACCGAGCCCACCTTGACCCCAGCGATGCGCACGTCGGTGCCCTCACGGATGCCGTCGATGCGTTCGAATTGCGCAGTCACCGGATAACCTGACACCGCTCGCAACTGGCTTGTCGAATAGGCGAAAAAGAGGAACAGCGCGGCCACGACCAGCACGACCGCGCCCATCACCGTTTCCATTACGTTTCCTGACATGCCGTCAATCCTGCCGCGGCTATTCGGGCGTCCAGGGCTCGTAATCGCCGGTCGAAGGCGGCCGCCTGCCGCCGCGCAACACCGAGCCCGGCGGATGATAGGCAAACGGCGTCCCGGTCATGTTCGGCAAATGGTCCTTTTCCCAGGGATGGCGCGGGCGGTCAGCGCGCGGAATCTCGTCCACTGTGTGGTGCAACCAAGCATGCCACTCGGGCGGAACCTTCGAGGCCTCGGGCTCACCGTCGTAGATGACCCAGCGCTTCTCGCGGCTCGCCCGGCCGCCGCCGCGGCGCAACGGCCGGCCGCCGCGCTCCCGATAATAGCAGTTGCCGAACTTGTCTCTCCCGACAAGTTCGCCGCGGAACAACGTCAACAAGCGCGTGCCGAGCGTCGTCATTGCTCCATCCGGATCATTTTCCCGCTGCCGTCTCGGACGGCGCCGGGTTTATCGCATCGCCGCCGGTTTGCCGGCAATACCCGGTAGCGGCGTGGCCCCGATGCAACATGTAGTAGCGATCGACCATGTGACCCCAAAATGGGTTGCATAGCGGTCGCTGTGGCTAGATATTGCGTCCCTATGACGCCGAGCAACTAGGTCTGGAACGGACCCGGGCCGGCGCCCGGGGGAAGCCAATGCGCATTGCACGTCATTTCACGATCGAAGGCCAGGATCCTTATGCGGCGGTGCCGTTTCGCACCGCGGTGAGCGAAATCCGTAACCCTGACGGCTCGGTCGTATTTCAGGCTGAGGGAATCGAAGTCCCGGCCGAATGGAGCCAGGTCGCCGTCGACATCCTGGCCCAGAAGTATTTCCGCAAGGCCGGCGTCCCAGTTCGGCTGACACCCATCGCCGAAGACGGCGTGCCGGACTGGCTGCGGCGGCATCGGGCGGATGAGGAGGCGCTCGCCGAACTCCCCAAATCGGCCCGCTACGGCGGCGAGACCGACGCCCGGCAGGTGTTCGACCGGATGGCCGGAACCTGGACCTATTGGGGCTGGAAGGGCGGCTATTTCGACGGCGAGACCGACGCCCGCGCGTTCTACGACGAGATCCGCCTGATGCTCGCCCGCCAGGTCGGCGCGCCCAACTCACCGCAATGGTTCAACACGGGACTTAACTGGGCCTACGGCATCGACGGGCCGGCGCAAGGGCATTTCTACGTCGACTACCGCAGCGGCGAACTCTGCGCGTCCTCGAGCGCCTACGAGCATCCGCAGCCGCACGCCTGCTTCATCCAGTCGGTCGCCGACGATCTCGTCAACCCGGGCGGCATCATGGACCTTTGGGTGCGCGAGGCGCGCATCTTCAAATACGGTTCGGGCTCGGGCTCCAATTTCTCGAAACTGCGCGGCGAGGGCGAGCGGCTCTCGGGCGGCGGCCGCTCCTCGGGGCTGATGAGCTTTCTGCAAATCGGCGACCGGGCGGCGGGCGCGATCAAATCGGGCGGCACCACCAGGCGTGCGGCCAAGATGGTGATCGTCGATATCGACCACCCCGACATCGAGACCTTCATCGACTGGAAGGTTGTCGAGGAGCAGAAGGTCGCGGCCCTCGTCGCCGGCTCCAGGCTCGCCGCGCGCCACATGAACCGGATCATGGCTTCCTTCCGCGACGGCGGCGCTGACCCGGCGATGAACCCGGCGCTCAAGACCGAAATCCGCGCCGCCCGCCGCTCGATGATCCCGGAAAGTTATATCCAGCGCGTGCTCCAATTCGCTCGCCAGGGACATACCGAGATCGAGTTCCGCACCTACGACACCGACTGGGATTCGGAAGCCTATCTGACCGTCGCCGGCCAGAATTCGAACAACTCGGTCCGGATCTCGAACGATTTTCTCGACGCCGTCGCCGCCGACCGGCCGTGGCGTCTGACCCGGCGCACCGACGGCAAGGTCGCCAAGACCCTGCCGGCCCGCGAATTGTGGGACAGGATTGGGCAGGCCGCCTGGGCCTCGGCCGATCCCGGGTTGCAGTTCGACACGACGATCAACGACTGGCACACCTGCCCCGCTAGCGGGCGGATCGACGCCTCGAACCCGTGCTCGGAATACAATTTCCTCGACGACACCGCCTGCAATCTCGCCTCGCTCAACCTGATGGCGTTCCGCCGGCCGGAGGGACGGTTCGACGCGGCCGCCTTCAGCCATGCGGTGCGCCTCTGGACGATCGTCCTCGAGATTTCGGTCATGATGGCGCAGTTCCCCTCGGAGGCAATCGCGCGCCGCTCCTACGCCTTCCGCACGCTCGGGCTCGGCTACGCCAATCTCGGCGGCCTCCTGATGTCGAAGGGCATCCCCTATGACAGCAAAGAGGGGCGCGCGTTGGGCGCCGCGGTCACCGCACTGCTGACCGGCGCGAGCTACGCCGCCTCGGCCGAGATGGCGGGCGATCCCGGCCTCCAGCCGCAAGGCCCCTTCCCCGGCTTTGCGCCCAATCGCGAGGCGATGCTGCGCGTCATCCGCAACCACCGCCGCGCCGCCCACGGGATCGCATCCTCCCCCTCCGCCCCTCGTGACCTCCCCCTCTCCCCCCTCGGGGGGGAGAGGGCCGCGGTGAGGTGGGGGATTCGGCACATGAGACAGAGCCCACCTCACCCTCCCGCTGCGCGGGCCCCTCCCTCTCCCCCCCGAGGCGCGGAGAGGGGCAGGACTACGAAGGCCTCGCGATCCCGCCGGTGCCGCTCGACGCCGCCAATTGTCCGGATAACGCCCTCGTCGCCGCCGCACGCGACGCCTGGGACGCCGCACTTTCGTTCGGCGAACGGCACGGCTTCCGCAACGCCCAGGCGACCGTCATCGCGCCCACCGGCACGATCGGCCTCGTCATGGATTGCGACACGACCGGCATCGAACCCGATTTCGCGCTCGTCAAATTCAAGAAGCTCGCGGGCGGCGGCTATTTCAAGATCATCAACCGTGCGGTGCCGCAGGCATTGACCACCCTCGGCTACGACGCCGCCGCGATCGCCGCGATCGAGCGCTATGCGCTGGGCCGCGGCACGCTCGAGGGTGCGCCCGCGATCAACCACGAAACCCTGCGCGCCCGCGGCTTCGACGACGCAGCACTCGCGACAGCCGAGGCCGCACTCGCCACCGCCTTCGACATCAAATTCGTCTTCAACCGCTGGACCTTGGGCGAAGCCTTCTGCTGCGACCGCCTCGGCATCATGCCCGCGGCCCTCGACGACCCGGCCTTCGACCTCCTCGCGGCCCTCGGCTTCTCCCGCGCCGAGATCGACGCCGCCAACGCCTGGTGCTGTGGTGCGATGACCCTGGAGGGTTCGCCCTACCTCAAGCCCGAGCATCTGCCGGTCTTCGACTGCGCCAGCCCCTGCGGCCGCACCGGCACGCGGGCGCTCTCGGCGGAAAGCCACATCCATATGATGGCGGCGGCCCAGCCCTTCATCTCGGGCGCTATCTCAAAGACGATCAACATGCCGAATTCCGCCACGATCGAGGACTGCAAGGAGGCCTATTGGCTCTCCTGGCAGCTCGGCCTGAAGGCGACAGCCCTCTATCGCGACGGCTCGAAACTGTCGCAGCCCTTGGCCGCGAGTCTCTTGGGCGACGACGAGGAGGCCGAGGAGCGAGCCGCCGAACTCTTCGCGCAATCGCCCGCACAGCGCGCCCCCCTCGTCGCCGAGCGCATCGTCGAACGTTTCGTGGAGCGGGTCGTCGAACGCGTCGTCCAGCGTGGCGACCGCCGCCGTCTGCCGAACCGGCGCAAGGGCTACACGCAAAAGGCCATCGTCGGCGGCCACAAGGTCTACTTGCGCACCGGCGAGCACGAGGACGGCAAGCTCGCCGAGGTCTTCATCGACATGCACAAGGAGGGCTCGGCCTTCCGCTCGCTGATGCACAATTTCGCGATCGCGATCTCGATGGGCCTGCAATACGGGGTACCGCTCGAGGAGTTCGTCGAGAGCTTCACCTTCACCCGGTTCGAGCCGTCGGGGATCGTCGAGGGCAACGACGCGATCAAGATGGCGACCTCGATCCTCGACTACATCTTCCGCGAACTGGCGATCTCCTATCTCGGCCGCGGCGACCTCGCGCACGCCGAGCCCGCCGACCTGTTGCCCGACACGGTCGGCAAAGGCGAAGCCGAATCGACTCTCGGCGAAGACGACGATGGCGAGGAAGAGATCGCCGCCCACGAGCGCGCCCTCCTCCGCGCCACCTCGAACGGGTACGTCCGCAACGGGCTGACCGTCCTGCACGGCGGCGCCGCCGCCGCGACCGCACTTCTATTACCGAAAGAGGACTTCCCCACCCCGTCGCTGCGCCTCGAACGCATCCGCGCCGCCCGCCTCAAAGGCTACGAAGGCGACAGCTGCGCCGAATGCGGCAACTTCACCCTGATCCGCAACGGCACCTGCCTCAAATGCGACACCTGCGGCGCGACCAGCGGGTGTTCGTAGATAGCATGCTTTCGTGCCAGAGCTAAGTAAACCCCTTTGATATTCAGTAGATTTCGGGAACGTTATGACAATCAGCTTAGAAGGTGGTTCAACGACAGAGTTCCAAGTGCGCCAATCTTGCCGCATTTATCATCTCTGGCCCCAAGGAATTGAACTTAAACACATTGCTCTAACATCCGCAAATATCGACGGTGCCAACATCAAGATATCCGTTTTGATACGGACCTTCGTAAATCGGCCCAATTTCGCCGTGCCAGCCAAGCCAGTCGATGAAGAATCATCGTTTTCTTACGTCATACTAGGAAGAGAAATTGGTTACTGGCAAGGCAACGTCATTTCTAGTGACGGAAGCCCTGGCAGTCCAATCTCCAACATATCTCCCATCCGCCGCCGCGAAGGAGAAATAGATATTTCTGTGGGTCTAGGAGGCGACTACCCGGCTGGTGCTGCAATGGAGGTATCACGCGACCTCCTGGACGTTGCAATACCGTTTTTCACCTTCTTTCTTGGCGAGCGGATTGTGCCGATAGAACAGCTTCTAATCGACGAGTTCCACACCGGTCAGCGGAAAATCCACGCGCCGATGACCATTCATTATGAACCTGAGGTGCGCCAAACTCTAAGAGGCTGACCCGAAATGAATTGAGTGATTTCAGCAACTTGTGTATCCGTCTGGTTGGCACGCGAGACGGGGGGCACAAGATGTGGACTGAAACCACTCGACGGCAGTATGGCCGGGAAGATCTGCGCTATGCAAGCGATGTCACCGATCAGGAGTGGGGGTTGATCGAAGCCGAACTGCCGCCGGACAAGAAGCTGGGGCGACCGCGCACCACGCAATTGCGGGCTGTCGTCAACGCGCTGCTCTACATGCTGACGACCGGTTGCCAGTGGCGGCAGTTGCCAAAGGAGTTTCCGCCGTATTCGACGGTACAGCGCTTCTTCTACCGGTGGCGGGAGGACGGGTTGTGGCGCAAGATCAATCACGGCTTGCTGATGCGGGTGCGCGAGGCCAGCGGGCGCGAGGCCAGCCCCAGCGCCGGGGTGATCGACAGCCAGTCGGTCAAGACCACCGAAGCCGGGGGGCCGCGCGGCTATGACGCCGGCAAGAAGATCAACGGACGCAAGCGCCATCTGCTCACCGACACCCTTGGCCTGCCGGTCGCGGCCGTGGTTCATCCCGCCGACATCCAGGATCGCGACGGCGCGCCGCTGGTCCTGGCCGGCGCCCGTTTTCTCTATCCCTGGCTGCGCCACGTCTTTGCCGATGGCGGCTATGCCGGGGCCAAACTGGCCACCGCCCTCGACAAGATCGGCCGGTGGACGGTCCAGATCGTCAAGCGCAGCGATCCGGCAACCGGCTTTGTGGTTCTGCCGCGGCGCTGGGTTGTCGAGCGCACCTTGGCTTGGCTCAGTCGCAACCGCCGCCTCGCCAAGGACTTCGAGGCCAGCCTGGAAAGCGCTCTCGCCTGGCTGTTTCTCGCCAGCACCAAGCTACTTATGCGTAGATTAGCAAGGCTAACACACGCTCACACTGTATTATGAGTCGGACACTAACTACTGATCAGATTCAGACAGCGTTAGGGAGCTACTGCCTTTTCGTAGACTTGATCTCACTGGAAGAATTACGGGGAATTGCTGTAGCGTCGCGCCGTCTGAAAAACGCGTCCACAGAAGAAGACATTATCGATCGGTTTTGCGACTACTGGGAGTGCTGCGAGTTTCTTGCTCCTGCGAAAAAAGAGGTAAAAGGCCTGAAATTGGCCGGACACAAAGATGCAGCCATATTACAACTGTTAACTTATTACGCGCAGCCGAAGAAACATAATTTAATCGCGATGAAGATCAAAGAATTATATGGGATTCGTAACGACATAGTCCATAATGCAGTTGAAAATCCCGACATCATAGGGAAAAATATGAGAATATTAAAAGAAATCGCGATGCAGTTATTTAGATGAGGGTAGAAATTCCTTTTCAGAGTACGCCGGAGTTGACAAGTTTGAGCGGCTGATTGAGAAATTTTGATTGAACTAAACTGCTCCGCAGCACGTAGGATGGGTAGAGCGGAGCGAAACCCATCATCTCCGCCAGCCGCCGGGTGAAGGTACGATCACGAAACGCACGGCGAGCCGACGGACGGTGGCAACGTCCTCCCTTTTATTGGGCCGCTTCTCACATCGCGATGGGTTTCGCTGCGCTCTACCCATCCTGCCTCCTCTGCGCGTCACCGTTCGCCGAAACCGGCTTCGGCCTGGTCGGGGCCGCCGGCCCAATCTTCGGGATAAATCCCGAGCCGCACCATGCGGTGAAACGAGGAATACGGCCAATCCCTCGCCCGCACGGCATGGCCGTGCTTGACCGGGTTGAAATGGATGTAATCGACGCGGCGGGTGAAATCGTCTTCATCCCGCAATGTGTGCTCCCAAAAACGCCGCTGCCAGACGCCGCGTTCGCCCTTTTGCCGGCGGCTGGCCGAGACCCGCTCTCCGTCCGGCAAACGCCGCGAGAAATCCCCCTTGATCAACCGCCAGCGGGTGGCGAAATCGGCGTCTCCCTCCGGCAACGTCCAAACCGCGTGCAGGTGGTCCGGCAAGACGACGATGGCGTCGATCGTAAATGGATGCCGCCGTCGCGTTTCCCGGAAGGCTGCGCGCAGCAATAAAGTTGCGGCGAGAGCCGTCATCGACGCAGCCCTCCGAAACGCGATGGGTTTTGCCGCGCTCCACCAATCCCACGGCTCTCGCAAAATTGCCACAATCGCATGGCATTCTGGCCTTCAGCTAGCGCAGAGTGAGGAATCCCGGCGCGAGGCCATTTGCTGTAAATTCGTTGCAAATAACAGCAAAAACAGCAAACGCCGCGCCGGCCTGGACCTCTCAGACCCGGCTGAAACGCGCGGCCTTACCTCGATCCGCACGCATCCCTCATTTGAGGCGATGCGCAACAGCAGTCGCAATTCCATCTACTCCGGTAGGGAGCAATGCGGGCCGCGAGCGTTGAATTGCTGACGTGAAGCACTCCGCCATCGAAACGCGTCGCAGCAGCGGGGCTTTGAGCGATGAAATCTGTGAGCACCATCAGGGCGGCCGCGGTCATGACAGCGCCTGCTGCGTATGTCATGGCCGAAACGCCTCTCAGGGAGGTCGCCAATCTGCTGCTGCGCGAGGGCATCAGCGCCGCACCCGTCCTCGATGAGGGCGGCAATCTTGTCGGCATGGTCAGCGAAGGCGATCTGGTGCGCCGCTGGCCCGCGGAAGGCGGACCAAGCCGGTCCTGGTGGCTCGACCTCTTCGAGGCCGATACGCAGCGCAGCAGGGAGTTTCTCAATTACTTGAAAGCGCATGGTCTGCGGGCGAAGGACGTGATGAGCCGCAAGGTCGTTTCGGTCGACGAGGCGGCCACCATCGCCGAGATCGCCGGGCTGCTTGAAACCCACCGGATCAAGCGCGTGCCGGTGATGCGCGAGGGGAAACTCGCCGGCGTCGTCAGCCGGGCGGATCTGCTGCGGGCGCTGGCGCAGGCGCAGCCGTTGCCCGGCCGGGCCAGGGGATCGACCCGCCGCCCGTAGCCGCCAGCCCGCGGAAACCGGCCGAGCCTGTGTGGGCCGGGGTCATCCGCACTCCCCGGCGGTTCTGCCTGCCTGACATGCGCCGCTAGCCAGGGAAGCCGGACCAAAACTATCCTAGCCACAGGATCAGCGGCGAAGCGGGATCGAGGGGCGGCCTGACGTGTCCACGATGTTGACCGCGCTCTTGGCGATGTTTGCCCAGCAGACCTTCGCCTCGGTCGGCAAGACGCTTCCCGCGGTGGTGGCGCCTCTGGTGATCGCCGAGCTCCACGCCGCCCCCGCTTGGCTCGGCGTCTATTACGGCATCTCGGCTGTCGCCGCACTCTTCGGCCAGATGGGGTGCGGCAGCGTCATCGTTCGCTATGGCGCGCTGCGCATGAGCCAGGTGGCGCTGGCGCTTCTCGGCGCGGGCATGGCCGTTGCGGCGGGAGGCGGGCTCTTCGGTTTTGCCGCTTCGGCGATCATCGGCGGCGGTGGTGCTGCCGTCTCGACCCCGACCAGCTCGCAATTGCTGGGCCGGGTTACGCCGCGGCATCTGGCCCCGCTGGTATTCTCGATCAAGCAGACGGCCGTGCCCGCGGGGCTGTTGATCTGCGGCTTTCTCGGCCCGGCGGTGGCGCAACTCCTGGGATGGCGCGGCGCGATGCTGGCAACCGGCGCCGCCTGCGTCGCGGGTGCGGTCATGCTGCAGCCCTTGCGGGCCCGGTTCGACGCCGACCGCCTGCCCTCGCGCCGCTTCCGCCTATCGGATCTTCCCAGCACCGTCGCATCGGTTCTGAAGACCCGCGAGCTCCGGGGGATGTCCTTCGCCTGCTTCGCCTTCAACGGCATCCAAGCGGTCTTCATCGCCTATTTCGTCACCTACCTCGTCTCGATCGGGTATGAACTGGCGGCGGCGGGGTTCGTGTTCTCGCTTGTCGTCGCGCTTGCGGTGCCGTGCCGCGTGCTGTGGGGCTGGCTGGGGAGTTTCCGGGTCGCCCCCCGTCTGGTGATGGCAGGCCTCGCTTTCGGCATGGCGGCTAGCGTGGCGCTGATCGGAATGGTCAGTGCGGCCTGGCCGACGCTCGCGATTGCGGTGGTCGGCGCGGTGCTGAGCGCGACCGCGCTTTCCTGGCACGGCATTCTTTTGTCGGAGGCCGCACGCCTTGCGCCCTCGGGCACGATCGGCGCGGTCACCGGCGGCGTGCTGTCGTTCGGCCAGGTCGGGGCATTCGTCGGCCCGTCCGTCTTCTCGCTGCTGCTGGCTCTGACCGGCGGTTACGGCGCCGGCTGGGCCGTCTGCGCCTTTCCGGCGCTGTGGGTTGGAATCGCCCTGGTGCGGCCTGAACCAGCGGCGGCCCGTGGGGAAGCCCCGAGCCTAACCGGCGGACGGTCATGATCGCCGAGAAGCGTGCCGCGGTGATAGAAGGCCCCATGGTAGCAAGGCGAAAGGGGTTGGGCGGGCAATGGCCGCTGCACATTTGATGCATCTTCTGATCGTGGGCGCAGGTGCGGCGGGACTGATGGCCGCCCGCGATCTTGCCCGCGCCGGCAAGAGGGTGACGATTCTGGAGGCGCGAGACCGATGTGGCGGCCGCATATACCCGTTGCCGGCCGAGGAATTCGGATATCCGGCGGAGGGCGGCGCCGAGTTCGTTCACGGCGCGGCGCCCGTGACACGCGCCTTGATGCGCGAGGCGCGGCTTTCACTGTCGCCGCACGCCGGCACGCGATGGAGCACTCGGACGGGCGCATTGCTGCCCGATGAGACCTCGCTTCCCGAGGCGGATCGGTTCTATCAAGCCTTGCGGGAGGTTAAATCCGATCTTCCCATCGCCGAGTTCCTGGAGACACATCTTGCCGGTCGGCAATACGACCGAGTTGCGCCGGGCAATCACGCGGATGGTCGAGGGCTACGACGCAGCCGACCCGCGCCGCGCCAGCACCTTTGCAGTGCGCGAGGAATGGATGGCCCGGGGCGAGGGTCAGCAGGGGAGGATCGCGGAGGGTTACGGCGCGCTCGTCGAGCATCTCTCATCGGTGTGCCGCCAACACAGCGCCGTGATCCAGCTCGGCGCGGAGGTGACGGCGATCAACGAGAGCCGCGGCCGGATTGCCGCGAATTGTCGTAACGGCGCCGTGTTCGAGGCCGACGCCGCGATCCTCGCTGTACCGCTTCCGCTCCTCCGCGACATGGAGCTTGCGGCGGCGGCGCGCGAACGGGCAGCAGCCGTTTCCGATATCGGTTTCGGTAACGTCGTCAAGATCCTGTTGCGCTTCGCTACGAAATGGTGGGCTCGTCATGCCGGGCGAGACCTGAGCGATCTGTCGTTCCTGCTCTCCGACGCGACGGTCCCGACCTGGTGGACCCAGCATCCGGCCGGCTATCCGGTACTGACGGGGTGGTACGCCGGACCCAAGGCCGACCGCGTGTCCTCCCTCACCGCAACCGAGATCGTGGACATGGGGCTGGCCTCGCTCGCCGAGATTTTCGCTCTGCCCCTCGACCACATCAGGGGAGAACTCGTCGCCTCGCGGGCGATCAACTGGGGAAACGACCCGTTTGCGCGCGGCGCCTATTCCTATGCCACGCCCAAAACACGCGAGGCTCAGGCGGCGCTGAAAAAAGCGGCGGCCGGCGCTGTCTACTTTTGTGGTGAGGCCTTCTATGCCGGCCCGGATATGGGCACGGTCGAGGCGGCGCTCTTCGACGGAAGGGAAATCGCGCAAACGATCCTGGCCGCCGGCTGATAGGAATTCGGCCGACGGGACCCTGGCCACGGGCTTACTCCGGGTGGATCAGCCGCCAGACGCGCGGCGGCGACAGCGGCAATTCGCGCGGCTCGACACCGAGCGAGGCCAGGGCCGCGGCGACCGCGTTGGCGATCACCCCGCCGACCGGGACGATGCCCCCTTCGCCGGCCCCCTTGGCGCCGAGCGGGTTGATCGGCGAGGGATGCTCCTCCATCGGAATTGCGCGGATGCGCGGGAAGTCGCTCGCCGTCGGCAACAGATAATCGGCGAGGCTGCCGGTCAGCAATTGCCCCTCGCGGTCATAGACGAGGTGTTCGAGGAGCGCGCCGCCCAGCCCCTGCACGATGGCGCCGATCATCTGCCCCTTGAGCAGCAAGCGGATTGATGATCCGCCCGACATCCTCGACCGCGACATAGTCGAGGAGCGCCACATGGCCGGTGCCGGGATCGACCGCGAGATGCGCGGCATGAGCCCCGTAGCTGTAGGTGTGGCGGGTGTTGGCGAAGCTTTCCTCGACCGACAGGCCCGCCAGCTCGGCCCAGGCGAGCGATTTGCCGTTCGACGCGACCGCGGCGCCGTCGGCGAGCGTCACCTCTTCGGCCGCGCAAGCCAATCGCGCCGCCGCGGCCTCGCGGATCGCGCGTTTCAGGCTTTCCGCCGCCAGCAAGACAGCCGAGCCCCCCATGACCACCGCGCGCGAATGGAACGAGCCGAAGCCTTCGCGCACAATCGTGGTCGAGCCGTGCGCGACGCCGCTGATCCGGTCGAGCGTCACTTCGAGCGCGTCGGCGGCGATCTGGGCGTACACGGTCTCGACACCCTGCCCGACCGCCGACACGCCGACAGATACCGCGACCCGGCCGTCGGGCTCGATCGCCAGCCGCGCATTCTCCCGCGGGCCGGCGGCGCCACCCTCGACAAAGCAGCCGATCGCGACGCCATGACAGCGGCCGTCGATCAGCCGGCCCTGCACGCTTTGCCTTGTCGTCCCAGCCGAACTCCTGCGAGGCAGCGGTCGAGGGTCGAGCGATAGTCGCCGCTGTCGTATTCGTCCTTGTTCTCGTAAGGCGTGATCGTCGGGCGACGGATAGGGCATCTGGTCCGAGGTCACCAGATTGCGCCGACGGAACTCGATCGGGTCGATCCCCAGATCGCGCGCCGCGATGATCAACAGCCGCTCGCGGAAGAAATCGCCCTCGAACCGCCCCGGACCGCGATAGGTGCCGACCGGCGTTTTGTTGGTCAGCAGCAGCGAGGCGTCGATGTCGATGTCGGGAATATCGTACGGGCCGGACAGGAATTGCGCCGTGTTGCGCGCCCCGACCATGCCGTTGGTCCGCATATAGGCGCCCATGTCGGTCCAGACATGACCGCGCAGCGCCAGGATCGTGCCGTCGCGGCTGCAGGCGATTTCGAGCTCGCAATCGGCTTCGCGCGCATGGTTGGCGGCCATCAGATGCTCGC
This sequence comes from uncultured Alphaproteobacteria bacterium, assembly GCA_963799085.1. GTDB lineage: Bacteria > Pseudomonadota > Alphaproteobacteria > ATCC43930 > CGMCC-115725 > AP-15. The sequence continues at coordinate 50,030 of CAWCWA010000025.1, read as the reverse complement.
GCCGGTCTTCGATCCATTTGACCGGCCGGCGAAGCGAGCCGCGCCGCGAACGGGATCAGAAAATCCTCGGGATAGAATTCGCCGCGCTGGCCGAACCCGCCGCCGACATCGTTTTCGACCATGTCGATGGCACTCTCGGGCAAACCCATCATGCGCCGCCAGGATGCGGCGATTGAAGAACGCCACCTTGGCCGCGCCCGACACGGTCAATCGCCCGAGGGCCGCGTCCCATTCGGCCATCACGCCGCGCGGTTCCATGTCAGCGCCATGTGGCGCTGCACCGAGAAGTTTTCGCGCCTCGTATATTCCGCCCGCGCAAAGGCGGCTGCCGCATCGCCGCGCACGGCGTCGTATCGGATCGCGAGATTGCCGCCGCTCTCTTCGAACAGCAGCGTCTCGTTCTTTGCCGCCTCGCGGCGATCGGCCACCGCCGGCAATGCCTCGATATCGACGCGGATCAGGTCGAGCGCGTCCTCGGCGATCGCGGCGCTTTCCGCCATAACGACGGCGATCGGCTCTCCGACATAGCGGACCTTGTCTTCGGCAATGACCGGCTGATGAAACGGCTCGAGCTCCGGCAGCGGCTGCAGGCGGATTGGAATGCGCGGCACCGCACCGCCCATATCCGCAGCTGTGATGACGGCGACGAACGCCGGGAAGGGCCGTTGCCGGCGCAGGGTCGATCGAGCGGACGCGGCCGTGCGCGACCGAACTGCGCAAGATGGCGGCGTGCAACAGACCGTCGGCGCGACAGGTCGTCGAGGTATTGTCCCCGGCCGCGCAGGAAGCGCAGATCCTCGACCCGCTCGACCGGGCTGCCGATATAGCGGTTCGCGATGGTCATGGCCGTCTCCGATAGGCGGCGCGGGCTTCCAGCACCGCCTCGACGATCGGGATGTAGCCGGTGCAGCGGCAGAGATTGCCCGACAACACCTCGCGAATGCGGTCGGCGTCCGCTTCCGGCTCCTCGGTCAACAGAGCGTGTGCGGTAGTGATGATCCCGGGCGTGCAGAAGCCGCATTGCAGCGCGTGATGCTTGCGGAATGCGGCCTGCAGCGGCGTCAACTCCGCGTCGTTGGACAGCCCTTCGACCGTGACGACCTCGGCGCCTTCGGCCTGGACCGCGAGAATCAGGCAGGACCGCACTGCGTCGCCGTCGACGATGACCGTGCACGCGCCGCACACGCCGTGCTCGCAGCCGAGATGAGTGCCGGTCAGCCCGAGCCGGTGGCGCAGACAGTCGGCGAGGCTCGTGCGCGGCTCGACTTCGATCTCGACCGGGTTGCCGTTGACCGTGAAGTGCGACGCGCATCATCTCGGCACCGATCCTTACGATGCCGCGCGCCGCAGTGCGCGCTCGAGCAGCGTGCCGACAAGGGCCCGCCGATAGGCGGCGCGCGCATGGATATCCTCCGGCGGATCGACGCCGCAGCGGCCGCGCGCGCCGCTTCGCCGATCGTCGCCTCGTCGACCGCGTGCCCGTTCGAGACCGCCTCTGCCGCGCCGAGCCGGAGCGGGCGGTCGCCGACGCCGATCGACGCCGACATGCGCATCGGCACGCGGCCGCTCGTCGTCTTCGTCATAGAACAGCGCCGACGCCGGCGAGCGCGAAATCGCCGCGCCGCCGGGAGAACTCCTCGAAACCCCAGCGCCGCCCCGCCAGCCACGCCGGCAGCTGCAGTTCGGTGATGATTTCGTCGGGCGCCAGCGCCGTCGCCAGCGGTCCGAAGAAAAATTCGGCGGCCGCGATCGCCCTTGCGCCGGTCGGCCCCACAGCCGCGATCTCGGCCTCGCACGTCACCGCAATGCCGGGCATTTCCGCCGCCGGATCGGCATGCGCGAGGCTGCCGCCGACCGTGCCCCGATTGCGGATCTGGTAATGCGCCACATGGCCGACCGCGGCGGCCAGCAGCGGATGCGCCGAGCGCAATCGCGGATCGTCCTCGATGTCGCGCCAACGCACCCTGGCGCCGAGCCTGACCCCGTCATCGCTGACCGCGATGCCATCGAGACCGGGGATGTTTCGCAGATCGACCAGCAGGGCCGGTGCGGCGAGACGGAACGCCAGCAAAGGCATCAGGCTCTGCCCGCCGGCAATCGGCCGCGCCTCGCCGGGGCGGGCGGCGAGCAGCGCCACCGCCTCGTCGAGCGCTGCCGGGCACACGTAATCGAAGGGTGCGGGTTTCATCGAGGCATTCTAACCCATCCCGGCGCAAATATCCGAGACGACCGTATTTCCCCGGGCCCGTTACGGCGATCGGCCGTATTCGGCCGCGTCCGGCGAGACTTGCCGGCTGCCGGCCTTGGGTTCATTCTCAGCTGAGCAAGGCAGGGAGCGCGGCATGAGCCTGACACCGCATGACGGTCTGATCGCGGTGGTAAAGCGCGACTGCCCGACCTGCGAATTGACCGCGCCAGTGCTGGGCGAACTGGCGCGTCGTGCTGGCTTGCAGGTCTACACCCAGGACGATCCAGGCTTTCCCGACACCGTGCCCAATCGCATCGATGACACCGGTCTCGATGTTTCGCACTGCTTGAAGATCGAGGTCGTGCCGACGCTTATTCGCATGGAGCAAGGGCGTGAAATCGACCGCACCTTCGGCTGGGACCGGGGCGAGTGGGAGCGTGTCGCGGGCATCGCCGGTTTGGGGGTGGACCTGCCGGATTCGAGGCCGGGTTGCGGCGCCAAGAACATCGAGCCGGGGGTGATCGAACGGCTGAAGATACGCTTCAACGAAACCGGGCTCAAATCGCGTCGCATCGTCATCGGCGAAGACGAGGACGAGCAGGAGGCGATGTACGAGCGCGGCTGGTCGGATGGGCTGCCGCTGGTGCCGCCGACCGAGGAGCGGGTGCTGCGTATGCTCGACGGCACAGCGCGCGACCCGCAGGAGGTAATCGGGCTGGTCCCGCCGGCCTTGCAACCGGCGACGGTTGAAAAGATCGCGGTCAACGCCGTGATGGCCGGATGCAAGCCGGAATACCTGCCGGTTGTGCTCGCCGCTGTCGAGGCGGTGCTCGAAGAAGGCTTTGCGATGCACGGCGTCTTGGCGACGACGATGTTCGTCGGTCCGGTCGTGGTCGTGAACGGGCCGATCCGGCACCGCATCGGCATGAACGCCAAGGGCAATGCACTGGGCCAGGGCAACCGCGCCAACGCCGCGATCGGCCGCGCCCTGCAACTGGTGATCCGCAATATCGGCGGCGGCCGGCCGCAGGAGGTTGACCGCGCGACCTTGGGCAATCCCGGCAAACTCACTTACTGCTTCGCCGAGGACGAGGAAGGCTCGTGCTGGGAACCGCTCTCGGTCGAGCGTGGGATGAGGCCCGGTCAATCGGCGGTCACGGTGTTTGCCGGTTTTGGTCTGCAAGGCGTGGTGGACCAGAAATCACGCGAGCCGGAAAGCCTGGCGCGCAGTTTTGCCGAGTCGTTGAAGGCGATGCATAGCGTCAAGCTGGCGCCGGCCTGCGACGCCCTCTTGGTAATCTGCCCTGAACACGAGCGCACGTTCCGCAAAGCCGGCTGGTCGAAGGCGCAGCTCTACGAAGAACTTTACAAACGGTGCGAGATCCCCGGCGAGGAACTAGTCGCAGGCGCAAAGGGCATTGCCGAAGGCGGGCCGGCCTCGCTCGCGGGCACGACTGTCAACAAGTTTCGCCCCGGCGGGCTGATGATCGTCCGCGCCGGAGGCGGGGCTGGAATGTTTTCGGGCATTATCGGTGGGTGGTCGTCGAGCGGCCCCCGCGGCAGCATCCCGATAACCAAGGAGGTGCGGAATTGACTGTCCTACTCGATCCCACGTCGGAGCAATCTCCGACCATCAGACCGCGGCTGCCGCGACCCGAAAAGCTCGACGGGCTAACCATCGGCATTCTCGACATCGCCAAGGCGCGCGGCGACGTGTTCCTGAAGCGGCTGGGCGAACGGCTCGGCGAGCGTGGCATTGCCTACAAACACTATGCTAAGCCAACCAATACAAGGCCGGCGCCTCTGCCATTGCGGCAAGAGATCGCCACCGAAGTCAATCTCGTCATCGAAGGACTGAGCGACTGAGGGTCCTGCATATCGTGCTGTACGCATGACATGGCGGATCTTGAGGCGCGCGGCATTCCAACGGTGGGCGTGGCGACAACGGAGTTCATTCAAGGCGCGGAGGCGCAGGCAAGGGCGCTCGGCATCGACCCGGCCCTGGTGTTCATTCCTCATCCGGTGCAGGACCGCACCGATGAGGAGTTGCGGGCATTGGCGGACGAATATTTCGACGCGATCCTGAAGCTGTTGGTGAAGTAGTCGGTAAGAACGGCCCGATGGTGGGGCGAGGCGGGGGAAAGACCGGCATGAACGATCCCGTGGATGTGCTGATCATTGGCGCCGGCGCGTCGGGGGCGGCGGTGGCCTAGAGCCTCGCCGACACAAAGATGCACATCCTCTGCCTCGAACAGGGTGGTTGGATGAACCCCGAGACCTATCCGAGCACTGGCCGTGATTGGGAGGCGCGCTTCTTTGGCGATTTTTCCCCCAGTCCCAACATTCGCGCCCGGCCCGAGGACTACCCGATCAACGACGAGAACTCACCGATTAAGGTCGTCCTTCTTACCATCGAGCTTCAGCCAATTTAAGGAGGCGATAGGGCATGGGCGGGGTTGTTGCTGCGGCGACGGCGAGGCGCTGATGGATCGTCCTCAGGACAAAACGGCGATTGAAGCGCCAGGCGAAGGCGCCGAGGTAGCGTGGCAGATGCTTGGCGGCGACGGCGCGGTGCGTGGCGAGGAGGCTGTTCTTGATGTTGGCGAGCATGGTGTTCGCCCAGCGGAAGGCAGGGTGGCGGGCGCTGGCGCGGTCGGTGCCGGTGACGTGGCGTTCATGAACGATGCCGGGCTGCTCGGCGATGCAGCGAAACCACTGGCCGCCGTCGCTGACGATGGTGGTTCCCGCCTCGACATTCGTGTGCACAGCCGTTTGGTTTCGACCGTCTGGAACCCGCGTACGACCTGGAGGCGGGTGTGCAGCGGCCGTCCGTCCGAGGTGGTCTCGACCGCGATGATGAAGGGCGTATGTCCGCGCCGGCCGCGGCCGGTGCCTTCGCCGGTTCGCTCGCCGCCAATATAGGCGTCGTCGATCTCGATCCGCGGCCCGGCGGCGCCGAGCTTGTAGCGCCGGTTTCGCTCGAGCATCGCCTGCATCAGCTTGTGCTGCATCCGCCAGGCGGCGTTGGTCGAGATCCCGAGCCGCCGGCCCAGTTCGATGTTGGACAGGCCCTTCTTGCCCTGGGCGAGCAGGTGCATGGCACGAAACCACACCCGCATCGGCAGCTTGGTGCCCTGCAGGACGGTGCCGGCGATCAGCGACACCTGGTAGCGGCAGCGACGGCACTGCAGTAGTTGCCGACCACGAATTTCGGAATACGCTGCTCCGGCGCACCGCGGACACTTGAAGCCCTCAGGCCAACGCCAAGCGAACCACGCCGTCCGGCAGGCCTCCTCGTTCGGGTAGAACTGCTCGAACGCATCATCCAAGAGCCCCTTCTGGTGTTGCAGGCGGTTGCGAGGCATCGGCTTGATCCTGAAATTCATCGCGATTTCAGGAAGATAATACCACCACCATGCCTAGCTGAGCGTCGATGGTAAACGGGAAGGTCGAGAGCCGGTTTGCTGTTTTTGCTGTTATTTGCAGTGAAATAACAGCTATTGCGTCCGCCTGCGGGCTCGGCCGCCCGGCCATTCGAGAAACGCTCGACCGGCCGGCTGATGGAACCGGTATCATGGAATTGTGGCAACTTTGCCGACGCCGTCTCGCCCAATCGCCGCCAAGAGGAAGAAACCATGCAGCAATGCCCTTCAGCGCCGTCGAAATGGGATGTCGAGGCCGATGTCGTCGTCGTCGGGTTCGGGGCGGCCGGGGTCGCCGCCGCGGTCACCGCGCATGATCTCGGCGCCGAGGTCTTGATCCTCGAAAAGGCGCCCGACGGCGAGCACGGCGGCAACACGCGGGTTGCGGGCCAGGGCTATCTCAATACCTCCTCGGCCGAAGACGCCGCCGCCTATCTGACGGCACTTTCCGGCCCCTACACGGTGCCCGAAGCAATGGTCCGGGTGTGGGCCGAGGAGATGTGCCGCAACAACGAATGGCTCGAAAGCCTGGGCGGCGACCCGCAGGAGCACCAGCACCCGCCGGTCGGCATCGAATTCCCGGACCTGCCCGGCGTCGGGCTGCGTCCACAAATTCCACGACGGCCCGACCTACGGCTATTCCTACACCTGGCAGCGGTTCGAGAGCCTGGTCAAAGAGCGCCCGATCCGGGTCCTCTACGAAACGCCGGGGAAGGCGCTGATCCAGCGCGACAGAACAAGGGAAATACTCGGCGTGCGGGCGCGGCGGCGGGACGAAACCGTTTGCGTCAAGGCGCGGCGGGGGGTGGTGCTGACCTGCGGCGGCTTCGAGAACAACCAGGAGATGATCCGCAATTACCTGCCGGGCGTCCCCTACTGCTACACCTCGGGCTCGCCCTATAATGAGGGCGACGGCATTGCGATGGCGATGTCGGTCGGCGCCGACCTCTGGCACATGAACAATTACGCCGGGCCCTCGATGGCGCTGAAGGCGCCGGAATTCCGCACGACCTTTTCGATGCAGGCGTTGCATTTCAGCAAGCTGATGCCGGGCGGGATGATCGTCGTCGGGCCGGACGCGCGGCGCTTCACGGACGAGAAATACAAGACCCGCCACGGCAAGATCAGGGTGAACGGAAGCTGGCTGCCGCTCTCGACGCCCTGCCCGATGTTCATGATCTTCGACCATGCGCTCTTTGCCGCCGGCCCGCTCTACGACAAGCATCCAAGCCACGGCTGGACGCAGATCATCGAGCGCTACGAGTGGAGTGCGGACAACCGCGCCGAACTCACGAAGGGCTGGATCAAGACCGCCGATAGCATCGCCGGCGCTCGCCGCGGTCTCGGCCTCGACCCGGCGGTATTGACGGCAGACGGTCGCCCGCTGGAACCGCTCTTGCGAGGCGGGGCGCGACGCGCGAATTCGGCCGCACGCTGATGCTGGCGCCGATCGCCGAGCCGCCCTACTACGCGGTCGAACTCTCGCCCTCGATGCTCAACACCCAGGGCGGCCCGCGGCGCAACGAAAAGGGCCAGATCGTCCGCCCCGACGGCGCGCCCATCCCCCGCCTCTACAGTGCCGGCGAACTCGGTTCGATCTACAGCTACCTCTACCAGGGCACCGGCAACATCGGCGAATGCCTAGCCTTCGGCCGCATCTCTGGGCGGAACGCGGCGGCGGAGGCGCCGTGGGAATAGGATTTGCGCGCGAAACGCCGGCCCGCGACAAACTCCGATGCGGCAGGCGCTGTCGGCCGTCGCCTGAATTTTAGCCCGCGACCCTTACGTCCGCTTGGTCTCGATCGACAGCGCCAGCGGATTATGCGCCCTTTTCCAGCCATAGATCATCGGACAGGAAATAAGTGGCTCGGGTGCACCCGCCGTAGGTGCCGACGGGGCAGCGGTTGCGCGTACCAGATAAGAGGATATGCTCGACGCCGACATTATTTTGAGAGGGGCTGTCTCCATGCCGGGCTCTAGGGCTAAGAAGGACGAATCCCCGACTGAAACCGAGTTGGTGGAAGAGATCGAACGCCACAGCGACGGGATCGATGCCGTTACGCTAGGAGAAGCGTTCGAGTCGAGGGGCTATCTCCGGTACAGCGTGCAACGGGCGATTCGGCATGCGCTTGACAAAGGCGACATAGAGCTGGGGCCGAGGCTCCGTCTTCGCAGGCGAACGGCTGCCTAAATGTACTGTCGTTATGTGGACTGCGGCTGACCGCGGGAATCGGCGTTACAGCGCTGTTCGGGATGACCAGCGTAGCCGATTTGAGCGCGATCGCGATCGCATCCTTTATTCATCGGCTTTTCGGAGACTTTCGGGGGTCACTCAAATCGTGCGCGCAGGTGAAGCCGACGTGTTTCATACGCGTCAGCAACACACTATCAAGGTCGCACAGGTTGGGCGCCGCCTAGCGCAAAAATGCGTGGCAGAGCAGCGAGAGCTCAGTGAGAGCCTTGGCGTCGATCCCGAAGTGGTCGAGGCCGCCAGCCTAGCTCACGATCTTGGACACCCGCCCTTCGGTCATGCGGGCGAACATGTCTTGCACGAACTCGTGACCGAGGCGGGCGGAGAAGGCTTCGAGGGAAATGCACAGTCCTTCCGAATCGTGACCAAATTAGCCGTCCGATTTGACGAGTGCCCGGGCCTTGACCTCACACGGGCTACCCTTGCGGCGTGCCTTAAATATCCTTGGCTTCGGGATGCGGGGATCCAAGGTCGGAGCAAGAAATGGGGCGCGTACCAGACAGAAAGCGAAGACTTTACATTCGCACGTGAGTTGTTCTCTCATGACGCAAAGACGGCCGAAGCCGATCTTATGGACTGGGCCGACGACATCGCTTATTCTGTCCACGACCTAGAGGATTTCCATCGTTGCGGCTTTCTCCCTTGGCATCGCATACTCGGTGATCACAGCGAGCAGATTGTCCGTCGGGCAGAAGAAAACTGGTTCGGGAAGCCAACGAACGCAGCCGGGCGCCTACGGGAAGCTCTCCGCAGTCTTACGGACTTCCTCAGCGGGTCCTTTGGTGAGCTGCTCGCTGAGCCATACGAGGGTGCTCGGCATCAGCGCCAGCAACTGAGAACAATGACCTCGCAACTGATCGGACGGTACATTCACGCCGCCCGGCTAAAGGAGGCAGATGTCACGGGCAAATCGATTGTGATCGCCTCAGAAGAGGCAGACGAGGTGCTGGTTCTAAAACAGATAACCAGAGATTATATAATAAATAATCCTTCGCTTGCTGCCCAACAAGAGGGGCAAGTTCGTATAATACGAGCATTGTTTGAAGCCATTTTCGAAGATTTGGCAAAAGAAAATTTCCCAAGATATTTGCCAACACGTCTTAGATATCTTTGGGGAATTGACCCAGAGGGCTCGCCTGCGCGATTCGCTGCGGATTGTATAGCTGGTCTGACGGAATCTGAGGTCATTGGCCTGCACGCTCGGCTTCATGGTCTTTCGAGTGGTTCGGTGCTGGACCCGATTGTACGGTGAGGGCGCCTCAGCTCTGCGATTCGATAGTGGCGGCGAACGACCGAAATCGGCGCAAAGGCGCTTGCCATCGTAACGGAATTGCGAATGGAGTTTTGGGCCAAGATTGCCATTCCCTACCTCGGCGCGCCTGGCTTTTGTGGCCTATTAGACGAGGTCGATCCGGGCGCGATGCCCGGCCGCGGCGGCGAGGCGGCGGTCGCGAGTAATGAGCGGCGCATCGAGCGCCTCGGCCAGCGCCACGTAAACCGCGTCGTAGGCCGTGAGGTTGTGCCGCAATTCCCAGACGCGCGGCAGCAGCAGGTCGTGAGGGTAGCGGTCTAGGGGGAAATCGAGCAGGTCTTCCAGAGCGTCGCGGCAGCGTCCTGGTTCAACCCGGCCGCTCGCCGCATAGCGGCGCAGCACCTGCGCCACCTCGATATCGATCAGATGAGGCGCGTGCAGCGATTGCTCAGTGCCGAACAGGCGCTCCCGAACAGCGGCAGCCGCAGGCGTCTGCAGCAGCATTTCTACCAGCGCCGAGGCGTCGACCACGATCACCGGGCGTCGCGCTCGGCGCGGATTGCCTCTTCCGGTGAGGGGATGGGGTCGGTTGCGGGTCGCTTCTCCAGGCGTTCGCGCAATTCTGCGAGACTTGGCCGCTCGGCCACTCGGCGCAATTCCGTGAGCAGGTAGTCAGAAAGAGACATGCCTTCGAGCGCCGCGCGCGACTTCAGTTGGCGATGCAGCGCATCGGGAACATTGCGGATCTGGATCATCGTTGGCATGTGGATAACATGAAATCATGTGGTACACATGTCAAGCTTGCCAGGCCGAAGGTTGTCATTCGCCTAACCGCGTGAAACACTGCCCGCAGCGCGCGGAAGAGTGAGGAAAAGCCAATGATCACAAAATTCGACAGTTCCTATTACGGCACCGCCGACATGGAGAACCTCGGCTATGCCGGCACGCCGATCAACGAGCGCTGCTATTCGAAAGAAGAGTTGGCCAAGGCGATGCACAAGGTCGTCGCCTACGCCAAGTGCATGGACGAGCGCGGCTTCGACACGTTCTGGATGGCCGAGCATCATTTCCAGCCCGAAGGGACGGAACTGATCCCGAACCTCCTGATGATGGCGATGCATTTGTGCGGGGTGACGAAGAACATCAGGATCGGCTGCGGCTTCAATGTCGTGCCGATGTGGCACCCGCTGCGGCTCGCGGAAGATTACGCGATGGCCGACATCCTGACCGGCGGGCGGGTGACCTTTGGCGTCGCGCGCGGCTATCACACCCGCGAGGTCGAGAGCTTCGGTTCGCCGTTGATGGACCAGAACGCCAACCGCGAGATTTTCGAGGAAGGTGTGGACATCCTGTTCAAGGCGTTCGAGGGGAAGCCCTTCTCGCACAAGGGCAAGTACTACACGATCCCGCCGGAGGTGCCGTATCGCGGCTACACGCTGAAGGAGATCACGCTGGTGCCGGCGCCCGAGCGGCTGCCGGTCGAATGCTGGCAGCCGATCCAATCGGGCTCGGAGCGCGCCTTCGATTTCATGGCGAAGCACGGCATCCGCGGCGTGATCGGCGGCGGCTCGGCCGAAGGCGGTGCGGTCGAGCGGCACATGGTCGGCTTCCAGGCGGCCTATGCCCGGCGCGGCGTCAAGCTCGAACTCGGCGAGCGGCTGGCGCTCGGCTACCAGTTCCACATCGCGCCCTCCCGCGAGCAGGCGATCCGCGAGGCCGCACCGCATTACGAAGAGAACATGAAGATGTTCGGCGAATTGCGCCTGGTGCGGGCGCTCACCGACGAGCAGATCGCGGCGATGCGCGACCCCAAGCTCGCCGGCACGGTCAAATTGCCGACGATCGAGGATGCGGTGAAGGCGGGCGGCTTTCTCGCCGGCCGGCCGGAGGACATCGTCGAGCAGCTGAAGGCGGTCGAGAAGCGCTATCCCGGCATCGACCGGGTGATCTGCGCGACCCCGCTCGGCACCCCGCTCGACATCCAGCTCGAAGACCTCGACCGCTTCGCCAAGGAGGTGATCCCGGCCTTCCGCGACACCAGGACCGCCGCCGCGGCGGAGTGAGGGACGGTGCCATGACAGGGGACGCGAAGGGCGAATATCCGGGCCTTGCCTATCGCGACGCCGCCGCGCTGAAGGCGTGGCTCGCCAAACGGCCGCGCGAGGCGGCGCTCGAGCCGGCGTTGCCGATCATCGACCCGCACCACCATTTCTGGGACACGCCGCAGCGTGGGCGGTATCTGCTCGACGAGCTTCTCGAGGACATCGGCGGCGGACACAACATCGTCTCGACCGTCTTTCTTGAATGCCGCTCGATGTACAAGAAGGACGGTCCGGCCGAGATGGCGCCCGTGGGCGAGGTCGAATTCGTCAACGGCATCTCCGCGATGAGCGCTTCCGGCGGGTTCGGCCCTTGCCGTGTCGCCGAAGCGATCGTCGGCCACGCCGACCTGACGCTCGGAGCGCGGGTGCGCGAGGTATTGGAGGCCGAGATCGCGGTCGCGGGCGGACGTTTCCGCGGCATTCGTCACGGCGTTTCCTGGGACCCGAACGAGGCGGTCCAGAAACACGCGACCCGCGTCGTGCCGCCGCATCTGGTGCGCGAGCCAAAGTTCCGCGAGGGGTTCGCGCAATTGGCGCCGCTCGGGCTCAGTTTCGAATCCTGGCAGTACCATCCGCAATTGCCGGATGCGATCGATCTCGCCCGCGCCTTCCCGCAGACGACGATCATCCTCAACCATGTCGGCGGCGTGCTCGGGGTCGGCCCCTATCGCGGCCATCGCCAGGAGATCCTCGCCGGCTGGAAGAAGGACATCGCCGAACTCGCCAAATGCCCGAACGTCAACATCAAGCTGGGCGGGGTGGGCATGACCTCGTTCGGCTTCGACTTCCACGAGCGCGACCTGCCGCCGTCCTCGGAGGAGTTGGCCGAGGCGTGGCGGATGTATATCGAGCCCTGCATCGAGGCTTTCGGCGTCGACCGCTGCATGTTCGAGAGCAACTTTCCGCCGGACAAGCAATCGGGCGGCTACACCGAATTGTGGAATGCGTTCAAGCGCATCACCGAGGGCGCCTCGGCGGCCGAAAAGACCGCACTCTACAGCGGCACGGCGGCGCGCGTGTACCGGCTCACGCCTCCCTGAGGGTTTGGCCTGCTCGTCACCCGGCGAGCATGCTGACGAGAAAGCGTAGCGAGACCAATAGCAGGAAGAGTCCGAAGGCGATTTCCAGTTGGCGCTTGGCCAGCGCGTGGGCGAGCCGGGCGCCGAGCGGGGCGACGTAGCTCGAGATCGGCGCGATCAGCACGACGCCGATCACCGAGATGAAACCCAGCGACAGCGGCGGCAAGAGATCGTGATGCGGCAGGCCGGCCAGCAGATAGCCGATGGCGCCGGCGATCGTGATCGGGACGCCGAGACCGGCCGAGGTCGCAACCGCGTTATGGATCGGCTTGCCGTAAAGCGTCAGCGCCATCGTCGACAGCGAGCCGCCGCTGATACCCATCAGGGACGAGGCGAGACCGATCGCAAACCCGAGCCCCCGCATCACCGCATTACCCGGCAGCTCCGCGCCCAGAACCCAACGGTCGCTGCCGATCAGCAGCCTGGCGGCGATGAACGCGGCGATCGCGATGAACGCGAGCTTGAACACGTCGGCGGGGGCGAAGGCCGCGATGAACGCACCCGCGGCAACACCCGCGACAGCCGGCAACGACCACGATCGCAACACCCCGGGGATCACCAGCCCTCTCGCCCGGTGCGCGCGATAGGAGCGCACCGCCGTCGGCAGAATGATCGCAAGCGAGGTGCCGATGCAGAGCTGCATGCGCACCGCCTCGGAGACGTCGAGCAAGCGGAACACCTCGTAAAGCACCGGCACGATGACAGCGCCGCCGCCGATCCCGAATGTGCCGGCGAGCAGCCCCGTCACGACGCCGGCCGCGGCGACCGCCAGCGCCAGCCAAGCCAATTCCGAAAGCGGCGCCGCCATCATGCCGCCGGACCGGCTGTCAGAGTTTGGCGCTCCTTCGCCACGTTCGATCAGCGCCGGCGGGCTTCGACCGCGAACAACAGGCGCGACCGCGACGTTCGCCGGACGAGCCTCCCCCGAAAGTCACCGGCGAGGATCGCCGAGGAAGCGCCGCCCGCTATGTCAGGCGACCGCCTCCCGCGCGACCATCGCGGTGATCTCGGCCCGCCGGACAGCTTCGTCGAAGGCGCTCACGACGTCGTGATGCGAGGAGTGGTCATTCATCGCCTCGACGCTGGCAAAGCCGCGCGATCGGGCGATGTCGATCAGCAGCCGATGCGCTGCCCAGGCCGGGCGCGGCCCCGACAGCCGCCGCGCCACGGCCCGCAAGGCGCCGACCGCGCAGCGCCGACCGCGAAACGAGCGATAGGTGCCCTGCGTCCAGTGCTGCGGATCCTTGATCAGATCGCGGGCGTCTTCGAGCAGCTGCACAGTCTGGGCCGCGTAATCAGGAAAGACGAGTGCGCGCAAGCTGGCCGGCGCCTTCCTGCGCCGCTCGCGGCGCGAGCGCGCCTCCAACCAGAGCCGGGAGCCATGCCGGCTCCAAATCGGGAACAGTCCGGTGTCCAGCGCCGCCGGCGCTCCCAACTCCGTACCATCGAACGGCATCGCTATCTCCTATCGCTTGCGTTGGCGTGCTTCCCCTGATTCTTTCCGCCGATCTCCGCGATCGGCCAACGGATAAACGTTTGTCACCGGCATATTGCGCTCGCGCGCCGCTCCGCGACGCAAATAATGCGCCATTGCGCAGCGTCCGTCATGCCGCGATGCCGCGAGCCGCGGCCATCCTACGCGACGGGGCGTCAGCCGAGCACGAACCCGAAGCGCAGGATGCTTGCATCCCGGGACCCCGGCGACGCTCCAGCGAATGCGGGCCGTAGCGGGCGATAAAGGCGTCGCGCGACACCCAGAGTTCGCAGCGGGTCCGCAGCAGCCGATTACGGCGCAATGCCGCCGGGTTGAAGGTCCAGGCGAGCGCACAGATCAGAAAATTCTCGCAAAAGCCATGGAAGCGGCGCCAAAGGCTCTCGCCCTCAACGTATTCCGCTTTTCCGAAGCCGTAGGTCCGGGCGACGGAGAGCAGCTTCGAGACCCGGCTACGCGAGACCAGAGCGGCGCGCGCCTGGATCGCCTCGACGCGGCAAAGCGCCGGCTCGGCGGCGAGGTGGTCGGCGAGTTCGTAGAGCGAGGCCGCGATCAGCCCGCGCAATGCATTCAGCCGGCCGAGGCCGACACCCAGCGCCTCAACCTTAGGCAGATGCTCGTTCCACAAATGCAGTTCCAATATCTCGGCGCCGCGCTTCAGCTCCCTGCCGCCAGCGAGCCGCACATCGCGCTCGCAGCGGCTGACCGCAATGCGCAACAGGCACTCCGGCCGGTCGCTGAATTCATATATGCCGTAGAACCGCCGGAGCGCCGCATCGAGCCGGCGAATGAGCCGATGCGGCAGGCTCGACCGCCCCTCGACGCCGGCGGTTCGCGGCGCGACGCGCAGCGCCCAATCCGGCTCGGCCGCCGGCGCTCCCTCCCGCGTCGTCGAAGGCGCGTCGGAAAAGGAAAATTCCCCCGCGTCACCGCCTCGGCGCCGACCTCGCCCGCCGTGCTGTGCGCATGTGCGCCAGCCGGTCGCAGGTCGAGCCAGATTGCGTTGGAGGCGGGCCACGGACCGATCGCCCACCTCGGTGGTGGAACCAGCCAACGCGATCCCTTTGCGTTGACGCGCATCAGGATTTCATCAGCCTCATCGGCACACTCGCGGGAACTCCATCCCTCGACAGATTATTTCGATGCGCTCCCGAGGTGTCAACATTTCCACCGGCGATCCCGATCCCGATCCCGATCCGGTGGCGGCGGCCACAAATTCTAGCAGGTTACGGCCGATGGCGCGCAGGCCCGGATCACGGCCGCGAATTTCTGTTTCGCATCGGGTCCGCGGGCGAACGGGCTGAGGATCGGCAGGTCGATGCCGGATTGGCGATAGGCTTCGAGGCGCTCCCGGCACTGGGCCGCGGCGCCAGCGATGCTGCTGGCGTCGATCATCGCGTCGCTGACCGCGCGCTCGGCCGCCGCCCGATCGCCGCGCGCCCACGCCGACGCGATCGCCGCCGCCTCCTCGGCGAAGCCATGCTCGGCCATCAGCCGGTTGTAGCGCGGGAAAAAGCCGGCATAGAAGGCAAGACCCGGCCGCAATGCCGCGAGCGCCTCGACCCGGCTGTCGGCGACGGCGGCGGGCAGCAGTGAAGTAATGACGATGCTCCCTGGGTCCCGCCCGGCCCGCTCCGCGGCTTCGGTCACCGTCCGTCGTACGGACGCGCCGGTTGCAGAGCGAACTCCGCGTCAAAATGACGCCATCGGCGATTTCACCGCAGAGCGCCAGCATCTTAGGGAAAACTGCGGAGGCATAGATCGGCACCGCCCGGCGGCGCGGCTCGAACCACAGATCGAAGCCCGCGATCCGGATCGTTTCGCCGTCATACCCCGCCCGGCCGTCGGCCAATAACGCGCGGACGAAGGCGACCGTCTCCTTGACCCGCGTCAAGGGCTTGCCATAGGCGACGCCGTGCTCGGGCTCGACCTGCGCCTTATGGCTCGAACCGACGCCGAGAATGAACCTCCCGCGGGAAATATCGTCGAGCGTGGCCGCGGCCATCGCGATCGTCGGCGCCGATGCGGACAAAGACGCTGGTGATTGCGGTCCCGAGCAGGATTGTCGTCGTCTGCGTCGCGCAAGCGGCCAATGTCGCAAACTGGTCGCCGCCATGGCCTTCGGCGACCCACGCCGATTTATAGCCGAGTTCCTCGGCAAGCTTCACGCAGTCGACGGTTTCGGCCGGGCTGACGCCGCCTGAAAACGCGATCCCCAATCGCTGCATCCCGCCCTCCGGATTCCGCGCCGCCGGCATCATGCTTTACCATGAGGCCCGCGGCGACGGCATAATCGAGCCATTGCGTCGCTGACATCGGGAAATTCGGCATGGGGTTATTGGCGGGGTTTCGGGTGGTACAGATCGGCGATGGATTGGCAGCGGCGGTGTGCGGCAAGCTCTTCGCCGATCTCGGGGCAGCCGTCGTCGCGATCGACCCGATGCTGTCGACGCCCGCTTGTCGCTCATCTGAACCGCGGCAAGACAATGCTCGACGGCGCTGCGGCAGCGGCCGGCGACGCGCTCGCCGCGGCCGATTTGATCGTCTGCGAAGGCGGGCCCGGCGAGCTTCGCCGGCGGCAATGCGATCCTGCCTTTTTGCGTCGGCGCAATCCAAGGGCGGCGCTTTTATTGATTTCGCCCTATGGCCAGACCGGCCCCAGGGCCGACGATCCGGCCAGCGATCTGACGCTGTTCTTTTCGAGCGGCATCGCCCGGCTGTTGACCGGGCAGGTCGACGATTTGGGCGAGGCGCCGATCCGCCCGGTTGGCGAACAATCCGCGCTCATCGGCGGGCTCGCCGCCGCGTGCGCCGGCATGCACGCGGCATTGGCGGCCGCACCCGGCGCCGAGATCGATGTTTCGATCGAGGAGGCGCTGGCGACATTGGCGATCGGCGAGCTTGCCAATGCCGGGCTCGAAGGCAAAAGCCGCCCGCGCAAGCGGGTGGGCGACGGCAACGGCGCCACCGTCACGATATTGCCGGCGCGCGACGGCTACGCGGCGATCTCGCCTCGCGAGGAGCGGCAATGGGCGGCGTGGCTCGAAGTCATGGGGTCGCCCGATTGGGGGCGGGACGTGCGCTTTGCGGCCAAATCCGGCCGGATCGCCAATTGGGACGCGCTCTACCCGTTGCTGTCGGCGTGGAGCCGGAACTACGACAAGCAGTGGATCGCCGACGCGGCGCAGCGGGCGCATGTGCCCAGCTTCCCGTTACGCGAGCCGACAGAACAATTGGCCTCGCCGCAACTCGAGCATCGCCGGTTTTATCGATCGGTCGAGATCGGGGGCCGCGCCGTCAAGGCGCCGGGTCCACCTTTCGGCCTGCATGTCGAAGAGGGGATGACGCCGCGGCCGGGAGAGGGCGGTTCGATGCCGCTCGCCGGGGTCCGGGTGCTCGATTTCAGCTGGGTCATCGCCGGCCCGACGGTGACCCGGCACCTGGCCGCGATGGGCGCCGAGTGATCAAGATCGAGGCGCCGGGCCGTGGCGATCCTGGCCGGACGTCGCACCTGCACACCGTGCTCGGCGAAGGCAAACGCGGCGTCGTGCTCGATCTCAAAAAGCCCGAAGCCGTCGCCGTCGCCCGCGCGCTCGCCGCCAGATCGGATGTGCTGATCGAGAATTTCGCGACCGGCGTCATGGAGCGGCTGGGCCTCGGCGCCGCCGATCTGCGGGCGCTCAACCCCGAACTGATCTACGTCTCGGCCTCCGGTCTCGGGCGCACCGGCCCTGAAGCGCAGGCCGTCGCCTACGGCACGCTGTTGCAATGCTATGCCGGATTTGCCGGCCTCAACCGCCATCCGGACATGCCGCCGCGGGTCGGCTTTGCCTGGCTCGACCCGATGTGCGGGCTGATGCTCGCCTTCGGCGTCGCCGCGGCGATCTGGCAGCGGCGACAGGCAGGCGGCGTCGCGCGCATCGATTTTTCGATGATCGAGGCGATGCTGTGGACGATGGCCGAACCGCTGCTCGCGGCGCAGACCGGCGAACCGCCGCGGCCGATGGGCAACGCTTCCGACCGGCATTGCCCGCACGGCGCCTGGCATTGCGCCGGCGAGGATGCGTGGCTCGCGCTCGCCGTCACCAACGAGGCGCAATGGCAAGGCCTCTGCGAATTGGTTCCGGCATTGTCGGCATCACGGTCGCTCGGCCTTTCGGAACGCATGGGGAAGCGGCGGACGATCGAGGCTGCGCTGGCGCAGTGGCTGGCGCCGCAATCGGCTGCGGCCGCCGCGGCAACGCTGCGCCGAGCCGGCGTCCCGGCCGCAGCGCTCGCCGACGCGTCCGATCTTGTCGCCGACCCGCATTTGCGGGCGCGCGAATTCTGGAATGCTCGGGACACGGGCGTGGTTCCGGGCCTGCCGTGGCGGGCGAGCTTCGGCCGCGTCACCGGCCCGGCGCCCGCACTCGGCGCCGACACCGAGGCGGTCTTGCGCGACGTCCTCGGCCTCGCCCCGCCCGAGATCGCAGCACTGCGCAGTTCGGGCGCGCTCGGCTAGCCTATTCGGGGGCGATGCGTTCCCAGGTGATCTCTCGGTGTTCCGCCGCGTCGCCCGACCCGCGCGCCGGCGGCGTCAGGACCAGCAATTCGCCCTCGAAACGCACGCCGCGGACCTGGTCGCTGCCGATCCGGCTCGGGTCCGAGGCGGCGTCGACCCGGGTGACGAGCCGGGCGCCGTCGCAGGTGTAGTTGCCGCAATAGGAGCTGTAGTCGCGGCTGGCGCCGGCGGGCAAATCGGGCCGGCCGTCGCAGACGACCGACATCATCCGCCCGCCCTCGGTAAAGACGACCCGCCCCATCCCCTGCTGGCCGTAGGGCGAAGGAAGCAAATTGCCCGCCGCGTCCCGCGCGGTCGCGCGCACGAGCTTCCAGGTACCGACGATCGACGGCATGAGCGCGCTCCACAAAGATATCGGCAACGGCCGGCGGCAGCGCCAGCCGTCACGGAAATGAGCCCTGCCCTATTCGGCGGCCGCGCGCACCGGGGTCAGGTTCTGCATGTAATCGACGCTGACCGGCTGGTTCGTCTCGAACGGGCTCTTGAGGTCGAATTCCTTGGCCATCTCGCGCACCGCCGGGAACACCTCCTGGCCCAGGAGGCGGATGCAGGTCTTGGCGTCCTGGTGCGTGACACGTGCCGTCATTCCCCCAGAAGGCGAGGATGCCGGGCCGCGTCTCTTCCAACAGGATGCGCAATTTGGCGATCACCTGCTTTGGCGTGCCGGCGATGATCATCAGCTCTTCGAGCTGCTTTTCCAGCGCCGGGCGGTAGCGCGGGTTCTTCGACCGGCCGGTGGCGAATTCGACAAAGGCGCGGCGGTTCTCCGGGCTGCCGTAGCCCGAGGGCGTGCTCCACACCGGATGCGCCAGACCGGTGAATTCGCCCTGCATCCACATGAACTGGCGCGCGTTCTCGATCGCCTTCTCCTCGGTCTCGGCGACATGGATCTGCTTCAGCAGCCCGTGATAGTCGGGCCCGGCGGTGAACCCCGCCTCGGCCGCCGCGTTGTCGTAGATCTGCCAGATCTGCTTGGTCCGCTCGACCGGCGTGTTGAGCGCGATATAGGGATAGCCGTGCTGCGCCGCCCAGATGATCGTCTCGATGCTGATCACGCCCGGGATCCAGACGCGCGGATGCGGCTTCTGCAACGGCACCGCCCACGGGTTGACGACGCGGTGCTGGTAGTGCGTGCCCTCCCAGCGGAACGGGCCCTCGCCGCGTCCAGGCCGCGACGATCAGATCGTGCGCCTCCTGAAAGCGCTCGCGGTTGAAGGCGGGGTTGACGCCGGCGGCAAGCTGCTCCTGGCCGCCGCCGCGGACAAAGCCCGAGACCAGCCGGCCCTTCGAGATCATGTCGATCATCGCCAGTTCCTCGGCGAGCCGCACCGGGTTCTCGGCCAGCGGCAGCGGATTGCCGAGGAGGACGATCTTCGCCTCCTTGGTCACCGCGGCGAGGATCGAGGCGAAGATGTTGCATTTGGCCTGCATGCAGAACGGCGCGTTGTGGTGCTCGTTCAGCATGAAGCCTTCGATGCCCATCTCCTCGGCGTAGATGTAATGCTCGAGATATTCGTTATAGAGCCGGCTGCCGGCGACCGGGTCGAAATACTTGTTGGAGAACATCAGCGCCGTGGCCCCGAACTCCAGGCCCGTCTGGGCCGGATAGGCCGACATCGGCTGCTCGGTGAAGTACATTAATTGCATCGGTTTCTCCGTCTCCGGCGTTGCGCGGCACTCGAAATCCGCGCCGCGAAACTCTGCCACAAATCAAGCCATGGGTGCGGGTTTTTTGATCACGCCGTCGAGCACGCACCGCGGCCGCCGGCCGAGGATTTCGGGACTGGCGCCGCCCAGCCATCGCTTCTAAGCTGAACGGATTGCGCAACGGCAATCGCGGCGCCGCGGCCAGGTGAGAGGGAGAAAAAGGAATGGCGTTCGAATTCGGCATGTTCCACGAGTTTCAATGCCCGGCCGGGACGAGCCAGGAAGCGGCTTTCGCCAAGTCGTTCGCGCAGGTCGACGCCGCCGAGAAATGGGGGCTCGACGCGATGTGGCTCGCCGAAATCCACGTCGCGCCGGAGCGTTCGGTCTGTGCGGTGCCGCTGACAATCGCCGCAGCGATCGCCGCCCGCACCAAGAGCATCAAGATCGGCACCGGCGTCCAGGTGCTGCCGCTGTGCCACCCGCTGCGCGTCGGCGAGGAAGCCGCCACCGTCGACCAGATCAGCCATGGCAGGCTGATCTTCGGCGTCGGCCGCAGCGGTTTTCCCCGCACCTACGAAGCCTATGGCGTGCCTTATGGCGAGAGCCGCGAGCGCTTCGCCGAAACGCTCGACATCCTGAAGCGCGCCTGGACCGAGGACTCGTTCTCCTATTCCGGCAAGTACTACAAGTTCGAAAATGTCCGGCTGACCCCGAAGCCCTATCAGAAGCCGTGGCCCGAAATCCGCATCGCCGCCAACAGCCCCGACACCTTCCCGGCGATCGGCGCGCTCGGCCACGGCGTCTTCGTCGCGGTCCGCCTCGGCACGCTCTCGGAGCTGGCGCCGAACATCAAGGCATACCGCGAGGCGTACAAGGCGGCGGGTCATCCGGGCGAGGGCAAGGTCTTTCTGCGGGCCCCCGTCTATATCGCCGAGACCGCGGCGCAGGCCCGCGCTGAGCCCGAAGAGAGCATCATGTATTTCTACCGCTATCTCGGCGAGCGGCTCGAGGATTCGGCGACCCGCGCCGGCGTGCGGGCGATCGAGGACCGGGCGGCGCGCGGCCGGCGACTGCAGACGATCAGCTATGACGAGGCGTTGCGCGACAAGATCATTGTCGGCACGCCGGAGCAGGTGACCGACCGGCTGATGGGGCTGAAGGAGGAATTAGGCCTCGACGGCATCCTCGCCGAGATGAACTGCGGCACCAAGATCCCGAACCAGCGGGTCCTGAAATCGCTGCAATTGATGTGCGAGAAGGTAAAGCCGCAATTCCATTGACGGGCAGCAGCAGAGAGCCGAGCAGCAATCCGCCCTCGTAAAGGCGGGAAGAGGCGCGCATCCGATAGCGTCGCCGGCGGCCTTCGCTATGCCGATGCCTGCCGCGCCGGCGCGCGCGTCTCGCGCCGGTGGAAATGCGGGATGATCTCCTCGCCGAAAAGGCGCAGCGTATGCATGACCTCCTGATGCTCTGCGGGACCGACCGCGCACAGCAGGATCACTTCCTCGATGCCGAGCGCCTCGTATAGTTCGAGAAATCGGATGCATTCGGCGGGCGTGCCGACGCAGAACCTCGTACCCTCCTCACACACCTCCGCGGGGGTGGGCTCGCCCGGATGCGGCCCGGCGGCGAGACGCTGATCGCGCGCGTAATAGCCGCGGTAATCGGGCGGCACTGTCGCAGGGATCGTAGTCGCGCCATACGAGACGCGCGCGCTCGCGCTGCTGTTCGATATACCAGCCGACGAGTTCGGTGCCGCGGCGGGTCGCGACCTCCGGGTCTTCGTGGCAGTAGCCGGCGGTCATCAGTGCCGCGCGCGGCGCCGAGCCGCCATTTCTCGGCGCCGATTCCAGCGCCTCGTGGTAGATCGCCATCAGTTCGCGCACGCGGTCGGGACCGCCCTCGCTGCCGAACAGCCCGCCCATCCCGAGATTGCCGGCGAGGAGTGCGGTCTCGTCGCTGCCGGCTGCCGACCACAACGGCGGATGCGGGCGCTGCAACGGCTTCGGCAATACCTCGCGGCGCGGGATATGGTAATATCGGCCGTCATAGGAGATTTCCTCCTGGGTCCAGATGCGCGGCAGCACATCGGCGAATTCCTGCCACATGCCGCGCGTGTCCTGCAGGTCGCTGCCGTACGGTGTGAGCTGATAGGGATAGCCGGTGCGGCCGAGCCCGACATCGACCCGCCCCTTGCTCAGAATGTCGAGCGTCGCCATGCGCGCGGCGACATGCAGCGGATGGTGGATCGGCGCCAAGACGACCCCGATCCCGAGACGGATGCGGCTCGTGTGCTGGCTGACCGCCGCGAGGGTCAAATCGGGGGCGCTGTTGTGCGACCACACCGGGCGGAAGTGATGCTCGGAAAACCATACGCTGTCGAAGCCCTGCTCCTCGGCATAGGGGATCTGTTCGAGCGCCTCGTAGATGCGCTGCGACTCGCTCGACGCGGTCCAGGGCTTGGGCACCTGGATCTGGTAGAAGAGGCCGATTCTCATCGTGTTTTTCTCCCGCTGGCCGGTCGGTGTGCTGCTGATCCGGCCCGCCAAGGCGAAAGAATGCGTCCGCCAAAGCCGCGCGTCCAGGCCGCAGCCCGGCGACGATTTGTCGGTGAACTCGCTTCCCCGATTTCCAGCGAAACGGCCGCGCGACCGTCAGACCTCGGTCGGGCGCGCTTGTGCGATCATCGCCAAGGCGGCGTTCCGGCGTGCTTGGGTGCGATTGAGCCAACCCCTGCCGAAGCTCGGGAAGTCGACCAGCGATCGATAATAGGCCGCCTGCCGGTCGGCCAGATCATCGATCAGGGTTCGTGGATTGCGCTTTGCCACGGCCGCGAGAGTTTCGGGACCGACGGAGCCGTCGACCTCTTCCCCGGTAAATCCCAGGCATTGCTGCAGTATCCGGGCCGATCCCCAGATCCCGGCGTTAACGCCCATATCGAAGACGCTCAGATCGACGCCCGCCGGCAGAGCGTCGGCCCGCAATGGGTTCCAGTAGAGCGACCGGTAGATCGCCCTTGCGGTTCGCTCCGTCATGTCCTGGACCTGCACCGCGCCGAGGTCAGGATTGTCAGACCACTGGCGATAGGTCGCCAAGGTGACGCCCATATTGGTCGCCCCGCCCGGGTCGGCCGGGTCATCGACATAACCGCCTTCCTCGCGCAGCGCGAAGGCGAGGCAGGTTTCGAAGTCATCGGCCATTAACGCTCTCCCCATCGCCGGTCGGTCGGCAGCAACGCGATCCGCAAGTGAGCTGAGCCTCGCCGCCGTCGGTAAAATTGCCACAATCACATGCCATATTGCGACTTTGGCGATCTCATCGGATGCGATCTGCTGTAAATTCGTTGCAAATAACAGCAGAAACAGCAAACGGCGTTCAGTGGGGCGGGACCGGGAATTCGAGGCGTTCGCCGGTCAGGAAGGTTGAATAGAAATAGAGTTCGGCGTCGAGCGCGCGCTTGATGTTATCGGCGCGGCGAAAGCCGTGCTGCTCGCCGTCGAACAACAGGTAGAGTGAGGGGATGTTGCGCCGGCGCAAGGCCTCGACCATCGCCTCTGCCTGCTGCGGCGGCACCACGCGGTCCTCCGCCCCCTGAAAGAATGCGACCGGCGCCGACAGCAACCTGGCGCTGTGCAATGGCGAGCGCGCGACATAGAGGTCGCGCCGTTCGGGATAGGGCCCGATCAGCCCGTCGAGGTAGCGGGATTCGAATTTGTGCGTGTCCTTGGCCAGCGCTTCGAGATCGCTGACGCCGTAATAACTGGCGCCGGTCTTGAATTCCTTGCGAAAGGTCAGCACCGCCAGGGTCGTGAACCCGCCGGCACTGCCGCCGCTGATCGCCCAGCGCTCGGGATCGACCGCATGGCGGACCTCGGCCAGATGACGCGCGCCATTGACGCAGTCGGCGACGTCGACCACACCCCAATTGCCTTGCAGCCGGAGCCGGAATTCGCGGCCGTAGCCGGTGCTGCCGCCGTAATTCACGTCGAGAACGGCAAAGCCGCGGCTCGTCCAATATTGCGTGCCCCAGCTGAGCGTCGGCGATGCGGCGGCAGTCGGACCGCCGTGGCAATGCACCAAAAGCGGTGGCAATTGCCCCTCGGGTCCAATGAAATCGCAGTTGCGCGGCGGATAGAAGAGGCCGTAGGCGTGGAGCCCACCCTCGGTGTCGAAGGTCACGGGCTCCGCCGCCGAGATGTAGCCCCGATAGGCTTCGACATCGAGGCTTGTCGACGATCTCAGCACCGTCTCGCCGCCCGAAGCGAGGTCTCGCTCGATGATGGCCGGCGGGCTCGTCGGCGAACCGCCGCGGAAATAGACCTTGCCGCCCGCCGCGCGCACCGAGGAGATGTCCTGCGAGGAGGTCGCAATCGGCTCCAATTGGCCCGAGCCCGGATCGATCTTGGCCAGGCGGTGCAGGCCGTTCTCGATGTAGCTGCATATCAGCCTTCGCCCGCTCTCGAACGCGTAGGCCGACATGCGAAAGCCCCATTGCGGTCGGCCGAATTCCGCCGCCATCGGGCAGACCGGCTCTGGCCCGCCGGCGCCGGCGCGGCAAAGGTTCCACCAGCGGCCCTCGACGCCGGGTTGGGCACGGTCGGACACGAAATAGAGGACGCCGTCGGGCGACCATTCCGGCTGAAAGATCGATTCGTCCTCGCCGCCGGCGACGAGGCGTTTTCGGGCGATGCCGCCGTCGTCGCCGAGCTCGCCCTCCCAGAGCTGGCAGCCGATCCACGGCATGCTCGGATGGTTCCATTCGAGCCAGGCGAGCCGGCCGCCGTCGGGACTGAGCCGGGGCGCTGCGTAAAAATCGGCGCCCACCTGCAAAACCCGCTGCGCCTTGCCGGGATCGAGCGGGATCTCGACCAGGGCGTTGACCGCCTCGGCCGCCCCGGTCGTGTGGTCCTCGCGCACCCAGATCATGCGGCCGCGCGCCGCGTCGATCACACCATCGGCATAGCGCAGGCCGCGCGGCAGACCCGGTTCGGGGGTGATCGCGATGGGCTCCCCGCCGTGGTCCTGGCGATAAAGCCGCTGGTCGAGATCGTTGCTAAAATAGACCGTGCCGCCGGCGCCGAGATAGGCGCCGCCGCCGTATTCATGGACCCGGGTTCGCACACTGAAGGTCGCGCCGGAAGCGGGCGGCGGGGTGACGTCTGCGATATTGCCGTCCGGGGCGCGCCGCACCAGGACCGAGCGCCCGCCTTCCTGCGGCCGGCTTTCGAGCCAGTACACATCCTCGCCGTCGAGCAGGATCTCACCAAGCCCGATCGAGGCGGCGACGATCAGGTCGGAGGTGATCGGCGAAGCCCAGGAACCATAGGCGGCGGTTTTCGCTTGCGGCATGGCGCGTCAGGCGAGCGGCCGGCCGCGCCGCGCGATGAATTCGGGGAAAGCTTCCTCGGCGCGCGCACCGCGCACGACATGCGTCGTGTAGTGGCGCTCTTCCTCGTACTGCTCCTCCAAATTCTGCGCCATCTGCTTCAACATCAGCGCCTTGACGCCGATCACTGCGGCGCGGTTGTTGCCGGCGATCATGCGGGCGATTTCCATCGTCTTTTCGCGCAATTGGGCGCGCGGCACGAGATGGTTCAGAAGGCCGATGCGGTAGGCTTCCTCGGCCTCGACGACGCGCGCGGTGAACAGCAGCTCCTTGGCGATCGGCCAGCCGACCTGGTTCGGCAAGGTCCAGGTGCTGTTGATCCGACCGTAGGCGGCGGCGAGAAAGCGGAACTTCGTGTCCTCGCAGCCGACCCTCATGTCGAGCGAGGAAGCAAGCACCGCCGCGCCGCCATAGGCGAGGCCGTTCAGCATGCCGATCGTCGGCTTGGCGCTGGCGGCGATCTCGTAGCTCGCCGCGGCCGCGCCGCGCGTCGAGTTCCTCTTGCGTGAAACGCCGGTCGTCCTCGCGCTGCTCGTGGATGTCGCCGCCGGCGGAAAAGGCGCGCGTGCCGGCGCCGGTGATAACGATGCAGCCGATCTCGTCGTCGGCGTCCAACGCCTTGACCGCATCGCGCAATTCGCGCGACAGCAGCCGGTTCATCGCGTTGAGCTTGTCCGGCCGGTTCAACGTCACGATGCCGATGCCGTCCTCGCGTTCGACAAGTACATGCTCGTAGGCCATTTTTCCTCCACCGGGTCAGGCAAAACCGAATTCTCGCTCGGCGATCCCGAGGCTCTCGTCGACGATCGCGACCATCTCGTCGATTTCCGCGCGGCTGACAACGAGCGGCGGGCAGAACTGGATCGACATGAAGACGCGGGTCAGGAGCCCGCGCGCTTCCATCAGTTCGGAGAGCCGGCGGCAGAACGGATGCGCCGCCGCGGCCGGCCCCCAGCCGAAGGGCTCCTTCGTCGCCTTGTCCTTGACGATTTCGACGGCGCAGAGAAGCCCCAGGCCGCGCACGTCGCCGACCGTCGGGTGCCGCGCGCAGCCCTTCGAGCAGGCCAAGCAGATACGGGCCCAGTTCAGCGGCGCGCTGCGGCAGTTCCTCGCGCTCCAGGATTTCGATGTTCTTCAATGCCGCCGCGCAGGAAACCGCCTGCCCGCCAAAGGTCAGCAGATGGGCGAGCGCCACGTCCTGTTTCTTGAATTCGTCATAGAGACGGCTGCCGACCGCCACCGCGGCTATCGGCGCATAGCCCGAGGAGAGACCCTTCGCCATCGTCATTAAATCGGGGACGACGCCGAAATGCTCGGTCGCGAACATCTTGCCGGTGCGGCCGAAGCCGTTGATGACTTCGTCGAGGATCAACAGCACGCCGTGCCTGTCGCAGATCTCGCGCACCCGCTGCCAGTATCTGGGCGAGGGGACATGGTTCGAATTCGAGGCCGAAATCGGCTCGCCTATCACCGCCGCCACCGTGTCGGGGCCCTGCGCCTCGATTTCCTGCGCGATTGCCTCGGCGCAGGCGAGATCGCCCGCTTCGCCCTCGAGTTCGAAATCGTTACGGTAGCGGTTCGGCGACGGCACGAAGCTGACACCGTACATGAACGGCCCGAAAAAGCGCTCGTTGCGCGAGGAGGTGATGCTCATGGCACCAAAGGTCGCGCCGTGATAGCCGCCGCGCCGGACGATGATCTTGTAGCGCTTGGGAAAGCCGCGCATCGCCTGCACCTGCTTGGCGATCTTCATGGCGCTCTCGATCGCCTCGGAACCGCCGGAGCAGAAAAAGAACCGGTCGAGATCGCCGGGTGTCAGCCGCGCCAGCACGTCGCCCAGTTGCACGGCGGCGAGGTTGGTGTAGCTCGCCGAGGAGACATAGGCGAGTTCGCGCGCCTGCTTCGCCATCGCCTCGGCGATCTCGGCGCGGCCATGCCCGACATTGACGACATAAAGCCCGGCGAGCCCGTCGAGATAGGAGCGGCCCTGCGCGTCGTAGAGCCGGCAGCCCTCGCCGCGCACCATGACCCTGAGCCCGTCGCGTTCGGCAAGATCGAGCCAGCGCGCGCTGTGTATCCACACATGCTCGAGCGCCTGCTGCTCGACCGGCGAAAATTGATGCGGGCCCCTCGCATCGTCAGCCATCGGAAGCCTCCTACCCAGCCGCGGCGCACCATAGCCCAATCCGGCGTCCGGCGCTGCCTTGCCGATCGGCGGCACATCCTAGACCCGGAGCTCGCCGCGCCGACTTGACATTTGCCGGCAGGGTTCGAAGCTGACGCGGTCGGTGGCGCCCGGCCCCCTTTTTCGGGAGAGAAGGACACGGACTGCGATCTGGCGATCGTCGGCGGTGGCATCGCCGGTTCGAGCCTCGCGGCATCGCTCGCCGGAGCCGGTGCGCGGGTCGTGATCGTCGAGCGGGAAGCGCGCTTTCGCGACCGCGTCCGGGGCGAGGCGATGCTGCCCTGGGGTGCGGCCGAGGCGCGCCAGCTCGACCTGCACCAGGCGCTCACCGAGGCATGCGCCCATGAAGCGCGCTGGTGGACGACGCCCGTGGATACGCGCGACCTGACCGCGACCACGCCGTCGGGTCTCGGCTGCCTCGATTTCTATCACCCGGAAATGCAGCAGGCTCTGCTCGACCGCGCGGTGGCCGCCGGTGCGGAACTGCTGCGCCCGGCCGAGGTCGCAGGGATTATCCCGGGAGAGCCACCGGCGATCGTCCTGCGTTCGGATGGCGCGGAGCGACGGACTGCGATCTGGCGATCGTCGGCGGTGGCATCGCCGGTTCGAGCCTCGCGGCATCGCTCGCCGGAGCCGGTGCGCGGGTCGTGATCGTCGAGCGGGAAGCGCGCTTTCGCGACCGCGTCCGGGGCGAGGCGATGCTGCCCTGGGGTGCGGCCGAGGCGCGCCAGCTCGACCTGCACCAGGCGCTCACCGAGGCATGCGCCCATGAAGCGCGCTGGTGGACGACGCCCGTGGATACGCGCGACCTGACCGCGACCACGCCGTCGGGTCTCGGCTGCCTCGATTTCTATCACCCGGAAATGCAGCAGGCTCTGCTCGACCGCGCGGTGGCCGCCGGTGCGGAACTGCTGCGCCCGGCCGAGGTCGCAGGGATTATCCCGGGAGAGCCACCGGCGATCGTCCTGCGTTCGGATGGCGCGGAGCGGCGGATTACATCGCGGCTCGTCGTCGGCGCCGACGGCCGCAATTCGCTGGTGCGGGTCCAAGCGGGCTTTGCCGTCCGCCAGGACCCTGATTGGCTGACCGTCGCCGGCGTTCTCTACCGCGACCTGGCATTGCCGGAAGATGCAGCGCAATTCGTGCTCAACCCCGATATTCAGCAACTGTCGGTGATCTTTCCGGTCGGCAACCGGCGCTTTCGCGCGTATGTCGCATTCCGTAAGGGCGCTCTGCCGCCGCTCGCCGGCGACGAGGACCGGCAGAACTTCATCGATCGTTCGGTGGCGGTCGGCGCTCCGGCCGCTTGGTTCGACGGCGCCGCCGCGATCGGCCCGCTTGCCTCGTTCGACCGGCCGGATCGCTGGGTCGACCGCCCGTACCGCGACGGCGTCGTTCTGGTCGGCGACGCCGCGGCGGCGAGCGATCCGAGCTTCGGCTGCGGCCTGTCGCTCGCCTTGCGCGATGCCCGCACATTGCGCGACCGCCTCGCCACCGAGCCCGATTGGGCCGTTGCGGCCGCCGCCTACGCGCAGGAGCACGACGCCTATTTCCAGTCGCTGTACCGCATCCACGAATGGGTTCGCGAACTCTGGTTCGGGGTCGGCGAGGCGGCGCAGCAATTGCGGGCGCGCGCCTTCCCGCTGATCGCCGAGGATGCGACGCGCATTCCGGACTTCATCGGCCTCGGCCCCGACGCTCCCAGCGACGAGGCCGCCCGGCGTCGTTTTTTCGCCGAAGATTAGCCGGCACTGGCCTGCGCCGGTGTTGCGCACCGGCGGGGCAATGTTCACGATGGCGGCAACAATCCGATCGGCCGGCCGCAGGGGTGCGCCGCAAGAAGGAGACCCGACCATGGAATTCGGCATGTTCCATCAGTTCCCGGCAGTGCCGGGCGGCAGCGACGCCGACAGCTTCGCGCAGGCCTTCGAGCAGATCGAGGCCGCCGAGGAATGGGGCCTCGATGTGATGTGGCTGGCCGAACTCCATTTCGATCCGCAGCGTTCGGTGCTGTCGGCGCCGCTCAGCGTCGCCAGCGCTGTTGCCGCGCGGACCCGCCGCATCGGCATCGGCATCGCGGTCCAGGTATTGCCATTGTGCCACCCGCTGCGGCTCGCCGAGGAGGCCGCGACGGTCGACCAGATCAGCCATGGCCGGCTGATCTTCGGGGTGGGGAGGAGCGGGCTGCCGCGCACCTACGAGGATTACGGCGTCTCCTATGCGGAAAGCCGCGACCGCTTCGCCGAGGTGCTCGACATCGTCGAAGAGGCCTGGACAAAGCCCGCGGTCGATTACGACGGCAAATACTACAGCTTTCACAATATCGCGGTGACGCCGAGGCCCTATCGCCAGCCCTCGCCGCCGATCCGCATCGCCGCCGCGAGCCCCGACACCTATCCCTCGGTCGGCGCGCGCGGTCTGCCGATCTTCATCAACGCAAGGCACGGCTCGTTCGACGAGTTCGTCCCGGCGATCGAGGAATACCGCGCGGCCTACAAGGCGGCCGGGCACAAGGGGCGCGGAGAGGTCTATCTGCGGGTCCCGGCCTATCTCGCCGAGACCGAGCAGGCGGCGCGCGAGGAGCCGCGCGAAAGCCTGATGCATTTCTACCGCGAGCAGGCCGAGCGGCTGCGCGATTCGATGTCGCGGGCCGGCACGCGGGCGATCGAGGGCCGCGCCGAGCGGCTCAAGACCTTGGAAAACCTGACCTATGACGAGGCGCTGGGCGGCCAGGTGCTGGTCGGCACGCCGGACATGATCACCCGCCGCCTGCGCGCCTTAGAGGACGAACTCGGCCTCGACGGCATCCTCGCCGAACTCAATTGCGGCGGCCTGTCCCGCACCATCAGGTCATGAGGGCGCTCGAACTCCTCTGCAAGGAAGTCATGCCGCGCGTCAATTGACCAAACCCGCAACCGCGCTCCATAGACGGCGAAACGGCCCCGGATCGCCCTCCGCCGTTTGCTGTTTTTGCTGTTATTTGCAACGAATTTACAGCAAAACCTCCGCCCGCTCCTCCCCTCACCCCGCGCCGCCATCGCACCGCAACAGTCTCAACATCGCATACGATTATGGCAATTTTGCCGTTGCCTTTGCCGATCCAGCGGATTGAACCGCCGGCCTATCCCGGAACCCGGCGCCACCTCAATCTGCGTTGGATGCGAAAGCCGCCGAGGTTAGCCCGCTATCGAGCCCCGACCCACCCCGAGGGTGGCGACCCGATATCTTGGGGCATCTTCCGAAAACAATTTTCAGTCTGTCTGCCTTCTGACCTGGCGCTGTTCGCGAATGTTCCGATGACCGCCTCGCATGGTGAGATGACCATCCGCGGCTTGCGTGCGGATGACGCTTTAGCGCCGTAAGGACCGATCGAGCCCGTGATGCGCTTAGGATTCTCGTCACCGTCGCAGCAGCGCCGCCTTTTCTGGCCCCGCTTGGGGCATTATATTTGCCCCGCTAACGACGAGGCCTGCTAGGCAAGAATCAGCGGATGGTTTTGGGTCGCGAGCGTTATGCGAACCCCAGCTCTGGACGGTTGACAAATGGCGAAAGCGGCAAAGGATAGGCCTTCTCTTATGCAAGCCCACCCTTCGGCAGAGCTCGGGGCTATTTCCAACGCGGAAGCGGAAGTCCCCAGCTCGAGCGCGAACCCACCGCCGCGGATGCAGGAGCTGTTCCTACCTGTTCATGGGTACGTGAACCTCTTTGCGGAGGAGATCGCGGTTGTCGATCACGCCTCATTCCAGCGGCTACGGAGAGTAAGGCAGCTTGGGTTCGCACACATCGTGTTTCCGGGCGGAGTGCATACTCGCTTCGAGCATTCGATTGGTGCAGTCCATGTTGCGCAGGCTATGGTCGACCATGTCAACCCGAACTTCGATAAATATGAACTCGCGGGTGGTGATTGGCATAAAATTAAGATCAATGATCATGTTGCTAGACTGATCAGGTTGGGAGCCTTGCTGCACGATGTAGGTCACCTCCCTTTCGGGCATACTCTTGAGGACGAATTGAATCATCTGCGATCGCATGATGGACCGGAAAGGCTTGAGACGATCGCAAAAAGGAAATACCTTCAATATGATCTTTATAAGGCGGTAGGAACGGCAGACAAGCCCAATGGCGGCTGGTCATTGCGAGAGCTTATTAACGAGCTCTACACAAGCATCGTGAAAGGACTAGATATCGATCTGGAGCCATTTGTGGTGCTATGCGCAATAATAACGAAACCCCCGAAACAGGATGGCGAGACTTCGAACTCATTGGCTAAATACAGCCAGGCAACTAGAAAATACAATCGACCTCCAAGTGTGTCGAGATATCGTTGGTAATACGATTTGCGCAGACTTTCTCGACTACCTTTTCCGCGATTGGCATCACCTTGGGAAGCCGCTCTACGAGGATAAGCGTCTGTATCAATATATGGAAGCTCGCAAGCGAGTTGGCCAGAACGGCTCAGAGTCCCGCTTCGTGATCAACGTCGGCCCTGCGGACCGTGTTCGCCACGACGCCCTTACAAATATTTTGGAGCTGCTGGAAGGTCGCTACAAGTTGGCCGAGACAGTTCTTTTTCACCGAACGAAACTGGCTGTCACCGCCCTGCTGGATCGCTGCTTGCTAGAGATTTGCGATCTTCATAAGGAGGTGGGGATTTCCGGTGACGAGTTTCTTGATGCGGCCGAAGCTCTCCTCCTTGATGGCTCCGACGATGCCCTCCCAGATATTTTGCTACATCTCGCCGAGGGAGGCTCGGACGCGGGGCGCGAGAAGCTCCGCGGTCGAGTTGAAGCGGATCGAGCGACGATCGCCGAAGCCGTTAAAGCCGCCAATGGCGACCTGTTGGGATCGGACATGGGAAATACAACTGTCGGACAAACCGAAATGGAGCTTCGGGTAGATCGGATTAAGGCGCTCGTGGATCGCCTCCGCGATAGACGAGTATACACACTAGCCTACAAATTAAGGATCAGCGATTTCACGGGCGCGCATACACATACGCCAGAAAATTCGAAGCTGAAGAAGGTTATTCAAATCTATGGCGAGCCCGAAAATCGGCAGAAGTTCCTCAATGGTATAGAAGCTCTTTGCAATTTGCCGTCAGGCTCCCTCATCATGTATTGCCCGCCGAGTGCGGCTATGAATGCAAAAATTGCAAAAGTAAACCTACTCGTTGAGGGCGAGGTTACGCCGTTTGACGAATACGACAAGGATGGGGATGAGTTGAGTTTAACCCGGGGCGCTCTATGGGCGCAAATACGGCGATTTTACGAGCTTTGGGGTGCGCAAGTCTACGTTGATAGAGTGACGTGGGAGGAAATGACGATGCAAGGCCAGAATAACCTTCGAGCCGTGCTTCAGGACTTTTTCTTCCCGCGAAACTCCGAGACTGAGCCAAACATTGTACGACAACAGGTGGAAGCCTCAATTCGCGCCGTTCGGGACGAGCGGCCTCGGTTAGCGGCACGAGATGGCTCTTCAGCACCAGAACTCGATCGCTTCGCCGGGTTTGTGTTTCCAAGCGGATTACCGTTCGGAAAGGCGCAATGAGAATGGAGCTACTCACGGAAAGGCTTCAATCGCTTGCGAGAGAAGCACGACCTATAACCCAGTCTGCTTTCTTTCCGCTTATTAAGTTGGAGACCTCCAAAAACCTGGTGGTTTTTGCAGGTTTGTGATGCGATGAGCGGGGTCTGCGCTGGGGGGCGGAGATGCGCGGTCAGGCGGGATTTTTCGACGTTGACGAGCGGCTGAAGCAGCTCTCGGCCAAAGGCGACAGCTTGGAGCGGCTGAGCGCGGTGATCGATTTCGAACTGTTTCGGGCGGATCTGGAGCGGGCGGTGCCGCGCTCGGACCGCGTGAAAGGCGGCCGACCGCCATTCGATCACGTGCTGATGTTCAAAGTCCTTGTTCTGCAGGCCAGCCACAATCTGTCGGACGAGCGCACCGAATACCTGATCCGCGACCGGCTGTCGTTCATGCGGTTTCTCGGTCTGGGGCTGGCCGACACCGTGCC
Organism: uncultured Alphaproteobacteria bacterium; assembly: GCA_963799085.1. GTDB lineage: Bacteria > Pseudomonadota > Alphaproteobacteria > ATCC43930 > CGMCC-115725 > AP-15. Next base: position 16,452 of record CAWCWA010000025.1, on the reverse strand, counting down.
CGACGCCAATACGATCTGGACCTTCCGCGAAACGCTGACGCGGGCCAAGATCGCGGGCCAGCCGGCGATCACGGTTCTGTTTGAGCGCTTTGACGCGGCGCTGGCAAGGGCCGGGTTTCTGGCGATGAGCGGCCAGATCATCGACGCCTCGATCGTCGCCGCACCCAAGCAGCGCAATACCGATGGCGAGAGGCGTGACATCAAACAAGGCCGTATCCCGGCAGCGTGGGCAGGCCAGCCGGCCAAGCTGCGGCAGAAGGACCGCGATGCGCGCTGGACGGTCAAATACACCAAAGCTAAGCCGAGCGCGGATGGCGCACCGCGCGTCGATCTCGCGATCCCGGCCTTCGGTTACAAAAATCACATCGGCATCGACCGCCGGCATCGCCTGATCCGCCGCTGGACGGTCACCGATGCGGCCCGCCACGACGGGGCGTTGCTGCCCGAACTGATCGACACCAACAATACCGCCGGCGATGTCTGGGCCGACACCGCCTACCGCTCAAAGGCCAATGAGAAGTTCCTGGCCGGTCGCCTGCTGCGCTCGCAGATCCACCGCAAGAAACCCGAAGGGTAGGCCGATGCCACGCCGCACCGCCCGGGCCAATGCCCGCAAATCGGCGGTGCGCTCGGCGGTCGAGCACGTCTTCGCCCGGCAGAAGGGGCCGATGGGCCTGTTCATCCGCACCATCGGCCTCGCCCGAGCGAGCACCAAGATCGGCCTTGCCAACCTCCTCTACAACATGCAGCGGATGGTCTGGCTGGCGGCCCGGACCGCACCAACCTGACCCGAAAATCCGCTAACACAGCCGGCCGCGCGCCGGCACACCGATCGCCCTAACCAATCCGCTCACGGCACAGCCAATGCCCGGCTCTTTCCGTAAAGACGCGCGGTTATTGGAGGTCTCCAGTTTGCGGAGCAGCGGGGTATTGAGGTTGAGCTTCGACTCTATTCCAACGGCAAATCGCGGGACGCCCAAAGCGTACTAGGTCCCTCGCAATCGCGGATCATAATCTATCGACGGAGCGAGACCAACGGTGTTGTAGCGCTGTCGCCGCAACACGAGAATCTTCTCAGGCCAAGGGAACGGTTCTCCGTAGCGCATGAGCTCGGCCACTGTCTCGCATATCAGCAATTCGGTGCCTTGCCAGAGAATAACGATACTAAAGATTACTCGAAGCAAGAACGGTGCATGAATGATTTTGCAGTGTCATTGCTTGTGCCGGATTGGCTGAGAAAATTATGGTTGAAGAGCGTGTCCGCGGACGCGCCTGTCTCACCAAGCAGTCTTACAACTTGGGGCGTAAATCACTGCGGTGTTTCGGCTGAGGTGATAGCGAATGCTTTGTCGCGGTCGGAGCCAGGCGTCGGTTTTCTGAAGGCAGCAGAGGCCGTGCGGAATAGTGACGGCAAGCGTATTTTTGTAGTGTTTCATTCTTCTTACGGTACCAAATTGCGGCTACCCAACCTCCACTCACTCGTGGACGATGATACACTTGTCGAAAGTATCGCGGGAACCTCGGGCACTGGTTCAATAGGTGCCCGTTTTAGTAACGATCCAATATGCGAAACGCTTAAAGTGTCCTGGCAAAAGGCACGGGTTCAGCAGATAGACGAAGGCAAGAATTTCGATCGCGAGTGGCTCTTTCAGACATTGGGTACTGGATCTCCTTCCGATCGCACGGGCCAAGAACCACCTTCCCTGAGGACGAGGCCCAACTGAGGCTCTTTGACTGAGTGCCCGAATCCCACGTTCCTTGCCGTCGACCAGAGGCTGGTTGGGGGCATAACCCGCTGGCGCTGTCGATCGAGACCGGCGGTCATTAAGGGTCGGAACCCGACATCCAGACGGATACATGGGAGATCGGATCGGCGACTTGCTGAGCTGAGCTGCGGATTGGGATTTGCCTTCGGCATAAGCGCGGCGAGCACCGAGCCATTTGGCTCGCCGCTCTGATACCGCACGCCCCCGCTGCGTGGTATAGAATGATGGGCAGCGGAGGAGGCGGCGGATGAAGAACGGCATGGTCGTTATCGATGCGGATGGGCATGCGGTGGATTATGAGCCGGTGTATCGCGAGCGGCTGCCGGCGGAGTACCGGCAGCGCGCGTCGATCTATCCCGCGGACAATTTCGACCGCACGCAGAACGGCAAACTGGCCGCCAAACGGCCGCCCTCGCCGGCGCAGAACCTCGCGGACAACGCGCAGGAGGGGATCGACCTGCAGGTGATCTATCCGACGGGCGGGCTGATGTTGGCGCGGGTGCGCGAGGCGGATTACGCGACCGCGCTGTGCCGCGCCTATAACGACTGGCTTTATGACTGGTGCGGGATCGACCGCAAGCGCCTCAAGGGGGTGGCGCTGGTGCCGTTGCATGTCGATGTGCGCGCGGCGATCGCGGAGATGGAGCGCGCGGTTTCGAAGCTCGGTGCTGTCGGCGTCATGGTCAACACCTACGACCGGGCGCGCCATATCGCGCACAAGGATTTCTGGCCGTTCTACGAGGAATGCGCGCGGCAGGGGGTGGCGGTCGGGTTTCACGCCTCGGGCAGCGACACGATGGACCCGCTCTGCCATTTCGAGAATTTTCTGCAGATCCACACGCTCTCGCACGCCCCCGAGCAATTGATCGCGTGCACCGCCGTCATCTACAGCGGGCTCTTGGAAAAGTATCAGGAATTGCGGGTCGCGTTTCTCGAAGCCGGGATCGGGTGGGTCCCGTTCTGGATGGAGCATATGGACGAGGAATACGAGTCCGCCCGTTCGACGCGCCATTATTAAAGGCGAAGCCGTCCGAATACATGAGTTGCGGCCGGGTGTTCGTGTCGTGCGAGCTGGAAGAGAAGACGCTGCGCTATGTCCCGGAATTTTTCCCGCAGGACAACATCCTGTTCGCCTCGGACTACCCGCATTGGGACGGGCAATTCCCGGACGCGGTCTCGACCTTGGCCGACCGCGGCGACATATCGGAGGGGCTGAAGAAGAAGATATTCTTCGACAACCCGCTGCGGTTTTACGGGATGCAGTACCAGCGGCATAGGAGAGCAAGCGATGATCCACCATGTATCGATCCCGGCGCGCGAGCCGCGCCATGTCGCCGAGGTATTGGCGGAACTGATGGGCGGCAAGTGCCATCCGTTCGGACCGCTCGAAGGCGCCTTCATGGCGACGAGCGGCGACGTCCACGGCACGATGATCGAGGTTTATCCCGAGCGCGCGACACTCGACATCCCGAAGAACGACGATCAGGTCGTGTTCGGCGAGAACAAGGCGCCGCCCGAAACCTGGCCCTTTCATGTGCTGCTGTCGGTGCCGCATCAGCGCGACGAGATCGAGGCCATCGGCGCGCGCGAGGGCTGGCGGGCCAAGACCTTCGGCCGCGGCATGCAGGGGCAGAAGCCGTTTTTTCACGTCATCGAGTTCTGGCTAGAAAACCGGCTGATGATCGAAGTCGTCTCGCCGGCGATGGCGCGGGAATACGAGGATTTTCTGAAGAACGCGCAGATGGCGGTCATGGACGACCCGGAATTGCTGCGGCTGATGCGGGCGACGCACATCAAAGAGCCGGCGTAGCGCGGCGTTTCGAGGGAGGGAGCGAGCATGCCGAAGATACCCGCGGAGAGGCTGATCGAGATCGGGCAGGCCTTGTTCGAGGCGGCGGGGACGCCGCGCGAGGAGGCCGAACTCGTCATGCGCCACATCGTCGGCGCCAACCTCGTCGGACATGATTCGCACGGGGTCATCCAGATCCCGACCTATATCGAGCGGATCAAAGTGGGGCACATCGTGCCGGGGGCGCCGTGGACGATCGTGCGGGAATCGCCGGCGACGACGGTCGTTGACGGGCATTGGGGGTTTGGCTACGTCGCCAACGAGCGGGCGATGCGGCTGACGATCGAGAAGGCGAAAGCGGCCAATGTCGCCGCCGCGACCGTGTTCCGGCAGGGGCATATCGGGCGGCTTTCGAGCTATACCCAGATGGCGGCGGCGGCGGGCATGATCGGGCTCTGCACCGCTGATTCCGGCCGCTCGCCCAAGGCCGTGGCACCATTCGGCGGGCGCGAGGCGCGGCTCGGCACAAACCCGATCTCGATGGCGATCCCGTCCGACCTCGAAGGGCCGCTCTATCTCGACATGGCGACCTCGGCGGCGGCGGCCGGCAAGGTGGCACTCGCGGTGGCGCGCAACGAGCCGGTGCCGACGGCTGGGTCATCGGCAGTGACGGGAAACCGACCAACGACCCGCGGCAGTTGCGCCAGGGCGGGGCGCTGTTGCCGCTCGGCGGGCCGGAGGGCGGCTACAAGGGCACGGGGCTCGCCGTCATGGTCGAGATATTGTGCGGGCTCCTGACCGGCCTCGGCTTCGGCGTCGAGCCCACCGGCCGGCACAATGACGGCTGCTTCATGGCGGTCTTCAACGTCGCCGCCTTTCGCCCGCTCGACGAATTCAAGAAGGAGGTCGGCGAGTTCATCGGCTATCTGAAGGCGACGCCTCCGGCCGAAGGGTCGTCGGGTGTCCTTTACCCGGGCGAGATCGAACATCGCCGGCAGCAGGACCGCGGCGCCAACGGCATCGAGGTCGAAGCCGCGACCTGGTACAAATTGCGCGAACTCGCGGACGGCTACGGCCTCTCCGAAAGGCTCGATTTCGAGGAGCCGGAGTGAGCGGCGGCGTCGATCCCGAGCGGCTGACGATCTACGGCAGCTTCACCTCGAGTTCGAGCTACAAGCCGATCCTCCATCTGTCGCTCGCGCGGCTGCCTTATTCGTTCCGCACGGTCAACCTGAAGACCGGCAAGCAGAAGGAGCCCGAATATCTCGCGATCAATCGCTGGGGTGTCGTGCCGTCGCTGCGCCATCGCGGGCTGACGATCCTGCAGTCGAACGTGATCCTCGACTACCTGGCGCGCGCGACCGGGCATTTCGAACCGGCGAGCGAGCAGGCGCGCTGGCAGGCGCGGGAATGGCTCGCCTGGGAGGCCGACCACATCACCGCGGTCGCCAAAGTGCGCCATTCGGCCCGGTTCCGGCCGTCGCATCCCGAGGTTATCGCCGAGTTCCGGCCGAAGGCCGAGGCGGCGTTGTCGTTCGTCGACGCGACATTGCGAGAGAGCGAGTGGCTCGTCGGCGATTCGTGCAGCATCGCCGATATCGGCTGCTGGGGCCGCATGGTGTTCATGGCCGAGGGCGGGTTCGAGATCGGCGACTGGCCGCATCTCGAAGCCTGGGCGAACCGGCTGAAGGCGATGCCGGGCTTTGCGCTCCCCTACGATCTGATCCCGAGCAAGGACCGCGAGTACGACCCTTGAGAAGGCCGCGCTGGGCGGGGTAATTTCGTTCGAGCGAGCCAAGGGGGAGTTGGGCCGATGCGGGGGATTGCGGTTCTGCTGGCGCTGGGTCTGGTTGCGTGCGCCTCGACGGACGGGATGTCGTCCGCAAACGCATCCTCCGAGGTGCGAGGCTGGCAGACAGTGGCGGGGAAACCGCCGTCCCAGGCCGAATTCGCCGCCGTCGTCGCCGCCTGCCAGGACCGCGCCAAGACCACCGGCCAGAACGCCTCGACAGACGGCTGCCTCGCCGACCTCGGGTTGCGGCGCGCGCAGTGACCAGCCCGATCCGAGTCAAGCAAATGCCGGAGATCGCGATCTCCAACCCGGAGAATTGGGCAAGCCGCTCGGGCAATATTCGCAGATCGCGCGGGTGCGGGCTTCGGAATTCGCCTTCATCGCCGGGCAGCTCGCGACCGACGCTGCCGGCAATGTCGTCGGCAAGGACGATTTTCAGGCGCAATGCGCGCAGGTCTTCGCCAATATCGATGCAGCATTGGCGGCGGTCGGCGCTGGCTGGGGGAATGTCGTGAGCTCACGATATACCTCGTCGATGCTCAGCACATCGCCGAATTCATGGCCTATCGGGCGCGCGAATTTCCGCGGCTCTTTCCGAATGGCGCTTATCCGCCAAATACGCTCTTGATCGTCGATCGCTTGGTGCAGAAGCCTTTTTTGGTCGAAGTCCAGACGGTCGCCGCCCTTTGACGCCGCAAGATCAGGCCGTCGGCGCCAGTCTGACGCGCGCAACGAGCGTGGCCGACAGCACGAACCACAGGGCCGCGATTGCAAAGGCCAGCGTATAGGCAAAGCGCGCCGTGGTCGCGAGCCTGGCGCCGCTGATGATCCACCCGGTAACGACGGGTCCAAGGATTTGCGGCAGAACCAATGCGACGTGCCAAATGCCCATGTCCTTACCGGTCGTCTCGCTCTGGGGCATCACGCGCAACGCCAATGCCCAATCGACTGCCTGATAAGCGCCCCAGCCGGCAAAATAGACGAGAAAGACCGGCGCGATCAGCGCCAGATATGGCAGAAATGCGATCAGCACCGCGCCCGATGCCGCCGCCGCCATCATCCAGCCGGTGACGCGCACGGTTGCGACGATGCCGTAGCGCTCTGCCACGGCGGCCGCGAGGCTCACTGGAATGCCCAGGAGCGCCCCCAGACCGAGAAACAACGGCAGGACTTCGCCCGGCTCCTCGATGCCGATCACGTCCTTCAAATAGAACGCAAGAAAGGTCAGTACCGACCAGACGCCCAGATTGGCGAAAAGGCGGGTGACCAGCACCCAGTAGAAATTCCGGTGCTCACCGGGGCTGAAGGAGAACGAGCGCAGGAACGGCCCGAGTACCAAAGGCTTGCCGGCGCCGGCGGCGGGCGGCTCGTGGACCTGCGTCAAGGTCAATGCGAGACAGACGAGGTTGACGACGATGAGACCCGCGATCGCGGCGGCGGGCCGCCCGGCGACGAAAAGGAAAAAGGCGATCCCGTTGCCGGTGAAGGTCCCGAGGATGCTCATGATGTTCATCCAAGCGCTGGCCCGCGCCTGCTCATGCCGTGGCACGACATCCGGGATCAGCCCGGCATAGGGCCCGCAGACCCAATTCCACCAGAACTGCAGGTTCACGATTGCGAGTGCGTAGAGCAGGATGCTGCTGCCGGCGCCGAACGGGAGGAGCAGCGCGAGGCTGACGCTGGTCCCGATCATCCCGGCGATCAGATAGCGGCGGCGGCGGCCTTTCGGGTTGCGCGCGCGGTCGGAAAGCGCGCCCGCCAGCGGCGCCACGACAAGCGCCACCAGGGCGCCGGCGCCGTGGATCGTGCCGGTCAGCCCTTCCTTCATCGCCGCGTCGGGGCCGAGGATCGTCGTGATCTGGTCGGGAAAGATCACCGGCACGACGGTCAGCCAGTTGGCGAAGAGGGCAAACCACAGGAGCGACACAAAGATTTGCGCCACCACCGATGTTCCGCTGGTGCGCGGGATCGTTATCGCTGTCGCCTCCTCGCTCATTCCCCTCCCCTTTCGCCGACAAGACGGGTGAGAGCATGCATCAATTCCACCGGCGTTGCGAAATCGGCTGGCGGCCCGACGGCGATTGGGTAAGTTTGCTGTGTTCGGAGCAAAGGAGCGGCTGATGAAAGCGGTGGTGTGCGAGGCGTTCGGCGGTCCCGAGGTGCTGGCGTTGCGCGAGATGCCGGATCCGCCGCCGCCCGGCCCCGGCGAGGTGCAGGTGCGAATCCGGGCGCGCGGCGTGCAGTATGTCGATGTGCTGATGCTGGCCGGCAAATACCAGTTCCGGCCCGAGCCGCCGTTCATTCCCGGCAGCGAGGGGCCGGCGAGGTCGTCGCGGTCGGCCCTGGCGTCACTGGTTTCAAGGTCGGCGATCGGGTGATGAGCCGGCATCGGCTCGGCGCGTTTGCCGAAATCGGCAACGCCAAGGCCGAGCATTGCGATCTTGTCCCCGCCGGCATGAGCCTCGAGGCGGCGGCGGTGTTCCGCAACGTCTATCACACCGCCTACCATGCGCTGCTGCAGCGCGGCCGGCTAAGCCCGGCGAACGGGTCCTGATCCATGGCGCCGCGGGCGGCATCGGCATCGCCGGCGATCCAGATCGCCAAGCTCTACGGCGCCGAGGTGATCGCCACCGCCAGCACCGAGGAAAAGCGCGCGGTCTGCCTGGAGGAGGGAGCAGACCACGCGATCGACTATCAGGGCGGCTTTCGCGACGGTCAAGGAACTGACCCAGGGCCGCGGCATCGACATCGTCTACGACCCGGTCAACGGCCCGACCTTCGAGGAATCACTGCGCTGCCTCGCCTGGGGCGGGCGCATCCTGATCCTGGGCTTTCTCGGCGGCGCGCCGGCCGCGGCCGCACGAATTACCTGTTGATCAAGGGCATCGAGGCGATCGGCGTGCGCATCGGCGGGCTCAACGAAGCCCATCCCGAGCTGCCGCCGCCAACGTCGAGGCGCTCGTCGAACTCGCCGCGCAGGGCAAGCTCAAGCCCCGCATCTGGCGCTCCTTCCCGCTGGAGCGCGCCGGCGGACGCGATGCAGGCGCTGATCGACCGCGCCGGTGATCGGCAAGGCGGTGCTGGTCGGCTAGCGGGGGGCCAGTGGATAAGATCGAGCGGCTTCGGCGAGGAGATGAGCATGGATTGGCTTTTCCAATGCAATCCGAAGCGTTGGGACCTTGCGTCGGTTCTTGAGAGCGACCGAACTTCCCAGTGCGAATGGGCCGTCAACCAAGGGCGGAAACTTATCTCGCCAGATGATCGCGTATTTTTCTGGCAAACCGGCGGGGAGGCGCGGCTTCTGGCCGTCGGCCACGTGACATCACCGGTCTTCGAACGCGAAAGCAGCCCCTTCGGTCGATATGCGGTCGGCGTCGAATTGGACTACAAAATCTTGCCACCGTTGACCCGTCACGAGGCCACCTTAAACGAGATACTTTGCGAATTTGCACCCTTCACCGGCGCGCAAGGCACTAATTTCGTAATCCACGACCCGCGGATTGTTGCCGAGATCGACGCGATCCTCAAAGACCAAACTGTTTCAATTTCGATAAAACAGACCATAGGTCACTCCGTCCTTGATCTGGACAGGGCGATAAAGCGCGCGCAGTTGGAGGTCTCGAACGAATTCGCTATGGCGCGAACAGCGTGATACCCAACGGCAGTGGCACGGGCGGATTCCCCGCGACCACGGGCTCCGCGACTACCACCAACCTTGCCACGGGTAATGAAGTCCCACGAACTATACCCTTCCTTCCCGCACCCGTCACGCCGAATTTTTTTCAAGGTTCATTTGCAATATCTTCCAACCCAACGGGAAATAATAACCCAAACAATCTTACTGGACCGTGGACCATCACCTTTCAGAATCGGGCCACCACACCCACCAGTGTTTCAAATACCCTATCCCTTCTGGGCGGAGAAATCCCGTTCGTTAATAGCGTTACCCTTTCGGGTACGAGCGCCAACCCCACTTTTAGTTGGAGTGCGCCAGTAGGAGCCCCTGTCAATGGCTATCGAATTGATATATTCCAAAATAGCCTCAGGAGCACTGTACCACCTCTGAATACCGGTAACGTCGCGAGCGCGAACTTGCCGCCGACTGTGACATCGTACACTGTGCAAACATCTGATTTTACCGTTCCTGGTTTTGGCTTTATGCCCGACACCGACTACACTATCGCCATCATCGCGTTGCAGACGAGAGATGGATCGTCGACCAACCTCACTAATGCGAATGTTAACGCATCATCGTGGGCCTATTCGAGCTTTCGGACATTACCTACGGGCACGCTGCCGGTCATTTTACCTGTGGTTCATTTAGTTGGGACTCAGTAGTCTACGGCTTCAATTTCCTAGTACAACCAGGAATAACCTATTATCTCATCAACCGTCGCCACTGGTTACATCTACCAGACCGGATCGGGAGATCCGAATTTCGCCAGCATCGAGTTGCCCGATATCGGCAATCCGAACCCATACGACCTGTATTTATGGAATGGCACGGCCTTCGTCTTCGACACGACGCTCGCCGCGAATACGCTCTTTGACTTCGCGCCTGGCGGTGTCAGCGAATTCGAAGTGCGGGGCATCGATCCCGGTCTCGGGCTCGATCCCAACAACACCACCGCCTTCGTCACGGCGCTGACCTTCGAGGGGGGCAACTTTACCGGCACGACGACGCCGATCACACAGAACGTTTCTGCCGCACCCGAGCCCGCCTCGCTCACGCTGGTCGCCTCCGGCCTGCTCGGCCTTGGTTTGATCCGCCGTCGCAAGGTCTATTCGGCAGCGCCGCAGTGGTGCGAGACGCGCGCGAGCTCGGCGGCGAGATAGCGGGCGAGGGTGTCCATGCCGGAGCGGGCGGCGCGGGCTTCGGCGTCGGGGTTGTAGTTGGTGTTGGTGTTGACGTCGTAGGTGTAGGTAACGCTGGCGGCGTCCGCGATGAATTCGATGCCCGCGACTTCGATGCCGTTGGCCGCGAGGAAGGTTTCGTAACGAGATTTCAAGTTCGGATCGATATCGTCGACGATCGAAAATTTGGCGCGCTGGACTTCTGCCGACCGGGCAGAACGCATCGTCGATCGCGCAGACCTCGGCCGGGCAGAGTTCGAAACCGTCGCTAGTGTCGACCTCGACCGCGTACATGAAATGGCCGCCGACGAATTCAGCGCGGGTGATCAGCGGCGCCGGCGCGCGCACGTATTGCTGCAACAGGTGCAGGCCGTCGACCGGCGGCTCGTACTCGGCGCCGGCGGCAAAGTCGGCGAGTGCTGCCGGCGAAGCGAAGAGCCGCACGCCCAGGCCCTTGCCGCCCCGATTCGGCTTCAGGATGAAGGCTTCGCCCGCAAAGTGCCGCCGCGCCGCATCGGCCAATGATTCCCTGCCGGCGACGAGTACCGTCCGCGGCGTGCGGACGCCGGCCTTTTCGAGGGCCGCGTACTGGCGGACCTTGCTGATTTCGAGATCGAGCGCGCGGCCGCCGTTGACGACGCGCCGCCCGTGGCTTTCGAGCCAGGCCAGGACCGCGGCGGTCAATTCGGCGGCGTATCGGTGCTCGCGGGTGTGCGAGGAGGCGCTCATCCGGTTGTAGTAGACGCCTTCGGGCGGCGGTCGGGACAGGTCGAAGACGCCGGTGTCGAGAAACCAGTCGCGCCACGGCAGTTGTTGCCGATCGAGTGCGGTCGCCAGCGGTTCGAGCCAGGCGGCGTTCTCGTGGATCACATGGATGCAGGTTATCGGTAGGATTATACAGAATGCGGGAGATTAATAAACTTTTTATACACCTGATCACGGCGCAATACGCCAGCCTCGGCGCAGTCCCGGAGCGGTTGCCCTATAGTGCGCAAACGCATCGAGAGAGGATCGAAATGAGCCGGAACGAGGACGACAGCGTCGAGGCGACCCAGAGCTTGACGCGGTTTCTGTGCGAATGCGAGTGGGATGACGTGCCGCCGCCGGTGCGGCGCGAGGCCAGACGCTCGGTCATGAATTTTGTCGGCACAGCACTCGGCGGCTGCCGTGACGAGGCGGTAGCGACGGCGCTGTGGGCGCTCAGCCCGTTCTTCGGTCCGGCGCAGGCGACGATCCTCGGACGGAGCGGGCGGGCCGACGCACTCAACGCGGCGTTTCTCAATGCGGTCGCCGCCAATGTCCTCGAATTTGACGACACCCACCTCGCGACCGTGATCCACCCGATGGCCCCGGTAGCGCCGGCCGCGTTCGCGGTGGCCGAGTTGCGCGGGGTTAGCGGCGCCGAATTGCTCCACGCGCTGGTGCTCGGCGTCGAGGCCGAATGCCGCATCGGCATGGCGCTCTCCCCGGCGCATTACCGCCGCGGCTGGCACATCACCTCGACCTGCGGCGTGTTCGGCGCCGCGGCTGCCGCCGGCAGACTGCTGCGGCTCGACCGGAAGCGCATGGCCTGGGCATTGGGCATTGCGGCGGCGCAATCGGCGGGGCTTATCGAGAGCCTCGGCAGCATGGCGAAGAGCGTCAGCGTCGGCAACGCCGCCCGCAACGGTCTCGCTGCCGCACTCCTGGCCGAGCAAGGCTTTACCGGACCCGACCGGCCGCTCGAAGGGACCTACGGCCTTGGCTCGGTCATGAGCGAGGACGCGGATTGGCGCGTCGTAACCGACGGGCTCGGCCAAAGCTGGGAGATCGCGGCTAACGCCTACAAACCCTATCCCTGCGGCGTCGTGCTGTTTCCGGTCATCGACGGCTGTCTCGATCTGCGCGAACAGCACGCCCTGACGGCGGACAAGATCGCGCGGGTCGGCGTGCGTGGGCATCCGCTCTTGCGCATCCGCACCGACCGGCCCGAGGTCACGGCCGGGCGCGAGGCCAAGGTCAGTCTTCAGCACAGCGTGGCCGTCGCGTTCATCGACGGCGCCGCAGGCGTTGCCCAGTATTCGGACGAGCGGATCGGCGACCCGGCAATCCTCGAATTGCGGCGGCGGGTTGCCGTCGAGGAAGACGCCGGCATCCCGGTCGAAACCGCCTTTGTCACGGTCGAGACCACCGACGGGCGCCGGTTCGAACGCCACGTCACGCACTCGCGCGGCACAATGGCGCGACCGATGAGCGACGTCGAACTCGAAGCAAAGTTCCGCCAGCTCGCGGAGTATGGCGCGCCGGGCATCGACGCCGAGCGCCTGATCGAGGCGATATGGGGCATCGACCACGCTCCCGACGCAGCGGGGATCGCAAGGATGGCAGGACTCCCCGCGTGAACCTGCGCGCAGTGGCTGCGAGCGAATTTTCGTAGCGTGCCGCGATCTCAAAGCGCAAGATGATGGTTAACAATCCGGGGAATCCCGGAACTGGCGGCTTGAACGGGAGGATAAAGAAATGGCAGTCGCAGAACCCATCACAAAACCAGTCGCTTGGTGGCGCGAGCCAACCAAGGAGCAATGGCACGCCTGGGTCGCTGCATGGCTCGGCTGGACCCTAGACGCCTTCGATTTCACGATCTTCCTGATGATCATGCTGCCGATCTCGAAGGATTTTAACGTGCCGCTGACGGAGGTGACGGCGGTCTTCACGATCACGCTGTGGATGCGGCTCGTTGGCGCGACCGGTGCGGGCTGGCTCTCGGATCGCATTGGGCGCAAGACGCCGCTGATGATCTCGATCGCGTGGTATTCGGTCTGCAACCTGGTCGCGGGGTTGGCGCCATCCTTCTTCATTCTGTTTCTGTTCCGCGCCCTGCTCGGGATTGGGATGGGAGCGGAATGGCCATGCGGCGCGGCGCTGGCGATGGAGCAATGGCCGATCCGCTCGCGCGGCCTGATGGCGAGCATTCTGCAATCCTCGTGGGGGCTCGGCGCGCTGCTGTCGAGTGCTGCTTACGGCGCGCTCTACACCACCATCGGCTGGCGCGGCCTGCTGATCCTGGGGGTGGCGCCGGCGCTGTTGCTGATCTACATCCGGATTTTCGTCAAGGAGCCGGCCATTTGGCTCGAGAACCGCCGGCAGCAACGGATGGAGAAGCGCGAGGTCAACCTGCCGCTGTTCAGCATCTTCAAGCGCGGGATGCTGCTCAACACCCTCAACGCGTGTTGGTGGATGGCCTCCGGCTTTGTCGTCGGCTATTCGATCATCGCGCTCTTCGCAACCTATCTGCAGAAGGACCTGCAGTTGAGCCCGGGCCTGGTGGCGCTGCCGATCATGGTGCAAAGCGCGCTGTTCTTCCTGGGGAGCCCGCTTTGGGGTTTTGTCGCGGATCGCTTTGGCCGGCGCTGGTCGATGCTCATCCCCGCCTTCTTCGGGCTCGCGGTGACCCCGTTCTATCTGCTGACCCACAATTACACGATGATCGTCATCTTTTTCGGGTTGCAGGGACTGTTCGCCGCCGGCGGGATTTACAATGCCAACGCGGCTTACCTCTCCGAGCGGTTTCCGACCGAGGTGCGGGCGACCGCAGCGGGCTTCTGCTATCACCAGGGCGCCATCTGGGGCGGGTTGGTCGGGCCGATCCTCGCCTACCTCGCGATCGACCTCGGTTTGGGGTTCGCGATCCCGATGCTGATCGGCACCACGGCGGGGTTGATAAGCTTTATACTGGCGTTGCTCGTCGGACCGGAAACCCGCGGCAAGGAACTGGTGGCCGACGTCGTGCTGGCCTGATCGGGCCGCTCCACTTGGGGGCGCTTGCTGGAGGAGAGAATGCGGATTGGATTTATCGGCACCGGAACGATGGGCCAGCCGATGCTGGCGAACCTGGTCAAGGCGGGGTTCGCGGTCACCGGCTACGATGTCGTTCCGGCGGCGCTCGACGCCGCTGTCAGGCTCGGCGCAACGCGTGCCAGTTCGGTCAAGGAGGCCGCGGCCGCCGGCGATCTGATCATTACGATGCTGCCCTCCTCGGCCAATGTCGAGACCGTCTATCTGGAGCCGGACGGCATCGCCGAGAGTGCGGCCCGGGCGGCTCTGCGTCGACATGTCGACGATCGACCCCGGCGTCTCGCAGCGGGTCGCCGCCCGCCTCAAGGAGCGCGGCTTGCGGTTCCTCGACGCGCCGGTCTCGGGCGGGGTCGGGGGTGCGGCCGCCGGCACGCTCGCGATCATGGTCGGCGGCGACGCAGGCGATCTCGAAGAGGCGCGGCCGGCATTGGCGGCGATGGGCGCCAACGTCATCCATGTCGGCGCGGTCGGTGCGGGCGAGGTCGCCAAGCTCTGCAACAATCTGATTGCGGGCGTCGGCACTTGTCGCCGTCTCCGAGGCGTTCCGGATCGGCGAGGCCTTTGGCGTCGATCCGCAGGCCCTGACCGACGTCATCGGCAAATCCTCGGGCGCCACCTGGGTCATGGGGCATATGCATCCGGTCCCCGGCATTGTCGAGGGCGCGGCGTCGAGCCGGCAATACGCGCCGGGCTTCATGACCGATCTGATGGCCAAGGATCTGGGGCTCGCGGTGGGCGCGGCGCGCGCCAAGCGGGTGCCGGTCGTCGTCGCCCCGGCCGCGCAGCAGCTGTACCGCATGGCCTCCTCGCACGGGCTCGGCCGCGAGGATTTTCGGCCGTCTACAAATTCCTCAAGCCGTCCTGCGACGACGCGCCGGTGTAACGAAGGGGCGGAGTTCGGCGCGTTTGCTGTTTTTGCTGTTATTTGCAGCAAATCTACAGCAAATCGCTCTCCCTTCCCCTCCCAGCCGCATCCCCGCGTCGGGCAAGATGTAGCCTGCGATTATGGCAATTTTAGCGTTGCCGCGGCTTTCGCGCTGCTTCCATCTCAGCGCCAAGATAGCATGCGATTATGGCAATTTTACCGTCGCGCAGCCGGCTCGATGCGCGCTCATCCCGCGCCTCGCAAGAGAAAGGCTTCCGATGCAACATCACGGATGGGATCGGAGGCTTCGCAATGACTGGAAGCGTACCGCTGTTCGGCGCAGAGCGCGGGATCCCATGAGGCGTTCGCGCAGAGTGCGACTGTGCGACAGGCTCGCTGCGGCCTCGGCGGTCCCATGGATCACGGATTCAGCTGCCAGATCGCGAGATTGAGGATCGTCGCGAAAGCGACCCAGACCGCCAAGGGCACGAGGCACCACGCGGCAACGCGGTCGAGCCGCAGGAAAACGACGATAGTCGCGAGGATGAGCGCGAGTTGCGGCACGATGTTTAAGAGGCCCAGCGCCGGACTATGCGCGGCGAAAAACATCCAGGACCAAGCGGCATTCAATGTCAGCTGGGCGAAAAACAAATTCAGCCCCAAGCGGCGTGCCGGAGTCTTTCGAGAGAACCGCAAGACCCGCCAGACCGCAACCGCCATCAGCAGATACAGCGCCGTCCAAGCCGTCGGGAACACCCAATTCGGCGGGTTGAAATCGGGGTTTGACCAACCCGGCATACCAAGGCGTGAGGTTGGGATAAGCGGCAAGCTGGCCGATGAGTGAGGCGGCGGCGACCGGGATTACGGCGAGAGCTAGCAAACCAGCCTCGCGGATCACGGCGTTTTTCGTCTCATCACGCATTCAAAATATTTTTCGGCTTTTGTAGGCCCATTGTGGAACGGCTTGCCGTTGGCGGGGATGATAAGAAAAATTGCTTGGTGCACAATTCATTCGCATGTGCACGATCAAGCGCTGGAATGCTTCCAGCGCTTGCCCTTCGGTTTCTTGCGGCCAACTGGCTCATCCGGCGTTCACCGTAGCCAGGAACTCCTGGCGGGTCATCGGGTTGTCGCGGAAGGAGCCGAGCATCCGGTTTGTTACCATATCTGTCCCATGTTTATGGATACCGCGTGTCGACATGCAGTGATGTGTGGCCTTGATTACGACCCCGACGCCATTCGGTCGCAGCACGTCATGGATCGTGTTGGCGATCTGAGCCGTCATTTTTTCTTGGCTCTGGAGCCGCTTTGAGAAGGCTTCGACTACGCGGCTCAGCTTCGAAATGCCTACAACTCTTCCGGTAGGTAGATAGGCGACCCAAGCACGACCTATGATGGGCGCCATGTGATGCTCGCAATGGCTCTCGAAAGGAATTCCCCTGAGCACAATCATCTCATCGTAGCCGTCGGTTTCTTCGAACGTTTTCTCAAGTATCTTCCGAGGATTCTGCGCATACCCGGCAAAGTATTCTTCAAATGCCCGCGTCACTCT
>CAWCWA010000024.1:0-203649 GCA_963799085.1 uncultured Alphaproteobacteria bacterium | reverse complement strand
GCCTTCGCCGACGCTCCAATAGACGCCGCTTTCGTCGGTGCGCAGATGCGATCTCGGCGAGATTTGCTCGACAAGGATCGGCTTCAGGTTGGCAGCGGTCACGTTTAGAACATGGAACGAGGCGACGCGGCCATTGCGCTCGACCAAGGCGACGACGGCCTCCTTGGCCGGCGGTTCTTTGAATGCGCGGTTCTTTGCCTTGCCACCGATGTAGGTTTCGTCGGCTTCGACGAATTTGCCTTCGCCGCCCATGCCGCCAACCGGCAGTTCGCCCTCGCGCATGCTTCGCGAACGCGATGGCTCATGAACCAAGCGGTTTTGAGGGTAACCCCGAGGGTTCGGTGCAGTTGATTGCTGCTGATGCCCTTCTTGCGGAGCACAACAGAAAGATTGCCTGCAACCAGATGTGCAGCTTCACGTGGCTGGATTCGAAGATGGTTCCGACCTTGACGGTGAATGGCTTGCGGCAAGCATAGCACTTGTAGACGCCGATCCTGGTGCTCTTGCCCTGGAGTTTGCTTTATCGCCAATCACGCCGCAATGCGGGCAAAAGCGGCCGTCTCGCCAGACGTGCGCCTCTACGAAGGCATAGGCGGCCTCTTCGTTGTGGTAGTGCAGTGCGGAAAAAACGGACATCGGCTATCTCCTTGCCCGCAATATGGGATCGCCCGTCTGGTACGTCAAGTATAATGTCGCCGAAATAGGGGCCGGTGCCGCGCGCTAGCAACTCGGTCGCATTGTGAAAAAAGAACAGGCCGAAATCGAACAGCGCTCCCGACATCGGTTCGCCGTCGATCAGGACATGCTTTTCCGGCAGATGCCAGCCGCGCGGCCGCACGAACAGCACCGCCGTTCTGTTGCCGAGCGTATAGTGCCGGCCGGTTTCGGGATAGTCGAAAGTGATCGTCCGACGCACCGCGTCGCGCAGATTGAGCTGGCCCTCGATCAGATTGTCCCAGCCGGGCGTGCTCGCATCCTCAAAATCGGCCATGTACATGCTGGCGCCGCAATTCAATGCATTGATCACCATCTTGCGGTCGACGGGCCCAGTAATCTCGGTGCGGCGGCCCTGCAGGTCGCGGGAAATCGGCGCCACCCGCCATTGGGCTTCGCGGATCGCCCGCGTCTCGGGCAGGAAATCGGGCTTCCACCCGGCATCGAGCCGTCGCTGGATTTCGGCACGGTGATCGAGCAGCCGCCGCCGCTCGGCGCCGAACTTGCGCTCGAGTTCTGCGAGAAACGCGACCGCGTCGGCAGTCAAAACCCACTCGTAGCCGGGCTTCATCGCGCCGCGGATGACCACGCCCTGAGGCAGTTCGCCGGTTTGGGCCATGGCAGACATCTCCCCTCTGTTGCATCTGCTGCCGGCGGCAATGCCGAACCGGCCCCAAAACCGCCTTCACGCCCCTCCCGCCCAGTTTGTTGCAGTGCAAAGGTTGCACCTAAATGAGGCACATTTGTATCCCTTATTGCTATGATGCGCCGCAACATATTCGCGGTCAACTCGACAATGCTCGCGCAATCCTGCGTGATCGGGCGAGTACACGAAAAAACACTGGGAGTTCGATGTCGATCATTAACGACAATCCCGCCGTGGCCGAACTGCGGGCGGCATTGCGGCCGGAGCGGCCGGCGATCGCGATGGCGGCGCACAATCCCTTGGCGGCAAAACTCGCCGCCGCGGCCGGGTTCGACGCGATCTGGGGCAGCGGCTTCGAGCTTTCGGCCGCCTACGCTGTCCCCGACGCCAACATCCTATCGCTAGACACGCATCTCGATTTGATGCGCGCGATCGGCGAGGTGGCGGACAAGCCCGTGATCGCCGACCTCGACACCGGCTACGGCAACGCCGTCAACGTCGCCTATCTGGTGCCGCGTTATGCCGCCGCCGGGGTCGCCGCCGTGGTTATCGAGGACAAGACCTTCCCCAAGGACAGCAGCCTACGCCCAGGCGGCCGCCAGGTCCTCGTGCCCGAGGCGGAGTTCCAGGGAAAGATCGAGGCGGCGCGGCTACCGGGCGGGCCGCTGGTGGTGGCCCGGACCGAGGCATTGATCGCCGGGCACGGCCAGGATGAGGCGCTACGGCGCGGCGAAGCCTATGTGGAAGCCGGCGCCGATGCCTTGCTGATCCACAGCCGGCAGAAAACGCCCGATGAAATCCTCGCCTTCTGCGATGCCTGGCCCGGCCGGGCACCCCTGGTATTGGTGCCGACCGCCTACCCGCAGCTTTCCTTCGCCGAGGTCGCAGCCCTGCACAAGGTCGGGCTGATCATCTGCGCCAACCACGCGATCCGCGCCGCGGTCGCGGCGATGCGCACGGTTTTCGCCCGGATCCTCGCCGAAGGCGGCATCGCCGGCGTCGAGGGCGCGATCGCCCCTGTCGCCGACATCTTCGCGCTCCAGGGCGACGACCGGATGCGAGAGATCGAGGCGCGCTTTCTGCGCTGAGGCTCAGGCGGCCTTCCGGCGGTTGGCCGCGAGCCGCGCGTCGACCATCGTCACGGTCTGGTCGACGGCCGGGTGCCGCATCCCGAACTGCTGCCCGATCAGCTGCACCAGCCGGTCGGTGCGCTCGATATTCGGCACGCCGTTGTTAAGCGCCCGCGCCGCCGAGGACGGCCGCACCAGATCGTTCGCCGCGGCGGCGTATTTCTCGAACGGCACGAGATCGTCGGGCAAGGCGCCGAGCTTTTCGCACACCCCGACAACCCAGTTGTACACCGAGCGCGACGTCTCCACGTCCTGGTGCACCGCATCCTTGATGTCGACCGCGCCGTCCTTAGTGACGCAGCGGTAATTGCCGGTCAGCAGCATCGCCCATTTGGCGAGCGGCACAAAGATCGAATCGTGGATCTTGAGCTTGACCGGAAGCGGTGTCGACCCGTCGCCAGCATCGTACCGCGCCGCCTCGATGTCGGCCTCCATCTGGCGCAGCATTGCCGTCGGCGCCTCGTCGGCGAAGCGCGCCGACTTTGAAATTCGTCGGCAGTGTGACCTGCAGCACGTTGATCTTCTCGCCGGGCGGCCGAATCGCCTGCGGGTCGGGGCTGCACAGGGTCAGCAGGCCAGGCGTAAAATTGTCCCACACGCTGGCGTCCGTGTAGGCAGGATTTCGAGCGGGTCGGTCGCCAGGCCCGGTATCCGTTTCAGATAAGGCAGCGGCGGCATGTTCATGATCGACATGCAAGGCACCCGCGCGCGCGCCACCTTGTCGAGCAGTTCGCGTACCCCGGCGAGCGGTATTGCGGCTCCTGCATCGCCAGCACCACGAGATCGTAATCGGTCGGGTTGACTTCGCCTGGACCGGCCGCCGAGAGGCTTCCCGGAAGTTTGCGTGAATCGAGCTCGATCGGGTCCTTGCGGCCGCGGATCGGCATACGGACATGCGCGCCGTCGCTGTTGAACGCCTCGACCTCGGCCGGCAGGCAGACCATCGTGATCTTGTGGCCGCCGAACAGCAGTTTGGTCGCCAACAGCGACCCGTAGGAGGCGCCCATCATCAGGATGTTGTAAGCCGTCATCGCCATTCCTCCCGGAGTGCTTGTCTGACTTCGAATTGGGCGGACGATGCCGGATGGCGGCCGTCTGGGCAAGCCTCATGGTTCGGCGGCGAGGATTGCGGCAAGCCCCGAGCGATAGTCGGGATAGGCGAGCCTGACGCCGAGTTCGCTCTTGATCAGCCGGTTCGAGACCCGCTTGTTGTCGTCGTAGAAGCTCCGCGCCATCGGCGACAGCCCGGCCTCGTCGAGCGGGACCAAGGGCGGCGCCGGCATGCCGAGCAGCCGTGCGGCATGGGCCACGACCGCTTCGGGCGGCGCCGGCTCGTCGTCGCAGACATTATAGACCGCACCCGGCCGTGGCCGCGCGATCGAGGCCGCCAGCAGGTTTGCCAGATCGTCGACATGGATGCGGGAGAAGACTTGGCCCGGCTTGTCGACCCGCTTGGCGGTGCCGGCGCGCAATGCCTCGAACGGGCTGCGCCCGGGCCCGTAGATCGCCGCCAGTCGAAATACATGCACCGGCACTTGGTATCTGCACCACAATCCGAGCCACATCGCCTCGGCGGCGACGCGGCGCCGGCCCCGCTCGCCGGTCGGACGCAGCTGCGAGCTTTCATCGACCCAGCCGCCCCGCCGGTCGCCGTAGACGCCGGTCGTCGACAGATAGCCGAGCCAGGACAGGCGCGGGATCGCCGCGATCTCCTCGCGGTGCAGGTCAAACACCGGGTCGCCAGCGGCATCGGGCGGGATCGACAGCAGCAAATGAGTGACCCCGCCGAGCGATGCCGGCGCCAGCGACCGATCGCGGCTGAAGGGCACGGCGGCGAAGCCCATCGCCTGCAATGCCGCGACGCGGTCCGCTGTCTGCGTGGTGCCGGTCACTTGCCACCCCTCGGCGACAAGTCGTTGCCCCAGCACTGCTGCGGTATAGCCCAGGCCGAAGCAGAAGAGATGGCTCATCATGGCTTGGTTTCCGCGATGGCGAGACGGGCGACGGCGGCTGGTTCGGTTTCGAGCGTCTCGGCGATGCGCTTTTGCTTGAGCCTGGTGTAAACCCAGAAGCCGCACGAGACGATGGCGCCGACGGCGAGCGGCAGACGCAGGCCGAACCGCCCGCTGAGGGACCCCATGAGCACCGCGCCAAGCGCCGGACCGGCGCGAAAGATCATGCCATAGAGCGCCATGACGCGGCCGCGCATCTGGGCGTCGACGGCGGCCTGGATCAAGGTCTGCGCGCCGACCCCGGTGATCGTCATCGCCGTCCCGGCAAGAAAGACGCAGGGCAGCGCCACGTAAAACCGATCGGTCGCGGTAAAGGCCAGGATCGCCAGCGAAATCAGGAGCGTGTTGCCAAGCACGAGCCGGGTCAAGCCGGCCACCCGCGGGCGCAACAGCATCCAGCCCGCGCCGAAGATCGCGCCCAGCCCCACCGTCGAAGTCAAAGTCGCCAGACCCTCCGGCCCGCGCCCGAACACATGGTCGGCAAAGCCTGGAAACAATTCGACAAAGCCACGCGTGCCGATCGTCGTCACCGTGAACAGCAGCAGCATCGGCGCGATACCGGGATGATGGCTGGCATAGCTATAGGCTTCGACCGACGCCCGCAGTACGCTCTGCGTCGCACCCACCGGCAATGCCGGCAATCCGCGCAGATTGGCCATCGCGACAAGAAAGACGATATAGGTGGCGGCGTTGACCGCAAAAGCGGCGCCAACGCTGACCCGGGCGATGACGATGCCGGCGATGGCGGGGCCGATGAAGCGCGCGGTATTGAAGATGATTGCGTTGATCGCCAATGCCGAGGGGAGTGCCGGCCGGTCGACCAGCGTCGGGATCAGCGCCAGCCGCGCCGGCTGCGCCATCGCGTTGAAGAGGCCCAGCAGCAATGTCAGCGCAAACAGCAATTCGATCGTGATCAGGCCGGTATAGACTAGCAGTGCCAACAGGCATGCCTCGACGCTGCCGGCGATCTGGGTGATCCGGATTATGCCCACCCGGTCGCGCCGATCGGCCAATACACCGGCGATAGGGCTCAAGAACACCACCGGGAAGAATTCGGCCATCGAGACGATCCCCAACCAGGCGCCGGAATGGGTCAAAGTCCAAGCAAGCCATCCCACCGCAACCCGCTGCATCCAAGTGCCGATCAGCGAAACGGCGTTGCCCCCGGCATAAACTCGATAGTTGCGGTGGGCGAAGGCGCGGGTGGCGTTGCCGAACCCGCCCGGGATCAGGCGATCGCGGAGCGAAAGCAAGATGTCGTGCAGCCGGGAATAGTGGTTGTCGTAATCCTCGCTATCCTAGCGCCCCCCGGGATTTTGCCGCAACCGCACCCTATTATGCGTCGTGGACAAAGGGGGGCTTTCAAAAGTGTGGATAGCGTCGAACTGGGGTCGAGCAGTCATGCTTGCGGCCGTGGGCTACCTTTCGCTGCGGGTCCCCGGCGCGGCGGCGGACCCAGTGAAGCCGCAACCGCCCGCGGCGACGCCTTCCGCCGAGGAAGAGGCAACGACCTATGAGCGCTGCATGAAGCTTGCCCGACAAATCCCGCCGCCGCGCAAAGCCTGGCGCAATCCTGGCACGAGCGGGGCGGCGCCCATCCGGCCGACCATTGCGCCGCGGTCGCCTTAATCGGGCTGAAAAGATATCGTGAAGGGGCCACTCATCTCGAAACCCTTGGAAAGGCGATGGACAAGGCGCCATCGGGGTTGCGCGCCGAAGTGTTTGACCAGGCCGGGCAAGCATGGCTTCTCGCCGGCGATCCAGTGCGCGCCTATGCCGCCGCCGGCCAGGCGACAGTACTGATGCCGAACGATCCCGATCTCTTGATCGACCGCGCCGAGGCCGCCGCCGCGGCGGGTTATCCCGACAAGGCCGTCGCCGATCTCGACCAGGTTTTGCGAGCGAACCCCGGCCGCGTCGACGCGCTGATCTATCGCGCCTCGGCCTATCGGACGCTCGAACGGCTCGACCCGGCTCTGGCCGATCTCGACAAGGCGATCGCCGCCGCCCCGAACTCGGCCGCGGCCCTCCTCGAGCGCGGCAACGTCCGCCGCCTCAAGGGCGACGCCGATGGCGCCCGAAGCGACTGGCAGCGGGTCGGCGAAGTCGCCCCCGGCAGCCAAGCCGACATGGCGGCCCGCGCCAATCTCGAACGGCTGGACCGCAGCTCAACCACGGCGCCGGCACCGACGTCCGGCAAGCGCTGATCCCGCCGGTCGTCGGCTCTGCACGGCAGGCGGACACGGCGAACGGTTGCGTCGCTGTCGCCGCCGACAGATAGTCTTGGCGGGCGGGACGGATTACGGAGACAAACATGCAAGTCCGCGACGGCTTTGTCGGCTCGGTCGGAAACACGCCACTGATCAAGTTGCGGCGCGCTTCGGAGACGACCGGATGCACGATCCTCGGCAAGGCCGAATTCCTGAACCCCGGCGGCTCGGTCAAGGACCGGGCGGCGATCTTTATCATCAAGGATGCCGAGGAGCGAGGCGTGCTGCGGCCTGGCGGCGTCGTCGTCGAGGGTACGGCCGGCAATACCGGCATCGGCCTGGCGCTTGTCGGCAACGCCTGCGGCTATAGGACGGTCATCGTCATGCCCGAAACGCAGAGCCAGGAAAAAAAGGACATGCTGCGGCTCTGCGGCGCCGATCTGCGGCTGGTGCCGGCCGTCCCCTACGCCAACCCCAACAATTACGTGCGCTACTCGGGGCGGCTCGCCGAGGAGATCGCCGCACGCGAACCCAGCGGCGCGGTCTGGGCGAACCAGTTCGACAACCTCGCCAACCGCCGTGCCCATTTCGAAACCACCGGCCCCGAAATCTGGGAGCAAACCGGCGGCAAGGTCGACGGCTTTACCTCTTCCGTCGGTACCGGCGGCACGCTATCCGGCGTCGGTATCGCGCTCAAGAAACGCAATCCCAAGGTCCAGATCTACCTCGCCGACTGCATGGGGTCGGGCATCTACAGCTGGTATGCGAGACGCGAGTTCAAACCCGAGGGCAACTCGATCACAGAGGGCATCGGCAACAACCGCGAGACCAGAGAACCTCGAAGGCTTCATACCCGACGGCCAGTTCCAGATCACCGACGCCGAGATGCTGCCGATTTTGTTCGACCTCGTCGTCGAAGAAGGGCTGGTGCTTGGCGGGTCGAGCGGGATCAATGTCTGCGGCGCCATCCGCCTCGCCCGTCTGCTCGGTCCCGGCCATACGATCGTCACGATCTTGGCCGATTCGGGTACGCGCTATCAGTCGAAACTGTTCAATCCCGCGTTTCTGAAGAAGCGCGATCTGCCGACACCGAAATGGCTGGAGGCTCAGCAGTAATGACAGAACTGATGTTTCGCGATGACGCTTATGCCCGCTCCTGCGCGGCGCAGGTTGCAGCGGCGGATGAGCGCGGCATCAGGCTCGACCGCACCGTGTTTTACCCGATGGGCGGCGGCCAGCCAGGCGACACCGGGCTCTTTCGCCTCGCCTCGGGGGAACCGATCGCGATCGTCGATACGCTCAGGGGCGGCGCGTTTGACGAGATAATCCACGTGCCGGCGCCGGGCGCCGCGCTGCCAGAGCTCGGAACCGAAGTTTTCGCCGAGATTGACTGGGGGCGGCGGCATCGGCTGATGCGGATGCACACCTGTCTGCACCTCCTCTGCGCCGTCGTACCGGGTGCTGTGACCGGAGGTCAGGTTGCCGACGGCCGCGGTCGGCTCGATTTCGACGTGCCCGGGTCGAGCCTCGACAAGACGGCGATCGCCGAGGGACTCGAATGCGTTGATCGGCGGAGCGCACCCGGTCGGCCCGCGCTGGATCAGCGACGCGGAGCTCGCCGAGGCACCCGAACTGGTGCGCACGATGTCGGTCAAGCCGCCGACCGGCGCCGGGCGGGTGCGGCTCATCGAAGTGGCCGGCGTCGATCTGCAGCCCTGCGGCGGCACCCATGTCCGCAATACCGGCGAAATCGGCCCCGTGACGGTCGTGAAAATCGAGAACAAGGGTCGACAGAACCGACGCATTATTGTCGCCTTCGCCGAGTAAGGAAGGATCGCGATGCCCTATGCCCGCCCCGAGGCGCTGGTCAGTACCGAATGGCTTGCAGCGCATCTCGACGACCCCGCGGTCCGGATCCTGGATTCATCGTTCAAATTGCCCGGCGTTACCCCGACCGCCCGCCAGGATTACGACAAGGGCCACATCCCGGGTGCCGTGTTCTTCGACATCGACGACATCTGTGAGCCCGGAACGAGCCTGTCGCATATGATCCCCACGGCCGAACTCTTCGCGCAGAAAATCGGCGCGTCGGGCGTCGGCGACGGTGACCGGGTCGTCGTCTACGACGGCGCCGGCCTGTCCTCGGCCGGACGGGCCTGGTGGATGCTGCGGCTCTTCGGCCATGACAACGTGGCGCTCCTCGATGGCGGGCTGCCGAAATGGCGGGCCGAGGGCCGGCCGGTCGTCACCGCGATCCCGTCGCCGCCGCCCCGTCGTTTCACCGCACGCTTCAACCTGGCGCTGGTGCGCGACAAGCGGGCGCTTATGGCTAATCTTGCGAGCCGGCGCGAGCAGGTGGTCGACGCCCGCGCCTCCGGCCGGTTCGAGGGCGCGACACCCGAAGCGCGGCCCGGCTTGCGCAGCGGCCACATTCCGGCGAGCCGCAATCTTCCCTACGAGCTGGTGACCGATCCCTCGACCCGACAGTTGCGCGGCGCCGAGGAGCTGCGGCGGCTGTTCTCTTCGGCTGGGGTCGCCCTCGATCGGCCGATTGTGACGAGCTGCGGATCAGGCGTTACCGCCTGCGCGGTCGCCTTCGCCGCCCACCTGCTGGGGCATCCAGGAGTCGCCGTCTATGACGGCTCATGGTCGGAATGGGGCCTGCCCGGCGACACCCCGGTCGAGACCGGTCCAGCCGACAAGGCCTGAGCTATGCTCGACGACACGATCACCTACCTCGAAATGCTGGAGCGGCCGGTCGGCCGTCGGGTGCCAGCGCCGCTCGAAAAGCTCGCGCTGATGCACGCCGAAAACTGTACGGTGTCGTTCTACCGCTACCTCTATGGCGCGGTCGGCGAGCCCTGGCTGTGGTTCGAGCGCCGGCTCCTCGACGACGCGGCACTCGCCGAAATACTGGGCAAGCCGACGATCGAGATCTTCGTCCTCTACGTGCGCGGCGTTCCCGCCGGCTATTTCGAACTCGACACCGCGGCGCCGCGCGAAACCAAGCTTCTCTATTTCGGTCTGATATCCGATTTCATCGGCCGCCGGCTCGGCCCCTACCTGTTGCAGGCGGCGATCGATCAGGCCTGGGATGCGCGCCCGATCGAGCGCTTCTGGCTGCACACCTCGACCTTCGACCATCCCAAGGCGCTCGCCACCTACCAGCGCGCGGGCTTCGTCGTCTATGCCCGGCGCCCGGTGTCGTTCGAGGACCCGCGCCGGCTGGGCATATTGCCGCGCAACCTCAGCCATCGCCGGCTGCCGCCTCTAGGACAGGACTAGACCCCCTTATCTTAGTCCACCGCTCGGTGAGCCACCTTACGAGGGATCTCAGCCTTCTACTTCCGAGGTACAATGCGCACCACCCCGGACCTGATCTAGCGCAGCTGCCCTGAAAGGGGTAGAAGGCCGGCGTCGTTTAGCGGGGGAGACCGGCGATGACCAATCTTTCCGAGCCGCCGGTCCTGGCCGAAGCTGCGACCAGACGGTCGCGGCGCGTTTCGATCATCTGGCTAGTTCCCCTGGTGGCGGTTCTAATTGGCGCTTGGCTCGCCTGGGATACGCTGTCGAAGGAAGGGCCGACGATCACCGTCACCTTCGATTCGGCCGAAGGGCTGCAGGCGGGCCAGTCGCAGCTCAAGTTCAAGGACATCGTCTTCGGCACGGTCAAAAGCCTCGAACTTGCCCCCGATCACAACCACGTCGTCGTCACGATCGCGACAACCCACCAGGCGGGGCCACTCCTGACCGACAAGACAGTGTTTTGGGTGGTTAAGCCGCGGCTCTTTGCCGGCAACATCTCCGGCCTCGAAACTTTGCTGTCGGGCAGCTACGTCGGCATGCTCCCGGGCGCGACGGCTGGCGAGTCCGAGCGCCATTTTACCGGCCTTGAGGATCCGCCGATCCTCGGCGCCCACATTCCCGGGCAAATCTTCAAGGTCAAGGCAAGCCGGCTCGGCTCGATCTCGGTAGGCTCACCAGTCTTTTTCCGCGACCTGAATGTCGGTCAGGTGCTCGGCTGGGACATCGCCAATATGGCCGAGTACGTCACGATCCACGCCTTTGTCCGGGCACCCTACGATACCTATGTGAACGACGAGACGCGCTTCTGGAACGCTTCGGGGGTTTCGGTCAAGCTGGGGGGGGCGGGGATTGAGGTTCAGCTTGAGTTGCTGCGGGCACTGATACTCGGCGGGATCGCGTTCGACACGCCGGCGACCGAAATCAAGGCTGCAGCGGCGGTGGCGGAAAACCACGTCTTTCCGCTGTTTGCCAACCGCGACGCGGCGAATGCCGCCTCTTACACCCGCAGGATCCCGATAATCTCCTACTTCCCCGGGTCGGTAAGCGGGTTAGGCCCGGGTTCCGAGGTCACCATGCATGGCTTGGTGATTGGCCAGGTCACCGATGTCCGGCTCGCCTACGATCCCGTCAAGGATGCGATCGTCGCGCCCGTCCGGTACGAAATCGAGCCGGAGCGGATCCTCGGCGTTGGCGCGAAGAGCAAGTTCAAGACCACCGAAGAGGCGGCGAAGGTTCTGATCCAACGCGGATTACGGGCAACCTTGCAGAGCGCCAGCCTGATCACCGGCCAGCAGCAGGTGGCGCTCGAATTCGTGCCGAACGCACCGCCGGCGGCATTTGCGATGGAGGGCGAGGACTTCGTGTTGCCGACGACGCCGGGCGGCAGCTTCGCTAGCCTGCAATCCTCCGCGACCGAGCTGATGAAAAAGGTCAACACTATCCCGTTCGACCAGATCGGCGCCAGCCTCGCTGGGATCCTTAAGTCGACCAGCGAGTTGGCGCAGGGTCCGCAGGTCAAGAAGGCGCTCTCCCAGCTCGCAGAGACAATCGCCAGCACTCAGAACATGGTGCAGCAATTGGACAAGGGCCTCGGCCCGGCGAGTAAGCAATTGCCCGAGCTAGCGACCGGATTGCAAAAGGCGCTGACCAACGCCAACAAACTGGTGCTGTCGCTCGACAGCGGCTATGGCGACAACACCAAGTTCAACCGCGACCTCGGCCGGTTGATGGTTCAGCTCAACGACGCGCTCAGCTCGATCCGCTCGCTGGCCGACCTGCTGGCGCGCCACCCCGAGGCGCTGATCAAGGGCCGGCCGGCCGGCGGGGTCGAATGAGCCGCTTTTGGCGCCGCTGCGGCGCGGGCAGCCTTCTGCTGGCGCTCTGCGCCTGCTCCTCGCCCAACCCGGCGCTCTATACGATCGCCCCGGTGCCCGGAACGGTGCAACCCGGCGGCCCCAAGGTCGTCGCTCTGCACCAGGTCGCTTTGGCGCGCTATCTCGAACGCTCGCAGATCGTTCGTTCGTCGGAGAATTACCGTCTCGACGTGATGGAGAACGACTGGTGGGGCGAGCCTTTGGGCGCGATGTTGAGCCGCGTCTTGATCGAGGAACTGGGCCAGCGTTTGCCGCGCAGCGTCGTTTTCGCCGAAACCGGCGCGGTGTCGGCGTCGCCCGATGCCACGGTGGAGTTGAATGTCCAACGGCTCGACAAGGACGCCGCCGGCAACCTCGTGCTGCAAGCCCAGGCGAGCGTCGCATTCAAGGGCCGCGGCGCGCCGATATTGCGGAGTTTTCGCTTCGGCGTTACCCCGGCCGGGCCCGGCATCGGCGACGAGGTCGCGGCGATCAGCGCCGCCGTCGGACAACTCGCCGACGGGCTTGCCTTACTGCTATCGGGCCGATGACGCGGCGGGAGGCGAAACCCCGCCAAGCCGAGACTCCGCCGCAATTGCGCGAATGTCCCGGCTGCGGCCTCCTGCAGATGGTGCCGCCATTGAGGCCCGGGATGACGGCGCACTGCGCGCGCTGCCCGACGACTTTGCGGCGGACTTCCACGCATCGCCTTGATCACATCATAGCCCTCTCGTTCGCGGCATTGGCGCTGCTCGTCATCATGTGCACGACGCAGTTGATGAGCGTGGAGACGGCCGGCATCAAGCATGTCGCCGACTTGTTTTCCGGGCCGGAGGAACTGGCCCGGCAGAATATGGGGCCGCTGGCGGCGGCGGTGCTGTTCGTCACCGTGGTGGCGCCCTTCGCCAAGGTGGTGGGCACGCTGTACGTGCTGATCCGGTCGCACGAGGCGAACCCGCCCGCCCATCTGCGCCGGATCTTCGCCTGGGTCGAGCGGCTGCGGCCGTGGTCGATGATCGAGGTTTTCGTCTTCGGCGTCTTTGTGGCCTACGTAAAGCTCGGCGACCTTGTGCATATCGGACTTGCCGCTGGCGTGTACGCGCTGCTGGCGCTGACCTTTGTACTGATCTGGTCGGACGCGGCGCTCGACCGCGAGGCGGTCTGGGAGCGGCTCGACGGCCGCCGGGGTCTGACGGCCGGCGCCTGCGGCGGCGCCATCGCCGGCATCGGCTGCGAGATATGCGGCCTGGTCAGCTTGCCGCGGTCGGATGATCCGCGCTGCCCGCGCTGCGAAAGTGCCCTGCACGCGCGCAAGCCCAACAGCGTGGCGCGGACCTGGGCGCTCGTGATCGCCGCCGCGATCCTCTATATCCCGGCTAATTACTACCCCGTGCTAACCGTCATGCAGTTGGGCGCCGGCCAGCCGAGCACGATCCTCGGCGGCGTCGAGGAGCTGATCGCCGCCCGCCAATATCCTCTAGCGGCATTGGTGTTTTTTGCCAGCATTGCAGTGCCGGTGCTGAAGCTCGTCGGCCTCTCGATCATGCTGATCGCAATCCAGGCCGGGCGCGCGGGCTGGCTGCGCGACCGCATCCGGCTTTATCACATCGTCCGTTTCATCGGCCGCTGGTCGATGATCGACATCTTCATGGAGTTGCTGTTGGGGGCGCTGGTCGTCTTCGGATCGGTGATCACGATCCAGCCCGGGGCCGGGGCTCTCGCGTTCTGCGCCGTTGTGATCCTGACGATGTTCGCCGCCGAAACCTTCGACCCGCGGCTGATGTGGGACGCGGCGGCGCGCCGCACGAGGGCGGCAGAACCGCGCGGGGCCATCGTCTCCCATTGACAGCGAATACGTGGCACGCCTGCAATGGCGGCGAGCCACGAACCGCGGGATGCCCGATGGACGTTTTGACCGGAATGGACGCGGTGGCGCGAGCGCGCAAACTCGCGCCCCTGATCGCCGCCGAAGCAGACGCGATCGAGCGGGACCGAAGATTGACCGCGCCGGTCGTGGCCGCATTGCACGAGACCCGGCTATTCCGGCTGCTCTACCCGCGCGCTGTCGGCGGCGACGAAGCCCCGCCCGCCGACTACGTCCTGGCGATTGGGGAATTGGCGCGAGCCGACGGATCGGTCGGCTGGTGCGCCTCGATCGCCAACAGCATTGGCTTGTTCGCACCCTATCTCCCGCTCGACGCCGCCAGACAGGTGTTCGGCGATCCGCGCGCCGTTTGCGCCTGGGGTCCGCCCAACGACTGCCGCGGCGTCGCCGTGCCGGGCGGCTACCGCATCACCGGCCGCTGGGATTTCGCCAGCGGCTGCCGGCATGCAAGCTGGATGGGGGCGCACGGCAACGTCGTCGAACCGGACGGCTCGCTGCGCCTCAACAATTTCGGCCGGCCGACGACCCGCACCTGGCTCTTTCCGGCCGAAGAGGCGACCCTGCTCGACAATTGGCAGCCGATCGGGCTGCGCGGCACCGCGTCGGAATCCTACACGGTGCAGGATCTCTTTGTCCCCGAGGAGTTCACCGGCACCCGCGAGGACCCGAGCCTGCGGCGCGACCCGGGCAAGCTCTACGCTTTCCCGCAGCAGACGCTCTATTCGGTCGGGATCGCGAGCGTGGCGCTCGGCATCGCCCGCGGCATGCTAGACGCCTTGATCGACCTCGCCCTGCGCAAGACGCCGCGCGGCGTGGGCCGGCTCGCCGACAGTGCTGTAATCCAGGCCGAAATCGCCCGCGCCGAGGCGGCGTTGGTTGCGGCGCGCTGCTATCTCGTCGATACCGTGACCGAGATTTACGTCGACGCCGACGCCCTGTCGCCGATCACAATCCCAGAGCGCGCCCGGGCGCGGCTCGCCGGCAGCCATGCGATTTCGAGCGCGCTGCAGGTCGCCCAATCGACCTACAAGGCGGCCGGCGTCGATGCGATTTTCCCCGGCAGCCCATTCGAGCGCCGCTTCCGCGACATCCACACGCTCTCGCAACAGATTCAGTCGCGCGACGCGCATTACGAAACCTGCGGCCAGGTCCTTCTCGGCCAGATGCCGGACATGTTCATGTAGCCGCCGGCATCCCGCTGCATTCGGCGCTGCACGCGACATGGCGAAGCGAATTCAAGTTTCCGAAAATCCGATCCTGTTTGTGCTGCTGGGCCTGGTATTGCGTCGGCGATGCATTTCCGGTCGTTGGCTCCGGTCATCTGACAGGAGTTTTGCGTATGCCGGCAACGCTTCACTGAAAAAGGGTACCGGCGGCTGCTCCGTGCGAGTTTTCTCGTGAAGCGGACAGAGGCCCTCGCCCTCGCCGAAGCGGGCCGCCAGGATTTCGGGCGCCACGCCGGTTACGCTGGTCTCCGGCCAGTGCAAAACGCTAAATTCGCACCGCTCGGCGTCGCCGTGGTTTTGCTGTTTTCGCTGTTATTTGCAACAAAAAAACAGCAAACCGGTCTTTGGCCATGAATTGCCCCTTCTCCCATGCTCGAGCGTTCCGAGATTATCGATACCATGCAATTATGGCAATTTTAGCGTGGTCTGATGAGCGGATTTGACGCTTGGCATTTGGGGTTTTTTCTCGTCATCGCCGCGGCAAACATCGGGCCCGAGACCCCGCGCCCTCCTGCCGGGGCAACTCGAACGCGAATAAGGATTCACATTTGGTTTGTACGACCCAGAGCTTGGTTGGATGCGGTTAAAAATTTGCGAAAATTTTTTTGAGACGACTTTCCTCGCCGTCGATTGATTCACCGACGGGTAGAAAGCGACCGCAGGAGCACGGCGTGACGCCCGCCGCCGGGTCTACCGACGCTGAGTTCGAACGCGGCGCTGCCGCGTTCGATAGCGCGACGCTCATTCGGAGCCGCGACTTCGATCTGATCGCTCCCTCCCGGAGAACTCCTGTAATGCCGGAACTCATTAATCGCTCGACCCGGTCATCGCCGACATCGTCGGCCTGTCCGGCCGTCGCGTGATCGAAGCGTTGATCGCAGGCGAGACCGACCCCGAGGCCTTGGCGGCACTAGCCCACCGGCGGCTCAAGGCCAGCCCGGCCGGACTGGAGGCGGCGTTGCGCGGTCGGGCGAGCGACCATCTACCTTTCCAATGCAGTACGGGGGCCGATCTCCGTTGCCCTGAACGACGGCACCGATCGACGGTCACAGACAGGTGAGGTTTAGCCAATAGGCTCGGGAAACGGGCCGCCGATTTCCGCCGGCCTCCGAATTCATTTCACCCAACGGCTCGCACGCCATCCGCTGCCTCGCCTCAAACGCTGCGGGGCCGAACTTGGCCGCAGAAATCCGAAGATCGCGTAAATCACAAACGCCGGCCGTGAGCCGGACGTTCTGCGCCGCGGGCTCGAACCGATTGCATAAGCTTTCGTAACTGTTTCGTGGTCGAATAGGATGCTCGATTGCCCGGGAGCCGACAGGCCCGCGATGAACGTTTCGGTCGTCATTCCAGTCTATAATGAGGCTGCGGCGCTGCCGATCCTGTATCGGGCGTTGCACGACACGCTCGACCGGCTGCCGCAGACCGCCGAGATTATCTTTGCCAACGACGGCTCGAAGGACGGCTCGGCCGCCGCCCTCGACGATATCGCCGCCGCCGACCCGCGGGTCCAGGTCATCCATCTGTCGCGCAATTACGGCCAGACCGCCGCCCTGATGGCGGCGATCCAGATTAGCGCCGGCGATGTCGTGATCCCGATGGACGGCGACGGCCAGAACGACCCGGCCGACATCCCGCGGCTCCTGGCAAAGCTCGACGAGGGCTACGACGTCGTCTCGGGCTGGCGGGTGGCGCGCGAGGACGCGGCACTGACCCGGCGCCTGCCCTCGGTCATCGCCAACTGGCTGATCTCGACGCTCTTGCACGTGCCATTGCACGATTACGGCTGCACCTTGAAAGCCTATCGTCGCGAGGTGGTGGAGGACGTGCGCCTCTACGGCGAGATGCACCGCTTCATCCCGATCTACGCCGCCTGGGAGGGCGCGCGCGTCACGGAACTCGCGGTGGCGCATCACCCACGCCAATTCGGCAAATCGAAATACGGCCTCGGCCGCATTGCCCGCGTCATGCTCGACCTCTTGATCGTCTATTTCATCGACCGCGCGTTCGACCGGCCGATCCAGTTCTTCGGCAAGCTCGGAATGTTCTTCTTCGCGCTCGCGACGGCCACCTTCGCCTGGGCATTGGTCCTCAAATACGGCTACGACACCTCCCTGATCCAGACCCCGCTGCCGCTGCTCGCCGCGGTGATCGGCCTTTCGGGCGTGCTCTTTCTGCTGCTCGGCATCATCGCCGAGGTTCAGGCACGCATCTATTACGAGGCCCGCGGCCGCCCGCCTTACAAGATCAGGCGCATCGTCGGCCATCCGGCCCTGCCGCCGCTGCCGGCCTCACCCCGCCGATGGTGAACTCGGCGAGGCGGCGATGTGCGGCATAGCCGGCTTCACCGCGCCCGGCCCCGAGGCGCGGCTAGTGCTGGCGGCGATGAACCGCGCGCTGGCGCATCGCGGACCCGACGGCGACGGCGTTTTTGTCGACCGCGGCATCGCGCTTGGGCACACCCGGCTCGCGATCATCGATCTCGCCGGCGGCGCCCAGCCGCGCGTCGACGCGGCGAGCGGCGATGCGCTCGTCTTCAACGGCGAGATCTACGGCTACCGCGCGCTCGCCGACGAGCTTCGCGCCGCCGGGGTCGCCGTTGCGCGACCGTTCCGACACCGAGGTGCTGTTCCAGCTGATCCGCCGCGACGGGGTCCGCCGGGCCGTCGCGCGGATCGACGGCATGTTCGCCTTCGCCTATCGCGACGGCGCCACCGGCGCGCTCCACCTGGTCCGCGACCGCTTTGGCGAAAAGCCGCTCTATTACGGGCTCGGGCGCGGTCGGCTGGTGTTTGCCTCGGAGGCGAGCGCCGTTCTGTGTCATCCGGGGTTTCGCGATGCCGGCGCCCGACCGGCTTGCATGCCTACCGTTTTCTGCTGTTCGAATACCTGCCGGGCACCGGCTCCGGCTGGACGGGGATCGACAAGCTCGAACCGGGCACGATCCTGACTTTCCGCGACGGGCGCATCTCGAAGCAACGATACTGGCGGCCGCCGATCGACCGCGAGCATGCAATTGCGGAAGCGAAGCCGTCGACCGGCTCGACGAGTTGCTGCGCCGCTTCGGTGCGGCAGTCGCCTTGTCGCCGACGTACCGGTGGGCGTGTTCCTGTCGGGCGGCCTCGATTCGAGCCTGGTCGCCGCCCTCGCCCGCGAGACCGCGCCCGATCTGACCGCGTTCACCGTGCGCATCGGCGGCGACAGCTTTGACGAGACGCCACACGCGACCGCGGTCGCGCGCCATCTCGGGCTGCGTCACGAAATCGTCGACCTCGGCGACCGCGATCTCTGCGACGCGTTCGACGCGATCGGCGAGAAACTCGCCGAACCGCTCGCCGATTCCTCGCTGCTGCCGACTTATCTCGTCTGCCGCGCCGCGCGCCGGCTGATGACCGTGGCGCTCGGCGGCGACGGCGCGGACGAACTCTTCGCCGGCTATCCAAATTTTGCGGTGCAGCGCTTTGCCCCGGCGATGCGCTTCGTACCCGCCGCTTTCGGCGAGGCGATCGGGCGCGCGATCGACGCCATGCCGTCCGGCACCGAGGCTACATGAACCGCCGCTTTCTGCTGCGTCAATTGTCGAACGGTTTTGGCAGCCCGGTCGTGCGGCAGTCCTTTTTGTGGATGGCGCCGTTCGCACCCGATCCGCTGGCTGCGCTCTGGCGGCGCGAGGCGCTGCCGGACGACGCCGTTGCCGCAGCCTTCGCCGCTATCGACGCCGCGGCCGCCGAGACCCGGGGGCAGTCGCGCGGTCGACCGGCTGCTCGTACATTTTCCTCAACACCTACCTGCCGGACGACATCCTGACCAAGACCGATCGCGCTTCGATGTTCAATAGCCTCGAAGTGCGCGCGCCCTTTCTCGACCGCGCCTTCGCGGAATACGCCTGTCGGCTGCCGATCCGGCTGAAGCTGCGCGGGCGAACGAAGAAATACATCCTGAAAAGGCTCGCCTCCCGCTATCTGCCAGTTGCAATCGTGCACCGCAGAAGCATGGCTTCGCCGTGCCGATCGGGGCGCTCGTTCGCACCCTATTCCGCGAGCGCTGCCACGACGTGCTGCTGTCGCGGCATAACCCGGTCGCGGACTGGTTCAACCGCGGCGCAATCGAAACCCTTCTCGCCGAACATCAATCCGGACGGCATGATCACGGCAAGAAATTGTGGGCGCTCTACGTGCTGTTCCGGGTGGCCGGACGGGAGCGGGCGGCGCGCGCGGTCGAACTGCCGGCCGTCGCGACATCGTGAGATCAACCGACATGACCGATAGTTCGATTGCCCGCGACGTCGCGGGATCGCCCGACCGGTTCGGTTACGAATGGGACGCCTATGCCGAAATCCGCCCCGAATACGAAGAGCAGTTCCGCCGCTGGACGGTCCATCTCAAGCCCGAGGACTGGCGCGGCCTGAGCTTTCTCGATGTCGGCTGCGGCATGGGCCGCAACAGCTATTGGCCGATGACCTACGGCGCCGCCGAAGGCGTGCGCCGTCGATATCGACGAGCGTTCGCTGGCGAGCGCGCGGCGCACCCTTGCCCCCTACCCTTCGGTGCAGGTGATGCGGGCCAGCGCCTACGACCTGCCGTTCGATTCCCGGTTCGACATGGCTTTTTCGATCGGGGTCATTCACCACCTCGAAATGCCGGAACAGGCGTTGCGGCGGATGGCGCAGGCGGTCAAACCGGGCGGGCGGGTGCTGATCTGGGTTTATGGCCGGGAGGGAAACCGCTGGCTCGTCGGCGTGCTGAACCCGTTGCGCCGCATGCTCTTCAGCCGCATGCCGATCGGGCTCGTCCATCATCTGTCGCTTTACCCGGCCGCCCTGCTCTGGCTGCTGCTGCGCCTGGGCGTCCGCCCGCTCGAATATTTCCGCTTGCTGGCGCGGTTCGATTTCGCGCACCTGCGGTCGATCGTCTTCGACCAGATGCTGCCCCGCATTGCCCATTACTGGACGCGCGAGACTGTGGTGCGGTTGCTCGAGGAGGCCGGCCTGCAGGACGTTCGTGTCACGCCCGTCAACCAGATGTCGTGGTCGGCGATCGGCACGCGGCCGCGCCGTGACGCCTCTGACGTGAGAGGGTGAGCCTTTGCTCGATGTAAAAACGCTGTTGGGCTTCGCCGCGATGGTGTCATTGACCGTCGCCGCCAATCTGATGCTGAAGCTCGGCGCCGGGGCGCCCCGCGGCGAGCGCGTCCTGCTCGGCGTCTTCGGCTGGAAATCGGCAGCCGGCCTGGCGCTTTTCGGCTGCGCCGGCCTCCTCTACGCCCTCCTGCTGCGCCGCGTCCCGCTCAACCTCGCCCAGGTGTTCTCAGCCGCGCAGTTCGTCGGCGTGATCATGGCGGCCAGCCTCGTTCTGGGCGAGCCGATATCGCCAATCCGTTGGCTCGGCATCGTCTGCGTCTGTTTTGGCATAGTACTGGTGGGTTTAACCGCGCGGGCGTGACTGCACTCTCAAGCCTTCGCCCGACGCGTCGCCGCCAATGCCTTCAGGCGCGAGGCTCGGTTTACGGCGCCATACGGCAGTCTTCTGACAAGAGCATCGCGCACGCGATAGGGCAGTGGGCGGTATTCACCCAATTCCTGATCGTCGGATACGCGGCAAGATCGTACCCGCTCGGGAAGCGAGGCAATCTTCTCGTCCTTTATATAGAGCAAGACGTTGTAGCGGTACCACCGTGCGATCTTCGCGTCGTCGAAGATGAGAGGCCGTAGGTAATCGACCACAGTATAGCCATGCTTGCGAAAGATCGCCCGCCAGTAATCAAGCGGCTGCTCGTTGATGTGGTTCTCGCCACCCTGCCCCGGCAAGGCTGCCGAAAACAGGACGATATCGCCATGCGCGGTGAGCGTGCTGATCAATTGCCCAGCCACGGCGGCGGGCAAATGCTCGGCGACTTCAAGGCACTGCACGAGGTCGAAACGGCGTCCAAGGTCGATCGGCCGGGAAAGGTCGGCGGCGTGAAACTCGCCGGGATCGATCATAAGGCGCTTCCGATCGACATAGTCTCCATCGACCCCGATAACAGATGCGCCGGTCGCCGCCCAAGCGCTCAGCCAGGCTCCGTTGCCGCAGCCGAAATCCACAACGCTTCCGACCGGAATGACGGCGGTCAGTTTTGGCAAAATTCGCTGTGCCGAACGGACCGCGAAGGACGCCAGAAATCGGTAAAAATCATCGCCGTATTCGTACACAGCTCAACGCTCTCTGACGGTTGTCCACCAATGGCAGTCCCACATAACTATACCCGCGATTTGGTGCACGAAAAGTTCTCGTCCGCAGACCGAGAGCCGCCATCAGACGCTGGCGCGCCGTCCGCCGAGGCCTTACATTAAGCGGCCATGCTGCCGCTGCTTGTCGCCGAACGCCCGCAGAGCGATGTCGGCCGAAAATTCGCGCTCTCCTCCGAGTTCCGGCCCGCCGGCGACCAGCCGCAGGCGATCGTCGAGTTGTGCGAGGGGCTCGAACGCGGCGAGCGCGACCAGGTGCTGCTGGGGGTCACCGGTTCGGGCAAGACCTTCACGATGGCGCACGTCATCGCCAATACCGGCCGTCCGGCTATCATCCTGGCGCCGAACAAGACGCTCGCCGCCCAGCTCTACGGCGAGATGAAGGGGTTCTTCCCGGAGAACTCGGTCGAATACTTCGTCTCCTATTACGACTACTACCAGCCCGAGGCTTATGTCCCGCGCACCGACACCTATGTCGAGAAAGAATCCTCGCTCAACGAGGAGATCGACCGGATGCGCCATTCGGCCACCCGCGCGATCCTCGAACGGCGCGACGTCATCGTTGTTGCCTCGGTCTCCTGCATCTACGGCATCGGCTCGGTCGAAACCTATTCGCAGATGACCCTGTCGCTGACCAAGGGCGACCGGGTCAACCGCGCCCAGCTTCTTGCCCGCTTTGTCGAACTGCAGTACCGGCGCAACGACCAGAATTTCTTGCGCGGCGCCTTTCGCGTGCGCGGCGATACGATCGAACTGTTCCCGGCGCATTACGAGGACCGCGCCTGGCGGGTGTCGCTGTTCGGCGACGAAATCGAGGCGATCCATGAGATCGACCCCTTGACCGGCGAGAAGACCGCGGCCCTGCAATCGATCAAGATTTACGCCAACAGCCACTACGTGACGCCGCGCCCGACGCTGCTGCAGGCGATCGACCAGATCAAGCGCGACCTAAAGATCCGGCTCGTCGAACTCAACGCCGAGGGCAAATTGCTCGAGGCGCAGCGGCTCGAACAGCGCACCAATTTCGATGTCGAAATGATCGAGGCGACCGGCAGCTGCGCCGGCATCGAGAATTACTCGCGCTATCTGACCGGACGCCGGCCGGGCGAGCCACCGCCGACCTTTTTCGAGTACATGCCGCGCGACGCGCTGGTTTTTGTCGACGAGAGCCACGTCACGGTGCCGCAATTGGGCGGCATGTTCCGCGGCGACTGGATGCGCAAGACGACCTTGGCCGAATATGGCTTCCGCCTGCCCTCCTGCACCGACAACCGGCCGCTCAAATTCGAGGAATGGGAGGCGATGCGCGGCCAGACGGTATTTGTCTCGGCGACCCCCGGCCCGTGGGAGATGAACCGCGCCGGCGGTGTCTTTGTCGAGCAGATCGTCCGCCCGACCGGGCTCGTCGATCCGACCTGCGTCGTCCGCCCGGTCGACACCCAGGTCGACGATCTGATGGCCGAATGCCGCGAGGAGGCCGCCAAGGGCCGCCGCGTGCTGGTCACCACGCTGACCAAGAAGATGGCCGAGGCGCTGACCGAATATCTGCACGAGAGCGGGCTGCGGGTACGCTACATGCACTCCGATGTCGACACGCTCGAACGCATCGAGATCATCCGCGATTTCCGCCTCGGCGTGTTTGACGTGCTGGTCGGCATCAACCTGTTGCGCGAGGGGCTCGACATTCCCGAATGCGCGCTGGTCGCGATCCTCGACGCCGACAAGGAAGGCTATCTGCGCTCGCGCACCTCGCTGATCCAGACGATCGGACGGGCGGCGCGCCATATCGACGCCCGCGCGTTGCTCTACGCCGACCGCATGACCGACAGCCTCAAGGCGGCGATCGACGAGACCAACCGCCGGCGAGAGAAGCAGCAGGCCTACAATCTCGCGCACGGCATCACGCCCGAAAGTGTAAGGCACGGTATCGCCGACATTCTTGAGAGCGTCTACGAGCGCGACCACGTCACCTTTGGCTTGTCCGAGAGCGAGGCGCCGCATTACCAGGGCGCCAGCCTGAAGGCGGTCATCGCCGATCTCGAAAAGCGCATGCGCGAGGCCGCGGCCGAACTCGAATTCGAGGAGGCGGCGCGGCTGCGCGACGAGATCCGCCGGCTCGAACAGACCGATCTCGGCCTGCCGGTCGCCGCCTCGGCCGGTGATCGCGGCGGCCTGCGGGGCCGCTCCTCGGCCGGACGCGCCGGGGTTTCGGCCCGCGATGTCGCCCGCGCCAAGATGCGCGCCCGCAAAGACCGCCGTGCCCGCCGCTGACCCTGAAACCACGGACGATCTCACCGGGGCGAGGCCCGTGCCGCCGGTGCCGAAGGCGGCGCTGGTGACGGGCGGCGGGCAGCGGATCGGCCGCGCGCTGGCGCTGGCGCTCGCCGAGGACGGGTTTGCCGTCGCCGTCCACTACCATCGTTCGCGTCACGCCGCCGCGGCGGTGGCGGCAGAAATCGAGAGCGGCGGCGGGCGGGCGTTTGCGCTCGATGCCGATCTCGCCGATGAAACCTCTGTGCGAAGCCTGCTGCCGCGTGCGGAGGCCGCGCTGGGTCCGATCGGCGTTCTCGTCAACAACGCCGCGGTCTTCGACAATGACACCGTCGAGACCGTGACCCGCGACAGTTGGGACCGGCATCTGGCGGTCAATCTGCGCGCGCCCTTTGTGCTGATCGCAGGATTTCGCCGCCAGATTGCCGGCGCAGGCGGGCGGCGGCGTCGTCAACATGCTCGACCAGCGCGTTTGGCGCCTGACGCCTTATTTCGTCTCCTACACCCTGGCCAAGGCCGGGTTGTGGACCCTGACCCAGACAATGGCGCTGGCGCTGGCGCCCCGCATTCGGGTCAATGGCATCGGGCCCGGCCCGACGGTGCCGAGCCGGCGGCAAAGCGCCGAGCACTTCGCCCGCCAGGTGGCGGCGATGCCGCTCGGCCGCGGCGCCAGCCCGCAGGAGATTGCAGAGGCACTGCGCTTCATCCTGGCGGCGCCGGCGATGACCGGGCAGATGATCGCGCTCGACGGCGGGCAACATCTCGGCTGGGCGACCGCCGCCAGCGCCCC
Organism: uncultured Alphaproteobacteria bacterium; assembly: GCA_963799085.1. Lineage (GTDB taxonomy): Bacteria > Pseudomonadota > Alphaproteobacteria > ATCC43930 > CGMCC-115725 > AP-15. Next base: position 179,380 of record CAWCWA010000024.1, on the reverse strand, counting down.
CATTTTGGAGTAGCGGCGCTCAGCCTTGGCGCGAATGTCCTCGGGCTCGGCCCGATGTCTTGGATTTGAAACACTTGCCGGCATCCGCCAGCCCGCCGGATTGTGCACAGGCGACATGACAATTGCGCGACAGGCCCCTGATCCATCGTTTTTATCCGCCGCCACCGGCCAGTTAACCATTGCCTATGAAAAAATATAGCCAGTTCAAGATGTTAAATAATCGCCTAATAAATAGGCAAACAGGTAAAAGTGGCAAAATGGCCATGCTCCGCCATCGCTGCGCCGAATTTCTCAACAGACTTATCCACAGAAATCGTGGATATCAGCCGGACGTCCGGGAATTCCATGGCAGCTCAATCGATTGACGCAACACTGACGAAGCCCGCTCGGGCGGCCCGCCGCAAGACGCCGGCGGCGATGGACCCGCGACGAGCTCCGGAAGGCGTCGCCGACGACATGCCGGCCGCCGCGGAACCCTCGAGCGCCGGCGACCGGCATGGCGGCGGGCGCGGCGGTGATCCGCGCCGCGCTGCGCACGATGCCCGCCACCCCCGGCGTCTACCGGATGCTCGACCGCAGGGGCGATGCGCTCTATGTCGGCAAGGCGCGCAGCCTGAAAAACCGCGTGCAGAACTACACCCATCTCGCCGGCCTGTCGAACCGGCTGCTCCGCATGGTCGCCGAAACCGCGGCGATGGACATCGTCGTCACCCACACCGAGGCCGAGGCGCTGCTGCTCGAATGCAACATGATCAAGCGCCTGATGCCGCGCTACAACGTGTTGCTGCGTGACGACAAATCCTTTCCGCTGATCCACATCACCGCCGGCCACGATTTTCCGCAGCTGACCAAGTTCCGCGGCGCGCGCGGCAGGGAGGGCAGCTATTTCGGCCCCTTCGCCTCGGCGGGTGCGGTCAACCGCACGCTTGTCACCTTGCAGAAGGCGTTTCTGCTGCGCTCCTGCAGCGACAACATCTTCGCCAACCGCACCCGCCCTTGCCTCCTCTTTCAGATCAAGCGCTGCAGTGCGCCTTGCGTCGGGCATATCGACCACGAGGCCTATGCGAGGCTGATCGATCAGGCGCACGCCTTTCTGTCAGGCGGCAGCGGGGCCGTGCAGGATCGCCTCGCCGGCGAAATGCAGAACGCCGCCGAGGTGCTCGATTTCGAGGCGGCGGCGCTGATCCGCGACCGGATTCGCGCGCTCTCGCTGGTCCGCGGCCATCAGGACATCCATGTCGCCGGGGTCGACGACGCCGACGTGATCGCCGCACACCAGGCGGGCGGCCACACCTGCGTCCAGGTGTTCTTTTTCCGTGGCGGCCAGAATTGGGGAAACCGGGCGTATTTCCCGAGCCATGACCGCCAGCTTTCGGTCGAGGACGTGCTGACCTCGTTTGTCGGCCAGTTCTACGACAACCGCCCGAAGCCGCGCATGGTGTTGCTGAGCCACCGCCTCGTCGAGCAGGACCTGGTCGAAGAGGCGCTCTCTCTCGGCGGCGGCAAGGTCTCGCTCGTCACGCCGCAGCGCGGCGACAAGAAAAAGCTCGTCGACCGCATCGCCGCGACGGCGCGCGAGGCGCTCGGCCGTCGTCTCGCCGAAAGCGCCTCGCAGCGCCAACTCCTCGACGGGGTGGCCGCCGCCTTGCGCCTCGATGGTCCGATCAACCGCATCGAGGTCTACGACAACAGCCACATCCAGGGGACGAACGCGGTGGGCGCCATGATCGTCGCCGGACCCGAGGGGCTGATCAAGAACGCCTACCGCAAATTCAACATCCGCGGCGGCCGGCCCGCGGCCGAGGGCGTCGCTTCGGAGGCGCCCGCCGGCGGCGACGATTTCGCGATGATGCGCGAGGTCTTCCAGCGCCGTTTTGGCCGCGCATTGAAGGAGGACCCCGATCGGGCGGAGGGCAATTGGCCCGATCTCGTTCTGATCGACGGCGGCCAGGGCCAGCTCAATGTGGCACAGAGCGTGTTCGACGAGTTGGGGATCGCCGACATCACCCTCGTCGGCATCGCCAAGGGGCCCGACCGCAACGCCGGCCGCGAGCGCTTCTTCGTGCCCGGCCGCCCGCCCTTCTCGCTCGAACCGCGCGACCCGGTGCTCTATTTCCTGCAGCGGCTGCGCGACGAGGCGCATCGCTTTGCCATCGGCACGCATCGGGCGCGGCGCAACAAGGCCCTCGGCCGTTCACCGCTCGACGAAATCCCCGGGATTGGCGCCCGGCGCAAGCAGGCGCTGCTGCACCATTTCGGGTCCGCCCGGACCGTGGCGCGCGCCGGTCTCGGTGAACTCGAACGCGTCGCCGGCATCAGCAAAACTGTCGCAAAAAAGATTTATGACCATTTCCATGGCGATGGCTAAGATGGCGCGACGCAAGTCGCCCGCATTTCCGATCGCCTCCGGGAGCGATGTGTGCTGTTGACCAGCCTGCCCAATCTGTTGACCCTGTCGCGTATTCTGGCGATCCCGATCGTGATCGCCAGTTTTTACGTACCGGGCGATTATGCGCGCTGGTTCGCCTGCGCGTTGTTTTCGGCCGCTGCCCTCACCGATTGGCTCGACGGCCACATGGCCCGGCGGTGGAAGCAGCAATCCGAGATCGGCCGTTTTCTCGACCCGATCGCCGACAAATTGCTGGTCTCGGCCACGTTACTGATGCTGACCGCGTTCGGCCGGCTGTCGGAGCAGGCGGTATTGCCCGCACTCGTCATCCTGTGCCGCGAAATCCTGGTGTCGGGGCTGCGCGAATATCTCGCCGGGCTGCGGGTCGGCATGCCGGTGTCGCGCCTGGCCAAATGGAAAACGGTGATTCAGATGGTGGCGATCGGCGTCCTGATCGTCGGCGACGCCGGGCCGAGCGCCCTGCCGGTGACGGCGATCGGCGAGACGCTGTTATGGGCGGCGGCATTGCTGACGCTGGTGACCGGCTACGATTATCTGGTCGCCGGGCTGCGCCATATGACCCGGCCGCGGCCGATCGAACGCGGCAAATCCGAGCATCTGGCGTGAGCGCCGCGTTGCGCGCCATGCCCGTCGCTCCCAATTAAACCGCAGGACAAGGGCGGTCGTGCGGATCTTCGGTCTCGCCGGCTGGAGCGGCAGCGGCAAGACAACTTTGCTGACCGCGCTGATCCCGGAACTCATTGCCCGCGGCATTACCGTATCCACGGTCAAGCATGCCCATCACGCTTTCGATATCGATCAGCCGGGCAAGGATTCCTGGCGCCACCGCCAAGCCGGCGCGCGTGAGGTCATGGTCGCCTCGCAGCACCGTTGGGCCTTGATGCACGAACTGCGCGACCGGCCCGAACCTTCGCTTGACGAGCTTATCCGGCAGATGAGCCCGGTCGATCTGGTGCTGGTCGAAGGCTTCAAGCGTCATCCCCACCCGAAGATCGAAATCAGCCGTCCGTCACTCGGCAAGCCGCTGCTGTATCCCGACGACGCCGACATCGTCGCGGTCGCCGCCGACGAGGCGCTGCCGGACCTGCCGGTGCCCTGGCTGCCGCTTTCCGACCCGACCGCGGTCGCCGGCTTCATCATCGAGCATCAGGGGCTGAACCGATGGCCCAGCTGAGCGACGACTGCTTCGCCTTTGGTGGCGCGCTGATGTCGGTCGACGAGGCCCTGCACCGGATCGATGCGCGGACCGTCGCGGTTGTCGACGTCGAAACGGCGCCGTTGCGGGCGGGCGCCGGTCGCATCCTCTCCCGCGATCTCGTCGCCGGGATGAACCTGCCGCCGCACGCCAACAGCGCGGTCGATGGCTACGCCTTCGCCCATGCCGACCTCCTCCCCGACCGCGACACCGTGCTCGGGCTCGCCGGCCGCGCCGCAGCGGGGCACCCGTTCGATCGGCCGATCGCCCGCGGCGAGGCGGTCCGCATCTTCACCGGCGCGCCGATGCCCGAGGGTGCCGACACGGTCATGATGCAGGAGGACTGCGCGACCGAGGCCGATGGCGGCGTGCGGCTCAAACCCGGCATCAAGAAGGGCGCCAACCGCCGTCATGCGGGCGAGGATGTCGCCGCGGGCGCGGTAGCGCTCGCCGCCGGGACCCGGCTCGGCCCGGCCGAACTCGGCCTCGCCGCGGCCCTCGGCCACGACGAACTCCCGGTCTTCCGCCCTTTGCGGGTGGCGTTGCTTTCGACCGGCGACGAGGTGCGCGATCCCGGCGCGGCGTTGCCGCCGGGCGCGATCTACGACGCCAACCGCTACGTACTGGCGACCCTGCTCGCCGGCCTCGGCTGCCGCGTTACCGATTTTGGCATCCGGCCCGACCGCGAGGCTGCACTTGCCGACACGCTCGCCGCGGCCGCGGCCGAGCACGATCTGATCGTCACCTCGGGCGGCGTGTCGACCGGCGAGGAGGATCATGTCAAGGCGGCGATCGAAAAGCTCGGCCGCCTGCATTTCTGGCGGCTGGCGATCAAGCCCGGCGGCCGGTCGGCATTGGGTCAGATCGGGCGGGTGCCGCTCGTCGGCCTGCCCGGCAATCCGGTGGCGGTGATCGTGACCTTCGCCATCCTCGCCCGGCCGCTGATCCTGAAACTGGCCGGCGCCGCCGTCCGTCCGCCGCAGCTTTTTCCGGCGCAGGCCGCCTTTTCCTATCGCAAGCGCCAGGGCGGCGCGAATATCTTCGCGCCCGGGTTGAGCGCGATGGCGACCGGCTTATCGCAATCAAGCATCCGCGCGACGGGGCGGGTATCTTGTCCTCGGTTGTGCAATCGGACGGGCTCGTCATCCTCGACGAAACGGTCGCCGACCTCGCCCCGGGCGCTGTCGTCGATTTCCTCCCGTTCGCCGAGGTCATGCGATGAAGATCCTCTATTTTGCCTGGCTGCGCGCCCGTATCGGCTGCGCCGAGGAGGAAGTGGCGCTGCCGGCCGCCGTGCGCGACGTCGGCGGGCTGCTCGATTGGCTCGGCGCCCGCGGCGGCGGCTATGCCGAGGCATTGCAGAACCGGGCCGTCGTCCGCGTCGCCGTCAATCACGATTATGTCGGGCCGGACCATCCGATCAAGGATGGCGACGAAATCGCGATCTTTCCGCCCGTTACCGGAGGCTGAGCCGATGATCCGCGTGCAGCGCGAGGATTTCGATGTCGGCCGCGAACTCGACGCGCTGACCCGCGGGCAATCACCGGATCGGCGGCGTGGCGAGCTTTGTCGGCCTGGTGCGCGACTTGGGCGGCGGCGACCAGGTCGTCGGCGCTGACGCTCGAGCACTATCCCGGCATGACCGAAAAGAAGCTGGCCGAGATCGAACCCGAAGCGCATCGCCGCTGGCCGCTCGACGCTTCGCTGATCATCCATCGCTATGGCCGGCTCGAACCCGGCGACCGCATCGTGCTCGTCGCCACCGCCTCACCGCATCGCGAAGCTGCACTCGCCGCCTGCCACTTCCTGATCGACTGGCTGAAGACCGACGCGCCCTTCTGGAAGATCGAGGAGACGCCCGCCGGTGAACGCTGGGTCGAATCCCGCCACGAAGACGACGCAGCCGCTCGCCGCTGGAACCGCAGCTAAACGTGGAGCGACCGGACGAAGGCTACCCGCGCAATTCGGCGCGGTGCGCCTCGACGAACTCCGCCATGCTGCCGAAATGAAAGTCGTAGCGCACGCCCGCCGGGGGCGGCGGGGTGGCGCCCGCGGTTTCGGGCCCCTGGAGGCGGTCGATCCAGGCCGAATGAAGACCCAGCGCGTTCGCCGGCGCGTGATCGTGAAACAGGCTTTGTGCGGTATGCAGGATCTCGCCCTCGCCATGCCCCGCCCGTTTCAGCGCATCCAGCATGAAGCGGAAGTTGCGCGGATCGGGTTTGTACGAGCCGATGTCCTCGGCGGTAAAGACGGCGTCGAACGCCACGCCGAGGCGCTTGCTGCTGACGGCAAAGCTCCGGTTGTCGACATTCGACAGGATGACGAGCTTGTAGAACTCTTTGAGATATTGCAGCGCTGCCGGCGTGTCGACGAAGGCCGGCCAGTCGCCGATCGAGGCGCCGAACGCCCGGTGCTCGTCCTCGGATGCGGCCACTCCCCATTCCGTCGCCAGCCGGCGATGCACCTGCGCCAGGAGTTCCGAATAGATCATGCCCGGCGTCTCCGCCTCCTGTGCGGTCTCGTGCCGCGCGAAACTCGCCAACGCCTCCTCGCGCGACAGCGCGCGCCGGTCGAGGATCGGTTGCAGCGCCCGGACGATGCCGGTCTCCCAGTCGATCAGCGTGCCGTAGCAGTCGAACGTCAGGACCTTGAAGTCGCTGAGGCGCATGGCCGTCCCCTGTTGCCGGAAATCGCGCTAGGCTAGCCGCCGCCAGGGGCCAAGGCGAGGGCGCAGATGACGGATTTGCCAATGGAGGTCGATGTTGCGGTGATCGGCGCCGGGGCGGCGGGGATCGGGGCGGCGCGCAGGCTGTGCGAGGCCGGCGGATTGTCGGTGCTGGTGCTGGAAGCGCGCGGCCGGGTCGGCGGGCGCGTCCATACGATCGCCCCGTCGGGCTTCCCCCTCGACCGCGGCGCCGAATGGCTGCATTCCGCCGATCGCAACCTCCTCGCGCCGATCGCGCGCGATCTCGGCTTTTCGATCCATCGCCGGCCGCCCGAATGGACGGCACGGCTGCGCCGCAGCGGCGAGACGGTCGAAGCCGAGGCCGACTGGATCGCCACTCGGGAATCCCAAGCGCAGGCGCGCCGCAAGGCCGCGACGGAGGCGGCGGACTGCTCGCTGGCGACCCTCTTGCCGCAGGGCGGCCGCTGGAACGAGCTCCTCGACGCCAGCAGCACCTGGGGGAACGGCGCCGAACTCGGCAGCGTCTCGGTCAAGGACTGGGTCCGCTACGAGGACAGCGGCGTCAACTGGCGGCTCTACGAAGGCTACGGCCGGCTCTTCGAACGTTTGGCGCAAGACCTGCCGGTGGCGCTCGAGACGCCGGTGACGCGGCTCGACCATCGCGGGCGCACGATCCGCATCGAAACCCCGCGCGGCACGGTTACGGCATTGCGCGCGATCATCACGGTCCCCACCTCGATCCTCGCCGCCGAGCGTGATCCGGTTCGACCCGCCGCTGCCCGACAAGCTCGCCGCGGCCGCAGGCCTGCCGCTCGGCGTCGACGACAAGCTCTTCATCGCGCTCGACGGCTATCTTCCCGGCATCGAGCATGACGCCTACCTCGTCGGCTCCACGGCCTCGCGCGAAACGATGAGCTATCAGGTGCGGCCGTTTGACCGGCCGGCGATCTACTGCTTTTTCGGCGGGCGCTGGGCGGCGGCGCTCGAAGAGGAGGGCGAGGCCGGCATGTTCGCATTTGCCGCAAGCGAGCTCGTCCGGCTGTTCGGCGCCGACATCCGCCACCGGCTCAGGCCGCTTGCCGCCACCTCCTGGCTCCGCGACCCCTGGTCGCGCGGCTCCTATTCCTATGCGCTGCCCAGGCCATTCCGGCGACCGCGCCACTCTAGCCGCACCCGTCGAGGACCGCCTGTTCTTTGCCGGCGAGGCGACCTCGCCCAATTTCTTCTCGACCGCGCACGGCGCCTTCGGCAGCGGCGTCGGCGCCGCCGAAGCAGCGCTCGCGAGCCTCGCCCGCGCCTAGAGCCGCTGCCGCTCGTTGACGGCGACCGCGCGGATGCCGCTGCCGTCGATACGGATCGTGCTGAGCGAGGCGACCGCGACTTCGATGCGGGCGTAGAGATCGAGCGGCATTCCGAGCGCGAACAGCACTGCAGCACGGATCACATCGCCATGACTGACGACGACGATCCTTCCTTCCGGGTGGCTTCGGTGCATGTCGAGCAGCGCGTTGACCGTGCGATCGTAGACCTGATGCATGCTCTCGCCGCCCGGCACGCTGGCGATGCTGCGGCAGCTGCGCCAAAATTCCCAGCGCGGATCGGCGCGCACCTCGTCAAAGGTCAGCCCGGTCCACTCGCCGAAATCGAGTTCGATCACGTCCTCGCGAAAGTTGATCGGCAGATCGAGCCGGGCCGACAGGATTTCGGCCAATTCCTTGGTGCGCTGCAGCGGGCTCGCATAGACCGCCTCGACCCCGTCCGCCGCGAGCCGTTCGGCCATCGCGGCGATTTCGGCGCGGCCCCTCTCCGAGAGCCCGACCCCGGGGGTGCGCCCGGCGAGAACCCGGCCGGCCAGCACATGCTCGCCATGCCGCAACAGATGAATAAGCGTCACCCGGTCCGCCCCGCTCCAATGTTCCTCGGCGCAATATAACGCGCCTCGGCGCTGCCCGACCGGTTTTATCGCGAGCGGCCGTCACCTGCGCTCGGCCTATGGAACCACCGTTCCGCCGTGTCGGTTATCGAGGGTATCTACAACGCCGAGGAGTTTGACAATGACAGTTGCCACCGGACCCGAAGTGACGGACAGGGAAACTTCCCGTTTGATCGCCAGCGACAAGGTCGAGGGCACCGCGGTGCGCCGCAGCGACGGCGACAAGCTCGGCACGATCGAGCGCGTCATGATCGACAAGCGCAGCGGCAACGTCGCCTACGCTGTCATGAGTTTCGGCGGATTCCTCGGCATCGGCGACGATTATCGCGCGCTGCCCTGGCATCTGCTGCGCTACAACGAGCGGCTCGACGCCTACGAGCTCAATGTCACCGAAGACCAGCTGCGCAATGCGCCGGTATTGGCCGGCGGCTGGAGCGACAGCAGCGTCAACCGCGATTGGGAGCGGCGGATCCACGACTATTACCGGATCGACCCGTATTGGTAGGCTCGCCTCCGGCAGGCTCATTGGAAGGGGCGGCTCGTTCGCCCCTTTTTAATGTTTCGCCAGGACCTCTTCGACCTTGGCGGCGAGGTCGGCCGGACGGTAGGGCTTGGAGATGAAGGAAAATTCGCCGTTGCGCAATTCGCTCGCATCGGCCGCATAGCCCGAACTCAGCAGCACCTTGATCCGCGGCTGGAGCTGGCGCGCCATCCGGGCCAGTTCGAAGCCGGTCAGCCCGCCCGGCATCAGGTTGTCGGTAAGCAAGAGATCGATCGCATGCTCCTTGCGCAGCATCGCCAGCGCCTCGGGGCCGGAACGCGCGTCGAGCGCGCGATAGCCCAGATGTGACAGCACCTCGCCAATCATCTCCCGCACATCGGCGTCATCTTCGACAATCAGCACCGTTCCGCTGCCCCTCGGCGCTTCGGGCAGCCCGGCGGACGCGCCCTGATCCACGACCTTTCCCTCGACCCGGGGCAGATAGAGCCGCACGGTGGTCCCCACGCCCCGGCGGCTTTCGATCCGGGCGGTCCCGCCGCATTGTCGAGCGAAGCCGTAGACCTGGCTCAGCCCGAGCCCGGTGCCCTTGCCGACCCCCTTGGTGGTGAAGAACGGCTCGAAGGCGCGGGCAAGCACTTCCCGGCTCATGCCGCAGCCGCTATCGGCGACTGAAACCACGACGTAGTCTCCCGCCGTCAACTCGCGATCCTGCCCGGCGGCGATCGTCGCGTTTTCGGCCGATATCGTCAGCCGGCCCGAGCGCCCCATGGCGTCGCGCGCATTGGCGGCGAGGTTTAATAGCACGGCCTCGAACTGGCCCGGATCGATCCGGCTCGTCCACAGACCGGGCGCCGCCCGGACGACGACCTCTATCCCTTCGCCGACCGTCTTTTCGCAGAGCGGCGTCGCCTCACGCAGCAGTTTCTCGACGCTGACGATGTCCGGCCGAACGTCCTGGCGCCGAGAAAAGGCGAGCAATTGTTCGATCAGCCCCGAGCCGCGCCAGGCCGCGCGCAGCGCCGCCTCGACCGAGCGCGACACGGGACCTTCCTCGGGCGCCTTGGCCGCCAGGACTTCGAGATTGCCGATGATTGCGGTCAAGAGATTGTTGAAATCGTGCGCGACGCCGCCGGTGAGTTCGCCGATCGCCTCCATCTTTTGCGCGTGCAGCAGCTGCGCCTCGGCTGCGAGCTTTTCCGTCAAATCGCGGATAAAGCCGTTGACGACGCAACCTGAACCGCGGCGCAGCGCAGTGACGCTGAGCTCGACTGTAATCTCCTTGCCGTCCCGCCGCAGCGCCTGCAATTGCAGCCTTTGTCCCCGCGTCCAGCCCTTTTCGTCGAGCAGGAAGCGTTCGAGCCATTTCTGATGGCGAGGCCGCGCGGCCGTCGGGAAGACCATTGCCCAAAGCGAATTGCCGACCGCCTCCGCGCGCCGCCATCCGAAAATATCCGCAGCGCGCGCGTTCCATTCGAGGACGATGCCGGTTTCGTCGATCTGCACAAAGGCGTCGAGCGCCGTCTCGATGATCCCGCGGGTCAGGGCGGCGTTTTCGGCCGCCTCCTGCTCCGCCCGGCGTTTCTCGGTGATGTCGCGGGTAACCTTGGCAAACCCTATCAGCAGGCCCTCTTCGTCGCGGATCGGGTCGATCAGGACGCTGGCCCAGAATTCCTCACCGTCCTTGCGGACGCGCAGCCCCTCGACAGCGTAGCGGCCCTCGCGCGCCGCCGTCGCCAAAGCCCGCTGCGGCGTCCCCGCGGCAACCTCCTCCGCAGGGTAAAACAGCGAAAAATGCCGTCCGATAATCTCATCGGCGCGGTATCCCTTGATCCGCTCCGCGCCGACGTTCCAGCTCGTCACAAACCCGTCGGGATCGAGCATGAAGATAGCGTAGTCGGTGACGCTGTCGACCAGCAGGCGGAAATCGCGTTCGCTCGCCTGCAATCTCGCGGCCGTGCGCTCAAGCTGCTGCGTGCGCTGCTCGACATGCTGCTCGAGCAAGCGGTTGAGCCGGCGCAGGGCGCGCTCGCCGACTTCGCGATCGGTGATGTCGACCAGCATGTTGACCGCACCCGCGAGTTGGCCTGCAGCGTCATAGAGCGGCGTTGGATGGGGTAGCACCGCGATGCGGCTGCCATCGGGCCGCTCGACGATCGCCTCCCTGCCACGGATCGGCCGGCGCTCCTTCAGCGCCGTCGCCATCGGACATTCGTGATGGGGCATCGGCGTGCCGTCCGCCTGGTAGAGGTGCCAGGAAACGCACCACCTGTCGGCGCCCAGAACCGGCCGCCTGCCGGCGAGACTGGCCGCCGCCTCGTTGTAGAACGTGATCCTCCCGTCTGCGTCCGTAGTATAGATCGCGGCCGGAAGCGCCTCCAGCAGCTGCCGGCAAAAGCGCCCGTCGAGCACCGGGCGGCCGCCTTCCTGCACGCCGAAAGGCGCTAGGGCAAGCGCCGCTGCCGCCATCTCCGCTTCATCCTCGCGGGCTTCGGGCAAGGCAGGGATTGTCGATTTTGTGAAACCCGCGGTCGCAATATCGGCCGGAGTGCTGTCCACACCCATTCTTCGACACACTCCTCCGCCCGCTGGGCGCACGACAAATGTGAACGTCTGGTTTCAACGCGAGTTCCGTCGCCGGCGCCCGCTCGGCGCGATGCTGGACCTTTTCATCGTCGCCGCTGTTTGTCCCATCGGCAACGCCGGGCGTTGCCGGAGGCCGAGTTCGCCGCGGACAATCGTCCTCCCCGCAAGACCAGGATGCTCCGAACATGACGCGCCCGTTGCCGCCGCTCGCCGAAACCTCGACACGCCGGGAGGGCGTCCCGGGCCTGTCGGCGATGGTGGTCTTTCTGTCCTGCGCCGCCGTCGTCGCCATCCTCTATGTTGCCCGCGAGCTCCTTGTGCCAATTACGCTCGCGGTTTTGCTGAGCTTTCTGTTGGCGCCGGTGGTCCGCTGGCTGAATTGTCGCGGTGTCGGCCGCGTCACGGCAGTGATCCTGACCGTTGCGGTCGCCTTCATCGCGATCGTCGGCTTTGCCGCGACGGTGGCGCAGGAAATCTCGTCGCTGGCGCAGGATCTTCCTGCCTATCGCTACAATCTCGAAGCCAAGATCCGCTCGGTCCCGGAATTGCTGCCCGACCGCGGCGTTTTTCACCGCCTGACCACAATGTTTGGCGAATTGCAGAACGAATTGGCGCGGTCGACCGAGGCGCCCTCCGGGTCGACGCCGGGCGATGGTGCGGCCGAACCGGTCAAACCGCTCCCGGTGGAGCTGCAGGAGCCCGCGCCAAAGCCGTGGCAGATCATCCGCAGCGTCGTCGGACCGTTGATCCAGCCCTTGGCGACCGGCGGCCTCGTCGTGGTCTTTGTCATCATGTTTCTGCTCAAGCAGGAACATTTGCGCGACCGCCTGCTCCGGCTTGGCGGACGCCGCGATTTGCATCGCACCACCTCGGCGATCAACGACGCGGCCCAGCGGATCAGCCGCTATCTCTTTCGCCAGTCGATCGTCAACGCCGCTTGCGGCCTACCGATCGGCGTCGGACTTGCGGTGATCGGCATTCCGAACGCGGCGCTCTGGGGCATCTTTGTCGTGCTCCTGCGCTTCATCCCGTATCTGGGGATTGTCCTCGCCGCGAGCTTCCCGCTGGCATTGGCGATCGCGGTCGCGCCGAGCTGGGCGCTTTTTGGCTGGGCGCTCCTGCTCTTCGTCACCGTCGAACTGATCGTCTCCTATGTCGTCGAACCGTGGTTCTACGGGGCCGGCACCGGCCTCTCGCCGGTGGCGCTGATCACCGCCGCAGCGTTTTGGACATGGCTGTGGGGACCGGTTGGGCTCTTGCTGGCCACACCCCTGACGGTCTGTCTGGTCGTGCTCGGACGGCATGTGCCGCAGCTCCAGTTCCTCGACGTGATCCTCGGCGACGCGCCGGCCTTGACCGCGGAGGAAACCTTCTATCAGCGGCTCCTCGCCGACGATCCCGAGGAGGCGACCGAGCAGGCCGAAGATTTCGCCAAGGAACGCTCGCTCGAAGCGTTTTTCGACGAGGTCGCGATCCCGGCCTTGTTGCGCATGCAGACCGACAGCGATCGTGATGCCGTCGCCGCCGCCCACCGCGCCATGGTGCGCGACGGGATCGCGACCGTCCTCGAAAACCTCGCCGACAACGGCCTCCAGGAGCCGGCTGACGGCGACGCGCCAAGGGCGTTCACGGTCTGCTGCGTCGCCGGCCGCAACGAACTCGACGAGGCGGCGGCGCTGCTATTGGCCGATCTGCTGCGGCGGCACGGCCTCGACGCCGTGATGATCTTGGCCGCCGAGGCGCTCGCCGACCGCAACGCGCATGTGATCTGCCTGTCGCTCGTCAGCACCGGCTCTCCGGCGCGTGCGCGCTATCTCGTGCGGCGGCTGCGGCGGCGCAACCCGTCCGCCACCGTGCTGGTCGGTTTCTGGGGAGCGGCGGCCGCCGGTCTCGATGCGGCCGACGCCGCCGCCGCAAGCGCCGCCGACATCGTCTGCCGCAGTTTGCCGGAAGCGGTCGCTTCAGTGATGTCGATCGCAACCGCGGCGGCAGGCCCCACCGCCCAACCCCCCGCCGACCCACCCTCCGCCGCGCTCGCATCGCAGAGTTGACAACAGCGGGCGCGATTGCTGTAAGGCGGCATGGGGCCATTCTCTTGCTGCTGCCGCATCGCCGCCTTGGTGTTGGCGATGCTGCCCGCCGCCGCGTCCGCCGAGGAGGCGCGGCTCAACGTCTACAACTGGTCCGATTACATCGCCCCGGACACGATCCCGAAATTCGAGGCCGAGACCGGCGTCAAGGTCGCCTACGACGTCTATGACGGCAACGAGGTGCTGGAGGCCAAGCTCCTCGCCGGCCATTCCGGCTACGACATTGTCGTGCCCTCGGCGAGCCCGTTCATGGCCCGGCAGATCGCGGCCAAGGCATACCGGCCGCTCGACAAATCGCAATTGCCGAACTGGAAGAACCTCGACCGCGCATTCTCGACCTGGTGGCCGCGGCCGATCCGGGCAATGCGTATGGCGTCCCCTATCTGTGGAGCGACACCGGCATCGGCTACAATGTCGCGCAAATCCGCGCCGCGCTCGGCGACATGGCCCCGGTCGACAGCCTGGCGCTCCTTTTCGATCCGGCCGTCGCCGAGAAGCTCTCGTCCTGCGGCATTTCGCTGCTCGACACGCCGCAGGAGGTGTTTCCGGCGGCACTCGCCTATCTCGGGCTCGACCCGAAGAGCCGCGACCTCGGCGATCTCGACAAGGCGCTGGCAGCGCTAGAAAAAATCCGCCCCTACATCCGCAAGTTCCATTCCTCGCAATACATCAACGATCTGGCGAACGGCGATCTCTGCGCGGTGCTCGGCTATTCGGGCGATGTCGTGCAGGCGCGCAACCGCGCACGCGAGGCCGGCAACAAGGTCGCGATCGATTTTCGCGTGCCGAAGGAGGGTGCGATGATGTCGGTCGACATGCTCGGCATCCCGGCCGACGCGCCGCATCCCGAGAACGCGTTGCGCTTCATCGACTACCTGCTGCGTCCGACGGTGATCGCCGACATCACCAACGCGGTCGCCTATCCGAACCCGAACCTGGAGGCGACGCACTGGTCGATCCGGCGATCCGCGACGACCCGGCGGTCTACCCGCCCGAAGATGTCCGTCGGCGCTTCTATGTCGATCTGCCGGCTCCGGCGGACTACGAGCGGGCGCGCACCCGCGCCTGGACCCGGCTCAAATCCGGCAACTGACCCATCCGGGATGGCGTTTCTCGAAATCGTCGGCGTTACCAAGCGGTTCGGGGCCGCCGCCGCGGTCGAGGATGTGACGCTCAGGGTGGCAGAGGGCGAACTCTTCGCGCTCCTCGGCCCCTCGGGCTGCGGCAAGACCACGCTTGTTGCGGCTGATCGCCGGCTTCGAGACCCCCGATCGCGGCCATATCGTCATCGATGGCGACGACATCACCGGCCTGCCGCCCCATGCCCGGCCGGTCAACATGATGTTCCAGTCCTACGCCCTCTTCCCGCATCTCGACGTCGCCGGCAATGTCGGATTCGGCTTGCGCGCGTTGCGCATGGACCGCCGCCGCCGCGACGCCCGGATCGCCGAGATGCTGGCGCTGGTGCAGATGTCGGACTATGCGAGGCGCCGGCCACATCAGCTTTCGGGCGGCCAGCGCCAGCGAGTGGCCCTGGCCCGCGCGCTCGCGCGCATGCCCAAGCTTCTGCTGCTCGACGAGCCCCTCGCGGCCCTCGACCGCAAATTGCGCGAAGAGACCCGGCTCAAACTGACCGCGGTGCAGCAGCGGGTCGGAACCACGTTTCTCTTCGTGACCCACGACCAGGAGGAGGCGCTCGCCATCGCCTCGCGGCTCGGCGTCATGAACGCGGGCCGGCTCGTCCAGATCGGCGCCCCCGCGGAAGTTTACGAGCGGCCGAGTTCGCGCTTTGTCGCCGGGTTTGTCGGCGATATCAACCTCTTCGAAGGCGTCGTTACGTCAGGCGATTGTGGGCCGGCGCTAGCGGTTCCGGGTTTCGACGCGGCGCTACCGCTGCCGCCCGCCTCACCCGCACCGTCATCGGGCAAGACCGCTCGCCTTGGCGCTTCGCCCCGAAAAGCTTTCACTGTCGCGGCAGCGCCCCGCGGGTTTTGCGATTGCGGCTTGCGTGGTCGGGATCGCCTATCAGGGCGGGATGTCGACCGTGTCGCTGACGACCCCGAACGGCATGCCGCTGAAGGCGCGTTTGCCGAGCGATGCGGCCGTCCGGGCTTGGCCGCGGCACGGCTTTGTGGGCGAGCTGGTCGCCCGCCGACGCCACGATAGTCATGCAATGATCGGCATCGGGCGGTTCGGCCGGCTCGTGCTGATCGGTCTGCCGTTTGCTTGGCTGGCGCTGTTCTTTCTGCTGCCGCTGATGATCGTCTTGAAGATCGCCTTCGCCCACAGCGCGCTCAGCATTCCGCCATATACGCCGCTCTTCGACAGCGACGGCAGCACTGCAACTCACTCTGGCGAACTTCGCGCGGCTCGTGCACGACGATCTCTACTGGCGCGCCTATCTGGGCTCGCTCGGCAATGCGGCGTTGGCGACAGCGTTCTGCCTCCTGATCGGCTACCCGATGGCCTACGCCATCGCCCGCGCCGGCGGAGTCCAGCGGCAATTGCTGCTTTTCCTGGTCGTGCTTCCGTTCTGGACGAGCTTTCTGATCCGGGTCTACGCCTGGATCGCCATTCTGAAACCGAACGGGCTCCTCAATCAGCTGCTGTTGGCGGTCGGACTGGTTTCGGCGCCGCTGCCGCTTCTTAACAACGCATTTTCGGTCGAACTGGGGCTCGTCTACTCCTACTTGCCGTTCATGATCCTGCCGATCTACGGCAGTCTCTCCGCGCTCGACCGGAGCCTGCTCGAAGCCGCCGCCGATCTCGGCGCGCCGCCCACCCGCGCTTTCTTTCGAGTGACATTGCCGCTGAGCTTGCCGGGTGTCGCCGCCGGTTCGCTGCTGGTCTTCATCCCGGCGGTCGGCGAATTTGTGATTCCCGATCTGCTCGGCGGCCCGAACACCCTGATGATCGGCAAGGTCCTGTGGGACGAGTTCTTCAACAACAGCGACTGGCCGATGGCCGCAGCGGTGGCGGTGGCGCTCGTCATCCTCCTCGCGATCCCGATCCTCGCTGCCCAGCGCCTCCTCGACCGCGCCCGCGCCACCTGACCGAGCGGCTATTTCTCCGGCCCGTAAAACATCACCCAGACACAGAAATCGGCGGACGGGTCCTCAAACCCGTGCGCGACATGCGCGGCCGCAAAAAGGAGGTCGCCCGGACCCACCGCCGTGACATTTTCCTCGACCCGGTAAAGTGCGGTCCCGGCGGCAACCACGTAGAATTCGTCCCGCAAATGCGGCGTCTGCGGCCCGTTGGTGGGCTTGGCGGCAAACCGGATTTCAAGCTCGCCGTCGCGAAAGACGTCGGTCGAACGTCCCGGCGTTCGCGGCAGCGCCAGTGCCGCGGCAAGAGTGGTGGGCGGCGGCGTGCGATCCATGGTCTCTCTTCCCCGACAACGTTGCGGCCATCGTCAATTACCGCGCTTGGCGCCGACCCGAAACGGCGGGACAGTCGCCGTACCGAACCGCGAAATCGCCGCAATGATGGGCTATCGTATGTCAGTAGTGTGCGTCGGCAATATGGGTCTGATCAACTTTCACGATAGATACGCCTGTAGATTTGTTGCAGATACAGGAAGGGTCATTCCGCTCTCAACCATTGCGCGTATGGCTGCGGGAGCGGCGGCAGCCTGGACACCGGGGGTGCGGCGCTTTTACATTCCGCGATCCCGCCCACATTAGGCGCAACAAACCTCGCGAGGAGATTTCCTGATGACCGACATCGTCATTGCCAGCGCGGCGCGGACCCCGGTGGGCGCGTTCAACGGCGGGCTCGCCAGCCTGCCGGCGCACAAGCTCGGCGAAATCGCGATCGCCGAGGCGCTGCGCCGCGCCGAGGTCGAGCCGAAGGAAGTCTCGGAAGTTATCCTGGGCCAGATCCTGGCCGCCGGGGAAGGCCAGAACCCCGCGCGTCAGGCGGCGATCGGCGCCGGGCTGCCGTTCGAGGTCACCGCCTACGCCGTCAACCAACTCTGCGGCTCGGGGCTGCGCACCGTCGCGCTCGGCTATCAGGCGATCCGCAATGGCGATAGCGAGATCGTCGTTGCCGGCGGGCAGGAGAGCATGAGCCAGGCGCCGCACTGCATCCATCTGCGCAACGGCGTCAAGATGGGCGACGCCGAACTCGTCGACACGATGATCAAGGACGGGCTGTGGGACGCCTTTAATGGCTATCACATGGGCAACACCGCCGAGAACGTCGCCCAGCGCTGGCAGATCACCCGCGAGCAGCAGGACGAATTCGCCGCCGCCTCGCAGGCCAAGGCCGAAGCGGCGCAGAAAGCCGGCCGCTTCAAGGACGAGATCGTGCCGGTCAAGATCACAACCCGGCGCGGCGAGACGATCGTCGACACCGACGAGCACCCCAAGCACGGCACCACTTTCGAGGTGCTGGCGAAACTGCGTCCGGCCTTCGACAAGAGCGGCACCGTCACCGCCGGCAACGCCTCGGGCATCAACGACGGCGCGGCAGCGGTCGTGCTCATGACAGCCGAGGCGGCGCAAAAGCGCGGCGTGCGCCCGCTCGCCCGCATCGTCTCTTGGGCAACGGCCGGCGTCGATCCGGCGATCATGGGTTCGGGGCCGATCCCGGCAAGCCGCATGGCGCTGAAAAAGGCGGGTTGGTCGGCGGGCGATCTCGACCTCGTCGAGGCCAACGAGGCCTTTGCCGCGCAGGCTTGCGCAGTCAACAAGGACCTCGGCTGGAATGTCGAAAAGGTCAACGTCAACGGCGGCGCCATAGCGCTCGGCCACCCGATCGGCGCCTCCGGCGCGCGGGTGCTGGTGACCCTGCTCCACGAAATGCAGCGCCGCAATGTGAAAAAGGGGCTTGCCACCCTGTGCATTGGCGGCGGCATGGGAATTGCTATGTGCCTCGAGCGCGATTAGCGCGCCGGGAGCAAATCTGCCAGGGAGGAAGGCATGCCCAGAGTGGCGGTGGTGACGGGCGGGACGCGCGGGATCGGCCGCGCGATCGCGGTGGCCCTGAAGAGCGCCGGCTATCGAGTGGCCGCGAATTACGGCGGCAACGACCAGGCCGCACAGCAGTTCCACAGCGAGACCGGGATTCCGGTCTTCAAGTTCGATGTCGCCGACTTCAACGCCTGCGCTTCGGGCGTCAAGGCAGTCGAGGCGGCGCTCGGGCCCGTCGAGATCCTGGTCAACAACGCCGGCATCACCCGCGACACGACGATGCACCGCATGACCTTCGAGCAGTGGAACGCGGTGATCCAGACCAACCTCACCTCGTGTTTCAACATGTCGCGCGCGGTCATCGAGGGGATGCGCACGCGCGGCTTTGGCCGCATCGTCAACATCGGCTCGATCAACGGTCAGGCCGGGCAGTACGGCCAGGTCAATTACGCCGCGGCCAAATCCGGCATCCACGGCTTCACCAAGGCGCTCGCGCAGGAAGGGGCGGGGCGCGGCATCACGGTCAACGCGGTCGCCCCCGGCTACGTCGATACCGACATGGTGCGCGCGGTGCCGGCCGAGGTGCTGGAAAAGATCATCGCACGCATCCCGGTCGGCCGCCTCGGCAAGGCCGAGGACATCGCCCGCACGGTCATGTTCCTGGTCGCCGACGACGCCGATTTCATCACCGGCTCGACCCTGTCTGTGAACGGCGGCCAGCACATGTATTGAAACGCTGGCGAAGGAGCCCGGCCATGCGCAACCAGTAGGTCTGTCAAATATCGGAGACCCTATTCGGTATCGTGGCGGCAGCATGCCGTTGGCCCGACCGGGCGGTGAGGCGGATAGCGCGCGCAGCCCTCCGTCTTGTCGCTGCCGGCGCTGATTTCATCACCGGCTTGACCCTCCCCTCTCGGTCAGCGGCGGCCAGCACTTGTACTGAGGCGTAGGCCGCCGTTGACGCATTCGCGGTCCCGACGGAAACCGGGATCCACCTGAGCCGCAAAATCGCCCCAAAGCGGTGGTATTGTCGTTACCGTAGGAGATCGGGATGGGCGGACCGCCCTGTAAATTCCCAACAGGAACAGGAGCGGAGACGGAACGGCCCGCGATCGAACCGCCGGGATTCGCCTCACACGGCAAATCGGCGATCTACACTATCGGCCATTCGACGCGCAGCGCGGCGGAACTGATCGAACTGTTGCGTCAGGCGGGCGTCGATCTCTTGGTCGATATCCGCACCGTGCCGCGCTCGCGGTTCAACCCTCAATTCAACGCGGACGTATTGCCGCAGACGCTGGCGTCGACCGGCCTCGGCTATCGCCATCTGGCCGAACTCGGCGGCTTGCGGGGCCATCCCAAGGAAGCCCCGCCCTCGCGCAACACGGCCTGGCGGAACGAGGCATTTCGCAACTACGCCGATTACACGGCCGGCTCCACGTTTCGTTCGGGGCTCGACGCGTTGCTTGGGCTCGCTGACGAGTATGTCTGCGCGATCATGTGCGCCGAGGCCGTGTGGTGGCACTGCCACCGGCGCATCGTCGCCGACTATCTGCTCGCCCGGGGTCGCGAGGTGCGGCACATCATGCGGCCGGGCAAGATTGAGCTGGCGACGCTCACTCCGGGGGCGGAGCCGCAGCCCGACGGCACGCTGATATACCCGGCGGCGCAGTGTGAGCTGATTTGACGCGTATCCATCCCAAAGCCGGCGTGGTCGCTTGCCGGTCCGGGTCGCTGATCAATTCTTTATGATCCGCCCTTGGGTTGAACATCTCTTGACGGAGCCGGGGTGGTTCGGCACCGTGGCCGGAAGAGACAAAGGGGGAGGCGCCGCCATGTCCGTCGCCGGTTTATCCGCAAGTTGGGGACCGCGGGTTCTGAGCATCCTGCGATTTGTCGCCGGGCTTCTGTTCCTTGAGCACGGCTCGGCAAAGTTGTTCGGCTTTCCGCATGTCGCCAATTTCGACAACCTCCACCTCTTTTCGCTTCTGGGGCTGGCGGGGGTGATCGAACTTGTAGGCGGCGCGCTGGTCTGCGTCGGCCTCTACACGCGGATCGCCGCCTTCATCATGTCGGGCGAGATGGCGTTCGCCTATTTCATGTCGAACGCACCGCGCAATTTCCTGCCCCTTCTCAACAACGGCGACAGCACCATCCTCTATTGCTTCATCTTCTTCTATTTCTTTGTGGTCGGCGGCGGCGCCTGGAGCCTTGACCGCCTGCTGCGCCCTCCACCCGCGGCTGAGGCGTCCCTTACCGGTCGAGCCAAACGTCTTCCATGCGCCAGCCGTTATAGATGCTGTTGACCATGATCGTCAGCCCTTTGACCCAGGGTTGGCGGCAGGTCGCGGCATGGTTGTAGTAGATGATCGGCCGGGCTTCGTCCTGCTGCAGCCGGCGGTCGATCTCCCGGACCAGTTCTTTGCGCTTTTGCGGATCGGCTTCGATCGACTGCCGTTCGAACATCTTCTCGATTTCACGGTTGCAATAACCGGTGACGTTGAGTTCGGAGCCGCAAGCGTAATTCTGGTAGAACTGCTGGTCGGGATCGTCAACCGCACTGGCGCCGAGCCCGAGCGCCACCGCGTAATCGCGCCGCGCCAGCCGCGGAAACCACAAGGCGGTGTCGACGAGATCGAGCTCCCCCTCGATATGGATCGATTTCAACTGGTCGATCAGGATCACGGCCGGGTCGCGGGCGATCGGAATGTTTCGCGCCGATACCTTGATCTTGAGGGGATGGTCCGGGCCATAGCCGAACTTCGCCATGATCGCCCGCGCTTCGGCCCGGTTCTTCTCGATGTCGGGGCCGAAGCCCGGCAGGTCGCGCAGCATTTCGGGCGGCAGACCCCATACGCCGTCGGGCGGCGGCAGCATCGCTCCACCGATATCGCCCTGCCCTTCGCCCAGAATGTCGATGAACGCCTTGCGATCGAGGGCGAGCGCCATCGCACGGCGGATTTCCGGCTGGTCGAAGGGCGCTGTTGCGCCGTTGATGTCGAGATTGCGGCTGGCGTTCATCGAGGCTGCCTCGCAAATTGCCTGCGGCGCCTGGCCCGCAACCTCCTTCAACAGCGGGATCGCAACGTCATAGGGCCAGGTCAGGTCGAACTTGCCGGCCCCGAACGCCAGGAGCGCGGTCGATCGATTGGGAATGATCGTGTACTCGATCGCGTCGAGATAGGGCCGCCCCTTCTTCCAATAATCGGGGTTGCGCACCAGCTTGATGTATTCGTGGGGCTTGAACTCGACGAACTTGAACGGGCCGGTGCCGATCGGGTGCTGCCGCATCTGCGCCGGCGAGACATGGCAGGGATAGATCGGCGCATAACCCGAAGCGAGGAGCGCGATCAACGCGGGCTGCGCTCGTTTCAGGACAAAGACCGCCGTGAAATCGCCGTCCGCGACGACCTCCTCGACGTTGCTGTACCGAGCCCGGCGCGGATTGATGCGCAGCTTGGCCGGAGCTTTCCCGAGCAGCAAATCCCAGGTGCATTTGACATCGGCGGCGGTAAAGGGCTTTCCGTCATGCCATTGGACGCCATGGCGCAATTGGAAGACGAGCCTCTTTCCGTCCTCGCTGGTCGACCAGCTTGTCGCCAGATCGGGCACGATCGCGGCGATGCTGTTCTGAGCCACGTGCTGGTCGTAGAGCACGAGGTTGTTGAAGACCGCCATCATCGGCATCGAGGTCGAGAGGCTTGCCTCTTCCAATACCGACATCCCGGCCGGGCTGTCGCGATGATAGACCCGCAGCGTCCCGCCCGATCTCTGCGCCATTCCCGGCGCCGCACTCAGCAGCAGCGCCGCCGCGAGCAGGACCGCGCCGAGGCCTCGCATCTCGGGCCTACAGCAGATCGGCCACCGCCTCGCGGTAACGGCTGATCGCCGCCAGATGCTCGGCAGCGCTGCGCCCGGCGATCCGTTTGTGATGATTGCTGACATAAGTCGTGTGCGCCGTCACGTGGGTGACGCCGGCCTCTTTCCAGAACGCGATTTCGCGCCGCCAATCCTCTGGCGTCCCGACGCCGGGCGAGGCCCAAACCTCGATCCCTATCGCCGCCGGATCGCGACCGGCCTCGCGGGTCAACCGCCGCAGCTTTTCGAACGCCGTAAGCGCCGCCTCGCCCGGCGGATAGGCGAGCGGCATGAACCCGTCGCCATAGCGGCGCAAGCGGCGGAAGGTCGCCTCGGCGTGTCCGCCATACCAGATCGGGACCCGCCCCGACGCCGGCCGCGGGTTGATCCCGGCGTCCTCGATATGATGAAACTCGCCGTCGAACTTGACGTGCGGCTCGGCCCACAGAGCCTGCATGACGCGCACCTGCTCGGCCGAACGCTTGCCGCGGTTGCGGAAATTCTCGTTGAGCCCGGTGAACTCCACCTCGTTCCAGCCGACGCCGATGCCAAGCCGGAACCGGCCGCCGCACAGGACATCGAGCGAAGCCGCCTGCTTTGCCACCAGCACGGCCTGACGCTGCGCCAGGATCAAAACGCCGACCGCAAACCCGATCTTTTCGGTACAGCCGGCGACGAACCCGAACAACACGAAGGGGTCGTGGTAGGCGGTCGCGGTCGTGCCGACGCGCCTCCCTTCGTGGTCTGCCGCGGGGTTGGCGCCAAGTACGTGATCGGGCGCCATCAGGTGTGTAAAGCCCAGCCCCTCGGCCGCCTGTGCATAATCGCGCAACACCGTGGGACCGGTTCCAATGTCGCCGACCGGCAACGAACATCCGAGCTGCATCCCCAGCCCCCTTCCCTCACGGTTCGCAGACGCTAACCTAAATCGCGCAGCTTTGCGGGGACAAGCGATGACCGAGCCGTTTCGTCTCGAAGAGGCGACGATAGACGATCTGCACCGCGCAATTCGCGAGGGCCACACGACCTGCCGCGCCGTCGTCGAGCATTACATCGCCCGCGCTCGCGCCTTCAATGGCGTGGCGAGCCGGCTCGTCACACGCGACGGCGCGCCAGTCCCCGAGGCGACCGGCGCGGTCCGAGCCGAGACGCCGTTGCGTTTCCCGACCGAAACCGTCAATGCCGCGACGATCTTTCCAGACCTCGACAGATACGAAGGCCCACCGATCGAATTCGGCCGCATGGAGGCGACCGCGTCCGACCCCTCGGTGCAGCAGCAATACGGCATGATCGCCGGCATCCCGGATGGCGACCAATTGAACGCGCTCGCGACCTTGAACATTCGCGGCGAGCGGTCGGTCACCTGTCGCGGCGAGTTCGACCGGCATCCCTCGCTGGGGCCGCTGCCGCCCGATGCGCCGCCGGTCTGCGAGGTGTTCCGCCATCTCCCTGATGCCCGAGAGCGCGCCGCCGAACTCGACGCGCGCTACGGCGCCAGCCCGCCGCTCGACGAAATGCCGATGTACGGCGTCGTCTTCTCGTTCAAGGATCCGTTCGACACCAAGGACATGCGCACGACGGCCGGCGGCGACGCCGACTACGACATTGATTTTCCGGCGCGCGACCATGTACTGGTCGAACAGTTGCGCAACCAAGGGGCGATCATCTTCGCCAAAGCAGTCTGCACCGAATACAACGGCCGCGCCGGCAACCCTGGCGGCCGCCACCATCCCGAGGCGGTCCTGCCCTCGACTTTGGGCTACCAGCGCAGTTCCTGGGCCGGTAATCCGGCCAATCCTTACGACACGACGCGCGCCGCCTCGCTCGGCTCCTCCTCGGGTTCGGGCGTGTCGGTCAGCGCTAATCTCGTCATGTGCTCGCTCGGCGAGGAAACCCGCGCCTCGACCCGCGGCCCCGCCAACCACAACGCCGTCGCTCTGATCCTGCCGCACAAGGCGATGCTCGGTTTCAATGGCGGGGCGATCGGCGCCGACATCTATTGCGATCGCAGCGGGATCATGGCTCGCAGCATCTCCGACTGCGCCAAGGTGCTCGACGCGCTAAAAGACCCGCAGAACGGTTATTACGACCCCCGCGATCCCTATACGACGGTGCCGCGCTCGTCGGTGCTAGCCGGCGGCTATGCCCGCCATGCCGCGGGTGCCGAGGCAACGGGTGCCTTGCGGGGCAGGCGGATCGGCATCATCCGCGAGTCGATGCTGGTGCAGCCGGGCGAAAGGGCGACGCAGCCGATCTGCGCCGCCGTCTCGGGCGAAATCAAATCGGTGCTAGGCGACAAGCTTGGCGCGACATTGGTGGAATCGGGCGATCCACTGTGGCCGCGCGACACCAACCTCGAACGGATGAGCCTCGATTTCCGCGCCGGATTGGCGCGGTTGGTCCCGGTCTTCATGCCCGATCTTGTGTTTCGTCTCGGCCCCGACGGGACGCCGCTTTTCAAGGAGTTCGCCGCCGCGATCCGCCCGACCGAATTCGCCCCCGGCAAGGTGTTCGGCAGCGGCAGGATGGCCCCGATCGATTATTGCGTGGCGCTTGCCGAGGGGAGCATCGCGCCGCCCGCCAACCTCGATATCGCGACGATCCAACAGCAGGAACTTGCGATGTCGTTCCGTTTTCACGTCAACCAATACCTTTCGCGGCGAGCGGCGGATTGGCGTCAGCGCGGTTTCACCGAAACGCTCGCCGATTTCGCGGCGCTCAACGCCCGCTCCAAATTCTGGGGCGACGACGGCCGCGCCGCCTTCCGGAACTGGGAGGAGATCGTCGACCCGCGCAACCCGCTGGGAGAACGGCAGGGCGTCGACGAGCGCATCATGCTGCGCGAATTGCTGCGCCGGCTCGACATGATGGTGATCCTCCAAAACCGACTCGACGCGCTCGTCCGCCTGCACACGCCCCTACCGCCGGCCAAGATCGGCGGGGCGCACGATCCCTTGGGCGGCCCTGGCAATCTGCGCCTCGAAACCTTTTACGGCCCGAACGCCGGCCTGACCGAAGTGCTGATCCCGGCGGGTTACGTGACGACCGTCTACGACCCGGTCTTCGCGCTGAGCCCCGACCGCACTCACTACGTCCCAGTCGCCGCCCAAGCACCGACCGAACTGCCGCCGCCGGGCCTCCCCTTCTCGCTCGTCTTCCGCGCCGAGCCGGGTCGCGAAGACGTGTTGCTCGAAATCGCCTCGTCCTACGAAGCCGCTTCCAGGCGCCGCGTCCCGCCCCCCGCCTTCGGCCCGCTCCCGACCGAAAATTGATTAGCGACAGCCGGCTATTCGGCAGCCAGCGCGTTCTCGTCCTCGGCCATCATGCGTTCGAGGATGCGGCGCATCCGCAGGCGGGTGGCATCGGACGCGATGTCAATGAGACCGGCGTCGCCGAACTCGCTCAGCCGCGCCTGCTGCGCCTCGACCATGACCCGGTCCTCGACAAAGGTCGGCGCGATTTCACGATAGAGCTGCTCGGTTGCCTCGGGCTCGTTCTGACGATAGCCGTTCGCCACCGACCAGAAGTAAAGGCAGCTGGTCTCGGTCTCGGGCGTCAACCCGTGGAACAGGCGGAACTGGAACCCGCCCTCGCGCCTTCCTTCCGGGGCGCCCGTGCCGACATCGGCGGCCCCCGTCCATTGCAGGACGCTTGAAGGTGCCGCGAACTCGAACTCCTGCCAGCGGTCGACCCGGCCGGTGAAGCCGGCGGCCTTGACATAGCTCGGCGGCGGCACCGAGTTCTTCATCCAGCGGGTGAATTTGAGACCGGTCGGCGTGCGCACCGTCTTCATCTCGGCATCGACATGCTGCCCCGGGTTGCCGCCGACGGTCTTGGCGTGCAGATAGCCCAAATGCGTCAGATCCATCAGATTATCGATCATCAGCAGGTAGTTGCCCTTGATGGGATACATGTCGTGCTTGTTCGGCCAGTTGGCGGGATCGTTGTGGTACGGGAAATCGACGATCTTGGCGGGATCGGCCTTGGCCGGGTCGCCGATCCACAGCCAAACCAGCGCGTCCTTCTCGACGAGCGGGTAGGACCGCACCCGCGCTTCCTCGGGGATCCGCGGCTGGCCCGGGATATGAACGCAGCGTCCGACGGCGTCGAAGACGAGCCCGTGATAGCCGCATTGCAAGCCCTCGGCAACGATGCTGCCCATGCTCAAGGGCGCCGCACGATGGCAGCAGCGATCGGCAAGAGCGGCGGCGCGGCCGTCGCTGTCGCGGAACAGCACGATCGGCTCGTCGCAAATCCGCCGGGCGAGCGGCGCATCCGTGATCTCGTCAGCCCAGGCGGCGATGTACCAGGCGTTGCGCAGCAGCATCGCGATCCTCCCGTTCCAGTTGGCGCGATCGTAAGCCTCCCCCTCCCCGAAGAGAAGCGACGCGTTCATACTGCCGCACGACAAAGCCCGCCAGGAGACAGGCCATTACCGCCGCTAACGAAGCCGAAGAAATCCCGCTCGAAACCCGGCTCCTTCAGCTCTTCGACAGGCTCGGGATTGCCCGCGCGCATCTGGTCGGGCGCGCCTCGACCGATTGGGAGGGCTTTGCCGCCAATCATCCCGACCGCATCGCCTCGCTGACGCTCGTCTGCCCAGCGGCACTCGACCGCAATGCGCTGGCCCCGTTGGCCGACCGGCTTCTCGTCGTCACCGGCGACCAGGGGCCGGGGGCGAGGCGGATCCGCGCCGTGATGCCCGAACTGCCGCAGGCTTCGGCGGCGGTGCTGGCCGATTACGCCGGTCTCACTTGGTCCGATCTCGCGGTCGAGCGCGGCAGCGAGATCGCGGGCGCGCTCTCTGACTTTCTCGCCCGCATTGAGCGTACTGCGCCACTGCCAGAGCGGCGGCCGGGCGTGGCGGAGGGCGAAACCGCTGGCATCTTCTACAGCGTTCGCGGCAAGGGCCCGCCCCTCGTCCTGCTGCCGCTCGAATTGGCGCCGACGCAATGGGCCTCGCTCATCCCGCTATTGGCGCGGCAATGGTGCACGATAACGCTGGGCGGTGCGCATCTCGGCAGTGTGGCAAGTCTCGAAGAGCGTGGCCGCTCGGATTACATCCACATTGTGCGCAACCTCCTCGACGGGCTGGCGATCGCCCCGGGCGAGCGGGTCCTCGAAGTCGGCTGCGGTTGCGGCGTCATCATGCGCGAACTGGCCCGGCGCACCGTCGGCGCGAACCCGCTGACCGGGGTTGACCGCAGCCCCTACCTTCTAGGTGAAGGCCGGCGCCTCGCGCAGCGCGAAGGGTTAGCCGACCGCATCGAGTTCCGGGAAGCCCAAGCCGAGGCGCTGCCGTTGCCGGGCGGCTTTGCCGATGTGGCGCTCTGCTGCACCGTCGCCGAGGAGGGCGACGCCGAAAAAATGCTCGCCGAACTGGTGCGGGTCACAAAGCCCGGCGGTCGCATCGGCGTCGTCGTACGTGCGATCGACCGCGGCTGCTGGATCAACTTGCCGCTCGAGCCCGCGCTCAAGGCCAAAGTCGAGATGCCGGGGATTATCGGCGGCGGCATGAGCCCAAAGGGTTGCGCCGATGCGAGCCTCTACCACCGCCTCCACGATTTGGGGCTCGTCCGCATCCGCGGCTTTCCGCAACTGGTCGCGGTGCGGCCCGGCCAGCCGCGTCTCGCGCGCTACCAGCAGCAAGTGTTGGCCGCACTCGACACGGCCGAGGCCGAGGCGTGGCGGCGAGCGGCGGCGGAAAGGCGGGGAGCGCGACGGCACCTTCTTCATCGCCCAGCCCTTCCACTGCGCCGTCGCCGTCAGGCCCGCTTAAGCTAGCTGCCGCTTCGTTCCAATGGGGCCTATACGGTGCCAACGATCCCAGGTTTGCCGATCGCAGATGACGAGGGGCTGACAATCCCGCCCGGTTGACACACTATCCAACCGGCTACAACCGAACGCTCGCCGCGGCCCGACCGACAGGGGCTCTCGATCGAAGGGAAAAATCATGACCAGAATTTCGCTGACACGCCGCACGGTCCTTCAGACGGCCGCGGTGACCACCCTCGCCATGCCGTTCGCGCGGGGCGCCTACGCTGCGGGAAAACTGAGTGTCGGCTTCTGGGACCACTGGGTGCCGGGCGCTAACCAGCCGCTGGTCAAGCTTTGCCACGAATGGGCCGACAAGGAGAAGGTCGACATCACGATCGACTTCATCACCTCAAACGGCGACAAGGACAAGCTGACCATCGCGGCCGAGGCGCAATCGAAATCAGGTCACGACATACTATCGATGCAGGACTGGTACGCGCCGGCGCAGGCCGACAAGCTTGAGCCTGTCGATGATCTGGTGGCGGACCTGATCAAACAACATGGCGCGATCAGCCAAGGCTCCGAATACCTCGGCAAGCAAAAGGGTCATTGGATCGCCGTGCCCACCGGCATCCGCGCCACGGCCGGAACTCCTTGCGCGCGAATGGATTTGATGAAGCAATATGCCGGGCTCGATATCAGGAAGATGTATCCGGATGGGGCCCCGCCCGACAAGGAGCTGGCCGACAAGTGGGATTGGGACATGTTCCTGACCGCCGCGGAAAAATGCGCCAAGGGAGGCTATCCATTCGGCATGCCGATGAGCACGCAGAGCGACGCGGTCAACTGGGTCGGGGCGATGTTCGCGAGCCAGGGCGCCGTTCTGGTCGACCAGGAGGGCAACATCACCGTCAAATCCGACGCCACGCGGCAGACGCTCGAATGGTTCAAGAAGCTCGTCCCGTTTCTGCCGGAGAGTTCCTTCTCGTGGGACAACGCCGGCAACAACAAATGGCTGATCTCGGGCAAGGGCGCGCTGATCATGAACGCACCCTCGGCCTGGGCGGTGGCCGTGCGCGACGCGCCGAAAATCGCCGAGCAGTTATGGACCTTCCATGCGCCGAAGGGGTCCAAGGGGCGGTTGGACCCGACCAATTTCGGCTTTTGGGGGATTCGGAATTTCTCGAAGAACAAATCCGCGGCGAAGAGCCTGCTTGCTTACCTCTCCACACGGTCTTCGGTCGAAAAGCTTGTTGCAGCGAGCCGCGGCTACGACATCCCGCCGTTCGCAAGCCTGCGTAACTTCAAGACCTGGGAAGAGGAAGGACCGCCCAGGGGGACGATCTACAATTATCCGCCGCGCGGCGATGTGATCTCCCTGGTCACCGGATATCCGGCGCCGATCAGCATCGGCACTCAGATGTTCTCGCAGGGCACCGTGACCAAGATGGTTGCCAAATGCGCGCAAGAGGGCAAGTCGATCGACGAAGCGATGGATTTTGCTCAGTCCGAACTTGAAGGATTCCTGCGCACTTGACCCTGGAGAGCCGCCGCGGGCCATCTCCGTCGACCCCTCAGTCGTGGCATTCGTGCCGGCGGTCATGATAATGAAGTGGATGGCTTTCGCCGTTTCGCTGCTACACTCCCTTGTAAGGCTTTTGACAGGATTCGTCGGGAGCCGATACGGCGAACCCGTATGCAAATCGTGAGAGGAAACACATGAGTAGGACTTTGCTGACACGGCGCACGGTGCTGCAGACGGCAGCGGCGGCGACAACGCTTGCCGCACCGTTTGTGCGCGGCGCGCACGCCGCGGGCAAGCTCTCCTTCGGCGTCTGGGATCATTGGGTTCCGGGCGCGGCGGAGACCCTGAAAAAAATCTGCGCGGAATGGGCCGCCAAGGAAAAGGTCGACCTCAACGTCGACCTGATCACCTCGAATGGCGACAAGGACCTTCTGACCCTGATGGCGGAAGGCCAGGCCAAGGCTGGCCATGATATCATGGGCCTGCGCACCTGGTACGTCTCCTCGCAGGCCGACAAATTCGTCCCGGTCGACGAGATCGTCGAACCGGTCGTCAAGCAATACGGTCCGATCGCCAAATCCGCCGAGTATTGCGGCAAGATCGGCGGCCATTGGATGGCGGTGCCGACGAGCTACGGCAGCAGCGCATTGCCGCCCTGCGCGCGCATCGACTACTTCAAGGACTATGTCGGGCTCGACTTGCAGAAGATGTATCCGGCCAGCGCGCCGCCCGACAAGGCGTTGACCGACGCCTGGGATTGGGACCATTTCATCACGGCGGCCGAGAAATGTTACAAAGCCGGGCACGCGTTCGGGGTCGGGCTCAGTACCTGCACCGACGCGATCAATATGGCCGGCGCGGTCTTCCAGAGCTATGGCGCCGACCTTGTCGACGCGGAAGGTACGATCACGGTCAAGAGCGATGCGACCAAGCAGGCGCTCGAATTCTTCAAACGGTTCTCGCAATACGTGGATAGTGACGTCTACGCCTACGACAACGCCTCGAACAACAAGGCGCTGGTCTCGGGCAAGGCTGCCTTGATCTTCAACCCGCCCTCGGCCTACGCCGTCGCCAAGCGCGACCAGCCGAAGATCGCCGAGCAATTGTGGACGTTCCACTCGCCCAAGGGGCCGAAAGGCAGGTTCGACCCGGCCGGCTACTACTATTGGGGGATCTGGAGCTTCTCGCCAAATATCTCGGCGGCAAAGAGTTTGCTGAGCTATCTGGTGACGCGCGAGGTCCAGGATAAGCTGGTCACCGCCAGCCTCGGCTTCGACATTCCACCCTACGCCAAGTGGATGGATTTCAAAATCTGGGAAACCGAAGGACCGCCGACGGGGACGGTCTACAACTTTCCGCCACGCAACGACGCAATCCCGAGCCTGGTCGGCTACCCGGCGCCGTTGAAGATCGGGACCCAAATGTAGGCGCAGGCGACAATCATGAAGATGATCGCCAAGGTCACGCAAAACGGCCAATCCTTCGACGCCGCGATGAACTGGGCGCAGGACGAAATCGAGGGCTTCAGCCGCTCCTAGGTTCGGCCTGCGGGGCGGTTACCCCGCCACCTTAAACAGAGCCCGGTCCGCAATCGTTACGGATCGGGTTTTTGTTTTGCCGATGCCGCGACAGATGCGACGTCGCCAGCCCTGCGTCCGGCCGATCAAAAACCGGCCGGAGTGACAATTTCGGGTGTTGCTCCGAGGCACTTTCCGCCGAGGCCGTTGAAATTCCTACCGCTGGCGCACAAATTTTCAGAAAACTCCTATGATCTTTCCGCATAGGTATGATACCGTGGGCGCAATCCGCGAAAGCGGAAACCAAAGCACAGGGAGGCCGGACACGATCAACGGGAGGTGTCATGGCAACAACAAACATGACGAGGCGCAGCGTCTTGAAAACCGCGGCGCTGGCGACGACGGTGCTGTCCGTGCCCTTCGTTCGCGGGGCTCGCGCCGCCGGATCCCTCAATATAGGTTTGTGGGATCACTGGGTGCCCGGCGCTAATGCCTATTCCACCAAGCTCTGTCAAGAATGGGGAGAAAAGAACAAAGTCGAGGTCACGATCGACTACATCACCTCGCAAGGTGACAAACTGACCTTGACCAAGGCCGCGGAGGCGCAGGCTGGCTCCGGGCATGATATCCTGCAGCTATCGGGCTGGGATCCTGCCGCCTACGCCAATCATCTGCTTCCGGTCGACGACATCGTAACCGGGCTGGTCAAACAATACGGCAAACTCCTTAGACGGATCGGTGCATGGCGGCCTGTATAAGGGTCACTGGTACGCAGTGCCGTCGGGTCGTGGAACCATTGCAGCCCCGTGTTGCGCCCGCATCGACCTGTTCAAAAAATATGTCGGGCTCGATGTGACCAAGATGTATCCGACGGACGCGCCGCCCGACAAGGCGTTGGCCGATAATTGGACCTGGAACACGTTCCTGACTGCCGCCGAAAAGTGTCAGAAGGGGGGCCATCCGTTCGGCCTGCCGCTGAGTACCTTCATCGACGGCATCAGCTGGGTCAGCTCCGTCTTCGCCGCCAATGGCGCCGTACTGGTCGATGCCGAAGGGGACATTACCGTCAATTCCGACCATACCAAACAGACGCTCGAGTGGTTCAAGAAAATCGCGCAGTTCCTGCCGCCGAGCGTCTATGCCTGGGATAATTCGGCGAACAACAAATGGCTCGATTCCGGAAAAGGCGCGTTGATCCAGAACCCACCCTCGGCCTGGGCAGTCGCAGTCCGCGATCGGCCGAAGATCGGCAAAGAGCTATGGCATTTCCCGTCGCCGAAAGGACCCAGGGGCCGCTTTGTCGGGACCAATATGGGGTTTTACGGCATCTGGAATTTTTCGCAGAACCAGTCGGCGGCGAAGAGTCTGATCTCTTTTCTGTCGGAACGGTCGTCGGTGCAGCAACTCGTCGAGGGCAGCAAGGGTTACGATATTCCGCCCTTTGATAAGTTGCGGGACTTCAAGACCTGGTCGGAGGAAGGCCCGCCGAAGGGGGTGAATTACAACTACCCGCCGCGCGGTGATGTCATATCGCTACTGGTCGGCTCGCCGGCGCCGCAGAACATCGCGAGCCACCTCTACGCGCAGGGCACGATCTGCAAGCTCGTCGCGCGCTATACGCAGGAAGGCAAATCGATCGACCAGGCGATTGCCGAAACCGAGGACGAGATCGAGGGCTACACACGCACGTGACATAGCGCCCGCCGCGTCGCCCGCGGCGGGCACCCTCGCCAGATGGATCCGACCGCATCGAGACGATCCAACGGGGTCCGACATGCGGAGCAGTCGTCTGTGCGTTCAAAACCTGACGGGCCTTACAGAGCCCTTTAAGATCGACCAAAAGGTTCGGGAATGGAGTCGTCGCATTCGAGAGCGCAGGCGGGCCGATGGACGGAGCGCCTCTTTCAGCGGTGGGCGGCGTTGAAGCGGGCGAGCGCTTCAGGGCCGGGGCAGAGTTCGGCCTCGCCGAGCGCGTTCAGCGGCGTCTCGACCGTGTCGAGAAAATCGTGCATGTCGGCGGAGTCAGGCTCGACAAAGAGGAGCCCGGTTACAACCTCGCCCGCAGCGTGATGTTGCTGCAGGTAGGTCAAAGCCGAGATGCGGTCGTGCGGGTCGTAATCCAAGGCGAGCTTTCTGAGCCGCAGGATCGAGCCGTCATGCTGACGCACCGTTTCGACCGTCCCCGGGGCGTAGTCGGCCGTGATCTCCTCGCGCTCGAGGATCACGTCGAGGCGGTTGACGGCCTCGTTATGCGCCCGCACGTAATCGAAGCTCTTGGTTGATTCCGGGTTGTTGTTGAAGGCGACGCAGGGGGAGACGACATCGATGAAGGCGGCCCCCTTGTGCTCGATCGCCGCCTTGATCAGCGGCACCAGTTGCGCCTTGTCGCCAGAGAAGCTGCGGCCGACAAAGGAGGCGCCAAGCTGCAAGGCCAGAGCAACTAGGTCGATCGGCGAATCCGTGTTGACTGCGCCCCGCCGCGCCTTCGATCCCTTGTCGGCGGTGGCCGAGAATTGCCCCTTGGTCAGCCCGTAAACGCCGTTGTTCTCAACGATATAGACCATGTTGACGGCGCGGCGGATGCAGTGCGCGAACTGGCCGAGCCCGATCGACGCTGAATTGCCGTCGCCGGAAATGCCGAGATAGATCAGTTCCCGATTGGCGAGATTGGCGCCGGTCAGGACCGAGGGCATCCGCCCATGCACGCTGTTGAAGCCGTGCGACTTGCCGAGGAAATAGGTCGGCGTCTTCGACGAGCAGCCGATGCCAGACAACTTGGCGATGCGGTGCGGCGGCAGGCTCAGCTCGAAGCAGGCCTGGATGATCGCGGCACTGATCGAATCATGGCCGCAGCCGGCGCAGAGCGTCGAGACGGCACCCTCATAGTCGCGCCTCGTATAGCCGAGCGCGTTGGTCGGCAGCCGGGGGTGATGCAGGCGGGGCTTCGTGATGTAGGTCATCAGAGCTGCTCTATCTCATGCTCAAGGGACGGTATAACCTTTTCCACCGCAGACCTTGCAAACCGGAGGGAGGGCCTTTGTTTCAAAGGCTACGCCGTCTCCACAAAAGCTGCACCGAAATACTTGGACATCACGGGAGGCGGATACACGAAGCGCGTGCTTGCACATTCCGTCGCCGTGGCAATGTGGGCAACTCGCCAATTGGCGGTCTCCCACATTTTGCGTGATAATCACGGCAGCGCCTTGCGCAAGGGGGCGAGGGTGACGACGGCGAGCATGTCGCCGACCGCCTTGACGATGAACCGTGCAGTGATCGGCGTCCCGTCATAATGCAGGATCGGCACGAGCTTGGCCGGATCGATCTCTCCCTCGTTCATCAGCAGGGTGCGCAATTGGGCGTCGCGGTTCTGCTCGACGATGAAGACGCGCTCATGGTCGGCGACGAAATCGAGCACGTCGTCGTGGAATGGGAGAGCGCGCACCCGCAACGTGTCGAGATGGATGCCGCGCGCCTCCAGCGCTTCCAGCGCTTCGGTCATCGCCGGCGCGGTCGATCCGAAATAAATCGCGCCGAACCGAGTGGGTTGGCTGGCCGTGCGCTCGATCGGGCGGGGCACCAGCCGCTTGGCGGTCTCGAACTTGTGTAAGAGGCGCTGCATGTTGTCGACGTAGTCCGGGCCTTCCTCGGAGTAGCGGGCATAGCGGTCCTTACTGGTGCCGCGAGTGAAAAAAGCACCGCGCGTCGGATGGGTGCCGGGAAGGGTGCGGTAGGGAATGCCATCGCCGTCGACATCAAGATAGCGGCCGAAATCGACCCCGGCTTCGAGCTCCTCGGCGGTCATCACCTTGCCGCGGTCGTATCGGCGGCTCTCGTCCCAGGCGAGCGGCTGGCACAGCCAGTCGTTCATGCCGATGTCGAGGTCGAGCATGACGAAGATCGGGGTCTGCAGCCGGTCGGCGAGGTCGAACGCTTCGGCGGCAAAAGTGAAACTCTCGCGCGGGTCCTCGGGGAACAGCAGCACATGCTTGGTGTCGCCGTGCGAGGCGTGGGCGCAGCTGAGGATGTCGGCCTGCTGGGTGCGGGTCGGCATGCCGGTCGACGGGCTGCCGCGCTGGACATCGAAAATGACCGCCGGGATCTCGGCGAAATAGGCCAGCCCGATGAATTCCTGCATCAGCGAGATACCCGGGCCGGCGGTCGCGGTAAAGGCGCGGGCGCCGTTCCAGGCGGCGCCGACGACCATGCCGATCGAGGCGAGCTCGTCCTCGGCTTGCAGGATCGCATAGCGCTTCTTTTTGGTCTCGGGGTCGGTGCGGTAGCGGCGGCAATGGCTGGCAAAGGCCTCAGCGAGCGAGGAGGAGGGGGTGATCGGGTACCACGCCGCGACCGTCGCGCCGCCATAGACGCAGCCGAGCGCCGCGGCATCGTTGCCGTTGATAAAGATGCGGTCGCCGACCTTGTCGGAGCGCCGCAGCCGCAGTCCGATCGGGCATTCGTGCTCGGCCAATGCCCAGTCGCGACCAAGATGCAGCGCGTGCAGATTGGGCTTGATCAGCGCGTCGCGGCCGCGGAACTGCTCGCCGATCAGCTTCTCGATGACCGCCGGGTCGATGTCGAGCAAGGCCGAGAGCGCGCCCAGATAGATGATGTTCTTGAACAGCTGCCGCTGCCGCATGTCGCTGTATTCGCGATTGCAGATTTCAGTGAGCGGCACGCCAATGACGGTGATGTCGTCGCGGAACTTGGACGGCGGCAGCGGCTTGGTCGAATCGTAGAAGAGGTAGCCGCCGGGATCGATCTCGGCCAAATCCTCGTCCCAGGTCTCCGGGTTCATCGCGACCATCATGTCGACGCCACCGCGCCGGCCGAGATGGCCGCTCTCGCTGATCCGCACCTCGTACCAGGTCGGCAGGCCCTGGATGTTCGAGGGGAAGATGTTGCGCGAGCTCGCCGGGATGCCCATGCGCAGGATCGACTTGGCGAACAGCGCATTGGCGCTGGCCGAGCCCGACCCATTGACGTTGGCGAATTTGACGACGAAGTCGTTGACGCTCATCAGGCTTTTTCGGCTCGATCCGGCCACGTTCATTCCTCTTGGGGCTCGCCACGGAGGACGTCGCACCGGCGAAGTCCGGTGTCCATGGCGGGAATGGGTCCCGGCCTTCGCCGGGATGACAGAGCGTCGGGCCCGGCCACTCCGCGATCAATCCCTTCGCTTATCGGCTGCGGCATGCAGGACCGGCCTGGGTCACGTCGATCAGGAATTTGCTCATATCCCACGCCCCGGTCGGGCAGCGCTCGGCGCACAACCCGCAATGCAGGCAGACATCCTCGTCCTTGACCATGATGCGCCCGGTCTTCAGCCGGTCGCCGATATAGAGGTCCTGATCGAGGTTGAGGGCCGGCGCCATCAGGCGGCCGCGCAGCTCCTCTTCGCTGCCGTTGTCGGTGAAGGTGATGCAATCCATCGGGCAGATGTCGACGCAGGCGTCGCATTCGATGCACAGCTGGCCGGTAAAGACGGTCTGTACGTCGCAATTCAGGCAGCGCTCGGCTTCGAGAAAGGCGAGCTTCTCGTCATAGCCAAGCTCGACCTCGACGCGGATGTCGGCGAGTGCCACCGCGGTATCGCGCAACGGCACCCGGTAACGCAGATCGTTCGAGATGTCGTTGTCGTAGCTCCACTCGTGGATGCCCATCTTCTGGCTGACCAAGGTCACGCCCGGCGCCGGCCGCTCGGCGACATCCCCGCCGTGGCACAATTTATCGATCGAGATCGCCGCGTCGTGGCCGTGCGCCACGGCCCAGATGATGTTCTTCGGCCCGAACGCCGCGTCGCCGCCAAAGAACACGTTGGGCAGGGTCGATTGCATCGTGGTCAGGTCAACCTTGGGCATGTCCCAGCGGTCGAATTCGATGCCGATGTCGCGTTCGATCCAGGGGAATGCGTTTTCCTGGCCGACCGCGATCAGCGCGTCGTCGCAAGGGATATGGGTATCGGGCTCGCCCGTCGGGACGAGATTGCGACGGCCGCGCGCGTCGAATTCGGCCTTGACCTTCTCGAACAGCATCCCTCTGAGCCGGCCGCCCTGGTGGATGAAGGCTTTCGGCACCAGCCAATTGAGGATCGGGATGCCTTCATGCATCGCGTCCTCTTTCTCCCAAGCCGAGGCCTTCATCTCCTCGAACCCGCTGCGCACGACGACGGTGACCTCCTCGCCGCCAAGCCGCCGCGACGAACGGCAGCAATCCATCGCCGTGTTGCCGCCGCCCAGCACGATGACGCGGCGCCCGATCTTCGTGACATGGCCGAAGGAGACGCTCGACAGCCAGTCGATGCCGACATGGATGTTGGCCGCGGCCTCGCGCCGGCCGGGAATGTCGAGATCGCGGCCGCGCGGCGCGCCACAGCCGACAAAGACGGCGTCCCATCCCTCGGCCAGTAGCGCCTTGAGGCTCCGCACCGGTTCGCCGAAGCGGGTCTCGACCCCCATGCCGAGGATCAGATCGACCTCCTCGTCGGTCACCGATTCGGGAAGACGGAAGCGGGGGATCTGAGACCGCATCATGCCGCCGCCCTTGATGTCGCCGTCGAAGATCACGCAGTGATAGCCGAGCGGCATCAGGTCGCGGGCGACAGTCAGCGAGGCCGGTCCGGCGCCAACGAGCGCCACCCGCTTGCCGTTCTTCTCGCTCGGGATCGCCGGCAGGTAGCCGGAAATGTCACCCTTGTGGTCGGCGGCGACACGCTTCAGGCGGCAGATTGCGACCGGCTCCTTTTCCACCCGGCCGCGACGGCAGGCAGGCTCGCACGGGCGGTCACAGGTGCGCCCGAGGATGCCGGGGAAGACGTTCGATTCCCAATTGATCGCCCACGCGTCGCCATAGCGGCGATCGGCGATCAGCCGGATGTATTCGGGCACCGGGGTATGCGCCGGGCAGGCCCATTGGCAATCGACGACCTTATGAAAGTAATTGGGATCGCTGATATCGGTCGGCTGCACTAGGCTCCTCCTGGCGATCGGGGCGGCGCCCGGTCCGTTGTTGTTCCCGCCGCTGTCGCTCGCGCAGGCGCATCAGAGTTGTCTTGTTAACCGGGTCTTTGGGCGCGGCGGCGACTTATACCGATGGTTGGCCGCAGCGTCATCTGCCCTTTCGCGCGGTCTGCCATTCTTCTCTCTACGTCCGCCGCCTTCAGGGTGCGGCAGCTTGCCTCATCGGCGGCTCCCGCGCAAGCAACAGCGGCACGCTCAACACGTGATTCTGTCTTGTCATCGGATCATTGCGATTGCGTGGCCGGGGCCGCGATCCGGATCGGACCCATCCTCAAGATCGATGCCCCGGCCACTATTTCAAGACCGCATCGGCTGGCGTTTCAGCCGGCCCGCAGATGGGCCACCTTGGGCATCACCTCCTCGGCCAGAAGCCGCATCGAGTTGCGCCATGCCTCCGGGGTTTCGCTGTAGTCGAAGCTGAACAGCAGCACCGTGCCGAAACCGCCGACCTGATGGTACATTGCCTCGAGCTTCTCGGCGACCGTCGCGGGTGAGCCGATCAGCCAGTTGTGGCGCGCGCAATAGGCTGGCGTCACGTCGGAATCGGCGACTTCGGGATCGTGCTTCAAGAAATCGATGAAGCCCACGCTCTTCAAGAGCTTGAGGAAGTATTCCCGCATCATCCGGCCCATCTGGGCGTCGACCGAAAGGCGCCAGGCCTCGGCGTCGGTGTCGGCGACGAAAATCTCGCGCACGAGCCGCCAATCCCCCCGATTGGCTCGCCTCCCGGTGCGCCGCGCGCCCTCCTCGACCGCCTCCCAGTGGCTCGCGACATAGCCGGCGTTGAGGTTGAGGCTCAGCGGCAGAAAACCGCGCTCGCCCGCCACTTTCAACGTTTCCGAGCCCTTGCTGAACCCGGCCACGCCGATCGGCGGGTGCGGCTTCTGGAACGGCCGAATATGCGGCCGCAGGGTCTCGTACATGTCGCCCGTCCTGGTCACGTGCCAGAACTTGCCTGGGTAATCGAACGGTTCCTCCTCGGTCCACAGCCGCAGGATGATGTCGAGGGCCTCGCGCGTCATGTCGCGGTTGACGCCGGAATTGCCGTCGACGTTGAACATCGCCCAGTCGCTCGGCAGCCCGCTGGCCGCGATGCCGAAATTGAGCCGGCCCTGGGCCATGTGGTCGAGCATCGCCACCCGGTTGGCCAATTCGGCCGGGTGATGGTATGGCAACAGGAACCCGCCTGGCGCGAGGCGGATCCGGCTTGTCTCCATCAGTGCCTGGGCGATCAGCAGATCGGGCGAGGGGTGCGGCTCCCAGGGTGCGGTATGATGCTCGCCGATCCACGCCTCGCTGAACCCGAACTCGTCGGCCCAGCGCAAATTCTGCAGGTCCCAGCGATGACCGTCGTAGAG
Source organism: uncultured Alphaproteobacteria bacterium (assembly GCA_963799085.1). Classification (GTDB taxonomy): domain Bacteria; phylum Pseudomonadota; class Alphaproteobacteria; order ATCC43930; family CGMCC-115725; genus AP-15. Next base: position 140,034 of record CAWCWA010000024.1, on the reverse strand, counting down.
GCCGCGCTCGGGCGGATGCGAGGGCATCGTAAAAAGACCGTGTTGCATGTCTGCTCCTCTGGGTGTTCGGGTCGTGGCAACCGATATCGCCTACACTTTAGGCGATAGCCCGCCGCTTGGCATCATTTGCCGGCAAAAAAGTAAAGTGCCGAACGATTAGGGTTGCTTTTTTTTGCGATATCGCGAATTGATGCGCCGCGCGAGATCGACCGGGTCGAAGGCGATCTTGACTGTCGTTCGGGAGGAAAGGCGATGACCAAAGTAAACTCGTCTCGACGGCGTATTGACAGATCACACGTGCGCGAAAAGGCGACCATCGATCACTTGGTCCGCGCCGTGTATCAAAAGATAGTCGAACCGGGTGTCACGCACGCCCCGTTCACCCTATCCGGCCTTTCGGTTGAAGAGCAGATTGCTAAGAAATGGCATCCCGGGATGGGCGGGCTAGCTCTGTTCTAGGCGCGTCGGCCGAACCCATCGGCGAATGGACAAAAAAGAGCCGGTGCGGCGCATCGGCTCTTTTTTTGCCCGTGGGCGTGCCGGAAAGCGAGCTTGGCTGTGTTAGTATCTCGGGAAGTTGGTTTCGCCGCGCCGGCATCTTGGAGGCTCAAGGGGCGATGATGAACGGGTCTGCGGGCTTGCTGGCGATGGCGTTCGGCGCGGTGATCGGCGCCGCCGGGTGCCAGAATTCAAAGGGCGCCGCTGTCGACGGCCGGGAGGATATGCTGGTCGAGGCCGGTTTCGTTCTGAAGACCGCGAACAGCCCGGCAAGGATGGCGGCTTTGAGGGCGCTGCCGGCGCATCAATTCGTGATCCGCAGTACCGGCGGCGTCACCAAGGTTCTCTACGCCGATCCGACCGCCTGTGGCTGCATCTATGTCGGCGACGAGGCGGCCTATGAGCGCTATCGCCAGCAGATGGCAACGCGACAGACCGCGACCGACAGTCAGATCCGAGCCGTCTTGAGTTCGGCCCCGCTGCCCGGGGAAAACGGCATCTAGCCGACCTGCGGCGGTATCAGCCGGGTGGCGCCAGCCACAGCGCGGCGTCACCGAAATTGTCGTCCTTGGTGACGTTGCGGTCGATCGCGATGCCGGCAACCGGGCTCGGCGCCAGGGCCTGGAACATCTGATAGCCGCGATGCGGGATCGACGGCACGCGCGAGGCCGATTTCCAGTAGTGCCTGGTCCGCAACCGCCAATAAAGATCGTCGCCGCTCAGAATCGCTTCCGGCCCGACATAGAGCCCCGACACATAGCCCGCGGCCTCCACTTTCGCGCACCAGGCGTTGCAGTATTGGATGACCGTTTCGGCCGGCACCGATTGCAGCACGCCTTCGAGGTCGAGCCAGATGTTGACCCCGGTCGGGAACCCGACCTCGGCGGCGTTAGCGGCGGCGTTGGCGCCGTAATTGGCGCCGAGTTCGGTGGAGGGAACCCAGCCGCGCCTGGAGACGTGCTGCACCGCCATCAACGCCAGTCCGGCGCCGAGGATGTGGTTCGCCTCGGCCGTCTTCAAGTCGCCGCTCGCCTGACCCTCGCCGCGCGACAGGTAGCGCAGGCAGAAGCCGAACCCGGTCGCGCGCAACTCCTGCGCCACCGCGGCGGTGACCACGGTGTCGGTGTCGAACCCCTGTGCGCCCAACTTGGCGCGAGTTACCGTTCCCGAAAGCGGCATGGCGGTCCCCCCCTAGTCGCAATACGGCTAAGTAGCTGAAACGAGGTAGTCCATCGCGGCCGCGACGCCGCCCTTGCCGTGCGGCACGCCGCCGAGTTCGAGCGCCATCTCGACCGCGGCGATGGCGCCGAGGATCATCGGCTCGTTCAGATCGCCGAGATGGCCGATGCGGAAGACGCGGCCTTGCAGCGGCCCGAGCCCTCCGCCTAACGAGACGTTGAATTTTTCCAGGCAGATTTCACGAACCTTGTTGGCGTTGTAGCCGTCCGGGGTCAAGACCGCGGTCACCGAGTCGGATTGGGCGCGGGGGTCGGCGGCGAACATCTCCGGGCCGTCATTCTGCCGCCACACCCGCACGGCCCGCCGCGTCGCCTCGGCCAGGCGATGGTGCCGGGCAAAGACGTTGTCGAGCCCTTCTTCTTCGAGCATGCGCAGCGCTTCCTGGAGCCCGTAGAAGAAATGCACGGGTGCGGTGCCGTTCCATACCGCCTGCGAGTTTCCTTCGACGAGCCGGCGCCAGTCCCAATAGACACGCGGCAGTTTGGCTTCCGCGGCGGCGGCGAGGGCGCGGGCGCTGACGCCGGTGAAGGCCATGCCGGTCGGCAGCATCAGCCCCTTCTGCGAGCCGGCGACGACGACATCGACCCCCCAGTCGTCCATGCGGAAATCCATCGACGCCAATGACGAAATCACGTCGACCAGAAACAGCGCCGGATGACGGGCGGCGTCGATCGCCCGACGCAAGGCCGCGATGTCGTGCACAACCCCGGTCGAGGTCTCGTTGTGGACGACCAGCACCGCCTTGATCCGATGCTCCCGGTCCTCGCGCAATCGGGCTTCGAGCCGGGCCGGGTCGGCGGCGTTGCGCCAGTCGTTGGCGATGGTTTCGACCTCAAGCCCAAAGGATTCGGCCCGCATCCCCCAATTCAACGAAAAATAGCCGGTCTCGACGACCAGCACCTTGTCGCCGGGCGAGAACAGATTGACCAGCGCTGCTTCCCATGCGCCATGACCCGAGGCGGCATAGCCAAGGATCGTCTGCTCGGTCTTGAAGATGCGTTTGAGGCCGGCAAAACACTCTTCGGCGATCGCCTTGAACTGCGCGCCGGTGAAATCGATCGTCCCCCGGTCCATCGCCCGCAGGACGCGGTCCGGGATGTTGGTCGGCCCGGGGTTCTGAAAAAAATGGTAGCCACGCAGCACGGCCATCAATGTCTCTCCGATAGTGCACTCTCGCGACAGGCCGTACCGGTCTGACGATGCGGCGGCTCAAACATAACGGTATCAGGCGGAATCTGTCTTCTGCCGGAACGCCGCAACGCAAAAAGGCAGGGACGCGGCCCCTGCCTCTTGCCGTCCACGGAGACCGCCCGCCGAGCGGTCAAATCCTCCCTAAACTCGGGCCGGCGCATTCGCGCCATCAGCTCAATCGTATAAAGAGCACGACTGCGACCTTTCGTCACGTAAAATCTGCGTCAGATCGACGTTGTCGCGGCGCGTGGACAGCCCTTTGCGTCTTGCCTAAAGTGCCGCGCCGGTGCTGCGGGTGAGTTCGATGCGTCTTTCCGAGTATTTTCTGCCGCTCTTGCGCGAGAACCCGAGCGAGGCGCAGATCGTCTCGCATCGGCTGATGTTGCGCGCCGGCATGATCCGGCAGTCGAGCGCGGGCATCTATTCCTGGCTGCCGCTGGGCCTGCGCGTCCTGAAGAAGGTCGAGCGCATCGTCCGCGAAGAGCAGGACAAGGCCGGCGCGCAGGAAATCCTGATGCCGACGATCCAGCCTGCCGAACTGTGGCGCGAGAGCGGACGATACGACGACTACGGCAAGGAGATGCTGCGCATCCGCGACCGCCATGACCGTGAGATGCTGTACGGGCCGACCAACGAGGAGCAGGTGACCGAGATCGTGCGCGCCGCGGTCAAGAGTTACCGCGACCTGCCGAAGCTGCTCTATCACATCCAGTGGAAATTCCGCGACGAGGTGCGCCCGCGCTTCGGCGTCATGCGCGGCCGCGAATTCCTGATGAAGGACGCCTACAGCTTCGACCTCGACGCGGCCGCCGCCAAGCGTTCCTACAACAAGATGTTCGTCGCCTATCTGCGCACCTTCGCTCGCATGGGGCTGAAGGCGATCCCGATGCAGGCCGATACCGGACCGATCGGCGGCGACCTCAGTCACGAATTCCAGATCCTTGCCGAGACCGGGGAGAGCGAGGTCTACTGCGACAAGGCTTGGCTCGAAACCGATATCCTGGCCGCCGAAGTCGATTACCGCCGCGACCTCGAACCGATATTTCGACGCTGGACCGGGCTTTACGCCGCGACCGACGAAAAACACGATCCGGCGCGGTGCCCGATCGCGCCCGACCGCCTGGTGAGCGCCCGCGGCATCGAGGTCGGCCATATCTTTTATTTCGGTGACAAGTACTCGCGGCCGATGGAGGCGCTCGTCGCTCGCCCCGACGGCGACCCGGTGGCGCTCGAAATGGGCTCTTACGGGATCGGCATCTCGCGTCTCGTCGGCGCGCTGATCGAGGCCAACCACGACGAGGCCGGCATCATCTGGCCGGAAAGTGTGGCGCCGTTCCGCGTCGGTCTGATCAACCTGCGCGCCGGCGACCAGCGCTGCCGCGCCGCCGCCGACGATCTCTACGTGAAACTGCAATCCGCCGGCCTCGATGTCCTCTATGACGACCGCGACGAGTTGCCGGGCGCCAAGTTCGCCGCGTTGGATTTGATCGGGATCCCCGACCAGATCGTGATCGGCCCGCGCGGTCTGGCCGCCGGCACCGTCGAGCACAAGAACCGGCGCTCGGGTGAACGCCACGACAGTTCGTCCGAGGCGGCATTGGCTCGGCTGATCGCGTGATTTTCGGCGCGTTCGAACGCATGGTCGCATTCCGCTATCTGCGGGCGCGGCGACAGGAAGGGTTCGTCTCGGTCATCGCGATCTTTTCGCTGCTCGGGATTGCGCTCGGCGTTGCGACCCTGATCATCGTGATGTCGGTCATGAACGGGTTTCGCGCCGATCTCTTGGGCCGCATCCTGGGCCTCAACGGCGATCTCGGGGTTTATGCCGAGGCCGGCGGGACCGAGGCAGGCGGCCTTGCCGACTATGCCGCCGCCACCGACAAGGTCCTTAAACTGCCGGGTGTGACGGCCGCCTTCCCGATCGTCGAAGGCCAGGTCATGGCGACCACCGACGCCGCCGCCTCCGGCGCGCTCGTGCGTGGCATCCGCCCCGACGATCTGCGCGGGCTGAAACTCGTCTCGGGTCATATCGTGCAGGGATCGCTCGCCGATTTCGGTGACGACAACATCGCCGTCGGCGCGCGGCTCGCCTATCGCCTTGGTGTGGGTGTCGGCGGTGCGATCACCCTGATCTCGCCGCAGGGCACCCCTACCGCCTTCGGCACGATGCCGCGGCTCAAGACCTACCGTGTCGCGGCCCTTTTCGATGTCGGCATGTACGAATACGACAACACCTTCATCTACGTGCCGCTGCCGGCCGCGCAGATATTCTTTCGCGTGCCGAACGCCGCCACCAATCTCGAAGTCTTCACCTCCGACCCCGACCGGGTGCGGGAAACCGGCCGGCGGATCGCCGCCGCCCTCGGCGGCAAGGTGCGCATCGTCGACTGGCAGCACGCCAATTCGAGCCTGTTCAACGCCGTCGAGATCGAGCGCAACGTCATGTTCCTGATCCTGACGCTGATCATCGTCGTTGCCGCCTTCAACATCATTTCGAGCATGATCATGATGGTGAAGGACAAGGGCCGCGATATAGCGATCCTCAGGACGATGGGCGCCTCGCGCGGCATGATCCTGCGCATTTTCATCTTGAGCGGCGCCAGCATCGGCGTCGTCGGCACAGCCGCCGGCTTCGTCCTGGGTCTTGTCATAACCCGCAACCTCGAAGCGATCCGGCAATTCTTGCAAAGCATGCTGCATGTCGATCTGTTCTCGGCCGAAATCTATTTCTTCACCCGCATCCCGGCGCGGATCGACGGCAACGAGGTGGCCGTTGTCGTGATCCTCGCGCTGGCATTGTCACTCCTCGCCACGATCTATCCGTCCTGGCGCGCCGCCCGGCTCGATCCGGTCGAGGCATTGCGCTACGAATGACCCGGTCCTCATGAGTGGAGCGCCGCCGGCGCTCGAATTGCGCGGCGTGCGCCGCGTCTTCCGCCAGGCGAATGCCGAACTCGTGGTGCTGAACGGCGTCGATTTCCTCCTGCGGCCGGGCGAAGTCGTGGCGCTGGTCGGCCCGTCGGGCGCCGGGAAATCGACCCTGCTGCATGTCGCGGGATTGCTGGAGCGACCCGATGCAGGTTCGGTACTGGTCGGCGGGGTCGACTGCGCCGGCCTGTCCGACGAACGCCGAACCCTTTTGCGCCGCACCGAACTTGGCTTTGTCTACCAGTTCCACCATTTGCTGCCGGAGTTTTCGGCGCTGGAAAACGTCATGCTGCCGCAGATGATCGCGGGCGCGCCGCGGCGGCGGGCGCGGGAAAAGGCAATGGGTTTGCTCGACCGGGTCGGGCTCGGCATGCGCGCCGGCCATCGTCCCGCGCGGCTGTCGGGCGGCGAGCAGCAGCGGGTGGCGATCGCCCGCGCGCTTGCCAATGATCCCCAAATCCTGCTCGGCGACGAGCCTACCGGCAATCTCGACCACTCCACCGGCGAGACGGTCCTCGACACCCTTCTCGAACTCGTCGGCAGTACCGGACTTGCAGCACTCGTCGCCACCCATAACACCGATCTCGCCCGCCGCCTCGACCGGATCGTTGCGCTGGAGGATGGGCGACTGAGGCCGGGGTGAGCGCGCGAGCTTCGTCTGATGCGGAACCCGGCGCCCCGGCGGCCCGTTCGAATCTGTCAAAGGTTCCTTGGTGCGGACCGGCTTTGCGGCAACGAGCGGGCGTCGCATATTCCCCGCCGACGATGCGGAGGAGGCCGAGCAGCTGTGGCCGAAACCAAGCTTGCAACCTATCGCGCCAAACGCAATTTCGAGCTGACCACCGAACCGGCAGGCGAGCGCGCGGTGGCGCCGTCGCCACATCGACGCTTTGTCATTCAGAAGCATGCCGCGCGCCGCCTTCACTACGATTTGCGTCTCGAACTCGACGGCGTCTTCAAATCCTGGGCGGTGACCCGCGGCCCCTCGCTCGATCCGAACGACAAGCGCCTTGCCGTCGAGGTCGAGGACCACCCGCTCGACTACGGCGATTTCGAGGGCACGATCCCGCAGGGCGAATATGGTGGCGGCACCGTGCAGCTTTGGGATCGCGGCTATTGGGCGCCGGTCGGCGATGAACCGCCGCAACAGGCTCTGGCGCGCGGCGAACTCAAATTCGATCTTGCCGGAGAGCGGCTTACCGGCGGCTGGGTGCTGGTCCGGCTGAAGCATGACCGCAGCCGAGGCAAGCGCAACAACTGGCTGCTGATCAAGCATCGCGACGAATATGCGCGGGAGGACGGCGGCAAGGCATTGCTCGCCGAGGACCGTTCGGTCGCCTCCGGCCGGAAGATGCAGACGATCGCCGAGGGAAAGGGGCGCGGGCCGAAGCCCTTCATGCTGGCGCGCGCCGCCATGGCTCGGGACGCCGTCTGGCACGGCGGGGACCCCGGGAATGGCCGGCAACCGCGGCCGAAGCCGCAACCGCGTCGTCGCAAGCTGGCGGCAGCGCCGCCACCCGATTTCATCGCGCCGCAGCTTTGCGCGGCGGTGATCCGACCGCCGGCGGGGTCGGGCTGGGTGCATGAGATCAAGTTCGACGGCTACCGCGTCCAGCTCCGAGTCGCCGGCGGCGAGGCCACATTGCGGACCCGGAAGGGGCTCGACTGGACCGCCAAATTCGCCGCGATCGCCGAAGAGGCCGCGTCGTTCGAGGACTGTCTGATCGACGGCGAAATCGTCGCGCACAACGATCAGGGCGCGCCCGATTTCACGGTACTGCAGGCGGCACTCGCCAAGCAGAAGACCGATGACCTCGTGTTCTACGCCTTCGACCTACTGTTCGCCGACGGAGCGGATCAGCGTGCGCTGCCGCTCGCCGACCGCAAACGACGATTGCGCGAATTGCTCGGCCAAAGCGGTGCGGGATCGCGCATTCGCTATGTCGAGCACCTCGAAACCGACGGCGAGGCGGTGCTACGGTCGGCGCGCCGGCTGGGCCTCGAAGGTGTGGTTTCCAAGCGGCTCGACGCCCCCTACCGGTCGGGGCGCAGCGCCAGCTGGACGAAGGCCAAATGCCGCGCCGGCCATGAAGTCGTGATCGGCGGCTGGACGACGACCGGCGAGAAATTCCGCTCGCTTCTGGTCGGCGCATATCGCGGCGAACACCTCGTTTACATCGGCCGCGTCGGCACCGGCTATGGAGAGGAGGTGGTGCGCCGGCTGCTGCCTCGCCTCGAAGCGGCGGCGTCGGAGAACTCGCCGTTTTCCGGGGAAAACGCCCCACCCGCGGGGGCCGACATCCGCTGGACCCGGCCCGAGCTGGTGGCCGAGATCGAATTCGCCGGCTGGACCGATGCCGGCATGGTGCGTCAGGCGGCGTTCAAGGGGCTGCGGCTGGACAAACCGGCGGCGGAGGTGCAGGCGGAGATGCCGGCGCCCGCCATGGAATTCGGCCGTATCCACCCCGGCGGCAGTGAGGGCGCCGATGCGAAACGCGAAGCCCGAAATCATGGGAGTGCCCATCTCCAATCCGGACAAGGCGCTCTGGCCCGATGCCGGCGACGGCGTGCCGGTCACCAAGCTCGATCTGGCGCGCTATTACGAGACGGTCGGACCTTGGATGATCGCCCATCTGCGCGGCCGCCCGTGCTCGATCGTCCGGGCGCCCGACGGCATTGCCGGCGAAACCTTCTTCCAGCGGCACGCCATGTCCGGCGCCTCGAAGCTCCTGGAGCTCGTCACCGTGTTCGGCGAGCGCAAGCCCTATTTGCAGATCGACCGGATCGAGGGGCTGGCGGCGGTGGCACAGGTTGCCGGCGTCGAACTGCATCCGTGGAATTGCGAACCGCATCAACCGGAGAGGCCGGGGCGGCTGGTGTTCGATCTCGACCCGGGACCGGACGTCGATTTTTCGGTGACCGTCGCGGCCGCCAGAGAGTTGCGGGAACGCCTCGACGATCTCGGCCTCAAGACCTTTTGCAAGACGACGGGCGGCAAGGGCCTGCATGTCGTCACACCGCTCGCCGCTGCCGGCAAGGACCCGGTCGGCTGGCCGGAGGCGAAGGCGTTCGCCCGCGAACTCTGCGTGCGGATGGCCCGCGACAATCCCGAGCGCTACCTCGTCAATATGGCGAAAAGTGCCCGCGGCGGCCGCATCTTCCTGGACTATCTGCGCAACGATCGGATGGCGACGGCGGTGGCGCCGCTGTCGCCCCGCGCCCGGCCGGGCGCCGCTGTGTCGATGCCGCTGACCTGGGGGCAGGTCAAGGCGGGTCTCGACCCGAAGCGCTTCACCATCCGCACCGCGCCGGGCCTCCTTTCCCGGGGCAAGCCATGGCGGGAATACTGCGACAGCGAACGGCCTCTCGAAGGGGCGATCCGGCGCCTCGGCGCGGGCAAGACGCCGCGCTGAGAGCGGGCAGGCGGCGCCGATGGTAGGCGCGAAAGGGAATCGAACCCTTGACCTCTCCCATGTTGTAGGAGCGCTCTGCCACTGAGCTACGCGCCTTTACCCGGCGACCTGCGGCAAGGCCGGGGGAACCGAGTGGGGGTGCGACAGGGATTGAACCTGTAATATATTAAGGCCACCGGCCGCCAGATCGTCGTGCAGGCGGGAGAAGTGCGTAGCCCACATCCTGTCACCTTCAACTATTACTCGGAATCCGTCGAAGTTCGTATAGTGATCGAGCGGCGAAACCCGGGGCGGCGATTCATATTCGGGCTCCAAACGTCATTCTCCCGCCCACAAGCGCCGCCGGATGCTCCGCCGCCTATGAGATCCCCCGCCTGGTCTCCTGGACAAGCCAATCGACGACCGCTTCGAGCGCCTCGCGCCGGCGCGGCGCCCCGCCGCCCTAGCGCCCGCTCGAATACGGCGATCTGGCGGTGGGCGCTGGTGCCGCGGGCGATGATCTCGCGGGCGTGCAGCACCTCCTCGCGGCAATCGAAATGGGCCGCGTCCTCGCTCGACCAGTGTCAGGATCTCTTCGAGCAGCTCGGCGTAGGGGACAATCGCTCCCTTGCCGAAATCGACCAGCCCACGGTCGATGCCGTAGCGCTGCGCCCGCCAGCGGTTCTCGTCGATCAGCATGCGGGCGTAGAGCCGCCAGCGCTGGTTCTGCCGCTTCAGCCGCCACAGCATGCGCAACAGGCAGCGGAAAAGGGCGGCGATCGTCAAGCGAATTGTCAAGTGTCGTGCAGCTGTCGGTGATGCGCAGTTCGAGGGTCGGAAACCGCTCGCTCGGCCGCAAATCCCACCACAATTTGCTGGCGTCCTCGATCAGCCCCGCGCTTTTCAGGATCTCGACATGGCGGCGGTATTCGCCCCAGCTGGCAAAGCGCTCGGGGGCGCCGGTGCGCGGCAACTCGTCGAAGACCGCGAGCCGATACGATTTGAGCCCGGTGTTCTCCCCCTGCCAGAACGGCGAGGAGGTCGAGAGCGCCAACAGATGCGGCAGGAAATAGGCGGCCTGGGCCAGGAGGTCGATGCGCAACTCGTCGTCCGGGATGCCGATATGGACATGGAGCCCGCAGATCGCGAGCCGCCGCGCGACCCCTTGCAGATCGTCGCGCAGTCCCCGGTAGCGGCTGCGGTCGGTCGTCTTCTGCGCGTCCCAGCGGGCAAACGGATGGGTCGCTGCGGCAAGCGGCGCCATGCCGTAACGTGCGGCGACCTCGACGACGGTACGCCGCAGCCGTCGCCAGGTCCGCCCGCGCCTCGCCCAGGCTCGCACAGACCCTGGTCCCGACCTCGATCTGCGAGCGCAGAAACTCCGGGCTCACCTGCCCCGCCAGCAACGCCTCGCACTCCGCCAGCAGCGCCGCCGGCGGATCGTCGACCACGTCCCGCGTCGCCCGATCAACGAGGAAATACTCCTCCTCGATCCCGATGGTAAATTCCGGCTCCGCGGCCATCAGTTTCAGTCCGCGGCCCGCACTTCAAGACACCGATGCGTTGTGGACCACCTCCACGAAAGCATCAGCCGCGATAGCGTCGAAGAGATCAAGATCGTCGGCCGGCAGACGACGTATCAGCGCGTGTGAGGGATTATCGTCGGTTGGCTCAGAAACGATGCGCACGCGAACGTCAAATTCGTGACACACCTCTTTCAATTTCGATATGTTGGCGATGCCGAACGCGCTCTTTCCGCCAACGGACATCGTTCGCCGAAACGTATGTATTGATGCCGATATTTGCTCTTCGCGCTCACCCTGAAAATACTCTAGCCAGTTAACCGAAAGTGCATCTTCACCCGGTCTCAATTGGAACGCCTGTCCTAAGAAGCCTACGACATTGTCGTCTTCATCCCTGCGAAGCCGGGCCCAAGCGACATATCGCATGACATGATGCTCGTCCGGTAAATTCCTTACTCTAGCTCTCATGTGAAAACCAATATTGTGGCTGGTAAGGAGCAAGTCCTTCGAATAGCCTTGCAACCGAGGTATGGCCTGCAAAGCGCTCGCGCTCTCCGTCACGTAGACGTGCAAGCACCCAACGGACGCGATCATCCGGGAGAAACTCAATTGTCAAGCGGTCGCCCCCAACCGTCCAGGAAGCGATCAGGTTTCCTGAATGTGACAGTCCGAGTGCAGGGCGGCGACTTGGCTTTAGGGCTAGAATTGCCTTGAGGAACGTGCTGAACGACGACTGAGTAATAGGTGCGCTCCCCGCTTCCCATTCCGCCGGGTCGTGCAGCGAATCCAATTGTTCGAAGAGCCTCTTACGCCATTCCGCGGTCAGGTGCATGGCCACCTGAGACGCCAAGATCTTCGCCTCGGCCAGCGCGTCGAAAAAACTCTTCTCCAGGGGCTGTTCGTCCGGCGCAAGACTAGATTTCAGCTTTATTGTTCCAGGAGAGGGTGGATTCTGCAGGGTCGCGATGGAATGCGCTATCCTGTTTGTTCCCTCACTCAGCGCGTGCTCAAACAGGGGCGCAACCTGCCCTGGTGCGAACGCAATTCGGCGAAGAGCGGTTACTGCGGCCATGGTTCGAATAGCTCCCTCGCTCGGTCGGTGACGCACGTCTCAAATACCCGATTCTTGATAACGCGCATTTGGTTGAGTAACTCGTAAATATCCTCATCACTCTGAACCGGGTTGTCCTTTCCGACGTCGATGTCCACGACAAATGACATGTGGTCAATCAACGGTGATGGCACTGCCGATGTATTTATAGTCAAGCTACCCCCAAAGTCTTCTATAAACAGGCGCAGCTGGACGGTCGATTGCATCACGAGCCCCAGGACATCGGGAACATTAGGGTGAATATTGAGAAACTGCTCCTGGCAAATGACCGGGTCAGTAGATGGAATATCTATCCGGTTTATATACCTTACTCCTATCCGCTGAATTTTTCGGTATCCCACAGCCTTTTTCCAAACGCTCCAGTCTCTCTGAAATCGGTCAAAAAATGAGGTCCATCCTGGATACGGAGCTAATTGGGATATCAGAAAGGATGGTGGCATTGGCATCAATATAAGTATCTCGGTTTGGTCCAACGAACTGAGTCGATATCCCTTCTGGTTCATGGTTTTCGCGGGAGCCGAACCTGCCGTCGGATAGAGCTCAAACTGCGTACCCTGGAGAAGATCCTCTCTGGCATAGGAAACCCTGAGATCGCTGCTGGACTTATCGAGGGCTACGGAGTCCACTGGGGATTCAAATCGAATCTCGATTACTGCCTCGGTGATCGGCGGCCGCTTATAGAGCTGCGTGGGCATGGTCAGGCGACGAGGTTCGTAGGCTCATGGAACTCCCGACACGTTGCAAGTTCGACCGTTTTCACTCGATCCTCCTTTCCACCCTAATCCGACGCCCAAGAGGGATAGAGCGCCGGTGACGTCGCCGGCCAATCAAGCGAACCCTCGTACCAGGTACCCGTAAAGCGCGCGCAGTGCGGTGGCTTCGGCGCCCTCGGGGCGGCCGGGGCGGGATTGCGGGTTCCAGGCCATTACGTCGAAATGCGCCCAGGGGATGCCGGGCTCGACAAATTCCTGCAGGTAGAGTGCGGCCGTGATCGCCCCGGCGTGCGGTCCCTCCGACACGTTGTTCAGATCGGCGATCTTGCTGTCGATCATCTTGCGGTAGGGGCGCCAGAGCGGCATCCGCCACATCGGGTCCTCCTCGGCCGCCGCGGCATCGAGAAGCCCGCCGGCCAACGCCTCGTCGTTGCAGAAGAGTGCGGCGAGTTCCGGCCCGAGCGCCACCCGCGCGGCCCCGGTCAATGTCGCCATGTCGATCAGCAGCGCCGGCTTTTCGGTCGAAGCCTCGGCCAGCGCGTCGCAGAGGATCAGCCTGCCCTCGGCGTCGGTGTTGCCGATCTCGACGGTCAGCCCCTTGCGCGTGCGGATCACGTCCATCGGCCGCACCGCGTTGCCGGCGACCGAATTCTCGACCATCGGCAACAGCACGCGCAACCGCACCGGCAATCGCGCGTCCATGATCGCCTGCGCGAGACCGAGCATGATCGCGGCCCCCGCCATGTCCTTTTTCATCAGCCGCATGCCGGAAGCGGGCTTGAGATCGAGCCCGCCGGTGTCGAAGCACACCCCCTTGCCGACCAATGTCACTTTCGGCGCCGATGGCTCGCCCCAGGTGAAGTCGACCAACCTCGGCGGGCGCGTGCTGGCGCGGCCGACGGCATGGATCGTCGGATAGTTCTGCGCCAGAAGCTCGTCGCCGACGAGAACGCGATGGCAGGCGCCGGCAGCTTCGGCGACCCGCACCGCCTCCGCCGCAAGCTCGGCCGGGCCCATATCCTCGGTCGGCGTGTTGACGAGGTCGCGGGCGAGAAAGATCGCGCGCGCCAGCCGCTCGACCCGGCCACGGTCGACACCCTGCGGCCAGACCAGTGCCGCGGCACTGCGGGGCTTGGCGTGGTAGCGGGTGAAGGCATAGCTCGCGAGCGCCCAGCCGAGCGCCAGCCGCGTCGGGTCGGCCCCCTGCGGCACCGCGTCCAGCCGATAGCTTCCCTCGGGCAGCGCCAGGCCGGCGAGCGACCACATGCCCCCCTCGGCCGCACCCGTCCCGAGCCCGGCATAGACGCGGGCGAGCCCGCCATCCTCGCCCGGAACCAGCGCCACCTTGCCGGCTTCGCCCGTAAACCCGATCGCCGCGAGCCAGGTCCGTTCGCGCTCCGTGAGTTCGCCCAGAAGTGCCGGTAGGCGCTCCTTTGTCGCCAACACGATCGGGGTGGCGCCCGGGGTCTCGTCGATCAAGGAAAAGGCCATCATCGTCGTCCCGTACAAGTCGGAATTTGCCACGCACAATGCCGCCTCGGCGCCGCCTTGCAAAGCGAAAGGGCGCGCTGCCCGCGCCCCGTTGCGCGCCGTCGGCGTTAACGTCAAAGTGGCGCGCCATCAGCTGAGACACCCGCCATGCCCGATTTGACGATCTATCTCGGCAACAAGAACTACTCTTCCTGGTCGCTGCGCCCGTGGCTTGTCCTCAAACAGATCGGCATCCCGTTCGACGAGATCGTGATCCCGCTCTACGAGGCGACGAGCAAGGCGACGATCATGAAATACTCGCCCTCGGGCAGGGTTCCGGCCCTGCACCATCGCGGGCTTGTCGTCTGGCAAAGCCTGGCGATCTGCGAATATCTGGCCGAATCCTTCGCGGCCTCTCAACTCTGGCCGCGCGACCCCGACGCCCGCGCCGTCGCCCGCGCGGTCAGCAACGAGATGAGTTCGGGCTTCCTGGCGTTGCGCGCCCATCTGCCGATGAATGTCCGGTCGAGCTTTCCCGGCCGTGGCGTCACCCCGGAGGCGCAGGCCGACATCAACCGGGTGAGTGCCATCTGGCGCGGCTGCCGCAAGCGCTTCGGCGAGGGCAAGGGCGATTTCCTCTTCGGGCCGTTTGGCATCGCGGACGCGATGTACGCTCCGGTCGCGACCCGCTTTCGCACCTACAAGATCGAATTGGAGCGCGAAATCGACGCCTATTGCGAAACGCTGATGACGATGCCCGCGATGCAGGAATGGATCGCCGCCGCCCGCAACGAGCCGATGGTCGTCGACCGCTACGAATTCTGAAACCAAGCGGTTGCGGCGGGGCGGCCGCCAAGAAAAGAGGTGAAGCATGAACGACGTCATTGATCCCTCGATCTTCGAGCCCGAGGAGAGGTTCGCGGTCGGCCAGCCGGTGCCGCGCGCCGAGGACCCGGTGCTGCTGCGCGGCGAGGGCCGCTACGCCGACGATGTCAGCCTGCCGGGACAGCTTTATGCGGTCATGGTCCGCAGCCATCTCGCGCACGGCGTCATCCGCCGCATCGACGCCACGGCGGCGCGCGCGATGCCCGGCGTCCTCGCAGTCTACACCGCCGCCGATCTCGCCCAGGGCGGCGTCGGCCCGCTGCCGCCGCGCCAGATCATGAACAACCGCGACGGCACGCCGATGCTGACGCCGACCCATCACGCGCTCCCCTCCGACAAGGTTCGGCATGTCGGCGAGGCGGTCGCCGCTGTCGTCGCCGAGACCGTGGCGCAGGCCAAGGACGCGGCCGAGATGGTCGTGCTCGACATCGACCCGCTGCCGGCCGTCACCGAACCCGCTCGGGCCGACGCCCCCGACGCGCCGATCCTCTACGACGGGGCGCGGCAAAACATCGGCTGCGACTTCCATTTCGGCGACACCGCCAAGGTCGAGGCCGCCTTTGCCGCCGCGGCCCACGTCACCAAGCTGCGCCTGCGCAACAACCGCATCGTCGTCAACGCGATGGAGCCGCGCGCCGCGCTCGCCCAATACGACCCGACGCGCCGTCATTTCACACTGCATGTCGGCTGCCAGGGTGTCTTCGGCTTCCGCAATTACATCGCCAATGTCTTCGGCATCGGCCGCGACCAGGTGCGCATCCTGACCGAGCGCGTCGGCGGCTCGTTCGGCATGAAGCAGCCGACCTATGCCGAATACTACTGCATCCTGCATGCCGCGCGCGAACTCAGCCGCCCGGTCAAATGGACCGACGAGCGCTCGGGCAGCTTTGTCTCCGACAGCCACGGCCGCGACCACGACATGCTGGCCGAACTGGCGCTCGACAAGGACGGAAATTTCCTCGCCGTGCGACTTGCCGGCTGGGGCAATCTCGGCGCCTTCTACGGCGCCCCCGGCCCGGCGACGCGCAACGCTGTCCGGAACACGCTCGGCGTCTACAAGACGCCCCTGATCGAAGTCTCGACCAAATGCGTCTTCACCAATACCACACCGGTCGGGGCCTATCGCGGGGCCGGCCGCCCCGAGGCCAATTATTACATGGAGCGGCTCGTCGAGACCGCCGCCCGCGAAATGGCGATCGACCCGGTCGAACTGCGCCGCCGCAACCACATCTCGCCCGAGGCGATGCCGTACAAGGCGCCGAATGGCACCACCTATGACAGCGGCGACTTCACCAACCTGTTGAACCAGGCGCTGGAGCTCGCCGATTGGGACGGCTTTGCCGCCCGCAAAGAGGAG
Source organism: uncultured Alphaproteobacteria bacterium (assembly GCA_963799085.1). Classification (GTDB taxonomy): domain Bacteria; phylum Pseudomonadota; class Alphaproteobacteria; order ATCC43930; family CGMCC-115725; genus AP-15. The sequence goes on along the minus strand of CAWCWA010000024.1, from coordinate 123,727 downwards.
AGCCGGAGGCGGGGCAAATTGCGCGGCCGCGGCATCAGCGACTATCTCGAACTAACGGGCCCGCCCGGCCGCGAGATGGGCGGCATCCGCTTCGAGGCGAACGGCGACGTGACCTTGATCACCGGCACCCTCGATTACGGCCAGGGGCACTGGTCGCCCTTCGCGCAGGTCCTGGCGGCTCGGCTCGGCGTCCCGTTCCGCCGCATCAAACTCTTGCAGGGCGACAGCGACGAACTGATCGCGGGCGGCGGCACCGGCGGGTCCAAATCGATGATGACGAGCGGCGTCGCGATCGTCGAGGCGGCCGACAAATGCATCGCCGCCGGCAAGGAGATCGCCGCCCATCTGTTGGAGGCCGCCGTCGCCGACATCGAATTCGACGCCGGCCGGTTCACGATCGCCGGCACCGATCGCTCGGTCGGCATCATGGAGCTCGCGGAAAAACTCCGCGCCGGGCTCGAATTGCCGCCGGGCCTGCCGCAGAGCCTCGACGTTGCCAACATCAGCGAGGGCCCGCCCTCGGCCTTCCCGAACGGCTGTCACATCGCCGAGGTCGAGGTCGATCCCGACACCGGCACGGTCGAGGTCGTCAAGTATTCGTTCGTCAACGATTTCGGCGTCGTCATCAACCCATTGCTCGTAACCGGCCAGGCGCATGGCGGCATCGTGCAGGGGATCGGCCAGGCGCTCCGCGAAAGTACGGTCTATGACGAGCACGGCCAGCTCTTGACCGGCTCCTACATGGATTACGCGATGCCGCGGGCCGACGACGCGCCGATGTTCAGAAGCGCCTTCCACCCGGTCCCGGCCAAGACCAACCCGCTGGGTGCGAAGGGCTGCGGCGAGGCGGGCTGCGCCGGTGCGCTTCCCTCGGTCATGAACGCGCTCGTCGACGCGCTCGCCGAATACGGCGTCGCCCACATCGACATGCCCGCCACCCCCGAACGCGTCTGGCGCGCGATCCGGGAGGCGCGGACGGCATAGGTGGGTTGAAGCGGAGCGAAAACCCGCCACCGCGACGGAAAGAGATGGGGTTTGGCCGAGACGCCTCGGCTCTTCACAAAATCGTAGAGCGTGGCGGGGCGGACGTTCGCGCGGGTCAGGGGGTTGCGGGTGGCGCGATGTAGAACCCGAGAAGGAGCAAGGCGGTCCCAACACCCATCAGGGCGAAGGCCGAGGGCCGTCCGATCGCTTGTTGGCGGTTGAGGGTAAGGGCGATCCCCATGAGCACGAAACCGACCAGGGTTACGAGGTTCATGCCGAACAAGAGATGTCGCGTGAATACTGCTTCCATCCCTTCCGTCCTGTTCGTCAGGGGCCTCTGTCCACGCGCTGCTGAGATCGCGCCAGCGGAGCAAGTGCTGGGCATCGCCGTTGAGCGACTCCTACATGGATTACGCTTAACCATAAAAAGACCTTTTACCCCACCCTAAAGGAGCATATCGTCCATTTTGCGTCACAATTCCTCTGACGCTCTGCGGTTCATAGTGCAGGGTGGTGGCTGCACACAAGCAAGGAGTGGCGGATGAGCACATTCAAAAATGCATCGTTGGCCGCAGTAAGCCTGATCGCGCTGGCCCACTTTGTTCAGCCAGCAGCCGCCGGCACGATCGTCGTAACCGGCGTTCAGTGCCGTATTCCGAGTATACGAACATCACCGGCACCGTTGATGGCAGCTCCGTGAACGATTCGAACGTAATTACCGGCCAAATCGTGCTGACCGCCCATGATCAAGGCCCGCCGCCAGGGCCCGACTTCACCATCCCGGCCTGGTGTGTCGACCTCTTCCACACCATCTCGCTTGGAACCGGCCATAGCTATCTATACAACGAGGGCTCGCTGAGCACCGACAACAGCCTCCACCCGTCTGCCCTGACCGCCGATCAGATCAGCAAGATCGGGGACCTTGTGGCCTATGGCGATAATCTGATGCAAACCAGCCCGAGCGACCTCAACTCAGCCCTCGTGCAGGCGGCTATTTGGACTGTCGAGTACAACAACAGCGCGATCAGCAACACCTTGACCGTCACTGGCGGCGGTATCGACCCCGCCACCATTGCTCAAACGATTGCCGACGCCGTGGCTTATGGCGGCCAAGCCGGTCAGTTGGTTTCGCTTGAGGGAAACCAGGGGCTGACCTATCGGGTACCGGCGCCGACCGATCGGCGCGGGCGTCCCCAGCGTCCTGGCCATCGGCGTCGTATTGTTTGGCGCCAATCTGGCCTCGCGTCGCAGGAAGGATCGGCCGGTTAGAACGGCCATCCCCCACATGGCCGCATAAGGGCCTTGCTGGCGGCCGCCTCGACGATCGCGATAATGCTCCGGGAGCGAGCACAAAAATAGAGATTGATCTCTATTTCTGGAGTTCGGTCGACTTTTGTATTTGCGTAGCAAGAATCAGCTTGGCGCAGGCGTCGACAACTCCCTGGTTTTCGTTTCTGTTGTCGCCCAGCCTCACCCATGCGGGGTCCAGCTGTTGACTTTTCGCGTAGGTGTAGCTCGCTGATTCGAGTTTTTCTCTCTTCTCGGCGATCATTGCGGGCGACTGCTCGTTGAATTTGATTGCACAGAGTTGGGCGGCCAGCGGCACCGCAACTTTATCCAATCTTGCGTCGGCGAGCTGGGTGGCGCCCCCTGCCGTAACAAACCCAAGGCTCGGCAGCCCAAACCAGCCAAAACCGAATGCGTTCCAGACGACGAACGTCAGACCTGCCGCCAACAGGACGGGCCCACGATGCTCTTTGCGTAGTATCCGAGGTAATTGCATAACGCGTTCCTCCTAAAATATTTGTGACCAAAATATGAGGATATTTCTCAAAATTACAAGAGGTCAACTCTGTTTTAACATTCTTTTGCAAAATATGGACAATGTTCTACAGGACGGCGCCGGTTCTTTTATGTTCAATCCGATGGCTACCGGACTGGTGAGCCGCGCCGAAGACTGTCCGATGTCAAACGCCAGGGCGCGTTTAATTAGCGGGCTATGGGGTGGACGCCGGGGCTCTTGGCGCACGCCGGCGCGGTTCGGGTTTGCTGGCCAGCGCCGACGCCGCCTCGCGATCCGCGATTTCTTTGTCGGCCGCTTCCTTGGCCAGCCGAAGCCCGCGCAGCCGCGCCGTTTTCTCGGCCTCCGCCTGTCGTTCGACATGTTGTGAGACATAGTCGGCTCGGGGATTTTTTGAATCGGCGGGCTTTGCCGACTTGAACCGTTCCTCCGCGCGCCGGCGGCGCGCTTGGCCCTCCGGGGATGTGGAATGCATTCTCGCAGCCTCCTCGCTACGGATGGACGATTTCGCCTGACGCCACCCGCTTTCCGGAATACCGTTGCAGCCAGTCACGAGCGGCATCCTCGGCAGACGCGCCCGCTCGCCGTGGCGCAGCGTGATTCGCCGCCCCGATTTCTGAGCCGCGACGACAACACGGTTCCACGGCCTGTCGTCGGCCATTGGCCCCTCGACAGAAAACGTCTCGTTATCCCGGTCGCTGACGATCAGATAGAACGATTTGTCGTAGTGCATGCCGGACATGGTCCCATTTCCTGCCTTTGCGAGCAGCCAGGCGCCCGCGGATGTGCTTCCCGATCGGATTTCAGAGCGTCCCCACGCCGGGCACAAGCCACGGGCGATGCGGCCGCTCGGGCGGCGTCATCACCGGATGGAGATCCTGGCCGGCGATAACGACAGCGCCATCCGCGCCCAGCCGCCATCATCCCTCGCAGCCCGCGTCGTGCGCGGCGCACCATTTGTTGAAGCCATTCCTGTTACTCTGAGCCAAGGAAATATGCATAAAGGCTATCCTTCTGTAAAGGCAGAAGCCGAATAGACATGGGGACGAATTTGGATTTTCCCAGCTAATTTTTCCGATGAAAAACCAGCCCTTCGAACTTCGTTTGTTTAATTTTCTAAAAGAACAATAGGTTACAGTAAAGTTTACGAGATCAAATTCGCTTTGGCACGGCCGGGATATACGGCCTCACTCGGCGCAGTTTGTTTCCAAACGGTTCTAGCGCTCGATCCGCTCGGCAGGCGAAGCAGTCTTCCAGCAGCCAGCCCGGTAACGCAGCGGTAAGGAGATCGAATAGAAATCATCTAACGCCCCTTGACAAGCGCCTATTCGTCGCCACTTTTGCCTAAAAATGAAGAAATTAATAGAAACGTCGTGCTTACTGTAATTGTTAATTTTTCCGCTGGCAGCCTTCTACTCGCATTCTTGATACGGGATATCCGCGACGGCCAGGCAGACATAGCCGCGATCAGGGTTCTGCTGCCCCTTGCACTTGTGGCGTTTGTGGCTTGGGACCAACGGCGCTGGCGGCGGTGGCGAAAGGCGAGGATGTCCCTATCCCCCGAACATGGTGGCCGCAGAGGTCGAAAGACCGGAGCGCGAAAGGACCGAGTAAGCCCTTCCATGCTTGCACGAAACGCGACGGCAAAAATTGCCACATTTGCATGGTATGCATCGGCCCTGTCGGCAGCGGCTGGAGCTGAGGCATGGAATCAAGGGCAATCGCGGGGAGGGCGGCACGTTTGCTGTTATTTCGCTGAAAATAACAGCAAAAACAGCAAAACGGCGCTCGCGAGGTCCCGCCGTAGCCGGCAAAAGCATAGGTTTTTATGGGCTTAAGCCGCCGCGCACGTCGTTCTCGTTATGCTGATGTCTTCGCGATCAGCGCCAGGATTTCGGCGACGGTTTCGCGCACGTCCTGATGGGTCTGGATGGAAAAGATGTTCACGGCATTGAACGCGATGCTGCTCCCGTCGGGCCGGGTCACGGTGATGAAGTTCACTGGCGCTCGCTCCTCTCGTGGACGCTAGCCGCCGTCGAGGTAGATGCCGAAGCCGATCAGCCCGCTGCCCAAGATCAGCACCGCCGGATTGACCCGGGTGACGAGCAGCACCGCCAACACCGCGACCGCGATCACGCCGCCGAGCCAGCCGGTAATGGCGCCGCGGGCGATCGAGATCGACCCGGCGAGCAGGAGCCCGATCGACACCGGCGCCAGACCGCGCTGGATCGAATCGCGCCACGGCCAGCCCGCCATCCGGTCCCAGATCCGCCCGACGGCGAAGGTCAGGCAAGCGCTCGGCAGAAAGAACGCCGTCACCACGACAAGCGCTCCCACCGGACCCGCAACCCATTGCCCGATCGAGGCCACCATCATCATGTTGGGGCCGGGCGACAATTGGCCGATGCTGAAGAAATGAATGAGCTGCGGGAAAGTCAGCCAGTGGTGGGCATCGACGGTCAGCGTCTTCAGTTCCGGGAACGCCGCCAGGCCGCCGCCGACGGTCAGAAGCGAGATATAAGCGAAAACCGCGAATAGTGCGGGCAATTGGCTCATCGCCGGGCAAACCCCCGCCGCCGGCGCGCCTTCGGCCGATACCACCAGATACCCAATATGCCGACGACCGCTAGGGCCAACAGCACCGACACATGAAACACATTGACGGCGATCACGGTCAGCCCGACCAGGACGAAATCGGCAACTCCGGAGAGCGACTTCCAGCCGAGCTGGAAGGCTACCGAAAAGGCGATACCGACGGCCGCCGCGGCGATTGTCGCCAGCATCGCCGTCGTCCATGCGTGGTCACCATGCGCGGCATAGGCGACCGCCGCCCCGACCATGATCAGGCCGCCGGGCAGGCACATACCGAGGATCGCCAGCGCTGCACCCCTTGGCCCCCTCAGATGGTCACCCATCAGGATCGCCATATTGGTGCCGTTGAGGCCCGGCAACGCCTGGCAGATCGTCAGCATCCGCACGAAATCGCGGTCGTCGACCCATTGCTGCTTGCCGACGAGGCTGCGCCGCATATAGGCGACGAGCCCGCCGCCGACACTGGTGGCGCCGATCGCCAGAAACACCAGAAAGATATGGTGCAGGCTCACCACACCGGCGGCGGGCGTCGGCGGCAGGCGGGCCGGCGCTGCCTCACTCATGGTTCTGCGGCGGGTTGCCGTTCAGCCGATAGACGACCGCGGTCTTGGTCGTGCCGAGCGCCAGCCAGTCGCGGCCGGCCTCCTGCAGGCCGATGAAGAAATCGTGGCACCCGATGCATCGCCTTGTCGTGCAGTTCGTCGCGCCGCTTAAACTTGCACTGGAACGAGAATTCGGCAATCAGCGGGGTATGCTCAGCGCGACTGCGCCACAGCGCGACATTGCAGTCGGCGGCGACGTCCTTGCCGAAATCGAGCGTCCCCAACTCCTGCAGGAGTTCCTCGACGACCATATGGTTGACGAGTTCGACGCAGTCTTCCGGCGAAGCCTGCAGCGTCTGCAATGCCGGGAAGATACCGGCCAACAGTCGCCAGCGAAACGCTGTCGCCGACCGAAGCCCGGCTCATGCCGAATTGCGCGTTGTGCGAAAACAGTATCCGGTGGCCGCCGATCTTGTCGCGCAATGGCAGCATTTCGGCCTTGAACTTGATCTGGTAAGGCCCGGCGATCTTCGGACGCACATCCAGCTCGGCAGCTTTTTGAAAGTCGGGATGGCGGAACTTGAAGACGATTTCCGGATCGCCGACCGGGAAGTTGGCCTCGTAACAGGTCCTCCGGCGCAGAATGAAGGCGTTCTTGTAGAGGCGGACATCGGGCGCGTCGAGAAACAGCACTTCGCGCAGATTCGGGCTTGCGGCCGGCGACCGCGCCATTGGCGAAGCCGACGCCAAGGGCCCCGGCCTGCCGGCGGACCAGCGCGCCATAATCGAGAAACGCCTTGACCGAGGTGAACGGGTCGGGCTTCAGGATCAGCTTGCATTCGAGATAGTGGACCTCGTCGAACGGGTGGCCGTCGCTGTAGTACCCTGGGTTAGCGACCCCGGTCGGTGCGGGGATTTCGATCACGCTGGACATTGCCGCTCTCTCCGTCGCCTGCTCCGCGCCGAAAACCAAAGCAAGCGCAACCGGACCTTCCTTCGCGGAGTTGCCGTTCCGGTAACACGCGCCTCGGCGTTGTTCAACCATGGTCGTAGAGGGTTAAAAAAGCGCGGCGAAACGGGTGCGGCCGGTGTCACGGCGCGGCCTGCCGCAACGGAGATTTGCGATGAAGACCCTTCTCTTCGTCTGTTCCGGCAACACCGACCGCAGCCCGGCGGCGCAATATCTCGCCCAGGAATATATCGACCGCGGCGGCCTTGCGATCGCGGTGCGCTCCGGCGGCACCAATGTCCGGGCGGGTTCCGCCCCGGGAGACCAGTTGGCGACAGCACTGCCGGCGGCAAGATCGCATGTGCCCACGCCGCTCGACCAGGCAGCGATCGAAGGGGCCGATCTGATCCTGACGATGAACCGGCAGCATCGCCGCATCGTCGTCGAGATGGCGCAGAACGCCGAAAACAAGACCTGTTGCCTCTACGAATACGTAGACGGTTCGGCCAGGGCGGTCGTCGACCCGGTCGATTTCGGGCCGGAAGATTACGCCGATTTTCTCGACGAGATGCGCCGGCTGGCGCGGCTCGCGGTCGACCGGCTGGCGGCCTCGCAGCCCGCCTTACCCCTGCGCTCCGGCCTGCTATAGTGGGCTCGGCGCCGCCGGGTGCGGCCAGAAGAAGGGAAAGAGGAGGAGATCATGGAACCGGTCGTCGGCAATGGCAAATACACCTACAAGGTGCACGAGGATTGGGCTCGCGTCCCCGAGCGGCATCGAGGTCCGGGCCTGCGCGGTTTCGATCGATTCCCAGGACCGTGTCTACTGCTTCAATCGCAACGCCGAGCATCCGGTCGTGATCTTCGACCGCGACGGCAACTTCCTCTCGTCCTGGGGCGCCGGGCTCTTCTCGTTCCCGCATGCGATCCGCATCGACGCCGAGGACAATGTCTGGCTCACCGACGAATACCATCAGCAATTCATGAAGTTCACGACCGACGGCAAGTTGCTGCAGACGATCGGCGTCAAGGGCGAGCGTTCCGATACCGGCGTGCCGGCGGACGATTTCAGTTCGGCCGCGTGGAAAAAGGTCACGCATGGCGGCGGCCCGTTCAACCTGCCGACCGACATCGCCTTTGCGCCCTCCGGCGAAATGTTCATGAGCGACGGCTACGGCAACGCCCGCATCCACAAATTCTCGGCCGACGCCAAATACATGTTTTCCTGGGGCGAGCCCGGCGCCGGGCCCGGGCAGTTCAACCTGCCGCACGGCGTGTGGATCGACCGGCGCGGCCGCCTTCTGGTCGCCGACCGCGAGAACGACCGGGTGCAGGTCTTCGACCAGAGCGGCAAGCTGTTGACGATCTGGCAGACCGAACTGATCGGGCCGGCCTTCTTCTATGTCGACGACGACGATGCCGTTTATATCCCAGAGCACAATGGCGGCATGATCAGCATCCTGACCCTCGACGGCGAGCGGCTCGCGCGGTGGGGCGACGGACCGGTGAACCGCTCCTGCCACGGCATCTGGGTCGACTCGCACAAAGATCTCTACGTCGTGCAGCCGGGCGAATGGGGCCGCGTCCGCCGCGTCGTCAAATACGAACGGATCTAGGCGCCGCCCGGGAAGTATTGCGGCACGACGCGGCGTTGGCAGGCTGCACCATGGGACGAGAAGGATGAGTGTCCAAACACCTCCTCCCGCGGAGGAAAAACGGCGCGGGATCGGTGCATTGGTTAAAGGCGGGGCGCCGATCGTCGGCCTTACCGCCTACACCGCGCCGATCGCCCGCCTGCTCGACCCACATGTCGATTTCCTGCTGGTCGGGGATTCGCTCGGCATGGTCGTCTACGGTTTCGACAGCACGGTCCCCGTGACACTCGACATGATGATCGCGCATGGCGCGGCGGTGATGCGCGGCTCGCGGCAGGCACTCATCGTTGTCGACTTGCCGTTCGGCTCCTACCAGGAATCACCGGCACAGGCGTTTCGCGGCGCGGCACGAATCATGGCCCGCACCGGCTGTGCTGCGGTCAAGCTCGAAGGCGGCGAGGAGATGGCCGAAACCGTGCGCTTTCTGACCCGGCGCGGGGTGCCGGTCATGGGCCATGTCGGGCTGATGCCGCAATCGGTCAACGCCGCGGGCGGCTTCAAGGTGCAGGGACGCGGCACGGCGGCGGCCCAGCAGGTCATGGCCGACGCCGCAGCGATCGCCGAAGCCGGCGCCTTTGCGCTTGTCGTCGAGGGGACGGTCGAGCCGGTGGCGCGGGCGATCACGCAGGCCGTGCCGATCCCGACGATCGGCATCGGCGCCTCGCCCGAATGCGACGGCCAGATCCTGGTGACCGACGATGTGCTCGGGATTTTCACCGACTTCAAGCCGCGATTTGTCAAACGCTACGCCGAACTGGCGCCGCTGATTTCGGAGGCGGCCGCCGCTTACGCCGCCGAGGTCCGCGCTCGCCGCTTCCCCGGACCGGAACATTGCTTCGGCGTCGGGCGGGCGCCAGCGGCGCGGTGAAGACCGTTCAGCCGGGCGGCGTCAACCGCTCGTAGGCGGCGCGCAGCCGGTCGCGGTCGCGGCTCGCTTCGGCCTCGCGTTCGCGCTGGTCGGCGACGATCTCCGGTCTTGCCTTGGCGAGAAAGCCGGGATTGCCCAATTTCGCCGCGATCTTGCCGAGCTCCGTGTCGAGGCGTTCGATCTCCTTGGCGAGCCGCGCCTTTTCCCGCCCGAGATCGACCGCGCCCGCGACCTGCAGGACAAAGGTTGCGCCGTCGACGACGGTCTGGATTGCCCCTTCGGGCACGGTCAAGACCGCGGTCATTCCCTCGACCCGCGCCAGGCGGACAAAATGCTCGCGGTGCCGCTCGATCCGTTCGAGCGCTATCGGGTCAGCGTCCTTGATCAACAAGCGGAATGCGCGCTCCGGGCGGCAGGTTGATCTCGGCCCGCACGGCACGGATCGCGGAAATCGCCTCCACCACCCATTCCATTTCGGCGGCCGCAGAGCGATCGTGCAGGTCGGGCGGGAGGTCGGGCCAGCGGGCGACGATCAACATCCCGGCCCTCGGCACCGCCAAGCTGCTGCCACACCTCCTCGGTGATGAACGGCATGATCGGATGCAGCAAATGCAGCGTCTGCGCCAATGCCCAGGCGGTCGTCGCCTGAGTTTCGGTGCGGGCCGCGGCATCGTCGCCCTGCAGGATCGGCTTGGTGAATTCGAGATACCAGTCGCAGAAGGTACCCCACACGAAATGGTAGAGCGTGATGCGCCGCGTCGTCGAAGCGGATAGGCTTCGAGCGCCGCCGTCACTGCAGCAGCGCAGTCGCGGGTCGCACCCGCGATCCAGCGGTTGACCGTCAGCCGGCAGCTTCCCGGATCAAAGGCAGGGTCGAGAGCACAACCGCTCATCTCGGCATAGCGCGAGGCGTTCCACAGCTTGGTTGCGAAGTTGCGGCCACCTTCGACGCGGCTTTCGGAGATGCGGGATGTCGCGGCCGGGCGAGGCAGACGCCGCCAATCTGAAGCGCAGAGCGTCGCAGCCGTAGCGGTCGATCACCTCCAACGGATCGATGATGTTGCCGCGCGATTTCGACATCTTCTGGCCGCGCTCGTCGCGCACCAGGGCGTGGATATAGACCTCGCGGAACGGCGTCTCGCCCATGAAGTGGATGCCCTGCATCATCATCCGGGCGACCCAGAAAAAAATGATGTCAAAGCCGGTGACGAGCACGTCGCCCGGGTAATAGCGGGCAAGCTCGGGGGTCTTCTCCCTCCAGCCCAAGGTCGAGAACGGCCACAGCCCGGAGGAGAACCAAGTGTCGAGCACGTCCTCGTCCTGGCGCAGCGCGACCGCTCCGCCGTATTTCGCCGCCGCCTCTTCCACCGCCCCGGCCTCGGTCTCGGCGACAAACACTGCTCCGTCAGGCCCATACCAAGCCGGAATGCGGTGCCCCCACCAGAGCTGCCGCGAGATGCACCAGGGCTGGATATTGCGCATCCATTCGAAGAACGTGTTCTCCCACTGCCGCGGGACAAAACGCGTCTGCCCGGATTCGACGGCGGCGATCGCCGGCTGCGCCAGAACGCGCGCGTCGCAATACCACTGGTCGGTCAGCCACGGCTCGATGACCACACCCGAGCGGTCGTGGTGCGGTACCATCAAGGTGTGGTCCTCGACCTTGTCGAGATAGCCCGCCGCGGCGAGATCGGCGATGACCCGTTCGCGCGCCGCGAACCTATCGAACCGGCGATAGGCCTCCGGCGCCATATCGTTGAGCCGCGCATCGGCATCGAAGATGTTGATCAGCTCCAGCCCGTGCCGTCTGCCGACCTCGAAATCGTTGAAGTCATGCGCCGGGGTGATTTTGACCGCACCACTGCCCGTCTCGGGGTCGGCATGGGCGTCGGCGACGATCGGGATCACGCGGCCGGTGAGCGGCAGCTGCACCGATTTTCCGACAAGATCGGCGTAGCGCGGATCGTCGGGGTGGACCGCAACACCGCTGTCGCCGAGCATCGTTTCCGGCCGCGTCGTCGCCACGACGATATACCGGCCCGGCAGTTCGACGATCGGGTAGCGGATATGCCACAGCGATCCTCGGGTCTCGCGGTTGTCGACCTCCAGGTCGGAAATGACCGTGTGCATTTCCGGATCCCAGTTGACGAGCCGCTTGTCGCGGTAGACGAGCCCCTCGCGGTAGAGCGTCACAAAGACCTTGCGGACGGCAGCGGCGAGCCCCGGATCGAGGGTGAACCGCTCGCGGCGCCAATCGGCGGACGCGCCGAGGCGGCGGAGCTGGCGGGTGATCGTCCCGCCCGATTGCTCCTTCCATTGCCAGACCCGCTCGACAAAACGCTCGCGGCCGAGAGCGCGCTTGTCGACGCCTTCCTCGGCCAGCTGGTTGGCGACGACGATCTCGGTGGCGATACCGGCATGGTCGGTGCCGGGCTGCCACAATACGTCGCGCCCACGCATCCGCTGATAGCGGATCAGCACATCCTGCAAGGTGAAGGTCAGCGCGTGACCCATATGCAGGCTGCCGGTCACATTGGGCGGCGGCATCATGATCGTATAGGGCCGCTTTGGGCTGTCGGGATCGGCTGCAAAGGCGCCTGAGGCCTCCCAGAGCGCGTAGAGCCGCGCCTCCATCGCGGCCGGCTGATAGGTCTTGTCCAGCATCGGCTTCAGCGCAACCCGGCCGCGCCGGAAACGCGCGCGATCTCCTCCCGCACAAGGCGCTCGACAAGCGCCGGAAGGTGTTCGTCGAGCCAGGCCTGGAGCAGCGGGCGCAGGCTTTCGCGCGCGATCTCCTCCAGCGTCCGCGCTCCTCCGGACGAAGGCTTTTCGCTCTCACTCCGCGGCGGCCGCGGTGCTTCGCCTAATCGGGAAAAGGCTGCCGCGGTAGCCTCGGCGGCGGTGCCGGAGATGATCCGCTCGCGGTCCCTTGCCACCGTCCCGGGGCTTACGCCGGGCGGCTCCGGCTCGATGCGGGCGCCAGAGGCCGTCGCCTCGGCGGCCGCCGCCACACCCGGGGCCGGGATAACCCGGCGCGCCGAACCGTCCTCGTCGATCGCCTCGGTCAGATCGAGAATGTCATCCTTGTCGCCGAAGCCCGGCCGTGAGCCGGTCGTCGACTGCCTTGTCCTCGGCGATCAGGCGGCTGATCGAGGCGATGATCTCCTCCATCGTGGGTTCCGACTGGGGCTTTGCGTCCGACATCGAGGGCAACCGGATCTGGCGGGAAAGGTCCCTAACCTAGGAATTCTGTGCGGGCTTTGCCAGCCGTCCGGGCACCCGGCGCCCGCTCATTCGCGCAAGCCGCCGCCGAAGCCGAACCATTTGCCCTTCACCTGCTTATAGTGCTTCTCCATGTCGTAGAGCTGCACCGGCAGATGCAGTTCGGGCGCGATCAGCCGTCCGACCGCCGCGGCGATGTTGTATTCGGCGACGGCCGTGTCGTGCTCGGACGTGATCAGCTGCAGTTGGGTCTGGAAGAGCTGCTGGTTCTGCACTAGCACGTCGAGCGTGGTGCGCGATCCGACCAGCGCCTCCTGTTGCGTGCCTTCGAGGGCGATCTGCGCGGCGCGCACCGCCGCGGCGAAGGAGACGACGCTGGCCCGCGCCGACTTCAGCGCCTCCCAGGCCTGGGTCACCGCCTGCACCGACGCCCGGCGCGCATCATCCACCTGACTGCGCCGCTGCCCGACTGTCTGTTCAGCCTGGCGGGTCTGCGAATAGATCGCACCCCCCTCGTAGAGCGGCATCGTCATCTGGGCGACGACTGAGGCCGTATTCGCGGTGAAGCCACGGAAGGTTATCGACGGGTCGTTCTGGCGATTGACGTTGCCGATGATCGAGATTTGCGGCAACAGCTGACCGCGCACGACGTCGATGTTGTCGCGGGCGGCGAGCTCGGCGAAATTGGCCGAGATCACACTGAAATTGTTGTTTGCCGCCATGGTCTGGGCCTCTTCGCGCGTGGCCGGCAGCACCGGGCGGTCGCGCGGCAGCAGCAGTCGGCCGGGCGGTTGGCCGACGGCGCGCACGTAATTGGCCCGGCTTTGCCGGAGTTGGCCGTCGGCGGCAGTCAGCTGCGCGGTCGCCTGCGCGAGCGAGGATTCGGCCTGCGCTACGTCGGTGCGGGTTACTTCGCCGACGCGGAACCGGTCCTGCGTCGCCTCGAGCTGTTTCTTGCAGGACCTGTTCGTTGCTGCGGTTGACCTCGACCAGCGACTGGTCGCGCACCACGTCGAGATAGGCCTGGACGACGGATTGAAATACCGAGGTCTCGACCGCCAGCGTCTGGGCCCGCGTCGCCTCGACGGCGTTGATCGCCTGCCGGGTTTGCGCTTCGGTGCGGCCGCCCCGGTAGATCGGCTGGGTGACCTGCACGGCGACGGTGTTCGGCCTTGTGCCCGCGATGACGCTGGAGTTGCGATTGGGGGACAACAATCCCTCTCTCTGGAACCCCACCTGGCCGGTGAAATTCACCGTCGGACGCCAATTGGCCAGCGCCTGCGGCACCTGCTCGTCGGTCGCGCGCAACAGCGCGCGCTGTGCCAGAAGCTGCGGGTTGGTGTTGTAGGCTTCGGCAAGCGCCTGGGTCAGCGTCTGCGCCCGCGCGATGTCGCTGGCGGCGAGCAGCCCGACAAGACCGGCGAGCGCCGCGATCCCCTCTGCCGAACCAGGCTGTGCGGAACTTGCTCACGCGATCAGAACACAAAGGCGGGTTTCGGGCGGAACGCCGGCAACAGCGGAGTTCCGGCGTCGAAGATATCGCGGGAGGCGGGGATTCCGCCAGTGCGCGTGCTCAAGACCGCGCGGCCGATCACCCCGCTGGGCCTGACGACAGCGACCATGCGGCCGCCTTCGGCGAGCTGCGCGGCGATCTCGGCCGGCGTCTCGGCGACCGCGCCGGCGAACAGGATCACGTCATAGGGCGCGCGCGTCCGATACCCTTGCCTCAGCGGCCCCTCGACGCATGCCACGGCGGCGATGCGGTGGTCGACAAGGGCGGAACGGGCCCGCCGCGCCAAGTCCTGATCCTCCTCGAGCGCCACCACATTGCGCGCCAGGATCGACAGCACCGCCGCCTCGTAGCCGGCTCCCGCGCCGACGACCAGCACGGTGTCGATTTGCTCGATCGCCGCCGCCTGGATCAGCCGGGCAGCCACCATCGGCTCCATCAGGAAACGCCCGCCGCCCAGCGGTAAATCCGCGTCGATATAGGCGATCGAGCGCAGTTGCTCGGGGACGAACAGCTCGCGCCGGATCGTCTCGAACGCCGCGATCACCCGCTCGTCCAAGACCTTGTTGGGTCGAAGCTGGCTTTCGATCATATGCACGCGAGCCGCTTCGAACTTGTCCATCCGATCTCCATCGGCGAAGAGAATGCCGCCTTATAACCAACCGGTCGGGACAGCACAATCGAACGACCGGCGGCAACCGGCCGCTCAGCACGGCATTTGTTCGACGCGCTCATCCGATCCGAGCCTCGCGAGTAATTCCTCCGCGCTGACGTCGAGCCTGGGGTGGCGCCATTCGGGGCGATCTCGGCGAGCGGCAGCAGCACGAAGCGCCGCTGGTGCAGCCGCGGATGGGGCAATACCAATTCCGGGCCGTCGCTCCGCTCCCCGTCATAGTCGAGGAGGTCGAGATCAAGCGTTCGCGCGACGTTGGGCATGCCCCGGACGCGACCGAACTTCGCCTCCACGGCGTGGAGTAGCTGCAACAAATCGAATGCGAAAAGATCGGTCTCTACTGTCGCGACGGCGTTGACGAACCACGGCTGGTCGGAGCGCGGCACCGGCTCGGAGCGGTACCAGCGGGAGCGACGGAGGACGCGCACGCCCGCACTTTCGAGCGCGGTCAGCGCCGCCGCCAAAGTCTTGACCGGGGGGCCGGCCATGTTGCTGTCGAGATTGCCGCCTAGCCCGATCAAGATCACCCGCCGCCTCCGCGCCCCATTGCACTTGACCGGGCATCCACGCTGTAAGACACTTTTATTAACACACGCAACGGGGCATTGTATCGGGATGATATTCTATCCGGAAGAGCGGATTGCCTTATTTATCGATGGCGCCAATCTTTATTCGGCCGCCCGCGGCTTGGCCTTCGACATCGACTACAAGCGACTCCTTGATTTGTTCAGTACCAAAGGCAGGCTGATCAGGGCGTTTTATTATACGGCTTTGGTCGAAGACCAGGAATATTCGCCGATCAGGCCTCTCGTCGATTGGCTCGACTACAACGGCTATACGATGGTCACCAAGCCGACCAAGGAATTCACGGACGCGATGGGCCGACGGCGGATCAAGGGCAACATGGACATCGAGTTGGCAATCGACATGCTCGAAATGGCGCAATACATCGATCATGCGGTCCTGTTCTCCGGCGACGGCGACTTCCGCCGCCTAGTCGAGGCGGTGCAGCGGCGCGGCGTACGTGTCTCGGTCGTCTCGACAATCCGCTCCTCGCCGCCGATGGTCTCTGACGATCTGCGGCGCCAAGCCGACAATTTCATCGAGCTTCAGGAACTGGCGCCCAACATCATGCGAAACCACCACACGCGCGATGAGTTGCAGCGGCCGCGGACCGAACCCGTCGAGAACGCGTGACGGCGTCTTCGCCGGCGCTGCCGTCGCGGGATTGCCCCTTGTGCCCTCGGCTGGCCGGCTTCCGCGAGGCGCAGCGGTCGGCCCATCCGGAGTGGCATAATGCGCCGGTGGCCCCCTTTGGCGACGCCGAGGCCGAATTGCTGATCGTCGGCCTCGCGCCCGGCCTGCGCGGCGCCAACCGCACCGGACGCCCGTTCACCGGCGACTACGCCGGCGCGCTCCTCTACGCAACGTTGCGGAAATTCGGCTTTGCCGAGGGTAATTACGACGCCCGGCCGGATGACGGCCTGATGCTGCGCCGGGCACGGATCACCAATACCGTGCGTTGCGTTCCGCCGCAAAACAAGCCCGAAACCGCTGAGATTGCCGCCTGCCGCGGCTTTCTCACCGCCGAGATCGCGGCGATGTGCCGATTGCGCGCGATCCTCGCCTTGGGCGCTGTCGCGCATTATGCGGTGCTGGCGGCGCTGGGCTGTCGTCGCGGCCCGTTTCCGTTCACGCACGGCCGCATCCACTGTCTTGCCGACGGCCGCATCCTCGCCGACAGCTATCATTGTTCGCGGCTCAACACCAATACCGGGAAGTTGACAGTCCCGATGTTCGAATCGGTGTTCGCGGCGCTGGGCCGCCGCCTGGAGGCCGGGTCCTAGCCGCTCGCGGCGTGCCTTGTCCGGCCGCGGCGCGACACCGCGACGGCACCCAGCGAGCGGGCAACGGCGTCGAGACGCCGCTGCACAGCTTCGCCCTCGAAGAGATCGTCGTCGGACGGCATTTCCAGCACCAGATTGCCGCCTTCGCGCCGCAGCCACGCCTCGGACAACAGGCGGATGACGCCGCCGCAGAGTGTGTAGGCGAGCCGCAACGCCAGCCCCAAGGTGCGCGCCTCAGCACTGGACCGCTCGTCGAGCAAGTGGCTGGTCGCCGCCTTGATCGGATCGTCTGCGGCTCCGGAATAGCGGGCGTGCAATGCCGATGCGATAAATACTCGATCGGCATGGGTCGCGGCCGGGTAGGGCATTCTGAGGCTGCGGGCGAACGCCAGAACAGCGCGATAGTCGGGATGCTCGCTCCAGGCGACGTCGCCAAGCCAGCACGCCGCCCGATGCAGCCGCCGGCCCTGCTCCGAAATGTTGCGAAACAGGGGGGCGGTCCATTGCTGCAGAAAATCCCCGTCGGGGCTGAATTCGGCTTTGCCTCTGCGCGATCGCCTCGCAGGCGGCAATCAGCGGATCTGCGTCTTGTTCGTGCCGGGGGACCAGCCCATAGGCGTAACCCTCGCGCAGCCCGAAGGCTGAGAACACGATGCGCTGCGGCTCGATCAGCGCCACCAGTTTGCGCAGGATCGAAGCGGCGATCGGCACCATCTCGAGGCGCTTCCTGGGGATTGTGGTGATCCGCTCCAGCGATTTGCGCGACTGGCGGCCGATAACCTCGAAGAAGCTCTCCGCCTCGCCGCGCGCCATCGTGTACTGATGCACGACGTGCAGCGGATAGGCGGCGTGCTCCATGTGCAGCCGCGCCAGCGCCCGCGACGCCCCGCCGACGAGATAGAGTTCTTGCCCCGGCGAGGCGCGCCACCGGGCGGCGCCCGCAAGCGCGCGTTCCACCGCGTCGCCGATGGCTTTCGGGCTGTCGCCGAATTCGGCCAGACGCAACGGGCCGAGCGGCAGGCTGAGCCCCGCGCCGATCCGGTGTGCGATGCCGACGCCCGGCTGGTCGTCAAGACCGACCCGGACCAGTTCGACGCTGCCGCCGCCGAGGTCGCCAACGACACCGTGCGCCTCCGGGATTCCGGCGAGCACGCCGGCGGCGGATAGCTGCGCCTCCCTCACGCCGTCGATGATTTCGACCGGCACGCCGCAATCGCGCGTCACCTCACCGGCAAAGTCCTGGCCGTCGCTGGCGTCGCGCACCGCGGCGGTCGCCAGCACGGCCAGATGATCGACCCCAGTCGCATCGGCGAGCGCCACGAAGCGCCGCATATTGGTCAATGCCAGGGCCGCGCCCTCGCGGTTCAAGCGACCGGTCGAAGCGATCCCACGCGCCAGACCGCACATCACTTTTTCATTCAGGAGCTGAAACAGGGCGCCTCCGAAACGCTCGAAGACGACGAGTCGCAACGAGTTGGAGCCGAGGTCGATGACGCCGATGCGGACGGGTTCGGCGGTCACGTTTCGCTCGGGCATCTGGTCAGCGGACAACAAGCTTCGGCTGGCTTCTTCTCAGGGCCTTGCCGCGCCCGGAAAGGCTCGGATTGGTCATGAAATAGGTATGCGCCGAGAAGCCTTCATCATCGACCGGCGCCCGCTCATAGGTTCCCTCCGGCGACAGGCTCCAGCTTTGGAGGGTGTCGCGCAGATTGGCCACCATGATTTCGTCCAGCACCTGGCGATGCACGGTCTCGTTCTCGATTGGCACAAGGGCCTCGACCCGGCCGTCGAAATTGCGCGGCATCCAATCGGCCGAACTGATGAACACCTTGGCGCGGTCCGAAGGCAGCTTGTAGCCGTTGCCAAAGCAGACGATGCGGCTGTGCTCCAGAAAGCGGCCGATGATGCTCTTGACACGGATGTTCTCGGAGAGGCTAGGCAATCCGGGCCGCAGACAGCAGATGCCGCGCACCACCAGATCGATGCCGACCCCGGCCTGCGAGGCCCGGTACAAGAGGTCGATCAACGACGGATCGACAAGCGCGTTCATCTTGGCCCAGATCTGCGCCGGCCTGCCAAGCTTGGCGTTGGCGATCTCGGCTTCGATCAGTTCGAACAGCCGCGAGCGCAGGTTGAGCGGCGCCACCGAGATTTTTTCGAGGCTCGCCGGGCTCGCGTAGCCGGTCATGAAATTGAAGAGCCGCGCCGCATCCCGGCACAATGCCGGGTCGCAGGTGAAGAACGACAGGTCGGTATAAACCTTGGCCGTATAGGGGTGGTAATTGCCGGTCCCGAAATGGACGTAGGAGCAGAGCTGACCGGCTTCGCGCCGAACCACCAGCGACACCTTGGCGTGCGTCTTCAATTGCAGGAAGCCGTAAACCACCTGCACGCCGGCGCGTTCGAGGTCGCGGGCCCAGCGGATATTCGCCTCCTCGTCGAAGCGGGCCTTCAGTTCGATCAACGCCGTGACCGACTTGCCGGCCTCGGCGGCTTCGGCAAGGGCCCGCACGATCGGGCTGTCCTCGCTGGTGCGGTAAAGCGTCTGCTTGATCGCGGCGACGGCCGGGTCGCGCGCCGCCTGCCGCAGAAACTGCACCACCACGTCGAAGCTTTCGTAGGGATGGTGGACGATGATGTCCTTCTGGCGGATCGCGGCAAAGCAATCGCCGCCAAAATCCCGCACCCGCTCGGGAAAACGCGCGTTGTATGGGGTGAAAACCAGATCGGACCGCTCGTCGATGATCAGCTGCGCGGCGTCGCTGAGACCAAGGAGCCCATCGCCGGCGAACACATCGGCCGGCTCGGCGTCGAGCTTTTCCATCAAGAACCGGCGCAGGTCGGTCGGCATCGTCGAATCGACGGCCAGCAGAATGACATGCCCGCGCCGCCGCCGCTTTAGCGCGGTCTCGTAGAGGCGAACGAGATCCTGCGCCTCCTCCTCGATCTCGACCTCGCTGTCGCGCAAGACGCGGAACGCCCCCTGCGCCACGACGGCGAAGCCCGGAAACAGGTGATCGAGGAACAACGCCACCATCTGCTCGATCGGCAGAAAGCGGATGCGGTTGCCGGGCAGCCGGACAAAACGGTAGATCGAGGTCGGGATCAGGGTCAAGGCCTGCAGGCGCACGCCGTCGCTGACCCGTTCGAGTTCGAGCGCCAGCCCGAAGCCGCGATTGGCGATGAACGGAAACGGGTGCGCGGGATCGATCG
Source organism: uncultured Alphaproteobacteria bacterium (assembly GCA_963799085.1). GTDB lineage: Bacteria > Pseudomonadota > Alphaproteobacteria > ATCC43930 > CGMCC-115725 > AP-15. Next base: position 103,874 of record CAWCWA010000024.1, on the reverse strand, counting down.
CCAGCGGGGTCAGCACCGGAAAGACGTCGGCCATAAACTGCTCTTCGAGCAAGGCGCGGTCGCCGCGTTCGAGTTCCGTCGGCTCGATGACCGAAATCCCGGCGGCGTCCAGTTGCTGCCGCAAAGCAAGCCAGGTCGCCTGCTGGTCGGCCATCAAACTGCCGGTGCGCTGCCGGATCGCGTCCAATTGCTGCGCCGGCGTCAGGCCGTCCTGGCTCGGGGTCTTGACCCCGGCCAGATATTGGCCTTTGAGCCCGGCAATGCGCACCATATAAAATTCGTCGAGATTGTTCGCCGAAATCGACAGGAACCGCAACCTCTCCAACAGCGGGTGGCTGACATTGTCGGCCTCGGCGAGCACGCGCTCGTTGAAAGCGAGCCACGACAACTCGCGATTGATAAAGCGCGACGGGGAATCGGAATCGACCGATCGGATCGCGACAGACTGCGCGCTGCTGTTCACCCCAGGCTCCGTTGTCGGCAGGATAGCGCTCTGCCACGTTATCCTATCCTGCCGTCGGGGGCCTGTCATGTCCCGGCGACAAAGCGGCGCAATCGGCGCGCGAGCGGCAGCGCGCGTGGGGAGGAAACCCAAAGTGCATATGCTTCATCTGTTGCGGCATGGGAAATCGGACTGGAAGGGCGATTTCGAGGACCATGATCGGCCGCTTAACCGGCGCGGCCGCGAGGCAGCGCGGCTGGTCGGTACCAAGCTGGGGAAGACCGGCGCCGCCTTCGGGCTGGTGCTGTGTTCCAGTGCCGCACGGGCGCGCGAAACCTGCGACATCCTGTTTTCCGCTGCCGGCGTTCGGCCGCGCTGCCTGATCGAGCGCGAACTCTATCTCGCCGAGCCCGAACAGCTGATCGCTCGCCTGCGGCGGATCGACGAGATGGAAGATGCGGTGCTCGTAATCGGCCACAATCCCAGCCTGCATGAATTGGCGCTAGCACTTGGCGATCCCAAATCGCCGCAATTGCGGGTGCTGGCCGACGGCAAATTTCCGACCGCCGCGCGCATCGGCTTTCAGATCGACACGAGCTGGGCGCAAATCGGCGAGCGCCGCCACCCGGTCATCGATTACGTCAGCCCTTCCTCGCTCGGCGGCGGCAAGGACTGACTGGGCTCCGCCGCCAGAAGCCGGCGCGCGAGCGGAACCGCGAGCGGCTCGCCCCCAACGAGCGAGGCCGCGTCGAGGCTTGCGGCAATTGCGGCGGCGGCGGCGAATGACCGCTCGATCCGCAGCAGCAGATAGGGGATCAGGTCGGGGGCCGGCTTCAACTGCCGGTCGGCGAAATGCTTGGCGATAACGGCGCCGAGGAGTGCGTCGTCGGGCGGAGCAATACCGGCCACGGGGACCGTTCTCAGACGCGACGCCAGATCGTCGAGCGCCATGGGCCACGCGCCGGGACGGCGCCGCGCGGTCAGCAGCAGGTCGCCCCCCACCTCCAGGCAGGCGTTGTATAAGTGGAGCAGCATCGGCTCCGGCGCCCGGTCGGCGTCGTCGACGGCGATCGGCCGCGCCGCCGTCTCAAAGGGGCGGTGCGCGGCCGCTTCGCCGAGGTCTGAGCCGGCGATGATCTCAGCTCCGCAGCGCCCGGCCCAGAGATGAACGATATGGGTCTTGCCGCAGCCCGCCGGTCCGTGCAGCAGCAAGACGCGCGCCGGCCAATCGGGCCAGCCGTCGATCCAGCCGATCGCCGTGGCGTTGCTCGCCGAGACGACAAAATTCGCCCGGTCGAGCGAGGGCCGGCGCGCCGGCGGCAGCGGCAGCGGAAACTGGCTCATTCGGAGGGCGGCAACCGGCGCACCGGGTCGGCGAGCCGCGGATCATAGAGCGCGCTGCGGCGATAGCGTTCGAGAGCAAAGCGGGCTAAGACGCCGATCACCGCCGCCGCCGGCATCGAGATCAGCACGCCGAAAAATCCGAGCAATTTGCCGCCGGCAAGCAGCGCGAAAATCACCCAGACCGGATGCAGATGGATGCGGTCGCCGACCAGCTTTGGCGAGAGGATGTTGGCTTCGACGGTCTGGCCGAACATGAAGATGCCGCAGACGACAACGATCGCGGTCCAGCTCTCGTGCTGCAATGCCGCCAGACAAAGCGCGAGCAAAAAACCCAGCGAGACCCCGAGGATTGGAATGATGGCCAGCAGCCCGATCAACAGCCCGATCGCCAGCGCCAATTCGAGGCCGGCCAATGACAGGGCGATGGCATAATACGCCGCCAGCACCAGACAGACGATGGCCTGGCCGTGGAGAAAACCGGCGAGCGCCTGGTTGATCATCCCCATCTGCTCGCGGATCGTGACGAGCGGCCCGCGCGGCAGGTTGGCGTCGATCCCGGCGACCATGACCGACCAATCCCGCAACAGGAAAAACGCGACGATCGGCGTCACGATCGCCAAGGACAGGATGTTCAGGATCGCGAAGCTGCTGGTGATCATGCTCTGCAGCAACCCGACCAGCCAGTCGACCGCTTCTCCAGTCTTGGCGTTGACAAGATCGCGGACCTTGGCGACCTCGGTTTCGCTCAGATGCTTCTGCAGCAATTGCATCAGATGGCCGAACTGCTCCTGCCCGGCATTGACCAATCCCGGCAGGCGGACGATCGTGCGCAGAATCTCGGCCTGCACCAGCGGGACGATCAGCACCACGACAACGCCGACGCCGACCAGAAAGACCACCAGGATCGTCAGCGCCGCCAGGCTGCGCCGCGCGCCCCAGCTTTCCATCCGGTCGACCGCCGGCACCAGCAGGTAGGCGATCGCGAAGCCGGCGGCGAACGGCATCAGGATCCCACCCAACTGGCCGAGCAACACGAACAAGACGGCGGTAGCGCCAACCCAGAACAGCACCGTATAGGCGCGGCGGCTCACAAGGCCTCCTCCGAGCGGGCGAGGATGCGCGCCCAACGCACCAGATAGGCGAGGCCCGACCAGACCGTCGTACCCCCGACCAGCAGGCCGAGCGCCAGGTCGAACGCGCCGGCGTCATAGCCGAGGCCGGCCCGGGCCAGCACGAAACCGATCAAGACGATCTGCGCCCCGGTGTTGATCTTGCTGATCAGCAAGGGTTGCACCGGCCGGGCGACGGCGATCGCCTGCACCAGCAGAAAGCCGCCGACGATCATCACGTCGCGAAACACCACCAGAATCACCAGCCAAGCCGGGATCTGGCCGGCCACTCCGAGCGTTACGTAGACGCTGACGAGAAGCGACTTATCGGCAACCGGATCGAGCAATGCCCCGAGCCGCGTACGCCGGTCGAAGCGCTTGGCGATGAAGCCGTCGAGACCGTCCGAAATCCCGGCGGCGATGAAGATCCAGAACGCCGCCCCGTAGCGGCCGCCGAGAATCAGCCAGATCGCCAGCGGCACCAGCAGCAGGCGCCCCAGCGAGATCAGATTAGGGAGGTTGAGCCCTAGGCGGCTCATCGTCGTCGATCCCGGGCCGTCGCAGCATTGCCGGCGCTGCGCTCAGCGCATTCGCCGCGCGCCCGCGGGCAACAGCCGCCACACGGGATCGCCGCCGCCGAGATCGAGCTCGATGCCGGCAAGCGCTGTTTTCAGCTGCGCGGGATCGCCAATGTACCTGATCTCGATCTTCGCCTCCTCGCGCGTCAAGGACAAGAGATCGATCTTGCGAACGCTCGGGAGCGAGGCCAGGCGCTCGCGCACCTGCACCCAGTCGCCGAGGCTGGTGAGCGGGACAATCGCGGCGAGGCTCACCGGCCGGTCTGCGGCCGGGTTCTGCTTACCGAGATCGGCGGCGGCCGCTTCGACCGCGCGGCGCAACAGGTCCTGGGCGGTTTCCCCGGGGTTGGCCTCGATCGTCTTGCCCTGGCTATCGACGAGCCGGCCCGCCCGGTAGCGCTTGAGGCTCAGATCGAGCCCTGCCAGTCGGTCGCCGTCCATCCGTGCCGTCGCCTGCGCCACGACGACCTCATTGCCGCCGTTGCGCTCGGCGATCGCGCCCAATGCTTCCGGGTCGCCGGCGTTCGCCTGACCGGCGTCGATCGCGTTGAGGTCACCGAGGTCGCCCAGCGGCACGCTCAACCGCACCGGCCCGCTTTCGGTCGGACCCCGCGCCCAGGCTTGGCGCCACGGATTGGGATCGTCCCACAACACAGCCCTGCCGCTGCTGCGGTAGACCGGCAGCACGATGACGGGCTTGGCGCCCCCTTCAACCAGAGCCGGGGCGGTCTCTGGCGGCGGCGTCGAACCGTCCGCCGGGGCAGCACCCATGGCCGGCGGGGCGCCGTCCTGAGCCGCCGTCTCAACGTTCGGAACCAGCCGCCTGATCTTCGCCGGGCGAAAATGAAACGTGTAGTCGGCGAGATACCGCACCGCCGACATGCGCTCGTGCGCCACCTCGAAATTGTCGACCATGTCGGTGATCTGCTGGTCGCTGAGCTTGGCGACCTTGCCGTTGTCGGCGGTGCCGGTCAGCTGTTCGATCACCCGGCCGAGCGCCCGGCGCTGGCCGTCGATGCGCGCCTGGTCGCGCGCCGTCGCGGCGGTGGCGGCGGTGGCGTCGACCTTGACCGTCGCGGCATAACGATCGGCCTGGTCCTGCGCGCTCGCCGCACCGCCGGCCGCCCCAGCCAGGACGAGCAGCAGCAGGCAGACCCCGGCCCGGCTCCAGCCATCGCCGCCGCACCGGCCCCGCCGCTTCCAACCGATTGCCGACGCCAGCGGCAAAGCCATTGAAAACCGCCTCCGATCCGATAATTTCCGCCCGCGTCCCCTCGCAGGTCATACAGCAGTCTCGGCAAGGATGCCATCGACAGCAGAACCCACAGCGGCAACGCCGTGCAGCGCCTCAAGGTAGCCGTCCTGATCTCGGGCCGGGGCTCCAATCTGGCGGCGCTGATCGAAGCCTGCAGCGCGCCGCAAAGTCCCGCCGAGGTCGCGCTCGTGATCAGCAACCGCGTGGACGCCCCGGGCCTCTCCCACGCCGCCGCCGCGATCCCGAACCTCGCAATTGCGGAGGACGACCGTAGCGCTTTTGCGGCAAAGGCCGAGGCGGCGCTAACGTTGCACGGGGTGGGCCTGGTCTGCCTCGCCGGCTTCATGCGGCTCCTCGACGCCGCCTTTGTCGAGCGCTGGCGCGACCGGATGGTCAACATCCACCCCTCGCTGCTACCCTCTTTCCGCGGTCTGCACGCGCAGCGCCAAGCGCTCGCCGCCGGGGTGCGCTTTTCCGGCTGCACCGTACATTTCGTCCGCTCCGAGGTCGATGCCGGGCCGATCATCGCCCAGGCCGTCGTTCCGGTGCAGCAAGACGACGACGAAGCGCGGCTGTCGGCTCGCATCCTCGCCGCCGAGCATCGCCTCTACCCGCTCGCCCTGCGCCTGATCGCCGAAGGCCGGGTGAGGGCCGTGGGCGCACGGGTCGAGATCGCCAACTCGTCAGCGCCACAGATCATCCTGTTCAACCCGCTGGAACCGCTTGTCTCGCCTGCCGGATCGGCTATACCTCGGGGCGGTCCCGGCGGGGGAGGAGCATGACATGGCGGTGGTCGATCCCGAATTCGAGCGGCATCGCGAAACTTGGCTCGGCTTTGTCCGGCTGATGCGATACGGCCTTGTCACGATCATCATCATCCTGGTCGGGCTGGCCATCTTCGTCGCTTGACGATCGCTCAGCTGGGGGCGGCCATGGATTTGTTCGATCTCAAGGGCAAGGTGGCGATCGTCACCGGCTCAAGCCGCGGCATCGGCCGAGCAATCGCCGAGGCATTGGCCGAGGCCGGAGCGCGGGTAACGATCTCGGCCCGCAACCTCGCCCCCTGCGAGGAAGTCGTCGCGGCGATCCGCGCCAAGGGCGGCGAGGCGATCGCGGTCAGCGCCCGAATTTCGGACAAAGCGCAGCTCGAAAACCTCGTCGCCAGGACGCGCGAAGCCTGGGGCCGCATCGACATTCTCGTCTGCAATGCCGCGGTCAACCCGCATTACGGCTCGCTCGAAAAACTGACTGACGAGGTTTTCGAGCGGATGATGGTCAATAACGTGCTGAGCAATCTGTGGCTGTCGCGGATGGTGGCGCCGGAGATGCGGGAGCGGCGCGACGGGTCGATCATCTTCATAATCTCGGTGGCGGCAGTGAAGGCGACATTGGTGCTCGGCATGTACGGCGTCACCAAGGCCGCCGACTACGCGCTCTGCCGCAACCTCGCCGCCGAATGGGGCCCGGACAACGTGCGGGTCAATTGCATCGCGCCGGGCCTGGTCAAGACCGAATTCGCCCGCGTCCTTTACGAAGACCCGGAGCGCCGCGCGGCTCGCGAGGCGGCGACCCCGCTGCGGCGTCTAGGCGAGCCCGAGGACATCGCCGGCGTCGCGCTGATGCTGGCCTCGCGCGCCGGCGCCTTCATCACCGGCCAGACCATCATCGTCGACGGCGGCACCACGATCGCGCCCTAATCCGACATTTCCCGGATGCCGTGCCCGGTGGTGAAACAGTCTTTATTAACCCCTCGGTCCTCCTCAGGAAAGGTAGAATTGCCTTCTGGAGTTATGGAAGGCCGTCGAACCTGCCGGTTCGTCTTAGATTCTTAGATTGAAAATCTCTATTGCTTGGGCTTTTGCCAGGCGTTCTTCAACAAATGACCAATCTCGAATGTAAAGAAAATTGGACGATTGCGGCCCGCTTTTTCGAGAGAGTGTACGACTGAAAGGATCATAGTAAGCTCTAACAAATTGATTTTTCGTCATTACACTCTCAATCCACGGTGTAACGGTCTCTATCTCGATGATTCTCAACCATGGGTTTGCGAGAAAATTCTGTGCCCCTTTTAACATTTCTGTCTCATATCCTTCGACGTCGATCTTTATCATTACAGGTTGTAAAATTTTGTCGATAATATTGTCGAGCTTATTTTGAAGAACAGTTTGCGTGTTCTCGTTATCGGCGGTCACAACTTTGTTCACTGTGTCGAGACCGACCGTGAACTGTACCTCGCCTTGAGCCGACCCCAAGGCGCATTGATAGATCGTCACAAGGTCGGTTAAGTGATTAGTCGCTATGTTCCGTTTGAGGTATCCCACTGTTTTGGGGTCAGGCTCAAACGCCCATGTCGTTGCCCCGCGAACCCCCGAGGCAAGCACAGTATAGCTCCCTATATTAGCTCCTATGTCCAGAAATAGGTCGCCTTCGCGAAGAAAATGAAGGAGGGTCATCATATCTACAAACTCGTGTAGACCAGCGTATATATTCCCAGTGGCTCCCGTCATCCCTCGCCGAACAGCCAAATGTTGGCCTGCAATCCATGGATATAGCACCTCGTCCTGAAGGCGGCTTCTAAACTGCCATGTTACGAAGCGTACCCACGCTTTTAGTGGCGCATCGCGAGTGAGTGGATGCGTTGAAAAAAATCGGGCCAGATTGATCAAAGTGTTCAACTAATACGTCTGGAAGATCTGCTCGATCGCGGCGCCTCGCTCGTCGTCGAGCAATGCCAGCGCCAACAGTATGCGGGCCTTTTGCGGGCTAAAATCCTCGCCGGCGACGATCCCGGTTTCGCGCAGGCGGCGGCGCGGCGCGACCCGGCCGGAAAAGGCGCGGGTGCATTGCACGACGACGATGCCCGCCTTGGCTGCGCGTTCGAAGGCGGCGCGCTGCAGCGGGGTCGGGCTGCCGGGCGCGAACCCCGCCGAAACGAGACCCTTGGCACCCGCCGCAACCGCCGCATCGACCAGCGCCCCGTCCGCCCCGGCATAGGAATAGACGATGTCGACCCGCGGCAACTCGGCGATGTCGAACGCCGCGAACGGTGTGTCCGGCATATGAGCGCCCAACGGCGCCCGGTAGAAATGCACGCCATCGCCGTCGACATGGCCGAGCGCCCCGTAATCGAGCGAGCGGAAGGTCTGCACCCGATAGGTCGAGGTCTTGACCACGTCGCGCGCCGGGTGGATCTCGTCGTTGAGCACGACGAGAACGCCCTTGCCGCGCGCCTCGGCCGAGCCCGCCACCCGCAGGGCGTTGACAAGGTTCATGCCGGCGTCCGTGCCGAGCGCGCTTGCCGGCCGCTGCGCGCCGACCAGCACCACCGGCTGCGCTGTGCGCAGGGTCAGGTTCAGAAAGAAGGCGGTTTCTTCCAGCGTCGCAGTGCCGTGCGGGATCACGAAGCCGGCGATCTGCGGATCGCTCTGCGCCATTCGATGGATCTGCGCGCGCAGATCGAACCAGTCCTTCGGGCCGATCTCGGTGCTGCCGACCTGGCGCAGCGTCACCGGAACCGGATCGGCGACGAGCCGCGTCTCGGCGAAGCGGTCGAGCAGACCCTCGGCCGTCAGCTTCTGTCCGAAATCGGGGTAATCGAGCACGTCGAGGCTCGACGCTCCGAGCGACGAAATCGTCCCGCCGGTGCCGATCACGGCGATGCGGGGAAGACCGGGCGCCATCTTCAGACCTCGACCCATTCGCCGCCGATCTTCAGCCGGCGCTTGACGAGGCCGGGCCTCAGCGATTGCCCCTCAAACCGGGTATCCATCTTGGTTTCCTTTCAAGCGGGAGGCGCTGCGAGCGCCACCAACAGTGAGCGGCGCGGCACGCCTTCCGAGACGGCGCAAGCGCAGGCCCGCTTCCAGAAACTCCCGCCTCGCCGTCAGCTCCCCCATTACGACAGCCAGCGTTTGCGCCGCCTGTAATGCTTGATCTCGCGGTAGGATTTGCGCGCGCCGGCCTCGTTGAGCCCAAGATAGAATTCCTTGATGTCGGAATTCTGCCGCAACGCGTCGGCCGGGCCTTCGAGCACGATGCGGCCGTTCTCCATGACATAGCCGTGGTCGGCGATGTCGAGCGCCAGGGCCGCGTTCTGCTCGACTAGCAGCACGGTCAGGCCCTGCTCGTCCTTGAGCCGGCGCACCACCGCAAAGATCTCGTCGACCAGCATCGGCGCCAGCCCCAGAGACGGCTCGTCGAGCAGGATCACCTTGGGGTTGGACATCAGCGCGCGGCCGATCACCAGCATCTGCTGCTCGCCGCCCGAAAGATATCCGGCCGACCTGAGAACTGCGCTCGCGCAGCCGCGGGAACATCGCATAGACCCGGTCGATACTGTCGCGCACCGCGCGCCGGTCGCTGCGGGTATGGGCGCCTGCGATCAGATTGTCCTCGACCGTCAGATTCTCGAAGACGCGGCGACCTTCGAACACCTGCACGATGCCGCGCTTGACGACCTCGTGCGCCGGCAGGCGGTCGAGCCGTTCGCCGTCGAGCTCGACATTGCCCTTGGTGACCTCGCCGCGCTCGGCGTGCAACAGCCCCGAGACCGCCTTCAAGGTCGTCGTCTTGCCGGCGCCGTTGGCGCCGAGAAGGGTGGTGATATGCCCCTCCTCGGCGGTCAGCGATACGCCCTTCAGCACCAGAATCGCGCTGTCGTAGACGACTTCGATGTTGTTGAGCGCGAGCATGAAGGGCCGTCTATTCCGCTTTCTTGACTTCGGCTTCGACGACGTCGCGATAGGCGCGGAACCAGTCGGTCGCCTTGACGAATTTGCCGTCGTGAACCTGGACGATCTGCACCCAGCCGCCGCCTTCGTGATCCTCGCGCGTCACCTGCAATGGCGGAACAAGGCCGCCGAGAGTGAAGTCGTGGATCTGCTCCATCCCCTTCTTGATGTCGGTGCCGGTGGGCTGGGCGCCCCCGTTCACCTTCAGCGCGTTGCGGATCGCCTGGACATGGATCGCCGCCTGCAGCAGGCCGCGGTTGTAATAGACCGTGTTGTCGTCCATCGGCTTGAACGGCGCCTTGCCCTCCTTCTGGTACATCTCCTTGATCTCTTTGCGCACCGGGTAATCGTCGCCGGCGCCGGCGAACTGCATCGCGTAATAGCCCTCGGCGACGCCGAAGCCGCCCGCCGCCTGGATATCCGATTCCGAAGACGCCCAGACCAGCCCCACCATCTTCGACAGCGGAAAGCCGACGCGCTTGAATTCCTTGATCGCCACCGAGGGCGAGCGCCCGAACAGATGCGCGATCACGAAATCCGGCCGGTAGCGCTGCGTGATGTCGAGCACCTGCGCGCCGAGTTCCACGCCCGGCGGCGGCACCGCGAAGGTGCGCAGCTCGAACCCTTCGCGCTTCTGCAGTTCCTCGACCACCGGCAGCGGCTCCTTGCCGGCGGGATTGTCGTAATAGATGTAGGCGATCTTCTTGCCCTTCAGTTCGCCGCCCAGCTTGTCCTTGACGAATTGCACCGCGGCCGCACCCTGCGACCAGTAGCTGGCGGCGATCGGGAACAGATAGGGATAACGCTTGCCGTCGGCGGCGGCGGCGATGCCGAAACCGGGCGAGGTCGTCGGAATCTTGTCTTCTTCGAGCCTTTGGTTCAGCGCCACCGTCTGCGGCGTGCCGTAGAGCGTCATCAGGACGGCGCCTTCCTGCTTCTGGCGCTGATACGCCTCGACCGCCAGCGGCACCTTGTATTGGTTGTCGATCTCGGGCGCCTTGATCTTGTAGCCGTCGATGCCGCCCTGCGAGTTGATCAACGCGTAGTAGTCCTGCATCGCCGGGCACAGCACGACGCCGGTGATCTGCGTCGGACCGGTGCGGTCGCACTGTACGCCGATCACGATTTCCTTCTGCTGCGCCATCGCCGACCCGGCGAACCACGCCGCTGTCGCCGCGCCGACCGTCAGGGCCAGCAAATTCGCTCGTACTGTTCCCATCGCCAACGGCTTCTCCTTCCTCTCGAAAAACCGGCCGAGGCGGGCCGCCCAAGCAATCCCGGGCAAGCGCCGCCTCGACCTGATGCCGCGCCGCTATTCGGCGCCCTTTACCGCCTGCGCCACCACCTCGGGATAGGCACGGAACCAGTCGGTCTCTTTAACGAACTTGCCATCGTGCGCCTTGAAGATCTGCACCCAGCCGCCGCCTTCGTGGTCGGTCGGCGTGATCTTCAGCGGCGGCACCAGCCCGCCGAGGGTGAAGTCGTGGATCTCTTCGAACCCCTTCTTCACTTCCGGGCCGGTCGGCGGCTTGCCGCCATTATCCTTGAGGGCGTTGCGGATCGCCTCGACCTGGACCGCCGCCTGCAACAGGCCACGGTTGTAGATGACCGTGTTGTCCATTTCCTTCGGCGGCTCCTTTCCCTCCTTCTTGTACATCGCCTTGATTTCCTGCCGGATCGGGTAATCGTCGCCGGCGCCGGCGAATTGCATCGTGTTGTACCCCTCGGCAACGGCCCAGCCGCCCGCCGCCTTGATGTCGTCCTCGGCCGAGGCCCAGACGAGGCCCAGAACCTTCGACAGCGGGTAGCCGGCGCGCTTGAACTCCTTGATCGCCACCGAAGGCGAGCGCCCGAAGAGATGATCGATGATGAAGTCGGGCCGGTAGCGCTGCGTGATGTCGAGCACCTGCGCGCCCATTTCGACGCCCGGCGGCGGCACCGCGAAGGTGCGCAGCTCGAACCCCTCCTTCTTCTGCAGGTCTTCGATGACCGGCAGCGGCTCCTTGCCGGCGGGGTTGTCGTAATAGACATAGGCGATCTTCTTGCCCTTCAGGCTGCCGCCCAGCTTGTCCTTGACGAACTGGATCGCGGCGGCGCCTTGCGAGAAATAGGTCGCGGCGATCGGGAACAGATAGGGGTATCGGGCGCCGTCGGCCGACGCCGCGATGCCGAAGCCGGGCGAGGTCGTCGGGAGCTTGTCGGTCTCGAGCCGGTCGTTGAGCGCATGCGTCTGCGGCGTGCCGTAGAGCGACATGATCACAGCGCCTTCCTGCTTCTGGCGCTGATAGGCCTCGACCGCCTGCGGCACCTTGTACCCGTTGTCGATCTCGGGGGCCTTGATCTTATAGCCCTCGATCCCGCCTTTGGAATTGATCAGGTTGAAATAGTCCTGCATCGCCGGGCACAGCACGCGTGCCGACGATCTGTGTCGGGACCGGTGCGGTCGCATTGCACGCCGATCACGACCTCCTTCTGATCGGCCGAGGCGCCCGACGGCCCACAATCCGGCCGCCGAGACAGCGGCGACCGCCAGCAACCTCACAAATTTCGCTCTCATCGCTACTCCTCCCACTCTGCCGCTTGTCGTTAATAGGAATAAGGCCACACCCGGAAGTAATTGCGGATGTTTCGCCATAGCCGGTTCAGTCCCTCCGGCTCCAGGACCAGGAACACAGATGATCAGGCCGCCGAACATCACCAGCCGCAAATTGGGAATGATGTTCAACAGGTCGGCTTGCGAGAAGATCAGGCCGCCGAAGGACTGCAGCACCCAGCGGGTCACGATCGGCAGCAGCGTGACGAAAACCGCGCCGAAGACCGAGCCCGAGCACCGAGCCGAGGCCGCCGATGATCACCATCGCCAGATAATCGATCGAGACGTCGATCTGGAACTGCTCGTAATTGGCGAGCCCCAGGTAGTAGCTTTCGAGCACGCCGGCCACGCCGGCATAGAAGGACGAGATCGCAAACGCGTAGAGCTTGTAGCGGAAGATGTTGATGCCGATGATCTCGGCGGCGATGTCCTGGTCGCGGATCGCGATAAAGGCGCGGCCGATCCGGCTGCGCACCAGGTTCAGCGTGCCGACCATCGCGATCACGACAAAGAACATCAGGAACAGATAAATCGCCGCGCTCGCCCGTCAGGCGGCGTGCCGAATATCGTCGGGCGCGGGATCTCGATCGACGACTGCACGCCGCCGGAGATCCACTCGACATGATTGATCGTCCACTCGATGATCAGCTGTGCCGCGAGGGTGGCGATCGCCAGATAAATCCCCTTGATGCGCAATGACGGGATGCCGACCAGGATGCCGATCAAGGCGGCCATCAGTCCGCCGGCCGGGATCGCGATCCAGAACGGCATGTCGAGGCGGGTGATCAGGTTCGCCGCGGTATAGGCGCCGACCGACATGAAGGCGCCGTGCCCGATCGAGATCTGTCCGGTGTAGCCGACCAGGATGTTGAGGCCGAGCGCGCCGACCACGGCGATCAGCACCAGGTTGAGGAGCGAGAGGTAATAGACGCCGAGCGTCAGCGGCGCCACCGCGATGAACAGCCCGGCCAGCGCCGCCACGGTCCATTTGGCGATCGGCAGCGGGTAGAGCGCCATGTCGGCGGCGTAGCTGGTCTTGAAGACGCCGGACTTCGCGGTGGAACATGGCGCTCTCCCGGCCTCCCTAAACCCGCTCGATCCGGCGGCGGCCGAATATGCCTTCCGGCCGCACCATCAGCACCGCGATCATCAGCACGTAGGGAATGAAATCCTTGGTGCCGCCGCCGACATACGGGTCGAGATAGCCGGCGGCGAGGTTCTCGACGACGCCGACGATCAGCCCGCCGACGACGGCGCCGACCACCGAATCCAGTCCGCCCAGGATCACCACCGGGAACACCTTGAGACCGACCAGCGCCAGCTGGTTGTCGATGCCGAGCATCGCGCCCCAGACGATCCCGCCCAGTGCCGAGACGATCCCGGCCATCGCCCAGGCGAGCGCAAAATAACGCTCGACATTGATGCCCATCGCCATCGCCACCTGCTGGCTGTCGGCGACCGCCCGCATCGCGACGCCGAACCGGCTTTTCAGGAAGAACCAGGTGAAGCCAGCAAGAAAGACGATGCTGACCCCGGCGCCGACAAGCTGGACCGGCGGCAGCATGACCGGCCCCAGAAAGAGCGGCGTATCGCCGACCGGCATCACGATGGCTCGGGTGCCGGCTCCGAACACCAGAACCGCGACCCCGCGCAGCACCGCCGCCAGACCGATCGTCGCCATGACGACGGCGATGATCGGCCGGCCGATCAGAGGCCGCAGCACGACGCGTTCGAGCCCGAAGCCCAGCGCCACCATGCCGGCGATCGCGACCAACGCCGACCACCAGAACGACAGCCCGGCCATCCCGGCGGCGCCGGCGGCGATGAAGCCGGCGAACATGACGAACTCGCCCTGCGCGAAGTTGATCGCGTCGGTCGCCTTGTAGATCAGCACGAAGCCGAGCGCGATCAGCGCGTACATCAGCCCGATCATCACGCCGTTGGTCACCAGAACGAGCGTGAATTGCCAATCGAACTCGGGCATCGCGCGATCTCAGGCATAGGCCGGCTCGCGGGTTCGCTCGACGGCCTCGCCGACATCGTCGATCGCGATCCGGGCGTTGAGGGTGGCGTGCCGGCCGTCCTCATAGGTGATCTCGGTCGTGAGTTCGACCTCCGTGGCGCCGCTGTAGAAGGCCTCGACGACGGGCGCATATCTCTCGGCGACAAAGCGGCGGCGGATCTTGCGCGTCCGGGTGATCTCGTTGTCGTCGGCGTCGAACTCCTTGTTGAGGAGCACGAAGCGGCGGATCTGCCCGGCCGGCGGCAAGCCGGCGTTGCACTTGGCGATTTCGGCGGCGACCAGCTGCCGCACCTCGGGCTTGGCGCTCAGATCCTGGAACGAGGTATAGGCGAGGTTGCGGCGCTCGGCCCAGTTGCCGACCGTGTTGAGATCGATCGCGACGATCGCCGCGACAAACAGGACGACGATCGCCGAACGCCACGGCCTCGGCGACATAGGGGCTGTATTTCAGCTTGTTCTCGACGAATTGCGGGGCGAACGGCGTGCCGTCGACGAGCTTTCCGACATCTCTGGCCCGGTCGACGACGACGAGATGGCCGCGCGCGTCGAGATAGCCGCAATCGCCGGTGTGAAACCAGCCATCCGGTTCGAGCGCCTCGTCGCGTCGCCTCGGGCTCCTTGTAATATCCCTGGAACACCGCACCCGAACGGATCAGCACCTCGCCGTCCTCGGCGATGCGGACTTCGGCGCCCGGCACGACCCGGCCGACGGTGCCGGGATCGACCTCGCCGTCGGCCTGCAGCGAGGCCAGCCCCGACAGCTCGGTCGAGCCCCAGACCTGCTTCAAATTGATGCCGAACGAGCGGAAGAAGCGGAAGGTGTCGGGGCCGAGCGGCGCCCCGCCGGTATAGGCCCAGCGCGCTCGCCGCAGCCCGAGCTGGTCGCGCACCGGGGCGTAGACCAGAATCTCGCCCAATGTCAGGCCGAGCCGCATCGCCGGCGAGAGCCGCTTGCCGTCGCCGCGCAG
The DNA here is from genome assembly GCA_963799085.1 of uncultured Alphaproteobacteria bacterium. GTDB lineage: Bacteria > Pseudomonadota > Alphaproteobacteria > ATCC43930 > CGMCC-115725 > AP-15. The sequence continues at coordinate 88,832 of CAWCWA010000024.1, read as the reverse complement.
CAGTTCGGCGCGCTCGGCAAGCCCGCGAAAATATTCGAACAGCCGCCGCTTCAACGGCGAGGCGTCGGCGGCGCGCACCCGCAGCTGGGTCAGCATGTTCTCCCAGACCCTGGGCGGCGCGAGCGCGATCGTCGGGCCGAGTTCGCGCAAATCGCGCTGCACCGTCTCCGGCCGCTCAGGGCAGTTGCAGGCGAACCCCACCAGCATCGTCAGCACCAGCGAGAACAGCGACTCGCCGATCCAGGCCATCGGCAGATAGGAGAGGATGTCGTCGCTGGCGCGGATGTCCTCCGCCGCGGTGAACGATTCCGCCGAACACAACAGATTGGCGTGCGACAGCATGACCCCCTTCGGGCTGCCGGTGGTGCCCGAGGTGTAGGTCAAGAGCGCCACGTCGTCGGCCTCCCCCGCGTCGATCGCGGCCTCGACGAGACCCGGATGCGCGGCGGCGAATTCGCGGCCGGCCGCCTGCATCGCCTCGAAGGATTTGAGACCGGTCTCCCCGTAATGGCGCATGCCGCGCGGATCGTCATAGACGATCAGCCGCAGGTGCGGCAGCCCTGCCTTCAGCGACAGGATCTTGTCGACCTGTTCCTGATCTTCGGCGACGACGACGGCGATTTCGGCATGGTTCAGCACATAGGCCATCTCGGCGGCGATCGCGTCCTGGTAGATCGGCACCGCGACACCGCCGAGGCTTTGCGCGGCCAGCTGCGCCGAATAAAGGCGCGGCCGGTTGTCGCCGATCACCGCGAGCTTGTCGCCCTTCCCGAACCCGTCCGCGGCGAGCCCGGCGGCGAATTCGCCGACCTCGCGGTAGTAATCGGCCCAGCTCCAGGTCCGCCAGATGCCGCGGGTCTTTCTCCCGGATCGCCGGCCGCCCGGCCATCTGCCGGGCGTTGCGGCGCAACAGGCGCGGCAGGGTCCGATCGCCTGCACGCCGCCTTCATTCGGCCGCCTCCCGCTGGCCGCCGCCGCTGCCCAGATAGGCGTGGATCACCTCGGGGTCGCGCTGCACCTCGGCCGGCGTCCCCTCGGCGATCTTGCGCCCGCGATCGAGCACGGCGACGCGCTCGGAAATGTCCATCACCACCGCCATGTCGTGCTCGATCAGGATGATCGTGGTGCCCCATTGCTCGTTGACCTCGAGGATGAAGCGGGCCATGTCCTCTTTTTCTTCCTGGTTCATGCCGCCCATCGGCTCGTCGAGCAGCAGCATCTTGGGATCGAGGGCCAGCGCGCGGCCGAGTTCGACCCGTTTGCGCAGGCCGTAGGCGAGCCCGCTCACCGGTTGCTTGCGCAGATCCTCGAGTTCGAGGAATTCGATCAGTTCCTCGACACGGGCGCGGTTCGCCACTTCCTCGCGCTGCGCTAGGCCCCAATAGATGAAGGACGACAGCACCCCGGCCTTCATCCGCACGTGGCGGCCGAGCATGATGTTATCGAGCACGGTCATGCCGGCGAAGAGCGCGATATTCTGGAACGTGCGGGCGATGCCGAGTTCGGCGATCTGCGAGGGCCGCTTGTCGGTGATATCGACGCCGTCGAACACCAGTGAGCCGGTGTCCGGCCGGTAGAAACCGCTGATCATGTTGACGAGCGAGGTTTTGCCGGCGCCGTTCGGGCCGATGATCGAGGTCAGCCCGCCGCCGCGCACACTCAATGTGATGTCGTCGACCGCGCGCACCCCGCCAAAGTGCTTGGAGACCCCGGACACGATCAGCTGCGCCGCCTCCGATACCGCGTTCGGTCGATTCACTTCGCCGCGCACGTGGTCTCCCGCATTTCCTCACCAGCCATTTCCGGCATATGCCGAATTAAGATGGCTGCCATGATGCTGACGCAGCGGGGCGATTGCAATCGTCAACATCGGGACGCCTGCGGATTGCCGCCGCCGCCTCCGCCGAGGCTTGCCCCGGGCGAAACGGCGTGGAACCATCGGCCGCACGCTTTTGGTCGCGACAGGATGGTTAAAGAGGGTGGCTGAACCGGACACGATCCCGGTCACGGTGCTGACCGGATTTCTCGGCAGCGGCAAAACGACGCTGCTGCGCCGGGCTCTGTCGTCGCCGGACCTCGGTGATACGGCGGTCGTCATCAACGAGTTGGGCGAAATCGCGATCGACCATCACCTCGTCGATTTTGTCGAGGGCGAGGTGCTGGAACTGCCTGGCGGTTGTCTGTGCTGTGCCGTCCGCGAGGACCTCGCGCGCACATTGCGCAGCCTGATCGACCGCCGCGACGCCGGCGAAATCCGCGCCTTCCGCCGCGTCGTCGTCGAAACGACCGGGCTCGCCGACCCGGCGCCGATCCTGTTCACCCTCGGCCCGACCCGATGCTCGACCATACCGTGCGCCTGGCCCGCGTCGTCACGCTGATCGATGCGGTGCACGGCGCCCATACGCTCGACCATTTCGTCGAGGCCGGGCGGCAGGCGGCACTCGCCGATGTGCTGGTCGATCGCCAAGACCGACCTCGCTCCGCTCGGCCCCGATCTCGTTCGCCGCCTCGACGCGCTCAACGACCGAGCGCCGCGCATTCTCGCGCGCGATGCGGGCGAGCCGGGTGCGCTGCTATTCGGGTTGGCACCACTGCGAGCGACGCTACCACTGCCGAGCCTGCCGCCGGCACATCACAGCCATGGCATCGACGCTTTCGCGATCATCCTCGAAGGACCGGTCAGCCGCCTCGATTTCGCCCGCGCGCTCGGCGGGCTTGCCGGCGCGCGGGGCAACGATCTGCTGCGGGTCAAGGGGATCGTGCGCTTTGCCGACCGGCCCGAGCGCCCGGCCGTCGTGCAGGCCGCACAGCACTCGCTGTTCGCCCCGGAATGGCTCGACGACTGGCCCGATCGAGGACCGATCGCAGCCGCCTCGTCTTTGTCGTCCACGACATCCCGCGCGCCGAAATCCTCGCCCATTTCGCCTTCGCCGAGGCCGGCGATCTGGCCGCCGCAACCATTACCGCATTCATAGGGAGCATGTGGAATGTTCGATCATCGTCGTCTCGGGCGGCATGGCCGTTCTGCCCTCGGGCCCGGAGCCCGCCGATATCGGCGTCGCCGGCGAGCGGATCGCCGCGATCGGCGCGCCGGGCAGCCTTGCCGCAATCGGCGCCGGCCGCACCGTCGACGCTTCGGGGCAGATCGTCATTCCGGGCGGCATCGACCCGCATGTCCATTGCCTGTGGCCGATGCCGCTGCCCGGCCGCACCGACCACCAGCTGACCGATCCGGCCGCGCGTGGTCAGCCGTGCGGCGCTCGATCGGCGGCACCACGACGACGATCGATTTCGCGCTCGTCGAGGCTGGCGAGAGCGTGCAGCAGGCGATCGAGCGGCGGCAGCGGCAATGGGCCGGCGCCTGCTACGGCGACTACGCCTTTCACACGATGGTGCAGGGCAAGATCGCGCCCGAGACGCTCGGGTCAGCTGGCCGAGGCGGTGCAGGCCGGCCATCCCTCGGTCAAGATCTTCACGACCGACATCACCCCCTCGCGCAAGGGCCGCATGGTCGATTTCGGCGACATCTGGGAGGTGTTGAAGGTGCTGGCGAAGGCGGGCGGCATCGCCGCGATCCACGCCGAGGACAACGACATCGTCATGCACATGTACGAGAAGCTGTTCCGCGAGGACCGCACCGGCTTCGAGAACATGGCCGAAGTCCACAACACGCTTGTCCGAGGATCTGTCGTTCAACCGGGTGATCCGGCTCGCCGTCCAACATCGAGGGCGCGGCGCTCTACATGATGCACACCTCGGCCGCGACCGGGGTCGCGGCGATCGCCGCGGCGCGCGCCAAAGGCGTGCCGATCTACGGCGAGACCCTGCACCAGTACCTGATGTACATCGGCCGAGGACTATAAGCGGCCGAACGGGCAGATCTACCACACCTATCCGTCGCTGAAATTCCGCGAGGACCAGGAGGCGCTGTGGGCGGCGACCGACCATGGCGCGATCCAGACCGTCGCCACCGACGAGATCTGCTGCCCGCTGCGGATCAAATTGCAGGGAAGGCGGATCGACGACACGACCGGCGGCAATGCCGGGGTCGAGCCGCGGCTGTCGCTGATCTACACCGAGACCGTCGAAAAGCGCGGCTATGGGCTCCCGGATTTCGTCGGCCTCGTCTCGACCAACGCCGCCAAGATCATGGGGCTTATCCGCGCAAGGGCGCGCTGGCGGTCGGCTCCGACGCCGACATCGTGCTGCTCGACCCGCGCCGGCGCCACATCGTGCGCGCCGCCGAGATGCACGAGGCCGATTACAGCCCCTGGGAAGGCCGCGACCTCGCCGCCTGGCCGTCGACTCGACGATGCTGCGCGGCAAGATCGTCGTCGACAACGGCGCCTTCTCGGGCGACCTCAAAGACGGCCAGTTCCTGCCCCGCAAGGTCCCGGACGAAATCAGGAGCCGCCCGGCGGTATGACCGCGGGGCGGCGGTTAGCGCAGGCGGAAGTAGTGGACGCTGAAGAGTTGCGCGGGGTCGGTCCAGGTGTCGACCGGGCGGAAGCCGGCGCGGGCGGCAAGCACACGGAATTCGCCGACCGCGTATTTGTAGGAATATTCGGTGTGGATCAGCTCGGCGGCGGCGAAGTCGAACCGCCGGCCGGCTATCCGCGCATCCTGGTCGGCGAGACTGCGGATGTAGATTTCGACGCGCCCCTCGGCCTCGCTGTAGAACGCCACGTGCTCGAACCGGTCGAGGTCGAGATCGCCGTCGAGTTCGCGGTTGACGCGTTCCAGCAGGTTCAGGTTGAACGCCGCGGTGACCCCGGCCCGATCGTTGTAGGCGGCGTCGAGGATCGCGGGGTCCTTCTTCAGGTCGACGCCGATCAGCATCTCGCCGCCCGGGCCCAGAATCCGCGCGCAGTTGGCGAGAAACCGCTTCGGCCGCGGCGGGCTCGAAATTGCCGATCGTCGAGCCCGGAAAGAAGCCGACCCGCTTGCCGCGCGGACCGGGGAGCGGCGGCAGTCGGAACGGGCCTGGTGTAGTCGGCGCACACCGCGATCACCGGCAGGCTGCGGGAAATCGCCGGCAAGGCCGGCAGCCGCCTCGCGCAGATGCTCGCGCGAGATGTCGACCGGCACATAGGCCGCCGGCCGGTCGAGCGCTTCGAGCAGGATGCGCACCTTGCGGCTGGCGCCGCTGCCGAACTCGATCAGCCGGCCGTGCGGCCCCGATGCTGCGCCGCGATCTCGCCGGCGTTGTCCTCGAGGATCCCGATCTCGGTGCGGGTCGGATAATATTCCGGCAGCCGGCATGATTTCCTCGAACAGCGCCGAGCCGCGCGCGTCGTAGAGGAACTTGCACGGGATCGATTTGCCGGCGCCGCGAGGCCCGCCAGCACGGCGTCGCGAAAGCTCTCTTCGCCCGGCGCGAGGTCGTGAAACTCGATAGCGGCGTCGCTGGTCCTCATCAAACATCCTCCGCCAGCCGCAACCCGGCGAACGCCCAGCGCGCCGAGGGCGGAAAGAAATTGCGATAAGTGGCGCGGATATGGCCCGGCCGGGCGTCACCGCCGCGCCGCCGCGCAGCACCATCTGGTTGCACATGAACTTGCCGTTGTATTCGCCGACCGCGCCCGGCGCCGGCCGGAAGCCGCGGATAGGCGAGATAGGGGCTCGCGGTCCATTCCCAGACATCGCCGAACATCTGCCGCAGGCCGCCGCCCGTCGGCCGTCGGGCATCGGCGGCGGGGTGAAGTCGGCCGCTGTCGGCGAAATTGCCGGCGCACCGGCCAGCCCGCGGCGGCGATCTCCCATTCGGCCTCGGTCGGCAGCCGCTTGCCGGCCCAGCGGGCGAACGCGTCGGCCTCGTAATAGCTGACATGGCAGACCGGTTCGGCCGGATCGAGCCGGCGCGCGTCCGGACAGCGTAAAGATCGACCAGCCGCTCGTCCGTCGCGACGCCAATAGAGCGGCGCCTCCCAGCCCTCGCTGCGGACCGTCGCCCAGCCGTCGGACAGCCAGAATTCCGGCCGGCGGTAGCCGCCGTCCTCGATGAAGCCGAGATAATCGCCGCAAGTGACCGGCCGCGACGGCGAGGCGGAACGGCTCGAGCCAGACCTTGTGCCGCGGCCCCTCGTTGTCGAACGCGAAGCCGGCGCCGTCATGGCCGATCTCGACAAGCCCGCCGGCGAATTCGATCCAGTCGGCCGCAGTCGGCGCCGCCTGCCGGCGTGGCTGCGGCGCCTGATAGGCGGGCAGCAACGGGTTGATCGAAAAGACGTGCTTGATGTCCATCAGGATCAGTTCCTGATGCTGCTGCTCGTGATGCAGCCCGAGTTCAAGGAGCGGCGCGAGTTCGCGCCATGCGGCCTCGTCCGCGCGCTCGACGAGGCGCGTCATCGCGGCCGTCGACGTGATCGCGATAGGCGCCGACGACGATCGACGGTCGGCCGCGACAGCAGCCCGCGCTCGGGCCGCGGGTGGCGCGGGCCTACCGCCTCGTAATAGGAGTTGAACAGATAGGCGAATGCCGGGTCAAACGCCCGGTAGCTCGGGTCGAACCGCGAGAGGATGAAGGTCTCGAAGAACCAGGTTGTATGCGCCGAGATGCCATTTCGTCGGGCTCGTGTCGGGCATCGACTGGATCGACTGGTCCTCGGGCATCAGATTGGCGGCGAGGGCGGCACTCTCGCCACGGATTTTCGCCAGCCGTTTGAGCGCGGCAAGGCGGTCGCCGGCAACTGGCGCGTGTTGCTCGGCAGTGCTGAACAATTTGTCCCCCCACCCTGTAGAACCGTTGATTTGCTAACGCGGCGACGATCCTTTCGTCTCGCCGTCAGCCCAGGTAGCGGCCGCGCAGATGGCGAGTGAAGCTCGCGGCGTCGAGCGGCCGGCCGGTGGCGCTTGCAATCAACTCGTCGGTCGGCAGCAGCGAGCCCTTGGCATGGATCCGGACGCGCAGCCAGCCGAGAAGCGGGGCGAATTCGCCGGCCGCGATCGCTTCCATGATGTCCGGGATCGCGGTGCGCATAGCCTCGAAGAGCTGTGCCGCGACCATCGCACCCAGCGTATATGTCGGGAAATAGCCCCACAGGCCGTCATACCAGTGGATGTCCTGCAGGCAGCCCTCGCGGTCGCTGTTCGGGGCCACGCCGATCAGCTTGCGCAACCCATCGGCCCAGGCGGCGGGGAGATCGGCCGGCAACAAGTCGCCGGCGATCATCGCCCGCTCCAGGCGATAGCGCAGAATGACATGGGCCGGGTAGGTCACCTCGTCGGCGTCGACCCGGATCAGGCTGCGCGCGACCCGGGTCTGGCGCCGATAAAGCGCTTCGGGCGTCCCAGGCCGTCCCCTCGCCGCCAAACGCCTCGCGCAGGATCGGTGCTGCGAAAATCATGAAGGCGCGGCTGCGGCAGGCCTGCATTTCGAGCAACAGAGACTGGCTCTCATGTACCGCCATGCCGCGGGCGCGTCCGACCGGCTGAAGCCGCCATTCTGCCGGCAGCCCGCGTTGGTAGAGCGCATGGCCAGTTTCGTGCAGCACCCCCATCAGGGCGCGGGCGAAATCGTCCTCGCTATAGCGGGTGGTGATGCGGACATCGTCCGGGGTGCCGCCGCAGAACGGGTGGGCGCTGACATCGAGCCGACCGTGCTCGAAATCGAACCCGATCCTTTCCATCAGGATCGCGGCGACGCGGCGCTGGGCCTCGATCGGGAACGGACCCGAGGGGCGGCCATCGGCGACAGGCTCGCCTGGCGGGCCAGCACATCGTCGAGAAGGTCCGGCAGAAGGGCCGCGATCTCGTCGAAGAGGCGCTCGATCGCAGCCACCGAAAAACCGGGCTCGTACTGGTCGAGAAGCGCCTCGTAAGGGGTCTTGCCGAGCCGTTCGGCCTTGACCGCGGCCGCTTCGCGCTTCAGCGCGAGGACCCGTTCGAGGCCCGGCAATACGGCCGCGAAATCGTTCTCCGGGCGGGCGCGGCGCCAAACTGCCTCACATTCCGAGGTCGCGCGCGACATCGCCTCGACGAGGCTCGCCGGCAAGGCAGCGGCATGGCTTCGTCGCCGCGCGATCTCGCGCAGATTGGCCTGCTGCCACGGACCGAGCGCACCGAGCTCAGCCTCGGCCGCCTCCAGCAACTCTCCGATTTCCGGATCGGACAGGTGCTCGTGCGCGACGACGCGCAAATTCGCCAACTGCTCGGTGCGGGCGCTCACACCGCCCGCCGGCATCATCGCGGCGGCGTCCCAGTTCAGCACCGAGATCGCCTGTTCGAGGGCCCCGATGCGGCGAAATCGGGCTTCCAGCTGATGATAGGCGGTCATGGCGATGCGTCGGGCGATCCCGCATTGCGACGATGGTACAGGACATAAATGACGATCAGCGCAATCGCCAGGGAAAACCACGTGATCGCGTATTGCAGGTGTTCGTTGCGCAGTTCGAGCCGAGTGACCCCGCCCTTTGGCCAACCGCCGGGATTGGGCGTCTTATCGACGTCGATGTAGAAGGGCGCCACCCGATCGAGCCCGTCCGCCGCCGCCATCGCCGGCAGATCGACCCAGAACCAGTAGTTGAGGTCGGGTCGGTTGTCCGGCAGAAACCAGTTGGGCCGGCCCTCGGGCGGCAGCCGCAGCAGGCCCGCGATGCGGACCAGACCCTCGATGTCGCCGGCGGCGCGCTTCGTCCGGTCCTTCAACTCGCTCGGGATAAAACCGCGGTTCACGAAGACGATCCGCCCTGCCGGCTCGCGCAGCGGGGTCAGCACCTGATAGCCCTGCTCGCCCGCCCCCGAGGTGGCGCCAAGGAAAATCTCCTTGTCGTTCAGGAAGACGCCCGCGTCGGTGACATGGTGGAATTCGAGCTTGCGCGCTTCGACGAGCGTGTCGGGAACCGGGACCGGCGGCGCCGCGACCGCCGCCTCGCGGGCAGCGATCAGATCGTGCTTCCAGAAGAGCCGCTGGATCTGCCACGAGCCGAGCCCAAGACACAGCAGCAGGACCGGGACGGTGAACACCGTCGGCCAGAACTGCGGGCGAAAACCGGTCACTTTGCCGAGGGTCGCGACGCCCCCAGCAGATGATGCCGGTATTCGAGCGCAACCAGCCCGGCCTTAAACGGGCGCAGCAAACCGAGCGCGCCGACCAGCACAAAAGGCGTCCACAGCAGGAGATGCACCCAGATTGGCGGCGAAAACGCGATCTCGACCAGTGCCGCCAGCGCGACGACGATCAGCCCGAGAAACAGGATCACGAAGACCGCCGGTCCGTCGCCGGCATTCTGCTGGCTCAGATCGAGGCCGCAGACCGGGCAGGCCGGGCGTACCTCGATCAGTCCCGCGAACAGCTTCCCCTCGCCGCAGCGCGGGCAGCGGCAGCGCAGCGCCGCCCGCAGCGGCGACACCGGCGGAAACCTCCGCCCTTCCTCCGCCGCCCTCTCCGGCGTCACCGTGCTATTCCGCGCCAGTTCGTACCCTACGTCAATTTAGCCCGTAGAAGGCCATCGCACCGCCGGCCATCACACCATGCCGGGTCTCGGGCGACACGCCCTCGAGGCGGTCGAGGATCATCTTCGGCGCACCCGGGAAAAAGCCGTCGCGATGCGGATAGTCGGTCGCCCACATGATCTTGTTCGGCCCGATATAGTCGGCCAACACCTTGAGGCTCCCTTCGACGGGCTCGAACGAGATCCAGCAATTGCGCTGGAAGAGTTGGCTCGGTCGCGTCTGAGAGCCCGGAATCGTTGAATCCCTGGTCGTCGAAATGCCGGTCCATGCGGTCGAGCCAGGGCGCGATCCAGCCGCCGCCCGAACTCTAGAAAGCCGATACGCACCTTCGGATGCCGCTCGCAAACCCCGCCCCAGATGACGCTCATGCAGGCGAGCATCATCTCCATCGTATGGCTGATGATGTGCTGCGCCGCGCGGCCCTCGAAGCGGTCGACGCCAACCGTCGGCATGCCGCTGTTGCCACCCTCGTGGAAGCCGATCGAGAAGTCGAGGTCCTCGGCCGCCTGCCAGAACGGCTCGTAATCCGGGTGGTGGATCATCTTGTTGTTGTAGGGGTTGGGGCGGATGAAGCCGCCGCGGAAGCCCAGCTCCTCCTTGGCGAATTTCATCTCCTTGATCGCCAGATCGATCGACTGCATCGGCAGCATCGCGATGCCGAAGAGCCGGTCGGGATAGGGCCTGCAGTAATCGGCGAGCCAGCGGTTGTAGCCGCGGCACATCGCGGCGGCGAGCCCGGGGTCCTGCACCGAGCCGGCGAAGAGCCCCATGCTCGGATAGAGGAAGACCGCGTCGATGCCGTCCAGATCCATGTCGGGAATGCGCTTGTGCGGGTCGAAGCCGCCGGGCCGCCCTCCTCGTGTAGGTCATCGTCGAAGCCTGCACCGTGCCCTGGCGCGCGCCGACACCGCCGATGCCGCCCATGCCCTGCTTGCTGCCGAGGATCTTCTCCTCGACCAGCAACATCTCCTTGCCCTCATTATTGACGACGAGCCGCGGCGCGCGGTCGCGGAACGCCGGGTCCATGTAATCGTCCCACAGGGTGGTCGGCTCCAGCACGTGGCCGTCGGCGTCGATGGCGTTATAGGCCCGGGTCATGACCTTCTCCCTTTTTATCCAAGGCAGGCAAACGCCGGCGATCTTAGCGCCGGCGCGGCCGGGCTGCCATCGCTTCGACTGGCGCGGCGTGCTAGGATCGGAGCGCAAAACCCAGAAACGAGGAGACGCCGATGGCCAAGACGCGCGGAACCGGCCTCTTGATGGTGTGGACCGACATCGACGCCGAGCACGAGACCGAGTTCAACCGCTGGTACGACGAGGAGCACCTGCCGCGCCTCTTGGAGTGCCGGGGTTCCTCAGCGCCGGGCGCTATTCGGCGTTGAAGGGTGGGCCGAAATACCTCGCGATCTACGAGCTCGAAGACCACAACGTGTTGCGCACGGCGGCCTATCTCGACACGGTCAAATACCAACCCTCGCCGCAGCGCACTCGCACCGGAACCAGCCGCATCGGCCGCAACTTCCTGCGCAACGCCTACCGCCAGATCTTTCCGATGCACACCCATCCGATCGAGCAGACTGTACCGCTTGGCCCCGGTGTTGCAGATGGGGCGGATCGACGTGTCCGCCGCCGTCGAGGAAGAATTCAACGACTGGTACAATACCGTCTATATACCCGGGCTATCTGACTGTTCCGGGCTGCATCAACGCCCGGCGTTACGTCGCCATCGAGGGCCAACCAAAATATCTGACCCCTACGAGTTCGAGCACGCACAGGTGCCGGAAAGCGAGGCTTGGAACCGGACCCGCGACAGCAACCCGTGGACCCGGCGGGTTCGGCCCAATCTGCTCCACGACGAGGGCTCGCCCGGCGTCTACCGCCGCATCTCCCCGAAATAGCGCGAGAAGGGCTCGCCGACTGGGCCTTCACGCGCCTCGCGGGCGGTGGCGTTTGACGGCTTCGGGATTGGTCGAGTTGGCGCCCATGTAGACGCCGCGCTCCCATTGCCGCCTCAACGGATCGGCCACCTTCAGCGCCATGCGGCCGATGTGCTCGATCTCAATTTCGACGGTCTCGCCGTCCTGCAGGGCGCCCAGCCCCTCGTGATTGGTGCCGCAGGCGATCAGGTCGCCGCTGTTCAATGTCATGACCGTCGAGGCGAACTCGATCAGTTCGGGCACCCGGTGCTCCATGTCGTCGGTGTTGTAGTTGTGGCGCAACTGCCCGTCGTTCCAGAAGCGCACGACGACATCGTTGGGCTCGGGGATTTCGTCGGCGGTGGCGATGCAGGGACCGATCGGCGCGAAGGTGTCGAACGATTTGCCGAGCCAGCTGCCGGCCTTCCACGTCCGCCGCCCCTCGCCGCGTGCCGACACGTCGATCAGGCAGGTGTAGCCGAAGACCGCCTTGCGCCAATCGGCCTGCGCGACCTTTTTCGCCGGCCCCTTGATGACGAGCGCCAATTCGGCCTCGTGCATGAAGATCCAGGGCTCGGTCATCTCGGGTAACACGATCGTGTCCCCGGGGCCGACCACCGCCTCCGGGTTCTTCAGAAACATGTTCAAGGGCCGCGCCTCGCGCTGCGCATGCTCCCAGTAATTGGCGATACAGCACAGGATCTTGCCGGGCCGCGGCAGCGGCGCGCGCAGCCGCACCCGGTCGAGCGGCAGCGCCTCGGCTTCCGCCGCCAGCTTTTCCAAGCCCGGCCGCAGGCGATCGAACCCGTCGATCAAATTCTGCATCGTCAGTTGCGGCGAGTAACGCCGCTCGACGACCGCTCCGATATTGACGACGCCGCGATCGGTCAGCACGCCCGGCGACGGCCCGTCCCCACCTTCGGTCTCGAACAGCACGAGCTTCATCGCATCCTCCGGAACGGCGCGTTTCGGCCCGAAAATTATCCGGTTCGCGGCCCGAACGCCATCTCGCCGCCGCGACCTGCTTCAGATAAAATTCAGCCCGCACAGACAGCTGCGGACAGGCGCCGGGATGAGCGAGCAAATTTCAGGATCCGAGTTCAAATTCGGCGAAGGCAAGATCAGCGGCTGGATCTCGGTGACGCTAGGCGCCTTAAGCGTGCTCGGGGTGCTGTGCTTCCACTTCCCCGATTTCCTGACGACACCGCAATTGCACCAGGCCTACACCGTCGACCAGATGCGATGGCTGCTCTGGTCCGGCATGAGCTTTTCCGCCGCGTTCGGGCTGATCACCTTCATACTGAACCGGCGCAAGCTGATGGGCGCCATTGGCATCAGCCTGACGGTCCTGGCATTGTGGCGACGATGACCGCTCCGGCGCTGTTCTCCTGGGCGATCAACCGCGACGTGCAGGCCTTCGTATCGTCGCTGCCCTGGGCGGTGCAGTTCCTGATGGCGATAGTCCTCGCCGACCTCGTCGAATACGCGATCCACCGCACGATGCACGAGGTCATGGCGGTCGAGCATATGGACTGGCTCGCTGGTTCGCGGCTCCATTTCCTCGAACCGCTCGTCACCCGTACCTTCGTACTCGTCCCGGCCTTCATCCTCGGCATCGCCAAGGAGCCGCTGACGCTCTACATCATCTTCGCCGGCTTCCAGGCCGGGCTGATCCACGCCAATATCGGCTGGGATCTGGGGCTGCTCAAATACGTCTTCGCCTCGCCGCGATACCATCACTGGCACCATTCGAGCGACGACGCGGCGATCGACAAGAATTATGTCGCACACCTGCCGGCGATCGATTGGCTCTTCGGCACCTTCTACATGCCGCGCGACAGGAAGGCCTGGCCGCACCGCTACGGCACCGTCGGCATCCCGCTCCCAAAAGGCATCGTGCGCCAGTTCCTCTACCCGTTCCAGGCGCAGGCCAAGATGATCCGCCCCGGCACCAGCAGGCGCGGCGCCGCCTAGTATTTGTAGCTTTTCCTATTGCCGGCGGCTAGGATCGCGCGCTGCGTTCCCGAAGCGCCACGGCGGAGAATAGGCGATGCAATACAAAAGAATTTCGGCCGATTGCCATCTCGACCTGCCCTGGCTGCCGCCCGAATTGTTCGTCTCCGAGGCGAAACGCGAGTTGAAGGAGCGCATGCCCTATGTCGAGGACGGTCCCGACGGCCCGCATTGGATGACCAGGGCCGGCATCGATATGGGGCTCCTGGGCGGCGTCGGCTCGGTCGGCGGCAAATTCGTCCCCGGCCAGAACTACCGTGTGGACAAGATGGCCGAGACCGGGCTTTACGAGGACGGCAGGAAAGGCATCCGCCGCCCCGGCGACCCCGACGAGCGCATCAAGGACATGGACCGCGACGGTGTCGACGCCGAGATCATCTTCGGCATCCTGGGTGTGGCCTCGCGGGTGCGCGACGCCGAGGCCGCCAACGAGATGCTGCGCATCTACAACGACTGGCTGAAGGGTTTCTGCAGCCGGCATCCCGACCGGCAGATCGGGCTCGCCTGCCTGCCCTATGGCGATATCGAGGCGGCGGCGAAAGAGGTCTACCGCGTCGCGAAGCTAGGCCTCAAGGGGCTCGAACTCTCCTGTTCCTGGGACATGGAGCCGATGTGGCACCCGGTCTGGGAACCCTTGTGGAAGGCGGTCAACGACGTGCAGTTGCCGCTGCATTTCCACACCTTCCCGGCCATACCCGCGAGCCAGCGCGCGCAATTGCAGGGCGATCTGCGGCGCAAGGCGCAATTCACCAGCGTGGCCGGCTTCCAGATGAATTTGATCAACATCATCGCCGCGGTGATCGGCGCCGGGGTCCTCGAACGCTATCCGAATTTGCGGCTCGGCTTTGGCGAGAGCGGCATCGGCTGGCTGCCCTACGCGCTCGACCGCATGGATTTCGAGTACGAAGACCGCTTCCGCGACCTGATGAAGTTGAAGCCCAGCGAATACTGGCGCCGCCAGTGCCGCGCCACCTTCCAATACGACCGCATCGGCGCCAGGCTCGTCGAGGATATCGGTGTGGAGACCCTGATGTGGGGCTCCGACTATCCGCATCCCGATGGCGTGTGGCCCGAATCCACGAAATACATCGAGGAGCAGTTCGACGGCCTCCCCGCCGACGTGGTCCACAAGATCACCTGCGAAAACGCCGGCAAATTCTACGGCCTGATCAACTGATATCCGGAAGCTGCTGAAGCCGATGCCGTTCGAGGAAACGATCGCCGAATACGAGCGTCGGCGGCAGAAGGCGCTCGGGATGGGCGGGCCCGACAAGCTCGCCCGCCGCCGCGCCGAGGGCAACCTCAACGCCCGCGAGCGGCTCGACCTGCTGCTCGATCCCGACAGCTTTACGGAATCGGGCCTCTTCGCGGCCAGCATCCGTCCCGAGATGCGCGAGCGCACGCCCGCCGACGGCAAGATCGCCGGCTTCGGCCGGATCGAGGGGCGCGCTATCGCGGTCGTGTCGAACGATTTCACCGTGCTCGGCGCCTCCTCGAGCGTCGTCAACATGAAGAAGATCCGCCACGTCAAGGAGGTGGCGAACGCCCGCGGCCTGCCGCTCGTGCTCCTCGGTGAATCGAGCGGCGCGCGCATGCCCGACCGCATGGGGGCCGCCGGACGCGCCATCCTCGGCCAGGACCCGACCGAATATCAGCGCTTCCGCCAGACGCCCTGGGCCTCGGCCCTGCTCGGGCGCTGCTACGGTTCGTCGACCTGGTACGCGTGCATGTCGGATTTCGTCGTCATGCGCAAGGGGGCGACGATGGCGGTCGCGAGCCCGCGCGTCACCGAACTGGCGATCAACCAGCCGGTCGACGAGCAGGAACTGGGCGGCTGGAAACTGCACGCCGAGACGACCGGCATCGTCGATCTCGCGGTCGACACCGACGCCGAGGCGATCGCCGCGGTGCGGCGCTTTCTCTCCTACCTGCCGAGCCACCAGAACGAGCCGCCGCCCGTCGCCGCGGTGCCCGCAGGTTCGGACGAGGGCGGCGTCAGGCTCCCCGACCTCGTGCCGGAGGGGCGCAGCCGCGTCTACGACATGCGCAAGGTCGTCGCCGCCATCGTCGACAAGGACAGCCTCTTCGAGCTGAAGGGCCGCTTCGGCCGCTCGGCGGTGACGGCACTCGCCCGTCTCGACGGCCACAGCATCGGCGTCATCGCCAACAACCCGCTCTACAAGGGCGGCGCGATCGATGTCGACGCCTGCCAGAAGATCACGAGCTTTCTGGTGCTGTGCGACTTGTTCAACCTGCCGCTCGTGATCCTGGTCGATCAGCCGGGTTTCCTGATCGGGCTCGAGGGCGAGATGCGCGGCGCACCCGGCAAGATCATCAACTGGATGAACGCGCTCTCGCTCGTCACGATGCCGAAAGTCTCGGTCATCCTGCGCAAGAGCTACGGGCAGGCCTATCTGAACATGGGCGGCGGCCGGAATTCCGACGAGGTCGCGTGCTGGCCCAGCGCCGATCTCGGCTTCATGGACCCGGCGGTCGGCGTCAACGTGCTCTACGGCGTGCGCGAGGAGGACGACCCCGAGCGCTACCGTCAATTTCTCGCCGAATTGACCCGCGACACTTCGGCCTGGGCGCTCGCCGAGCTCTACGAGGCGCAGGCGGTGATCGACCCGCGCGACACCCGCGCCTTCCTCAAGGCGACGCTCGACGTCCATCGCCTGCGCCTGACGGGCGGGGTCGGCCGCCACCTGCTCAGCAACTGGCCGACCAAATACTGACCCGCGGTGATTAGCTTTCGCGCGACAACAAAGAGCAGGCCGATGGCGGAGATCAAGGTGCGCAGCGAAATCGCCGGCTCGGTCTGGAAGATCGAGGTCAAGGTCGGCGACCGGGTCGCCGAGGACGATCCGCTGATCATCCTCGAATTGATGAAGATGGAGATCCCGCTTCTTGGCGCCCGGCGACGGCGTCGTCACGGCGATCCTGGTCGAAGAGGGCGAGCCGATCGCCGAGGGCGATGTGGCCGTGATCCTCGGGTGAACGCGCCCGGAACGAACACCTACCGGGCGCTCTTCGCCAGCGCGCGCAAAGCCGGGCGGCTCACCCTCGACGAGCCCGCCGCCAAGGCGATCCTGGCGCAATTCGGCATCCGGGTTCCCGCCGGCCGGCGGCTCGGCCCGCGAGGAGCCGGCCGCGTCCGGCCCTCGCCGCGCTGTCGCCGCCCTATGCGCTGAAGCTGGTCGCGCCAGGCGTCGCTCCACAAAAGCGATGTCGGCGGTGTGGCGCTCGGGCTCGGCGACGCCGCCGCGGTCGAGAGGGCGCGGGCCGAGATGCTGCGCGAGGCACGCCGCGCCGACCGCCCGGTCGACGGCTTCCTCGTCGAGGAGATGGCGCCGCCCGGCCACGAATTGATCGTCGGCGGCCTCTGCGACCGACGCTTCGGCCCGGTCGTCATGCTCGGGCTCGGCGGCGTCTTTGTCGAAATTCTCGACGACGTCGTCTTCCGCATCTGCCCGCTGCGGCCGCGCGGATGCCCGCGCTATGATCGCCGAACTGCCCGGCGCTGCGGTATTGCGCGGCGCCCGCGGCGGCATCGTCGCCGACGAAGCGGCGCTCATCGATGTCCTGCTTCGCCTCGGCGGCCCCGAGGGCCTGTTGCCGACGCTCGCCGACGACATCGCGGAGATCGATATCAACCCGCTGATCGTGTCCGCCGCGGGTGCGGTCGCCGCCGATGCCCGGATCGTCCTCCGATCTCAGCCGGCCTCTCGCCAAACCGGGAGCAGCGAGAACAGCGATGTGCTTGCCCGCTTTGCCGCCGCTCTTCACGCCGCGCAGCGTCGCCGTGCTCGGCGCTTCGACCGGGCGGTGGTGCCCCTGCCAACAATTTCCTGCGGCATCTGCGCAATTACGGCTTTGCCGGCGCGATCCACCCGATCCACCCGAGCGCGGCAACGATCGACGGCCTGCCCGCCTATCGCTCGCTCGCGGCGTTGCCGGAGCCGGCCGACTACGCCTTTGTCGCGATCGCCGCCGCACAAGTTCCCGACGTGCTGCGCGCCGCCGAGGGAAAGGTCCGCATCGCGCAGGTCATGACGAGCGGCTTTGCCGAAAGCGAGGACGGGCGGCCGCTCGAAGAGGCCCTCGTCGCGGCGGCTCGCGCGGGCGGCATGCGGCTTCTCGGCCCCAATTGCCTCGGCACGTACTCGCCGCGCGGCCGGCTGACCTTTATCGGCGGCATGCCGGCCGAAACCGGCGCGGTCGGGGTCGTCTCGCAGAGCGGCGGGCTCGGCATGGACGTGATGCGCCGCGGCCGAGCGGCGCGGCTTGGCGCTTAGCGGCGCTGGTGACGGTCGGCAACTGCGCCGATCTCGGCGCCGCCGACCTGCTCGAATTCTTTCTCGCCGATCCGCAGACGCGGGTCGTCGGCCTCTATCTCGAAGACGCGCGGCGACGGCCGCCGCCTCTTCGAATTGCTGGCCGGCGCCGAAAAGCCGATCGTGCTGCTGAAGGGCGGCCGCACCCGCGAGGGTCAGCGCGCCGCGCTGTCGCACACCGGCGCCCTTGCTGGCGACGAGCGGATCTGGACCGCACTCGCCCGCCAGACCGGCTCGGCGATGGTCGAGACGCTCGACGCCTTTGTCGATGCGCTCCTCGCTTTTCAGGTGTTGCGACCGCAGCCCGCAAGTCCGACCCGCCGCATAGCGCTCTTCGGCAATGGCGGCGGCGCCAGCGTGCTCGCGGCCGACCAATTCGCCCGCGCGGGCTTCGAAGTGTCGGGTTTCGGCCCGGAGATGGCGGCGGCCCTGCGTGCGCTCGCGCTCCCGGCGGGATCGAGTATCGCCAACCCGATCGATGTCCCCGCCAACATCCTGCGCCATAACGAGGCCGCGGCCGCAGAGGAAATCCTCGACGCGGTATTGCGCCACGGCGAAGCCGACGCCGTCGTCATGCACGTCAACATGCCGGTCGTGCTCGACTATCCGCAGGTCGACCTGCTCGGCAATCTGATCGCGGCGGCCTTGCGCGCCGGCCATCGCCATCCCGGCCGGGCGCACCTGCTGCTGGTATTGCGCTCCGACGGCGAGCCCGAGATCGAGGCGCGGAAGGAGGTCTACCGCCATCAGGCGCTCGCCGCCGGCATCCCGGTCTATGACGAACTTCCGGCCGCCGCGGCGGCACTCGCCGCGGTAGCGCAATTCGAGCGCCATCGCCATCTCCATTCGGGTGACGGTTAGGAGGCCGATGGTGGAAACGGTTCGGGTGGTATGCGCGCACGATTGTCCCGACATGTGCTCTCTCCTGGCAACGGTCGAGAACGGCCGGGTCGTGCGCATCGACGGCGATCCGGACCACCCTTTCACCGCCGGCTTCGCCTGCGCCAAGGTCAACCGCGACATGGAACTCGTCCATTCGCCCGAGCGCATCGCGACGCCGCTGCGCCGGGTCGGCCCCAAGGGCGAGGGCCGCTTTGCGCCCTTCGGCTGGGACGAGGCGCTCGACGAGATCGCCGCGCGCTGGCGCGAGATCATCGCCCAGTCTGGCCCGCTGGCGCTTCTCGGCTACGCCTACAGCGCGCATCAGGGGCAGATCAACCGCGGCCTCGTCAACGGGCTGTTCCATGCGCTGGGCGCGAGCCGGCTGCGCGCCGGCACGGTCTGCGACACCTGCTGCGAGACCGCCTGGGACATGACCGTCGGGCCGGTCGGCGGCGCCGATCCCGAAGCCGTCGTCCGCGTCCGATCTCGTCGTCGCCTGGGGCGCCGATCTCGTCGCGACCAACGTTCATTTCTGGGCGAAGCTCGAAAGGGTCCGCAAGCAAGGCGTTGCGCTCGTCGTCATCGACCCGCGCAAGAGCCGCACCGCGCGGCAGGCGGATTTCCACTTGCCGATCCGGATCGGCACCGACGCAGCGCTGGCCCTGGGCGTCATGCACATCCTGGCGCGCGACGGGCTCTGCGACCGCGACTACCTCGCCCGCCACACGTTCGGTTTCGACCGGCTGGAGGCCGAAATCCTGCCGCGTTTCCCGCCCGAGCGCGTCGCCGAGATCACCGGCCTGCCGGTCGCCGACATCGAGCGCTTCGCCGCCCTTTACGGCGGCGCCAAGGCCTCCTTCATCCGGCTCGGCGAGGGCATGACGCGGTTCGCCCGCGGCGGGCGAGGCGTTGCGCGCGGTGGCGCTGCTGCCGGGTGTCACCGGCGCCTATGGCAGGAAGGGCGGCGGCGCGCTGTTGCTGACCGCGGCCTCCTGCGAACTCGACTACGATTTTGTCCGCAAGCCCTCGGGACCGCCGCAGACCCGCACCGTCAACCATCTGCGCCTCGGCGAGGCGCTGCTCGAATTAGAGGACCCGCCGATCCGCGCCCTCTTCATCGCCGCCAACAACCCGGCCGTCACCTGCCCCGACGCCGGCAAGGTCCGCCGCGGCCTTGCCCGCGAGGATCTCTTCACCGTCGTCCATGACCCGTTCCTGTCGGCGACCGCGCGCTACGCCGACATCGTGCTGCCGGCAGCCACCTATCTCGAAACCGAAGACCTCTACCGCGCCTACGGCACCTATTACCTGCAATACGCGCCGCAGGCCGTGACGCCGCAAGGCGAAGCCTGGCCGAATTTCCGGCTGGCGCAGGCGCTGGCGCAGCGCATGGGGCTCGACGATCCGGTATTCCGCATGCCGGTCGCCGAGATTGCCGCGGCGATGCTGCGGGGCGCCCGCGGCAGCACCGCCGGGCTCGATCCCGAACATGTTCAGGCCGCCGGGCCGATCTCGCTTAAGCCCTCGGGCGGGCAAGAGTTCCGAACACCCTCCGGCAAGCTCGAATTCTATTCCGAACAGATGGCAGCACAGGGCCTCCCGCCGATGCCCGACTGGCGGCCCGATCCCGAGGAAGAGCGGCAGGCCGCGCGCTGGCCGCTGCGGCTTTTGACCGCCCCCGGCTATTTCCAGAGCCACACCGCCTTTTCCGGCGTCGGATTTCTGCGCCGGCGCGAGGGCGAACCCTGCTGCGTGCTGCACCCCAAAGACGCCGCCGCGCGCGGGCTGTCGGATGGGCAGCGCGTGCGCCTCTACAACGATCGGGGCTCGGTCGGGCTCGTCCTCCGCGTCAGCGATGAAATCCAGCCGGGCGTCATCCTCGTGCCCGGCCAGCGCCCCGACGGGGAAACCGTCTCGGGCACGGTGAACATGCTCTGCGCCGACCGCTACACCGATCTCGGCGAGGGCGCCACCTATCAGAGCACCTTTCTCGACGTTGCCGCCTGGCCCGAATGACCGCGCGGCGGCATCCGCGCGCTTTCCGCCCAGCACCGCATCAGCGTGTTCGAGGGCCGGCTTTCGTCGCGAAGCTTTGCCGCGGTTTCGGCAAGGCCAGATAGCCCGAGAAGCGGCCTCCGTCGGCCGCGGCGATATCGATCAGTGTTCCGGTCATGGGCTCTTCAATCGATTCACATCCTGCGCCGAGGATCGTCGTCCCGCCCATGATCGCGGTCAACTCGGCGGCGGTCAGCCTGGCAATTTCGTCTTCTGCTTGAGACGGTATATGAGGTCGAGGGCTTCGCGCGGGCTCAGCTCGTCCGGCCGCACCTCGCGCAGCAGAGCCTCGACCGCGGATTCCCGCGGCGCAGCCGGTTCGGCGTGGCGGCGGGCGGCGCTGAAGAGCGGCAGATCGTCGGCCAGATGCGCGAGCGCCCCGCCCTGTTCGCCTTTCTCCAGTACCTCCAGCACCTCCTCGGCGCGCGCCGTAACCGCCTTCGGCAGGCCGGCCAGCCGCGCGACATGGATGCCATAGGAGCGGTCGGCGGCGCCCGGCCCGACCTCGTGCAGAAAGACGACCTCGCCCCGCCACTCCTTGACCCGCATCGTATGACAGGCGAGCGCCGGCAATTTGGCCGCCAAGGAGGTCAGTTCGTGGTAGTGCGTCGCGAACAGCGCGCGGCACAGATTGACCTCGTGCAGGTGTTCGAGGCACGCCCAGGCGATCGACAAGCCGTCGAAGGTCGCCGTGCCTCGCCCGATCTCGTCAAGGATGACAAAAGACGACGGGCCCGCCTGATTGAGGATCGCAGCGGTCTCGACCATCTCGACCATGAAGGTCGAGCGCCCCCGCGCCAGATCGTCGGCAGCACCCACCCGGCTGAACAGCCGGTCGACGACGCCGAGCCGCGCCGAGTGCGCCGGCACGTAGGACCCCATCTGCGCCAGAATCGCGATCAGCGCGTTCTGCCGCAAAAAGGTGCTTTTACCGGCCATGTTGGGGCCGGTGACGAGCCAGATTCGCTCCTCGCCCAAGGCGCAATCATTGGCAACAAAGGCGCCGTCCCCGGCGAGTGCGGCCTCGACGGTCGGATGCCGGCCGCCGCGGATGTCGAACCCCGTTCCGGTCTCGACCAGCGGCCGCGCCCAGCGCTGCTCGGCGGCGAGATCGGCCAGAGCGGCGGTCTGATCGAGGACGGCGAGCGCGCCCGCCGCGGCGTTGATCGCCGTGCGCCCGGCCATCACCGCGCCCACAAGATCGTCGTAAAGCCGCAATTCTAGCGCGAGCGCGCTCTCGGCGGCATTGGCGATCCGGCTTTCGAGATCGGCCAGCTCCACCGTCCTATAGCGTTGCGCGCCGGCCATCGTCTGACGATGGGCGAATTCCGCGCCGAGTTTGCCGGCCTCTCTGGCCGCGACCTCGACGTAAAACCCGATGACGTTGTTGTGTCGGATCTTGAGCGCGGCGATCCCGGTCTCGCCGGCATAACGCGCCTGCAATTCGGCGATCAGCCGCCGGCTTTCGTCGCGCAGCCCGCGAAACTCATCGAGTTCGGTCGAATGGCCGGGCGCGATAAAGCCGCCGTCGCGGGCGAGAAGGGGCAACTCCTCGGCCAGCGCCTGGCCAAGCCGCTCGACCAGTTCCCGATGGTCGCCGAGCGCTTCCCGCGCGCTTGCGAGCCGTCCCGGCAGCGGCATCATATTCGAGGCCGCCAGCATCTGCCGCAGGAGCGCTGTTTCGGCCAGGGAGTCGCGCAATGCCGCCAGATCGCGGGGACCGCCGCGCCCGAGGCTGAGCCGGGTCAAGGCCCGCTCGATATCGGGGCAGCGGCGCAGCCTGTCGCGCAATGCCGAACGGGTGTCGGCCGCGTCAATAAAGAACGACACGGCGTCGAGCCGGCCGGCGATCGCCGCAGGATCGGTCAAGGGTGCGGCGAGCTGCTCGGCGAGGAGACGCGCGCCGCCGGCGGTCAGCGTGCGGTCGATCCCCGTCAGCAGGCTTCCGTTGCGCTCGCCCGCCAGTGTGGCCGTCAGTTCGAGGTTGCGCCGTGTGGCGGCGTCGATCTGCATGACCGAGCCCGGCGTCACGCGCCGGGGCGGTTCAAGAAGCGGCGCGCGGCCCTGCTGCGTCAGGCTGACGTAATCGACCAGCGCCCCGGCGGCGGCGAGTTCGGCGCGGCTGAAATTGCCGAACCCGTCGAGGACGCCAACCCCGTAGAACGCTTCGAGCCGGCGGCGAGCGCCCTCGCTCTCGAAGCGCGCATCGGGTAACGGCGTCAGAACCGGCTTCCATTCCGCCAGCAGCTCGGACCAGGCCGGGCGGGTCAGCATCCTTTCGGGCAACAGGATTTCGCCCGGCCCGAGGCGGGCGAGGTCGCCGCCCAGTGCTGCCTCGCTGCTCGGCGTCAGGGCGAACGCTCCGGTCGAAATGTCGAGCCAGGCGAGCCCGATCTCGCCGCCAGCCTCGGCGAGCCCCGCCAGATAATTGTGCCGCCGGGCGTCGAGCAGCCCTTCCTCGGTCAAGGTTCCGGCGGTGACGAGGCGGACGACGGCGCGCTGCAGCGGCCCCTTGCCGCCCCGTTTTTTTGCTTCGAGCGGGTCCTCGATCTGCTCGCAGATCGCAACCTTGAACCCGGCGCGGATCAGCCGGGCGAGATAATTGTCGCCGGCATGCACCGGCACGCCGCACATCGGAATGTCGGCGCCGTCGTGCCGGCCGCGCCGCGTCAACGCGATGTCGAGTGCGGCCGCGGCGGCAACCGCATCGTCGAAGAACAGCTCGTAGAAATCGCCCATGCGATAGAACAAGAGGCAACCGGGATTGGCCGCCTTGATCTCGAGATATTGCGCCATCATCGGCGAGGCGGCGGCAAGTTCGCCTCGGGGCGGCTCGGCGATCGGAGGGCGGGGCGGTGAAGACGGGCGCATTTGGGCGTTTGACGGTAACATGCACGCCGCGCGAGGACGAAAGAGGATCGCCATGACCCCGGCGTCGACATCCTTCCCGGTGGTTCGCGAGGCCGTAGCCTCGTTTCCCGACCGTGAGCATTTCCATAATGCGGTAACGGGATTGCTGGCGGCCGGCTTCGAGACGAGCGACCTATCGGTGCTGGCCTCGCACGATTTGCTCGCCGCCGCCGGCGAGGCGGTCGGCGACCGGCCCGGGATCATCCCGGCCGGGCTCAGCGATGAGATCAAATACATCGCGCCCTTGACCGTCGCGGGAATCGTCCTGATCTCGGGCGGTCCGATCGCCGCGATTGTCGCCGGCATCTGTCGGCGCGGGTCTCGGTGGCGCCGCCCTGAAAGAATTTTTCGACGACTACACGGCACCCCGGCACAGCGCCGATTTCGCCGCGGCGCTGAAGGCTGGCGCCGCCCTCTTATGGGTGCGCTGCGAGGATGCCGACCGCGAACTGACCGCGACCCGAATTCTCGAAGAGACAGGCGGCCGGCATGTCCATATCCACGGCCGCCCTGCCAGTCAGCCCTCCGGCGAGGGATGATCCTGCCGGGGAAACCAGTCGCCCGACACCTCCTCGGCGGTAAAGCCGCGCTGCGCGACTCTATCGGCGGCTTCGCCATAGGCGGCCAAATCCTCACCCGCCAGCTTCGCCGCGACAGGAAGCTGTTTGGCGATTATCGCATTCGCCTGGCGGCATAGGCTCGGGCTTTGCCCTATCAAGTCCTCGATTTCGGCTCGCGCGTCTCGGATCGTGGCCCGCCATCCGGCACGGGGTTCGAATGCCGGAGAGTTCTCCAGCCTCATCAGGTGACGCAGAATTCGCCTGATTTGGGAATTAAGCTGGGCTCGCTCTGAGGCTCCCAAGCTTTCGATCTCCTCGGCCAGGTTCTCCCAATCGAGCGGCAGGTTGGAGCTCTTGGCGCAGCGCAGCGCCGCCGCCTGCTCGGCGGTCCAGAGCACGAAATCCTGGTCGTAGAGCCGCGGGCGCCTTCGTCATCGCCGGTGGATCACGGGCGTCGAGCTTGGCATCCGCGAGCCGCCGCTCACGGCGCCCGGCCTCGACTCCGGTCTACCGCGGCTTGCGCGAGCCGCAGCAGCGCTTCCCGGCAGATCGTCTCGGCCGGCATTCCGGTCGTCTTCATGATGAGCTCGGCCTCGGCAAGGCGATCGAGCTCGGGACGAAGCCTCGGCTCGCTCCAGATCGCAAGCTGGCGGCGAAACCCGTCCTGGTGCTTGTAGAAGATTGGCGGCCGCGCGGATCGAATGACCTCCTCGACGGTAGTCCCGGCGGCATGCCGCGCGGCGAGCAGCTGCAGCCGGTGCAGATGGCGCAGCGCGCGCCGGATCACCGCGACCGGCGACTCGCCTTCCTGGAAGACGCGACCCACCACCCGTTCGAGCCGCGGCATATCCCCCTCGGCCGCAGCCATGATCGCGTCATCGAGATCGACCGCGGCGCTGTCGCCGATCGCATGCCTGGCTTCGTCGAGATCGATCTTGCCGCCGTCTCCGGCATAGAGAACGAGCTTTTCGAGTTCGGACCTCGTCACCAGGCGGTCGCTGCCGAGGTGCTCCACCAGGTATTGCAGCGCGTCACGGCCCGCGCTGACGCGGTGTGCGGCCAAAGTCTCGCGGATGACGGCGGCGCGGTCGCGCGCCGAGTCGGGATAGCACGCAATCGCCGCCGCATGGGGCGAGGCTTCGAAGAGCCGCCGGAGTGGCGAGGAGCCTGACAGTTCGCCGGCCTCGACGACGACCAGCGCATCGCCCGGCGGCTCGTCGAGTAGGCCGTTGAAGAGCCGCGCCAGACTGTCGCCCGCCCCGCGGATGCGAACCACGCGCCTTCCGCCGAGGAGGCAGAGCTGTCTCGCTTCGTCGGCAAGCCGCGCCGGATCGGCAGCGAGCGCGGCGCCGTCGAGATCGGCCACGCGGAATGGATCGCCGAGATCGGGGCAGACGCTGCGGGCGAGGAGATCGGCCCGCTCGCGCACCAGACCCGCATCCGGCCCGCAGAAGAGGACCGCGCAAACTCCGTCCTCCGGCCGCCGCAGAAAGGCCTCGATCCGCGCCGCCGCGAGTTTCACGATCTTTCCGCGGCCTTTCGGTTCGCTTCGTCGCGGTGCGCCATGAACAGCGACAGCCGCGTCACGATCTCCCGGTTCAATTCGGCGACCGAGCGAACCGCGGCGTCGTCCTCGCCGACCACCGTCGAATACTGGTTGGGGTTGAGATCGAACGAATTCTGGACGTGCACCGTGTTGACCAGAAGGCTGTTGCCGCTCTGAATCTCGATCAGGTAGTAGGTGGCGTAAACATCCAGT
This sequence comes from uncultured Alphaproteobacteria bacterium, assembly GCA_963799085.1. GTDB lineage: Bacteria > Pseudomonadota > Alphaproteobacteria > ATCC43930 > CGMCC-115725 > AP-15. The sequence goes on along the minus strand of CAWCWA010000024.1, from coordinate 62,950 downwards.
CGCCCGAGCGTAGCCGTCCCCTGCGTCTGGATGCCGAGATTGGATAACGACACGCTCAACGTAGTCGCCAGACGATAGCGCTGTTTGGTTGGCTCACCCTGCGGATTGAGGGAGTTGCGCAGTGCTATCGCCAGCCGCTGCCCGATCCGCTCCGGGATCGGGGCCACCTGGATCGCGCGCAGCTCCTCGTCGGCCGGTCCGCGCTCCAGATCGGCGTAGAGCGGCGTCCAGCCGCAACCGGAAACCCCTTGCGACAGCAATATCGCGAACCCGGCCGCCAGCGCCGCCCGGCTGCTCTTCACGTCAGGCAACGATGCTGACGATCCGGTTCGGTACGACGATGACCTTGCGCGGCGTGCGGCCCGCCAGCCAGCGCAGAACCTGCGGCGACGCCAGTGCGGCGTTCTCGACCGCGTCGTTTGCCGCGTCGCGCGGCAGATCGAGGGTGGCGCGCAGCTTGCCGTTGACTTGGACGGCGATCGTCACCTGCTCGTCGCGGGCAAGTTCGGGATCGGCTTCGGGCCAGGGTTGGTTGGCGACCCAGCCGGCGCCACCCAGGCATTGCCACATCTCCTCGGCCAGATGCGGCATCATCGGAGCGATGAGTTGGGTCAGCGTTTCGAGGCCCTCGCGCAACGCCTCGGGCGCACCGGGCTCCCCGGACGGCAGTTCGTCGAGCACGTTCGACAATTCGCGGATGCGCGCCACCGCGCGGTTGAAGCGGAATTTGTCGAGATCGTCGGTCACCGCGGCAATCGTGCGGTGCGTCGCGCGACGAACCGCGGCGACAGCTGGCGACAAATCCCGCGGGAGGGGCGTTCTGGGCGGCGGTAGCGGCACCGGCGGCTCGCTGACCATCCGCCACAGCCGGTTGACGTAGCGCCAGATGCCCTCGATTCCGGTATCGGTCCACTCGAGGTCGCGCTCCGGAGGACTGTCCGACAGCAGATAGAAACGCGCGGTGTCGGCGCCGTAGGTGTCGACGATAGCGTCGAGCCCGACGACATTTTTTTTCGATTTCGACATCTTCTCGGTGCGGCCGGCGGCGACGGGTCGGCCGCCGCGATCGAGCAGACGCCCGGCCGGATCGGTCTCGACTTCCTCCGGAAAGAGCCAATCGCCGTCCGGGTTTTGATAAGTCTGATGGCAGACCATGCCCTGCGTGAACAAGCCGGCAAAGGGTTCGTCGAGATCGAGATAGCCGCACTGCTTCAAGGCGCGCATGAAGAAACGCGAATAGAGCAGATGCAGCACGGCGTGCTCGATGCCGCCGATATACTGGTCCACCGGCATCCAATAATCGACCTCGGCTCGCTCGAAAGCGGCCGGCGAACGCGGCGAGCAGAACCGCAGGAAGTACCAGGAGGATTCAAAGAAGGTGTCAAAAGTGTCTGTCTCGCGCTGCGCCGTCCCGCCGCATTTCGGACAATCGACATGCTTCCAGCTCGGATGACGGTCGAGCGGATTGCCCGGCGCCGTGAAATCGGCTTCCTCGGGGAGGAGGACCGGCAGATCGCTCTCGGGCACTGGAACGATGCCGCAGGCGCCGCAATGGATGACCGGTATCGGGCAGCCCCAGTAACGCTGCCGCGACACGCCCCAATCGCGCAGCCGGTAGGCGATCGTGCGCTCGCCTCGGCCGAGAGCCTCGAGCCGCTCGCCCGCCGCCCGTTTCGCCGCCGCGACAGAGAGGCCATCGAGAAAATCCGAATTGAACAGAATGCCGTCCTCGACAAACGCCTCCTCCCCGATCGAACAGCTCGCGGGATCGGCGCCCGGCGGCAGCACTACCGGAATCACCTGCAACCCGTATTTGCGAGCGAATTCGAGGTCGCGCTGGTCATGCGCGGGACAGCCGAAGATCGCCCCGGTGCCGTATTCCATCAGCACGAAATTGGCGACGTAGACCGGGACGCGGCGGCCCGGATCGAACGGATGCACGGCTTCGAGCCCGGTCGGCCAGCCGCGCTTCTCGGCGGCCTCGATGACCGCCTCGCTGGTTCCCATGCGGTTGCATTCGGCGATGAAGGCGGCGAGCCCGGAATCGGTTTCGGCAAGCCGCTGCGCCAGGGGATGGTTCGGCGATAGCGCCAGGAAAGATGCCCCGAAAAGCGTGTCGGGCCGGGTGGTGAAGACCTCGATCCGCTCATGGCACCCGTCGATGTCGAAACCCGCCCGCGCCCCCTCCGAGCGGCCTATCCAATTTTCCTGCATCAGCCGCACCCGCTCGGGCCAGCGTTCGAGCCCACCCAGCGCGTCAAGCAATTCCTCGGCAAATGCGGTAATCCGCAAGAACCATTGCGAAAGCAGGCGCTTCTCGACGATCGCTCCGGAGCGCCAGCCGCGCCCGTCGATCACCTGCTCGTTGGCGAGCACCGTGTTCTCAACCGGGTCCCAATTGACCCAGGATTCCTTGCGGTAGGCGAGACCCGCCGCGAGGAAATCGAGAAACATCTTCTGCTCGTGCCGGTAATATTCGGGATGGCAGGTCGCGACCTCGCGCGACCAGTCATAGGCAAAGCCCATGCGCTGGAGCTGGGCTCGCATTGTCGCGATGTTTTCCTGCGTCCAGACCGCAGGGTGCGTTTGCTCGGCGATCGCCGCGTTCTCGGCCGGCAGCCCGAAGGCGTCCCAGCCCATCGGATGTAGTACGTTGAAGCCGCGCGCCCGCCGGTAGCGGGCGACCAGGTCGCCCATCGTGTAGTTTCGCACGTGCCCGACATGCAGTTTCCCCGACGGATAGGGAAACATTTCGAGCACGTAATATTTCGGACGTCCGGCCTCGGCCACGACCTCGAACAGCCGCTGATCGCGCCAAAGACGCTGCCATTTGGCCTCGGTCTCTCGAAAGTTATATCGCGACATGGTTTCTTTCAGGTTTCGGCGGCGCGGCCGGTCACCGCCACCCGAGCCGTCTCAGCTCGGCTTCGCCGTCCAGGCGCGTTTGAGCTGGCGCGCCCGGTGCAAAATCGTGGTTTCGAGGTCATCCTCGACCTTTCTCGCGATCGTCGTGTCGACCCACTGCCCGGTCGCCGAAAGTTCCTGGCGGTCGACTGTGACCGCGAGCGAATCCGACCGCAAGTCCCGCGCCAGAATGAAGACATTGATCCGCATTCGTTCGTTCGGCTTGTCCGGGGGCGAGTACCAATCGGTGACCAGAGAACCGCCGAGCGGGTCCTGGGAAGCGAACTTGACGAAGTCCAGCGTGTCGAGCGTCGCCTGCCACAGAATCGGGCTCACGGTGCTCCCGGTTTGCGGTCCGGGCTGGCGGTAGGACCGCTTCTTGGCAAGCCCGAGAACGGTCCAGATTGTCGCATCCGTGTCAATTTCGTCCGGGTCGCTCGCCGCCTGTTGCGCCGTTACCGGCGTTGCCGGATTGCTCGTCACGCCGGCGGGAGGCGCCGATGCGCATGCGGCGAGCGCCAACGAAAGACTTGCCGCAAGGGCGACCGACAGGCGGTAATGGATAGCCCACATCACGAAATCCTCGGCGAAGCGGCCTGCTGCGGCCGGAGCCAGGAAGCAGGGTTGTGCCAGGAATGGAGGTCATATGGAAGGGGTTATCGCCGCCAACCTCGCCGCCGTGCAACGCCGCATCGCGGCTGCCGCCGTCGCCGCCGGGCGCACACCGCAAAGCGTTACTCTGGTCGCCGTCAGCAAGACGCTCCCGGGGGCCGCCGTGCGCGAGGCTCTCGACGCCGGCCACCGTGTGTTCGGCGAGAACCGGGTGCAGGAAGCCGAAGTCAAATATCCCGCATTGCGCGAATCCTTTCCCGATTTTGCCCTGCATCTGATCGGGCCGCTGCAGACCAACAAGGTCCGGGACGCCGTCGCCCTCTTCGACGTGATCGAGACGGTCGACCGGCCCCGTCTCGCCGAAGCGCTGGCCCGCGAGATGGACCGCAGCGGGCGCCGGCCGCCATGCCTGATCGAGGTCAACACCGGCGAGGAGCCTCAGAAATCGGGCATTCCGCCTGCCGAAGCCGACGCCTTTATCGGCGACTGCCGCGATCGCCTCGGGCTGCCGATCGTCGGATTGATGTGCGTACCGCCGCTCGACGAGGAGGCAGCGCCCCACTTCGCGCTGTTGCGCGAGATCGCGCGGCGTACCGGCCTCGAACTGCTGAGCATGGGAATGAGCGCCGATTTCGAGACGGCGATCCGCTTTGGCGCAACCCACGTCCGGGTCGGCACCGCGATCTTCGGCAGTCGCGGCGCAGTAAAGCAGTCCCCGTACGGATTGTAACGATATTGTAACGGGATCAACATGACATCGGCCTTACTCCAGCGTGTCGGTATATTTTACATATATACACTGCCATATGCACTTAATGGCGAGAAGGAGCCGGGAATCCGCACATAAGTCTGCCGGTTTCTTTTTATCGGGCGAAGACACCCGCAACCTCGTGTCGGAAAAATTTACAGCCTTGCGGGAAAATCATGTGAATGCCCAACAAACCCGGTCTCATTGACGTTGGCATAGGAACTGCCTACGGCTACCCGAGAACTCATTAAAGGAGAGTAACATGAGGTTCGCGCGCTACGGTGTATTGGCCGGAGGTTTCGCATTCGCTGCAGCCGTGGCCCCCCCGCCTCCGCCGCTCCGGTGCTCGCCGGCAACTCGCCGAACGAAGTGACTTTGCATCAAGAAGTTACTAATTCCGACGGCAGTTCGTCCCGCCCAATCGACGTATCTGACGGCTCGGCCGCACCATTGGATCGGCAAGCCAGCAACGCGGACGGCTCGTCGCGGGCGAGCGCAGACACCGGCATCTTGCGGGCCAAGGCAAACGTCAACGGACCCGGCCCCGCAACACGCTTTCTAGACCAGACCGCGAACGCCAGTTTCACCGATAGTTTCGTAATAAACAGCGCCTCGCCTGACCCAGTGCCTGTCATTGTATCACTTCTCGTCGATGGTTCAATTCCAGAGGCACATATCAGCCCGTTTGGCAATGGAACAGCTGCTTTTACCGTCGCGCTACAGGTCGAGGCGGCTACGGGCAGCCAGCCGGGCGGATCGTACATTATCAATAATTTTGTGGACAATGTATTTAACAGTACAGACGATCTGGGTGGTTGTCCTTCTACTGGATCAGCGACAGAAATCTGCGTATATATTAACTACTACGAATATACATCGGCAAATTCATTCGACAGCACTGTAAACATAGGATTTGAAATGCTTCCTAACACCTCATTTTATATGAATACGCAACTCGCCTCGGTTGCTGGATCATATGTACCATCAGGATTTCCCGCATCGAGCGATTTCTTCGATACAGCGGTATTCGGTGGCTTCGCCGTTCCCGATGGGGATACCGTGACCTCCGGATCAATCGGTCCGCTTACCGGAAGAGATGGCACATATAATTATCCCAGTGTCTGGGCGTACATAGACGGCCGGACGACGGTGCCTGAACCTGGTTCACTTAGTCTGTTGAGCATCGGCTTGGCAGGCCTGATGTTCGGCCGGTGGCGAGCGGCGGCGCACTCTGCCGCGCAAGGGTGATCGAAACCGCGATTCGCTTCGGCGCCACCCATGTCCGGGTCGGCACCGCGATCTTCGGCGCCCGCAATTCGCCGCCTTAAGTCGGCCGCACCAGCACCCGCGAATCGGGGCGCGCACTGCGCAGAACCCTCAGCAAGTCGCCGAGGGCGAGCGCGACGCAACCGGCGGTCGGCGCGAAATCCGGTCGCGCGACATGCAGAAAGATGGCGCTGCCGCGACCGGGCACGACCGGATCGTCGTTGTAGCCGAGCGGCACGATCACGTCATAGACCCGATCCGCGAGCCACAATGCCTCGCAATGCGCCGGGTAGGGAAGCCGCACCGGGCGGTTGTAGGCGGGATCGGCCGGGTCGTCGCACCAGCCGTCGGCGGGGTCAAGCGCGCGGGCCGGCAGCGGCGTCACGATCTCGCCCAGCCGGTCCTCGCGGAACAGCACCTCGCGCATCGGCCACAGCCCGGCCGGCGTGCCGCCATCACCCTCGCGCTTGTCGCTCAGCACCCCCGAGCGGCCGAGGGCGCAGCGCATCCGCCGCATGCCCCAGTGCGCCGCGCCCGACGCGCTGACGACGAGGTCCACCGGACGGGGCCACTAAAGATAAAGAAAATGGCCGCTGCGGATCGCCTTGGTGCGCAGATAGCGCTCGTTGTGGCCGTTCGACGGGATAGGCGTGCGGCACGCGCTCGGCGATGCGGATGCCGTAGCGCTCGAGCGCGGCCACCTTTTCCGGGTTGTTGGTCATCAGCTTGATCGTGGCGAACCCGAGCTGGCGGAGCATCTCGGCCGCCGGCAGGTAGACCCGCTCGTCGGCGTCGAAACCCAATTGCTCGTTGGCGTCGAGCGTGTCGAAACCGGAATCCTGCAACTGATAGGCGCGCAGCTTGTTGACGAGCCCGATGCCGCGGCCCTCCTGCGCCAGGTAGAGCAGCACGCCGCCGCCAGCATCGGCGATCGCCGCGATGGCGCCGCGCAGCTGATCGCCGCAATCGCAGCGCAGGCTAGCCAGGAAATCGCCAGTGAAGCAGGCCGAATGCAACCGCACCAGCACCGGGGAGGAAGGATCAGGCGCGCCGATCACGATCGCCAGATGCTCGCCGCCGCCGTCGCGCGGGCGGAACGCGATCAGCCGGGCGTTCTCGGCGTCAGTCAGCGGCACCCGCGCCTCGGCGACGCGTTCGATGCCGGCCGTCGCGGCATCGCGGCGGAACACCAGGGCGGCGTCGACCACCGCGACATCGCCGCGCCGGGCGATCATCGCCGCCTCGGCGGCGCCGAGGCGCACCGCCAGTGCGGCGGGCAATAGCGAGGCAAGTTTCGCGAGCGTCACCGCGGCGAGGGCGGCGCCGCGCGCCGCAGCCGGCGCTGGACCAAATCCGGGCGGCTCGACGCCAAGCGAGGCAGCGGGATCGGCGAGGTTGCGGATCACCTCGGCCGAAAGATCGGGCGCCACCGGGATCGACAGAGCGCCCGATAGCTCGTCGCGCGAGGCAAGCCCCAGCGCCACCGCGCGCCTGCGGGTCAGGACGACGCTCGCCGGTCCACCGGCAATCCGCCGCAGGCGGTCGAGATTGTCCTTGTCGACCAGCTCGGCCGCGACGGCCAGCACCGCCTCGCTCTGATCCCGGATCAGCACCGCATCGCCGCGCCGCAGGGCGGTAACCGCTTCGCCTAGCGCATGCACATTGCCGGGCTGGGATGGGACGGCGCCGCCGGGCGCCTGGGGGACGGACCCGAACTCGACCACATTTTTCTCCTTGCCGCCGCGCATCATATGGGGCGTCGGCGGGATCTTTCGACCTCGATCTAATCGGCGCGCATCGATAGCAGCATGGCAATGTCGGCGGCAAACGAATAGACGAGCAGCGCCAGCGCCAAGGCGCAGGCAATGCCGGACCAGATCGGCGGCGTCGGCGGCAGCAACGCAAAGATCAGCGCAATGCTCTGCGCCACCGCAATGGTCTTGCGGCGGCAATCGCTGTATTGGCTGCGCGGCGGCGGCTCGCGCAACGCCGGCGCCAGCCGGGCGATGCCGAGATAAAGATAGCGCATCCCCCCGATCGCCAGCACCCACGGCCCGACCGCGCCGCTTTCGACGACGACGACCGCCAGCGCCAGGATCAGAAAGGCGTCGACTTCCAGATCGAAACGAGCGCCGAACACCGAGGCCAATCCCTGCCAGCGCGCCGCCCAGCCGTCGGCGCCATCGAGCAGCAATGCCATGGCGGCGAGCACGCTCAACACCCAGCGTTCGGTCGGGTCGGCCGCCGTAAATTCGAGCGCGCGGCAGGCGATCAGGAACGCGACCGCCATCCGCACCAGCGTGATCCGGTTGGCGAGGCCGAGGCGCGCGTGCGGATGATGCACGGCGACGCGGCGCTCGAGAAGACCGACCAGAAGCGCGAACAGCAGCAGGCCGACCGCCGACGGCAGGGCCGCCAGGACGCCGCCGGCGACCAGCAGAAGCGTCGCGGCGGCAGTCAGCCCAAGGGCGCCCGCAAGCACCGAGCGCACTTCCTGTTGCAGCGCCAGAGACGGCGAAGGGGTTGAAGCAGAACGAATCGACATCGGCCTCAGGTTCGGTGTATCCGTCAATCGACGGCAATTAGACCATGGTAAACCCAAGGTTATTCCATGCCGGGAGGCGCCGAAGCGCGGGCGTTCTGGGTCGCCGCCCCCGGCCGCGGCGAGATCAGGAGCGAGCGTTTGCGCACGCTGCGGCCGGGCGAAGTCTTGGTGCGCGCCATCGCCAGCGGGATCAGCCGCGGCACCGAGGCATTGGTCTTCCGCGGCGAAGTACCGCAGAGCGAATGGCAGCGGATGCGCTGCCCGTTTCAGGAGGGCAGTTTCCCGGCTCCGGTCAAATATGGCTACGCGCTCGTCGGCGGCGTCGACGGAGGGACCCGAGGCGCTCCTCGGCCGCCGGGTCTTCTGCCTGCATCCGCACCAGGATCGACTGATCGTCCCCGCCGAGGCGGTGCTGGTCGTTCCCGAGGACGTCCCCGATCGGCGCGCCGTTCTCGCCGCCAACATGGAAACCGCGATAAACGGATTGTGGGACGGCGCGCCGGGACCGGGCGACCGGATCGCGGTCATCGGCGCCGGCGTCGTCGGCGCCCTGATCGGGGCGCTCGCCGCGCGTCTTCCCGGCGCCGTGGTCGAGCTGATCGACATCGACCCGGGTCGAGAAACGCTGGCGGCGGCACTGGGCTGCCGCTTTGCCCGGCCGGAGCAGGCCGCGGGCGAGGCCGATCTTGTATTTCACGCCAGCGGCTCGGCCGAGGGCCTGAGGACCGCGCTCGGGCTCGCCGGCGTGGAGGCCGTGATCGTCGAGATGAGCTGGTACGGCGCGCAGATGGTCGTCGCTGCCGCTCGGCGGCGCCTTCCATGCCCGCCGGCTGACCCTGCGCTCGTCACAGGTGGGCGCGCTGCCCGCCGCGCGACGGCCGCGCTGGTCGCATCGCCGCCGGCTGGAGCTAGCGCTCGAATTGCTGCGCGACCCGGTCTTTGATTGCCTCCTTGGCGGCGACAGCGACTTCGCCCGGCTGCCGGAATTGATGCCGGCGCTTGCCGCCTCGCAGACCGGCGCGCTCTGCCACACGCTCTCCTATCCCTGACCCGCGAGGCGGCCCATGTACAGCATCACCGTCAGCCATCATTTCATGGTCGCGCACAGTCTCTCCGGCGCGGTTTTCGGACCGGCGCAACGGCTGCACGGCGCCACCTACGTGGTCGAGGCCGAGTTCCGCCGGGCCGAACTCGACGCCGACGGCATCATCTGCGACATCGGCAGCGCGCTTGATCTACTGAAGGGCGTCCTCGCCGATTTCGACTACCGCAATCTCGACGAGATCGCCGAGTTTCGCGGGCATAACACGACGACCGAATTCCTCGCCGCCGAAATCCATGGCCGGCTGGCGCGGCGCATCGCGAGCGGCGCGCTCGGCGCCGCGACGATCGCGGGCCTCAAGGTCGTTCTGCGCGAAAATCCCACTGCCTCGGCCACCTATGACGCGCCGCTCGGATGAGCCCGATCGCTCTCGTTGTTCCCGGACGGCTCGATCAACTTACCGGCGGCTATCTCTTCGACCGTTACATCGTCGCGGGGTTGCGCGCCCGCGGCCGGGATGTCCGGGTTGTCGAACTGACGGCGGTCCCTTCAAGCGAACAAGCGCTCACCGATCTCCCGGCCGGGACGCAGACCGTCATCGACGGCTTGGCCTTCGACAATCTCGTCGACGCACGTTGCCAAGCCACGCCGGCCGGCTGCGTCTGATCGCTTTTGTGCACCATACCCTCGCGCAGGAAACCGGGATCTCACCCACAGCGGCAGTTCGCGCCGCCGCCATCGAAGCAACCTTGCTGCCCTGCTTTCGTGGCATCCTCTGCCCGAGCGAGGCGACGGCCGCGGCGCTCGCGGGATACGGGATTCCGCGCGATCGGATAGCGATCGTCCCGCCGGGGACCGCCAAACCGAAATATCCGCGGCCGAGACGGAACGGCCGCTTTGGCGCGCTCCTTTGTGTGGCCGGCGTCGTGCCGCGCAAGGGCCATACCGTGCTGATCGAAGCCTTGCACCGTATCCGCGATCTCGACTGGCGCCTGACCTGCATCGGCTCGCTCGATCGCGACCCGCGAACGGCGCGCGCGGTGCGGCGGAAAATTACGGCGCTTGGCCTTGGCCGCCGCATCGTGCTGGCCGGCGAAGAGCCGCCGCGATCGGTCGCGCGCGCCTACCTCGCCGCCGACGCCTTCGTGCTGCCCTCGTTCTACGAGGGCTACGGCATGGCCTACGCCGAAGCCATGGCGCACGGCCTGCCGATTGTCGCGACGACAGCCGGCGCCATCGCCGAAACCGTGCCACGGCAGGCCGCGCTGCTCGTGCCGCCAGGCGATCCGCCGGCCTTCGCGCGCGCCTTGCGCAGGGTGTTGACCGAGCCGGCATTGGCGTCCCGGCTCGCCGCCGGCTCGCGCGCGGCCGGTCGCCTCTTGCCAGATTGGCGGCAGGCGGTGATGATCTGGGAAGCCGCCTGCGAGCGGCTCGCCGCCCTGCCGCCCGCAAAAGCGGCTCTGGAAGCCTCGGCCCGCTTCCTCTAGAGTCGGGCGAGCACAACCGGGGATGATCGGGCGGCGTCTTGCCAATAATCGGGCGCCGCGATTTTTCGGATCGAGCGCATTAGCACCCGTCCGCTCGGGGGGATCATGAGGGCTGGCCGCAAAATCCTGATTGTCGACGACGACGAACCCCTGCGCCGATCGCTTGCCGAACAGCTGGAACTCAACGACGAATTCGCCGTGGCCGATTGCGGCACCGCAGCCGAAGCGCTCGACATCGTCGGCGGCGAGCGGTTCGACGCCTTCCTCCTCGACGTCGGCCTGCCCGACATGGACGGTCGCGAGTTGTGCCGGCGGCTGCGGCAGGCGGGGGTGCGCGCGCCGATACTGATGCTGACGGGAGCGGACAGCGACGCCGACACCGTCAGCGGTCTCGATGCCGGCGCCGACGATTACGTGACCAAGCCGTTTCGCCTGAGCGTGCTCCTCGCCCGGCTGCGCGCCCATCTGCGGCAGAGCGAGCAGAGCGACGACGCGGTGTTCACGATCGGCCCCTACACTTTCCGCCCGAGCGCCAAGCTCCTGACCGATCCGAGCGGCCGCCGCAAGGTGCGCCTGACCGAAAAAGAGACTGCGATCCTCAAATACCTCTATCGCGCCGGCGAGCAGCCGATCGCGCGCGACCGGTTGCTGGGCGAAGTCTGGGGCTATAATGCCGGGGTCACGACCCATACGCTGGAAACCCATGTCTACCGGCTGCGCCAAAAGATCGAGCGCGACCCGGCGCGGGCGGAAATCCTGGTTACCGAGCCCGGCGGCTACCGCCTCGTCCCCTGAATGACGCAGTCCGGCCGGCTGGTGCTCGTCAGCGGCGCCGACCGCTTCTATTTCCCGCTGCTGCGCGACACCGTGCTGTCGATCCTGGCGCAGCGAACGGCCGCGGCGATCGGCATTCTCGATTTTGGCCTCGACCCTCCTCAGCGCGAGTGGCTCGGCGCGCGGGTGCGGCATCTCGTCCGGCCGGGCTGGGATTTCGATTTTCCCGACCGGGAAAACGCGCCGGAGACATTGAAGGCACAGCTTGCCAGACCCTTTCTGCGCCGCCATTTCCCCGGCTACGAAACCTATCTGTGGATCGACGCCGACGCCTGGGTGCAGGATTGGCGCGCGATCGAGCTTTACGTCGCTGCCGCCGGAACCGACAAACTGGCGATCACGCCGGAGATCGACCGCGCCTATAAGCGGCATTACAAGCGGCCGAAACTCTTCGGCTGGACGCTCGCCTGGAAGAATTACCGCACCGCGTTCGGTTGGCGGGTCGCCGACCGTCTCGGCCGCAACCCGATGCTGAATTGCGGCGTCTTCGCGCTGCACCACGACGCCCCGCATTGGGATGCCTGGATCGGGGTGATGACCCGGATCGCCCAGCGCACTCGGTTCTTTTTCATCGAGCAGACTGCGCTCAACTATGTGATCTTCGCCGAACGGCCTTCCGGTCAACCTGCTGCCCGCATATTGCAACTGGATGCCGGGCGACGCCGCACCCGCCTTCGATCCGGCGCGCGGTCTCTTTGTCGAACCCTACGCGCCGCACGAGCCGATCGGCGTGATGCATCTCGCCGGCGCCGATCAGAAGACCCACATCTTCCGCATCCGCACACTCGACGGCGACACGATCGAAACATCGCTGCGCTACAGCGAAAGCCGCGCCATTTGCGCCCAGCCGATAGTGACCGAGTTGGCCACCTGAGCCGTCCAATCCTATGGTCGGCGCCGCGAAGCTGCTGCCAGCAGGCCGCCGGCAAAAGGAAACAGCCCTTGACCCTGCGTAATCGAGACCTTTTTTCGCTGGAATTGGCCCCGGCGAGCCAGTCGGATGAAATAAGGCAGGTCGCGGCCAAATTCGCGGTTGCCGTGACCGAGGATATGGCCGGGCTGATCGACCCCGCCGACCCGAACGATCCGATCGCGGCACAATTCGTGCCGAATGCCCAGGAGCTGGCGGTCGCCGAGGAGGAGCGCGCCGACCCGATCGGCGACGAACGCTGGTCGCCGGTTCCGGGCATTGTCCACCGCTACCCCGACCGGGTGCTGCTGAAACCGACGCATCTCTGCCCAGTCTATTGCCGCTTCTGCTTCCGCCGCGAGGTCGTCGGCAAGCGGCCGGCGATGCTCGACCCGTCGGCTCTCGAACGGGCCTTTGCCTACATTCGCGAGCGCCCCGAAATCTGGGAGGTGATAATCACCGGCGGCGACCCGTTCATTCTTGGGCCGCGCCGTCTCGCCGTTATCGTTGAAACTCTGGACCGGATCGGCCATTTGGGCGCGATCCGCGTTCACACGCGCGTTCCGGTGGTCGACCCCGGGCGCGTCACGCCGCGGCTGGTCGGGGCGCTCGCGGGGGAGAAGGCAGTCTTCGTCGTGATCCACGCGAACCACCCGCGCGAACTGACCGCAAGCATGCGCGGCGCAGTCGGCCGGATGGTCCGCGCCGGCATCCCGGTGCTGTCGCAAAGCGTGCTGTTGCGCGGCGTGAATGACGACGCGGCGGTGCTGGAAGCGCTCTTCCGCGGCCTCGTCGCGATGCGGGTCAAGCCCTATTACCTGCACCATGCCGATCTCGCCCCCGGCACCTCCCATTTCCGCACCGGGATCGCCGCCGGCCAGCGGCTGATGCGGGGATTGCGCGGGCGCGTCTCCGGTCTGTGCCAGCCCACCTATGTCCTCGATATTCCGGGCGGCTACGGCAAGGTTCCGATCGGCCCCAGTGCCATTGGCGCCGATCCGGAGGGTGCCGGTTGGGTCGTCGAAGACGGGCTCGGCGTGCGGCATTCGTACCCGCCCGATCCCGACAACAGCGGCTAGAGACTTGGCGTCGTCCGACGCGCCGCTGATGATCGTCGTCGGCGGCGACACGCTGGCGCTCAATACCGCCGCCGAAATCTGTGCGCTGCAAGGCCATCGGGTCGTCGTCTTGTGGCGCCCCAATCGCGAGTTTGCCGAGGCGGTCACCGCGATTGGCGCCGATTTCGTCGGCGCCCGGCCGGACAGTCCGGAGGGGTTGGATCTTGCCGAGGTTCGCCGAGCGGTCGACGATCCTGGCGCTCTCGCCCGACGACCAGCTCAATTTGCATGCCGCCCTGCTGGCGCGCGACGCCAATCCCGGGCTGCGCATCGTGTTGCGCCAGTTCAACCGGACGCTGGCCCGCAAGATCGAGCAGAACTTGCCGAATTGTTCGGTCTTGTCGCTGGCTTGGCATTCAGCGGCGACCTATGCCGCGGCGGCGATCGATCCGTCATGCTTTCGCGGTCTTAAGTTTCCCGAACCCGACGGGCCTTTGACCGGTTTTGCCACCCGGGTGGCCACCGGGTGCGAGGTCGACGGGCTCACGGTGGGCGCGGCGGAGCGAGAGTTGGGCTTGCGGATCGTCGCCGTCGACGGCGAGGCGCCTCCGGCCCGCGACATGCCGATTGCGCCCGATGCCACGCTTACCGTCTTCGGCGAGGTCGCGCGCCTGCAACTCACTTCACTCAGGGCGGCAGAGCGCCGCCGGGGCTTCTGGCGGGTGGGACGCGAGCTTGCACTCGCTGTGGCGCTGGCATCGGCGCCTGCGTCACCGCCTCAACCCGATCCTGGTGCGGCTTGCGGTCGCCGCCGCAATCGTCTTCGTGCTGGCGATGTGGCACTTCCACGGAAGGGTCGGCAAAAGCTGGCTCGACGCCGCCTATTTCGTCATGGCGACGATGACGACGACGGGTTACGGCGATCTGACGCCCAACCGCGGCCACCCCGGCGACATCGCCGTCGACATGATATTGATGCTGGCCGGCATCACATTAAGCGGCCTTTTCATCGCCTTCGGCGCCTCGCTCTTGACGCGGGTACATTGGGTGGCGCTGCAGGGCTTGCGCCCGGTCCACCGCCGCGGCCACATCGTCGTGTGCGGCGCCGGCAGCATCGGTTCCGAGGTCATCGATCTCTTGCTCGAGGCCGGCAAGAGGGTGGTCGTGATCGAACGCGCGCCCGATGCCGCCATCGTCGAGCGGGCGCGCGAGCAGAGCTTCGATCTTCTGACCGGCGACGCCAGCCGTGACGCCACGCTCGATCTCTGCAACCTCGACGCCGCACATGGTCTTGTGGCGCTGACCAATGTCGACACGTTGAACCTCGAAATCGCCCTCGGCGCGCGCGCCCGCAACCCGACGATGCCGATCGTGCTGCGCATCGCCGACGCCAGTTTCGCCGCCTCGATCGCACGGCATTTCGAGTTCGAGACGACCTTTTCCGCCGCGGCACTCGCGGCGCCCGCCTTTGTCGGGCTGTCGCGTTTCAAGGAATCGCGCGGCCGTGTCGTCATCGCCGGCCACGAATTTGCCTTGGGCGAACTGACCGTCGGCGAGGATTTCCGGCCGGCTCCGCCCGAGGCTGCAATTCCGCTCGCGGCCGCGCGCGACGGCGAATTCGCGGTGGCGAGCGATTTTCCGAACTCGCCACCGGGCGACCGGTTCTCGTCATTGTCCCGCTCGCTCCGTTCAAGGAAGGAAAGGACACATTTGCCGCCGCAGCCGAGCGCTTCCTGCAGCACGGCTAAGCCGCCTTGCTTGCTCCTGCGCCGGCGGGGACGAAGCTCACCTGGTCAAATGGCGAGTTCGCACCAGATCGGCGTGTGGTCCGAGGCCCGCTCCTTGCCGCGCGGGCTCTTGTCGATTTCGCAGGCGGCGATCCGGTCGGCGGCCTGCGGCGACAACAGCAGATGGTCGATCCGCAGCCCCTCGTCGCGGTTCCAGCGGCCGGCCTGGTAGTCCCAGAACGTGTACCGGTGCGGCTCGCGATGAAAAACCCGGTAGGCGTCGGTCAATCCCAGATTGACGAGCGCCCGGAACTGCGAGCGCGCTTCGAGCCGGCACAGCGCGTCGTCGCGAAAGGCGACCGGGTCGTAGACGTCCTCGTCCGCCGGGCAGATGTTGTAGTCGCCGGCCAGGACGAACGGGTTTCGTTCGGCAATAATCCGCGGGCGTGCGCCACCAGCCGCTTCATCCAGCCGAGCTTGTAGGTAAATTTGTCGGTGTCGACCGGATTGCCGTTCGGCAGGTAGATCGAGGCGACCCGAACCTCGCCGAAACTGGCCTCCAAGTAACGGGCCTGATTGTCGTCCTCGTCGCCCGGCAGGCCCTGCACCAATCCCTGCGGCGGCTCCTTTGACAGGAGGGCGACGCCGTTATAAGCGCGCTGGCCCAGCGCCTCGACGTGATAACCCAGCCCCTTGACCTCCAATGCCGGAAAATCGGCGGCCGGGCATTTCGTCTCCTGAAGACAGAGCACATCGGGCTGCGCCTCCTTCAGGAAGGCCAGCAGAAGCGGCAGCCGAACCTTGACCGAGTTGACGTTCCAGCTCGCGATCTTCACGCCGCTGATCAGGCGATCGAGAAGGAGTTGCCGCAGCCGCAGGACGAGGCCGCGTTCGGGTTCTTGATCTGAAACGAGGCGCCCATCAAATCCTCGACGAAATCGACCTCGGCGCCGTTCAAGAGGTCGAGCGAGACGTCGTCGATGATCACGGCCACACCCTCGCGCTCGAACACGAAATCATCGTCGTTGCGCTGGTCGTCGAACGTGATGCCAGTACTGAAACCCGGAACAGCCGCCGCCCGAAACGCTGATGCGCAAAAAGCTGCTTTCGACCTGCTCCTGCACCTTGAGCGCCGAGATGCGGCGGGCCGCGTTCTCGGTCACCGAGATCGTTCGCTCCGACGCTTCGTCCATGCCGTCCATCATGCCCGGGGTTCCCACATTCGCCGGGCAGCCCCGGCGTCTGTCGTCAATGTAGGTATTTGCGGGAACCGGGTCAAACCGGGCTCGGGCATGCCGGAGAGGGATTTTTCGCCAAGGATCGAGTAAGCTTGTGCCAGGCAGCCGGAGCTGAACGATGCTGCGCGCCCTTGCCGGCGGAGTAGCCGAAGAGCCGCAGACGGGGAGCCGAGGACAGGCTCGCCTGCCTGCGGGCGCTCGAGCGCAAGGTGCTGTGGCTCTCGACCTGGATGATCCACAACGCCAACCATCTGCGGCCGAGCCGCGACGGGCTCAAGGTCGGCGGCCACCAGGCGTCGAGCGCCTCGGTCGCGACCCTGATGACGGCGCTCTATTTCGACGTGCTGCGGCCGCAGGACCGGGTCGCGGTCAAGCCGCACGCCTCCCCGGTGTTCCACGCGCATCCAGTACCTGCTCGGCCATCAGAGCCGCGACAAGCTCGAGCGGTTTCGCGCCTATGGCGGCGCGCAATCCTATCCGTCGCGAACCAAGGACGGCGACATCGGTCGATTTCTCGACCGGCTCGGTCGGGCTCGGCGTCGGCATGACCTTGTTCGCGTCGCTCGCCCAGGACTACCTGCGGCTGAAGGGCCTGCGTGCCGACCGATGCGCCGCCCGGACGCATGATCGCGCTCGCCGGCGACGCCGAACTCGACGAGGGCAACATCTTCGAGGCGCTGCTCGAAGGCTGGAAGCACGACGTCCGCAATCTCTGGTGGATCATCGACTACAACCGCCAGAGCCTCGACGCGGTCGTGTCCGACCGGCTTTTCGGCCGCATCGACGCGCTGTTCGAAATGATGGGCTGGCGCGTCGTCACCCTCAAATACGGCCGGCTGCTCGAGGCGGCCTTTGCCCGACCCGACGGCCATCATCTGCGCGAATGGATCGACGCCTGCCCGAATTCGCTCTATTCGGCGCTGGTCTACAAGGGCGGCGAGGGCTGGCGCGAGCATCTGCAGCGCGACCTCAACCGCTATCCCGGCATCCGCGCGATCCTCGACGCGCATGACGACGCTGCGCTGCACGCGGCTGATGACCAACCTCGCCGGGCACGACATGGAATCGGTGCTCGACGCCTTTCACGCCGTCGACGACGATCGGCCGACCTGCTTCATCGCCTATACGATCAAGGGCTACGGGCTGCCCTTCGCCGGCCACAAGGACAACCATGCCGGGCTGATGAACCCCGACCAGATGGCCTCCTTCCAGCGCAGCATGGCGGTGTCGCCGGGGAGCCGAATGGGATCCGTTCGCCGGGCTCGATCTTTCGCCGGAGCGGCTCGCCGACTTTCTCGAAGCGTCCCGCTCGCCGCGCTCGGCGGCCGCGCCGCACGACGCCGCCGCCGGTGCGCGGTGCCGCCGAGCCTGCCGGTCGCCTCGCGGCGCACGGCAATCGACGCAGGAAGCCTTCGGCCGGCTGCTGGGCGACATCGCCGCCGGCGACAGCGGCCTCGCCGAGCGCATCGTGACGACCTCGCCCGATGTCACGGTCTCGACCAATCTCGGGCCTTGGGTCAATCGCCGCGGCATTTTCGACCGCGCCGAGCGCGCCGACACGTTTCGCGAGGAGAAGGTCGTCTCGGCGCAGCGCTGGGCGATGGCGCCGCAGGGCCAGCACATCGAGCTCGGCATCGCCGAGAGCAATCTCTTTCTGCAGCTGGCGGCGCTCGGCCTCGCCGGCACCGCTCTTCGGCGCGCGGCTGCTGCCGATCGGCACGCTCTACGATCCGTTCATCAAGCGCGGCCTCGATGCGCTGAACTATGCCTGCTACCAGGACGCGCGCTTCATCCTGGTGGCGACCCCGTCGGGGATCACGCTGGCGCCCGAGGGCGGCGCGCACCAATCGATCGGCGAGCCGTTGATCGGCCTCGCCCAGCCCGGGCTGACGCGCTTCGAGCCGGCCTATGCCGACGAGCTTGCCGTCCTGCTGCGCTGGGCCTTCGCCGAGATCCAGCGCGAGGCCGGCGAATCGGTCTATTTCCGGCTTTCGACGCGGCCGATCGACCAGCCGCAGCGCGAAGATGACGCCCGGACCTCGCCGAGGCGATCGTGGCCGGCGCCTATTGGCTGCGCGAGCCGGCGGCCGGCGCCGAGCTGGCGATCGCCTATTGCGGCGCCGTCGCCCCCGAGGCGCTGGCGGCGCATCAGAGCGTGACCGAGGACGTCCCCGGGGCCGGGCTCCTCGCGATCACCTCGCCCGATCGCCTGCACCGCGATTGGCGCGCGCGCGCGCCCGCGGCGAGACGGCGCCGCCGAGCGGCTCCTCGCCCGGCTGCGCCCGGGTGCCGCCCTCGTCACGGTCGGCGACTTCCATCCGGCGACCTGTCCTGGCTCGGCGCCGTCGCCGGCAATCGCGATCGTGCCGCTGGGCGTCGACCGTTTTGGCCAGTCGGGCGACATCCCCGACCTCTACCGTGCCTACGGCATCGACGCCGAGGCGATCCTCGACGCCGCCGCACAGGCCTGTCTCCTGGCGCTGAAGCGTAGCTAAACCGGCGCCACCTCGACGAGATTGTCGGAGAAAGTCCCGGCTTGGCCGAGGCCACAGTGCCGGTCGGCGCTGATGACATTTATCGACGCGCCGCCGCGATTGAGACTCGGCCAATACCCGACGCTGGCCAAAACCACGCCCGGCATCATGTCCTCGGTCAGTTCGGCACGCCCCTCCACCGCACCTCGGTCGTTGAAGAGGCGCACGTAGCTGCCGTCGCTGATACCGCGCGCAACCGCGTCGAGCGGATGGATCAGCACGGTCTGCTCGCCCTGACGGCGCTGCTGCACCGCCTCGTTGGCGTATTGGGTATTGAGAAACGCGTGCGGCTTGGGCGAGATGACGTTGAGCGGATAGCGTTTTGCCAGTTCCGGCGCCGATTGCGGCGTCTCGTAGCCGGGGATGTAGTCGGGCACTGGATCGATCGGGTCCCCCGGCTGCATTTCCTCGTACATCGAACGCCAGACCGGCACGACGAAATTGCCGTTTTCCGCGGCACTCGCCTTGAACTCGCATTTGCCGGACGGCGTCTTGAAATTGCCTTCGGCATGCGGCGCGCGCTTGTCCGGATCGCCGACATTGAGCCGCATGAAGCCCCGTTCCTTCAGAAGGTCGAGGGTTATTCCGGCAAGCTGCGGCGACTGCCAGTCGTAGAATTCCAGCAGCATCTCGTCGTCGCTCATCGCCCAATAGGGATCGTCGAAGCCCATGGTTTTCGCCAACCGGCGAAACAGCTCGACATTGGGCACGCACTCGCCCGGCGCCGGGATCGCCGGCTGGTTCAGCATCATGTAGAGATGGCCCCAGGTCACCATCAGGTCGTACTGCTCGGCCTGCATCGCGGCGGGCAGCAGGATGTCCGCATAGCGTGCCGTATCGGTGATGAACAGATCGCTGACCACCGTGAACAGATCGTCCCGCTTGAGGCCCGCGACGATCTTGGACTGGGCCGGCGCCTGCGACACAGGATTGGAGTTGTAGACGAACAGCGATTTGACCGGCGGGTCGAGCTTCATTTCGCCCGTCAGCGCCGCGCCGAGGTCGAGTTCGTTGATGACGCGGGTGCCCGGCTTGATCCAATCCGGCCGGCAGATCCTGTCGAATTTGAACGGAAACTCCCAGATCGGCATCTCGACCGTGCCGCCGCCGACATGCCGCCAAGCCCCGACCAGGGCCGGCAGACAGGTGATCGCGCGGATCGCCTGGCCGCCGCCGCGGCTGCGTTCGAGCGCTACCCCCTGACGTATGGCCGATGGCTGGGTCGTGGCGTATTCGCGGGCCAGTTCTGCGCAGTCGGCCGCCGGCATGCCGGTGATCTCGGCGACCCGCTCCGGCGGATATTCCGCAGCGCGCGCCTTCAATTCGTCAAAGCCGAGCGTGTATTTCTCGATGTAGTCGTGATCCACCAGATCTTCGGCGATGATCACGTTCATCATCCCGAGCGCCAACGCGGCGTCGGTGCCGGGCCGGATGCGGATATGCCATTCGGCCTGCTTCGCGGTGCGGGTGCGCACCGGATCGATCACCACGATCTTGGCGCCGTTCTTTTGCGCCTGCAGAATAAAGGGCCAGGCGTGCAGGTTTGTGCTGATCATGTTCATCGCCCATACGATGATGTACTTCGCATAGGCGAGGCTTTCGACGTCCAGGCCGCCGGTCGGGCCGACGGTCATCAGCCACGCGGTCGAGGACCCGGATTCGCAATAGGTTTTCTCGGCGACCGTGGACGCCGAGCCGGTTGAAGAACGCGTCCCCGGAGGTCAACCCGTTGAGCGTGCCCTGATGCCCGAGATAGGCGTGCGGCATGATCGCCTGGGCGCCGTAGGTCGCAATGATCCCGGTCCAGCGGCTCTTGATTTCACCGAGCGCCTCGTCCCAGGAGATGCGTTCGAACTGCGCCGCTGCCTTTGGCGCCGCCGCGCCGCATCGGATACAGGACCCGGCTCGGGTTGTAGTGGTGTTCGGCGAAGTCCTTGAGCTTGACGCAGAGCCCGCCGCGGGTCATCGGGTGGTCGGGATCGCCTGTCACCTCGACGAGCTTGCCGTCCTCCACGTGATAGAGAAAGGCGCAGGTATCG
Source organism: uncultured Alphaproteobacteria bacterium (assembly GCA_963799085.1). GTDB lineage: Bacteria > Pseudomonadota > Alphaproteobacteria > ATCC43930 > CGMCC-115725 > AP-15. The sequence continues at coordinate 42,006 of CAWCWA010000024.1, read as the reverse complement.
GGGCAATCCTGCGGGCAGGCGCCCTTGACAACCCTTGTGTCGCTGACATGCACGGACATCGCGGCCTCCTCGCCTAGCGCGAGCTGAGGTCGAATACCCGCGCCCGCCTTAGTCCGAACCACGCAATTTTTGTGCCGGACTAAGGCTTATCGGCGGACGGGAGAGGCAATCGCCGCCGTTGGGGGGTTATTTCGTGGGCAACGCGCCCTTTCTCCTGCTCGGCGCCGATCCAGGCGCGCCGCCGCCGGGGTTATTGCGGGCCGCCGCGCATCGAGGCGGGGTGACCGGGCAATTTGATGCGCTGGCCGGTGTCGGTCACCTTGCCGCCCTCGACTTTCAGCACCGACAAATCGCCGTCGATGAAATTGCCGACATAGAGATAGCTGCCGTCGGGGCTGAAGACCGCACCCTCGGGCAAGCGCCCCGACAGTGATGTTGCCGAGATTGGTGACCTTCTTGCCGTCGATCTTCAGCACCGCGACACTGCCGCCGTCGTGGTGATAGAAGGCGGTTTTGGGCTGGTTCGAGCCTTCCGCCTGGATCGAGACGGCGAGATCGCCCTTCGGGCTGATCGTCAGGCCCTCCGGCGAATCCCCGACGGTCACCTTGTCGATGACGTGCGGCGGATTGGCCTCGAGATCGATCACGCTGACCGTGTCGATATTGCCGTCCGAACCACCGCCGCCGCCATTGTCGGCGGTCAGCGCGAGCTTGCCGTCCGGGGTTATCACGACGTTATAGGGAAAGACCCCGGTCACCAGATCATGCTTGGTGTCGGCGACCTTCTGGCCGTCGATCGACAGCACGGCGAGCTTGTTGGCGCCGGGCTTGATGGCGAGCGCTCGCTTGCCGTCGGGGGTAATCGCGACGCCCGCCACCTGATCCGCCGCCGTCCCGACGCTCACGGTATCGACGACCAGCACGTCCTTGCCATGCAACGACAGGACCGAGATCGTCCCGTCCCCGCGATTGGAGACCAGCGCCAGGTCGCCCTTTGCGTTGATCGCCAGCCCCGAGGGCTGTTTTCCCACCGTAATCGTCCCGACGACCTGCGGCGGGTTCGCCTTCAGATCGACGAGGAAGACCTTGTTGTCGGGCTCCAGGCGGTGGCCCCAGCCCTGCGTCACCGGGGCCATCGAATTGGCGACGAGCGCAAAATCGCCCGATGGCGTGATCGCCAAATTGGTCGGCGGCCCGACCACCGAATTCGTCAGCGGGATAGTGGCCGCAATCTTTGGCGCGTCCGGTTTCGATATGTCGACAATCGAGAGCGTGTCGTGGCCCGGTTCGCGCAGGATCGGTTTGAGGTCTTGGTCCCACCCCTGTTTCTCGTCGTTGCCGACGATCATCAGCTGCGCTTCTGCGCTCGGCACGGCGCTGGCGAACAAGCCGGCCGCGAACGCGGCGCCGACCAGGATATTTCGCATCTTCAACCGCATTCCCCCCTCCTCTATCAAGCACCGAGCCTCTTTTCGCCGGCGCGCCGTTCGGTCATCATAGCAGCATGATCGCGGTTGCGATCCTCAAGCTGCAGCGGGCCGGCTTCACCGAAGCGCAGGTCAAGGCACTCGCCGAATTTTCCGAGGCCGGCGCCGCGACTAAGAGCGAAATTATTCCCCTTGGAGCGGCGATCTCCGATCTCGACCACAAGCTCGACGCCACGCGCGCTGATCTCGAAAACAGGATCGAAGGCGTGCGCGCCGACCTTGAGAGCAAAATCGTTGCCCTCGACAACAAGATCGATCGGCTCAAGATCGGTCTCGAACGGGCGATCGAAAAAATCCGCCACGGTCTCGAATTGAAGATCGCCGAGGGCAAGTCCGAGACGATCCGCTGGGTGGTCGGCGTCGGCTTCGCCCAGGTGGCGATGATCTTGGTTGTGCTGCGGTTGTTCCCCGCCGTCCATCCTTGACGCGGCGCCGGCTCAGAACCCCTCCGCCTCGGCCGCCGCCTTGACGTAGGCCGCGGCGTCCGCCGGCAGCAGCAGGCGGTCGGCGACGAGCGCATCGGCCGCCGCCTTGACCCGCGCGACATAGGTCTCGCGGCTGGCGTAGCGCTCTTCGAGCGAGGGGCGCGGGTCGCCCGCCGTCTCCCGCTCGGCGCGGGTCCGGGCAAACGGCAGATAGGTCCCGTCGCGGTCGCACAATTCGCAGGGCTGCGCGCGATAGACGTTCCAGCCGGTATAGGTGCCGAGCGGGACGGCGATCGGCGGCAGCCTGATGCCGGCAATCTCGTTGCCGTCGGGATCGACGGCGCAAACCCGCGTCTGGTAGAAATTGTCGAGGCGCGCGGGCGGATCGACCCAATCGACCGCAGCCGTGATGCGATTGGCCCCGGGTGGCGTCGCTAGCCCCGGCACGTTCGGCATCCTGATTGCGGCTGCGTCCACCGCCGTACCCTGTGCGATCGTCGGAACCCGGCTCGCCGGCGGCGCCACGCCCTTGCCGACCCATTCTTCGAGCGCCACAAAGAGCGCGCGCAAGGCCGGGGCGGCGCTATGCGGATTGCGCGGGTTGACGCAAGGCCCGGGGCTCGGATCGGTGCCGGCGCGCCCGCCGTGCTGCGTGCCGGCGATCATGTAGGCGCGCGTGTTCGCCGGCAGTTCGAGGTCGCTTTCCGCCGCTCGGGTCGATGTGCACGAGCGAGGCGCCCTTCTGCCAATATTCGGTCGCGGTGTTGACCTCGATGACGAGCGGATCGGTCGACGCGCCTTTGAGGATCGCACTGCTGCTTGCCGGAAAACGGATCGGCCGCGACCGCCTGGCTGAACGGAAACCAGTTCTCCGGATAGAGCCGGTCCTCGTGCTGCGTGGCGGTGCGGCCCGGCATCGCGAAGCTGTGATTGGCGAACACCTTGCCGGCGCCCGCGACATGCGTCAGCACGCCGTCGAAGACGCGCCGGCCGCGCCCGTCATCATTCATGCCGAGTTCGAGGAAATGGCGCAGAAACCGTCCGCTCTGCGACACGCCGAAAGCGAGCGCATGGTTTGCGCCGACTGCCTTCCGCGGCCAGCGGGTTGCCGGCGCCCGTTTCATGGCGCAGAAACGAGACGAGGTCGCGGGTCGCGGCAAAACCGACGCCGATCACCGTCGCCCCTGTCGCCTCGTACCAGATCTCGTAGATCTTGATCGGCGCGAACCGCGCCCCCACCGGCAGCAGCCGGATCGAACGATTGTCGACAAATTCCCAGGCGTCGAACGGGATCTCGGTCGCGGGCGTCGGCCTCGCGGTCGCGCACCGTCAGCCTCGCCTTCCCGGTATCGGTCGAGACCGCGGCATAGTTCAACCGCACGACCTCGCCATTACCGGCCGCGCGGGTACCGATATGGAACTCGTCGCGGATGCGCCGGACCATCGGCTTGCCGTCCTCGAGCGCCGGCGGCAGCCGTGCCGTCATGCCGTTATTGACGCGGGGCGCCCCCGAATCCCAGCCCGACCAGACGAGGCTGTGGCCGCGCCCCAGCGTGAAGGCGAGCCCGACATCCGCGCGCCGTCTTAGGGTCATTGGTATTGGCGTCTGCCGACCGCGTCGTCGAGCACGCCGAAGATCATCTTGCGGCCGCGATTGGTCACGTCATAGACGAGAAACCCGCTGCCGCGCCGCGGGTCCGCCGGCCGCAAAGCAAAGAAATCGGCCTCGTATTCGACCATCCCGCGCGGCGTTGCGCGGCGCCTTGTCGAGATCGGCGATGACCTTGTTCTCGGGCGCCGCAGGGTCGAGTTCGCCTCCGGCGACGCCGCGGATCCGCACATAGGGGCCTGCCGCGCCGAAGCTCCGCCCGTCGGCGAAAGGCTCGATCGCATCCACCCGGATTCCGGTAATCGGCATCTGTCTCTCCCCGCCGAGGCGACGCAGCCGCCGCCCGCGGGCCCCGCGGAGCATGGCGATTTCGGCGCAATCCGGCGCTGCGGGATGATATAGCCAGCGACCGATGAGCGGTACCCACATGACCGGCGCGGAGATTGTCGCGCTTGGCCGCGCGGCAATGGACAGTTCCTACGAACTGATCCTGCTGGGCGGTGCGCTCGGCGTCCTCAGCATTCTCGCCGGTCTTGTCGCGCGCCGCGTCGGGGCGCCGATCCTGCTTGTCTTTCTCGGGCTCGGCATGCTCGTCGGCGAGGACGGCCCGCTCGGCATTCCCTACGAGGATTTCTCGTCGGCCTATCTGATCGGCAGCGTGGCGTTGGCGGTGATCCTGCTGGAGGGTGGGCTGAAGACCCCGGTCGCGATGCTTCGGCTGGCGTTCTGGCCGGCGGCGGTGCTGGCGACAGTTGGAGTGGCATTCACCGCCGGCGTGCTCGGCGGCATCGTCTCGCTCGCCAACGGTGTGCCGCTGACCGCGGCCCTGCTCGTCGGCGCGTCCGCGGCGCCGACCGACGCCGCCGCGGTCTCGGCATTGCTGCGACGCGCCGGCGCGGCGCTGCCCGAACGTCTGTTCGCCCTTCTGGAGGTCGAATCCGGGCTCAACGATCCGATGTCGGTATTCCTGACCTTCCTGTTTCTGCAGGTGATCGCGGAGCCGGCCGCGGTCGACGCCGGCTACGCCGTACTGACGTTCTTCAGGGAAATGGCGGGTGGGGCGGTCCTTGGCCTGGTCGGCGGTTGGGTGTTGGCGCGCTCGCTGCAGCGGCTGGCGATTGAACCTTCCCTGGCCCCGTTATTGGTGATAACCGGCGGCCTGGTCATCTTCGGCCTGGCACAGCTGATCGGCACCAGCGGGTTTCTCGCGATCTACCTCGCGGCCATCGTCGTCGGAGCCGCGCCGCATCGCGCCCGGCAGGAAGTGGAGAATTTTATCGAAGGCACGGCGTGGCTGGCGCAGATCGTTCTGTTCTTGATGCTGGGGCTTTTGGTGACGCCGCACATGCTGCCGGCCTATCTCCCGCATGCCGTCGTTGCAGCCGCGGCGTTGATGTTCCTCGCCCGGCCGGCCGCGGTGTTCGCCTGCCTGTGGCCCTTCGGGTTCAGCCTGCGCGAAACGGCGTTTGCCTCCTGGGTCGGACTGCGTGGTGCTGTGCCGATTTATCTCAGCATCATCCCGGGCCTCGTCGACCCGCATCGCGACCAGCGGCTGTTCGCCAGCATCTTCATCCTGGTCATCGCCTCGCTTGTCGTGCAGGGTTGGACGATCGCGCCCGCGGCACGCCTCCTCGGGTTCGGTGGGCAGCGCTAGCCCGGCGGAGAGTCGGAGGGCTGGCCGAAGCGCAATTCGCACTCGGCGAGAAAGGCGCGCTCTTCAGGGCTCGACTGCCGCCCGAGGATCGGGTTGCGGTGCGGAAACCGGCCAAAGCGCTCGATGATTTCGAGATGGAGCCGCGACATCTTGCCGTCGCCCGGACGGCCTTGCACCGGCGGCAGCGCCTCGAGGAGCGCTATGCCGCGTTGCTGGTCGGCGAGGTTCTCGCTGTGCTCGAACGGCAGATAGAAGAAGAGGCGCCAGGCCGCTGGGACCTCCCGGTCGAAACCCCGCGCCAGCGCCCGCCTTGTCGTGGCCAATGCCTGGACGTCGCTCGCAAAGGCGCGCGGCGTGCTGCGGAAGATGTTGCGCGGCACCTGGTCGAGCAGCATGACCAGGGCAAGCGTACTCGGAGCTTCCGCCTCCCAATCCCCCAACTCGCCGGCGACCGCCCGCTCGTGGTCCTCGGCAAAGCCACGGCGCACCGCCGCGTCGAATTCAGGCGTGCTGCGGAACCAGATCTGGCGATGGTGCAGCCGCTCCGGGTCCCCAGCCGGCCCGAACCAGAAATCGAGCAACGCCCGCGCCCGCTCCGGGAGGGCCGCGCTCACGCCAACGCCTCGTCGAGGATGCGGACGATGTGACGCGCGTCACGGCCGGCGGCGTCGGCGATCTGGTGGCGGCAACTCGTGCCGCAGGCGGCGAGCAATGTCCCGGGCGGTACCGCCCGCATCTTCGGCAGGACGCCGAGTTCGCCGATCTTCAGCGACATCGCATAATGCTCGGCCTCGTAGCCGAACGACCCGGCCATGCCGCAGCAGGTCGCATCGAAGGTCTCGACCACGAGATCGGGGATCAGCTTCAACGTCTCGACCGCGGCGCCGAGCGTGGCGAACGCCTTCTGGTGGCAGTGGCCGTGCAAGAGCGCGGTGCGGCCCGGCATCGGCTTCAGGTCGAGCCTGAACCGCCCGCCCGCGCGCTCGCGCGGCGACGAACTCCTCGAAGAGTTGCGCGTGGCCCGCGAGCGCCTGCGCCTCGGCCCCCGGCAGCATCACCGGATATTCGTCGCGCAACGTCAGGAGGCAGGAAGGTTCGAGCCCGATGACCGGCGTCCCGGCATGGACATGGGGCATAAGGGCGGTCGCCATGCGCTTTGCTTCAGCTCGCGCCTCATCGACGAGCCCTGCCGACAGAAACGTCCGCCCGCAGCAGAGCGGCCGACCTCGCGTCGGGTCGGCGCTGACGACGCGGTAGCCGGCGCGCGCCAGCACGCGTTCAGCCGCACGCGCGTTCTCGGGCTCGAAATAGCGGTTGAACGTGTCGACCAGCAGGACGACCGCACGGCCGCTGCCGGCCCCTGCCGCGCGATAAGGACGGCGCGACCAGCGTGGCAATTGCCGCGCGGCGCTGAGCCCAAACTTGCGCTCGCCGAGCCTTGCCAGAAACGGCATCCGGTTGCGCAGATTGAGGAGCGGCGCCACCCGCGCGGCATAGATCGCATAGCGCGGCAAATAAGCGACGAGCCGGTCGCGCCGCGTGAGCCCGTGCCGCTTCCGGTACTGGTGCAGGAATTCGATCTTCATCCGCGCCATGTCGACGCCGGTCGGGCATTCGCGCTTGCAGCCCTTGCACGAGATGCAGAGACGCCATCGTCGCGCGCATGTCCTCGGCGACAAGCGCCTCGGGCCCGAGCTGCCCCGACAGCGCCAGCCGCAATGTGTTGGCCCGGCCGCGGGTCAGGTGCTGCTCGTCGCCGGTCGCGCGGAACGACGGGCACATGACGCCGGGGTCGCGCACGCGGCAGGCGCCGTTGTTGTTGCACATCTCGACCGCACCCGCGAACCCGCCCCATTCCGACCAGTCGAGCGCGCGTGTCGATCGGCAACGGCCGGTAATCGGGCTTGAAGCGGAAGAGGTTGCGGTCGTCCATCTTCGGCGGGCGCACGATCTTGCCGGGGTTGAAGAGGCCTTCGGGGTCGAATGTGTCCTTGACCTCCTCGAAGGCGCGCACGATGCGCCCCCCGAACATCGCCTCGTGAAACTCCGAGCGCACCAGCCCGTCGCCGTGCTCGCCCGAATGCGAGCCCTTGTATTCGCGGACCATCGCAAACGCCTCCTCGGCGATCGCCCGCATCTTCTTGACTTCGAGTTCCTGCTTCAGGTTCAGCACCGGGCGGACATGCAGGCAGCCGACCGAGGCGTGCGCGTACCAGGTGCCGTAGGTGCCGTGCTTTTCGAAAATCCGGGTCAGCCGGTCGGTGTAGTCGGCGAGGTCCTCGAGCCGCACCGCGCAGTCTTCGAGGAACGACACCGGTTTGCCGTCGCCCTTCATCGACATCATGATGTTGAGGCCCTGCGCGCGGACCTCCAGCACCGCCGCCTGGAACGCCGGATCGATCGCCTCGACGACGCCGCCGGGAAAACCGAGATCGCCCATCAATTCGCCGAGCGCCTTCAGCCGCCGCAAATTCTCGTCCGCGTCGTCGCCGGCGAATTCGGTCAACAGCAGCGCCGCCGGCTCGCCCTGCACGAAACGGTCGACGACGGCGCGGAACATCGGGATCTCGCGCGACAGATCGATCATCGTCCGATCGACGAGTTCGACCGCACTCGGGCCCAGTTCGACGATCTTCCGCGTCGCATCCATCGCCGCGTAAAAGCTCGGGAAATGGCAGATGCCGAGCACCCGGTGCGCCGGGATCGGCTGCAGTTCGAGTTCGATTTCGTTGAAGAAGGCGAGGGTGCCCTCCGAGCCGACCAAGAGCCGCGCCATGTTGTGCCCGGCCTCGTCGATCGAATCGATGTTGTAGCCGCCGACCCGGCGCAGAACCTGCGGAAAGCGCCGCGCGATCTCGTCGGCCTCGCGGCGGTGCAAGGTCCGCATCGCGCGGACGAGATCGCGATAGCGCTCCGGCCCGACGCTGTCCTCGAAATTGCCCGGCACCTCGGCGAACCAGGCGCGCGTACCGTCGGCCAGGAGCGCATCGACGCCGCGCACGTTGTGCACCATGTTGCCGTAACGGATCGAGCGCGACCCGCAGCTGTTGTTGGCCGTCATGCCGCCCAATGTCGCGCGGCTCGCCGTCGACGGATCGACCGGAAAGAACAGTTTGTGCGGCCGCAACGCGCGGTTCAGCCGGTCGAGCACCACCCCCGGCTCGACCCGCGCCCGCCTTCCCTCGACATCGATCGCGACGACCCGGTCGAGATATTTGCTGCAATCGAGAACGAGCGCGCGGGCCACGGTCTGCCCGCATTGCGAGGTGCCGCCGCCGCGCGGCAACACCGGCACACCCGCCTCGCGCGCGATCGCGATCGCCGCCGCCGCGTCCTCGCGGGTCCTCGGCACCACCACCCCCAACGGCTCGATCTGGTAGATCGACGCGTCGGTCGCATAGCGCCCGCGGCTGAAAGCGTCGAACAGCACCTCGCCCCGGACCTCGCGGCGCAAACGTGCTTCAAAGGCGGAACCGGCGAGATCGTCGAGAGGCATCGGCTATCCGGAAGCGGGAAAAAATCGAAGACCGATGGAGACCGGAAAAGCTCCGAACGTCAATCGCGCACGCGATCGCAAGCCCCCCGCCTCGGTCGCTATCGTACCCTTGCCCCCTCCCATATAGTTCCCGTCCTCTTCGCGAAGGGGTGCAGCGATGGCGTCGGGCGACTGCAAGACCGGGACGGAGCATCTCAACTCATTGCGCGACGGCCGCGCCGTCTACATCGACGGCGAGCGCGTCGCCGACGTAACGACCCACCCGGCCTTCCGCAATTCGGTCGCCTCGGCGGCCGCCCTCTACGATTTTCAGGCGCTCCCCGAGAACCTCGAGCGCATGACCTTCATGCCCGAAGGCGGCGGGCGGCATATCAACCGCTGCTGGCAGATGCCGCGCAGCTATCAGGAACTGGTCGACCGCCGCCGCGCACTCGTCCTCTGGGCCGAGCAGTCGGGCGGCTTTGTCGGCCGCTCGCCCGATCACGTCGCCTCGAGCCTCTTGGGCCAGGTCATCGGCATCGAAATCTTCCGCCGCCACGGCGAGGCGCGCGCCAAGGCCCTCCTCGACTATTTCAGCCATGCGAGCCGCAACGACCTCTTTCTGACCTACGTCATCATCAATCCGCAGGCCGACCGCGCCAAGGCATGGGGCGAGCAGGACGAGCACCTGGTGGCGCAACTCGTCGACGAGGACGCCGCCGGCATCACGGTGCGCGGCGCCAAGATGCTCGGCACCAGTGCTATCATGGCGAACGAAATCCTGGTCGCCAATCTGCAGCCGCTGCGGCCGGGCGAGGAGAACCTGGCGCTCTCCTTCGCCATCCCGATCGCCACCAAGGGCCTCAAAATCCTCTCGCGCAAATCCTACGAGGCCGCCGCGACCTCGCTCTTCGACAATCCGATTTCGGGCCGCTTCGACGAGAACGACGCGCTCGTCTGGTTCGACGACGTCAAGGTGCCGTGGGAGCGGGTCTTCGTCTATCGCGATACCGACATGTGCCGCGCGCAATTCCACGACACGCTCGGCCACACCTTTCAGAACTACCAGGCGCAGATCCGGTTGAGCGTCAAGATTCGCCTGCTGGCCGGCATCGCCCAGCGGCTCGCCGAGACGATCGGCACCGCGGCGACGCCGGCGGTGCGCGAGGAACTGGGCTGGATCGCGGCCCAGGCGGCGATGGTCGACGGCATGGTGGCGGGGATGGAGGCGGCGGGCCACATGCAGGACGGCTATTGGGTCCCGGACAAGCATCTGATGTATGCGGCGCACGTGCTGACCCAGGAACTCTACCCGCGGATCGTCGACAAGATCCGCAGCCTCGCCGGGGGCGCGCTGATCATGCTGCCCTCCTCCGCCCGCGATCTCGCCGACCCGGAACTCGCCGCGATCATCGACAAGACGCAACGCTCGCCGGCGGCCGCGCCCCTCGACCGCGTGCGCTTTCTGAAGCTCGCCTGGGATGCGATCGGCTCCGAGTTCGGCTCGCGCCACACCCAGTACGAGATGTTCTACGCCGGCGCCCGCTACGTCACCTGCGCCCACAGCTTCCGCACCTACGACTGGACCGCCGCCGCCACCCTCCTCGACCACCTCCTCGCCCCGGCCAAGACGCCGTAGCATGCGCGCCGTCACGCCGGTGGCGGCGCTCGACTGTTCTGAAACGAAGCCAGAAATCGCCTTCACCGGACTTGACCCGGTGACCCACGCCCCGATGGGCCGAGGACAAGACCTGGATGCGACGGACAAGCCCAAGCCAGATGGTGGGAAAGAGCTGCGCCGCTTTCCAGAATGGGGGTTATGCGGCACACGGCCGGCGTTACAGCGTCCTGATGATCTCCGGTCCGATAGCCAGCGCGGCGATGCCGTGTACGTCCGCCCCGTCGTGCCGCATCTTTGGCGTGTTATAGATGCCGCGCTCGACTGCCATGCGATTGCCCCGTTCACCCACTCCTTGACCCGCTCGAAATCACGAGGTTCCGATGCAGCTAAGCGAAAAATTTCTATTGGCGGAAGAAGCCGCCATCAAAGAGCAGTTTGCGAAACAGGATGCGGCCTGGAATGCCCATGACGCCACTGCGTGGGCGGCGTTCTTCGCAGAGGACGGGCACTTTACGAGTTGGAGAGGGCATCGGGTGCAGGGCCGGGAAAACATCCGAGTTTTCCATGATCGGCTGTTCACCGGCATCTACAAAGAAAGCAAAAACAGGACGATTAACGCTCGGATCACTTTTCATGGTCTGGAATTGGCGATAGCAGAAAACGAAACAGAAATGACCGAGCCACTCGATCCAGCAGGCCAACGCCTTCCTGATCGAAAATATTATCCGCTCATTGTGCTAAAGAAAAACAACGGAGAATGGAAGATTAGCATCTTTCATAACGTGAGGGATCAAACCGAAGCGCCATAGCAGCCAAGTCGCTTTCCAGAAAGGCGGATATCGGACCCACGCGCCGCCCGTGTTTCATAAATCAAGATTTTCGCACAGTCGGAACACACCTACTTTTACAACATCTTAGGTCGTGCAGAAGTCCGGTGCGAAATGGGCCGAACCGGCAAGCACCAAATCATCTGACCGAGACTCGACCAAGATCGGCGCCGCGAAGGCGTCCCGTCATGAGCGCACCGCACACAGTCGCCGGCTTCACAGCGGGTTTGGGCCGAGGATTTGCCAGCGGTGGCGTTCGAAGAGTTTGGCGTGTTCGGCCTCGTCGGCCGGGCGGCGCTCGGCAAGTGCCTCGATGAGTCCCCCGGCGGCGGCCGGGGTGTAGAGAAACAGCACGCGCCCGGTCTCGCTGCCGGTGTTCTTCCAAGCATGCGGGACATCGCGCGGCATGAAGGCGCAGGTCCCGGGGCCGCCGGTCGTGACCACGTCTCCGATCATGAACGTGAATTCGCCCGCGAGCACCCAGGCGACCTCGTCGCTGTCATGGTGCAGGTGGAAGAGGCTCGCGGTCTCGGCCGGCAGGGTTTCCTCGAACATCATGATGCTCTGGTTGGTCTCATGGCCGAGGAGCTTGATCGCGAAGGAGCGCCCGGGTGTCGGCGAATTGAAATGCCTGCCGCCGCCCGCCGGCACCACAAAACCCTCTATTGCGCTCATATCGGCATCCTCCCTGTGGCAGCGCGGTAGGATGGGTTGAACGAAGTGAAACCCACCATTTCCGAGGCGCGATCGACGGGTGATGGTGGGCTTCGCGTTGCTGAGCCCATACTACGAGCTATTACCTGAAAGAACTTGACGCAATGCGCCTTATTCGGCTCGCGCCGAAGCATGGGAGCGTCGACGCAGACACAAGATGTAGCGCACCTACGGCTCCTGACGGTTTGCCGCCGCCAAGAGCCGTTGCACTTCCAATCGCCGCTGTTTGCAGCTGAAAATCACCACGTAACGAAAACGCGAACCTAGCTAGACCGCCTGCGCGATCATCTCAGGTTCACAATTGGGCACATTGCCCGCTCTTGTTTCCGGCCACATTGTTCGGGCTAGTCATCCCGCTTATGATATTGTCCGGCGGTGGGGTGTTGCCTGCGCAAACCAGATTGCCTCCAATCGTGTTGTCGCCGATGTGCGGACCGTTAGTGCTGTTCGTCAGCACGACCACGTTGCCCGTCACAGTATTGGAAATGACCGCGAGAGCTATTCCACCTGTAGCATTGCTGATTTGGAGATGGCCACCGATGCGCATGGCTTGGACGAGTATTCCGCCGATCGTCCCGTTCAGGATGATATTCCCGCCGACCGTCGCGTTGTTGATGTTCAGAAAACCGCCTTCCGTAGCCAGGATATTACCATCGATGTTGGCGCGGTTGTTTGTTATCAGCGTCGCACCAGCGGCCACGCTGACGTTGCCCGTGATGTTTACCCCCTCAGGGACGCCGGGGATCGTACAGTGCTGATTACGCGGCACTGTTACGTTGACATAGATGCCGGGGGCCAGCGTTCCGATGCAGTCGACCGATTTCGGTTGCGCGCTCGCCGCGGGATTTGCGGCGAGGGCAAGGCCGGCCGCGAGTGGAGCAACAAGGGTCCAATACAGCTTCTTCATCGTCGGTCTCCTCCGTTCCCCCGTGTATCTCCCCTTTGCATGAGGGTATCGGAGCAAAAGTGTGTCTGCAACCGACTCAGACACACGACTGCAGAAATACGCCTCAGGATAGAGCGGGAGCAAGGAAGGATGGGTTGAACAAAGTGAAACCCATCATTTCCGAGCCGCGACCGACGGGTGATGAGCTGCGCAATTCCCCGCCGTCCTACGAGCCGCTGCGCCTCCAGCCGATTGCCGAAATGGCGGCGGTAAAATTGCCATAATTGCATGATAGCGATGGTCCCGTTTGGCGGCTCCCGCGGGCAGGCCGCGGACCTCGTGACCGGGATGTGGCCGGAAGATTTGCTGTAATTCGTTGCAAATAACAGCAAAAACAGCAAAACACGGACGGCCGCGGGACAGCCGACCGCGAGGTCGCGGCGCGCAATCGGCGAGGCCAGCGTACTTTTGAAATAGGCGAGGCTACGGGCGATCAGCGAGGGTGAAGCGGGTTAACCCCGGCGAGCCGGGAGGGTATAAAATTGGCGCATGTCCCAATTTAAGCTGAATTCACGTGCCTCATTTGGCCGCCTCGCGCGGCTCTTCACCCTCGGCGGCCGTTGGCGAGCGAGGCTGCTGATGCTCTCGCTGGGCCTCGTTCTGTCCGCTGCAACCCCCGCTCACGCCCAGGCCGCGCCGCCGCTCGATCTTCCCGCGCGCGAACTCGTGATCGGCACCAAGGTAGCGCCGCCATTCGCGATGAAAAACGCCGATGGCCAGTGGCAGGGGATCAGCATCGAACTCTGGCAGCGGATCGCGGACCAGCTTCATCTGCGCTTTCGTTTCCGGGAGACCGACCTGAAGGGCTTGATCGACGGGGTGGCCGACGGCAAGTTCGACGCCGGGGTCGCCGCACTGACGATCTCGGCGGCGCGCGAGGAAGTCCTCGATTTTTCGCAACCCTTTTACACGACCGGGCTCGGCATCGCGGTGTCGGCTTCGGGCGACGGCTGGTGGACCACCATCCGCAGCGTCTTCTCCCTCGGCTTCATCCAGGCGGTGCTGGTATTGGCCGGAGTGCTCGCCGGCGCCGGTTTGCTGATCTGGATTTTCGAGCGGCGGCGCAACCGCGACTTCGGCGGCGGGGCGCTCAAGGGGATCGGCACCGGCTTCTGGTGGGCGGCGGTGACGATGACCACCGTCGGCTACGGCGACAAGGTGCCGAGCACGGTGCCGGGCCGCCTCCTGGCGCTGGCCTGGATGTTCACCTCGCTGATCGTGATTTCGACCTTCATCGCCAGCATCACCAGCGCGCTCACCGCCAGCAGGCTGACCGGCGTGGTGCATGAGGTGAGCGATCTTCATCGGGTCCGGGTCGGAGCGGTCGCCAATACGACGACGACCGATTACCTCAACGCGCACCAGATCTCGTTTTTCGATTATCCCGACCCGGCCGCCGCCCTAGTGGCATTACAGAACCATCGGATCGACGCCGTCGTCTATGACCGCCCATTGCTGATCTGGTTGATCAAGCAGAAATTCGCCCTGACGTTGCAGGTGCTGCCGCTGATCTTCGACAAGCAGACCTATGGGATCGCGCTCCCGGTCGGCAGCCCATTGCGCGAGCCGGTCGATCGCATGCTGCTCGAGGACGTGCACAGCGACTGGTGGCAGCATCTCCTCTTCAGCTACCTCGGCGAACGAACCTGACCAGCTGATCCCGGCCGAGGTGGGGGCAATCGGGCTCGGTCACCTCGCCATGTGCCGCAGCGTCCGCTAACCACCCCGTCGTCAAGTCGGCGTAATATTGCGAGCCCGGTGATGATCGCTTTGCCTACCACAGGAACGGAGGGCGGGGGAGCGATAGCCGCGTCAAGGACTGTTCCATTCAAACTGAGGGCCGCCGACTTTGAAATGTCCAAAAAGCCGGATAAAATAGCGATCGTGATCGGGCAACTCAGTTATCGGCCGTAGCCGCCGCACCGCGGAACCGATTGCGGAAATGCCGGCGACAGAATTGCCACAATTGCATGATAGCAAATGATCCCGTCGGCGGCTCTTGCGGACGGGTCGCGCGGCGCACCGGCGGGAGTCCGGCTGACGAATTTGCTGTAAATTCGTTGCAAATAACAGCAAAAACAGCAAAATGCGGGGCGGCTATTGAACTCAGGATGAGGGCAGCTCCTCTACGGGGCGATGGCATTGATCTAAATCAATGCCATCCTACCCTATCTTGACTTTATTATTCGGTTAACGTGAGATTCGATCCGTTGGCGTGCTTCACGTGGGGGTACAAATGTCCGGATGTCGCTTTCCTATCGCCGTAATCCTGCTCCTGGTAGGTATCACTTTTGCGGACAACGCCGCAGCTAACCCAGTTACATGGGTTTTCGTAGAGACTTCGTGCTCCCCCGGCCCTCCTCCTAATCCTGATGTATGTCATACGTTGCCTCCGGATGGATTGGCAGTCGCACGACTCGCTCTCCAGGATCTTGACAGTAGTGCTGTGTATCACTTTAGCAAACCCGCAGGAAGTTTCCTAATAAACGAATCGTTGACAGGGACTCCTTTTACGTTTACTTGGCCTGATACAAGTCCCCCTATCACAGCGCCCGTACCACACAGTGATCCCTGCTTTACGGAACTTGACATCGCTTGCGAGTGGGACCTCTCATTTGTCTCGTCCTCGACAAAAGGACTTGGGATAACAATTCATTACCTTACTCAGCCCAATCCTCAAGGCATTGATCTGACGAATGTAGACAATCATGGTAACTTTTTGGGCCTTACAAGTGGGACTATCGGCACAGAAGGAGCGCTGATTCCGGGTTGCGGTGGGGGATTTCCATGCCAAATTACTGGTGTCTGGTACGCTCCAGAGCCACCGTCAGTGGGGTTACTTTTGGTTGGCCTCCTAGGACTTTTGATTTTTTGCGCGAGGAGGTTCGCGCCGGCAGGAAGCCTGCGGCCGCGACGCATAGAGGCCGCTCCGATGCTCCGATGGGCTCGGCGGATAGGTTTCACTTTCGTTCTTGCTGCAGTCTTAGGGTTGTCATTAAGTGTTCGCACAGCTCATGCTACAGCAATGACCGCTATCACTCAGCGCGCAACAGCCTCCTTCTTTGAGGGAGCCTGCGCAGGATGTATTTCCGAAGTTTCCTTTGACACAGCGTTGTGTCAAGGCTCTCAAGACGAGGATTGTCCGGCCCCTCCTGTTCTCCCGACCAATCCGTTCACAGCAATGGCGGTTGCATTAGGTGGCGAGAACGAAACGAATAGCGTAACTTGGACCCAAACTGGAAAGATTTTATCTTGTCATTCCGTCAGACACCACCCTTTATTCTGAAGGAATTCTACAGGTGTCATATCTTTCACCAACCGGAATAACATGGACCGATGGCTTAACCGAGTCCCGGAGACTTTGAAGGTATCGTTAAATTTGAGAATATGAGTGGGCAGACTTAAACGGTGATTGCTGCAACTTGCGCTTGGCCTGGGCCTGATCGTCACGGCAATACCCACCCTCGGGTACCGGGCCCGGGCTCCTACGACTGCTCAATTCTGGGAGATTTTATTTTATTGGATTTGGGATTCATCCCACCTGGAACAGACCGCATGCTTAATCTCACTCTCATTGGTCATGCCCACGCAGAATCCGTGCCAGAGCCTTCTTCACTCGAAATGCTGTCTTTGGCCTTTTTTATGTTCGACCGGTACAGAAAACGGCGCGCACCACTTACTTTGGATTAACTCGGTCAAACGTCCCAGCGTGCGGCGCTAGCGCACCGCACGCCAAGGAGCCCGATCGGCTACGGCAGCGGTGTGGTGTCGAGGAGGTGGTTGATGTTGGTGCCGAGGTCGTCGAGCGTCGGCGAGGTGTTGGGCGGCCAGTCGCGGGTGTTGATCACATAGGCCCAATCGACCCCGTCGCCGCGCGACCAGGCGAGCGTCGACGATCCGGGCGTGCTGCCGGAGCGCGCGGAGTTGGCGCGCGGCCGCCATTCCCCCACACCGCATGCGTGTGGATGAACCGGGTCAGTGCGGTCGCCGAGGCCGAGGTTCCGGCGCAGGCCGCCGCCACTTCCTTGACCTGGCCGTCGCCGCCGAAGATCGCCGGGGTCAGGAGCGGCGAAGTCGGGTCGAGCGCCGACCATCCGAGGCCCTGATCCTCGATCATCGCCTCGGTCGGCGGCTGCTGGTTCGCCGCGGTCGGACGCACCTCGACCTCGCTGATCCCGGCCGGCTGCAGCAGCGCGTCATGCACGTATTTGAAGTAGTCGATCCCGGTCACCTTTTCGACGATGGCGCTCGCCAACAGGTAACCGAAGTTCGAATATTTGTTGTTGGTGCCGGGCGTGAAGTCGAGCGGCCTTGCGTACATATAGCGACAAACGTCGAGCTTGTCGACCTTATGGCCGAGATGCTCGTCGAGCGCGATCTTGCGCATCGCATAGGTCGGGTCGAACCCCGATCCGGTCGCGGTGTCGTCATAGCCGCCCTGATGGTCAAGCAATTGCTGGATTGTAATCATGTCGCTGCGCGGATCTGCCGGATGCAGAAAGCCCAGGAGCGGATAGACCTTGGTCGTCGGCTGCAATTTATGCGCGTCGTAGAGCGCCTGCACGGCGGCTTCGAGAAACATCTTGCTGCAGCTTGCCAAGAGGAAGCGGTCCGAGGGCTGGGTGATGCGGTAGCCGGGCTCGGCCCAGGTATAGGCGCGGGCGAGCTTGGTCGTACCGTTCTTGGCGATCGTCAGCTGTGCGGCGCGCACGGCGTTCGCCTGCATGAAGGTCTGCATCGCATGGTCGAACCCGGCGAGCGCCGGCGCCGCCGGGCCGGTCACCGTCCAATGCCGCGCCAGCGGGAGGTCGCGCTGGGCGAAGATCGCCGAGTAGCGGGTGTTGCCGCCCGAGCCGCCGCCCTGCACCGAGATCGGATAGAAGCCCTTCGCCACCTGCTGGTTAAACACCGTCTGGTATTCTTCCGAGGTCATGCCGTGCCGCGCCAGCCACGGGCCGACCATGTCGTCCTTGAACAGCGAGCAATAGGTCTGATCGCCGGCGATCGCCGCCTCGACCGGCCGATAGAACGGGTTCGCGGTCTCCGCGTTGAAGGCGGTCTGATACGACGCCGCCGTGTCGGAATAATGCACGTGCCATTTGGTGTAGCCGGGATTGGCGTGCCACACGCCGATATAGCGGCGGTCAGCGCCGGTGCCGTAGATCGCCATCGAGCGCAACGCCATCTTGCCGTCGCGCGCCGCCTTGTTCTGATGCTGAAAGGTGCCGACATTGGCCTCGGGACCGGAGGTCATGCCATGGCGGGCGAACCAGGGCCCGCCGACACCCTGCTCGAACACCGCGGCGAAGACGGCGTTCCCGACAGGCCCCGTCGCCGACACCAGCACCGGGGCGAAGCCGTGCGCGGTCTGGTTGTTGAAGAAGCTTTGATATCCCGAGGCATTGACCCCGTGCACCGCCACCCAGGCGGGTCCCAACCGCTCGACCCACACCGCGGCATAGCGCGGGTCGCCTGGATCGCCGTAGACGCTCAACGAAATCATCCGGTAGCCGCGGCTGGCGAGCCGGTTGAAATTGGTCTGATGCTGAGCGCCGTTGACGCCATGATAGGCTTCGAACATGGGATGCTCTCCGTTATGTGGCACATGCGTTCTATGTGCTCGCATAACGATAGTCAGGACGCCCTCTAATCGTGTGTGATCCCGTTCACACACTAATCATGATTTACCCTTCGAGGTGGCCGTGGCGCAGGTAGAGGGCGCGCAGGCTGTCGCGCGGGCCGAGCAGCACCGAGGCGACATAGCCGAGCCCGGCGACCAGCACGATCGCCGGTCCCGAGGGCAGGTCGAAATGATAGGACAGCAAGAGGCCGATGAACGCCGAAACGAGTGCCAATGCGCTGCTCGCCGCACTCAGCGACCACAATTCGCGCACCCAGAACCGTGCCGCCGCGGCCGGCAGCATCATCAGCCCCACCGCCATCAGCGTTCCGAGCGCCTGGAACGCGGCGACGAGGTTCAGCACCACCAGGCTCAGAAAGAGCGTATGGACGAGCCCGCCTCGACCGCCGACCGCGCGCAGAAATCCCGGATCAAAGCACTCCACGACAAGCGCGCGATAACTCGCCGCCAACAGCAGGAGGCTCACCGTTGCGATCGCGCCGATCAGGATCAGCGCCGGGTCGTCGACCGCGAGGATCGAGCCGAACAACAGGTGCAGCAAATCGATATTGTTTCCGTGGGTCGAGACCAGCAGCACGCCCAGCGCCAGCGACATCAGATAGAAGGCGGCGAAACTCGCGTCCTCGCGCAATGGCGTCAGCCGCGTGACCAGCCCCGAGAGGAGCGCCACGGCCAATCCCGCGACTGCCCCGCCCAGGCCCATCGCCGGCAGCGACAGCCCGGCTACGATAAAGCCCACCGCCGCCCCCGGCAGAACCGCGTGCGACAGCGCGTCGCCCATCAGGCTCATCCGGCGGATCACCAGGATCGTGCCAATCGGGCCGCAACCCAGCGCCAGCGCGAAGCAGCCGACGAGCGCGCGGCGCATGAAAGTGAACTCGACAAACGGGCCGAACGTGGCGTCGTAGAGGGTCATGCGCAAAAATCAGGCCGGGACCCGCCGGCAATCCTCCGCCTCGTCGGCCCAGGCCTCCGACATGCGCCGCGCCCGCGACAGGTTGTCGGGGCTGAGCACGTCGCCGGTTTCGCCCCAGGCGATGCATTCGCGGGCGATCAGCAGGGTCTCGGGAAAATGCGCCCGGACCTGTTCGAGATCGTGCAGCACCGCGGCGACGGTTCGCTTCTCGCGATGCCAGCGCCCGACGAGCCGCAGCAAGTCCTCACTGGTGCGCCAATCGACCGCGCCGAACGGCTCGTCGAGCAGAATCAGTTCGGCGTCCTGCACCATCAATCGGGCGAAGAGAACACGCTGGAATTGACCCACCGAGAGCGTCTCGATCGGGCGCCGCTCGAACCCGTCGAGCCCGACCGCGGCGAGCGCGCACCGTGCCGCCTCACGCGCCTGCCGGCCCGCGGCGCGCGACCAGCCGATCCGCCGCCAGTGCCCGAGCAGCACCGTGTCGCCGACCGAGATCGGGAAGCGCGTATCGATCTCGGCATGTTGCGGCATATAAGCGATGCCGCCGTGGCTGAGCGGGGCGCGTTCGATGGCTCCCTCGCTGGGCCGCATCAGCCCGGCGATGGCTTTCAAGAGCGTGCTTTTGCCGGCGCCGTTCGGACCGACGATCGCGGTCAGCGAACCGCGCGCGAGCGCGCCGGTAAGGTGGTGGATCGCCGGGTGCCGCTCGTAGGCCAGCGTCAGACCACGCAGCACGACCGCGTTTGCGGCGGCCGAATTTACGACAGGGCCCACCAGATCGCCAACCACAGCAGCACCGCCACCACGAGCGCCCAGCCGATCCGCTCCGCCGCGCTCTGCTCGATCAGGCTGCGTCCGAATACGCCTCGCACCCGAATACGCCATCGTTCGGCCAACTCAGGCGACGGCAAGGCGATCGAGCAGAAGTGCTGCGGCCTTGGCCTCGGCATGGCGCTTCGAGGAAGCCGAGGCCTGCGCCGGTTCGCGCCCGGAAACATTTGCCGAGACGGTAAAGACTGGCGCGTGGTCGGGTCCGCTCGTCGCAACCAGCTCGTATTGCGGGAGCGGCAAGCCGCGGCCTTGCGCCCATTCCTGCAACGCTGTCTTCGGATCGCGCGGTGGCCCCGCCATCTCGTCGATCAGCGGCGCCCAGAAACGCCGCACAAAATCGGCGGCGGCGGCAAACCCGCCGTCGATATAGATTGCCGCGGTGACCGCCTCGCAAGCATCGGCAAGGATCGCCGGGTTCTCGCCGCCTCCCGACGCCGCCTCGGCGGGCGACAGGACCACATGCCGACCCAACCCGATCCCGGTTGCGATCCGCGCCAGACTCTCGCGTCTGACGAGGTGGGTGTGGCGGCGGGTCAGATCACCTTCGGGCTCGTCGGGAAAGCGATGCCACAACAGGTCGGCGACAACGAGGCCCAAGACCCGGTCGCCGAGAAATTCGAGACGCTCGTAGTCGGAGCCAGCCGCACCGCGCCGCCCGCCGTGCTGCCGATGGGCAGCCAAGGCGCTCGGGTGAACCAACGCCTCGCGCAACAATTCGGGCCGGGTGAAATCATGCCCGAGAACCCGGCCCAAGGCCTCCTCATCCAATGAGACGGAGCGCTGCCGCTGCCTCGTCATCGCTAGTTGACCGCGGTAAACAGGCGGCCGTAGCGGATCGAGAACGGCCATTTCCATACCTCCCACAGCCGCGCCGACCCGTCAGTCGAGAAAAAGATGAATTGTGCTCTTCCGATCAAATTTTGCGCTGGGACATAGCCGACCTCGGATAAGACGCGACTATCCTGCGAGTTGTCGCGGTTGTCGCCCATCATAAAATAATCGCCCGGCGGCACCGTGTATACTTGTGTGTTGTCGAGCGGTCCGTTGTCGCTTATTTCGATGACCGGATGCTTAACCCCATTAGGCAAAGTCTCTATGTACTGCTTGAATGGCACAATTGCGCCGTTCCCCTCCTGATACAGATAATCTTCGACACGCTGCCGCGGCACTTCCTGGTCATTGATGTAGAGCCGCCCGCTCTTCATCTGGAGGCGGTCGCCGGGAAGCCCGATCACCCGCTTGATATAGTCGGTGGAATTGTCCTTCGGCAATTTGAAGACGACAACGTCGCCGCGCTCCGGCGGATGGAAAAATATCCGTCCTGGAAACAGCGGCAGGCCAAACGGCAGCGAATACCGACTGTAGCCGTAAGAGTATTTCGAGACGAACAGGTAATCCCCGACCAGCAGGGTGGGGATCATCGATCCCGATGGAATATTGAACGGCTCGAAGGCGACGGTGCGGACGACGAGCGCGATCAGAACCGCGTAGACGACGGTCTTGATCGTGTCGACGACGCCGCCTGACGCCTTTTTCTTGGCGAGGACCTTGCGGGCAGAATTGGACTTCATGAACGGCCTTGCGGGCGTGAATCGCGCCGGATCAAGCCTAGCGTCGCGCCACAAGTCAAGGGCGCGGCGGCGATCAGGATGATTCGCCGCTGGCGGCCGGTATGGCGGTAATGATCACGACAGCCTGCGCAATCGGCGGCTCGTCGGTCAAGGTGAGGTCGAGGCGGGTGGCCATACCTCGTGGTGTTATCTCCAGCAGGCGCCGCCCCGCCCCGCCCGTCAGCCGCATCGACGGCTGGCCCGACGGCAGATTGACGACGCCCAGATCGCGCCAGAAAACGCCGCGGCGAAATCCCGTGCCGAGCGCTTTCGAGCAGGCCTCCTTTGCCGCGAACCGCCGCGCATAGCTTGCAGCGCGATTGGCGCGCCGATCACAGCGACAGCGCTCCTCGGCGGTGAAGATGCGGTCGAGAAAACGGTCGCCATAGCGCGCGATGACCTCTTCGATGCGACGGATGTCGACGAGGTCGCTGCCGAGGCCAATAATCATCGCGGCCCGGTGGGCAATCAGCCGCGCGCCCGCTCGACCGAGTTGATGACCGGGTTGGCCCGCAGCGCCGCGACGATCGTCGTCAGGTGCTTTACGTCGGCAACCTCGATATCGAGCATCATTTCGAAAAAATCTGACGAGCGGTTGGTAATCTTCAGATTGGTGATATTGCCGCCCTGCTTGCCGATCACGGTGGTCAGACTGCCCAGATTGCCGGGTTCGTTCGCGATCATGACGTTAAGCCGCCCAACATGAATGGCGTCGGCCTCGTCGCTGCTCCAGGCGACGTCGAGCCAGCGCTCCGGCGTGTCGGCGAAATTCTCCAGAGTCTCGCAATCGATCGTGTGGATCGTAACACCCTTGCCGGTTGTGACGATGCCGACGATCCGGTCGCCGGGCAACGGATGGCAGCAGCCGGCAAAATGCAACGCCATGCCGGGGATCAGACCACGGATCGCCACCGCGGTGTCGTTGCGCCCGGTTTTGCGCCGGGCCCGCGCCAGCGAGATGATCTTGGCTTTCGCCTCGGGCTGCTGCGGAAAGGCCGCGTTGATCACCGCCCGGCCGGTGGCGAGCCCTTGTCCGACGGCGACGTAAAGGTCCTCGACGGTCGGGCAGTTGAAGGATTTCAGCACCGGTTCAAGGGGACGCTCGGAGAATTCGCGGCCCTCCTGACGGAACGCCTTCTGCACGATCGCGCGGCCGAGATCGAGATATTGCGCGCGCTGCTGGGTGCGGACGAAGCGCCGGATGCGCGCCCGCGCCTTGCCGGTGACGACAAACCGCTCCCAGGTCGGCGAGGGGTGCTGCGCCTTCGACGTGATGATTTCGACCTGGTCGCCGTTGCCCAGTTCGCTACGCAGCGGCACCAGCCGGCCGTTGATCTTGGCGCCGACACAAGTGTCGCCGATCTCGGAATGGACGGCATAGGCGAAATCGACGGCCGTCGCGCCGCGCGGCAATGCGATCAGATCGCCCTTCGGCGTGAAGGCGAAGACCTGATCCTGGAACATTTCGAGCTTGGTGTGCTCGAGGAATTCCTCCGGCCCCGCAGCATGATCGAGGATATCGAGGAGCTCGCGCAGCCAGCGGTATTGCGGCCCCTCGGTCTTGCCGGCGCCCTGCTTGTAGCTCCAATGCGCGGCGACGCCGAGTTCAGCCACCTCGTGCATGTCGCGGGTGCGGATCTGCACCTCGATGCGCTGCTGTTCGGGGCCGATCACACCGGTGTGCAGGGAGCGGTAATTGTTCGGCTTCGGCGTCGAGATGTAGTCCTTGAAGCGGCCGGGAACGACGCGGTAGGCCGAATGGATGGTACCCAGCGCGTGGTAGCACTCGCCAACGTCGCCAACCAATACGCGAAACGCCATCACGTCCGAGAGCTGCTCGAAGGCCACACTCTTGCGCTGCATCTTGTGCCAGATCGAATACGCCGACTTCTCCCGCCCAGAGACGGCGGCGCCGGCAAGCCCCCCTTCGACAAGCTTGCGTTCGAGCTCGGCCAGGATGCGCGGCACCAGTGCGGCCCCCTTGTCGCGCAGAAAGTCGAGCCGCGCGATGATGCCGTTGCGGGCGTCGGGATGAAGCTCGGTAAAGGCCAGATCCTCGAGCTGGTCCTTCATGCGGTGCATGCCGATCCGCTCGGCAAGCGGCGCGTAGATCTCCATCGTCTCGCGGGCGATGCGGCGGCGCTTCTCGGCGCTCTGAATAAAGCGCAGCGTCTGCATGTTGTGCAGCCGGTCGGCGAGCTTGACCAGGAGCACGCGGATATCCGCGGACATCGCGAGGACTAGCTTGCGGAAATTCTCGGCCTGTTTGGTCTGGTCCGACTGCAGTTCGATCCGCGACAATTTGGTGACGCCGTCGACGAGGCGCCCGATCTCGGGACCGAACAGACGCTCGATGTCGTCGAGGGTGGCAACCGTGTCTTCGACGGTGTCGTGCAGCAGCCCGGTCACAATCGAGGCCGTATCGAGCTTCATCTGGGCAAGGATGCCAGCAACCTGGACCGGGTGCGAAAAATACGGATCGCCGGAGGCGCGCAACTGCGCGCCGTGCGCCTTCATCGAATACACATAGGCCCGGTTGAGCGCGCCCTCGTCAGCGTTGGGGTCGTAGGATTTGACCAGCTCGACAAGCTCGAACTGGCGCATCATCGCGCCGTCCCGCGTTGTCTGCTGCGACCGCGGAGCCGTCGCGGCGATCACGCCGCCGAGATCGTTGATGGCGCCGTCCGGGGACAATTGCCGTCCCTCCTCCGGTCAGGCTTCCTCGTCGAAATCGTCGGCCGGCTCACCGACCGGCGTCTCGTCGAAATCGTCGGCGCCGACCGCGTCGCTCGCCGGCCGACGTCCCGTCGCCGAGATCGACCTCGTCTTCACCGTCGAGGATGTCTTCGGCCAGTTCCTCGTCGAGCGCCTCCTCGTCCTCGACATCGACCTCGTCGCCGCCAATCTCCTGCTCGTCGAGAACGGCATCTCCTCCTCGGCCACGGCCGCGAGCGGAGTTACCCCGAACACGATCGGGTCGACTTCGAGTTCCTGCGTCTCCTCGGGCTCGTCCATCTCGACCTGCTTCTGCATGCCGCGCACCACCGCGTCGCGCAGGGAAACGAGGCCGACGGTCTCGTCGGCGATTTCGCGCAGCGCCACGACCGGGTTCTTGTCGTCGTCGCGATCAAGCGTCAGCGGCGCGCCCGAAGTGATCTGCCGAGCACGCTGGGCGGCGAGCAATACAAGCTCGAAACGATTTGGCACCTTAAGAACGCAGTCTTCAACAGTTACACGCGCCATCTCTCAGCTCTTATCCCGTCGTCAAACCATTAAATATAGACGGCAGGCACCGATCGGGCAACACCGGAGCAGCAACATCCGGCAGCGCTTGACCGCGATCCGGCCGCCCGCCTATATGACGCCGGCCGGCCGGATGGCAGAGTGGTTATGCAGAGGACTGCAAATCCTCGTACAGCGGTTCGATTCCGCTTCCGGCCTCCAACGTTTTCGTAAATGCTTTCAGCGATTTGCCGTATACTGCCGACTGGCCGCCGCGAGCCTTGGTGTAATTTTGGTGTAATCGCGCAAGCGCCGCGCATCGCCGATCGCCGCGTCGATATGTGGGCCGCTGACATGCGAGTATCGCAGGACCATCGCCATCGTCTTGTGGGCGCTGATCCGCTGAATGGTCGGAAGGTCAACCCCGGCCTGTACCAGCTTGGTGATCGGCGTATGACGCAGGACATGTGGCGTCATCGTCGCGGGATCGAGCCTAGCCCGGATTACCGCATCGCGAAACGGCCGATCCATCCGCGCCAGATGACCGGTCCCACTTGTCGGCGTTGCGGGCCGGGAAGATGTAGCCCGCGCGGTCCTGTCGCATCTCGCGTTATTTGGCGCGGACCTCGGCAAGCTCTCCGTGATGGGTTGCTCGCGTTGCCCGGCTCTTGCCTGCGGGATGGAAAGCCGGCGCCGCGGCAAAATCGAGCTGATCCCATCGCGCGGCAAGGATCTCTAAGGAAACACCGAACAACGCCGGCGTAGGCGACGGTTTGGCGGTCGCGGCATAGTTTGTGACGGCGGCATTCCTGGTAACAGTCTGCGTTTGGTAGAAATCAGGTTTGTATTGGGGTTTTCCTGTGCTGTTTTCGGGGTCAAGACAGAGTCCGGGCGCGATCAGGCACGGCCCTGCGCGAGCAGCGTTTTCTTGACGATCACCAGGTTGGCCAGCGCGAACAGGGTGCGCAGTTGCGCGGTGTTCTTGAACAGGCCGCGATAGCGCAGCTTCTTATGGCGGAACAGAGCCTGCCCCGGCGCAGCCGGTTCTTGACGATGTGGAACGGGTGCTCGACCCAGGCCCGCACCTGCGACAGCGCCCGCTCCACCGCCTCGGCCCAATCCCGCAGCGCTTTGGGCAACGCCTTGATGATGCTGCGCTTGACCGCGATGTTCCAGTCGACATCGCGATCCTCAAGTTCGGGCCGCTTGTCCGCTCCGGTATAGCCGGCATCGGCGAAGACCGCCTCCTCCTGGCCGTGCAATAGGGACGCCGTCTGATTGATGTCGGCTTCGTTGGCGGCGGTGCCGACCATCGTGTGCACCACCCCCGCGGCGACATCCACCCCGATATGCGCCTTCATCCCGAAGTGCCACTGGTTGCCCTTCTTGGTCTGGTGCATCTCCGGGTCGCGCGCCTTGCTCTTGTTCTTCGTCGAAGGCGGCGCGGCGATGATCGTGGCATCGACAATGGTGCCCTGGCGCATCAGCAGGCCGCGCTCCTCCAGCATCGCACCCACCTCATCGAACAGCGCCCGGGTCAGGTCGTGCTGCTCCAGCCAATGGCGGAAGTTCAGTACCGTCGTCGCGTCCGGAACCGCCGCCACCGACAGGTCGATGCCGGCAAAGCCGCGCAGCGCCTGGCTGTCGTAAAGCGCGTCCTCCAGGGCTTCGTCGGCCAGCCCGTACCATTGCTGCAAAAAGTACAGCCGCAGCATCCGCTCCAGCCCAATCGGCGGCCGGCCGCGTTCGCCCTTCGGGTAGAACGGCCGCAGACGATCGACCAGCCGCGCCCACGGCACCACCTGCTCCATCTCGGCCAAAAACTTGCCGCGCCGCGTCTGCTTTTTCTTCCCGGCGTATTCCGCCTGCGAAAAGCTACCCTGCCGCTGCATCGCCCCGTCCCTCAGTCCCCCCGGACTGAAAGATTCTACCCGATGCCAGCGCCAGAAGCCGAATTCTTCAGTGTTTCCCTATATGCCGCATCGAAGTCCCGAGGGCGATGCGACAAAGAGCCAGCAATCGGGATCTGAGCTACCGATGATCGCCATCATCAGCGTCATGTACTGATGATCGTCGAAAGCAACGATCCGGCCCGCACCCTCGGCAGCTTCTTTGGCCGCGTCGGCAGGCGATCGAGCCAGCGCCACTCGACCGCACGGTTCAAGAGGTGCGAGAGCGTCGCCAGTTCCGCGATTGATCGTAGCGGGGGCCACCCCGGCGTCGCGCCGCGCCTTGGTGTAGCGGGCGACGGCGAAAGGGCTGATCTGGTCGAGACGATCGGCCGCGAAATGCGGCACGAGGTACATTCGTAACTGCTGAGCCTTTATGCGAAGGTTCTTGCCGCCGGCCTGCCGCATCCGGTCCAGGCAATCTGCTGCCGCCTTCTCGAAATGAAGGCGCAGCTTGCGGCCGGACGGTAGGTTAATTCGGCCGTGCCGCGCTTCGGTCCCGGCTTGTTCAATAATCAATAAATTGCTGGGCTTCCGTGAGCGTCGCGCCGACGGCAAAGCGCCGATGCGCGCGCCGGCCGTCAAGCGCCAGGCATTCGCGTCAGGCATTCGCTGGTGGAATCGTCGACCACCGCGAGAATGCGAAAACGCCGGCCATCGCTCAGTTGGTCATGGAGAAAGTCGAGCGGCCAGCGCTGGTTCGGACCCTGCGGCAAGGCCTGCGGCGCCCGAGTGCCGAGCGCCCGCTTGCAGCCGCCGCGACGGCGGACTTGCAACCGCTCCGTGAGCATCCGGTAAGCGCCGCGGCATGATGTGCAGCCGGCGATCGCCATAGCGCCGCCGCGAGCGAATGAGGCCATCATCGGGTCGCCGGCGGCGGTAACCCACCGAACTGCGGTCCGCGCCGATCGCCTGGCATGCCCGCCGCTGGCTCACCCGCGTGGACCTGGCCGAGGTCAGCGGCGGCCTCGCGTCTGGCGGCGGGCGTCACCATTTTCTTGCCGCCGCGTCCCGCCGCATGGCGTTGTCCAGCATCGCCTCGGCGAGCAGTCTCTTCGGAGCCTGGCGTTCGATGACGTAGAACTGAGCGGTCCGATCGAGCGCCGTCTTCGCGATGGTCGACTTCGTTGTCTGCCATACGCCGAAGATGCTTCTGCGACTGTGAATGGCATGGTCATCTTGCCGAATTCGGCCTCGTGGCGCGTCGCGGCACCCAGAACATTCGCGAATTGGCCGACCTGGTGCGCGATATGGTTCTGTCTGGATGTGGTTGGAATTGCCGTGATGGCGTCTTTCATGGCTCCAGGTTAATGGCTCGGGCGGCGAAGTCGATCGCGGCGTCGTCCGGCTTGCCTAGAGAGCAGCGTGGCAATTGGCGCGGGCCGGCGCGGTCGAGCGGCTGTTAGCGCGGTTCGACGCGCTGCCGCGGCAGGCGGGGTGGCTGAGGCGAGATCCGCAGTTCGCGCACGATCTGGCGGATCGGCTGTGAGCCTTCAGCTGATATTCGGTCTGGTCGTCCGACAGCGTGTACAAACTCCGTAATATCAGCACCTTGAACATCAGCACCGGGTCATAAGGCGGCCGACCGCCCCTCGACCGGTCCGAGCGCGACACGGCAGCTTCCGGATCACTGCGAAACGCTTCGAAATCGACCGGCTGTCGTTCATGCGGTTTGCCGGACTGGCGCCGCACGATTCGGTCCCCGACGCCAAGACGATTTGGCTTTTTTCGCGAGCGATGACTTGCGCCAGCCGTTCCAGCGGATCGCCGGCCGCCGACAACGCCTGCAGCCGCTCCTCGCCGTCAAAAAATCCCGCTTGTCCCGCCATCGCCGATCCCTCGCATCCCCCAATCCGAAAAAATCAGCGATGCGTTGAAAACGCTACCGGTTTTCGAGGCGTCCAGATGCTGTTCCACCTGATCAGCCGGCTCCGCGAGCGGACCTCGATCAGCCAGTCGACCAATCTCGTCTTTGCCGAATGGCCGAGCGTCTTCGCCGACGCGAGGATGTCCACCGCGCTGCTCGACCGGCTGACCCACCACTGCGACATTCCCGAAACCGGCAACGAGAGCTGGCGCTTCAAGCGCCGCGCCTGAGCTCTCGGGTCCGCGGATCCCCCCGGGGTCCACAGCGCCTCCCCACCCGCGCCGCTCCGTCGCTCGTGAGGGCGCTGCGCGACGCGCGCGGGTCCCCCCGCCATGAACTTCGGGAACGACCGCTACCCAACCGCCGGCGTGAATCGCTACTAGACCTAGATGTCGATCTATCGCCGCTGCCAACGGATTTTACCGCAGAGCTGGAGACCTCCAATAACCGCGCGTCTTTACGGAAAGAGCCGGGCATTGGCTGTGCCGTGAGCGGATTGGTTAGGGCGATCGGTGTGCCGGCGCGCGGCCGGCTGTGTTAGCGGATTTTCGGGTCAGGTTGGTGCGGTCCGGGCCGCCAGCCAGACCATCCGCTGCATGTTGTAGAGGAGGTTGGCAAGGCCGATCTTGGTGCTCGCTCGGGCGAGGCCGATGGTGCGGATGAACAGGCCCATCGGCCCCTTCTGCCGGGCGAAGACGTGCTCGACCGCCGAGCGCACCGCCGATTTGCGGGCATTGGCCCGGGCGGTGCGGCGCGGCATCGGCTTGCCTTTCGGCTTTTTGCGGTGGATCTGCGAGCGCAGCAGGCGGCCAGCGAGAAACCGCTCATTGGCTTTTGAGCGATAGGCGGTGTCGGCCCAGACCTCGCCGGCGGTGTTGTTGCTGTCGATCAGCTCGGGCAGCAACGCCCCGTCGTGGCGGGCCGCATCGGTGACCGTCCAGCGGCGGATCAGGCGATGCCGGCGGTCGATGCCGATGTGATTTTTGTAACCGAAGGCCGGGATCGCGAGATCGACGCGCGGTGCGCCATCCGCGCTCGGCTTAGCTTTGGTGTATTTGACCGTCCAGCGCGCATCGCGGTCCTTCTGCCGCAGCTTGGCCGGCTGGCCTGCCCACGCTGCCGGGATACGGCCTTGTTTGATGTCACGCCTCTCGCCATCGGTATTGCGCTGCTTGGGTGCGGCGACGATCGAGGCGTCGATGATCTGGCCGCTCATCGCCAGAAACCCGGCCCTTGCCAGCGCCGCGTCAAAGCGCTCAAACAGAACCGTGATCGCCGGCTGGCCCGCGATCTTGGCCCGCGTCAGCGTTTCGCGGAAGGTCCAGATCGTATTGGCGTCGGGCACGGTGTCGGCCAGCCCCAGACCGAGAAACCGCATGAACGACAGCCGGTCGCGGATCAGGTATTCGGTGCGCTCGTCCGACAGATTGTGGCTGGCCTGCAGAACAAGGACTTTGAACATCAGCACGTGATCGAATGGCGGTCGGCCGCCTTTCACGCGGTCCGAGCGCGGCACCGCCCGCTCCAGATCCGCCCGAAACAGTTCGAAATCGATCACCGCGCTCAGCCGCTCCAAGCTGTCGCCTTTGGCCGAGAGCTGCTTCAGCCGCTCGTCAACGTCGAAAAATCCCGCCTGACCGCGCATCTCCGCCCCCCAGCGCAGACCCCGCTCATCGCATCACAAACCTGCAAAAACCACCAGGTTTTTGGAGGTCTCCAACTTCTTCGGCCTCGGCCCGGCACCGCTCCTCCGCCTCACGATTGCGTCGGTCCTCGGCGGGATGCGATCCGGATGTGCGCCGACGGCTTCAGATTGTCGACCGCGGCTTGCGTGAGTTTTAGAGTAGGATCTGGCGATACCTTGGGTAGCGCCAAGGGATGATATAGGGTGCCCCATGCGGGGCATTTCATGCCGTCGCATTCCGCAGAAAGTCATTCCGCGGCGTTTGTGCAATACGGTGCAATGTCGCGAAACAGGTCTAAACAGATTGTGGATCTGGAAGTCGTCGGTTCAATCCGATCACTCGCCCCAGTCTTTCAGAATCCATCGGCCGGCGCGTTTATGCTGGAGTCGCCGGTGCGGCTTCGAGGAGCGAGCGGGCGGCGTCGGCGATCGACACGCCATCCTCCTTGGCGCCCGCCATCGCCGCGAGAAACTCCATCGTCCGCCACGCGGCAGCCGCCGTCTTCTGCCGCAAATCGGGATCGGCCCCCAATTCGTTGCGGAAGCGCAGCACGCCGCCGACCAGGTTGGCGCTCTCGGCCCAGGCGCTCTCGAACCCGAAGATCTCCATGTTGTCGAGCGAGAACTTGATCGAGTCCAAGGCGCGGATCAGAAACGTCTTGGCTCTTGCATCGAATTCGAGCTTTTTCAGTTCTTCGTTAAAAGCGCTCAACTCCGCGGTCAGGGCCTTGCCCGCGTCGGTATCGTATTCGACAAACATATTCAATAGGTTATAGTAGACGTGCATGGTGTCGAGCAGGGTGATGTCGGATTGCCGCGCCTTCTGCCGCCATTGCGCGATCGCCAGATGAAAATCGCTTGGGATGGTCAACGAGGTCAGCTGGTCGATCGCCTGTATCCATGAGGTCTTGGTTCGGGGAGTGACGCTGCCGGTGCCGATCGGCAGGTTGTCGACTTCGAGCCGCAGCGTCCGGCAGGCCAACTGGATCGCCGACAGGCGCTTAAAAAAGGGCGCGTCCTGGACCCGCGCCTGCAGCACCCGCTGCCACACCACCCAGCCGTTCCCGGTGTCGGCTTCGCCTTCGTAAATCTTATCGAACAGCACCCGCAAATGACCGGGCAGGGTGATGATTTCGGTTGCCACGGCGAGACCTTCCGCAGTTCGCCGTCAAATCATAACATAAATAGCGAGATCTTTATCGCTGTCGAACCCGCCGCGCGAACCGCAGGGTTGATGCGCGGGTCACGCCCCGCCGCGCGCGTGAACCAGCAACTGCCGCTGCAATCGGCCGCGGGCGCGAACCTCGAACATCGCCCGGTCGGGCTGGCGGATCGCCAGTTCGAGGGCCGCCGCCCGCCGCTGCCGCTGAAAGGCGTCGGAGAGCGACGCGAGCCAGTCCGCGTTCGCCTTCGGCTCGCCGAGGAAATAGGCCGCGCCGACATCGAACCGCACCCGGTTCCTCGCCCACCAGTCGCCGATCTTTGCGGCGTCGGGCCAGGGCAGCCGCTCGTCCTCGTCGAGCGCCACGTTCTCGTCCGCCGGGTCGTCATTGGGGCCGGATTCGAAATCGGCTGGCGGCCGACGGTCGAGGTCGCGATAGGCAAGATCGACCCCGGTTATCATCGAAAACGCCTCGCCCGCCAGCCGCGCGCTCGCCGGTTCCGCCATGCGCTCGATCAGCCATGGGACATAGAGCGGATCGCCGATGACGCCGGTGGCGCGGATCAGATCGCGCGACCGCCCCGGCAGTTTGGCGAATTCGCGCAGCCACGAATCGGCCCGCGCCACCTCGAGCCGCCGCAATAGCAGGTCGAGCGCCCGCTCCGCCCGCCTCCCGCCCTGCCACGCAATCTCGGCCAGCACATGCAGCGCCTCGCTCGCCCCCATCCGCCCCGCCGCCCAACCCGCCCAGAACCGGCATTCCGGATCGTCCTCCCGCAGCCCGCCGGCAAGCGCGCCCTTAACATCCGCTCGCCCCAATTCCCCGGCCGTGCAATTCGCCCGCGCCCGCACCAGCGCCTCGGCATCGCCCAGCGCCCCTTCGAGCACGCCCTCGCGCACCCCCCGCCGCGCCCCGCACGCGGCGATCGCCAGCCACCGACACCGCGGCCGCGCATCGCGCAACAGCCGCCCGATCGCACGATCCGCATCCCCCCGCGCCACCCAAGCCAACGCCGACACGAGCCCGCGCCACGGGTCGTACGCGGGCTCATAGGGCTCGTCTTTAGTCGGCTCAGTTGCAACGGCGTGCTCGATAATATCCTCGAACTCGGACCGATCGTCGTCCGCCACCGCCAATACCGCGGCCGCGAAGAATGCACATGCCGCCTTCGTATCGAGTTGCGCACGTGCGAACTGCCACGCGGCCATCCCGTCGATTTTCATGGCATCGACGTGCGCCTCGATCCGCTCGTCAAGCCGGACTAGATCGATCAGCCGTGTATTCGCGGCGTCAATTATAGAATTCCTCCCCGCCGAAAGAGAGGCGAGATCCTCCACAATCCTAGCGATTTGCGCAAATTCCGTAGTGATCGGCATCGTCACAAATCAGCCACATTCAGGCTACTGTTCGAATATAATCGTTAAATACTTCGTAATAGTCTTTCCCTTCTAGGATCCAGTAGCTCAAATTCCAATCCCGAATCAGAAATCGGCCCTTTGACCGCTCTTCGAGAGCCGAGCGAACGACACCCGTCTTGGTGATCATGCCAAACGGTGCCGAATAGCCAGAGTGGCCGGGCTCGTCCATAATGGAGTCCAGGATGTTGTCGGGCGACAAATATAGTAAGTCACGGTCAATCCCACCATACCCGCCGAGACCC
Organism: uncultured Alphaproteobacteria bacterium; assembly: GCA_963799085.1. Lineage (GTDB taxonomy): Bacteria > Pseudomonadota > Alphaproteobacteria > ATCC43930 > CGMCC-115725 > AP-15. The sequence continues at coordinate 8,702 of CAWCWA010000024.1, read as the reverse complement.
CGCATCGAGCCACCTATGCCGGTGTAAAATAGGTATAAGTTTATTAATAAATCGCTACGGTAGAAATTGATGTAGGATTTTTCTGAAATAGATATAAAACAATTTAATGTCCTCTTATATGCGCATAATGCAATATCACAGCTCAACCAATTTGATGCCATGGAACACATAAGTCCATCGCCGAAATCTCTTTCGATCTTTCGCATAACATTAATGGCCTGATCTCTGCTGGTTTGAATTTCGGACTTGCCTGCCGTGTCTACCACTTCGAATGTGCGGCTCGACGAATTGAATTCAATATCGTCATAGGTCTGTGTTACCATGAAGTTTCGAGCCATCAGGTGTCTCAACACCGAATTGGCAGTCTGACTTGCGAATTCATTGACCCATCCGGAGATAATAATGTTGAAACTGCTGGACATCGTAGTAGCTAGCTCCCTAACATCGATAGACAGGGCCACCCTTCATTCAATTAGGTACTCACCCTTGTGACTTCAACTAAAGTAATTTTTCAACGATCCAGCCTCTTTCTTCCATCTTCGCTGCTGACTCTGCAACGTCCTCAAGGCTTGCATCGAGTTTTACCATAGGTTTGGCGGCATCACCAAACAATTGCGTCTGGATGCTTTTAAGTCGCTGGAAGCTCTTACGAGCGTTTCTTATTTGCTTTGAATTTTGACTTTTACTCTCTGCTAGAGTGTTCTTTCCAAGAATGTCGACCTCTTGTTCCGTATTGATCCCGCATCGTTCGCATTTCTTGCAATAATACTCTAAAGAAGTAGCTTTAATGTCTAACTTTTCCATATTTTGATCAATCGCCTTATTTTCGAAAATCTTTCCTCTCATTTCGCTGGTCATTGAAGGTTTGTTTTGATAACGGTCTACAACTTGTTGGTTCTTCGCTTTTGTTTCCTCGGGAAATTCTCTCCGTTTTTCTATCCATACGTGCCCCTCGCATACACAAGGTTCTTGCTGACCCGATGCGCTTGAACTTTGATTGGGCACAAGCGGCTCACATTGGCGGAGTGTTCGCCGGATTGCTTTGTTCGTTGTGCAGCATGATGTCCAGATTGCGCGGCACGTTTGCGCCTTCGAACTTCACATCCATCGACCAAGCCACGAAACTCGCTTCACCCTGGATTATGTGGGTCACGACCCCCATGCCCTGCGCCCGTGTGGCCGCCTCATTACCAGTGCTTGTCTTGAAGGCAGATTGGTCCTGCTTCATAACCTCCTGCCCGGAGATCATGACCGTCGTTGTGCCGTTCGTCGTGTCCTTGTCGTAGGCAGTGTTCGGATAGGGTATCGGTTGCGGCCCGCCGGGAGGAGGAGGCGTGAGACATACATCCGGTGACGCTGCTGGAGCCACGCCATCCGAGGCCTTGCAGGCGATCTCTTGCCCGTTGGCAAAGACGGTACACGACATCAGTTTGCACTCCGTCGCCTGAGGCTAAAAGCCGCCTCGGCCGCACTCTCCAGCGCCAGGGATTGCCTGGACGTCGCCTGAGCGATCAACGCGGCACGCTTGTCGTCGTCATTGCCTAGATGGCCGAGGAAGGTAGGGCCGGGCAGGTAGTCCTTTCGGGCGCCGTGAAACAAAATCGCCAGCATTGCCGGCAAGCTCGCGGCGCCGACCTCGCCAATGCAGTCGACCGGGTGCCACAGCGAGAACAGCACCTTGCGGTCGCGAAGCAGGCGGGTGACCGCAAGGGCCGCCTCCTTAAAGCGGTATTGCTCGCCATTGACGTCGGCGATGCGGTGATCGCAATCCTTTAGGGTAAGCCCAGCTTCGCTGAGAGCGCTGCGGATCGCCTGCACCAACCCCTCCGCCCGCAAGGGTTTGCCTGAGCCGAAGGGCGCCGGCTCGCGTGCGAAGCCCAGCCCGCGGCACAATAACGGCGCCGACGACCCTTCCTCATGCCGCCCAAGCAATACTGCGCCCGCCGCCTCACCCGGGATGAAGCCATTCGAATTGTCTTTCCGCAATAGCCGGTCGGCCTCGTCGTAGGCGGCCAGGGTTTCGCCAACCAGAAACGTGTCGGCGCCGGCCACGACAACACTGCAATGCCGCCCGTCCTGCAGCAACCGCCGCGCCTGCAGCAGAGCCACCGCACCGCCGACGCGGCCCTGCGGGATCACCCGCGAATCGGGGTGGAGCGCAACGCCGAGTTCGCGCTCGACGCCGTCGAGCAGAGCGCGGTCGAGATCGGCGAACCGGCCGGGCCGGTCTTCCTCGGCGGTACAGAGCAGCAGCGGCGTCTGCGCGATCTCGGTGCCGGGTATCGCGTCGAGGCAATCGGCGACCGCACGCGCCGCCATTTTGGCGAGCTTGACGATCCCGCGCCACGGATGCTCGAGCGCGACCTCGCTGCCGACCAGCCAATCACCGGAACTGCCGATAAACCGTGTCTCGTTGAAGTTGTTGATACCGCAGCGGATGGCGGCACAACTTTCCGCCGCACTCAGCCCCAGACCCGACACGAGCCCAACCCCCAGCACCGCGAGCGGCTCCGCGACGGCCATCAGGCGTCCTCCTCGGCCATCGCCTCGCCGCGCACCGCCGCTACCCAGCGAGCCGTAATAGGTCTTGCCGGTCTCGATTGATCGCCACCAGGCGCGCGACATCTGACCGACGACCGCCTGCGACAATTCGAAGATGTCGCGCTCGAGCTTCAGTCTGGCGCGCCACACGACGCTGAACCGCTCCGGCTTCCGGTTCGAACAGAACCGTGTCGATCATCCCTCTTATCTCGACCCGGTCGGCGCGGCGGCGGAAGAAGACAATCGGCATTTCGACCGTCGGAAAGGCGAATTCGCGCCGCCCGTCCGGGGTCAGATTGGCCAGGATCACGCGTTCGCCGCCCTTGGGCTTGGCGATCTGCTGATCGGGCGGCGCGCATTGGAAATAGCGGCTGTCGAAATCCGCCGGCAAGAAACGGAAACATATTGTCGAGCCATGCTTGGTCGTAGGTCCCGGCGAATTTGATGCGCGGCGGCCAGCAGCAGCCGATCGGACCGAACGCCATCGGCCGATAGCTGCCGCAAGGATCGCGCACCGGCTCGCCGATCGCCTCGGTATTGGGCAATGGCAAGCCGACGATCCGCTCGGGATAGCGATGATAGCGCCAGCCGCGCCCGACCGGGTTCGCCGGATACTGGCGATAATTCGCCGGGTCGCGGAGCCGGTCGTCGGTGCCGCCGAAGGCGTTGTCGTAGGAGATCGGCATGCGCTCGAACGGCGCCGGCGCGCTCGCGATGTACCCGATCCCGGCATTGCGCCAGACGCGGTCGCCATAAACGGCAAAGGTCTTGCGCCAGCTCCCGAACTGGAGCCCGACCATCATGCGCTGCGTCGGACGCCCGCCCGGCGCATAGGCCGCACCATTCAGCAGCACATCGCAGAGCGGCTTTTCGAGCGCATAGTCGCATTCGAAGAGCGTCGCCGAAAAGCCGGGCTCGCCGGTGAAGAGATCGGCGTCGGCCAGCGGCGTCTGCTCGGGCGCGAGCGCCGGCTGCTCTCCCCGTCGCGGCAGGGTGAAAGTCCCCTTGACCGCGACAACGACATATTCGGCGCCTTCCTTGTCCATGCCGACGGTGTAGCCCGCCGCCATGCCGGTGCCGTTAAGCAGGTTCACTGCAGCCTTCCCCGCTCAGTTGATGTGCACCGAGGCGCCGGTAATCCGCTGCATGCCCGAGGCGCGCGACGAGACATAGGCCCCGCGCAGCAGCACCTTGCCGGCGCGGGTCAGCACGATGCTGGCGCGGCCGCATTGCAGCACGATCTCCCGCCCAGCCGTCAGGGTCAGGCATTCGGGCGGTTCTTCGGGCTCCGGCGCTCGGGCGGGCTGCCCGTCCGCATGCGGCGCGACGAGCCCGATCGCCAGCGGCCGGGCGCGGTCGCCCATCAGAAACATCAGGGCCACCGCGGCGCCGGGCGGGACCAGATCATAGCGCGCCGTCGCCAATGCCGGGACTGGAACGCCCGCCGGATTGCCCTGAAAATCGACGATCGGCTCGCCCTGCGCGCCAAGCCCGGCGATGTGGCCGATCACGATCTCGGCCGGCTGCGCCGCCGCCACCGGCAATTCGAAACCCGCCTCAGTTCTGGAGAATTTTTTGTCCTTTAATGATGACATCTCCCGATCCTTTTATCGTGATCGTCTTGCCTTCGATCGTAATATCTCCGTTCTTTTTCATCGTGATCGTTGCCGAGCCGGTCTTCAGCACGATCTCATCGCCAGCCGAGATCGAAATCGTCTTGCCGACATCGAGGCTTTCATTCTGGCCGATGCTGGTCGAACGGTCCTTGGCGACCGACACCGTCTCGTTGCCGCCGACGGTGAGGCTTTCGTCGGCGCCGACCGAGATCGTCTGGCTGCGGCCGACACTGATCGATTGCGAGGCGCCGACCTCGACCGTCTGCACTGCGCCGACCGTGACCGACCGGGCCGCGCCGACGCTGATCGTCTCTGCAGCGCCGACCGTGTGAAACCGGGCGGCACCGACGATCAGCGTATCGATCGTGCCGATCGAATGCGTTCGGGCGACATCGATCGTGACGCTCTCGTTCTTCGAAACGTTTTCGGTCCGGTTGCCGCCGATTGAAATCGTTTCGTTCTTGAAGACGGTTTCGGTACGGTTGCCCTCGATCGTCGTCGTCTCGTCGTTGAAAATCGTGCTGTCGTGATCGTGGTCGACGGTCTCGTGCATGTCCTTGACGGCGTGGATGCGGATATCCTGGACGCCGCTCTTGCCTTCCATCGTGATCAAATTGCCGGCGTGATCCTGGATCGAGGATTGCGTCTTGTTCGCCGGCAAGGTGATCGCCTGCATGTTTTCGGCGTTGTAGACGCGGCCCGTCACCATCGGGATGTCGGGGTCGCCTTCGAGGAACGAGACGACGACCTCGTGCCCGACGTGCGGGATGAAGACGCCGCCCCAGTTCTTGCCGGCCCAGTTCTGCGACACCCGCACCCAGCACGAGCTCTTGTCGTCGCTCTTGCCGCGCCGGTCCCAGTGGAACTGCAATTTGACCCGGCCGTACTTGTCGGTGTGGATCGTCTCGCCGGCCGGACCGACGACGCTCGCCGTCTGCGGTCCCTGCACCGAGGGCCAGGGCGTGCGGCTCGCCGGACGAAAGCGGACGCCGGCCGGAAATGCCTCGAAGCTGTTGCCGTAGCTCGGCGGCGCCGCGTTGAGGCTCAGATGCGAATTATCGCTCGCCTCGTGCCTGACGCGGAGCAGCACGTATTCCTTGTTCTCCTCCGCCTTTACCGGATGCCGCGCCACGGTGAACCTGCCGCCGGCATAAAAGCTCGCACAACTGCTCGTCCCGGCGACCGTGTGATACCGCGCTTCGATCTCCTCCATGCGCAGCCGGCTCAGGGCCTGCCCAGCGTCCTTCTGTGTATAGCCGCCGGGATAGTCGTAGATCTCCAGCCCGTCGGCGCCGACAAGCTTCAATAGGCTCTTCTCCCTCGTCTGCAAATCCTGCGAGGGGGTCTTGAAGGCGAAGTCCTTATGCGCGTAGCGGCCAGGGCGAAATTCGTAGGAGTGCCGCCAGGAGGTGACCTCGCCGCTACTGGCGCTGCCGAAGACGGCGTTCTTCTCGACGACCGGTTTGAACGCGGCGTTGTGGTCGGCCAGAACCATGACGTGGCGGTCCGCCTCGTGCCGGAAGAAATAGAAAATCCCGAGCTCCTCCATCCAGCGCGAAATGAAATCGAGGGCGGTTTCGCGATACTGGACGCAAAAATCGAGCGGCTCATGGCGGCCGATCAGGCTCATGTCGTAATCGCTGAAGCCAAATTCTGCGAAGATCGTCTGGATGATCTTCGGCACGGTCAAATTCTGAAAGATGCGGGAATTGGTCGTGCAGCTCAGAAACCACAGCCAGGGCACGATCTCGGCGTGATAGTCGCGCAGCCCGGTCGCGTCAACCGACCCGGCCGAGAGGCTCTTGACCATGCCCGAAATCGGCACGCGTCCGGTCTGGTAATTCCTGATCCACACCGTCACCGCATTGCCGATCAGGCTCTCGGGCATGATGTTCTGGTCGGCCGACAGCATCGTCGCGTGGAAGCTGAACGGGCGCGACACCTCCTCCTCGCCGCCGAACCGGGTCAGCAGCAATTTGTCCTTGCCGAGCGGCGTGTCGATCGCGAGCAGACGGGTGTCTTGCGCATACGCCGTTCTGCGGGCCTGCGGACGCTCCTCGGTAACGGCCGGTTCCGCCATGTCTCGCCCCCGAACTTGCTGCGAACGCCTTTGCCTTACGACTGGACGAATGTTGGCGATCTTATCGCAACAAGGCGCCATATAACCCCATGCCGCGGCGCCCATCTGTGAGCCGGCTCACAGATCGATAATAACGTTAACCCGTTGGCTCGTGAAACCCTGCGCGCAGGCTAAAGGCTATCGGCGAGCCGCCGCTGGCCGCGCCGAGCCTCAATACGACCGCGGCATCCCCAGGACGTGCTGGCCGATATAGGCGAGGATCAGGTTGGTCGAGATCGGCGCGGTCTGGTAGAGCCGCGACCTCGCGCCATTTGCGCTCGATGTCGTATTCCTTGGCGAAGGCAAAGCCGCCATAGGTCGCGAAGGTCGCGTCGGCGGCGTGCCAGGTCGCCTCGGACGCGAGGAGTTTCGCCATGTTCGCGTCCGCGCCGCATTCCTTGCCGTCGTCGAACAGGGCCGCGGCGCGGCGGCAGATCATGTCGGCCGCTTCGAGTTCGGCATAGGCGCGCGCCAGCGGGAACTGCACCCCCTGGTTCTGCCCGATCGGCCGGTCGAAGACGACCCGCTCCTTGGCGTAGTCGATGCCCTTCTTGAGGAGCCAGCGGCCGTCGCCGATGCATTCCTGCGCCACCAGGATGCGCTCGGCGTTCATCCCGTCGAGGATGTAGCGGAAGCCCCTCCCCTCCTCGCCGATCAAATTCTCCGGCGGCACTTCGAGATTGTCGAAGAAGACCTCGGTGGTGTTGTGGTTGATCATCGCCTCGATCGGCCGGATCTCGACGCCGTGCCCGAGGCTCTCGCGCAGATCGACCAGAAACACCGAGAGCCCGTCGGTGCGCCGCTTGACCTCGTCGACCGGGGTGGTGCGCGCCAGCAGCAGCATCAGATCGGAGTGCCGGGCGCGCGAGGTCCACACCTTCTGCCCGTTGACGACATAGTGGTTGCCCTGCGCGCACCGCACGGGTCTTGAGCTTGGTGGTGTCGGAGCCGGTGGTCGGCTCGGTCACGCCGAAGGCCTGCAGCCGCAGCTCGCCCGAGGCGATCTTCGGCAGATAGCGCCGCTTCTGCTCCTCGCTGCCGTGCCGCAGCAAGGTGCCCATGATGTACATCTGGGCGTGGCCCTGGCTCGCGGTGCAGCCCGAGGCGTTGATCTCCTCGAGGATCACCGCGGCGGCGCGCAACGGCAGCCCCGAGCCGCCATATTCCTCGGGGATCAGCGAGGCGAGAAAGCCGCCCTCGGTCAACTCGGTGATGAATTCGGTCGGATAGGCCTGCTCGGCTTCCAGCCTGCGCCAATATGCGCCGGGATAGCGCTCGCAGATCTTGCGCACCGACTCGCGCAGTTCGGGGTAATCCTCGCCGAGGGCCACCATCGTCGCCGTGTCGGTCATCGGATCCTCCTCTGTTGCCACGGGCTCGCCTGCTTGCTTCAGCATAATGCTTCCGCGCAGCAATTTGCCGGCGGGGAATTCACCACCGTGCCGACACGGAGTTGCATCGCGCAGAATTGCCATGATCATACGACGTCCGATCTAGGATGGGCTCAGCGCAGCAGGGCGTTTGCTGTAATTCGCTGCAGATCACAGCAAAAACAGCTGCGGCGCGGGAGTCCTCCGTATTGGCCTGCTCGATGCTAACTCTTAAGCTGCGCCGCGCCGATGCCGTCGCTTGAGCAGGAGTTTCGATGTCGAGCACCCATCCGCTTTCCGGCATTGTCGCCGTCGAGATCGGCCATAGCGTCGCCGCGCCCTATGCCGGGATGATCCTCGGCGAGTTGGGCGCCGAGGTCATCAAGGTCGAGAACCCGAAGAGCGGCGACGCCTGCCGCGGCTGGGGCCCGCCCTTCACCGAGGGCACGGCGACCTGCTTTCACGCGGTCAACCGCGCCAAGCGCGGCATCACGATCGACCTCGCCGACCCGGCCGAGGTCGAGCGACTGCGCCGGCTGATCCTCGACCGCGCCGACGTCCTGATCCACAATCTCAAATTCGGCGCGCTCGACCGCTACGGGCTCTCGGCCGAAGCGTTGCTCGCCGAGAAGCCGAGCCTCGTCTACTGCAACCTCGGCGCGTTCGGCGCGACCGGGCCATTGCGCGACCGGCCCGGCTACGACCCGATGATGCAGGCCTATGGCGGGCTGATGAGCCTGTTGGGCGAGGACGGGCGGCCGCCGGTTCGGGTCTCGGTCTCGATCATCGACATGGCGACCGGGATGTGGTCGGTGATCGGCATCCTCGCGGCCCTGCAGGAGCGCCAGCGCACGGGGCGCGGCGGCGTTGTCGACACCTCGCTCTACGAAACCGACGCTCGCCTGGATGACCATCTGCCGATCGTCGGCCTATCTCGCCAATCGCGAGATCCCGACGCGGCACGGCTCCGGGGTCGAGCAGATCGTCCCGTACCAGGCCTTCGCGGCCGCCGACGGGCACATCATGGTGGCGGCCGGCAACGACAATCTGTTCCGC
>CAWCWA010000023.1:0-38969 GCA_963799085.1 uncultured Alphaproteobacteria bacterium | reverse complement strand
CCGGCTCTGCTTGAGGCGATAGCTGTCGCCGTTCATTTCAAGGATGTGGACGTGGTGGGTCAGCCGGTCGAGCAGCGCGCCGGTCAGCCTCTCGGACCCGAACACGGTCGTCCATTCGTCGAACGGCAGGTTGGACGTCACGATGGTGGAGCCGCGTTCGTAACGCTGGCTGAAGACCTCGAACAAGAGCTCGGCGCCGGTCGTCGACAGCGGCACATAGCCGAGCTCGTCGATGATCAACAGCTTGTAGGCCGCCAGTTGGCGCTGTAGGCGGAGCAGTCGCTTCTCGTCCCGCGCCTCGATCAGCTCGTGGACCATGGCGGCGGCGGTTGTGAAGCCGACCGACAAGCCCTTCTGGCAGGCTGCCAGCCCCAATCCAAGGGCAATGTGACGCTTCCCGGTGCCGCTGTTACCGACCGCGATGACGTTCTCTCGGCGAGCAATGTATTCACAGCGGGCGAGCTCGAGAACCAATGTCTTATTGAGCGAGGGGATCGCCGTGAGGTCGAAACTGTCGAGGCTTTTCGCTGTCGGGAACCGTGCCTCCTTGATGCGGCGCTCGACCATCCGGCATTCCCGCTCGATCAGCTCGAGTTCGGCCAGGCGCAGCAAATAGCGGGGATGGTCGACGCCCTCGGCGGCGCATTGCTGGGCGAGCTTGTCGTATTCGCGCAAGAAGGTCGGCAGCTTGAGCGCCTTGAGGTGATGGGCGAGCAGCAGCTGCGGCGTATCGCTCATGGCGCCCCGGCGAGCAGGTCGCGATAGGCCTTGGCCGAGGTCATCGCCACCCTTGCCCGCGGCAGGTAGGGATAGACCGTCAGGTAGGGATAGACCGTCAGGTCGAGCCGCGGCGGCCGGCGCTCGATCCGGCACAGCACTGGCCTGGTGCGAGCGCAACCGCGGCGGCTACATCTTCGGTCTCGCCGGTAACCGCGTGCTGCTCGACACGGTCTTATTCGCCGAGGAGCCGCATGGACGGCTGGCCGGCGAGGCCGAGAAGGTCCGCGCTATGCCGAGTTCCGCTATGCCGCCAAGCTGCAAGGTCGAGCGCCGCGTCGTCGCCCGCGTCGAGGCCGGGCCGCAGGGCGCCGACAGCCGCTTCATCGTCACCAACCTGCCCAAGGCGCTCCACGAGAAGGTCTATTGCGCGCGCGGCCAGGCCGAGAACAACCAGCGGCATCTCGCCTCCGATCGCATCTCGTGCACCAAGGCCACCGCCAACCAGTTCCGCCTGCTCATCCACACCGCCGCGTACTGGCTGCTTCTCACCCTGCGCGGCCGGCGCCCCGCACATCCTTCTGGCGGGACGCCCAGTTCGACACCATCCGGCTCGGCCTTATCAAGATCGCCGGACGCGTCACCGAGATGGTCACCCGCATCAAGATCGCCCTGCCGATCGCCTACCCCGATCAGACCGGCTTCACCACCCTCGCAGGCCGCATCGCCGCGCTGCCGCCGTAACCGGCGGGAGCGTGCCCCAAAAGCGAACCCTTCAGCACAACCCCAAACCCGCCTGCCAAGCGTCCCCGACGCCACCCAAAACCACGCCGCTATCGCGCCCTCATGCCGACCGACGAGGCACCTCATGAATGATCCGGGCTAGCCCAGGCTTATAAAGGTTCATACAGCTCAAATCCCAACACTTACGAGCCCTCGCAAGCTACGATGCTACACGCTACTCACAATAGCGAAGCCCCGAGGACGAGCCCCCGAGGCCAAAAGCCGGACCCGGCATAAGGTGTCCGTCAGTGCCAAATCGGTGCCGTAAGGAACCATGGTGGGGCTAAGTATTTGAAAGGGTGGTGCCCAGGGGGCGGAATTGAACCACCGACACACGGATTTTCAGTCCGTTGCTCTACCAACTGAGCTACCTGGGCGCACCGGCGAGCGGCGCTTATAAAAGAGATCGGGTCGGCCTGTCCAGCACGTCGGGCAGTGCGCTCCGGTCAGTCGAAGACGATCAGGCCGCGCGCCACCTCGCCCGCCAGCATCAGCCGGAAGCCTTCGTTGATCTCGTCGAAGCGGTAGGTGCGGCTGATCAGCTCATCGAGGTTGATCTTCTTCTGCATGTCGAGATCGGCGAGGATCGGGAAATCGATGCTCGGCCGCACCGACCCGTAATTAGGTGCCGCTGATCACCTTTTCGCCATAGACGAGTTGCGACGGGCTGATCGGCGCCCGCGTCGAAAACGCCGGAATTCCGACCAGCACGGCGTGGCCCCCGGGGCGACGGCGTCGACGGCCTGCAATGCCGTCGCCTCGCTGCCGATCGCGTCAAAGGCGGTGTCGACGCCGAGGCCCTCAGTCAGCTCGTGCACTTTGCTGACGACATCCTCCCGGGTGGCGTTGACCGTGTGCGTGGCGCCAAAGGATTTGGCGTAGGCGAGCTTGTTGTCGCGCAGATCGCAGGCAATGACCGGGCTGGCGCCGGCGAGCCTGGCGCCCTGCACGACATTGAGCCCGACCCCGCCGCAGCCGATGACCAGCACGCTCGAGCCCGCCGCGACGCGCGCGTGACGCACGACGGCGCCGATGCCGGTGGCCACACTGCAGCCGATGATCGCGGCGTGGGTGAAGGGCAGATCGTCGCGGATCTTGACGACCTGCTCCGCCGGGCACACGACCTCCTCCGAAAACGTGCCGATCCGCGCCATCTGGTTGACGGGCTCGCCGTTGAGCCTGACCCGCGCGGTGCCGTCATGCATCAGCCAGCGCGGCGTGTCGTTATGGCCGATGCACAGCACCGTCTGGCCCGAGGCGCAATAGCGGCAACGGCCGCAATGCGGGCGAAACGAAAAGATCACGTGGTCGCCGGGCTTGACGCCGGTGACACCCGGCCCGTTCTCGACGACGATCCCGGCCGCCTCATGGCCGAGCACCATTGGCAAGGGCAGCGGCCAGTCGCCGTTGATGATGTGCCAGTCGCTCATGCACACGCCGGCGGCCTTGACCTCGACGCGCACCTCGCCGGCCTTTGGCGGTTCCTGGTCGAGATCGAGAAGCTGCAAAGGGGTGTTGATCTCGGTCAGGACCGCCGCGCGCATGGGTTTCCTCCTCGCTGTCAATCGGCGGCTACTCGTCAGCTGCCGCCTCGCCGGGTGCCGCCATCATCGCCTCGGCGACGAGGCCGGCATTGGCGCGGATCGCCCGCTCGATCGTCTCGCCCGTATCGCCGTGCTCCTTCAGATAGGCCTTGGCGTTTTCCCGGCCCTGGCCGATCGCTGACCCTCATAGGAGAACCACGAGCCCGATTTCTCGACGACACCGGCCTGGACGCCGAGATCGATCAACTCGCCGCGCTTTGAGATGCCTTCGCCATACATGATGTCGAAATCGACGACCTTGAACGGCGGCGCCATCTTGTTCTTGACGACCTTGACGCGGGTCTGGTTGCCGATCACCTGGTCGCGCTCCTTGATCGCGCCGATGCGGCGGATGTCGAGCCGCACCGAGGCGTAGAATTTGAGCGCGTTGCCGCCCGTCGTCGTCTCCGGATTGCCGAACATGACGCCGATCTTCATGCGGATCTGGTTGATGAAGATGACCATCGCCCGCGACCGCGAGATCGAGCCGGTGAGTTTGCGCAGCGCCTGGCTCATCAGCCGGGCGTGAAGGCCGATATGACTGTCGCCCATTTCGCCTTCGAGTTCGGCGCGCGGCACGAGGGCTGCGACCGAATCGACGACGAGCACGTCGATCGCCCCGGAGCGCACCAGCGTGTCGGCGATCTCCAGCGCCTGTTCGCCGGCGTCGGGCTGCGAGATCAGGAGATCATCGACATTGACCCCGAGCTTTTTGGCGTAGGCCGGGTCGAGCGCGTGTTCGGCGTCGATAAAGGCGCAGGTGCCGCCGGCGCGTTGCGCTTCGGCGATGACGTGCAGCGCCAGCGTCGTCTTGCCCGAGCTTTCCGGCCCGTAGATTTCGACGATGCGGCCGCGCGGGAGCCCGCCGATGCCGAGCGCGATGTCGAGGCCGAGCGAGCCGGTGGAAATGACCTCGCTGTCGGTTGCGGCTTCGCGCGAGCCGAGCTTCATGATCGAACCCTTGCCGAAGGCGCGTTCGATCTGGCCGAGCGCCGCGTCCAAAGCCCGCTGTCTGTCCATCGCTTCCTTGTCCAAAAGGCGCAATGCGGTCTGCATGACCCCTCTCCCTTATTTCATAGCCGGCGACGCGGCGCAAATGCCAGCGAGCACGATGAATGTCCATGTTTTGTTCCGAAAGGCAACCGGAAAACAGGGACGTCGGCCGCCGAACGGGAATGTGTTCAGCGCCCCGTCAATGGAGCGTCGTTTATTGTCCGTCCCGATGGTGGCGCGGAGAAGGCGTCTATGCCGGGACGCCGCCGATCACGTCTTTGACCTTGATCGTCAGCTGCTTGAGGCTGAAAGGTTTGGGCAGGAAATGGATGCCTTCGCCGCTGCCGAGGCGCTGGCGGAACGAATCTCGGCATAGCCGGAGATGAAGATCACCTTGAGTTCGGGGTCGAGCTCTCGCATCTCGCGAACCAGTGCGGGCCCGTCCATCTGGGGCATCACGACATCGGTGATCAACAGATCGATCTTGCCGGCGTGCTCGCGCATCAGCGCCAGCGCTTCATCGCCTCCCTTGGCCTCGATCACCTGGTAGCCGCGGTTGCGCAACGCGCGCGCGCCGAAGGTCCTGACCGGATCTCGTCCTCGACCAGGAGGATCGTGCCCATTCCGGTCAGATCCGCAATCGAGACGGGTTCGCTGGCGTCGGCTTCGACAGTGGATTCGCCCGGCGACGGCTGATGGCGAGGCAGATAGATTTCGAATGCGGTGCCCTGGCCGGGGACGCTGTCGACAAACACGAACCCGCCGGTTTGCTTGACGATGCCGTCGACCATCGAGAGGCCCAACCCGGTGCCGGAGCCCGCCTCCTTGGTCGAAAAGAACGGGTCGAAGATGCGAGCGAGGTGGTCCTTGGCGATGCCGACGCCGGTGTCGGCGACCTCGATGACGACATAATCCCCGGCCGGCATCACCTCGGGCCCGCGCCGCAGATCGGTGGGCTGATGCCGGTTCGCGGTCCGGATGCTCAAAGTCCCGCCCGCCGGCATCGCGTCGCGGGCATTGACGGCAAGGTTGATGATTACCTGTTCGAGTTGGCTTTCGTCGACCTTGACGAGACCGAGGTCGCGGCCGTGCACCAGCTTCAGTTCGATATTCTCGCCGATCAGCCGGCGCAGCAGGTGCGACAGCTCGACCAAGACGTCGGTGATGTCGAGGACGCGCGGCTGCAATGTCTGCTGGCGCGCGAACGCCAACAGCTGGCGAACGAGGTTGGCGGCGCGATTTGCGTTCTGCTTGATCTGCATGATGTCGGCAAAAGCGGGGTCGCCCGGCCGGCAGCGCAACAGCAACAGGTCGCAAAAGCCGATCATCGCGGTCAGCAGATTGTTGAAATCATGCGCCACGCCACCGGCAAGCTGGCCGACCGCCTGCATCTTCGCGGACTGCGCGAACTGGATCTCGAGGCTCTTCTGGTCGGTGACGTCGATGAAATGAAGGGCCAGCAGGCCGCGGTCGGCCGCATCGCGGACTTCCTCGTCGAGCGGACTGAGAAAGAGTACCATAATCCGCTCGCGCGGATGCGTGAGCCGGATCTCGATCGGATCGCGATCCAGCCGCCGGCCCTCGCCGAACCCGATCCGCGCGGCAATGTCGGCGCGATCCTCCGCTGCGAGAAACCCGCTCAGTTCGGCGCCGATCAGATCGGAGGGCGGCGCGCCGAAGAGATCGCCGAGTGCGTCGTTTGCCGCGGTGAAGCGACCCTCGCGATCGGCGAGGGCGATCCCGACCGGCGCATTGGCGAAGAGCCGCCGGAAATCATCGTCGCACCCGGTCGCTGTCGTAGCGGGCGGCGCATCCTTGACCGACCAAAGGCAGGATCCCTCGCGCCCGGCAAGCGGCGCCACCGAGACCAGCGCCGGCTCCGGCACGCCGTCGCTGAGAGGCTGACCCGAAATGAATTGAGTGATTTCAGCAACTTGTGTATCCGTCTGGTTGGCACGCGAGACGGGGGGCACAAGATGTGGACTGAAACCACTCGACGGCAGTATGGCCGGGAAGATCTGCGCTATGCAAGCGATGTCACCGATCAGGAGTGGGGGTTGATCGAAGCCGAACTGCCGCCGGACAAGAAGCTGGGGCGACCGCGCACCACGCAATTGCGGGCTGTCGTCAACGCGCTGCTCTACATGCTGACGACCGGTTGCCAGTGGCGGCAGTTGCCAAAGGAGTTTCCGCCGTATTCGACGGTACAGCGCTTCTTCTACCGGTGGCGGGAGGACGGGTTGTGGCGCAAGATCAATCACGGCTTGCTGATGCGGGTGCGCGAGGCCAGCGGGCGCGAGGCCAGCCCCAGCGCCGGGGTGATCGACAGCCAGTCGGTCAAGACCACCGAAGCCGGGGGGCCGCGCGGCTATGACGCCGGCAAGAAGATCAACGGACGCAAGCGCCATCTGCTCACCGACACCCTTGGCCTGCCGGTCGCGGCCGTGGTTCATCCCGCCGACATCCAGGATCGCGACGGCGCGCCGCTGGTCCTGGCCGGCGCCCGTTTTCTCTATCCCTGGCTGCGCCACGTCTTTGCCGATGGCGGCTATGCCGGGGCCAAACTGGCCACCGCCCTCGACAAGATCGGCCGGTGGACGGTCCAGATCGTCAAGCGCAGCGATCCGGCAACCGGCTTTGTGGTTCTGCCGCGGCGCTGGGTTGTCGAGCGCACCTTGGCTTGGCTCAGTCGCAACCGCCGCCTCGCCAAGGACTTCGAGGCCAGCCTGGAAAGCGCTCTCGCCTGGCTGTTTCTCGCCAGCACCAAGCTACTTATGCGTAGATTAGCAAGGCTAACACACGCTCACACTGTATTATGAGTCGGACACTGAGGGCATGCAGCAGGAGCGACGCCTGCGCCTCGTCGCCCGCCGCTGCGGCCCCACGCAACCGGTCGAACTGGTCCTGCGACCTGGGGTCGTCGGCAAGCGCCGCGGCGATGCGCACGAGCGGCGGTTCGCGCGAGGGCGAGAAGCGCCGGTCAAAGGCGATGTTGACGAAGAGCGGCCCGCCGTCGGGCAAAACCGCTGCCAGGGCGTCGGGATCGAGGTCGAGAGCCTGCGACAGGACGTCGCCGTCGCGGACAATTCCTTCGCGCCGGAAGCGCACCGCAAGGGCCCCGCCGGCGAGGAGCGCGACCACACCGATCGACACGACCGCAGCTGGCGCGGCGCCTAAACCGGCCTGCGGGACTCCCCATAACGCCAGAACAACGCTGATGGCGGCGGCGACCATCACGACTGCTTCCCGGAGCGGGCCGCACCACCCTGCGAACGCTCGTGAGCCGCCGACAGAAACTGATGAAACAACCGGAACGGACATCGACCACCCCCGAATGCCGCAGGTGTGGCCTCATTCTATCTATGATGGTCTTTCGTCTGTCAATACAATTTTATGGAGCTCGGCTGCTGCTCGGCCCGATAAACATCCTTTAATCTACCCGTTAGAAATTCCGAACTTCAATCGTCTCGGTGGGTCCGTTCCATACGTTCGTGTCGTTTCTGCGCCTCGATGCTGAGCGTCGCGATCGGCCTAGCCTCCAGCCGCCGAACGCCGATCGGTTCGTCGGTCTCCTCGCAATAGCCGTAGGTGCCGTCCTCGAGCCGACCGAGCGCGGCATCGATCTTGGATATCAGCCTGCGTTCGCGCGCCCGGGTGCGCAACTCGATCGCCCGTTCGGTTTCGAGCGAGGCGCGATCAGTCAGATCCGGCTTCAGCAGGCTTTCCTCGCGCAGATGCTGCAAGGTATCGAAGGATTCCGCCATCAGCTCGGCCCGCCAGTGCAACAGCTTCTGGCGGAAATACTCGACCTGTAGCGGGTTCATGAATTCTTCGTCGTCGGACGGTCGATAACCAGGCGGCAACAGCGGTCGCATCGATTACCTCGAAACCCGTGGATCGAGCGGCGCGGAGTATATAAATCGCAACCTCCTGCTTCAAGCGCTAAAATCGCATGGAGGGTCTTGATTTCGCAGGGGTTTTGAGTGCCTGCCGCGGATCCCGCCGGCGGCGCCTGCGAGAAGGGCAGGGAGAAGCCGCACGCCCCAACCCTGCCGGCGCCCTCGCGGGGAGGGTGCGCCGGCCCGGATTTCGCAAATGTTGGACTATTCGGCGGCTTCGGCGGGTTCCCCCGGCAGCGGTTCAGTGCCGGTCCAGGGGTGTTCGGCGACATCGAACAGGATGCCTTCGGGGCCATAAAACTTGACCTCGAAGCCGCCGATCCGCTCGGCGTCGCTCTGGTCCATGTAATGCTTGCCGCCGAGACTTTCGAGCTTCGCCGCCGCCTTGTCGACATCCTCGACCAGGATTCCGAAATGATGCAGCCCGGTATAGTCGAGGCCCTTGCCGATCTGATCGGTCTTGAAGCGCAAAATGGCGAGGTCGATCGTGCCGTCGCTCAAGTGGTAACCGTAGGCGAGCGGCCCGTCGCTCTTGCGGACTTCCTTGAAATCGAAGGCCTTCTTGTAGAATTCGGCCATCGCGTCGGGGTCTTTCGCGGCAATGGCGATATGGCGCAGCTTGGGCATCGCAGTTTCCTTGTTTCTCGCAGGCGCTATTCGGCGGCGTCTTTCAGCGGGGCGTCGAGCGGCTCGGCCCCGGCCCAGGCGTGCTCGGCGATGTCGAACAGGATCTTCTCGGGACCGTAGAATTTCTTTTCGAAATAGCCTGCGTTCGCTTCGTTCATGCTGCGATCGATGTAGTATTCGGCGCCGAGGCTCTCAAGCTTCTTCGAGAATTCCGCGACGTCTTCGACCAGCACGCCGAAATGATGGATGCCGCGATAGTCGAGCCCCTTGCCGAGCTGATCGGTCTTGAACTTAAGGATGGCCATGTTGAGGGTGCCGTCGCTCAGGAACACGCCATCGGCGAGAACCCCGTTCGGCCGGCCGACTTCCTTGAAGTCGAAAGCTTTCTTGTAGAATTCGGCCATCGCCTCCGGGTCTTCGGCGGCAATCGCGATATGGCGCAGCTTTGGCACGGGCAATCTCCTTCCAGAACTGATGCGCGGCACTCTAACACGACCCGCGCGTCAGCGCGAAGCGGCGCGTAAGGTTTCGCGCGGGATCGACGACAAGAGGCGCGCCAGGCTCTTGCCGACCCGCGCCATCGCATCGTCCCAAGCGAACAGGCCGAAACGATCGAATTCGGGCAGCAACACGCCGTCGCCCAGCGCGAATTGCGAGGTGCAGGTGAGGCTCCGCGGGTCCGGCATCGCCGGCGGCGACCAAAGGAAGAGCGCCAGATCCTTGCCGCGCAGATAAGGGTAAACGCCGAGTGCCGCGAGTTCGGCGGCCGGGACGACGAGCCCGGTTTCCTCGCGCAACTCACGCGCAGCGGCCGCGGCGAAGCTCTCGCCCGGTTCTGCGACGCCCTTCGGGATATCCCAGCGCAGCGAGCGCGTCGCATGGCCGAGCAGAATGCGTTCGCCGTCGCCGATGATGACGCCGCAACTCGTCTGATGGGCGCTCACGGCCGGGTCCAGCCGCCGCTGACGCCGCCGTAGAAACCGCCGTGCCGATCGTTGTCGGCGCTGTTGTCGGCCTCGGTGCAGGCCGCCAGCAGCACGAGCAGCGCGAGAAGAATTAGGGGCAGGCGAAACGACATCGTCGCGGACCTTTCGGCGGAAGGGCGCCGCTCACGACCCGCTTCAGCGGCAAGCGCGCGGCGGATCAACCGAATGCCTCGCCGCCGCGCAGGACAACACGGGCGTCGCCGACGCGGCGGGTGGCGCCCATTCGATCGAGGCATTCCAGTATCTTGATCGTCAGATTGCGGCCGACACCCGAGCGATCCTTGAAGACTGTCGCGGTGAACGCGCCCTCGGCCAACTCCTCGGCGAGTTCGCGGCCGATCTCGGCGAGACGCGCCAGGGTCTCCGGCAAGAAATATCGGTTGTCGGCGACCTTGACGACGCGGCCCAGGCGCTCGGCGCGGCGCATCAGGCGGTCGACCGCCGCCGGTTCGAGGGAGAGGGCGCCGGCGATTTCGCGGACCCGCGGCGGGCGCAGTTCGGCGGCTCTCAGCAACGGATGCACGCGCTGCCACAACCGCTCGTCGGCGGCGGCGAGGCGCGGCTCGTGCTCCCTGAGGCGCCACATCCCGCCTTGCTGAACGACGCGGCCGGCGGCGGCAAGATCGGCAAGGGCGGCTTCGAGCGCGGCTTCGGGCCCTGCCGCGCGCAATTTCGCCAGGAGTGCGGGCCGGCCGGGGCCGAGCGCGTCGGGCTGCGCCTTATGCCAGGCCTCGAGTGCGGCCACCAGCATTTCGCGCAGCGCCGCCAGCCGCTCGGCGGTGACGGCGACCGGCGCCCGGGCCGCGCCGACGCGCAGAAAATCGCCGCCGCTCAGCGCCTCGAGCTCGGCCGGGGCGAGGTTGCGGAGGGCTGCGAAATGCGCCAGGTCGACGACGCCTTCCGCCTGCAGCAGACGCGAGACGGCCATCGCCGGATCGGGGTCGGCCATCGCTTCGAGTGCGGCCAGCCGCGCCGGCAGCCGCCGCCCGCGCCGCAGGGCGAACGGGTCGACGACGCGGCCCCCGGCGAGCGTGTTGCGGGCCGCATGGTCGCGCAGGATCACGCGGTCGCCGGCAAGCGCCCCGACCGGGCCGTCGAGATCAATCTGAACAAAGCCGGTTTCGCCGGGGCCTAGCGCCCGCCCATTCAGCACCGCGGCGCGGCCCACCATATCCTCGGTGCCGAGATGGAGGTGGACCGGGAGCCCGTCGCGCAATGGTGCGGCGGCGTAGCGCGAGGCCCGAACCAGAAGGTCGAGCCGGCGCGCCGGCAGGTGCCGTTCCGGCGCCACGAGCCAATCGCCGCGCCCAGGTTCGGCACCCGCGGCGAACGAGCCCGCGATGTTGACCGCACAGCGCTCGCCGGCGACCGCGGCCTCGACCGGACTGGTTCTGCGCGTGCAGCGCGCGCACCCGCACCGCATCGCCGCGCGGGGTGATCGTAAGCCGGTCGCCGGTCGCGACGCTCCCGGCAGCGATCGTGCCGGTGACCACGAGCCCGATGCCGGTCAAGGTGAAGGCGCGGTCGATCGGCATCCGGAAAAGCCCGGATAGCGGCCTCGCCGCACGCATGCTCCGGGCGGTCCGCGCGGCCTCCTGCAGATGCTCGGTCAGGGCCGCGATGCCGGCGCCGCTGTGGCTCGACACCGGGAAGATCGGGCTTGCGGCGAACCCGGCTCCGGCGAGCAAGGTGCGGACCTCGCGGACGACCTCCTCGACCCGCGCCGGCTCGACGCGGTCGATCTTGGTGACGACCCCGGTCAATTCGGCGATCCCGATCAATTCGAGGATGTCGAGATGCTCGAGCGTCTGTGGCCGCGGCCCGTCATCGGCGGCGACGATCAGCAATACCCGGTCGATCGACAGCACGCCCGCCAGCATGTTGGGCAGAAAGCGCTCGTGCCCCGGCACGTCGACAAAGCCGAGTTCGGCGCCGTCGGGCAGGGTCGCGTAGGCGAAACCGAGGTCGATTGTCAGGCCGCGCGCCTTTTCTTCGGGCAGGCGGTCGGCGTCGACCCCGGTCAAAGCCCGGACCAGTGCTGTCTTGCCGTGGTCGATATGGCCGGCGGTGGCGAGGATCATGTCTGCGAGGGCGGCGAACTGGGCGAGAAAGCCGGCTTCGTCTTCGAGGCAGCGCAGATCGAGAACGCACGCGGCCGGCCTCGATGCGGCCGATGACCGGAACCGGCAGGCCGCGCAGCGATCGGGCGAGCGCTTCGACCGCCGCCCCCGAACGACTGGCCGGCCGCACCGCGAGCGCCACGCTCGGCAACAGCGACACCGGCAGGGCGCCGCTGCCGATCTGACTGCGCGTCTCAACGGCATCGACCGTGGCGCTTCGGCGAGGGCTTCGGCCACTCTCGGCAGCAGGCGCGCCGCCATTGCCGCGATCTCGTCATATGGCCGGGAGAGGAGGCGCGCGGTCGGCAATCTCTCGCGCAGCCGGTCGGGATCGGCGTAGAGGCGGAGCACGGCTTCAAGTGCGGCAAGCCGGATCTTGTCGAGACGCAGCGCGCGCTTTAGCGGGTTCTGCGCCAGCCGTGCGACGAGATCGGCGCGGCCGACGATGAGACCCGCCTGCGGCCCGCCCAACAGTTTGTCGCCGCTGAAAGTCACGAGGTCGGCGCCTTGCGCCAATGACCCGGCGACGGTCGGCTCGTGCGGCAGCCCCCAGTCCTGCAGATCGACCAGCGAGCCGCTGCCCAGATCCTCGACAAAGGGAATGCCATGCTTGCGGGCAAGCACTGCAAGCCTTGCCGCGGGGACCGCCGCGGTGAAGCCCTGGATCGCGAAATTGCTGGCATGCGCCTTCAAGATCAGCGCTGTCTGCGGCCCGAGCGCAGCGGTGAAATCCTTCAGATGCGTGCGGTTGGTGGCGCCGACCTCGCGCAGCACCGTCCCGGCTCGCGCCATGATCTCGGGCAGGCGGAACGAGCCGCCGATCTCGATCAGCTCGCCGCGCGACACGATCGTTTCGCGGCCGAGCGCCAGCGTATTGAGCCCCAGCACCAGGGCGGCTGCGTTGTTGTTGACGGCGAGTGCAGCCTCGGCCCCGGTCAGCCGGGTCAGCCAGCCCGAGATGTGGTCGTCGCGCTCGCCCCGCCGGCCGGTCTTCAGGTCGTATTCGAGTGTGGAGGGGTCGCGCATCGCCTCCGCGGCCGCAGCGATCGCCTCCTCGGGCAGGGGCGCCCGGCCGAGATTGGTGTGCAGCACGGTGCCGGTCAGGTTGAAGACGCGGCGCTGCGACGGACGGGCGAGGCGGACGAGTTCGGCGGCACTCTCGGTCGTGACGTCCGATGACGAAGCGGCGGCGCCGGCATTGCGCCGTCGATCCAACACTGTGCGCACGACATCGCGGACAAGGGTGCGGCCGTGCTCGGCGATCAGCGCCCGCGCCTCCTCCGACCGCAGGACGAGGTCGACCGAGGGCAGGGCGGCGCGGCCGGTGCGATCCGCGGCTATCACGAGGCGGCGACCGGTTCCAGACGAGGCTCGGCCATGTTCCGCACGAGGCGCAAGCGCGGCGCCACGCCACCCATCGCTTCAACCCGGCCGATGATGGCCGCGCGGTAGCCGAGATCACGCAATTCGGCGAGGCAGGAGGCCGCAAACGCCGCGGGAACGCCGGCAAGGAGCCCGCCCGCGGTCTGCGGATCGATCAGCAGAGAGGCGATCGGCCCGGCCGTCGACGCATCGTCGAGGGCGGCGAGGCTCGCCAGATTTTCGGCGTGCAGGGAGCTCTCGACGCCGCGCTCGATCAAGGCAAGAGCGCCGTCGAGCGCTGGGACCGCATCGGGGTCGAGGGCGGCGTCCATCCCCGACGCGCGCAGCATTTCCGACAAATGGCCGACGAGGCCGAACCCGGTAACGTCGGTGCACGCCGTGGCGCGATGGGCGATCAGGCAGTCGGCGGCGGGCTCGGCCGGCTGCAGCATCGAAGCGAGCGCATCGGCGACGGCTTTGGCCGGGGCGAGCGCGCGGCCGTCGGCGGCGAGAATGATCCCGGTCCCGAGCGGCTTCGTCAGGATCAGCCGGTCGCCGGCGCGCAACCCGCCCTTGCGCAGCAACCGGCCCGCCCGCGCCTGCCCGGTCACCGCGAAGCCGAGGCCCAGTTCAGCACCCTCGGCGCTGTGGCCGCCGACCAGCACCGCCCCCGCCGGCTCCAGCACGTCGAGCGCGCCGCGCAGCATGTGGTAGAGGTCCTGCTCGACGATCTCGGGGCGGGCCGGCGGCAATGCGGCGATCGCGAGTGCAGTCTCCGGCCGCCCACCCATCGCGTAGATGTCGGCGAGCGCATGGTTGGCGGCGATGCGGCCGAAAAGGTAGGGGTCGTCGATCATCGCGCGAAAAAAATCGACGGTCTGCAGCAGGGGTGGGGCGCCCGGAAATTCGATCAGTGCTGCGTCGTCGGGGTTGCCGAGACCGATTGCGACAATCTCCTTTGTCGCCGGCCGCAATCGCTCGATGACCCGGCCGAGGATCGCGGCCGGCACCTTGGCGGCGCACCCGCCGCAGCGCATCGGCTCCTCGCCCGGCTCCGACGGCATCTGCGGCAACTCCTGATAGCGCCGCATCCAGCGCCGGTCGATCCAGTCCTTGAGCCGCCAGAGATAGGCGCCCTCGGCGCAGAACGGCCCGCGCGAGGCGACCGCACGGCCGTCGCCAGTCCCGATCAGGGCGAGCCCGCGCCGCTGCGGCACGGCGCGATGCAGATGCTGGCCGGACAGCGCCCGGCGCAGATTTTCGGCGAGCGGCGGCCCCTGCCGCACGGCGTAGACGCCCGCCTTTTCGCGCGGATGCTTTGGTATCGTCGCCACGTCGCCGGCGGCGAAGATCTCACGGATCGCCCGGTCGAGGCCAGGGTCTCGTCGATTTCGACAAAGCCTCCGTCGGTCAAGTGGCAGACCGGTCTCGGCGAGCCAGAGGGCGGCCCCCGCGTCCGTCACCCACAACGCCTCGTCGAAGACGATCCGCCGGCCGTCGGCGCAAACCAGCTCGCCCGGCTCGACCCGAATGATCTGCGTGCCGGTCAAAAGCGCCATGCCGCGCGCTGCGAAGACCCGCTCGAATACCCGGCGCACCCGGCGATTGTGCGACGGCAGGAGCTCGCCCTTGGTGACGAGCGTCACGTCCGGTCGCTCCCGGCAGAGGCCGCTCAGCCGGTGATGCGCCGACAACGCCAGCTCGACCCCGCCCGCGCCGCCGCCGACCACCGCGAGGCGCACCCGCGGCATGTCCGCCGCCCGCGCCAGCAATCCCTCCCAGCGCGCGGCAAACTGGGCGATCGGCTTGACCGGGATCGCATGCTCGGCCGCCCCCGGCACGTCATCGGCGCGCGGCGCCGAGCCGATGTCGAGCGACAGGATATCATAGCGGATCGGCGGGTGGCGGCGGCGACAGCACCCGGCGCGCCGTTCGCTCGATCCCGATCGCCTCGTCGCGGATCAGGCGGGCGCCGGCGAACCGCGCCAGCCGCCCGAGGTCGATATGGCATTCCTCGAACGAGTATCTGCCAGCGACATAACCCGGCAGCATCCCCGAATAGGGCGTCTCGACGTCGCGGGCGATCAGCGTCACGCGCACGCCTTCAACGGGCCGCATGCCGAAGCTCTTCAGCACATGGACATGGGCGTGCCCGCCGCCGACCAGCACCAGATCCTTGGCTATCGCAACCGGCTGACGCATCGCCCGAACCATGCCCTATGGCAGTGCAAAAACGCGGTTCGGCCGCCCGGATGCTGCGGCGATGCAATGGGCGCGTTGTAGGCATTCAGTCGCGGGGTCATCCCGGGTCTCCTCGCAGCCAAGGCCGGCACCGGCATAAGCGATGCGCGCGGCCATGGCAATCGCGCATGGCTGCTCCGCCCGAGGCGCGATTCCGTGGGGCGCGGCTTTACCCGCCAGCGCTCGCGGGATTACGCTCGACCAAGGTCGGGCTTGCCCAAGAAGACAAGGAGTTCCGTCATGCTGCGAAACCGGGTGGAGATCAGCGAGGACAAATATTTCGGCCCTCTGACCGAGGCGATCCTGGAGCGCGACCAGCCGCGCACGACGGACCTCTTCTACGGCATGGTGGCGCGCGACGGCCGCTCGATCGGCGATGCGCTCGGCGTGGTGACCGCCGCCGAAGCGCCCTTCGTCCAGGTGCCGAGCCACATCGATGTGCGCGACGGCCAGATCACGCTGATCAACAACGACCACACGATCCTCGGTCTGCGCGCCGCCGCCTATCTGATGCCCTACCTGCCGGAGAAATACCGCCTGCTGCCGCTGTTGCAGAGTGTCTGGTACATCCCGGCCGGGCTCGACATCTGGAACCAGCTGCGCGGCAAATATCCCGGCCGCTACGCGACGATGAAGGGCATCAACGTGCCGCCGCCCGATTACGGGCCCGTCGTGTGGCAGCAGGACGAGGAGCCGATCCGCGAGAAGGGCACCGCCGAAGAGCGGCTGCACGCGCATATGATCGCCACCGTCAGCGGCGATTCCCGGCGCGCCTACGGGCTCTTCCTCGGGCTTGCCGAGGACGAGGAATTGCGGCCGCGATTGCGCGATCAGCTCGAATTTCTCGGCCTGATCGATCTGCAGGACACGGTCGCCGGCCGCAAGGCGCGCAATACCGGCCACAAGGCGCTGCGCGCCCGCGCGGTGACCGAACTTGCCGACGTGATCGGCTGGGACAACGCGCACGGCGTCTATTACATGGGCGTGCCGGACATGGCGATCGGCCCGCTCTACTATTCGCTTTACGACGAGGTCTGCGTGCGGCTGGCGGCCGAGTTCCCGGAGGACGCCGGCAAGAGCCTCGCCGACGCGAACCAGGCGTCGCTGTCGGCGGGCGAGGTCGAGGAGATGGTAGGCCTGCTGATGACCGCCACCCGGGACCGCGGTCTGGGACGCTATCACGGCGCATCTGAAGAACGGCAAGTCGGTCAAGAGCCTCGGCGACGCGATCCAGATCGGCGCCGCCGAACTGATCCTGCGCACGACGGTGCCGCGGCAATTCACCAATGGCCAGCACCCGTTCGACTACTGCAACGTCGCGAACAACTGGCTGCGCCGCAGCAACAGCCCCTATCGCCCGCGCATCCTTTATTTGATGGCGGATTTCGTCAACGACAGCGCGCGCGAGAACAAGCTGACAGGCTCGGTGATCGAGCAGGAGATCGCGGGCTTCGACGCCTCGGGCCGCTCGCCGGAAACGCTGCTGCGCGAACTCGACGACGCGATCATGGCCCTGGACATACCGCGCACTGCCGCACTCTCGCACGCCTATCTGCAGTCGGGTGCGGATCGCAAGGCCTATCAGGCGACCGTGGCGCTCGCCGCCTGCCGCTTCCAGGACGACCCGCACAACCAGAAGATCACGATCTCAACCTTCGAGGAATATGGGCACAATTCGACCCATCTGCGCGACCGGCTGCTGCTAGCCACCGCGCGCAACCTCGCCGGCTGGGTCAAGATGCCCGGCGAGCGCGACTGCTTCGCCCGCTTCGAAAAGGACTGGATCAAGGCGTAGGCGGGCGCCACCCGCCGCCCCGCACCCGCAACGAAATCTATGGTGGTTGCGCTGCCGTACTTTATTTTCGCTGCGGGTCGTTAGATCAGCAATACGTAACGTGTTTTCAGTCTGCCCCTTCGTTGGTTGGTCTTGTTAATCTAACGACCCGCAGCGAAAGTAAAGGACGGCAGCGCAACCACCATCGATTCCGTTGCGGGTGCGGGGCGGCGAATGGCGCCTGCCTTACGCGTTGATCCACTCCTTCATGAAGCGGGCGTAGCAATCGCGCTCGCCCGGCATCTTGACCCAGCCGGCGACAGTGCGCGCGGTGGCGAGCAGCAGCCGGTCGCGCAGATGGGTCGAGTTGTGGGCCGTACTCCTCGAAGGTCGAGACGTGATCTTCTGGTTGTGCGGGTCGTCCTGGAAGCGGCAGGCGGCCAGCGCCACGGTCGCCTGATAGGGCTTGCGATCGGCCCCCGAGCGCAGATAGGCGTCGGCGACCGCCGTCGTCCGCGGCATGTCCAAGGCCATGATCGCGTCGTCCAATTCACGCAGCAGCGCTTCCGGGGCGCGGCCGGCGGGGTCGAACCCGGCGCGTTCCTCTCCAGTACCGAGTCGTAGAGCTTGTTCTCGTGCGCGACGTCGTTGATGAAATTCGCCATCAGATAGAGGATGCGCGGGCGGTAGGGGCTTCGCTGCGCCGCAGCCAGTTGTTCGCGACGTTGCAATAGTCGAACGGGTGCTGGCCGTTGGTGAACTGGCGCGCCACAGTGGTCCGCAGGATCATTTCCGCGGCGGCGATCTGGATCGCGTCGCCGAGGCTGGCGACCGACTTGCCGGTCTTCAGATGCGTGGTCAGCAGATCCATACCGCATCGGCGTCGGCCGTCATCAGCGTGTCGACCAGCGCCTCGACCTCAACCGGCGTCAGCGGCGCCTGGTTCCCGCCGGCGAGGCTCTTGCCGGCGTCCGGAAACTCTGCCGCGATGCGCACGCAGACGGCGTCGTAGAGCGAATAGTAAAGCGGGCCGATCGCCATGTCCGGCACGCCCATGTAATAGACGCCGTGCGCGCTGTCCCAGCCGATCAGATCGGCGAGTTCGTTCACCGCGCGGGCGCGCATCGCCTTGTGGCCGGTGTTGCGCGCCTTGCGGCCGACCACAGTGTCCTGCAGGTCGATGAGCCCCAGATATTCGAGCTGGTCGCGCAGCCGGGGGCGCGCCTCCTCGTCCTCGGCCAGACCGAGGAAGAGGCCGTAGGAGCGCCGCGAATCGCCGCTCACCGTCGCGATCATGTGAGCGTGCAGCCGCTCCTCGACCGTGCCCTGCTCGCGGATCGGCTCCTGGTCGTCGTTCCACACCACCGGGCCGTAATCGGGCGGCGGCACCACCATGCCTTTCATCGTCGCGTAGCGGCCGGGATACTTGCCGCGCAGCTGGTTCCAGATGTCGAGCCCGGCCGGGATGTACCAGACACTCTGCAACAGCGGCAGCAGGCGGTATTTCTCGGGCAGATAGGGCATCAGGCAGGCCGAGGCGCGCAGCCCGAGGATGGTGTGGTCGTTGTTGATCAGGGTGATCTGGCCGTCGCGCACATCGATATGGCTCGGCACCTGGACAAAGGGCGCCTCGGCCGCGGTCACCACGCCGAGCGCGTCGCCGATCGAGCGCCCGTCCCGTGCCACCATTTGGAAGAACAGATCGGTGGTCCGCGGCTGATCGCGCTCCAGGATCGCCTCGGTCAGCGGGCCGAAAGATTTGTCCTCGGTAATCTGCGCGCGGTTTCTCAGCATGACGGAACTCCTTGTCTTCCTGGGCAAGCCCGACCTTGGTCAAGCGTAATCCCGCGAGCGCTGGCGGGTAAAGCCGCGCCCCACGAAATCGCGCCTCGGGCGGAGCAGCCATGCGCGATTGCCATGGCCGCGCGCATCGCTTATGCCGGTGCCGGCCTTGGCTGCGAGGAGACCCGGGATGACCCCGCGACTGAATGCCTACAACGCGCCCATTGCATCGCCGCAGCATCCGGGCGGCCGGACCGCGTTTTTGCACTGCCATAGGGCATAGTTCGGCGCGATGCGTCAGCCGGTCCCGATCGCCAAGGATCTCGTGCTCGTCGGCGGCGGCCATGCGCATGTGCATGTGCTGAAGCGGTTCGGCATGCGGCCGTGCCCGGCGTGCGCGTGACGCTGATCGCGCGCGACCTCGAGACGCCGTACTCGGGCATGCTGCCGGGCTATGTCGCCGGCCTGTACGCTTTCGCCGAATGCCATATCGATCTGGTGCGGCTGGCGCGGTTCGCCGGGGCGCGGCTGATCCATGACGAGGCGGTCGGGCTCGACCGCACGGCGCGCCGTGTTCTGTGCCGCGACCATCCGCCCTTTCGTTACGACATCGTTTCGCTCGACATCGGCTCGACGCCGCGCAGCGACGACGTACCCGGCGCCGCCGAGCATACCGTGGCGGTCAAGCCGATCGACCGGTTTGGCCGGCGCTGGGAGGCGCTGCTGGCGCGCGCGGCGGACCGCCGCACTTGCGGCTGGCGGTCGTCGGCGGCGGCGCCGGCGGGGTCGAGCTGGCGCTCGCGGCGCAGCATCGGCTGGCGGGCTGCTCGCGGGCGCGCCCGAAGGTAACCTTGGTCACGCGCGAGGAGCTGCTGCCGTCGCACAATCGGCGCGTGCGGGCCTGCTCGCCCGCATCCTCGAACAGCGCGGCATCCGGGTGCTGACCGACACGCCGGTGGTTCGGTCGAGCCGGGCGGCTGATCGCAGCCGATGGCCGGCACGATCGCATTCGACGAGGCGCTGTGGGTAACCGACGCCAGCGGCGCGCCCTGGCTCGCCGATACCGGCCTGCCGCTCGACGGCGCGGGTTTCTGCTGGGTCGACGAGACGCTGCGCTCGCCGGGCGATGAGGCGGTGTTCGCCGCCGGCGATGTCGCGACGATGCCGGCCCACCCGCGCGAGAAGGCCGGCGTCTATGCGGTGCGCGCCGGGCCGCCGCTCGCCGACAATCTGCGGCGGGCGCTCGCCGGCCGGCCGCTGCGCCGCGCCGTGCCGCAGAAGCGCGCGCTGGCGCTGATCGGCACCGGCGACGGGCGCGCCGTCGCCTCGCGCGGGCCGTTCGCGGCATACGGACGCAGCCTGTGGCGGCTCAAGGATTGGATCGACCGGCGCTGGATGCGGAAATACACCGAATTGCCGTTCATGGCCGAGGAGACCGCGGCGGGCGAGGGCGCGATGCGCTGCGGCGGCTGCGCCGCCAAGGTGCCGGCCCAGGTGCTGGCGCGCGTCGATCGCGCGGCTCGACCCGGCGTCGAAATCGTCCGTGTCGCTCGGGCTCGGCAGCCCCGACGACGCCGCGCTCGTGTCGTTTCCGGGCGCGCCGCCGCTCCTGCAGACCGTCGATTTCTTCCGCGCGATGGTCGATGACCCGTATCTGTTCGGGCGCATCGCGGCCAACCACGCGCTCGGCGACATCTATGCGATGGGCGGGCTGCCGGAGACCGCGCTGGCGATCGCGACGCTGCCGCCGTCGCTCCGGCGATCATGGAGCAGGATCTGTTCCACATGCTGAAGGGCGGCACCGAGGTTCTGGAAGAAGCCGGCGCGGTGCTGATCGGCGGCCACAGCGCCGAGGGCGCCGAACTGGGGCTCGGCTTTGCGGTGACCGGCCGCACCCGGCCCGGCCGTCTGCTGCGCAAGGGCGGGCTGCGTCCCGGCGACCGCCTGGTGCTGACAAAACCGCTCGGGACCGGCGTGATCCTCGCCGCCGAGATGCGCGGCCGCGCCTCGGCGCGGAGCCTTCGCGGCCGCGGTCGCGGCGATGCGGCAATCCGGCCGCCGCGGCGGCGCCGCTGCCTTGTCGCGCATCGGCGCGACCGCCTGCACCGATGTGACCGGTTTCGGCCTGCTCGGGCACCTTGTCGAGATGCTGACCGCCTCCGGCGCCGCGGCGCCGCTCTCGACCCGGGGCGATCCCGGCGCTGGACGGCGCCCGGCGCTGCTCGCGCAGCGGCCTCGACAAGCTCGCTGCACGGCGGCAATCTGCCGCCGCCTGGCGGCGCTCGCCGAGGCGCCGATGCCGACCCGGCTTTCGCGGCGCTGCTGATCGACCCGCAGACCGCCGGCGGGCTGCTCGCCGGCGTCCCGGCCGAGCGGGCGGCCGATTGCGTCGACGAACTGCGTCGGGCTCGGCTACCGCGCCGCGGCGATCGGCGTCGTGACCGCGCGGGTCGCGGACGCCGCGCTGGTCTCGCTCGAACGCGGGGTGCCTGTCGATGCGACCCGGTCGCCGCCTCGCGGCGGCCGGCGAATGAGCGAGCCGGCCGCGACCGCCGCGCCGTCTGCCTTCGGTCGATCGCGTGCTGCGCGCCCGCGGCGCGCCGCGCTGATCGACGCGCACGGCCGCGCGCTCGTGCTCGATGCGGTGCGCGAGGCGCTGGCTCGAGCGCCGCGCCGCCGGCGCACCCGCCTCGATCGACGGAAATCGTCGCGGCCAGCGCCGCGGCGCTGGCCCGGCTGACCCGTCCGTCGCAGCGCCGCGTGTTCAACCTGACCGGCACCGTGCTGCACACCAATCTCGGGCGGGCGCCGTTGCCCGAGGAGGCGGTCGCGGCGGCGGCCGAGGCGATGCGCGCGCCGACGAACCTCGAATACGACATCGACAGCGGCCGGCGCGGCGAGCGCGACGACCACGTCGCGTTCTGGCTCGAGCCGGCTGACCGGGGCCGAGGCGGCGCTCGCGGTCAACAACAACGCCGGCGCGCTGCTGCTGGCGCTCAACGCGCTGGCGCTCGGGCGCGAGACGATCGTGTCGCGCGGCGAGCTGATCGAGATCGGCGGCGCGTTCCGCCTGCCCGACATCATGCAGCGCGCCGGCACGCGGCTGCGCGAGGTCGGCACCACCAACCGCACGCATCTGCAGCGACTTCGCCGACGCGATCGGGCCGGAGACCGCGCTGATCCTGAAGGTGCATACCAGCAATTACGAGATCCAGGGCTTCACCGCGTCGGTGCCGCCGGCACGGCTCGCGGCGCTGGCGCGCGAGCGCGGTTGCCGTTTGTCGAGGATCTCGGCAGCGGCACGCTGGTCGATCTCGACCGCTGGGGCCTGCCGCACGAGCCGACCGTCGCCGAGTCGCTGAAAGCCGGCGCCGATCTCGTGACGTTCAGCGGCGACAAGCTGCTGGGCGGCCCGCAGGCCGGGCTCGTCGTCGGCCGCGCCGACCTGATCGCACGGCTTGCGAAAAACCCGCTGAAGCGCGCGCTGCGCCTCGACAAGATCCGGCTCGCGGCGCTCGAAGCGGTGCTGCGCCTGTACGCCGACCCGGATCGGCTGGCGGCGCGGCTGCCGGCGCTGCGGCTCCTGACCCGGCCGCGCGACGAGATCGCGGCGCTGGCCGAGCGGCTGCTGCCGCCGGTCGCGCGAGCGCTCGCCGGCAGCGCCGCGGTCGATGCGTCGAGACGCAGCAGCCAGATCGGCAGCGGCGCCCTGCCGGTGTCGCTGCTGCCGAGCGCCGGCGCTGGCCCTGGGCCGGCCAGTCGCTCGGGCGGCGGCGGTCGAGGCGCTCGCGCGCGGCTGCGGGCCTGCCGATCCCGGTGATCGGCCGCATCGAGGGCGGCCGGGTCATCCTCGACCTGCGCTGCCTCGAAGACGAAGCCGGCTTTCTCGCCCAGCTCGCCGCCCTCGCGACATGATCGTCGCCACGGCCGGCCATATCGACCACGGCAAGACCGCCCTGGTCCGGGCGCTGACCGGCGTCGATGCCGACCGCCTGCCGGAAGAGAAGGCGCGCGGCCTGACGATCGACCTCGGCTTCGCCTATGCGACCCTGGCCGACGGCGCCGAACTCGGCTTCGTCGACGTGCCGGGGCACGAGCGCTTTCTGCACAACATGCTGGCGGGCGTGCTGTCGATCGACCGGGTGCTGCTGATCGTCGCCGCCGATGACGGGCCGCGGCCGCAGACGCTCGAGCATCTCGACATCCTCGAACTGCTCGGGATCGCCGAGTTGACCGGGGTCGTCACCAAGATCGACCGGGTCGAGCCGGCGCGGGTCGAGGAGGTCGACGGCGAGGTCGGCACCCTGCTCGCCGAAGCCGGGTTCGCCGACAGCCCGATCTTCCCGGTGTCGAGCCACAGCGGCGACGGCATCGCGGCCCTGACCGAGCATCTGCGGGAGGCCGCGCGGACCGCCGAGAGCATTCGCGCGGCGACGCCGCCATCCGGGCTTTTCCGGATGCCGATCGACCGCGCCTTCACCTTGACCGGCATCGGGCTCGTGGTGACCGGCACGTCGCGGCCGGGAGCGTCGCGACCGGCGACCGGCTTACGATCACCCCGCGCGGCGATGCGGTGCGGGTGCGCGGCTGCACGCGCAGAACCGGCGGTCGAGGCCCGGTCGCCGGCGAGCGCTGTGCGCTCAACCTCGTGGGCTCGTTCGCCACGGGCGCCGAACCTGGGCGCGGCGATTGGCTCGTGGCGCCGGAACGGCACCTGCCGGCGCGACGGCTCGACCTTCTGGTTCGGGCCTCGCGCTACGCCGCCGCACCATTGCGCGACGGGCTCCCGGTCCACCTCCATCTCGGCACCGAGGATATGGTGGGCCGCGCCGCGTTGCTGAATGGGCGGGCGCTCGGCCCTGGCGAAACCAGCTTTGTGCAGATCGATCTCGAGGGCCCGGTCGGGGCGCTTGCCGGCGACCGCGTGATCCTGCGCGACCATGCGGCCCGCAACACGCTCGCCGGGGGCCGCGTCGTCGACCCGTTCGCCCCGCGGCGCGGGCGGCGGCTGCCGGCGCGGCTGGCCGCACTCGAAGCGATGGCCGACCCCGATCCGGCGATGGCCGCTCGCGTCTGCTGCAGGCCGAAGGTGTTGTCGATCTGGCGCATTTCGGAGCCCTTCGCAACCTCGCCCCGGTCGAGCTTGAGACGCTGAACGGCGGCGATTTTCTGCGCGTCGGTTCGGCCCGAGCGCCGGTCGCCGTCACCGCCGAGCGGCTGGCGGCGCTGCGCGAAATGCTGGTGGCCGCACTCGAGGCCTGGCATCAGGCGCAGCCCGACGCGCTCGGCCCCGGCCGGCCCGCACTCCTGGCGAAATTGCGCGCGGCAGGGCCCGAAGCCGCGCTCGAGGCCGCTCTCGCCGATCTTGCCGCCGCCGGCCGCGTCCTTCAGCAAGGCGGGATGTGGCGGCTCAGGGAGCACGAGCCGCGCCTCGCCGCCGCCAACGAGCGGTTGTGGCAGCGTGTGCATCCGTTGCTGAGCGCCGCCGAACTGCGCCCGCCGCGGGTCCGCGAAATCGCCGGCGCCCTCTCCCTTCGAACCGGCGGCGGTCGACCGCCTGATGCGCCGCGCCGAGCGCCTGGGCCGCGTCGTCAAGGTCGCCGACAACCGCTATTTTCTGCCGGAGACCCTGGCGCGTCTCGCCGAGATCGGCCGCGAACTCGCCGAGGAGTCGGCCGAGGGCGCGTTCACCGCGACAGTCTTCAAGGATCGCTCGGGTGTCGGCCGCAATCTGACGATCAAGATACTGGAATGCCTCGATCGAATGGGCGCCACCCGCCGCGTCGGCGACGCCCGTGTTGTCCTGCGCGGCGGCGAGGCATTCGGTTGATCCCGCCGAGCGCTTGCCGCTGAAGCGGGTCGTGAGCGGCGCCCTTCCGCCGAAAGGTCCGCGACGATGTCGTTTCGCCTGCCCCTAATTCTTCTCGCGCTGCTCGTGCTGCTGGCGGCCTGCACCGAGGCCGACAACAGCGCCGACAACGATCGGCACGGCGGTTTCTACGGCGGCGTCAGCGGCGGCTGGACCCGGCCGTGAGCGCCCATCAGACGAGTTGCGGCGTCATCATCGGCGACGGCGAACGCATTCTGCTCGGCCATGCGACGCGCTCGCCGCGCTGGGATATCCCGAAGGGCGTCGCAGAACCGGGCGAGAGCTTCGCCGCGGCCGCTGCGCGTGAGTTGCGCGAGGAAACCGGGCTCGTCGTCCCGGCCGCCGAACTCGCGGCACTCGGCGTTTACCCTTATCTGCGCGGCAAGGATCTGGCGCTCTTCCTGTGGTCGCCGCCGGCGATGCCGGACCCGCGGAGCCTCACCTGCACCTCGCAATTCGCGCTGCGCGACGGCGTGTTGCTGCCCGAATTCGATCGTTTCGGCCTGTTCGCTTGGGACGATGCGATGGCGCGGGTCGGCAAGAGCCTGGCGCGCCTCTTGTCGTCGATCCCGCGCGAAGCCTTACGCGCCGCTTCGCGCTGACGCGCGGGTCGTGTTAGAGTGCCGCGCATCAGTTCTGGAAGGAGATTGCCCGTGCCAAAGCTGCGCCATATCGCGATTGCCGCCGAAGACCCGGAGGCGATGGCCGAATTCTACAAGAAAGCTTTCGACTTCAAGGAAGTCGGCCGGCCGAACGGGGTTCTCGCCGATGGCGTGTTCCTGAGCGACGGCACCCTCAACATGGCCATCCTTAAGTTCAAGACCGATCAGCTCGGCAAGGGGCTCGACTATCGCGGCATCCATCATTTCGGCGTGCTGGTCGAAGACGTCGCGGAATTCTCGAAGAAGCTTGAGAGCCTCGGCGCCGAATACTACATCGATCGCAGCATGAACGAAGCGAACGCAGGCTATTTCGAAAAGAAATTCTACGGTCCCGAGAAGATCCTGTTCGACATCGCCGAGCACGCCTGGGCCGGGGCCGAGCCGCTCGACGCCCCGCTGAAAGACGCCGCCGAATAGCGCCTGCGAGAAACAAGGAAACTGCGATGCCCAAGCTGCGCCATATCGCCATTGCCGCGAAAGACCCCGACGCGATGGCCGAATTCTACAAGAAGGCCTTCGATTTCAAGGAAGTCCGCAAGAGCGACGGGCCGCTCGCCTACGGTTACCACTTGAGCGACGGCACGATCGACCTCGCCATTTTGCGCTTCAAGACCGATCAGATCGGCAAGGGCCTCGACTATACCGGGCTGCATCATTTCGGAATCCTGGTCGAGGATGTCGACAAGGCGGCGGCGAAGCTCGAAAGTCTCGGCGGCAAGCATTACATGGACCAGAGCGACGCCGAGCGGATCGGCGGCTTTGAGGTCAAGTTTTATGGCCCCGAAGGCATCCTGTTCGATGTCGCCGAACACCCCTGGACCGGCACTGAACCGCTGCCGGGGGAACCCGCCGAAGCCGCCGAATAGTCCAACATTTGCGAAATCCGGGCCGGCGCACCCTCCCCGCGAGGGCGCCGGCAGGGTTGGGGCGTGCGGCTTCTCCCTGCCCTTCTCGCAGGCGCCGCCGGCGGATCCGCGGCAGGCACTCAAAACCCCTGCGAAATCAAGACCCTCCATGCGATTTTAGCGCTTGAAGCAGGAGGTTGCGATTTATATACTCCGCGCCGCTCGATCCACGGGTTTCGAGGTAATCGATGCGACCGCTGTTGCCGCCTGGTTATCGACCGTCCGACGACGAAGAATTCATGAACCCGCTACAGGTCGAGTATTTCCGCCAGAAGCTGTTGCACTGGCGGGCCGAGCTGATGGCGGAATCCTTCGATACCTTGCAGCATCTGCGCGAGGAAAGCCTGCTGAAGCCGGATCTGACTGATCGCGCCTCGCTCGAAACCGAACGGGCGATCGAGTTGCGCACCCGGGCGCGCGAACGCAGGCTGATATCCAAGATCGATGCCGCGCTCGGTCGGCTCGAGGACGGCACCTACGGCTATTGCGAGGAGACCGACGAACCGATCGGCGTTCGGCGGCTGGAGGCTAGGCCGATCGCGACGCTCAGCATCGAGGCGCAGAAACGACACGAACGTATGGAACGGACCCACCGAGACGATTGAAGTTCGGAATTTCTAACGGGTAGATTAAAGGATGTTTATCGGGCCGAGCAGCAGCCGAGCTCCATAAAATTGTATTGACAGACGAAAGGCCACACCTGCGGCATTCGGGGGTGGTCGATGTCCGTTCCGGTTGTTTCATCAGTTTCTGTCGGCGGCTCACGAGCGTTCGCAGGGTGGTGCGGCCCGCTCCGGGAAGCAGTCGTGATGGTCGCCGCCGCCATCAGCGTTGTTCTGGCGTTATGGGGAGTCCCGCAGGCCGGTTTAGGCGCCGCGCCAGCTGCGGTCGTGTCGATCGGTGTGGTCGCGCTCCTCGCCGGCGGGGCCCTTGCGGTGCGCTTCCGGCGCGAAGGAATTGTCCGCGACGGCGACGTCCTGTCGCAGGCTCTCGACCTCGATCCCGACGCCCTGGCAGCGGTTTTGCCCGACGGCGGGCCGCTCTTCGTCAACATCGCCTTTGACCGGCGCTTCTCGCCCTC
Source organism: uncultured Alphaproteobacteria bacterium (assembly GCA_963799085.1). GTDB lineage: Bacteria > Pseudomonadota > Alphaproteobacteria > ATCC43930 > CGMCC-115725 > AP-15. The sequence goes on along the minus strand of CAWCWA010000023.1, from coordinate 11,585 downwards.
GCGCGAACCGCCGCTCGTGCGCATCGCCGCGGCGCTTGCCGACGACCCCAGGTCGCAGGACGAGTTCGACCGGTTGCGTCGGGCCGCAGCGGCGGGCGACGAGGCGCAGGCGTCGCTGCTGCTGCATGCCCTCAGCGACGGCGTGCCGGAGCCGGCGCTGGTCTCGGTGGCGCCGCTTGCCGGGCGCGAGGGATCCTGCCTTTGGTCGGTTAGGGATGCGCCGCCCGCTACGACAGCGACCGGGTGCGACGATGATTTCCGGCGGCTCTTCGCCAATGCGCCGGTCGGGATCGCCCTCGCCGATCGCGAGGGTCGCTTCACCGCGGCAAACGACGCACTCGGCGATCTCTTCGGCGCACCGCCCTCCGATCTGATCGGCGCCGAACTGAGCGGGTTTCTCGCAGCGGAGGATCGCGCCGACATTGCCGCGCGGATCGGGTTCGGCGAGGGCCGGCGGCTGGCTTGCGATCCGATCGAGATCCGACTTACGCATCCGCGCGAGCGGATCATGGTACTCTTTGTCAGTCCGCTCGATGAGGAAGTCCGCGATGCGGCCGACCGCGGCCTGCTGGCCCTTCATTTCATCGACATCACCGACCAGAAGAGCCTCGAGATCCAGTTCGCGCAGTCCGCGAAGATGCAGGCGGTCGGCCAGCTTGCCGGTGGCGTGGCGCATGATTTCAACAATCTGCTGACCGCGATAATCGGCTTTTGCGACCTGTTGCTGTTGCGCTGCCGGCCGGGCGACCCCGCTTTTGCCGACATCATGCAGATCAAGCAGAACGCGAATCGCGCCGCCAACCTCGTTCGCCAGCTGTTGGCGTTCGCGCGCCAGCAGACATTGCAGCCGCGCGTCCTCGACATCACCGACGTATTGGTCGAGCTGTCGCACCTGCTGCGCCGGCTGATCGGCGAGAATATCGAATTGAAGCTGGTGCACGGCCGCGACCTCGGTCTCGTCAAGGTCGACGAAAGCCAACTCGAACAGGTAATCATCAACCTTGCCGTCAATGCCCGCGATGCGATGCCGGCGGGCGGGACTTTGAGCATCCGCACCGCGAACCGGCATCAGCCGACCGACCTGCGGCGCGGAGCCGAGGTGATGCCGGCCGGGGATTATGTCGTCGTCGAGGTCGCCGACACCGTCGGCATCGCCAAGGACCACCTCGCTCGCATCTTCGACCCGTTCTTTTCGACCAAGGAGGCGGGTTCGGGCACCGGGTTGGGCCTCTCGATGGTCGACGGTATCGTCAAGCAGACGGGCGGGTTCGTGTTTGTCGACAGCGTCCCCGGCGAGGGCACCGCATTCGAAATCTATTTGCCTCGCCATCAGCCGTCGCCGGGCGAATCCACTGTCGAAGCCGACGCCAGCGAACCCGTCTCGATTGCGGATCTGACCGGAATGGGCACGATCCTCCTCGTCGAAGACGACGATCCGGTCAGGACCTTCGGCGCGCGCGCGTTGCGCAACCGCGGCTACCAGGTGATCGAGGCCAAGGGAGGCGATGAAGCGTTGGCGCTGATGCGCGAGCACGCCGGCAAGATCGATCTGTTGATCACCGATGTCGTGATGCCCCAGATGGACGGGCCCACACTGGTTCGCGAGATGCGCGAGCTCGACCCCGAACTCAAGGTGATCTTCATCTCCGGCTATGCCGAGGATTCGTTCCGCCAGCGCCTCGGCAGCGGCGAGGGCATCCATTTCCTGCCCAAACCTTTCAGCCTCAAGCATCTGACGATCAAGGTCAAAGACGTGATCAGCGGCGTCCCGGCATAGACGCCTTCTCCGCGCCACCATCGGGACGGTCAATAAATGACGCTCCATTGACGGGGCGCTGAACACACTCCCGTTCGGCGGCCGACGGTCCCCATTCGCCGGTTGCATTACGGAACAAACCATGTACATTCATCGTCGCCCGCCGGCATTTGCACCGCGTCGCCGGCTATGAAATAAGGGAGAGGGGTCATGCAGACCGCATTGCGCCTTTTGGACAAGGAAGCGATGGACAGACAGCGGGCTTTGGACGCGGCGCTCGGCCAGATCGAACGCGCCTTTGGCAAGGGTTCGATCATGAAGCTCGGCTCGCGCGAAGCCGCAACTGACAGCGAGGTCATTTCCACCGGCTCGCTCGGCCTCGACATAGCGCTCGGCATCGGCGGGTTGCCGCGCGGCCGCATCGTCGAAATCTACGGGCCGGAAAGCTCGGGCAAGACCACACTGGCGCTGCACGTCATCGCCGAAGCGCAACGCGCCGGCGGCACCTGCGCCTTTATCGACGCCGAACACGCGCTCGACCCCGCCTACGCCAAAAGGCTCGGGGTCAATGTCGATGATCTCTTGATCTCGCAGCCCGACGCCGGCGAACAGGCGCTCGAAATCGCCGACACGCTGGTGCGCTCCGGGGCGATCGACGTGCTCGTCGTCGATTCGGTCGCAGCCCTCGTGCCGCGCGCCGAACTCGAAGGCGAAATGGGCGACAGTCATATGGGCCTTCACGCCCGGCTGATGAGCCAGGCGCTGCGCAAGCTCACCGGCTCGATCTCGCGGTCGCGGGCAATGGTCATCTTCATCAACCAGATCCGTATGAAGATCGGCGTCATGTTCGGCAATCCGGAGACGACGACGGGCGGCCACGCGCTCAAATTCTACGCCTCGGTGCGGCTCGACATCCGCCGCATCGGCGCCATCAAGGAGCGCGACCAGGTGATCGGCAACCAGACCCGCGTCAAGGTCGTCAAGAATAAGATGGCGCCGCCGTTCAAGGTCGTCGATTTCGATATCATGTATGGCGAAGGCATCTCGAAGCGCGGCGAGTTGATCGATCTCGGCGTCCAGGCCGGTGTCGTCGAGAAATCGGGCTCGTGGTTCTCCTACGAGGGTCAGCGCATCGGCCAGGGCCGGGAAAACGCCAAGGCCTATCTGAAGGAGCACGGCGAGACGGGCGAGACGATCGAGCGGGCGATCCGCGCCAATGCCGGCCTCGTCGCCGAGGCGATGATGGCGGCACCCGGCGAGGCTGCGGCCGACGAATAGCCGCCGATTGACAGCGAGGAGGAAACCCATGCGCGCGGCGGTCCTGACCGAGATCAACACCCCTTTGCAGCTTCTCGATCTCGACCAGGAACCGCCAAAGGTCGGCGAGGTGCGCGTCGAGGTCAAGGCCGCCGGCGTGTGCATGAGCGACTGGCACATCATCAACGGCGACTGGCCCCTGCCCTTGCCGATGGTGCTCGGCCATGAGGCGGCCGGGATCGTCGTCGAGAACGGCCCGGGCGTCACCGGCGTCAAGCCCGGCGACCACGTGATCTTTTCGTTTCGCCCGCATTGCGGGCGTTGCCGCTATTGCGCCTCGGGCCAGACGGTGCTGTGCATCGGCCATAACGACACGCCGCGCTGGCTGATGCATGACGGCACCGCGCGGGTCAGGCTCAACGGCGAGCCCGTCAACCAGATGGCGCGGATCGGTACGTTTTCCGAGGAGGTCGTGTGCCCGGCGGAGCAGGTCGTCAAGATCCGCGACGATCTGCCCTTCACGCACGCCGCGATCATCGGCTGCAGTGTGGCCACCGGCATTGGCGCCGTCGTGCGTCACGCGCGCGTCGCGGCGGGCTCGAGCGTGCTGGTCATCGGCTGCGGCGGGGTCGGGCTCAATGTCGTCCAGGGCGCCAGGCTCGCCGGCGCCAGCCCGGTCATTGCCTGCGATCTGCGCGACAACAAGCTCGCCTACGCCAAATCCTTTGGCGCCACGCACACGGTCAACGCCGCCCGGGAGGATGTCCTCAGCAAAGTGCGCGAGCTGACTCAGGGCCTCGGCGTCGACACCGCCTTCGACGCGATCGGCGGCGAGGCGACGGCATTGCAGGCCGTCGACGCCGTCGCCCCTGGCGGCCACGCCGTGCTGGTCGGAATTCCGGCGTTTTCGACGCGGGCGCCGATCAACCCGTCGCAACTCGTCTATGGCGAAAAGGTGATCAGCGGCACCTATTACGGGTCGGTGCGGCCGAGCATCGATTTCCCGATCCTCGCCGATCTCGACATGCAGAAGAAGATCAACCTCGATGATCTGATCAGCCGCACCTACCGCTTCGACGAGATCAACGAAGGCTTCCGGCTGATGCTGGCGGGCGAGGTGGCGCGCGGCCTCATCGTCTTCGACTGACCGGAGCGCACTGCCCGACGTGCTGGACAGGCCGACCCGATCTCTTTTATAAGCGCCGCTCGCCGGTGCGCCCAGGTAGCTCAGTTGGTAGAGCAACGGACTGAAAATCCGTGTGTCGGTGGTTCAATTCCGCCCCTGGGCACCATTCCCCTCTTCTCCACAGTTTCTATTTACCGCCGGGGCTACGCTATTGCCCCCTTAAGTCCCTAATAAATCAGTGCAGTATTGTGGACTTAAGCGTGTGGTGGCGCGGTTCCGGATGCCATGGTGCACCCACGGCATCGGTCTTCGTCTGCTGGTATCTTTGTTGGTATCCGACCCCCTTGTTGGTATCGTGCCTTCCAGGAGGACAAGGCGATGCCTTTGACGGATGCAAAGTGTCGATCGGCACAACCTGGACCCAAGCTTCAGAAGCTGACAGACGGTGGTGGCCTCCAGCTATGGCTACAGCCGACCGGCGCTCGATTGTGGCGGTTCGCCTATCGCTTCGGCGGTAAGCAGAAGTTGCTCGCGCTCGGAGTGTACCCCACGGTTCCATTGGCGCGGGCCCGCCAGGCGCGAGAGGAGGCGCGGCGCCTACTGGGGGATGGCCTTGATCCGGCGCTCGAAAAAAAACGGCAGGCGAAGGCCCTGGCGGATGCCCCGACGTTTCGCGGCCTCGCCGACGAGTATGTCGCGAAGCTTCGGCGGGAGAAGCGGTCAGAAGCGACCATGGCAAAGGTCGAGTGGCTCCTCAGCTTCGCCAACGCTGAGTTTGGAGACGAACCGATCAGGCAGATCGCGGCGCCCGCCATTCTGAACGTACTGCAGTCCCTTGAGGCTCGCGAGAGATACGAATTGGCACGCCGCCTCCGATCAACGATTGGCAGCGTATTCCGATACGCGATCGCGACTGCCCGTGCCGAAATCGATCCGACCTACGCCCTTCGGGGCGCTTTGACGCAAGTCCAGGTGACGCCGCGCGCGGCGATCACCGATGCCAGGAAATTTGGCGCTTTGCTTCGCGCCATCGACGCATTCGACGGTCAGCCCGGTACGCGGATCGCACTGCAGTTGCTGGCGCTTTTGTTTCCCCGTCCCGGCGAATTGCGGCTGGCCGAATGGACCGAATTCGACCTCGAGCAAGCGGTGTGGTCGATCCCCGCATCTCGAATGAAAATGCGGCGGCCTCACCGGACGCCGTTACCCCGCCAAGCCGTTGAGTTGCTCCGCGCGTTGCGTTCAATCTCCAGAGGAAATATCCTGTTCCCTGGCGTTCGGTCGCCGTTGCGGCCCATCTCCGATGGCACCCTGAATGCCGCGCTCAGGCGGCTGGGATACGCCAAGGACGAGGCGACCGGCCACGGCTTTCGCGCGACGGCATCGAGCCTGCTGAATGAATCAGGCAAGTGGCATTCCGACGCCATCGAACGCCAGCTTGCTCATATCGAAGGCAATAGCGTGCGCGCGGCTTAACAGCCCGTTGCTGAAGTCGCTCTTTGATCAGCCAGGGTCGGCGGTAACGGCCATGACCAGGACGGCGAACCCGTCGGGAGCGGCGGCGACAAGGATGATCGCCACGGCCTCCCCGGTGTAGACGAACAGGAGATAGGCCAACCCACGGGCAGCCGCCTCTCTCGGGGTTCCGGCCCCGATCAGCAGCCGCATCAGGATACCGAGATTGTGCCCGGCGACGTGCACCAGGTAGCGCTTGTGGACATTCTCGCGTCCGCGCAGCCAGGTCCGCCGCATGCCGCCGCGGTCGAGATTGTGAGCGAAAGATCGCTCGACGATTTCCGCCCTCAGCCGCATTGCATGCTTACCGACCCCCGAACCCAGGCGGGTGCGGTTGGCATAGACCGCCGCACGCGCTTGGTCATCGCCGTGCCAGCGTGAAAACCCCGGCTGCTTGGGCTCAGCAATGCGCGTCTTCCACACCCCGCCGTTGAGGTTCTTCAAGACGGCGCGCGAGTGATACCCTTTGTCGGCGACCAGTTCGCTCGGCTGGTCCTTCGTCGGCGCGGTGCCAACCTGAGCTAGGTTCTTCTCTGCCGCCGCCAGCGTGCCCTCGATTGTCGTGGTGTCGCCTTGGTCGGCGGGATGGAGTGCCGCCGCGACGATGACGCCGGTGTCGAGATCGACCGCGTGCTCGGGCTTGTAGGCAAGATGCGTACGTCCGTCCTTCAGCTTGGCGATCTTGGCCTCTGGGTCGATCTTGCTCGTCCACTCCTCGTTCGACAGCTTCTTGCCCTTGCGGTTGCGGTCGATGCGAACGAGATCATCCGCACTTGGCGTGTCGATGCCGCTCTCCTTGGCCATCTGCGTCAGCATTTCGCGATAGGTTCGGCCATCGTCCCGGCGCACGATCGTGCGCAGCGCGGCGTTGGCCTCCATCGTCGAGGCGTCGACGCCGATCCGCTTGCCTCGGATCAAGCCTTTCTCGGCCACGAGCTTCAACACCCAGCTGAACACCGTCTCGTGGACTTCATGCGGAAGCCGCCCGCGGGTCTTCGACAACCACGAATGATCGGGAACCTCTTCCCGGTTCTCCAGCCGCAGAAAATCCCGCAGCGACATCGAATCCGAACAGCGCCAAGCGATGCCTCGCTCGCTGGCGATCCCCTCGAAATAGCCGACCATGTGCATCCGGAAATAGCGCCCCGGCGGCAACGACGGGGCCCCCAACTTTGGCGCGTAATATGGCTGGCAGGCCGTCTCGATAAACCCGTCAAATCCGCCCGCGATCAGCACTTCCTGAAGCCGGTCGTAAAACACATGCCCCGGTGAGCGTGGCATCTCCGCCCAGGTCACGATCAGATCCCCCTGCCGATCGCCCTCGCGCCCCATCGACATCCCGAAAGCCCCGATCAGTCCCCCCGCTTCACACCGAATCAACCAAAGCCGACTTCGTCAACAGGCTGTTATGCGCGTGGTGAGCACTGGGAGGAACGCGCGTCGATGATGCAGTGGTGGGCTGATCATCTTGAACAGTTGCGAATTTCTTGTTCGAAATAGATTTTCGAGATGGTTGTCGCATAATCGCCAAATCCGTGGCGGTGTCACACGGGGTATTGGTTGTAATCCGGATCTATTGGCTTCGTGATTCCAGATGGCTAGTCTCGGAGTATGATGGTGCAAAAGACTAACGTTCAGACCGCATGAGTGGGACTAACGGCGGTTACCTATAGGGACGCAGAAGCGCGTTAGCCCGTCCCCCGTGAACGCCGGACATTGCTTTCTGAAATCGCGGACATCAAAAATCAAATCGAGCGAGTTCGATTGTATAGTTAATGTTTGGTTAATATTTCGTAAGAAAGTCAACGCCTCCATTATGCCTCAATGGCTAGGCCACACTTGCTGCACTGCACTCACGCGCAAGAGTCACATTGGAGGCAGATGCATGATCGACCTCGTTTCCGTCACACAGGCGCTTTTGGTAGCCGAGCATCTGAGCTTCAGCCGCGCCGCACAGGTTCTCGGTGTCCGGCAGTCTGCCGTCAGCCGCCGCGTCCGGGCACTGGAGGACAAACTGGGCGTGTCGCTGTTCGAGCGCGATTCGACCGGTGTCCGCCCCACGGAGGCCGGGCGTCGGTTCCTGGAGAGGACGCGGCCAGCTCTCTCGGAGATCGATCACGCGATGAAAGCGGCTGCAAGTGCCGGACGCGGCGCCGAAGGCGTGATCCGGATCGGCATTCTGGCGTCGGTCTCCGGTGGCTACTTGCGGAACCTGCTCGGCAGTTATCGCGAGCACCACCCCGCGATCGCCATGGAGATCGTCGAAGGCTCTACGAGTGAACATCTCGCCCGGATCACAGAGCGCCATCTCGACGTCGCTTTCGTCACCGGGACACCGCTGGCGACACACTGCGATAGCGTCGTTTTGTGGGAGGCGCGGGTCTTTGCGGCATTGCCTGAGCACCATGCTCTGGCCGATGGCGACGCGATCCATTGGGAGTCCCTGAAGGACGAGGATTTCATCGTCAGCCGAGACGCGCCTGGGCCTGAGATTTCATGACTACATCGTCCGCCGGACGACGGCCTTCGGACGAAGTCCATCGATCGAGCGCCATGGTGTCGGCGGCGAGACCTTGATGCATCTGGTCGCCCTCGGCTTCGGCATCAGCATCGCCAGCGAAGCAGCGACCGCGACGCGGTATCCCGAGGTCGTTTTCCGCCCGCTGGCGACCGCGGAAGACATGCTGCCGTACAGCGCGGTCTGGCTGCCGGGCAACGACAATCCCGCGCTGCGGCGTTTCCTCAGCCTTGCTCGCTCGTTGGCGTCCGGACGGCCGGCGCCTGACGCGCCGAAGTGGGTTTCCTGACACTGCGCAGTTTGGCGAAGGCGCGGTCGCCGGCGATGAAACGCGCCAGCATCGGCGCGACCAGCTTGGCGGGATCGATCGTGGCCTGTCCGGTTTCTCGACCCAGGGCATCGGCGTAGGCGACGAGGTCGCGGTGTATCGCCGCCGGCAACTCGACCGTCAGCTTGATCGGCTTGTCGTCGGCAATCGCGCCGAGTTTCAGCTTTGCCATCTATCGCCTCCTCAGCCTTGATAAGGTTCGAGCACGAGATCCCGGTTGACGATCACGCGCACCGGGAAGCCCGGACGGATCGTCAGGGTCGGCTGGATGTTCAGATAGCGGCCCACGATCTGCTGGCCGGTCTGGTTGAAGCTCTGGGACGCGCCCTGCCGCAGCGCCTGAACGAGCGAGTTCTCGTTGCTGCCTGTGCCCGCTTCGGACCCGACGCTCAGGAGGGTCGAGAGCATCGCGGCCTTGAACAGCATGCCCCAATGGTTGTCCACCTCGTCTTCGAGCCCGGAATATCCGGCGGCGTCGGCGCCTGGCTGGCGTTCCAGCACGATCGATTTGCCGTTCGGCATGATCAGACGGGTCCAGACCAGCAGGACCCGCGACTGACCGAACGCGACCTGGCTGTCGTAGGTGCCGATGAGACGCGCACCCTGCGGAATCAGCAGAGACCGGCCGCTTGGGCTGTCATAGACGTTCTCGGTCACCTGGGCGGTGATCTGGCCGGGAAGATCGGAACGGATGCCGGTCAGCAGCGCGCCGGGAATGACGGTCCCGGCTTGCACCACATAGGCCGAAGCAGGCGCGGCCAGCCGATCCGGGCTGGTCGTCCGCCGATCTACGGAGGCATTGGTGAAGGCCAGCTTGCGGTCCTGGCCGTTCTGCGCGAAGGCCCCGTCCGCCGAGAGTTGCGGCGCCTGACCTGGTGCCGTCGCGCCATCCGGCATCGCCACGGGCGGGAGCGCCGGCGCCGGAAGCTCGCGGATATTCGTCGAAGCGAATAAGCGGCTCAGCCGGGCGGCTTCGATTTCCTGGGCGCGTCGTTGCGCTTCCGGATCCACGGCCGGCCCGGTCGGCACCACGACGCTCGGCGCGGCTCCGGCGTTGAGCATCGGCCGGCCGAGATCGCCGGGCAGCGGTGGCCCGAGCTGGGGCGCCTGCCGAGGTGATGCCGGCATAGTCGCGGGGGAGACCCGCCAGGCCGTCGGCGGTCGTGCGATGGTCGGTGCTGTAAAGTTCTTCGGGTGCTCCGCGTTTGCCGTTGTTCTGGAGCGCCCAGAACACGGCGGCCGAGACCGCGACCAACGCGATCGCCGCACCGCCGGCCAGTACCTTTCGCGAAAGCCGGGTGACGCGCGGCCGCTCGGACCGCAGCCGCAGCGACGGGTCTCGGAGCCGTCGCGATGCTCGGCCCAGCGTTCTCTTCCGGGCCTTCGCTCATCGTACCCTCCCATCGGTGCGGGAGATGCGCACTGTCTGCTGGTGTTCCCCGCCCAGGCGAAGCTCGGCGGCGGCGAACAGGCGATCGACGATGTAGTAGTTCTGGCGGACGCGGTAGTTGACGAGCTGGCCGTCGCCTTCAGGTCCGATCACGAAGAGCGGCGGCGCCTCGCCCTGGGCGAGGCCGCGCGGCATTTCGATATAGACCTTCGAGCCGTCATCGAACGCCGAGAGCGGCCGCCATGGCGGATTGTCGCCGGTGATCTGGTAGCGAAATCGAAGTTTCGAGACGTCGATGCCAGCGTCGATCGGCGCCGCCGTCGCGGCCGCGAGCGTTCTGACGGCGAAGCGCGATAAGCTGGTCCTGCGGATACTGCCAGGATACGGACGCCATGTAGGTCGCGCTCGTCGAGCGCAGTTCGAGAAGATATGTCCGCCGGTCGGTGTTGATGACGAGGTTGGTCAGAAGGTCCGGCCGCGTCGGCTTGACCAGGATGTGGATACGTTTGGTGGCGCCGGCGCCGCTTTCGGTGTCGCCGATGATCCAGCGCACCGTGTCGCCGGCGGCGACGGGGCCGGACCCGACGAGTTGCTCGCCCTCCTGGAGGGCGACATCGGTGACCTGACCCGGCGCCGTGTAGACCTGGTAGAGGGCGCCGCCGGAGAAGGGATAGACCTGCACGGCGTTGATGAAGCCGTCGCGCACCGGCTGCACGCGGGCGGCGGCATTGGCCTGATTGACGCGCACGGTCGGGTCGCCAGGCTCCGGCGGGGCCTTGCCTTTCGGGAGCGGTTTCAACTGGCCGGGAAGCGGCAGCGGCGTCGGCAGTTCCACGATCTGCACTGGCGCTGGCGGATCCACTTGCAACACTGCCGGCGCCGCCACGTCATCGAGCGCGATTTCTGGCGGCTTCGTCAGATGCGCGCAGCCCGCGAGCGCCGAGGCGGAAAGCAGCAATGCCGGTAGTGCGAGTTTACGGAAATCGGAAGTACCGGATTACGGAAAGACAGCGGCCTCATTGCCCCAGCTCCTTCGACCAGTTGATGGAATTGACGAAGACCCCGAGCGGGTTCTTCCGCAGACTTGTCGGCATCGTGCGGGGTCTGGAGCACGACGGAGAGGATGGCGGTCCAGCGTTCGGTCGAACTCAGACTGCCGTTCTCGTAGCGGCGCTGGATCCAGGCGACGCGGAACGATTCCGGCGAAGCGCGGATGACGCTGGAGACCTCGACGGAGATCTGGATCTTGCCGAGATTGCCGAAGGGATCATTGGTGCGCGCGTAGTCGTTCAGCGCCGCCGCGCCGCGATCGGTCGTGAAGTCATAGGCGCGCAGCCATTGCTGGCGCAGCACGATCGGATCGGCGGGCAGCCCGCGGACATCCTCGATGAAGCGCGCGAGGTGGTAGGCGATCTGCGGATCGCTCGGCTGATAGTCCGCGCTGGCCGGGGCAATCGCCTGGGCCTGGCCGAGCTTGTCGATCTGGACCACCCAAGGGGTGATGGTGCCGCGCGCCGATTGCCAGACCAGTCCGCCGGCGAGGCACCCGAGAGAACCAACGAACCGAAGGCCATCAACCGCCAGTTCTTGGCCTGAACCCGGGCCGAACCGATCCGCTCGTCCCAGACCTGGGCGGCCTTCTGGTAGGGCGTTTCCGGCTCGGGGGTGCGCCCGTAGCGCACCGATGGTCGTCGC
>CAWCWA010000022.1:0-93960 GCA_963799085.1 uncultured Alphaproteobacteria bacterium | reverse complement strand
TGTCGGGCGTCGATCCCCATCAGCAGGTCGAAGCCGGCGGCCGTGAGGCCGAGAGCCTCGACCTTTCTCATCGGCCACCGCGACCTGCTCATCGCCAACTCTGTGGCCGAGGGAAGCATGCGCTGTGAGTTCACCGAGGTCCATGCGCCTGAGCAGGGCGAGCCCCGAGCCTTTGCCCAGCCCATGGCTCGCCACCGCCAAGATCGCGCCGGCTGGGAAGCGGCCCTGACCCGGCGAAGTGCGCCGCCGATCATCGATCCGGAGCAGATCAACACGGATTTCCTGGTCCTGGTGCCGAAGCCCGGGGATGAGCCCGCACCCGTTGAGGAGCTTGAGCTCTTCACGGCGCGACGCGCCTGGGTGGGCGACCGACTCCAGGCGCTGGGGGATGCGCGCACCGGCGCCTCGAATGCCGGCCAGGCGCACTGGCCGCGATGCTCGGCCAGAGTACGATCGGTCTCAGCCCAGATGAACTCGCGACGCCGCGAACCGCCGAAGTGGAAGGTGACGTTATCGAAGGGCGGCTCGCACAGCTGGCGCTCGACGTGTCCAAATTCCGCGTTCTTGCTGAGGTGCAGCTCCTCGCCGACGCTGGAGAGAGCTTCGGTCCCGAGGAATGGGATGCAGTCGAAGCCGCCCTCGTGCGCGCGGAAAAGAAGCTCGAAACTCAGGCGTGGCACTCGAAGAGCAGACGGCCGGGGTGCTGCTTCGTCCAGAATGGCTCACCGTGCCAGAGCCTTTACTGGCCGCGCCCGATACCGCCCATGGCCGGGGCCTCCTCCGACACCCAGTCGGCGGAGATGCCGTGACGGTGGGCGCGCAGCAGCGCATCGATGGTCTCGCCGAGCTCCTCAGCCAGCAAGTCGGCCAGGCCGTTTGTCGGCCGCCTCATATTCCGCACGCCGCGTCGCGAGCGCTTCACTCCGCGCTTGAGGCAGCGGCGCGGCGGGGTTCCCGTCCAACGGCGTGCGTAGGTAGCTCTCTGCGATAACGTGGGGTCGAGAACTGGGAGTGGGGCCTCGCCAGTGTAGTCGGACGGACCGACAATCCGTAGGCAACTGAGAAAACGGCTGGTGAAACTCCGCATCCAGCTGTTCAAGCGAAATCGTGTCCTCAACGTCGCGAACGTGATCGAGCGTCCAATCGCCTCCGGACCTGTCGGATAGCGTCATCGGCGATTCGCGAGACCGGGTCACTTGCAGCTGTGACTGCGAGAATGCCGCGAGCCCCGCGGCCTATCTCGAACACCTTCTCGCAAGGCATTGGCGGCGGCCTCTCCGCCGAGTACGTCCGCGAACGTCCGGACAAATGCAGTCCTCGGCAGCCTCGCGATATCGACGCCGTGTCCGAGATCGCGCGCAATGAGGGCGGCACGTGCGCTCTCGTCGAGATCGGGCGCGGCGAGAGTGAGCCGGGCCCGTCCGCGGAGTGTTGCCAGCGCATCTGGGTCCTGACGGTCCTCGAACTCTGGGTGACCAAGAAGCTGCTCGAAGGTCGAGATCCCCGCCTGCCGAAGCCGATCGAGCAGAGGTCCGGACAGAACTTCGCTGATCGGGATCGCCTCGCCTGACACCGGGCCAAGTGGCACACGCACATACGTCGGGGCGGTCAGATCTGCTGCGAGCACCACCTGTGCTTCACTTTGCCTCTCTCCCCGTAGGACGAGCCGGACGCGGGGCGTCACCGTGGCGGCTTCTGCCGGAATGCCCACTTCGACGATGGCGATGCCATTACCATCGGTGATGAATGACCCGAGTTTCGTGCCATCCTCGGCGAAGATCTCGAGCGGGACGCCGGCCAGCGCCTCCTCGCTGTTGTCGGCGTAGGTCCCGACGACGCGGAGCGCGATGCGCCTGAGGGAGCTTCGGGCTTCTCTGTCCCTGAGGTTGGCTATCAGTTCGTCTGCATCCGAGGGATCCACGAGCGCCTTCGGCACGATGTTGGATGTGACCGCCTCTTGGAGCCCGCGCTCGAGTTCCCCGTGGATCGTTCCCTCAGGGCCGCGACCGTGCGCACGTCGAGATCGAGCACGCGAAACCAGCCATAGAAAGCTGGCACAGAAACTCCAGTTTCCAGAGACGCTCGCGCGCTATCCCTCAGGATCGTCAGCCGCTCCTGCAGTGTCTCGATGTCCGTTCCATATTTCCGGGCGCGATAGGCTTCATGCGCAAGAAGCACGATGTCTCGATCTGAGAATTCCTCCGGCGGTACGTTGTCTTGCGCCGGTGCAATTGCCGCTTCCAGCAGTTTCAGTTCCGGAAGCACTGGCGATGCTGGAGGCGCCCAATCACCGAGATCGAGGTCGATGCGTTGTCGATCTGTGGAGTTGAAATGAATTTCGCTTTCGGCGATGACATGCTCTTTCCACAGGGCTCTGATCAAGATATCGGCTGTGCCTATTTCCGCTCGGCGAAAGCGGCGTTTCGAATATGGAATTTCATACTCTTGTTTTGCGAAGACAAAGTGACTTCGCCGAGAGTTTGTTCCGCTCGAATGTCCATGTCGATAGCTCGGACCACAACGCCATTCAGGTCAACTGCGCGCGAAGTCCACAAAATTCCATGGACGCTTGGCATGACCGGCCTCCCCTTTTAGCGATATCTACTTGCAGTTACGCACATATCACCCGACATTCGCCTGAGTCCGGGGCAGCGCGACGCCAGAATCTCGCCACTGGCCGGCGTGGGCAACGAAAAATCGGGTTTGGCGCGAGCTGTAGCTTCGGCTCGGAAGATCCGCAGCGTGGATCGGGAGATGAGGTGGCGTTGCAGGTTGAAGGTATTGTGGACGGCGGCGTGCATGCTGAGGAAACGCAGGGCAGATCGAGTCGACTTGAAGCGCTGCAGTTTGCGCTCTCGTCGTCGCACGGCCTGATGCGAATTCTCTGCCCGATTATTCTTCCGGAGCCCCTGCTCATGCCGACAGGTCAGTTGCAGACGGCGGAACGCCGCGGCGTAGGAGCGCAATTTGTCGGTGACCAGCAATTTCGGCGCAAAGCCGTGCTTCCTGAGCAGCTTGCGCATCAGCCGCAGCGCAGCCCGGCTGTCGCGCCGGCGCTGGACAAGCAGGTCGAGGACCTCGCCCTCGTGATCGACGGCCCGCCAGAGGTACATCCGCTTTCCGGCGATCCGCACCACCATCTCGTCCAGATGCCAGCGATCGCTCGGCCGAGGGCGCCGCTGGCGCAGCCGTCGCGCGATCGCGGGGCCGAATTTCAACACCCAGCGCCGCACCGTTTCGTAGGAGATGTCGAGCCCGCGCTCGGCCAGCAGTTCCTCGACATCGCGGTAGCTCAGAGCGAACCGGAGATAGAACCAGACCGCGTGCTGGATGACCTCGGGCGGGAACCGATGGCGGCGATAGCTGAGCAGGGCCATGCCGACATCCTACCCTATTCCGATCACCCGACCCCGTTTCCGTGACAAAGCCCTGGCGGCCCATCTGGCCAAGCCGCCACGCGTCGAACCCGGCCGCCGCAGCAAGGCCGAACAGCACCGCATCGGCCGCGAGCTCAAGAAGAAGCGGCGCCGGTTCGCTACCGTGCAGCGCCAGTTTGTGCGGGTGCCGATCGCCAACCCGCAGCGCGCCGCCGAATTCCTGTTCGCCCGGCGCACCAAGGACTGGCTCGAGGTCTTTCTCGAAATTCTGCAGGAAGCCCATACGGCCCGTATGCGCGCCCGCGCCGCAATGGGCGAGGCGGTTCCGCACAACCGGTTGCACTGACGCCACGGTGACACCGATCGCCTGAGGCGTCGCCGTGATCCTCGTCGACACAGATATTCTGGCGCGGCGCGCCCAGCCGGCGCGCCCCGATCACGCCACGGCGATCGAGGCGGTCGCCAAGCTGCGCCTCGACGGCGAAGGCCTGTGCGTGACGCCGCAGATCATCGTCGAGTTCTGGGTCGTCGCGACCGGGCCGCTGGCCGAGGGCGGACTCGCCCTCTCGGCTGCGGAGGCGATGGCCGAGGTCGAGCTGATCGAGCGGCTCTTTCAGGTGCTGCCCGATGTGCCGGAAATCCACGACGCGTGGAAGCGCCTCGTCGTCGAGCACGGCGTCGTCGGCGCCCGCGCGCACGACGTCGGGATCGCGGCCGCGATGCAGGCGCACTAGGTCGACCGCCTCCTGACCTTCAACGCCCGCGATTTCGCCCGCTGGGGCGTCGATACAGTTTCGCCCGCCGAGTGCGCCCAATAGCTGAGCTTTTCGACCAAGATATCGCCGACCCAGGACAACGCTGGCGTCCGTGGTTGGATACGCCGCCGCCAGCCAACTGGCGGTATCTAGAAATCTGGCGCAGGGAATGGCCGGGGCCGCGCATCGTCAGCCACGCCGAAATGCACCCGACCTTGAACGTCGCCGGGCTGTATTGGCGCACCCCGTAATCAGGCGGGCCTCCCGCCGCGGCGTCAGTCCTTAATGTATTGATAATACGCAAAGATTTTGTTGACTTGGATTGAAACTAGAACATTTTTTGGATGATTGGCATAACTGTTTGATATTCTTGATGATTTCAACCTTAAATGGCGGATGGGGTGGGATTCGAACCCACGGTGGGCTTGCGCCCACGCCGGTTTTCAAGACCGGTGCCTTAAACCGCTCGGCCACCCATCCGAATCTGCGAATTTATAGAACCCGTGGTTTGTAATCCGAATTCAGGATGAAGCGTGCTACCGAAACTGCTACCGAACGGCTCCAACCGGCATCCGCCTTCGCTGATCCGCCGAGGCCACAAGACGGGTCCAATCGACGGCGGCGGCGCGCTTGAGCGGGACGCCGGCCTCGGGCATCGGGTATTTGAGGCCGGTGGCGCAGTTGAACAACACCGCGCGCTCGCCGGGGCGGACGCGCCCGTCGGCAAGCGCCTCTTTATAGGCGGCATAGGTTGCCGCACCCTCGGGGCAGAGGAGCAGCCCCTCCTCGGCGGCGACCTCGCGCCAGGCCACGGCGATGGCCTCGTCCTCGACGGCAATCGCAAAGCCGCCGCTCTCCCGCACTGCCCGCAGGATCAGGAAGTCGCCGACCGCCTGCGGCACGCGGATGCCGGCGGCCATGGTGTGCGCGTTCTCCCAGCGCGGCGCGTGCTCGACGCCCTCGGCCCAAGCCTTGACCATCGGCGCGCAACCCGCCGCCTGCACCGCCACCATGCGTGGCCGCCCGGGTCCGATCCAGCCGATCGCTTCGAGTTCGGCGAAGGCCTTCCACATGCCGATGATGCCGGTGCCGCCACCCGTCGGGTAGAAGATGACGTCGGGCACGGTCCAACCGAGCTGCTCGACGAGTTCGACGCCCATCGTCTTCTTGCCCTCGATCCGATAGGGTTCGCGCAAGGTCGAGCAATTGAACCAGCCGACCGCCTTCTCGCCCTCGGCGACGAGCCGGCCGCAATCGTCGATCAGCCCGTCGACCAGAAGCACCTCGGCCCCCTGCATCGCGATCTCGCGCACATTGACCGCCGGGGTGTCGTCCGGGCAGAAGACATAGGCCTTGATCCCGGCGCGCGCGCAATAGGCCGCCATCGCCGACCCGGCGTTGCCGTTGGTCGGCATCGCCATCATGCGCACGCCGAGTTCCTTGGCCATCGACACCGCGAGCGCCAGCCCGCGCGCCTTGAACGAGCCGGTCGGCAGCCGCCCCTCATCCTTTACCAGAAGCTCGCCGCCGCCGGCGAACCGCGCGGCAAGTCGCGGCAGCGGCACCAGCGGCGTCACGATTTCGCCGAGCGAAAGCACATTTTCCGGCCGCCGCACCGGCAAGAGTTCGCGATAGCGCCACAGGGTCTGCGGTCGCTCCGCCAGCCTTTCGCGCGGCAGCGCCCGGCGCACCCCGTCGAGGTCATAGCGCACCAAGAGCGGCCGCCCGGCCTTCGACAGGGTCTGCAGCGTGTCGGCCGCGTAGCGTTCCCCGGTCAGGCTGCATTCGAGATGCGTGACAAAGCTCGGCAGATCGCCGCCGGTCCAATCGTAATCGGCCAAACCACTCCTCCTCGTCCAGCGCGCCGCCTCCGGCCCAAAAGAAAATGGCCGGCTTTTCAGCCGGCCGCCAGTATTCTGCGCAGGCTTCGAGATGCGGCGTTTGCGCCGCACCCCGCTTGCCGCGTTCTAGTTCATCAGACCATAGAACTTGCCGGCGTTCTCGCAGGTCATCTTGTAGGTAACTTCGGCCGGCAGATGGGCGAATTGCTCGTCGATGTATTTCTTCGAATTCCGGCCACACGCCGTCGGGATGCGGGAAGTCCGATCCCCACATCAGGGTCTCGACGCCCATGTCATCGATCAGCTTGGTGCCGACCCGGTCGTACTGGAAGGTGGCGCGGCACTGGTTGCGCCAGTACTCGCTCGGCATCTTCTTCAGCTTTAGGTCCTGATACTGGTCCTTGTACTCGAAATCCATTCGATCGATGACGTAGGGAATCCAGCCGATGCCGCTCTCGCCGAACACGACGCGGATGTTCGGGAATCGCTCGAACACCGCCGCACCCATCAGGTCGGTCAGGATCGTCGCCAAGGTCATCTGGAACCGGCACAAGCCGCTATAGGTCATCCGCCGGGCGATAGCCGGGTCGAGGGATTTGCGCAATTCGGGATCGGTCGCCGGGAAGGTGTGGAAATGCAGCGGCAATTGCGTCTCGTTGACCGCCTCCCAGAGCGGATCCCACATCGGGTGCCACATCGGCGTCATGTGCCACGAGCACGACAATTCCACGCCCTTCATGCCCAATTTCGCAACCCGGCGAACTTCCCGCGCCGCACCCTCGATGTTGCTGTAGGGCAGGCAGGCCAGCCCGATCATGCGATCGGGGTAATAGCTGGTGAAATTGTGCATGAAGTCGTTGTAGATGCGCAGCATCTCGTCGGCCGCTTCGGGGTCCTTCATCTTGGCGCAGGCGGCCAGGATGCCGTAGATGACCTCGGCGTCGACGCCGTCGCGGTCCATGTCCTTAACCCGCAGATGCGGATCGCCGGGCCGGCGCATGTCCTTTTCGAAATAGTCCCTGTAGAGGCCGGCCTCGGCCATCTTGTCGGCGCGTAACTGCTTGCCAGGGACGTGCGGCGTGCCGGTGGCGCCGACGCCGCCGCATAGGCCATACTCGGCGCCGCTGTTGTCCGTCCATTTCTTAACGCCGTCCTGCTCGGCGACATAGGGCATCAGGTCCCTGAGCTTGCTCGACGCGTTCGAGGTGAACAGGTCGGGCGGCAGCCACAGCATGTCGAGGTGACAATCTGCCGATATTCGCCGATATTGCATGACTTCCTCCACTCGAAGTTGGACCGCGCGAGTTACCCTCGTAAGGCTCTCCCAGCCCACTCTAGGCGAGTGTGCAACCGGCATCCTATGTCGATCTGCGCAGGTCTCCGATGCGGGGTTGTCAACCCTGCCGCCGGACGCCGAGCGCCTGGCCGGGCTGCGCCGCAGGATCGACGATCTCGCCGGCCATCCTCCGGGCGCAGCGACCGCGACTGCCGCACGGCTTCCGCCTGCGGCCTGACGATCGCCTCAGGCGACCCGGCCCGCAACACCCATCAGCGCATCGAGCCGGTCTGGCGCATCGAGGAGTTCGCGGCTTGGACCGGCGAACACGATACGGCCGCGGTCGAGCACGATCGCGTCGGGCGCCAGTTCGAGCGCCAGCCGGGCATGCTGCTCGACCAGCAGCAGCGCGAGTTCCGACTCGCGCTTCAGCCGATCGAGACCGGCCAGAAGCGCCTCGACGATGATCGGCGCCAGGCCTTCGAGCGGCTCGTCCATCAGCAGCAGCGAGGGGTTGCCCATCAGCGCGCGGCCGATCGCCAGCATCTGCTGCTCGCCGCCCGAAAGCTGGTTGCCCTGATGCCGCCGCCGCTCCGCCAATGACGGAAAGAAGTCATAGACCCGGTTTAGGGTCCAGTTTCCGGGCCGCTTGCGCCACGGCAAGGTTCTCCTCCACGGACAGGGACGGGAAGACCTCGCGCTCCTGCGGCACAAAGCCGATGCCGAGCCGGGCGCGGCGATAAGGCGGCAGGGCCGCGATCTGACGCCCGGCGAATTCGATCCTGCCGGCGTGCAACTGGGTATGCCCCATGATCGTAGCGAGCAGGGTCGTCTTGCCGACGCCGTTGCGCCCGAGCACGCTCAGCGTTCCGCCGGGCGCCAGCGCTAGCGCGATGTCTTCGAGCACGACCGTTTCGCCATAGCCGGCGCAAAGCCCTTCGAGAACGAGCCCCGGCATGGGTCAGCCCGGCGCTCGCTCGCCGAGATAGACTTGGCGGACGCGCGGATCGGCGGCGATCGTTTCGGGGGCCCCGGCGACAAGGATGCGCACCCTGCACCATGACGGTGATCTGCCGCGCCAGCCGGAATACCAAATCCATATCGTGCTCGATCAGCAGCAATGCGATGTCCTCGGACAATTCCTCGACGACCTCGATGATCCTGCGGCTTTCGCTCGACGGCACGCCGGCGGCAGGCTCGTCGAGCAGCAGCACCTTCGGGTTCAAGCCGAGGGAGACGGCGATTTCCGCCAAGCGCTGGCGCCCGTAGGCCAGCGTGCCGACCGGGCGCAACGCATCCTCCCCGAGCCCCAGCCGTTCGATCAGGGCGAAAGCCTCTTCGATCGCGGCGCGGTGCCGTCCCGCCGGGCGGAACAGGCCGCCGGCGACGCCCTGCCGCTCGCAGACCGCCAGCGTCACGTTTTCGAGCAGGCGTCAGCCCGCGAAAGAGTGCCGTGATCTGAAACGTGCGCACCAGCCCGCGCTTGACGCGCGCGGCCTGCGGCAGCGCCGTGACGTCGGCGCCGTCGAGCAGGATATGCCCGGCGTCCGGCCGCAGGACCCCGGTCACGAGATTGACGAAGGTCGTCTTGCCGGCGCCGTTCGGGCCGATCAGCGCGTGGCGGTCGCCGCGCTCCAGGCGAAAATCGATGGCAGTCGCCACGGCCAGGGCGCCGAAGCTCTTGTAGAGGCCGCGCACCTCGAGCGCCGGCCGCGGCGTCATCGGCGCCACCTCTCGATAAGACCCAACACGCCGCCGCGGGCGAAAACGACGACCAGCACCATCAGCAGCCCGATCCAGAAATACCAGTAGACGGGGTCGATCGCCGAGAAGCGGTCCTGTGCGATCATGTAGAGCGGCACGCCGATGAAGGCTCCGTAAAGCCGGCCGATGCCGCCGATGATCAGCATGATCAGGATCGTGCCGGAACGGTCCAGGCTGAGAAAGTTGAGGCCGACGAATTCGGTCGTCTGGGCGATCAACGCGCCCGAGATTCCGGCGAGCCCGGCCGCGATCGTGTAGATGACAAGCCGGCGGTGCATGACCGGAGCGCCGATCGCGTGCATCCGCCGGACATTCTCGCGGATGCCGGTCAGCGATCTGCCGAAGGGCGAGTGAATGATGCGCCGCACTGCGAGCCAACCCAGAAACAGCACCGTCAGGCAGTAGAAGATAGGCGGTCCGGCCGAACAGGTCGAAACGGAACCGGCCGAAGATCCGGCCACATTTCCATGCCCTGCAGGCCATCGTCGCCGCCGGTGATGAAGGAGGCCTTGTTCGCCAGCCTCGGCGATCATCGTGGCGACGACCATCGTCTGCATCAGCAGCGGCAGGCCGGTCGTGCGCAGCACGACGAGCCCGGAGAGGAAACCCGACCAGCGCGGCGGCGCCGGCGGCGGCGATCAGCCCGGTGATCGGCTCGCCCCAGCCATGGGCGGCGAGGATGCCGGCGGTGTAGGCGCCGATGCCGAAGAAGGCTGCGTGGCCCAACGTGACGATGCCGGCGTAGCCCAGGACCAGATCGGCCGACAGCGCGAACAGGATCGTCGCCAGGATCTGCGCGCCGAGCAAGAGATAGGAGGGAAAAACGAAATAGGCCGCGATCGCGACGAGCCAAGGGACCGCTTCATGGAGGCGATAGCGGTGACGCCGGGCGACGGCGTCGATCGTCGCCGCTGTCACGCTCGGCCGAAGAGGCCGCGCGGCCGCCACAGCAGGATTGCCATCGTCAGCGCATAGATGAAGAACGCGCCGAACTCCGGCAGCAGGTATTTAAACCCGGTATCGGCGATCCCGATCAGCACCGCGGCGACGAACGGCCCTCGGATGCTGCCAAGGCCGCCGACGGCGACGACGATCAGAAAATAGACGAGGTTCTGCAAGGCATAGCCGGGGTTGATCGCGAGCAGATCGGCGCCGAGACCACCGCCCAGAGCCGCCAGGCCGCTGCCGAGCGCAAAGGTTCCATGAACAGGCGCGAAGTGTCGATGCCGACCGACTGGGCCATGCGCAGATTGTCGACCGCGGCGCGCACCCGGGCGCCGAAGCGGGTGCGCTCCACCGTCAGCCAGAGTGCGGTCACCAGCAGGGCGCCGCAGACGATCAGAAAGCTGCGGTACGTGGGAAAGCTGCGAAACCCGAGATCGATCTGGCCGCTCAAGACGAGCGGCGGCTGCAGGGGCTGTTGCAGCGGACCCCAGACATAGGTGGCGCCGGCCATCGCCATGAACACGATGCCGATCGTCAGCAGCACCTGATCGAGTTCATCGCCGCCGTAGAGGCGCCGATAGAGCAGCCGCTCGATCGGGATGCTGAGGAGCGCGACGATGATGGCGGCGGCAACGAGCGCCAGCGCGAACGGCGCTTCGAAGCGCTTCATCAAGCTCGTCATGATGTAGCCGCCCGCCATGGCGAAGACGCCGTGCGCCAGATTGACGAACCCCATCAGCCCCATCGTGACCGACAGCCCGACCGAGATCAGGTACAGCACCATCGCGAAGGCGAGGCCGTGAAAGCCGATGCTGACGACGGCCGAGAGCGTCTCGCGCATAGCGCCCTTCCGCGGCGATCGGCGATTACTTCGGCGGGTTCAGTTCCTTCCACGGGTCCTTGACCATCGGGATCGTCGCGATCTCGACATTGGCGAGCGTACCGCCCACCTTCTCGACGCGCCGGATATAGACGTTCTGCACGATGTCGCGGGTCTGCGGATCGATCTCGATCGGGCCGCGCGGGCTGTTCGGGTCCTTCCAATGCGACAGGAATGCCAGCGCCTGATCGGCGGTGAACTTGCCCTTGGTCTCCTTGACCAGCGTCGATAGATCGCCGCCATCCCGTCCCAGCCGTCGACCGAGAAGAAGTCGGGCGCCGATTTGTCGCCATAGGCGCCTTTCCAGGCGGCGACAAAGGCCTCGTTCGCGGGCCGTTTGCCCGCCGCCGAGTAAGTCCCGGAGGTGATCAGCCCCAAGGGCGTGTCGCCCATATTCGGCAACTCCTCGTCGGGCACCAGATCCTGGGTCGAGGCTACATTGATCCCGGCCTCGCGCAAGCCGAGATCCTTGATCGCCTTCATCATCGCGGTGGCCTGCGTGCCGGCCGGCACGAAGATGAAGACGACCTCCGGCTTGGCGTCCTTGATGCGCTGCACGAACGGCGAGAAGTCGGGATTGTTCGGCGGAAACCGCACGCTGCCGACGATCTTGCCGCCGGCGTCGGTGAAGCCCTTGGTGAAGGCGGCCTCGGAATCGTGCCCTGGAATGAAGTCGCTGACAGCGGTGTAGGCGGTCTTCCAGCCCTGTTCCGAGGCCCATTTGCCGATCGGATAGGCCTGCTGCCACAAGGTGAACGTGATCCGCACGACGTAGGGCGAAATCCGCGTGATCGCAGCCCCGGCGCCGGCGCCGCTGATCAGGAGCGGCACCTTGGCTTCGGCGGTGAGCGGCGCTATCGCGGCGGCGACCGGCGACAGGATGATGCCAGTCAAAAGCTGCACCCGGTCGCGGGTGATCAACTCTTGAGCCAGACGCTTGCCGACATCGGGATTTGAGGTGTCGTCTCGGCGCAAAAGCTCGATCTTGACGCCGGGCGGCAAATCCTTTTCGTGCTCCTTGACGTAGAGATCGATGCCCTTTTGCGCCTCGTCGGCGGGCTGCGCGACAAAGCCGGTATAGCTGTTGATCAGCCCGATCTTGACGGTCTGCGCCGCCACCCGCGCCGGCATCAGTAGGCCCGCCGCCAGCAGCAGGCCGATCAGATTGCGGAACATGCCTTCCCCCCGGTTCTGTCGTTGCGGCATCCTAAATACCGACGCAGGCGCGGGAGGTCCAGTAATCGACCGGTCGAAGCCGCAGGGAGAGGCAGCCTCTCAGCTCCGCGGCTTCGGCAGCGCGGCTCAGCTCAAATGCCGCGGGATCCGCTTAACAAGCCAGCGCTCCTCGCTCTCGCAAAGGAAGCGCAGCGGACAATCCGGGCAGCGCCGCCAAGCGTCGTCGACGCCTGCTTCGCGACATGATTCGGCGAGCGACCGCGGCCCCGACCGCCGTCGTCCCGCCGAGAGTTTGAGCGTGTCTAGGCCCATCGTTATCGTTATAGGACGGCTGGCATCAAGCCCGGCCGACGGTGATGTTGTCGCGGCGTTTGGCGGCGGCGTCAGCCTTGGCGAAGTCCTCGCCGGTGAAGCCGTAGAGACGGGCGCCGCCACCGAGAATCTTGCCGGCGATGTCGGGCGTGATGCTCGGGTTGTGCAGGACCCGGCTCGACACCTCGGGAAAGCTCGAGTTGAAATGCGGGAAGTCGCTCGAAACGCAGATGTTCTCGGCGCCGCCCAAGAGTTCAACCACCGACCCGACCTCGCGTTCGCCGCTCTCGATCGCCGAGAAGCAGTTGCGCTGCCAGTATTCGAGCGGCGAGAGCTTCAGATAGGGGGCGTCGAAGTCCTTGTGCTGCCGCAGATCCCATTCGATCCGCCCCAGGAGGCCCGGCACCCACCAGCTCTGCGCTTCGAGAAAGGCGACCTTGAGCCGGGGATAGAACTCGAAGATGCCGCCCAGCATCAACGCGATCAGCGCCAACTGCATCTCGGTCGAGTGGCTGGCGACGTGGCGCATGAAGCGGTTCTCGCCAAAACGTGGCTCGATCGTCGAGTAGTAGGAGCCGGTTCCCTCATGAAAGCAGAGAGGGATCTGCATTTCCTGCAGCATTCCGTAGAGCGGGTCCCAATAGGTCGAATGCCAGTAGCGCCCGTTGACGTAGTTCGGCCGAACAAAGGCGCCGACCGCGCCGTATTCGGTGACGCAGCGGTGCAATTCGCGGACCGCGAGGTTGACGTCGTGCACCGGCAGCATCGCCGCCATCTTGAGCTGATCGGGGCTGTGCTGAATGAAATCGTGCAGCCAGTCATTGTAGGCGCGGCAGATCGCGTTCGACAATTGCGGATCCATATCGTCGCGCGCCAGAAACGACAGGCCGGCGGTCGGAAACAGTACGGCGATATCGATCCCTTCCAGTTCCATGCCCATGACCTGAGCCTCGGCGTCGTAGCCGCGCTCGACCGCGAACATGACGTTCTTGTTGCCGCGGGCGCCAACGAGCGGGCCGCGCGTCCGGTTATATTGCGAAACGTTTCCGTCGTTGCTGGTCGGCGTTCCGTCGAAGAACCACAAGGGCCGCCCGCGCATGCCGGTGGCGCCGCCGTCCAGCCGCTTCATCGACGAGGTGATCCGGGGTTTGAAGGCGGGGTCGAGGTATTTGTCGAACAGATCCATCGGCTCCATGATGTGCATGTCGCAATCGACGAACCGGTAGCCCTCTTTCATCCTGCCCTCCTGTCGCTATCGCCGATGTTCGGAGAATAGTGCATCGGTGACGAATCCCGGGGCAAGCCCGGAAAAAGCAATCCCGCTAGGCAAAAACGACAGGGTCAGTCCAACGACCAGTAATAGCCGACTGTCGGAGTGCGGCTTCGCGAATTGACCCCGACCATCGGTCCGGTATACGGGGACGGCGGTTCGGTTGCCGGCGCGGCTTTGACTTTCAGCGGCGCCGGCGCCACGGGTTCCTGGCTGACGATCTGGTTCGAAATCTCGGGAACCGCGTCGAAATTGATCGACGCCGGCAATTTCAAGCAATTGCGCGTGCTATGCGGGCTGCAAGGCCCGGCCAGGGCCGGCCCGGCGGCACAGGCAAGGGCGGCGACGACGACTGCGGTCACAACCCGGTAC
This sequence comes from uncultured Alphaproteobacteria bacterium, assembly GCA_963799085.1. Taxonomy (GTDB): domain Bacteria; phylum Pseudomonadota; class Alphaproteobacteria; order ATCC43930; family CGMCC-115725; genus AP-15. The sequence goes on along the minus strand of CAWCWA010000022.1, from coordinate 79,992 downwards.
GGCATCATACGACCCCCACATCGCAGACGACCAGTACGCAAGAATGCCAGATCGTTAACCCGCTGTCTACTCGGCGTCAGGCTGCCTTGCCGGCTGGGCCGCCGCAAAGGCCGGAAGCGCCATGCAGGTCTCGTAGACGCGCATCACCCGCGGATAGGCGTCGAGCCGCAGGCCGAAGGTCTTGGCCGGGGTCACCTGCGTCACCAGACAGATGTCGGCGATCGTGGGCCGGTCGCCATGGCAAAAGCGGCCACTCTCCGCATGCCCGGCTAGCAGCGTTTCGATCGCCTGCAGCCCGGCGGCGAGCCAGTGCTGGATCCAACCGTTGCGCTGCGCCTCGCTGAGCCGCAGCGTGTCGGTCAAATAATGGCGGATGCGCGGCACGATGAGTGGGTGCGAATCCGCGACGTTGATCAGCGCCACGCCGCGAACCCAGGCGCGGGCAAGCGGCTCGGCGGGAAGGAGCGGCAGTTCGGGATGGGTCTCGTCGAGATATTCGAGGATCGCCAGCGACTGGAACAGAAGAGCGCCGTTGTCGAGCGCCAAGGTCGGGACGACCATCTGCGGATTGAGGGCGCGGTAATCCTCGGCGAATTGATCGCCGCGTTCGAGGTGCAGAAACGCGTCCTCGCGCTGCAGACCTTTGAGATTGAGCGCGATGCGGACGCGGAAACTCGCCTGCGATCGGTAATAGGTGTAAAGTTTCATCAGTGGCTTTCCTTGCGCAGATCGTGATTTTCGTCGTGCTGGCGGCCTTGACCGGGTGCTCGATCCGAGATTGCGCTTATTACGGCGGCGGCGACAGCAACGTGCGCTGCGTCGTGGTCGGACCGAGCCCGACCGGCGGCGGCCATTGAACAAGCCACGAAGGATGGATCGATGAAGCCGATCGACCTGCGCTCCGACACCGTGACGACACCGTCGGCCGACATGCGGGGGGCGATGGCGGCGGCCGCGGTCGGCGACGACCAATATGGCGAGGACCCGTCGGTCAACCGGCTGCAGGAAAAGATCGCTGCGCTGCTCGGGAAAGAGGCCGCCCTCTTCGTCCCGAGCGGCACGATGGCCAACCAGATCGGGCTCAAGATCCTGACGCGGCCGGGCGACGAGGTGGTGCTGGGCGACGAGGCGCACATCGTCTGGCACGAAGCGGGGGCCGGCGCGGCCAACTCCGGCGTGCAGTTCACCCCGGTCGGCAGGGGCGGGCTCTTCACCGCCGACGATCTGCGCCACGCCTTCAAGCCGCCGCGGGCATATCGTCTTCCCGCCAACGGGGCTGGTCGCGGTCGAGAACACCCACAACCGCGGCGGCGGCGTCGTCTTCCCGCAGCAGGACGCCATCGCCATCGGCGCGGCGGCGAAGGATCTCGGCATCCGGAGCTACCTCGACGGCGCGAGGCTGTTCAATGCGGCGGTCGCTTCCGGGCATAGCCTCGCCGAACTCGCCGCACCCTTTGATCTGGTCTCGGTCGCGCTGTCGAAGGGGCTGGGCTGCCCGGTCGGCAGTGTTCTTGCGGGCGGCGCCGACGACATCGCGCGGGCCCATCGCGCCCGCCGGATGTTTGGTGGCGCGATGCGACAGGCGGGCATCCTCGCCGCCGCCGGGCTCTAGGCGCTCGACCATAATCTCGACCGGCTTTCCGAGGACCATGCCAACGCGCGGCTGTTGGCGGAACGTCTTGCCGGGCTGCGGAGTGTCAAGCTCGACCTCGCCACGGTGCAGACCAATATCGTGATCTTCCACATGGCCGAGGGCGCCCCCGACGCGGCGACGATCGTCGCGCGAGCACAGCGAGCACAGAAGAGGGGGTGCTGATTTCGGCCTTCGCCGCCCGCACCCTGCGGGCCGTCACCCATCTCGACGTGACCCGCGCGGAATGTGAGATGGCCGCCGACCGCTTGGCACAGCTGTTGGAGTAAACTTGTCGCCGGGAAGTTTCTTCTGCGCCAATCGCAAAAGGCGTCACGGGTTGCGCTTGCGCAAGAGGTATTTCTGCTCGCCGGTCAGAACCAGTTCGTCGCGCTGGTTGTGCATCGTGACCGCGACGGTGACGACCCCGGTCGTGCGTTGCGGCGTGAGGCCGACGATCTCGAGCGCGGGGTAAAGCGTATCGCCGGCATGGACCGGTTTGAGGAATTTGCACGATTGCTCGAGGAAGCCGAGGAGGGCGTCGCCGATCACATGCGCGAAATTGCCCGCACCCGCGGCGGTAAAGCACAGGATCTGAAAGCCGTGCGCGAGCGGGGCGGGCAGGCCACGCCGGCGGCAATATTCGACATCGTAGTGGATCGGATGGTTGTCGGCCGAGACGGTCTGAAACGCCGAGAAATGCGCCTCGGTCATGGTCCGGCTCGGGATGTGGAAGCGCTCGCCGAGAACAAGATCCTCGAAATATCGGCTCTCGACGGTCTCGGTACGCATCGGGCTCATCCCTCGGGGAGGAAGAGGACGCCTTCGGCATGAAGGCGCCCGACCGTCGCCGCGTCGATGCCGAGACTGGCGAGGAGCGCGCGGCCGTGCTCGCCGATCGCGGGCGCCGGCGACAGGGCTGTGTCGGCGTCTGCGGGGACGCCGGGCGTGCGCGGGGTCGGAAAGCGGCCCATGCGCGGCTGGTCGACGGTGACGGCACCGCCGGTCGCGGCGACATGCGGGTCGGCGAGCCAATCGTCGAAGCCATTGACGCGGTCGGCGAGAACATCGGCGGCGTGCAGCCGGTCGAGCCAGGCGGCGGTGGTGTCGGTCGGGAAGATCGCGGCGACCGCGGCGCAGAGTTCCTCGGCGTGACGGGCGCGGCCAGCGAAATCGGCGAAGCGCGGATCATCGGCGAGGTCGGGCCGGCCGAGCGCCCCGGCCAGCCGCACATATTGTTCCTCGCGCACGAGGGCGACGATCAGCCAGCCGTCGCGCGTCCGGTAGACGCCGGTCGGCACGTTCATCGGCTGCGGCGAGCCTTGTTCGAGGACGTGCTCGGCGAGCTTGTGGCCGAGGATCGCGGCGGCGCATTGCGTCAGACTGACTTCGAGCCGCCGGCCGCGGCCGCGGCGCTCGCGGGCGTAGAGCGCCACCCCCAGCGCCTGGGCGGCGTAGAGCCCGGTCAGAGTGTCGATGATGATGGCGCCTACCCGGTGCGGCGCGCCATCACTGCCGCGGTTGACCGCCATCAACCCGGAAAAGGCCTGCGCCACCGAATCGGTGCAGGGCAGCGCTGCGTAAGGCCCTTCCTGGCCGAAGCCGCTGACCGAGAGGTAGAGAAGGCGCGGGTTGCGGGCGCTGAGTTCGGGCCAGCCGAGGCCGAGCCTAGCCGCGACACCGGGCCGGAAGCTTTCGACGACGATGTCGGCGCGGGAGGCGAGTATTGCCGCGATGTCGCGCGCCGCCGGCGATTTCAAGTCGAGCGCCAGGCTCTTCTTGCCGCGGTTGTAATGCGCCGACATCGCGGTGTGGTCGCCGTAGCGGGCGCCGAGGCCGCGTGACCAGTCGCCGGCAACGGGTTCGAGCTTGACGACCTCGGCGCCATGCATCGCCAGCAGCATCGCGCAATAGGGGGCCGCCACTCCTTGGCCAAGATCGAGCACCCGCAAACCGCTGTAAGCGCCGTCGAGGGTCATCCCGCCGCCTCATGATCCGATCGCGTCATGGGCCAGGGTTTAGCGCGGACGCGCGGCGGCGCGGAGTTCGAAATTCGGCTACGGCATGCGAAAGCGGCCGACCGCGACAAGCCCAAAGGCCGCGCCCAGCAACAGCAAGAGGCTCGACGGCTCCGGAACGGTAATGGCCGCGAAGAGACCATCGACCTCGGCGTTGATGCCGTCGGTGAAATAAAGTGTGTCCGGGCGGCCGTCATTGCCGCCGCCGCCGAACGTCAATGCCCATAGCCCGCCCGGCGAATTGCCCGGACCGGGATCGACCGGGATGGTTCCTTCGAAGGCGCCGGTCATCGGATCGAAAGCATTGATCTCGCTCGCGACGAAACTGAAATTGCCGACCAGCAGATCGTTGGCGAACTGTCCGAAGCTGGCCGGGGCCAGGGCCGCTCCCCAGGGCGAAGCAAGCTTGCTGCCGTCGATCAAGGTTTGCAGCAGGTTGCCGTCCTCGTCATAGACGGCGACACCGCCATTCCCCTCCGTCGCCGCGCGCATCGCCGCAAGCCCAGGCAACGCATAGGTCACGTAAATTTTGCCGCCGATGTCCTGCACGTTGAACGGGATCAGCCCCGGAAACGGATTGGGAAAGCCGCCCGTAGTCGTGGTCGGAGCGAAGGCGGTATCGAAAACGTCGACCGTGCCGGCCGCGCCGTTTGCTGCGTAGAGGCGCGTCTTCGCGCTGTCGATGGCGAGCCCGGTATAGACCGCCGCAGGCGTTGTGGCCGCGATGATCGACGCCGGCGCCGGGTTTCCGGGCCAGCCCGAAATGGTGCCGTTAAGATTGGCAAAGATGAAGCGCGATGGCAGGCCGTTGACCAGAAACGCCGACGGGTTGGGGTTGCCGATGTTCGACACCTGTCCGGTGGGCCCTTGCGGTCCGCCTGCGGTGGTGGGGATCGATACGGTAAGCGGCTTGGTGACGCCCGTGGCGGTAACGGCGTAGAGCGTGGTGAGATTTACCGCCTGATCCGAGATCCAGAACGGGGTCCCGGGGCCGAAGGATATACCCCAGGGATTCCGCAGATCCGAATCGGTGAGGATTGCCAAGCCGGCAATGTTCGATACCAGATTTGTCTGAATATAAGGTCCAGCCTCCGCGACGGGCGCGGTTAAGCACAAGCCGGAGAGAAATGTCGCGCCGATCGCCGACCACTTTGTCAGAGCCAGGAACCTCATCGATAATCCCCCTTGCCGAAGCGCCGGGGGCAGGCCCCGCCCCGAGCGCGGCCGGGCAAGCCCCGAAGATGACGAACTCCGGGAGACGGGGTTAATTCCTAGTCTAGAGTTGACGAAACCGTGATCGGTTAGCCCTTTTGGAGCAGTCTGGCGGCGTCGACTGCGGCGTAGGTCAGGACGCCGTCGGCGCCGGCGCGCTTGAAGGCGATCAAGCTCTCCATGACCGCCCGCTCGCCGTCGAGCCAGCCATTCAACGCCGCAGCGTGCAGCATCGCGTACTCGCCCGACACCTGATAGGCATAGGTCGGGACCCGGAACGTCTCCTTGACCCGGCGGACCACGTCGAGATAGGGCATGCCGGGCTTGACCATGACCATGTCGGCACCCTCCTGCAGGTCGAGCGCCACCTCGCGCAGGGCTTCGTCGCCATTCGCCGGGTCCATCTGGTAGGTGCGCTTGTCGGCGCTGCCGAGTGCCGTCTTGGAGCCGATCGCGTCGCGGAACGGGCCGTAAAAGGCCGAGGCGTATTTCGCGGCATAGGACATGATGCGGACACGGTCGAAGCCGGCCTCGTCGAGTGCCGCGCGCACAGCACCAACGCGCCCGTCCATCATGTCGGAGGGGGCGATGATGTCGCAGCCGGCCTCGGCCTGGATCACCGCCTGCCGGCAGAGGATCGCGACGGTCTCGTCGTTTTCGACATATCCGTCGCGGATGACGCCGTCATGGCCGTGCGAGGTGAAGGGGTCGAGCGCCACGTCGCACAAGACGCCGAGCCCAGGCGCCTCCTTCTTCAACGCCGCCACCGCGCGACAGACGAGGTTGCCCGGGTTGAGCGCCTCGCTGCCTTCGGCGTCCTTCAACGCCGGCCGCACCGCGGGAAATACCGCGATCACCGGGATGCCGAGTGCCGCCGCCTCGCCCGCGGCATCGGCCAGAGCCGGGATCGGCAGGCGAAAGACGCCCGGCATCGACGGGATTGCCGCCTTGTGGCCCTCGTCATGGACGAAGACCGGCCAGATCAGATCGCCCGCGGTCAGCACATTCTCGGCGACGAGCTTGCGCGACCAGGCGTCGCGGCGGTTGCGCCGCAACCGGGTGCGCGGGTAGGGGGCGAGCGGCGGCAAAAACTCGGTCACGGCATGATCTCCGGTCGAGAGCGATAGATGCGGCCAAAATAGGGTTCCCCCGGACCGGACACAACGCGCGGCAACGGCGGGCCGCCGCAGCATGAGATGGCTGGAGCGCCGGCGAAACAGCAAGGCGGCGCCATGACCGCACCCTCGATCGCAACGGCGTAAGTCGAGGAAATCCGCCATTCATGGCGCTGACGTCGGGTATCGCGGCGGCCCCGTTTTGCTGTTTTAGCTGTTATTTGCAGCGAAATATCAGCAAACGCGCCTGCCCGTGTCGGTAATTCCCTCTCGCACTCGCACGGGGGCTAGGCACAGTATCGGATACCATGCAAATTTGGCAATTTTACGGTTCCGACGTTTCTGGAGCGCCAAATCGTAGCCGGCGGGTTCAGTCGATCACGAGAAATCCTTCCTTCTGCGCGGCGCTGGCGAGACGGTCGTCGAGAGTGATCATTTCCAACGAGGGCGGACGCTGTTCGGCGGCAACAAAGGCTGCCGCGAGTTGCAGCGCATCGGCGGCTCTCAGCGGGTGTACGCGAAGAAACCGGGTCGCCGTTTCGCGGACCATGTCGCTCGGGTCGATCTGGTGCCAGCCGGCCGCCAGCAGCCTGAGCCGCTCGAAGGCGGTCTGGACGGCGCGAGGTTCGAGTGCCGCGGCGCGTTCGAGATGTGCAAGGGCCGAGGCGCACTCGACTTCGGAAGCCCACCACACCAGCATGTCCGGATCCTTCTCGGCCTCTGCTTGCATGCGGCGCGTCGAAACCTCGGCGATCAGCAGCGGTACGATCGCCGACGCATCCCAGAATTTCACCGGTCTTCCCGGCGTTCTTCGAGAAGGGCTTTGACCGCCGATGCGTCGGCCTTGGCGCGCGGCGGATGCTCGCTGAACAGCGTCCGCGGTGGCGCGACGCGGCGCGGCCGCACGACGCCGTCGCGGATCAGCCGCAACAATCTTCCCGCGTGCTCCGCCTCAAGGTCGCTCGTCACGGGCTCGAGGCGCGCGACCGGGCGTCCTCGGTCGACAATAAGAACGGGCGAGCCGCCTTTGAGGCCGTCGATCAAGGCGCTGAGGTTATTCTTGGCCTCAGTGATACTGGCCTTTTTCATACAAGCGGATTTAGCTAGCAGAATGCAGCTATTCAAGCCTGCTCTGAGCGGCGGGGTTATGTGAGCGCGAAATCGTAGCGGATGAAGCCGTTAAAGCGGGCGACGCGGTCGTAGAGCGAGCGGGCGGTCGCGTTATCTTCTTTGGTCGTCCAGTAGAGGCGCAGGCAGTTGCGCTCTCGGGCGATGGCGGCGACGGATTCGATCAGCTTACCGCCGGCGCCGCGGCCGCGGGCATCGGCGTCGACATAGAGATCTTGCAGATAGCAGACCTCGCGCGGCGTCCAGGCATGGGCATGGAAGAGGTAATGCGTAATGCCGGCAAGCGGCGCCCTCTCGTCGCCGAGCCGAGCGCCGAGCCCACGGATCGGGCTCTCCGCCGCGATCAGCGGCCGCCAGGTGTGCTCGTAGATTTCCGGCGGCAGCTGCGTCTCGTAGAATTCGAGGTAGAGACGCCACAATGCCGCCCAGCGGTCGCGGTCTTCTGCGCGCAGCGCGGTGACGACGATCTCGGTCATGGCTAGGCGGACCATTTTCAGTTACGCAAAAGACGATATTACATTTGGCAAATATCGCCCAACAACACTGCAAACGCGACTGCTGCCCGCCGCCTTATTCGACGACCCCGATATACGGGAGATGGCGGAATTTCTCGGCGTGGTCGGTGCCGTAGCCGGCGACGAACAAATCGGGGATCGTGAAGCCGACAAAATCGAGCGCGACCGGAACCTGCCGCCGCGCCGGCTTGTCGAGGAGCGCGCAGAGCCGCAGTTCGCCCGCCCCGCAGCGGCGTAACAGCTCTGCGGCAAAGGCGATCGAGCGGCCGGTGTCGACGATGTCGTCGACCAGCAAGAGCGGCCGTCCGGCAAGCCCGTCCGGCGTCTCGCCGATCAGCCGCACAGCGCCGCTGCTCTCCGTCCCGAGCCCGTAGCTCGAAAGCCGGATGAACTCGATCTCCGGGCCTCGCCCCCGCCCGGTCGAGTGCGCGCGCCAAATCGGCGATAAACAAAGCCGCACCCTTGAGGAGGCCGACCACGACAAAATCGCCCGTGAACGTCCGCGCGATTTCGGCCGCCAGCGCCGTCACCCTCGCCGCAATCTCAGCCTCGCTGATGAGGACGCGCATCAGCCGCGCAGCAGCCGCCAGATCTTTTCCGGCGTCGCCGGGCCGGGCAGCGCAGCCTCGCCGAGCGCGTCGGCGATCGCGTTCATCACCGCCGGGAAGGCCGCGACCGCGCCGGCCTCGCCGCAGCCCTTGACGCCCAGCGGGTTGGTCGTGCAGCGCGTGCCGTTGAAGCCGAGACCGAAGACGACGAGGTCGTCGGCGCGCGGCAGGGCGTAATCCATGAACGAGCCGGCGACCAGCTGGCCCGTCTGCGCGTCGTAGACCGCGCGTTCGAGCAAGCGCCTGGCCGATCGCCCTGCGCCATCGCGCCATGCGCCTGGCCCGCCGCGATCATCGGGTTGACCAGCACGCCGTAATCGTCGACCGCGGTGTAGCGCGGCGAGGCTCACCCGGCCGGTCTCGCGGTCGATCTCGACCTCGACGACATGGGTGCCGTTGGGGAAGGTCATCCATTCCCGCGTCCAGGCGTGATAGGTGTCGAGCGGCGTCCCCTTGTCGCGCGCGATCGCGGCGACCTCGACGAGCGCCACCGCGCCGGTCGGTGCCCGAGACGACGAACGCGCCCGTCGGCAAAGCAGGATGTCGGCCTCGGCCGCTTCCAGCGCCTCGGCGGCGACCGCGGATCCCCTTGGCGATGATCTCGTCCGAGGCGCGCCAGATCGCGGTGCCGCCCATGTAGGTCGCGCGCGAGCTGCCGTGCCCGCCGCCGATCGCGATCCGGTCGGTGTCGCCCTGCACGCAGCCGGATGCGCTCGTTCGGCGACGCCGAGCCGGTCGGCGAGGATCTGCGGGAATGTCGTCTCGTGGCCCTGGCCGATCGTCTGCGTGCCGGTGATCAGCGACACCGTGCCGTCCGCCTCGAAGCGGATATCGACATTCTCGTGCGGCGAGCCGCCGGTCGCCTTGATGTGATAGGCAAAGCCGAGCCCGCGCAGCATGCCGCGCGCCTCGCTCTGCCGGCGCCGGTCGGGCAAAGCCCGCGACATCGGCGCGCCGCCAGCGCCCGCTCGAAGGTCGCCGGGAAAGTCGCCGCTGTCGACCTTGTTGCCGAAGGCGTTGGTCATCGGCATCGCCGCGCGCCGGGACCATGTTGCGCCGGCGCAATTCGGCGCGGTCGAAGCCGCATTGCCGGGCCGCGCGGTCGATCAGCCGCTCGATGATGTTGACCGCCTCGGCAAAGCCCGGGCCGCGCGTGACGCCGATCGGCGCGCGTATTGGTCAACACGCCCTCGACGATGCAGCTCGATCGCCGGGATGCGGTAGACCGTGCCCTGGCAGGTGCGACGTACTGGAAGGTCTGCACGCCGCCGCCGCTGCACGCAGATAGGCGCCGAGATTGGCGGCGCTGGCGACCCGCAGCGCCAGGAAACGCCCCTCGGCGTCGAGCGCCAGCGCGCCTTCGGCCTGCTGGTCGCGCGCCTGGTGGTCGGCGAGAAAAACCTCGCTGCGGCTGGCGATCCATTTGACCGGCCGGCCGACGCGCCGCGCCGCCCACAGCATCAGCACGTGCTCGGCATAGATGAAGTTCTTGGCGCCGAAGCCGCCGCCGACATCGGGCGCGACGAACCGCACTTGCGCCGGCGCGACGCCCAGCGCGCGCGCGGCGTTGTCGCGGTCGCATGGATGTTCTGGCTCGAGACGTAAGCGGTATAGCGCCCGCTCGCCGCGTCCCACATGCCGACGCACGCCGCGCGGCTCCATCGGGTTGGTGACGATCCGGTGGTTGTCGAGTTCGAGTTCGACGACGTGGGCCGCCGCCTTGGCGAACGCGGCCTCGACCGCCGCGCCGGTCGCCGGTCCGCCAGTCGAAGCGACAGATTGCCGGGCACGGCGTCGGCGATCAGCGGCGCGCCGGGCGCGCTGGCCGCAGCGGCGTCCGTCACCGCGGGCAACGGCCGGTAGTCGACCGCGACCAGCTCGGCGGCGTCGAGCGCCTGGGCCTGCGTCTCGGCCACGATCACGCGCCACCGGCTCGCCGACATAGCGCACCTTGCTGCGGCCAGCAGCGGCTGCGGCAGAAGGCGAAGGGCTCGCCGGTCTGCGACGTTGGCCTCGGCCGAGGGGCGCAACGGCTGCAGCCCGTCCTCGGCGATCTCTGCCGCGGTCAGCACCGCCAGCACGCCCGGCGCGCGCCGGCGCCGTCGACGTTCGATGCCGTGCGATCCAGGCATGCGCGTGCGGCGAGCGCAGGACGACGGCATGCGCCATCGCCGTCGAAGCGCAGATCGTCGAGATAGCGGCCTTGCCCGGTCAGGAAGCGCCGGTCCTCGCGCCGCTTCGGCCGGTCGCCGATCACCGATCGCATCATCGCCACCGCCGGCGGTCCGCGCTATTGCGGCAGCTGGTAGCCGATCTTGGCCTCGATCTCCAAGGTCTTCTGCACCGCGGGCCGAACCATGATCCGCTCGTAATGGGCGTAAAGACCGGGATAGGCCTTGGGGTCGGGTCTGAGCGTCGTGAAGAAGCGCCAGAACAGGCGGAAGAGATGAATATCCGCGATCGAATAATGGCGGCCGATCCATTCGCGCCGTCCCAGCCGCTTTTCGGCGAGATCGAATACTTCCTTCCAGCGCTCCACGCCGATGCGGCGGGCGGGATGCACGGTCGAGGCGATGAACGACATCCAGGACAGCGCCTGCGCCTCGGCCTCCAGCCCGCCCTCGGGCCAGAGCCCCGCCCCGGGATAGGTCTTGGCGAGGTAGTAGAGAACCGCGATGACCTCGGTCATCGGCCGCCCGTCGACCAGCAGGGTCGGCACCTTGCCCTCGGGGTTGACCGCCAGGTATTCGGCCGAATGATGTTCCTTGCTCGCGAACGAAACCCATCGGCTTTCGAAAGGCGCGCCGATCTCGTGCAATGCGATGTGCGGCGCCATCGAACTCGAGCCCGGCGACAGGTAGATCGTAAGCATCGGCGTCCCCCTCCGAATGACGGCAGCGGGATCGTCGCCCGCGCAACCGGTCGCGTCAATCGCCGATCCGCCGGCTGCCGGAACTGGATTCAAATCGTGTACGATAGTCGGCAGGGAGGAACCGCATGGCTGGGGAAACGATCGACTCGCCCGGTACGCCGCGGCGTTGCGCTACGAGGATCTGCCGGCAGAGATCGTGCAGACCGCGAAGGACTGCATCGCCGACACGGTGGCGGCGGCGATCTGCGGCGCCGACATGGCGTGGAGCCGCATCGTCGTCGATTATGCCCGGCGCACCGGGCCCGGCGGCGCGAGCCAAATCCTCGGACACGGTGCCGCGGTGCAGGCCCCGGCGGCGGCTCTCGCCAATGGCGCGCTCGCGCACGCCTTCGAGCTCGACAGCCTGACCCGGCCGGGTGCTGGCGCCCATCCCGGCGCCACCGTCCTGCCGCCGGCATTGGCGGTGGCGCAGGAGCAGGGGAGCGACGGCCGGTCGCTGATCGCCGCCTTTGTCGCCGGCAACGAGGTCATGATCCGCATCGGCCGCGCCACCGGCCATACCAACGAAGCCCGCGGCTTTCACGCGCCGGGGACAACCGGGCCGTTCGGTGGTGCGGTCGCGGCCGGCCACCTCCTGCGGCTCGACGCGAAGGCGATGACCAACGCGCTCGGCATCGCGGGTTCGCTCTGCGGCGGGCTCCTCGAATTTTCCCGCGGCGACGGCGGCATGGTGAAGCGGCTGCATCTCGGCCGCGCCTCGGAGGCGGGGGTATTGGCGGCAAGCCTCGCCGCGGGCGGTTTCGCCGGGCCGCGCACGGTCATCGAGGGTCGGTTCGGATTTCTGCGCGTCTTCTGCACCGAATTCGACGAAGCCGAACTGACCCGCGGCCTCGGCGAGGAATTCGTCGTCGCCTCGGCGGTGCTGAAGCGCTATCCCGTGCCACGCGACGGCGCATCCCGCGGTCAAGGCGGTGCGCGATCTGCAGGCCGGCACGGCTTTGCCGCCGCCGATGTCGAGGCGATCACGGTTCCCGGCAACGCGCGCATGGTCGAGCGGCACAACATCCTCGAACCCGCCGATTTGATGCTGGCGCAGTACAGCATTCCGTTCTCGGTCGCTCTGGCGCTCTGCCGCGAGGCGCGCGACCCCGAATGCTGGGACGAGACGGCACTCGCCGACCCGCAGATCCGGGCGCTTTGCCGCCGGGTGAGCCTCGCGCCGCAATCGGGCGCCGGCCTGGCGAGGCGCCGTGACGGTCGCGCTCGCCGACGGCCGCCGTTTCGAATGCTCCGCTAGAGGGTGGCATGCTCGAACCGGGCGAACTCGCCGACAAATTCCGGCGACTGACCCGCGGCAAGCTCGGCGAGGCCGGCGCCGACCGTCTCTTCGCGCGGCTGCAGGCCCTCGAAACCGAGCCCGACCTCGCCTGGCTGACCGGAACGCCCGGCTAGGCGATGACCTTCTGCTCCCGCAATTGCGCCAGGGTAGCGGCGTCGTAGCCGAGCAGTGCGGACAGCACCGCGTCGGTGTGTTCGCCGGGCGTGGGCACGTGGCCGACGCGGCCCGGCGTCTTCGACATCTTGATCGTGGCGCCCGGCAAGTACATTTCGCCCGCTACCGCATCGGGCATCTTGACCAGCATCTCGCGCTCCCAGAGATGCGGATCGACCGCGACCTGCGGGATCGTCTTGACCGGCGCCACCGGGATCTCGGCGTCGAGCAGCGTCTTGACGATATGGTCGACGGTGTTTTCGGCGCACCACGCCTCGACCGCCTTGCGCCGGGCGTCGCCGCTGCCGACCCGGCTGGTGAAGCCCGCCGCGGCGGCGTCCTTGTCGCCGGTCACGATCTGCATCAGTCGCGTCGCCATCGCCCGACCCGAGGCCGAGATCACGACATGGCCGTCCTTCGCCTTGTAGGGCGGCCTGCCGGCCTCGCCGCCCTCTTCGCCGGTCGCGAGATAGTAGGAGGTCGGGATCTCGACCATGGTCAGCGCCGAATCCATCAGGCAGCAATCGACCAGCTGGCCTTCGCCGGTGGCGTCGCGATGGTGCAGCGCTGCGAGCGTGCCGATCGTCGCATGCAGCGAGGTGTAGCGGTCGACTAGCGACGTCGCGGCCCCGAGCGGCGTTCCGACCGGCGCGCCCGTCAGGCTCATCAGCCCGCTCATCGCCTGGCCGAGCGGGTCAAAGGCCGGCCGCTCGCGATAGGGGCCGTACTGGCCGAAACCCGAAACCGAGGTCAGGATGATGTTCGGCTTCAGCTTGCACAATTCCTCATAGCTGAAACCCATGGCCGCCATCGTGCCCGGGCGGAAGTTTTCCAGCACGACATCGGCGGTCTTGACCAGATCGGCGAAGATTTCCTTGCCGCGCGGGCTGCGCATATCGAGGCAGAGGCTCTTCTTGCCGCGGTTGTAGACCGAGAAATAGACGCTTTGGCCCCGCACCAGCGGCTCCGAACGCCTGGTCTCCTCGCCGCCCAATTTCTCGATCTTGATGACCTCGGCGCCGAGGTCGGAGAGGATCATGCCGCCGCGCGGCCCTGCCTGGTATCGCGCCAGTTCGAGAACCCGCACCCCGTCGAGCGCCCCGGCCATCGTTTTATCTCCCCTTATTTGCATGGGATTGAGCTAACACCCGCTCCTGCGTAGTGTCAAATTCCGGCGGCGGAGAAGGAGAGGGGCGTCATGGCCTATGAATTCATTCTGAGCGAGCGGTTCGACGGCGTCGGTCTGATCACCCTGAACCGGCCGGAAAAGCTCAATGCGTTGAGCTTCCCGCTGGTCAGCGAACTCGATGACGCGCTGACCCGGTTCGAGAACGACGACGAGGTCAAGGCGGTCATTCTGACCGGCGCCGGCGAGCGGGCGTTTTCGGCCGGCGCCGACATCCATGAGATGGCCGGGCTGTCGGGTGAGGAGCTGGCCCAGCGGCAGGCCTTCCGCGGTGAGGCGACCTGGCATGTCGCGACCTTCGCCAAGCCGCTGATCGGCGCCATCAACGGGCTTGCCTATGGCGGTGCGGCACTGCTGTCCTCGACCCTTGATCTGCGCATCGGCTGCGAGCGCACCCAGTTCCGCTTTCTGGCGGCGAGCTATGGAAGGGTCAATTCGACCTGGTCGTTGCCGCTGCTGGTCGGACTGCCGAAGGCCAAGGAGCTCCTCTACACCGGCCGCGTCGTCGGCGCCGAGGAAGCCGAGCGCATCGGGCTCTTGAACCAGGTCGTATCCTCCGGGCGGCTCCTCGACACCGCGCTCGAAATCGGCCAGATGATCGCCAAGAACGACGCGCGCATGGTCCAGGGCATCAAGCGGCTGCTGCACGAAGAGATCGGCATGGGCTGGCGCGACCGCTACGCCAATGAGGAGGATGCGCGCGCCACCTGGCTCGCCGCCGGCCATCCGCGCGACGGGTTCAAGGAATTTCTGAGCCGCAAGGGGCCGGCCGGCTGATCTGACAGTGCGGGGAACGCCCTAAGCCCGCGCCTGTTCTCGTTCTGCCGTAGAGGCGTGCAACGCGTGCGGCAATATGCCATTCTGGCGAGGAGTTGGCGGGTTTTGCAGCGGCAAGAGGCGGAACATCGTGGCGACGGCACCGGAGATCCAGAACGGCCGCAGGTATGAGGGCGACGAGGTGCGAAGGAACCTCGCCAAGACCGGCAGCATGTCTTTCGTCTATAAGACGCTGACCGACGCGGCGGGCGCCGCCATCGAGGTGCAGATCGGAACCGAGAGCGGAGATGGCGGCCGGCCGCTCAAAGTAGAGGCGATCGACAAGGCCTTGCGTGCGGTCATCGGGGCGGGCTTCGCCCTCGTCGACCTGACCTTCTACTGCACTGCCGCCGACGGCGTGCCGTGCGTCGCCTATATGGGAGGCACCCGGGGAAGCGCCGCTTACACCGTCTTCATGGGTGCCAAGACCGGCCAGCACAATCCTCAGGCCACGCGGGCCCAGGGCATCAAGGGCGGCATCGGTCAATCGGGGATGCGCGGGGTTGCCGACCAGGTTTATGACGGGACCCAGCGCTGGTTCGGCAACCCGAAGATGCACGCCCATGCCACGACCGTGGTCATCCACGAACTCGGCCACGTCCTGCACGACGTGCAGAACCCGGCCTTGTTCTGGGACTTCAAGCTTGGCCGTCCCGGCGCCGGCGGCTGGCTCGCCGTCGCCCCGTCGATCAGCCACTACGCCACGCAAAACCCGCTCGAATTTGTCGCCGAGACCTTCGCTGGCCGGCTGGCCGACAAGCCCTACGCGGGCGTCGCGTGTCCTTATGCGGCGGTCGGGGGACCGTCGCCGGTAAACGGCAATTTCCCGTGAGCTTCGGCCACGGTCAGACCCCGCCACACACCGCGTTCATGTGGGCGCTTGGTTCTAACTCAACCCTCTTGCTTTGCGGATGCGCGCTTTTGTCGTTCTGGCCCCACGGAATTCGCGACGGCGGAATAAGGCGTGCAGCTGGGCGATACGCCGCGCCGCCTTGACCGCGACGCTCTAACGGTTGTGGTCGAAAACCGTCAAGGACCCGGAATACGAGATAGGCTGGCCTGCCCGGCCTCGAAGACCTCCCAATTAAGATGTCTTTTACTGCCGTCGCGTTCTAACGACTGACTGCGTCAGGATTTGCGGGGTTTGATGTCGCTTCCCTTGGCACATGATCCGGCGATGGGCGGGGTCGGTCAAAGTCCCGAGCGGGCGCGGCTCGTGACACCGGCGCCGGCGGGAAGCGCCGAACTCGCGGTGATTGTTCCGACCTTCAACGAGCGCGACAACCTCGAGCTGCTGCTCACTCGGCTCGATGCGGCGCTCCATGGGATCGAATGGGAGGTCGTCTTCGTGGACGACAATTCTCCGGACGGCAGCGCTGCTGCGATCAGGCATCTCGCGCGGACCAATCCGCGCATCCGCTGTCTCCAGCGCATCGGGCGCCGCGGGCTGTCCACGGCGGTTATCGAGGGCATGCTGGCGAGCAGCGCGCCCTACCTGGCGGTGATCGACGCTGACCTGCAGCACGACGAAACCCTGCTGCCGCAGATGCTGAGTCGGTTGAAGGCCGAAGGGCTCGATGTCGTCATCGGCAGCAGGCATGTCGCCGGGGGCGGGGTCGGCGACTGGAACCGCCGCCGCGTCGCAATCAGCCGGATTGCCGCACGGCTCGCCCGTCTCGTCGTCGCCGCCGATCTCGCCGACCCGATGAGCGGCTTTTTCATGCTGACCCGGCCGGCCTTCGAGCAAACCATGCGGCGTCTCTCCGGGCAGGGCTTCAAGATCCTGCTCGATCTTTTCGCCTCGACCCCGGTCCGCTACCGCTTCGCCGAAATCCCTTATGTTTTTGGACCCCGGCTGCACGGCGACAGCAAGCTCGACAGTCTCGTCGTCTGGGAATACCTGCTGTTGATCCTGGACAAGACGATCGGACGCTGGGTTCCGGTGCGCTTTGTCGCCTTCGCGGCGGTCGGCGCCTCGGGTGTGGCGGTGCATTTCCTGATACTCTATCTCGCCTTGCAGGCCGTTGCCTTCCCGGTCGCGCAGGCGCTCGCGACGCTGGCGGCGATGACGAGTAATTTTGCCCTCAACAATTTCCTGACCTATCGCGACCGCCGGCTTACGGGGCTGCGTTTTTTCACCGGCTTGGCGTCGTTCTACGCGGTTTGCAGTCTGGGCGCCGTCGCCAATGTCGGCATAGCCACGGCGGCCTTCGCCCAGCATTACACCTGGTGGATGTCGGGTCTCGCGGGCGCCGCCGTCGGCGTCGTGTGGAACTACGCCGTCTCCTCGGTCGTCACCTGGTCGCGCAAATAAGCCGCGCCCGCTAAGGCCGGGTTTCCGGAAAATCCGTCACCACCACCTCCTCGGTCGCGGTGTCAAGCACCGCACAGCTCAATTGCCGGCCGTTGCCGTGGTCGCGCGCTTCGCCGGCCGAGCCGGGATTGATCACCAGCGCCCGGCCCACCCGCCGCACCAGTTGCGTGTGGGTATGGCCGTAGAGCACGAAATCGGCCTCGGCCTCGCCGAACCGGGCGAGATGGCCGCTGTGCGGATAGACATAGGTTCCGCGCGGCTCCCACGGCGTCGAATGCACGACCAGAAGGTTCTTGCCGCCGAGGTCGAGTTCAAGACGGTGCGGTTGTCCGGCGAGCCAGGCCAAGAGATCGCGGTCGATCCCGGAAGCGGCCCGCGCCCTCTCGCCCTGCGGTCCGAAGAACCCCTCCTCATGATTGCCGAGGATGGTCAGAGCGCCGCGCGCCTTGAACATGCGGACGACGTCGTTCGAAAACCGGTATTCGTAAATGCTGTCGCCGAGACAAACCACTTCGTCGACGTCGCCCATCAGCCGAAAGGCTTCCGCCAAGCCCCGCGCATTGCAATGCACATCCGAAACGATGCCGATCTTCAAGTCCGATCCCCACCCTTGCGCATCGACTGCTACCCGATCGCGCGGAGGGATGCCAGTCTTGCGCTCCGAGGACGAAGGCTGCTCCGACTAGAGACCGACCGGCTCCGCGAACCGCCGCGGCGGGCTTGACCCGACCATCCCGGGCTGCATTACATCGCCGACGCGAGGAAAAATCGCGTCGCGCCCGAGGGGGAGGAGATGGAGTACGACTACATCATCGTCGGCGGCGGTTCGGCCGGCTCGGTCATGGCCAACCGGCTGTCGGCCAAAAGCGCCAACAAGGTGCTGCTCTGCGAGGCCGGCCAGGACACGCCGGACGGCAAGGTGCCGCCCGAGATCCTCGATTCCTACCCCGGCACCGCCTATTTCGACCCGCGCTTCCACTGGCACGAGCTCAAGGTCCACACCGAAATCGTCTCGCACAACCGGCCCGAGGAACGACCGCCGTTGCGCAAATACGAGCAGGCCCGCGTGCTGGGCGGCGGCTCGTCGATCAACGGCCAGCTCGCCAATCGCGGCGCCCCCACCGACTACGACGAGTGGGAGGCGCGCGGTGCCTCGGGCTGGAACTGGAATGCCGTGCTGCCCTTATTTCAAGAAGGTCGAGCGCGACATGGATTTCGACGGCCCGTGGCACGGCAAGGACGGCCGCATCCCGGTCCGCCGCATCTTCCCCGATATGTGGAACGGCCACGCCAAGGCCGTCGCCAAGGCGTTCAAGGCGGCCGGGTACGAATACGTCCTCGATCAGAACGGCGAATTCCGTGACGGCTATTTCCCGATCACGATCTCGAACCTTTACGACCGGCGGGTGTCGGCGGCGATCGGCTATCTCGACCCCGGTACCCGGCTGCGCCCGAACCTGACGATCTCGGCCCAGACCCAGGTCGCGGGATTGCTGTTCGAGGGGACGCGCTGCGTCGGCGTCAAGGCGCTGGTCGACGGCAAGGAGACCGAATTCCGCGGCAACGAGGTCGTCGTCTCGTCGGGCGCGATCCACTCGCCGGCGCATCTGCTGCGCGCCGGCATCGGCCCGTCGGGCGATCTGCGCGACCTCGGCATCGAGGTCAGGGCGCATGTCCCGGGCGTCGGCCAGCGGCTGATGGACCACCCGTCGATCTCGGTCTCGTCCTTCATCAAGCCCGATTGCCGGCTCGGCGACACCACCCGCCGTCATATCCTATTGGCGCTGCGCTATTCCTCGGGGATCGGCGAGGCGCCGGCGGGCGACATGTTTGTCGCCGGTGTCAGCAAATCGGCCTGGCATGCGGTCGGCGAGCAGATCGCCTCGCTGCTCGCCGCGGTCTACAAGACCTTTTCCGAGACCGGGCAGGTCAAGCTTGCCTCGGCCGACTGGCGGGCCGAGCCGATCGTCGAGTTCAACCTCCTGTCCGACCGGCGCGATCTCGACCGGCTGATGGACGCCTTCCGCCGGCTCGGCGCGATGCAGATGAGTGCGGCGTTGCGGGAGGCGACGAGCGACCCGTTCCCGGCCAGCTACACCGAGCGCGTGCGCAAGATCGGCGTCGTCAACGACAAGAACAGGCGGATGACCGACGTCGTCGCCAAACTCCTCGACGGGCCCGCCTGGCTGCGCCGGCTGATGATCGAGAAGGTCATCGTCGAGGGCTATCGCTTCGACGAGTTGATGAGCGACGACGAGGCGCTCGAAGACTTCATCCGCAAGGACGCGATCGGCGTGTGGCACGCCACCTGCACCTGCCGCATGGGCGCCGACGACGACCCGATGGCCGTCACCGACAACCAGGGCCGCGTGCGCGGCGTCGCCGGCCTGCGCGTCGTCGACGCCTCGCTCTTCCCGTGCGTCCCTTGCGCCAACACCAATTTCCCGACCCTGATGACCGCCGAAAAAATCGCCGACGCGATGCTCGCCTGACGGGAGGACGGCGGCGACACGCAATTCTGCCCGAAGGCAGAACTTATATGCGATATCGGCCCGCGCACCGAGCACCCGGCACCCGCCAACGCCGCTTTCAAGAGTGGGGCTTATCAGCCTGTTGACGAAGTCGGCTTTGGTTGATTCGGTGTGAAGCGGGGGGACTGATCGGGGCTTTCGGGATGTCGATGGGGCGCGAGGGCGATCGGCAGGGGGATCTGATCGTGACCTGGGCGGAGATGCCACGCTCACCGGGGCATGTGTTTTACGACCGGCTTCAGGAAGTGCTGATCGCGGGCGGATTTGACGGGTTTATCGAGACGGCCTGCCAGCCATATTACGCGCCAAAGTTGGGGGCCCCGTCGTTGCCGCCGGGGCGCTATTTCCGGATGCACATGGTCGGCTATTTCGAGGGGATCGCCAGCGAGCGAGGCATCGCTTGGCGCTGTTCGGATTCGATGTCGCTGCGGGATTTTCTGCGGCTGGAGAACCGGGAAGAGGTTCCCGATCATTCGTGGTTGTCGAAGACCCGCGGGCGGCTTCCGCATGAAGTCCACGAGACGGTGTTCAGCTGGGTGTTGAAGCTCGTGGCCGAGAAAGGCTTGATCCGAGGCAAGCGGATCGGCGTCGACGCCTCGACGATGGAGGCCAACGCCGCGCTGCGCACGATCGTGCGCCGGGACGATGGCCGAACCTATCGCGAAATGCTGACGCAGATGGCCAAGGAGAGCGGCATCGACACGCCAAGTGCGGATGATCTCGTTCGCATCGACCGCAACCGCAAGGGCAAGAAGCTGTCGAACGAGGAGTGGACGAGCAAGATCGACCCAGAGGCCAAGATCGCCAAGCTGAAGGACGGACGTACGCATCTTGCCTACAAGCCCGAGCACGCGGTCGATCTCGACACCGGCGTCATCGTCGCGGCGGCACTCCATCCCGCCGACCAAGGCGACACCACGACAATCGAGGGCACGCTGGCGGCGGCAGAGAAGAACCTAGCTCAGGTTGGCACCGCGCCGACGAAGGACCAGCCGAGCGAACTGGTCGCCGACAAAGGGTATCACTCGCGCGCCGTCTTGAAGAACCTCAACGGCGGGGTGTGGAAGACGCGCATTGCTGAGCCCAAGCAGCCGGGGTTTTCACGCTGGCACGGCGATGACCAAGCGCGTGCGGCGGTCTATGCCAACCGCACCCGCCTGGGTTCGGGGGTCGGTAAGCATGCAATGCGGCTGAGGGCGGAAATCGTCGAGCGATCTTTCGCTCACAATCTCGACCGCGGCGGCATGCGGCGGACCTGGCTGCGCGGACGCGAGAATGTCCACAAGCGCTACCTGGTGCACGTCGCCGGGCACAATCTCGGTATCCTGATGCGGCTGCTGATCGGGGCCGGAACCCCGAGAGAGGCGGCTGCCCGTGGGTTGGCCTATCTCCTGTTCGTCTACACCGGGGAGGCCGTGGCGATCATCCTTGTCGCCGCCGCTCCCGACGGGTTCGCCGTCCTGGTCATGGCCGTTACCGCCGACCCTGGCTGATCAAAGAGCGACTTCAGCAACGGGCTGTTATGCGTCATCGCGCAAGTCGGTAAAGGCTGAGGCCCAATGCCGCCCATAGAACTGAAAGAGCCAAATCGATTTCTCTGGATAGTCGTCATCCCGCAGATAGGCATAGATGAATCGGGAGTCATCGCCGGTATCGCCGAGTGTCATGTTTTGGTAACAAAAACATCTCATTTCTGTTGTCAGTGTCGGCAAATATGTCACATCAATTATTTTTTGTGGAGAAAGTGCAGATTGAAAATTGTGGTAATAGAGACCTCTGGTGATCTTTCTGATGACAGGGTGATGGCTTTCGCTCAAATTCCATGTGAACAATCGTCGCGGTTCAAAATGACCAGTTGTCGGAGATCTCAGTAAGAGCTGTGCCCCGGAGAGAAAGTGGCGATGCATCCGCTTGTTGTTCTTTACGCTGTGTAGAGCACCCTCTTTCCAAAATTTGATCGCCTCTGGAGTATCCGGCCCATCTTTCACGCTGATGAAGACACGGAACTCATCTTCGGCTTTAGAAGCGCCGCCATTACACTTTACGCAAGCCGGAACCTTAATGGTGGGGCGGAACCTAGGCGGCAAAAACAGACCCTGTGGCGGAACATGGTCGCGCGTAGTAGCTGGTCGAACGCCGCAGTAAATACACGGCACCGGCACCTTCCGAAACTGCTCCTTACGGCGTTTTGCCTCTCCCATGCTTCCCGATATAGGCGCTACGCGGAATGGAGCAAACGCCTATGTTGTTTCCAGCCGCACATCGGCTAGATGACGTGAGGGCCGTCGCGACTATAGTCTAAGTGCCGACCGTTGTCAAAATTCAACACTTCCGGGAAACTTCCTCGCCTCTGCTCGATCAACGGGTTACGACTCCCGTAAGATATGACCGGAACGCACGCGCAAAATCGCCGCCTCGGCTATGCTCGCGTCCGGCACCTGGGCAGACGCTCGATGCCCACCTTGAACAGCAGAATTGCTCGGGCGATTCTGGGGCGGAAAATTAGGGCTTCAGGAGGTCGTCGGTTTTTTTGTTTAGGGACGCGATCAGACCTTCAATGCCACCGGTGCGCAGGATCCGAGCGAAATCCGCGCGTTGCGTCGCCAGTTCGCTGATCGTCCCCGTCTCGTACACATCGCGAATTTGCCAGCCGATGGCGTTGTCGTGAACCCGATAGTTCAGCGTCACTGGCTGGCCATCCGATTTGATGATGCGCGATCTGACCAGCATGCCGTGCCTGATCTTGTCTTCGCCGAGAACTTCGAGGCGTTCGCCGGCGTAACCGTCGAACCGGCTGGCGTAGATCGCGGTGATGTAACGGCCGTAGGCTTGCGCTGCCCGATACTTCTGTTCCGGGGCCAGCCGCGCCCATAGCGGACCGATCGTCAGCCGTGCCATGAAGGGCACGTCGAATATCCCGAAAATCACCGGTTCCAGTTTCTGATAGCGGCCCTTCACTCCCAGGGCCGCGGCGTGTTGCATCGTATCAAGCAACTCGTCGTAGAGATGTTGAATGACGGCGCGCGGCCCTGGCCCTGGCGTTACCGCCAGCGATATCTGAGGGGCGAAAATTATTAGGCCGGCCGAGAACAGGCAAAGCCGGGCGAGCTTCTGCAATCGAGATGGTCGACGCCACGGCATGGACACCCCCATTGCCTCAAATGATACGATCGATCGCGCCGACGCTTCCTGTAACCGCATCCCGGGCCGCTGGGACAGCTTCACGTGATATCGCGCGTCCGCGCCAAGTCGATCCATGGCATCAGCCGGGTCCGGCTGGCAATGAAACTTCGATCGAGCTTGGCGTCGTCATCTGCTCCTCGGTAGGATGCCGCCCGCGACAGGGAGGCGTCGATGCGTTTCGGGGTTTTTGACCATCTCGACGACAGCGGGCTGCCGCTCGGGCGGCATTTCGAGGAGCGGCTGCGGCTGATCGAGGCGTACGACCGCGCCGGGTTCTATGGCTATCACCTGGCCGAGCACCACAACACGCCGCTCGGCTATGCGCCATCGCCCGGTATTTTTCTGTCGGCGGTGGCGCAGCGCACCAAGCGGCTGAAATTCGGTCCGATGGTTTATCTGTTGCCGCTCTACCATCCGCTGCGGCTGATCGACGAAATCTGCATGCTCGACCAGATGTCGGGCGGCCGGTTCCTTTACGGCGTCGGGCGCGGCATCTCGCCGATCGAGGTCGGCTTTTACGGGGTCGATTTCGACACCGGCATGGAGCGCTTCCGCGAGGCTTTCGACGCGATCCGCATCGGGCTGACCGAGGACGAGCTGACCTATCACGGCAAATTCTACGATTTCGACCACGTGCCGATCGTCATGAAGCCGGTGCAGAAGCCCTATCCCGAATTGTGGTACGGCACCAGCCGGCCCGACAGCATCCCGTGGGCGGCCGAGCACGGCGCCCATATCGTCACCTTGCGCGACACCGCGCAGGCGCGCGCGATCATCGAGCTTTACAAGTCGGAATGGCGCAAGCGCGGCCGGCCGGAGGCGGAACTGCCGCTTCTCGGCATCAACCGCCACATCGTCGTCGCCGATACCGAGGCCGCTGCACTCGACACCGCGCGGCGCGGCTATCTTCCGTGGCGGCGCAACATGGAATTGCTGTGGGCGAAATACGACGTGCCGTTCCCGTTGAAGGCGGCGTTGCCCGAGGAATGGGACCCGCTGCAGGCGCACGGCCATGCGATCGCCGGCACGCCCGACCAGGTGCGCGACTTTATCGCGAAGCAGGCCGAGGCCGCCGGCGCATCCTATTTCGTCTGCGACTTCGCCTTCGGCACGATCGGGCATGACGCGGCGATGCGCTCCGTCGAGCTGTTCGCGCGCGACGTGATGCCGGCATTTGCCGAGGCCTGAACCTTTAAACCTTGGGAGGGATCAGTCATGGGTTCGATGATCGAGTTCGCGCGGCCGGACGGCGGCACGACCAGAGGCTATCTGGCGACGGCAGGGCAGGGGCGGCCCGGCATCGTCGTGATCCAGGAGTGGTGGGGCCTGAACGACCAGATCTGCGGCGTCGCCGACCGCTTTGCCCGCGCCGGGTACAATGCGCTGGCGCCCGATCTCTACAAGGGCCGCGTCACGACCGCGCCCGACGAGGCCAACCATCTGATGGAGGGGCTCGATTTCCCCGGCGCCACGCATCAGGATCTGCGCGGCGCGGCACACCATCTGAAGGGCCAGAACGGCAAGGTCGCGGTGATGGGCTTTTGCATGGGGGGCGCCCTGACGATCGCCGCCGCCGTGCACATTCCGGAAGTCGATGCCGCAATCTGCTTCTACGGCATCCCGCCCAAGGGTTTCGCCGATCCGGTCAAGATCACGGCGCCATTCCAGGGCCATTTCGCCAACCAGGACGATTGGTGCACCCCGGCCGCGGTCGACGATCTCGAAAAGGCGATGAAGTCCGCTGGCTTGCAGTCCGAGATCTACCGCTACGACGCGGCCCACGCCTTCTTTAACGAGCGCAGCGCCGCCTACGACGTGGCCTGCGCCAACCAGGCCTGGGACCGCATGTCCGCCTTCCTGAAGGCCCGGCTCTAGGATCGGTGCGGGCGGCGGCCCGCCGATGTTCGACCACAGCCCGCCCAGCGCGGCCGAGATCGATCGGTGGTTTCTCGCCAACCCCGAGGTGCCGCCGCGAACCTTCGAATTCGCCCTCGTCCTCGGCGGCACCGTCTCGGCCGGAGGCTATACGGCGGGCGCCCTCGATTTCCTGATCGAGGCGCTCGACAACTGGACCGCACTCCGCGACGCCGGCGATGCGATGGCGCCGCGTCACAACGTCGTGCTGCGGGTCGTCACCGGCACCTCGGGCGGCGGGGTCTGCGCGGCGATCGCCGGCCGCGCGCTCGCCTTCGAATTCGATCCGATCGCGCGCAGCACGCCCGTCGGCTCCGGCCCGACCGGCAACCCGCTCTACGACACCTGGGTCAAGACGCTGACCCTCGATCGCTTTCTCGATACCGGAGACATCGGTAAGGACGTCGTTTCGCTGCTGAATGGTGCGGCGATCGACGCCGGCGCCCGCAACATCGTCGAATTTCCCGGCAAGGGCGCGAAGCGCCGCTCCTGGCTAGCCGCGCCGCTGCGCGTGATCCTGACCCTGACCAATCTCCGCGGCGTCCCGTTCCAGCTCGAATTCGAGGGCGGGCGCGGCGAAAGCTATGTCGACCACGCCGACTTCATCCGCTATGCGCTCGTCTATCCAAACCAGCCGGTCGGAGAATTTCGTCCGGACGAGCTGGTCCTGGGGTTCGACGGGCAGCGATTGCCGCAGGCCAGTTCCTGGGACGAGTTCAGTCTGTTCGCGCGGGCGACTGCGGCGTTTCCGGCCGGGTTTCCGCCGCGCGCCCTCGTCCGGCCCACGGCGCATTACCGCTATCGGGTGGTGATGCGGGCGCCGCTCGACCCAGCCGCGGCACTGACCGCCGAGCCCTCCTATTCCGTCCTGCTCCCCGACTGGGACGCGCTCGCGGCGGGTGCGGCCGATGTTCCCGACGACTTCCACTTTCTGGCGGTCGACGGCGGCGCCACCAACAACGAGCCGATCGAGCTGGCGCGCACCGCACTCTGCGGGATCAGGGGCAGCAACCCGCGTGATCCCCGCGAGGCCAACCGCGCCGTCCTGCTGATCGACCCGTTCGCCGGCAGGAGCGAGCTTGGCCCCGCGGGCATGACGAGCTTTGCTCATATCCTTGGCGCCGTCGGCAACGCGTTGATCCAGCAGACCCGCTACGCTTCGCGCGATCTGACGCTTGCCGCCGACGAGCGGGTGTTCAGCCGTTTCATGCTGACCCCGCAGCTCGGCGCCAAGCTTGGTGAGCAGGCAATCGCGAGCGCCGGGCTCGGCGCCTTCATCGGCTTCGCGTGCCCGGATTTCATGCGGTACGATTATTTGCTCGGCCGCAGGAACTGTCAGGATTTTCTGCGCGATTCCTTCGCGCTGGCGGCCGACAACCCGGTCTTCGGCGGCTGGACCACGGAGCAGCGGCAGATGTACCGGGCCGGCGGCAATTTTCTGCCGATCATCCCGCTGGTCGGGCCATCGGTGATCCCTGAGACGCTCGATCCCTGGCCCAAGGGCAAGCTCGACCCGGAGCGCTATCGCGATCCGATCGAGCGCCGCTTCCGCGCGATCTTCGAAACCGAACTCTCGGGCGGGCCGTTGCGCGCTGTTCTCGGCTGGATTGCCGCGCATGCGGCGCAGGGCTCGTTCACCGATTACGTGATCGGCATGATGAAAAAGTACCTGGCCGAATCGAACCTTGCCTGACTTCTGTGCGATCACGACCGGAAAAGCTGCTGAAAGGAACAGTCATAATGCATCGGGTGCTGATAACCGGGGCGGCGGGCGGCATCGGGCGGGCGTTGCGCGAGACGCTGCGTGGCGTCTACCCGGTTTTGCGGCTCTCCGACCGAGTCGAGATGGCGCCGGCGCGCGAAGGCGAGGAGGTCGACCGCGCCGAGCTTTCCGACATGAAGGCAGTCGAGCGCATCGTCGCCGGCGTCGACGGCATCATCCATCTTGGCGGCCGTTCGGGCGAGGCCGAGTGGCCGGTCATCCTCGAATCGAACATCGTCGGCGCCTACAATGTCTTCGAGGCCGCGCGGCGGGCCGGCGTCAAACGCGTCATCGTCGCCACCAGCAATCACGCGGTCGGCTTCTACCCGCGCGAGCAGACGATCGACCATCGCGTCGTGCCGCGCCCGGACAGCCGCTACGGCCTCAGCAAGGCCTTTGCCGAGGCGCTCGCCAGCCTCTATGCCGACAAGCACGGCATCGGTTTTCTGTGCACCCGCATCGGCAATTTCGGCGACCGGCCCATCGACAAGCGGCGGCTCTCGATCTGGATCAGCCCGCGCGACTACACCCAGCTTGTCCGCATCGGGCTCGAACACCCCGATATCCGCTACGAAATCGTCTACGGCGTCTCGAACAACCGGCGTTCCTGGTACGACAATTCGAACGCCTATCGCCTCGGCTACAAGCCGCAGGACGATTCCGAACCCTATGCCGAGGCGGTGCTCGCCGCCGAGCCGCCCGGCGCCGACCCGATCGCCGAATATTACCAGGGCGGCACTTTTCCGGCGGCCGAATACACGGCAAAAACGCGCCGGGATTAGACTACCGGCGAGCACCGCTTCGGGCGGTCGGCCGAGTGCGGCCTTGCCGCCGGAGACGACGATCGGCCGTTCGACGATGATCGGGTTCTTGACCATCGCCGCGATGATCTCGTCCTCCGACATCCTGGCGGCGTCGATCCCGGCGGCTGCCGCCTCTTTCTTGCGCAATAATTTCGCCGCCGGCATCTTCAATTGCCGGAGCAGCTCTTTCAACTGCGCCGCGGTATAGGGCGTCTTCAGATACTCGACGATCTGCGGCTCCACACCCTTGTCGCGCAACAACGCCAACGTCTTGCGCGAGGTGTTGCAGCGCGGGTTGTGGTAGATCGTGACCGGCATCGCTTTCCTCCTTCGGTCGAGGCGGTCGCTGGCGTAAGCTTCCCTCGCTTGGAAAGCAAGAGCGTGGGAGAGCAAGCTGGACATTGCCGCATGGTTGCGCGGGCTCGGTCTCGAGCAATACGAACCCCTCTTTCGCGAAAATTCGATTGACGCCGACATCTTTTCGGAGCTGAGCGAGGCAGATTTCGAAAAGCTCGGGATCGTGCTCGGTCACCGCAAGCGGCTGCTGCGAGCGATCGCCGCGCTCGACGCTCCGGCAGGCGACGGCCGTCCGAGCCCTCCCCCACAGACCGGGGGGAAGGGGTGGGGGCGGACGCCGAGCGCCGGCAGCTGACAGTGATGTTCTGCGACCTCGTCGACTCGACCGCGCTGTCGGGGCAACTCGATCCCGAAGACATGAGGGAGGTAATCCGGGCCTATCAGAACCACGGTCGCGGGCGAGATTTCTCGGTTCGAGGGCCACATCGCGAAATTCATGGGCGATGGCGTCCTCGCCTATTTCGGCTGGCCCAAAGCGCACGAGGACGAGGCCGAGCGCGCGGTGCGGGCGGGACTGGCGGTTACGCAGGCGATCTCCCGGCTGCGCCTGCCCGCCGCGAAAAACTTGCAGGCGCGGATCGGTATCGCGACCGGATTGGTGGTGGTCGGCGACCTCGTCGGCGAAGGGGCGGCGCAGGAGCAGGCCGTCGTCGGCGACACGCCGAACCTCGCGGCGCGCCTGCAGGATGCGGCCGCGCCGGGCATGGTGGTCATGGCCGACGCGACCCGCCATCTCACCGGCGATCTCTTTGTGCTGCAGGAACTCGGGCCGCAGAACTTTAAGGGCATCCGGGAACCGACACCCGCCTTCGCGGTGCTCGCCGAGCGCGCGATCGAGAGCCGGTTCGCGGCTCGGCAGGGGGCCGGCATGACGCCAATCGTCGGCCGCGGTCAGGAACTCGCTTTGCTGATCGAGCGCTGGCGGCAGGCCAAAACCGGCGAAGGCCAAATGGTCCTGCTCAGCGGCGAGGCCGGGATTGGCAAGTCGCGCATCACTGAAGCCCTGGTCGATACGACAGGCGGCGAGCCGCACTTTCTGATCCGCTACCAATGCTCGCCCTACCACACCGACTCCGCGCTCTATCCGGTGATCCAGCAAATCGCCCATGCAGCCGGCTTTGACGAGAAGGACAGCTCGGACCGCCGCCTGGACCGGCTCGAAGCGCTGCTGGCGATGGCGACGGACGATGTCGGCGCAGCCGCGCCACTTGCGGCGGCGCTAATGGGTCTTGACGGCGTTTCGCGTTACGGTGCGCTGCAACTGACGCCGGAACAGCGCCGCAGCCGTACGCTTGCCATGCTGATCGACCAGCTTACCGGACTGGCCAGCCGCCAGCCGGTGCTCTGGGTGGTTGAGGATGCTCACTGGATCGACCCGACGACGCTGGAGCTGGTCGAACTCGCGCTCGATCGCGTCCAGGGCGCCCGGGTTCTCGTGCTGATCACCGCGCGCCCGACCTTTGTCGCATCCTTTGGCAGCCATCCGGTCGTCACCAGGCTGGCGTTGAATTGGCTCGGCCGCGTGGCGACCCAGGCAATCGTCGCGCGCATCACGCGCGGCAAGCAGATGCCGGACGCTCTCCTCGACGAGATCGCGGCAAAGACCGACGGGGTACCGCTTTTTGTCGAGGAAATGACAAAGGCGGTCATCGAATTGGGCGCGTTGCGCGAGACCGCGGAGGGATATCACCTCGATGCGCCGTTGAGCGCGCTGGCGATCCCGAGCACGCTGCACGACTCGCTGATGGCGCGGCTCGATCGACTGCAGCCGGTCAAGGAAGTGGCCCAGATCGCCGCCGTCATCGGCCGTGGTTTTGATCACCGAACAATTGCCGCGCTTGCCGCACTCCCGGAGAGCGAGCTTGCCGATGCAATGCGGCAATTGGTCAATGCCGAACTCATCTTTCGCCGCGGTTCGCCGCCGGACGCGACGTATCTCTTCAAGCGACTACTGGCAGGAAGCCGGTATGCAGGCTCTGGCGCGGCCCGCCTACAAGGAGGCCATCGCCGATCTGGAGAATGCCATCCGCCTGTGCGGCGCGATGGGCGCGGAGGAGCATTGGCGCCGCCGCGAGCAGGGTTTTCAGGCGCAGCTGGGCCAGGCGCTGATCGCCAACCTGGGCTACGCGGCTCCGGCGACGGTGCGCGCCCTCGAGCGCGCCCGCGAACTGGCCGATGCGATCGGCGAGGTGTCGCTGCAAGTGCCGGCCATGTACGGTCAATGGGCCGTCCAATACGTCACCGGCATCGGTGCGGAAGAGCTGGCTCAGCGCTATGCGGCTCTGACCGAGACGCAAGCCGAGGCCGGACCGCGCCTCGTCGGCCTGCGTGCGGTCGGACTGGAGCAGTTCCACGCGGGCCGCTTCAAACAGTCCCTGGCGCTCGTCAGGAAAGCGGTTGACGAGTACGACCCGATCGGCCATCGCGATCTCGCCTATCGCTTCGGCCATGATCCGCGCGTCGCGGCGGCGACCTATTTGGCGTGGAATCTCTGGCACCTGGGCTTACTCGACCAGGCAGCCCGGATGCTCGATGATAGCCAGCGGTGGGCGCGCGAGGTGAACCATGCGAACACGATCGGCTACTCGCTGTGTTTCGGGTCAATGCTTACCAATATCTGGCTGCGTCGGCCCGATCTGGTCGAGAACGCTGCCCGCGAAGCGATCGGCCTTGCCGAAGAGCTGTGGCACGCGTGGGGCCGGGTCCATCTCGGCTGGACCTTGTCGCAACGAGACGCCGCACTCGGCCTCGCTGAGATCGAGGCCGGCCTGCGCGAGGCGCATCAAATCGGCGCCGGCCGGTTCGAACCGCCCCACCTCGCGATCGCGGCCGAAGCCTATGCGCGCGCCGGGCAGCACGAGAACGCCCGCGCACGTATCGCCGAGGCGTTCCGGTCCCTGACACACGGCGGCGATTTGGCATTCGCCGCCGAGCTACACCGCGTGCGGGCGGCGATCTTGCTGCGCGCCGATGCGGGTGAGCGCGATGTCGCCGAGATCGACCTCCACTGCGCGCTGGAGATCGCGCGCCAGCAGGAGTCCCCGTCGCTCGAACTTCGTGCTGCGCGCGATCTTGCCCGGCTGTGGGGCGAGCAGGGCCGGCGTGCCGAAGCACGCGATCTCCTCGCGCCGATTTACAACTGGTTCACCGAGGGCTTCGATACCGCCGATCTGAAGGAAGCAAGGGCGCTCCTCATCGAACTCGGCGGACGTCCGGAGTTGGGGACCATCCTGCGAGACTAGCGGCGTGGTTGCGAGGTCTTGGGCTCGGTGAATACGAGCCGGCCTTCCGCAAGATGGCCAAGCCGGTCCGCGAAGCCGGCCCGGATGAGAGCGCCGTGTCGGGGCGGGGTTGGCGCGCTGGGTGGGCGCGACCATATCCCCGGCCATGTGTGGCCGCGTCCGTCTTTCCTCCGACGTCAGCGAAATCAAGCTCGTCTTCTCGATCCCGCCCGACCGCCCGAGCCCTAACTTCGCGCCGAGCTGGAACGTCGCGCCGACCGATCCGCTGCCGATCGTGCGCTATGACGAAAAGGCCCGCGAGCGCAGCCTCGAGGTGATGCGCTGGGGCCTGGTGCCGTTCTGGGCGAAGGACATCAAGGTCGGCTTCGCCAACATCAACGCCAAGGCCGAGGGCATCGAGAGCCGGCCCGCCTTCCGCGAGGCGTTCCAGCGCCGCCGCTGCCTCGTGCCCGTGGACAATTTCTACGAATGGCGCAAGACCGCGACCGGCAAGCAGCCCTACGCGATTGCACTCGCCGATCGCGGCGTCATGGCGCTCGCCGGCCTGTGGGAAAGCTGGCGCTCGCCCGCCGGCGAACGCGTGCGCAGCTTCGCCATCGTCACCACGGAGCCGAATGAGCTGTGCGCCCAATTGCACAACCGGATGCCGGTCGTCCTCGCCGCGGAGGACTGGCCGGTGTGGCTCGGCGAGGAACCCGCCGACACGGCGCGGCTGAAGGCGCTGCTGGGCCCCTATCCGGCCGAACAGATGATTTGCTGGCCGGTAAGCCCGCGCGTCGGCAACGTCAAAAATAACGATCCGAGCCTGATCGAGCCGGTCGCTCATGCCGCAATCAGCCAGGGCAGCCGCAGCGCATAGCGGCGGTCGCCGAAGTGGCGACTTACCAAACAGCAACGCTACAATTTGCCACAATCGCATCCTATTCTCCGCGGCCGAAGCGGCGCTCACGGGTAAGCGCCCGGATCATGGAGGAATGGGGTGCCTGTAGATTACAAGCAGGAACAGGTCGAACGCGACCCCTGGGGGCGGTTTCGCAAGGGTTGCTCGGGCAATCCCGACGGCCGGCCGCCGGGAACGCGCAACAACGCGACCGAGATGGCCGAACTGCTGCTCGACGGCGAAGCCGAGGCGCTGACGCGCAAGGCTCTCGAACTGGCGCTCGACGGCGATCCGCGGGCGCTGCAGGCTCTGCCTCGAACGCGTCATACCGCCGCGCCGCCAACGGCCGGTGCGGCTCGCTCTGGAGCCGGTCGCCAATGCCGCCGATCTTGCCGGCACCATGGCCGCCGTCACCAATGCCGCCGCACAGGGTGCGATCACCCCCGGCGAGGCGGCCGAATTGGCGCGGGTCGTCGAAATCTTCGTCCGCGCGGTCGAGACCAGCGATTTCGAGCGGCGGCTGCGGCAGTTGGAGGAGGCGCGTGCCGCGGACGCGTGACAGCCGTTTGTCGCGGCTGGCGACCTCGGACGGGCAGAACGGCGCCATTTCCGGCGAACGCTGCGCGCTCGAGGCGCGGATCAGGCTTTGCGCGCTGATCCGCAAGCACTTCGAGAAGGCCGGTCTCGATCCTGCGGCGCTGCCGGTCCTGCGGCTCGGCGAGGAAGCAGCATTGCGTCTGGACGATCTCGATAATGCCCGTAAATCGCGCCGCCGCAAAAGCGAAGCTGCGGCCGAGGATGCCGGCGACGCGGGCGAGACCTTCATTGTCAAAATCGCAGGCATCGTGCGTCGCCTGCGGGACGGCGCACGGCTCGACCTCGCCGCCGCCTCGCTCGCCGAACTTTTCGCCTGGTGCCTCGCCCGATCCGAAGCAGAACGCCGGGATGATCCGCCGCCACCGGGGATTGTCGAATGACGCGAAAATACGCAATGCTTTGGCGTATTGGGCTTCGGCGTTTTAGCCGGGCACGCGGAGATCGGGCGCAATGAACATCGACAAGGCCGTCAATATCGAAGACCTGCATCGCATGGCCAAGCGCAAGCTGCCCAAGATCATCTTCGACTTCATCGAGGGCGGGCTGGAGGACGAACGCGGGCTCGAACGCAACCGCGCCGCTTTTCACAAGCACCAATTGCTGCCGCGCTACCTGGTCGACGTCTCCAAGCGCGACCAGTCGGCGAGCCTCTTCGGCCATACCTATGCGAGCCCGTTCGGCATCTCGCCGACCGGCGGCGCCGGGCTCTACCGCCGCAACGGTGATCTGATGCTGGCCGAGGCCGCCGCCGAGGCGAACATCCCATTCATCATGTCGGGCGGCAGCAACGCCTCGATGGAGGAGGCGGTCAAGATCGCCCCAAACAATACCTGGTTCCAGCTCTACGCCGCCAACGACCGCGACTTGACCGACGCCCTGATCAGCCGCGCCCGCGATTGCGGCGTGGGCGCCCTGGTGCTGACCGTCGACGTGCCGGTCCACCCCAAGCGCGAGCGCAACTGGCGCAACGGCTTTGCCACGGTGCGCAGCGGCACGATCGCCGAAGCCCTGAAATTGAAGCCCTCGATCCTGCTCGAAGCGATGACCCATCCCGGCTGGGTCATCGACTATGTCCGCCACGGCGGCGCGCCGACGCTCGGCAATTGGGCGCCGCATGCGCCCCCCGGCGCCGACAAATCAGAGGCGATCCGGCTCGGCCGCACCCAAACCCCGGCCGCCGCACAGACCTGGCGCGACCTCGAACGCTATCGCCGGCTCTTTCCGCGCCCGCTCGTCGTCAAGGGCATATTGAACCCGGCCGATGCCGTGCGCGCCGCCGAGATCGGGGTCGACGGCATCATCGTCTCGAACCATGGCGGCCGTCAGCTCGACCAGGCGCCGGCCTCGCTCGACGCATTGCCGGCGATCAAGGCCGCGGTCGGCGACAAGGTGACGGTCATGCTCGACAGCGGGGTCAGGCGCGGCGCCGACATCCTGATCGCGCGATGTCTTGGCGCGCAGTTCGTGTTCTTCGGCCGGCCGACCCTCTACGGCGCCGTCGTCGGCGGCACGCCCGGGGTCAAGAAGGCGATCAGCATCTTTCGCGATGAGATCGACCTTGTCATGGGCCAAATCGGCTGCCCGAGCCTCGACGAGCTCGGGCCCGATTTCCTGTGGCGCGAGGACTGGACCCAGAACCGCTGAGTCCGGCCCGCGCGCCGTTCAATCGGGTGCGGCGGCCCCCGGTTTCGAGGCCGAACATCCAGAAACCGATCACCGCGCCAGGGGACCCGCAGGAACCGGCAGGCGCGCGGTCCGGACGCGCGTCAGGCAGCCGGCTGGGTTTCGGCGGCTGGCTGGCCGAATGCGGTTACCAGGGCCGCGACGCCCGCTACAACGACCAGCACCACGGCCAAAACGCTAAGCAGGCCGATCAGACCGTGAAGCGTTATGCCGAATATCGCGACGCTCGCGACCGCCGAGCCCAACAGGATGACGCCGCCGATGCTCGGCATAACCATGGCCATCCCGACGCCGATAAAGACCGCGATCGGCAGAAACGGCGCTGTGGCCACACTGACGAGCCCGCCGAGAATGCCGAAAATCGCGGTGACGATCTGGGCGCCCCGCGCCTGCAAGCCGACCATTTCGGTGTTGATGTCTTCGATCGTACGTCCCCGCGTTTCCGAGCCGATCAGCCAGAAGGCGAAGGCGCCGAGCACGTACCAGTAGGCGAAATAGGCGAACCCCGGGATCAAGGCGGCGAGCGTTGCCGCCGGTTTCACATAGTTGTCCGATCCGGCGATCAGCGCCAGGCCGAGCGGGCCGATGAACTTGCCGAGGTTGCCGATCCCGTAGACGACGCCCATGCCGCTGGCGCGCAATTGCGCCGGCCAGATCTCGGCCATGTACGGCCCGACGATCGAGTAGTTGCCGCTGCCGAAAAAGCTCTGCACCAGGATCATCAGATAGAACACCGACGTATAAGGCGACATCGGGCCGATGTAGAGCGTGTGCAAATAGCCGGCGAGAAACATCGTTACGGCAGCGACAAGACAGGCCACGACACCGCCGGTCCGACGCCCCAGCGCATCCGACATCCACGAGCAGAAGAAGCGCCCGAGGATGCCCATCACGCTATAGAGGATCAGCATTCCGGAAGCTTCGGCCGGGCTCAACTGCAGCACCATCTGCAGCAACACCACGAGCCACAGCGCCAGCGCCACGCCGCCGGTCTGGGTCAGGCCGGTCAGGCAGCCGACCACGAGGCTGCGCGGGTATTTGAAGAGCTCGCGCCAGGGCGTCTTTTCGACTTCGGGAGCTACCGTCGGCAACTGCACCCGTGACGGATCGATCATCAAGGCCCAGGCGATCGATTTGCGCGCTTCCTCAAACCGGCCGCGGCGGATCAGCCAGTGCGGCGATTTGGGAACCCAGGCGCGGACCAAGAGGCTCAGCGCCGCCGGTATCAGTCCGACCAGCGCCACGCCGCGCCAACCGATCGAGGGCGCCAGGTATTTTCCGACGAGCCCGCCAAGCATCAGCCCCGCCGGCAAGAGCGAAGTGGTCAGCCCGGTGACCCAGCCGCGCTTGGAGGCGGGCACGAATTCTTGCACGACGATGATGTCGACCGCGTAGAGGCCGGTCACGCCGAAACCGACGAAGAGGCGGCAGATCGCCAGGAATATCCAATTCCCCTCCGGCGCCAGCGCCATCAAGCCGGTTGGGATCGCAAAGTTGAGTATGGTCAGGATCATCGCCGTGCGCCGGCCGATCCGATCGGCTACCCAGCCCCAGAACGAGGAACCAAACGGGGCGGCGATCCCGGCGGCGAACAGGATCGTTCCCGACTCGATGAAGGTCAGGTTCCACGGCTTGACGACAAACGCCAAGATAATGCTGATCAGGAAGAAGTCGAAGAAATCGAGCATGTCGCCGAGCGTTGCGGCGCCGAATATCTTCCATTGGTTGCTGGTCAATTTAGTTTGTTGTTCCAACAACTCTAGCATCGTTTCCTCCCGCAGCCATGTCATCGCATGGTTATGCCGCGCACTGGGCTATAATTCAGCTATTCGTAAGCTTCATATTTGCTCCCATCGCTACTAAAATATTACTGGCCGGCTGTCCACACCAATCGCATGCACCCGATCGGAGCCCCAGCCACGAAAACAACAATTGCGCGACTGGTCAGAAGACGCCGGCGCTGCAGAAACGCCAGCTCGCGCCGTCGAGCGCATAGAGCAGCCCCAACCGGTCCTTGCCGGCGTGGGCCACAACCAGCCTGAAGCGCTGGCCGGTGCAAGGCGAGACCCCCGTGTCGGGCTTCGGCAATTTTTTGGCGGCGGCGCAGCTGACCGCGGCCTCGGGCAGATTGGCCGGCGCCGCCATCAGTCGCTTGCCCTCCGCGACGACATAGTAATCGACCGGTTCGCCCTGCTTGACGTCGGCGTGCAGTTCGATTTTGCCAAAGCGCGATTTGTATAGCCCCGCGGTCTGCTCGCCGTCGCTCTGGCCCGAAGGCAGCGGACGAAACGAAATCGCGGCGCAAGCCGGCGGCCCCTTCTGCGCCGCTGCGTTCGCCGTCAAGGCCGTCAGCCCAAGCAACGCCCCGACCGCCATCCCGATCCTGATCTTCATTGCTGTCCTCCCTCTTTGCGGTACGGCCGGCTTATAGCGCCGGAGCGGGGCTCGCGGTAAGTTGCGGTACTCTATTGACCGGTCCGGCATGCGGCGCGCCGCCCTTGTGATCGCAATCCTCGCAGCCCTGTTGCCGGCAGCGTTCCAGGCCCAGGCGGCGGCGCTTGCTCTGGTGCTCGCCATCGACGTTTCCAAGAGCGTGTCGCCCGACTCCTATGTTTTGCAGCACGACGGCATCGCCCGCGCCTTCGAGAACCCGCAGCTTGTCGACGCAATCGCGAACACCCCCGGCGGCATCGAGGTGCTTGGTGCTCGAATGGTCCGACCCGGACAAGATCGTCGTCAGTGTCGACTGGACGCAGATTGACGACGTCGCCGATGCCCACGAGTTTCGCCGCCGCGGTCCGCGCCATGAGCCGCAGTTCCGCCGGGATCACCGCGATTGGGCCGGCATTGCTCGCCGCCGCCGCGCAGTTCGACCGCCTGCCGCAACAGGCGGCGCGACGGGCGATCGACATCTCGGGGACGGCATCGCCAATTTCGGGATCGCCCCGGCGATGGCGCGCGACCGGATCACCGCCGAGGGGATCGCGATCAACGGCTTGGCGATCCTGACCGAGGAGCCCTGGCTCGAAGACTACTACCGTCGCGAGGTGGTGGGCGGTCCGGCTGCCTTTGTCCTGGCGGCGCGGACCTTCGGCGATTTCGCCGCGGCGATGGAGCGCAAGCTCGTCCAGGAGGTGGCCGGCGGCGCACCCGCCGACATCCCCCAGACGTTCTCAGATACAGTAGGTGCGAATCGGCGAGAAGCCGTTGAACCCGACCGAGGCGTAGCTCGCGGTATAAGCGCCGGCCGATAGAATTTCGACCTTGTCGCCGACTTCGAGACCGAGCGGCAGCCGGTATTCAGTCTTCTCGTAGAGAATGTCGGCGCTGTCGCAGGTGGGACCGGCGAGGACCACTGGACCACACACGCCGCCGCGCCCCGGGGTTGCGATGCGGTATTTGATGCTCTCGTCCATCGTCTCGGCGAGGCCGTTGAACTTGCCGACATCGAGATAGACCCAGCGCTTGTCGTCGCCGCAGCCCTTGCGGGCGATCAGCACGACTTCGCTCTGGATGACGCCGGCGTCGCCGACCAATGAGCGGCCGGGCTCGATGATGACCTCCGGCAGATCGTTGCCGAAATGCCGGGTGATCGCCGCCGTCACCGCCCGGGCATAACGCTCGACGGCCGGCACCTCGCCGCGGTAATGCGCCGGAAACCCGCCGCCGATATTGACCATGCGCAGGTTGATGTCGGCCTCGGCGAGCAGCGAGAACATCCTCGCCGTGGCACCGACCGCGCCGTCCCATTGGCCAAGATCGGTCTGCTGCGATCCGACGTGAAACGAAATTCCATAGGGATCGAGCCCGCGGTCTCGGGCGTCCCGCAATAGCCCGACCGCCATTTCCGGATCGCAGCCGAATTTGCGCGACAGCGGCCATTCCGCACCCTCGCAAGCGACCAGGATGCGGCAGAAGACCCGAGCGCCGGGAGCGGCCCGCGCCAGCTTTTCGAGTTCGGAGGCGCTGTCGAAGGCGAAGAGCCGCAGCCCCGCCTCGTAGGCAAACGCAATGTCCCGTTCCTTTTTGATCGTATTGCCGTAGGACATCCGATCGGCGCCGACGCCGTTCGCCAGGCAAAGTTCGATCTCGCCACGGCTCGCAACGTCGAAATTGGAGCGCTTGCGCTGCAGCATCCGAACGATTTCGGCGGCGGGATTTGCCTTGACGGCGTAGTAGACATGGGCGAGCGGCAGATAATGCCGCAACGCTGCGTAGGCGTCGCCAATCGTGTCGAGATCGATGATAAGGCACGGGGTTTCGGGAGCGCGCTCGGCCAGAAAGCGGGCGATCCGCTGGTTCATTTCTATGGTCATCCTTTCGGCAATTCGAGCTAAGCCAAAACGGACCGGATCGCCGACGCGGCAGGGCGGCCGGCTCGATGACCGGCACGCGCCACTGCGGCCCGGGGATTCGGAACCGAAACGGGGAATGACCGCCCAACAGGGGGCGGCGATCGGTTTTTTGTGGCTTAGTTCAAACTGCTCGGATCGATGACCCGGCTACCCCGACCACGCAGACGTGTTCCGCGCAGATTGGCGTCGGGGCAGGGCACCACGCCCCTCAGTCGGATTGCAACCATACCGTCCTCCCTCTCGGGACCGGCGCGGCGGCCGGACTGCCAAAAAGGACGCGTTACGTCGTTGCATAACCACCATGGGCCATAGGCACGTGCGAGTGCGTCGAGAGCGCGATAGATACGCCGATTTGCCCGAAACGCAAGCAGGTTCCGACAAAAAATCGGCGTTCTATCGCGGCGCGGCCGGCTTTTTAGTAGTAGGCCCGCAACCTCAAGGGCCGCAGGTTCGAGGGAGCCGACGGTTCCGCCATTGCCCGGCGTCAGCGGGCAGACGACGGACGCGATCGCCAGGCTGCGCCGGGTGTCCTCGACAGGCCAGGCGGCGTCACTGCCGGTGCAGCCCGGGGGGCGCATGCCCCATCCGGTAATTGGGATCTCGGGGCTTTGTCGAAACCGATCGCGGCGACCGCTCACCCGAGGGTTCCGCCGCGGCGCGACAGTCCGCCTGGCGTCGACCGAACATTCCCCCACCGAAGAGGCGGAGGATCATCTCAACGCGCGACGGCGCGACGGGGCGCTCGTCTGCGAACAGCCGCCGAGCCTGTTCGAGCTGAAGCCGAGCCTCGCGAGCCTGCTGGTCCAGCTCGACCCGCGACGCGCTCTCACTCCACCGAAGCATTCTGGACATGGCCTCCTCCTACGTCTGGGTGGGATATAGACGCGGTGGGAGCCGGCTTGTGTGAGCGGCTTCACATTGCCGCCGTTATTTCCTTGTATACCGTCACGGCGGTTGGCGAAGGTCGATGGCGCCGAGGTTGGCGCCGGTGGCAAGGTCGAGAACGAGGAGCCGGTGTCCGCCGTCGGGCAAGAACAATTCGAGGACCAGCCGGTCGCCGCCGGCGGTCATGGCGCCGATCCGGGCGCCGCGCGGCAGGTCGAGCGTGGCGGCGGTGAAGCCGTGCGTCCCGGCGCTGCGCCGCGCCAGCCGGTCGGCGATGACTGCGATGACGACGGTAAAACCGGCGACTATCAATACGCCCATGACGATGACGAGGATTTTCAGACCGCGCATGCGCAGGGCCCCGCCGCACCCGCGGGCGGCGCGTCGGTCATAGTCCGCATCGAGCCAGGCGATGTCGGGATGCGCCTCGACCGGATGCTGGCGCTCCACTTGCCGGCCTTATCGCGCACCCGGCTCAAGGGTTTGATCGAGGCGGGCCATGTCATGTGCGGCGCGACCTCGTCGCGCGATCCCTCCGCGCGGGTGCTCTGCGGCCAGAGTTTCGTCGTGACCCTCCCCGATCCGGAGAATGCGCGGCTCGAGCCGCAGGCTTTGGCGCTCGCGATCCCTTTCGAGGATGCACATTTGCTTGTCGTCGACAAGCCCGCCGGCCTTGTCGTCCATCCGGCCCCCGGCAATCCGGACGGCACCCTTGTCAACGCCCTGCTGGCGCATTGCGGCGCGAGCCTGAAGGGGATCGGCGGCGTGCTTCGGCCGGGCATCGTGCACCGGCTCGACAAGGACACCAGCGGCCTGATGGTCGTCGCCAAGACCGAGGCTGGCGCATCGGGCATTGTCGTGCGATTTTGCCGCCCGCCATATCGACCGCGCGTACGCCGCCTTTGTCTGGGGCGTCCCCGACCCGCCCGCGGGCGAGATCGTCGGCAATATCGGCCGCAACCCCGCGCAGCGTAAGAAGATGGCGATGCTCGGCGATGGCAGGGGCCGGCCGGCGGTCACCCGCTATCGTGTCGAGCGCGCGTTCGCCGGGCACGCCTCACTGATCGAATGCCGGCTCGCCACCGGCCGCACGCACCAGATCCGGGTGCATCTGACGGCCCGCGGCCATCCCGTTGATCGGCGACCAGGTCTACGGCGCGCGCCGCGGCCGCGCACTGGCGCACTCGGGTGAGACCGGGGCCCGGATCGCGGCTCTTGCGCGCCAGGCGTTGCACGCGCGGCGGCTCGGTTTCATTCATCCGGCGACTGGCCAGCGGCTCGAATTCGATAGCCCGTTGCCGGACGACCTTCACGACCTGTTGACCTATTTAGAGCGACTTTAAACTAGACAAAACCCGACTATATTAGTAAGGTATCCTGCGGCGTTCGGGGGAGCATGGATCGGGGGCCGCCCGTCCAGCGTTTAACTGTCGCCGCCCTTCACTCGGAGTACAATTCGTCAATGGCCACCCTTTCAGTACCTTCCCTATCCTCCGAAGGAAATTTGACGCGCTATCTCCAGGAGATCCGCAAGTTTCCTATGCTGGAGCCGGAAGAGGAATACATGCTCGCCAAGAGCTGGAAGGAGCATGAGGATCCCGAGGCCGCGCATCGGCTCGTGACGAGCCATCTGCGTCTGGTCGCCAAGATCGCGATGGGTTATCGCGGCTACGGGCTGCCGCTCTCCGAGCTGATCTCGGAAGGCAATGTCGGGATGATGCAGGCGGTAAAGCGCTTCGACCCCGATCGCGGGTTCCGGCTGGCGACCTACGCGATGTGGTGGATTCGCGCCGCGATCCAGGAATACATCCTGCACTCCTGGTCGCTCGTCAAAATGGGCACGACCGCGGCGCAGAAAAAGCTGTTCTTCAACCTGCGCAAGTTGAAGGGCCAGCTGCAGGCGATGGAGGAAGGCGATCTGTCGCCCGAGAATTTGAAAAAGATCGCGACCGAGCTCGATGTGCCCGAGGCCGATGTCGTCAGCATGAACCGGCGGCTCGCCAGCCCCGACCATTCGCTGAACGCGCCCTTGCGCGCCGATAGCGAAGGCGAATGGCAGGATTGGCTCGTCGACGAGAGCGAGAGCCAGGAGACCCGGCTTGGCGAACGCCAGGAGCTGGGGCTGCGCCGCGATCTGCTCGAAAAGGCGATGACCCACCTCAACGATCGCGAGCGGCACATCCTCAGCGAGCGGCGACTGCAGCGACAACCCGACCACGCTCGAGGATCTGTCGCAGCAATACGGCATCTCGCGCGAACGTGTGCGTCAGATCGAGGTCCGCGCGTTCGAGAAGCTGCAGAAGGCGAT
The DNA here is from genome assembly GCA_963799085.1 of uncultured Alphaproteobacteria bacterium. Lineage (GTDB taxonomy): Bacteria > Pseudomonadota > Alphaproteobacteria > ATCC43930 > CGMCC-115725 > AP-15. The sequence goes on along the minus strand of CAWCWA010000022.1, from coordinate 38,586 downwards.
CAAGACCGCCGCGATCGAGCGCCGGCTCGTCACTCATTAGGCTCCGTGAACAGCTGGTGAAGCCGCCGCGGAAATTTTTGCGCGGCGCGTGAATAGAAGCGCCCGGCGGCTTGGTCTTTGCTCCTGATGTACGCAAACGGGAGCGGCGATCATGAGTAGGCTAAAGCGAGGCGCCGGGCGGCGGGCGATATGAGCCGCCGTGGCGCTCTGAAATGTCTGGCATGGGCAGGGACCGGGATTGTCTGGACCGTCTGCGGCGGAGTGCCGCGCGGTATCGGGCTCGGCGGCACGGCGCTCGCCGCGCCGGCGGACGGCTTCAGCTTCGTCCAGATCAGCGACAGCCATATCGGCTTCAAGCAGGAGGTGAACCCCGACCCCGGCGCCACGCTGCAACTGGCGCTCGACCGGATCGCCGCGTTGCCGACGCCGCCGCGGATGATGGTCCATACCGGCGATGTGACGCACCTCTCAAAGCCCGCCGAATTCGACGCGGCCCAGCAGATCCTCAAGCCCGTCAAACTCGACAGCCCACTACATCCCGGGCGAGCACGACGTCATCGGCGACGACGGCAAGGAATATTTCGCGCGGTTCGGGGCGAAGGGGCCGCACCCGGCGGCTGGTACAGTTTCGACCAGGGCGGGGTGCACTTCTTGGCGCTCGTCAACGTGCTGGGATTCAAGCCCGGTAGCGGCGGCACCCTCGGCGCCGACCAGATCGCCTGGCTTGAGGCCGACCTCAAATACCGCAGCGCCAGCACGCCGATCGTCGTCCTCGCTCACGTGCCCCTATGGCCGGTCTATCCGCAATGGGGCTGGGCCACGGGCGACGCCGAGCCGGCGCTCGCGACGCTGAAGCGGTTCGGTTCGGTGACGGTCCTCAACGGGCACATTCACCAGGTCGTGCAGAAGGTGGAGGGCGAGGTCACCTTCCGTACCGCAATGTCGACGGCGTTTCCGCAACCGGCCGCGGGGGCCGCGCCGAGCCCCGGCCCGATGAAGGTGTCGGCCGACAAGCTCAAATCGGTTCTCGGGATCCGCGAGGTGGTCTACGCCGCGTCCGAGGCGCCGGCCGCCCAAGACTTCACCCTTGCCTGAGCGCGAGGCGGCGATGCCGATCAGGATTTCGCCGCGGGCGGCGGCTTCTCGGCGGTGCGGCGGCGCTGTTCGCGGTCGGGGTCGGCGCCGGCCTCGGCCTCGGCGCGCCCGGCGGTGCCGGTCTGCCGACCGATATGGTCACGATCGACAATTTCGCGTTCGCGCCGGCCGATCTGACGATCGCCGCCGGGACCCGGGTGGAGTGGATCAACCAAGACGATGAGCCGCACAGCATCGTCGTCGCCGACCCGGCGATGCCGCTCAAATCGGGTGGGCTCGATACCGGCGAGACCTTTGCCGCGACCTTCGACCGGCCCGGGACCTACGCCTATTTCTGCTCGATCCACCCGCAGATGACCGGAACCATCACCGTCCGGTAGCGCGGAACAGCCGGCCGCCGCACAGCGGCCGCGGCGCGCCGGTCGTCGTCGGCAGGCTGAGCGGCAGCCCGCGTGAGCGAGCGCACCGCGAGATAGGCGAAGGCCTGCGCTTCGAGCGCGTCGCCGTCCCAGCCGGCCGCTTCGACCGGGCGGACCGGCGCGCCTCGAGCCGGCGCGCCGAGGCCGCCATGATCGCCGGGTTATGCCGGCCGCCGCCGCAGACCAGCCATTCGCGCGGCGGCGCCGGGAAATGCCGGCGGCGGCGGCGACAGCGGCGGCGGTCATCTCGGTCAGCGTCGCGGCGCCGTCCGCGACCGGCAGCGTCCTCGGGCATCGCGTCGCGGAAATCGTCGCGGTCGAGCGATTTCGGCGGCCGGCGCGCGAAATACGGATGCGCCGAGAAACCGCGCGACATGCGCCGCCGAAGCCCGGCCCGGCAGCGCGCCAGCGCGCCGTCGAAATCGGCCGCCGGCCGGTGTGGCGCCGCACCCAATCGTCGATCAGCGCGTTGCCCGGCCCGGTGTCGAAGGCGAGGATGTCGTCCGCTCCGTCGCCGATCCAGGTCACGTTGCCGACCCCGCCGAGGTTCAGCACCGCGACCGGCTTCGCCAGCATCGGCGGCGAGCGCGGCGTGGTACAGCGGCGCGAGCGGCGCCCCCTGCCCGCCGGCGGCGACATCGGCGCCGCGGAAATCGCCGACGACGTCGATCCCGGTCAGCCGCGCCAGCAGCCGCGCCGTCGCCGATCTGCCAGGTGCGGCGCTCGGCCGGACGGTGCAGGATCGTGTGGCCGTGAAACCCGATCAGGTCGATCGCGATCCGCGGGATGGCGGTCGCGAAACGCCGCGACCGCGTGCGGCGTGCAGCCGGGTCAGTTCGGCCTCGACCGCGGCGATCTCGTCGCGGGCCAGCGCCGCCGAGCACGCCGCGCAGCCGCTCGCGGAACGCGGCGCGGGTAGGGGAACGTCAGCGCCGGTCCGGGAACGACGCTGCGTCTCGCCGTCGGTCGACCAGCGCCGCGATATCGATGCCGTCGAGCGAGGTGCCGCTCATCAGCCCCAGCCCGCCGCATCTGCCGCGACCGCAGATTTGCCCGCTGTACTTGTGCTAGACGATGTCCGCCATGCGAACCCACTCGTTCCGCCTTTCTCGCCGCCGCCGCCGAGCGCGGCTTTATCCATCAATGCACCGATTTCGCCGGGCTCGACGCGCGCCTCGCAGGGCCCGGGCCGCTGACCGCCTATGTCGGCTATGACTGCACGGCCGACAGCCTGCATATCGGCAATCTGGTGTCGATCATGCTGCTGCGCCTGTTCCAGAAGACCGGCAACAAGCCGATCGTGCTGATGGGCGGCGGCACGACCAAGATCGGCGATCCCGTCGGGCAAGGACGAGGCGCGCCAGCTGCTCGACGACGCGACGATCGCCGCGCAACATGGCCGGCATCCGCAAGGTCTTCGCCAGGTTCCTGCCTTCGGCGACGGCCCGACCGACGCGGTCATGGTCAACAACGCCGACTGGCTCGACGAATTGCGCTACATCCCGTTTCTGCGCGACGTCGGGCCGGCATTTCTCGGTCAACCGCATGCTGACGCAGGACAGCGTCCGGCTGCGGCTCGACCGCGACCAGCCGCTGTCGTTCCTCGAATTCAACTACCTCGTCCTGCAAGCCTACGATTTTGTCGAACTGGCGCGGCGCATCGGCTGCGAATTGCAGATGGGCGGCTCCGACCAGTGGGGCAACATCGTCGCCGGCGTCGAACTGGGCCGGCGCAGCCGACGGGCGCACGCCTGTTCGGGCTGACGACGCCGCTGCTGACGACCGCATCGGGCGCCAAGATGGGCAAGAGCGCGCAGGGCGCCGTCTGGCTCAACGCCGAGCGGCTGTCGCCTTACGAATACTGGCAATTCTGGCGCAACACCGAGGACGCCGATGTCGGCCGTTTTCTGCGCCTTTTCACCGAATTGCCGCTGGCCGAGATCGCGCGGCTCGAACGCCTGCGGACGCCGAGATCAACGAGGCGAAAAAGGTGCTGGCGACCGAGGCGACCGCGCTCGCGCATGGCCGCGACGCCGCCGAGCCGCCGCCGAGACCGCGCGGCGACGTCTTCGAGGAGCGGCGGCCGGCCGGCGGCGCGTTGCCGCAGGTCGCGGTGCCGCGCGACGCTGCTCGAACGCGGCATGCCGGCTTTCGAGCTGTTCGCCAGCGCCGGGCTTGCCGCGTCGAACAGCGAAGCGCGGCGGCTGATCAAGGGCGGCGGCGCGCGCATCAACGACACGGTGGTCAGCGGCGAGACGCGGCCGGTGTCGCTTGCCGATCTCGACCGCGAGGGCCACATCAAGCTCAGCGCCGGCCGCAAGCGGCATATCCTGGTCCAGGCGGTGTGAGGGTTTTTCTTTACCGCTTGCCAAGCGGCTTTTCAGCCGCCGGCGGCCTACCGAAATCGGGCTGGAACAGCCGGCGCAGAAAGCCCGGGGCCAGCACGCTCAACGGATTGACGGAGATCTCCGGATTGCCGCTCGATCCGGTCAGCCGGTAGTTGGCGGCGAACAGCCCCTGACCCTCGCCGCCGAGCAAGAGCGAGCCGATGATCGGGATGTTGCCGATGACCGTGTTCAATGTATAGGCGGGGACGATCGTCCCTTGCAGATCGAGCCGGTCGTTTCCGATATCGATGGTGCCATTGGCGGTGGCGCCGATCGCGCCGCCATAGGCGATCAGCTTCTCGAAGGTGAGATGGTCCTTGGCATGGACGAAATCGCCGCGCAGCGTGCTGAACGGAATGCCGGATCCGGCGAGCATGCTGGCGACGGCCGGCAGCGAGGCGGCCGACAGGATGCGGGCGAAAACCGGCGCGCGCATCAGATGGTAGTTCTCGGCTTCGATGTGGCCTTGCAGGACGCGCCCTCCAGCTTCCTCGGAAACCTGGCCGGTGACGGAGACGCGGCCGCCGGCGATATTGTCGGTGATATTCGCAAGGCTCAGAGCCGAGCCGAAATCGTCCGACGCGAAATCAAAGCCGTGCCGAGCGTCCTCGTTGCCAAACCGCAGTGCCAGGGTGTGGCCGTTGGCATATTTCGCATCGACGCGGGCGGCCCGCCATTTGTCAGCGTCGCGACGCAATTGCGCGGTGACGTCGCGCAGTTCGCGCCGGGGTCCCAGGATCAAGCGCCCGAAGCGAGCGTCGATCGCCAGGGGCTCGCCCGCACTTGCGTCGTCCTTGTCGGGCATCTTGAGCCAATGGCCCAAGTCAAGCCGCGAGCCCCGCAGATCGGCGCGCCAACCGCCCTCGTCCCGACGCGAGACAGTGCCGGCGATATAGCTGCCGGCGATCTGGAGCCGTTCGATGTCGATGCGGTCGATCCGCTTCCCTTCGGGCATCATGGCGATCGCCAGCCTGCCGTCGAGCCCTGGCGCCTTCAGGTCAAACTGGCGCAGCCTGGTGACCCGGTCGTCTTTGAGGTCAGCCGCAAAGGCCGCGGTCGCAGGAACCCCCGGCGCTTTTTGCCAGCCCGCCTCGGCCACGGCCAGCGCCGCACTGCGCAGATCGAGGCGGGTGACTACCTCGGACCGACCGCCCTCAAAACCGCGATAATCCACGTCAACGCCGACGGGTCCGGCAACGCGGTCGTCGAAGTAGCCGCCCGCCAGCCGTCGCCGTTGTGCGTCGTCGACAGTCAGGCTGACGTGACACCGGACGCGCGGTCCCGTTTTCGACCTGAAGATCAACTTGGTGTCGATGTCGGTCGGGACAGCGTCGAAATCGGCGCGGACCCGAAGGCTGGCCCCGGTTTGCTTGATTTCAAGAGCGAATTCGCCGTCGCTGATTTCGCGGCCCATCGCGATATCGCTGATCGCGACATGGTGGAGCGCGCCCTTCGCCCCATAGCCGATCTGGTCGAGACGAACCTCGCGCAAAAGCGGCAATTTGAAATGCAGGTTTCCTTCGGCTCGACCGGTAACGCTTGCCGGATCGATCCCAATCGCCTTTGCGTAGTGAAGACGCCCGGAATCAAGAGTTTGCAGGACACCGCGCAATGGTCCGGCAAGCCCGAGATCGATCGCAATCCATTCAACCGGGTCGCCGAGATCGGTGATCTGGACCGTTCCGCCGGTCAATCGAACGCCCGCCATCTCGCCGTCACGCGGAGAGAAGACCAAGGTTTTGCCGGTGAATTTTGCCGTGCCGTCGACGCTTCGCACCGGCGGGAGGCCGTCGAGATAGCGGATCGCCAGATCGCGGTAGCGAAGCGAGCCTCCCGCCGAAGTGATTTCGGCCGAGCGTGCCCCGGGGACGACGGCAATCCCGAGCCGCAACGCTGCCTCTTCGAGGAGCCCCTCGCCAACATTGGCCAGCACCCATTGGCGGCCGCCGGGGCTCAGCGTCTGCGGCCACAGGCTCTCGAACCGCGTGACCGGAACATTTCTGAGGCTGACATGAAGTTCGCCTGGGAGAGGCGTCGCCCCGGTGCCGATTCCGGCAATGAGCGTTGGCTCGACATCGTCGAGCTGGCCCTTGACCGTAATCGCCGACCCGCCGCCGAAGTCGAGCCCCAGCCGCAGAAGCTTCAATTCCTTGGTTTCGGGCGCATAGATGGCATGGAGTTCGCCTTGCTCGATGCCGAGCCGGCCGTGCGGCAGGAATGCGCTTGCGACCTCGCCCGTGCCGAAGCCCAGATCGGCCCGCACCCCTTCAGCGTCACCCGCGGCAAGATCGAGCCGCATCGTCAAGGTGCCGCTGACCGGAAGCCGGAGTGCGGCAAACGGGGCCAGCGCTGGAGTGATCGTGGCCAACACCGCCGGCTCGACCGCCCCGAACTCGATCGACAGGTCGATCGCTCGCTCTGCCGCGGAATAGCGGTAGCTCGTGTGGAATTCCGGCCGGCTGGCGCCAATCGCGACGGCAAAGGCGACATCGCCGGCGACGATCCCTCGATTTCGCTCCGCGGTCGCGTCGACGCGGTCGAACTGCCAGCGTCGCCCGCTCACCTGATCGTCGAGAATGATCGTGGCGTCACGTACGATGAGCCGATCGAAGCGAGCCGGCGTCGCTCCGGAATTGGGCGGGTCGGCGATCCAGGCAAGAAGGTCGGCGCCGAAACGCGGCGCGTCGGCGTTCTCGCCGCCAAAGCGGTAATAGATGCTCCCGTCGCTTTTACGAACGAGCCGCAACGTCGGCTGTTCGACGACGATCCGCGTCGGGACGAGGCTGCCGTGCAGCAAGGATTTGAGGCTGAAGCTCGTCACAACCGCGGGAAACATGGCGAGGCGAACGCCGTCCGGCCGCGACAGCCCTACGCCGAGAAGCTTCAGGTCGAGCTGACCCGAATCGTGGTCGATGCCGAAGCTGACGCCGGAGATGACGATATGGAGGTTCCTCACCGACCGATCGACGATCGTCTGCACGTAGGGGGTGAAGCGGTCGAGCGCGATCGGGCCCTGGGTCAGGCGCCACAGGCCAAACCCGACGACGAGGGCCAATGCCGCTGCGAGCGCGCCCAGCCAGCGCAGGACGTGATGCGCTCCGCGGCCGACCCGCCGCACCGCCGACCGACGTGGCCGGCGCCCCCTGCTCTCCCCGCCTCTGCCAGGTTTTTCGGGTGACGCTGCTATCTCACCTCTCCCCCGATGGCGACGGCCTGCCGCAGGCCGCCGATGCGCGCCGCCTCGCTCTTGGCTTCGAAGCCTGGACCGAGGCGCTCGCCGGGGCTGCCGAAGACCCGCGAGCGGACTCCGCCCGCCGCTGGAGCACCGCTCCTCCCGGCCGTCGCCTGCTCGAAGCGATCTTCGGCAACAGCCCGTTCCTTACCGATGCCGCGGTCAAGGAGTGGGCGTTCCTGACCCGCCTTGTGGAGACCGGCGCCGATCCCGTCTTCGACCGCCTCGCCGCAAGCGTCGAGGAGCCGCGGGATCTTGGCGAAGATACGGCGGCGTTGATGCGGCGGCTCAGAATTGCCCGGCGGCGCACGGCGCTTCTCGCTGCGGTCGCCGAACTTGCCGGCGTCTGGTCGCTGGAAGAGCAGACCCTGGCGTTGAGCCGCTTCGCCGAAGCTGCAATCGGCACCGCCTTTCGGCACCTGCTGCGCCAAGCGGCGCGCGCCGGCGCGATCCAGATCGCCGATTTCGATCGGCCGGGAGAGGACAGCGGGCTCATCGTCCTCGGCATGGGCAAGCTCGGCGGTCGCGAGCTCAATTATTCGAGTGATATCGACCTGATCCTTCTTTACGACGCGGCGCGGGCGCAGGTGACCGCACGCGACGGCGTCCAGCGGTTTTTCGTGCGCCTTGCCCGCGATCTGGTGCGCATTCTCGAAGAACGCACCGGCGACGGCTATGTCTTTCGCACCGATTTGCGGCTGCGGCCCGATCCAGGGTCAACGCCACTGGCGATGTCGGTCAGAGCCGCGATCGCCTACTACGAGAGCGTCGGGCAGAACTGGGAGCGCGCCGCGCTGATCAAGGCCCGCCCGGTCGCCGGCGACCGCGCCGCCGCCGCCAGCTTTCTGGACGAGCTGCAACCCTTCATCTGGCGCAAGAACCTGGATTTCGCGGCGATCCAGGACATCCATTCGATCAAGCGCCAGATCGAGGCGCACAAGGGCGGCGGGCGAATTGCGGTCGCCGGGCACGACATCAAGACCGGCCGAGGCGGCATCCGCGAAATCGAGTTTTTCGCCCAGACGCAGCAGCTGATCTGGGGCGGGCGGATTCGGGCGCTGCGAGTGGCGCCGACCTGCGAGGCGCTGCGCCGTCTGGCCGATGCCAAGCGCATCGATCCGGCTACCGCGGCGACCTTGATCGAAGATTATCGCTTTCTGCGCCGGCTCGAGCACCGGCTGCAGATGGTCGACGATGCGCAGACCCATCGCCTGCCGCCGGATCGCGAGGGGATCGAGCGGATCGCGGTTTTTCTCGGCTATCCGCAGGCCGAGGTTTTTGTCGCCGATCTGACCTCGCACCTGGGCTCGGTCGAGCGGCATTATGCCGAGTTGTTCGAACAGGCGCCGAGCCTCGCCGGTCCCGGCAGCCTTGTCTTCACCGGCGTCGAGGACGATCCCGCCACGCTGGAGACGCTGAGCCGGCTCGGTTTCGCTGACCCGGCAGCGGTCGCGGGGCGAGTTCGCGCCTGGCATCATGGTCGGTTACGGGCCACGCGCAGCCAGAGAGCGCGTGAAATCCTGACCGAGCTCGTCCCGGAACTGCTGCGGGTGTTCGGGGCATCCGCGCAGCCGGACGCCGCATTGCTGCGCTTCGACCGGTTCCTGTCGCATCTGCCGGCGGGCGTGCAATTGTTCTCGCTCTTTCACGCCAATTCGGGGCTGCTGGCGCTGGTTGCGGAAATCATGGCCGGGGCGCCGCTTCTGGCCGAGCAGCTGGCGCAACGGCCGCAGCTCCTCGATTCGGTATTGACCGAAGAATTCTTCGCCCCGCCCCCGGGCTTGGACGAGCTCGCCGCGGATCTGGGTCGCGTCTCCTCCGCCGCCCACAATTACGAGGGCTGCCTCGACGCGGCGCGGCGCTGGGCCGGCGAGCATCGGTTTCAAATCGGCGTCCTGCTCTTGCGCCAAGCTCTTGACGAGATTGCGGCCGGCCGCGCGCTGGCCGATGTTGCAGAGGCGGCGCTGCGGGTCCTGGTCCCGGTGGCCGAGGAGGAATTCGCGCGCCGCCACGGTCGTATCGCGGGGGGTGCTCTGGCCGTCATCGGCATGGGCCGGCTCGGCAGCCGCGAGATGACGCTCGCCTCCGATCTCGATCTGATCGTGCTTTACGACGCGCCCGGCGACAGCCGCGGATCGGACGGCCCGCAGCCGTTGCCGGTCAGTACCTACTACGCCAGGCTCAGCCAGAGATTGATCGCCGCAATTGCCGCGCCGACCGCCGAGGGACGCCTTTACCCGGTCGATATGCGGCTGCGTCCGTCGGGCGAGGCGGGCCCGATTGCATCGAGCCTATCGGCCTTTTCCCGCTATCAGCGCGAATCGGCCTGGACCTGGGAGCATATGGCGCTGACCCGCGCCCGGCCGGTCGCCGGTGATCGGATATTGTGCGGGGGCGCCGCCCAGATTATCGACGAAGTGCTGCGCCGGCCACGTGACCCGGGCAAGCTCGCCGTCGATGTCGCCGACATGCGCCGGCGGATCGCCGCGGAGAATCCACGACCCTCGCTTTGGGATTTGAAGAATCGGCCCGGCGGGCTGATCGATCTCGAATTCATCGTTCAGTATCTGATGCTGCGCGGCGCCGCGGGATTCCCCGACATTCTGCGCCGCGACACCCTGGGGGCGCTGCGTGCTCTCAGCGAGGCAGCGCTGCTGCCGTCCGAGACGGCGCGAGAACTCACCGACGCGGCGAGGCTGCTGCGGCGTGTACTGGCGTTGCTGACCTTGCTCGGCGATGAAAATCAGGTCGGGGACGATTTCAGCGACATTGACGCTGCCACCTTGGCGCGCTGCGCCGGCGCGGTTGACTTTGCTCACCTCGAGGCTGAAATCTCGGCCGCCGCGCAACGCGTCCGCCGCTATTATGATGAGTTGGTCGCCGCACCGGCCGGACGGGTCGCGAAACGGGCGACCGAGAAGACAGGAGAGAACGCGCGATGAGTGTTCAGCTCGGCGATAAGGCCCCCGATTTCACTCTTCCAACCGATGGCGGCGGCAACGTCAGCCTGGCGGAACTGCGCGGCAAGAAGGTGGTGCTCTATTTCTATCCGAAGGACGATACCTCGGGCTGTACCGCCGAGGCCTGCGGTTTCCGCAATTCGCTACCCGATTACCGCGGCGCGGAGGCGGTGGTGATCGGCGTCTCCAAAGACAGCGTCGCCGCGCACGACAAGTTCAAGAAGAAGTACGAATTGCCCTTCGTCCTCGCCTCCGACGCCAATTCCGACGTTTGCGAGAAATATGGCGTGTGGGTCGAAAAGAGCATGTACGGGCGCAAATACATGGGGATCGAACGCGCAACCTATCTGATCGACGGGGAAGGCGGCGTTCGCGGTGTTTGGCGCAAGGTCAAGGTACCTGGCCATGTCGCCGAGGTGCTGAAGGCGGTGAAAGCGCTCTGACCGCTGGCAGCCTTTGCGCCGGCGCCGCCGCAATCCTCGCCACGGCCGATCCCTTTGCCAAAGCCTCGGCGAGCCGCGCGCTGGCGGTTGCTTGGCGCGAGGCTGCGTTGCCGGTCGGACACGCGTCGCCTCGGCCGCGCCCCGCCCGCCCCACCCGTCCGTTGCTGCGCGCGCCCAAGCAAATGGCGAAACGCCGATCATTCGGATCGCGTGCCGGGCGGATCGCCCTGCTGCATGCGCTTACCCATATCGAATTGAACGCGATCGATCTAGCCTGGGACTTGATCTCCCGATTCGCCGAGGGTGGTTTGCCGCGTGAATTTTTCGACGACTGGGTCGAGGTTGCCAACGAAGAAGCGCAGCACTTCGTACTCCTGGCCAGGAGACTCGGCGATTTCGACGCAGCGTACGGCGATCTGCCGGCGCATGACGGGCTGTGGGAGGCAGCCGCCGCGACCGCTGGCGATCTGTTGGGGCGGCTTGCCGTCGTGCCGCTTGTGCTCGAGGCGCGCGGCCTCGACGTGACGCCCGAGATGGCGGCTCGGCTCGATCGCGCCGGAGACGGCGAAAGCGCCGCGATCCTTCATCGCATCTACCGGGACGAGATCGGCCATGTCGCGTTCGGGGTGCGCTGGTTCGAGCGGCTCTGCCGCGAGCGCGGTCTGGACCCGCAGTCGGTCTTTCAGGATCGCGTGCGCCGCCACTACGCCGGCACCCTGAAGCCTCCCTTCAACGAGGAGGCGCGCACTGCTGCCGGGTTCCCATCGAACTATTATCTGCCGTGCGCCGAGGCTTCAGTCTACCGCGCCGCCGTCTGACCTGGGACCACGCCAAGCCGGCGCGCGGCCTCCTCTCGGATGAAGCGTGCGAGGTCGGGTTGGCGCGCCAGCAGCTGACGAAAATCGACGATATCGAGGCTCAGCAAGGTGCACGGCTCAGCGGCGACGACGGTGGCGTTGCGCGGCGCCCCGGTCAGGAGCGCGATCTCGCCGAAGAATTGCCCGGCGTCAAGATAGACCCGCTCCGGCATGAGCTGGATTTCCACCTGTCCCGCGGCGACGAAATACATGCAGTCGCCGGGCTCGCCGCGGCGCACAATGACGGCGCCCGCCGGGTAATCGCGCGCCCGCAGCAGCCGGGTGACGTCGGCGATAACCGACGTGCCGGCGTCATGCAGAAACGGTACCTTGGCGACGAGGTCCCAGGTCCGCAGCAATTCGCGGCGGCGCGTTTCCTCGGCAAAACCGGTGGCGAGAATGCCGGCCCAGAGCGCGAAAACGAGAATTCCGCTGACCATGACCAGGCCTGACAGCATTCGGCCGGCTAGGGTATGTGGTGTCACATCGCCATAACCAGTCGTCGTCAGGGTCACGATCGCCCACCACAGTGCAGCCGGGATCGAACCGAAGACCTCCGGCTGGGCCTCCCGCTCCAGGAGGTAGGCGAGGCTCGCCGCCATCAGCAGGATGATGCCGAAGGCAAGCAGCACCGAGAGGAGCGCGTGGCGTTCCCGGCTGACGACGCGCTGCAGGCTCGCCAACCCCGGCACGAAGCGCACCAGCTTGAACACCCAGATGAAGCCAAAGAGGCTCGCATAGCCTGGGTTGAAGATGACATCGAGAACGCTGGGCAGCGCGCCCAGGAGGTCGAACGCGCCGCCGACCGAGACCGCCCAGGCGAACCGCGCGCGCCACGGACCGCGATGCGCCGCACCGGGCGCTCCCGGAGCTGCGGCGAGCCGCAAGAAGTACTCGACGAAAAAGAACGTCGAAACGAGCTGAAAGCCGACGTCGAGGACGGCGGAATAGGCCTCGCGCCAAGGCTCGACCGTATCGGCCAGCATGATTCCTATGCCCGCGGCGACCATCGCGTGATGTGCGATGCGATAGGCTCGGGCGGCGGCGCCTGGACCGTCGGGTCGAAGCATATCGTAGAGCCGCTGCGAGCTCATGCGTCATTCTAGGCAACGGCCGGCGCCGCCGGAATAGGGCAGGGGTCCGAGTTTCCTGTCGCGGACAATTCCTGCTATACGGGCCGGATGGCGATCTTTCCGAACAATCGGCGGGCGCTCTTCGCCTTTGCCCATGATGTCGGGATGGCGGCGTTGTCGTTCGTCGGTGCGCTCTATTTGCGAATCGGCGGCGAGCTTGTCGTCTACGAGCCCCGCCTGACCGCGATCTACGTCGCCAGCTTCACCTTGATTGCGGCCGGCGTCTTTCTCCTGACCGGTTTATACCGCGGCATCTGGCGTTACGCCTCGCTGCCGGACCTCTTCAATATCGCTCGCGCGGTGACGCTCACAGTGCTGATCTTTTTACCGATCATGTTCTTGCTGACTCGGCTTGCGTACTTGCCGCGCTCAACCCTTCTGATTGACTGGTTCGTGCTGATCGCGTTGCTGGGGGCGCCGCGCCTCGCCTATCGGCTATTCAAGGATCGCGGCCTCGATCACATTCTTGAACGAGCCAGGCATCGTCCTGTGCCGGTGCTGCTGATCAGCACGAAGGAAGGTGCAGACACCTTCATTCGCGAGGTGACGCGCGATCCGCGGGCGGTTTACCGGGTCGTCGGCGTGCTGGCGGACACCTCCTCGCGGGTCGGCCGTGAAATCTATCGGGTGCCGGTGCTGGGCACGATCGACGCGCTGGAAACCGTGGTCGAGCAGCTCGACCGCCGCGGCAAACGCCCAGAAAAGCTGCTGATCACGGCGCAGCATCTGCCCGGAACGCAGGTTCGCCGCCTGCTGGAGCGCGCCGACGCGTTGGCGATACCCCTGGCTCGCGTGCCAAAATTAACCGAATTCCGCGGCGAACTCTACCACCCCGATCGCGCCGTGGAACCGATCGCGCTCGAAGACCTGCTCGGCCGGCCGCAAGCGGTGCTGGACCGCGACAGCATGGCGCGGCTGATCACCGGAAGGCGGGTGCTGGTCACGGGCGCCGGCGGCACGATCGGCGCGGAACTCGCCCGGCAGGCCGCCGCCCTATCACCCCTGCGGCTGGCCCTGCTCGATAACAGCGAGTTCGCGCTCTACACGGTTGATGCCGAATTGCGCGAGCGATTTGCCGATCTGCCGCGCCACCCGCTCTTGCGCGATGTACGGGAGCGCGCCCAGATCGACGAGGTGATGGCTGTCGAGCAGCCCGAGATTGTGTTTCACGCCGCGGCGCTGAAGCATCTGCCGATGGTCGAAGCCAACCCGATCGAGGGGATCGCCACGAACGTCATCGGCACCCGCAACGTTGCCGAGGCGGCCAGGGCCTTCGGGGTCGGCCTTTTTTCATGATCTCGACCGACAAGGCGGTCAATCCGACGAGCGTCATGGGCGTTACCAAGCGCATCGCCGAAAGCCTGTGCCAAGCGCTCGACCTGTACGAGGCCCGTCCCCGCCCTCCGCTGGCTTCGGGGACGCGCTATGTCACCGTGCGGTTCGGCAACGTCCTCGGCTCGACCGGGTCGGTGGTTCCGCTGTTTCGGCGCCAGCTTGCTGCGGGCGGACCGTTGACCGTGACGCATCCGGAGGCGACCCGTTTTTTCATGACCGTGCGCGAAGCAGTCGAGCTGGTGCTGCAGGCCGCGGCGCTTTCGCCGGCCAAATCCGAGGCGCAAGAACGCGGCAAGATATTTGTTCTCGACATGGGCGAGCCGGTGGCGATCATCGACCTGGCGCGGCAGATGGTGCGCCTCGCGGGGTTGCGGCCGGAACGAGACGTGGCGATCGAATTCATCGGTTTGCGGCCGGGCGAGAAACTCCACGAAGAACTATTTCACGCTGCCGAACCGCTGCTGCCGACGGCGATTCCCGCGCTTCGCCTCGCGGCCCCGCGCACGGCCGATTACGCTCTGATCGCCCGCGCGATCGACGAGCTCGAAGACCACATCCGCAACCGCCGCGAAGAGCGAGCGCTCCAGCTCCTGGAACGGCTGGTTCCCGAATATCGCCGCAGCGCGCCGGGCTCGCCCGCCGTCGCCGCATCGGGCATGTAATTTATCGGCCGGCGGACCGGCATCCGAAGCATCGGCGTCCATGCCGGCGTGCAAATCTTCTCGACAATCCTCAATTGCCGATCCAAGAGCGTTCGACTGTAGGACGTCCGAAGTGATAGCCCTGAAGATAACCGACGCCCTCCCCCCGCAACAGTGCTGCCTCCTCGGCGGTCTCGACGCACTCGGCGACCGTGCTCAGACCGAAGCCGTTCGTCAGTCCCAGCAGATGGCGGAGAAAGACGCGGCTCTCGGAGTTGGCGGTAAGGCTACGGACAAAGGAGCCGTCGATCTTGACGGTGTCCACCGCCAAGGTCTGTAAATGCCGTAGCGAGGTGTGGCCGGCCCCAAAATCGTCGAGCGCGACGCGGCATCCGGCTTGTCGCAACGTATCGACGAACCGCGCGGTCTCTGCGAAGTCGCGCGATGCGGCGGTTTCGGTGATCTCAACGACAAGGCGGCGTGCGAGAGCCGGTTGTCGCTGCAGGAGCGCGATCAGCGAGCGTAGCCAGGGCCGGTCGCCCGCCGTTAGCCCGGAAACGTTGAATCCCAAGCGGACGTCGGGGTCGCTGCCAAGCTCATCGACCGCTTTGGCCAGGACATAGCGATCAACAGCACCGATCAGCCCTAGACGTTCGACCACCTCGACGAATTCACCGCCGGCAACGAGCCGGCCGTCGGGGCTTTGCATGCGGAGCAGGCATTCGAAATAATCGACGGTTCCAGTGGCGGCACAGACTATCGGCTGAAAGGCGAACAACAGACGATCCTGACGCAGCGCGGTTCGAACCGCGGCGGCGATCGCGATGCTTTCCCGGTGCCGTTTGCGGAGTGTACCCGGATCGTCGCGCTCCATTGCTCACGCCCGTTGTGCACTAAGACAGGGCTTCGATCCGTAACGGGCCCCGATCGTTTGGGGTAGGACGGCAACGGCGCAGAAAGCGGAGTGACGACAGGACACGATTCGAGCCTCGAGATTTGGTGGCGCACGCCTTCAAGCACGCCGGAGACAGGTTAGCCGGGAGGTATTGAAAATGTCCTAATCGCGCGGCCGAACGGGTGCTACGAGAACCGGTCAGTCCGGCGTATGGGAGACCAGGAAAGGGAGAACTGCGTTGTTGAATTCGCGGGCTCGGACCTGTGTCAGAAAATGGCCGCCCCGCGAAAAAAGCTTAATTTCGGCGCCCGGGATTAACCGGGCGAGTTCCTCGGAGAAATAGGAGGGGGTGACGATGTCGTCCTCGGTGCCGATCACCAAAGTCGGGGTCTTGATCCGGCCGAGTTCGGCAGTGCGGTCGAACGCCAGCATCGCATCGATCCGGCTTGCGACGATTTCGGTCGGCGCGAACGCCGCCAAGTTCTGCGCTTCCACTTGACGAAGGCGCTCATTGTTGCGTGCCACCCACCAGCTTGGATACCAGACAAGAGTCGCCGATTGCAGGTAGATGCTGGGCCCGAGGCGCTCTAGCACCTCTTTGCGCAGGTTGAACAGCCGCCGGAAATAGGCGTCGGCCTTGGTCCAGGTCGCTGACAGCACGACGCTGGCGAGCCGGTTCGGATATTCGATCGCCAGCGCCTGCGCGATGGCGCCGCCGGTCGAGTGTCCGACGACATGGCACCGCTTGATCTCCAAGGCATCGAGCAGGCCGATCACATCCACCGCCATCCGCTCGACGGTATAGCCCAAACGGGCTGGATCGCTTTGGCCGATGCCGCGGTGATCGAAGGTGACCACTTCGAAGCGCTTGGCGAAGGCCGCGACCTGATCCTGCCAAAAGGACGCGAATCCCCCCAGCCCGGAGATGAAGAGAACCGGGAACCCTATGCCTTGCCGCTCGTAATAGAGCGAGCAGTCGCCGATGGATATGCGCGGCATCGATTTTTGTGTACGGACCAGCGTCGGTCGGTAGCATCGGGGCCGGCGGCTGTCAACGCGAACGGCATGCGTCAGACGCAGATGTGCGCAGCGCCTTGCGCCGAAATGGCTGCAAAGCTGCCTAAAAATTGACACATCGCGACCGTTCTATTCGACGACACCATGTGGTTGAGCGCGGACGGCCGATCTATCGCGCGCGTTCCGTGGACGAACCGCAGCAGAACGGGAAATCCGATATGCCCCCTCGCGGGCGAGGGCTTCGTGAGCTGAACGAGTAGGATGCGATGAGAGATCAGGAACAGGTGATTAAGGAGTTGCGGACCAACGCGCGTCACTCAGGCGCGCGCCGCGATGGCGTGGGTGAGCCTTCCGCCAAGACCGGCAACGTCTCGGGTCACGCCGCCACGCCGCGCCGGTCGACGACGCGAACCCAGGACATCGACCGGCACGTCGGCGGCCGTGTTCGCGAACGGCGGATCATGCTCGGGCTGACCCAGCAGCAACTTGCCGATCTGATCGGCGTGACCTATCAGCAAGCGCACAAGTACGAGCGTGCGATCAATCGGGTGTCGGCCGGGCGCCTGTTCGAGATCGCGCAGGTCCTGAGCGTCCCGGTCAGCTATTTCTTCGACGGCTTGGCGCAGGACAACGAGCGGCTCATCAGCCCCCGCGAGCGCATGTGCCTCGAACTGGCGCGCAACTTCGCCCAAATTCCGAACGAGCGGCACCAGGAGGCGCTAAGCCAACTGGCGCGCGTGCTGGCCGCCGATTAGGGCGGCCGCCAACGGCGCGGCCGCTGGCTTTCAAGGCGGCGGCCGGCTGCGCCCGGCGAAACCCATCACCAAGGTCACCAGGAACACCACCAGGAACAAAAAGAACAAGATCTTCGCGATTCCGACAGCGGCGAAAGCGATGCCGCCGAAGCCGAGGATCCCCGCGATCACCGCGACGATGAAAAATACGAGGGCCCAATAGAGCATGTGACCTCCATCACCTCTCCCCCGCCACTAGGTGAGTTGAATCGATCCGACGGGGTTCGGCTATGTCGGCAAACAAGCTATAGGGCGCTAGGTTCCGATTATCGCCGGCTGAACGAGCAGTAATGGTCTGTCGGCGATCCGCGCGGCGAGCGGTAGCTCCGCGACGACCTCGCCGTCGGCATGGCACAACCCGGATCCATCGAGCCTCGCGCTGCGGGCAGTGACGATCGTAATCTCGGGCAGGCGGTGCAGCATGCCGAACGCCATCGCCGCGACCGCGCGCAGCACCGCCATCCGGTCTCCTCGTCGGAACAGAACGATCTGCAGATTCGGGTCGGCGATCCTGGCCCGCGGCGCCAGACGGAAGCCGCCAGCGCAGAATTTTCCCTTGGCGAGGATCGCCGAGGCGGCACGATAGCTACCAGTCTCGGTACGAATGACGAACTCACGCTGCCGGGAGCGCCACAGGCAGTGCATGGCCGCCGCGGCGAAAGCGAGCTTGCCGAAACGCCGCTTCAGCCGCGGATCGACGGCGGCGACGGTTTCAGCGTCAAAGCCGATCCCTGCCATCGCGACAAACAGCCGCTCGCCGACTAATGCGGGCCAGACCGGCTGCCCCAGGCCCTGCGCGATTAATTCGGCGAGTTCCGCCGGCCGACGCGGCAATCCGATTTCATTTGCCAGCACATTGGCAGTGCCGAGCGGCAACAGCGCCATCGGCCGCGACGAGGCCAGCCCGTTGACGATTTCGTTGACCGTGCCGTCGGCTCCGGCGGCAACGATCAAGTCAAATTCCGCCTCTGCCTCTTGCGCCAGCCGCCGCGCGTCGCCCGGCATTTCGGTGCACCGGACGATGACGGTGCAGCCACGGGCTTGAAGTTCGCCTAGGACTGCGGCGAATATGCGCTCGGCGCGTCGAGGCCTGCCCGCCGCAGGATTGCGAATAATCAGTATACGCCGCGCCAACCGCGGGCCGACTCGGCGTCCGGGTTAGGCCGCTGGCCGCAGCACAACCGCATCGGCGGGAGCGTCGATCCACATTTCGAACCACAATTCGAGCATCAGCAAAGCCCACAGCCGAGTATGGTGGTCGGCTCGGTAGGCGCAATGCTCGTCGAGCAGCAGCCGGACATGAGCCGGCCGCAATAGGCCACGCGTGCCGGCGCGCCGCGAGAGCAGCGTGTCGTAGGCGAGGTTCCGCAGCTCCTGGCGAAGCCAACGGTCGACCGGGCAGGAAAAGCCGCGCTTTGGCCGATGGAGAATTTCGGACGGCAGATATGGCGCCATCGCCGATTTGAGCAGGGCCTTTAGAACTCCGCCTTTGAACTTGATGGCTTCAGGAAGCCGCGCCGCCCATTCGATGAGAATATGGTCGAGGAACGGCGAGCGCGCTTCGAGCCCGTGCGCCATGCTGGCGACATCAACCTTTACCATAAGATCATCGGGCAGATAGGTGTGGAGGTCGGCGCGGTTGGCTCCCTCAGCGAGGGTCTTCGCCTCGGCAAAATAGGGTTCGAGCAGGTCGAGGCTGGAATTGGCGAGCAGGGGATGCATCGCATCGTCGTATAGGGACGCTTTCTCACTATCGGCAAAATAAACGACGGTTGGGGCGTAACGCTGCGCGGGCCGGGACTCGGGCGCGCCCAGGACGCTGCGGATCTGAGGAACGCGACGGCGCCGGGCCCACTGCCGTGGAGCAAAGGCGAGCGTCTGCGTGATCCCGGCGCGGCTCCAACGTGGCCAGCGATCAAGCCGCGACAAGTAGCGCATCGCCTGATAGCGCCGGTAGCCGAGAAAGCACTCGTCGCCGCCATCGCCGGTCAGCGCCACCGTGACCTTTTGCCGGGCCAGTTGCGAGACATAGTAGGTCGGAATCGCTGACGGATCGGCGAACGGCTCGCCGTAATGCCAAGCCAATTGCGGCAAGACGGCAACCGCGTCGGGCTCGACGAGAAATTCCTGGTGTTCCGTCCCGTAGCGTTGGGCCACCATTCGGGCGTAGCCGGTCTCGTCGTATTCCTTGGCTGAAAAGCCGATCGAGAAGGTCTTTACCTTGCCGCCCCCCGCCCGCGCCATCATCGCGACGACAGCCGAGGAGTCGATCCCACCCGAAAGGAATGCTCCCAGCGGCACATCGGCGATCAGGCGCAGCCGAACTGCTTCCTCGAGATGGTGGACGAGTTCTTCCCGAATTTCTGCGGCCCGCTGCTTCGGCCTTGCGGCGTTCGGCGTCGGCATCCTCCAATAGCGTGCAATTTCGGGCTCCTCGAGACTGCCGTCGGGGAGCACGTTGATCATCAGATAATGGGCGGGGAGGAGCTTCTCGACGCCGGCGAACGCGGTGTGCGGCGCCGGAACGTAGCCGAGGCTCAGGTAACGATCGATCGCCGTGAGGTCGGGGCGCCTTTCGACGCCTGGCCAGGCAAGCAGCGCCTTGATCTCGGAGCCGAACAACAAGCCTGCGGCGGTCCGGGCGTAATAGAGCGGCTTCTTGCCGATCCGATCGCGGGCCAGGACCAGTTGGCGCGTCCGCCGGTCCCAGATTGCCAGCGCGAACATCCCGCGCAGCCGCGGGAAGACGCCGGGCCCCCATGCGTGCCAGCCATTGACGATGGCTTCGGTGTCGCTGCGGCTGCGGAACGGGTAGCCAAGGCCGGCGAGTTCGCGTCGGATTTCCTCGTAATTGTAGATTTCGCCGTTGTAGCTGATCCAGGCTTCGCGATCGCCGCTCGGCATCGGCTGGTGGCCGGCTGGAGACAGGTCGATGATCGAGAGGCGCGCATGAGCAAGGCCAGCCCGGCCGTCAGTCCAAACCCCCTCGTCATCGGGTCCGCGATGCCGCAGCGGTGCGATCATCCGCCATAGTCGAAGTTCGAGTTCGGCCGCGGCAAATTCCGGGCGCGACAGCAAGAAGCCGGCCAGACCGCACATTAGGTAAGCACGGTTGTTCGGCCGGCAGTGAGTGCGTCGTGGAGGGTGGCGATGCGATGCCGATAGGTGTGGCGCTCATGCGCAAGCGTATAGGCGGCCTCGGCGATCCGCCTGCGCTCGGCGGGATCACGGAAACGGGCTACCGCTTCGTCGGCATTACGGAGATTCGGGTCGACCGGGATGTAATGCTCGTCCGGTGTGAGGATGTCATTATAACGGCCGCGGATCAGGATCTGGCAGGTGCCGGCGCCTGCGGCGTCGAAATGGCGAGAGGAAATGCATTTGGAATAGGCCGGACAGCGCGGGCGGCTGGTGAAGAACCGCTCCTCGATTTCGGCGAAATCGACGGTGCCGCGGTCGATCGCCTCATGACGGATAGGCAGCACCTTGGCCAATGCGCGCAGCGAGGTCTTGACGCGATAGGGAAGGCGACGGCCTAACGCGTGAACCGCGCCATCGGCCCGGATCACAGGACCCGTCTTGCCGTCGATGTAGGCGCGGATCGCCAGCGCGGTGCGGTCGTCGCGCTCCAGAAACCAGGTTCCGGCCTCGGTGCCGATCGTCCCGCGGCAATTGTCGAGAAAGGCCGCCCAGCCGGAGCGGTCGAGCCGATCCTCCGTATCGATGTCGACGGTCAATCCGATCTTGGGTCCGATCGTGGCAAAGCAATCATGCACGCGGTTGCGCTCGTCGTCGCCGACGAACACCGGATAACGAGCGCTGCGCCCGCCGATATCGACCGTTCGCGCCGCATCCGGCCTGCTGCGCCGAAATACGGCGTCGTTCAGCGCATGCGGCAGCGGCAGTACGCGGGCGCCGGTGTCGGCATAGAGCCACTCACCGGCTTCGTGTGGCAACTGGGTCGCGACGAAATCCGCTGCCGTATCGCGCAAGAACGCGCGTTTGTCGGCGAGCCGGGCCCAAGGGAGATTGTATTCGTTGCCGACAAACATCAGAAATCGACCGCGCCGCTGTTGCAATGCGCGATGCAGCGGCTTGATGTAGTCGAGCGTGTCGGCCGAGCAGGAATGCAGCGCCACGATCAATTCTGCATCCGCTATGGCGCGGAGGGCGGCCCGGCGCTGCTCGCGATTGAACACGTTGAAGCAGGTAACCGCAAACAGCGGAGAGGCCGCAAAGGCCTCCGCCCAATCGAGATAGTACGAGGACCTGGTGCTGTATTGGAGGGTCAGGAGGACGGTACGGAGCCGGCTTTCGCTTGGCATTTGAGGTAATCGACGATCAGCGCGACCGCTTTCTCGGCGGCATGGCCGTCGCCATAAGCGTCGATCTCGCGACGCGGGGGGCAATCTGGACCTTTCCATAGCCGGTTCCAACCGGCTTCGAGAGTCTCGACCCATTCTGTCTCGCTGCGCAAGGTGACGCAGGGGACCCGATGGAAATAGGCTTCCTTTTGCAGCCCCCCCGAATCGGTAAATACCGCCTCGGCGGATTGCAGCAGGCGATGCATGTCGAGATAGCCCAACGGCTCGCATAGCAGGATGCCGCCGAGGTCCGGCTTGATATCGTCCCACCGCTGGCGGGTGCGGGGGTGGAGTGGAAAAACCACCGTATAATCACGAGCCTGGCGGCGCAGATAGGCCAGGATCTCAGTCAGCAGTTCGGGGTCGTCCGTGCTCTCCGCCCGATGCACCGTCGCAAGGACGTATCGCCGGCCGGCAAGGCCGAGCCTCCCGATGATCGCGGAGCGCGAAGCGGCAGCAGCGGCGAACAAGGTCGCGTCATACATCACATCGCCGATGTCGTGGACGCCGTCGGTCACGCCTTCACGGCGAAGGTTCGCGACCGCGGTCGTGGTCGGGCAAAGCAGCAGGGCGCTGACATGATCGGTCAACACCCGGTTGATCTCCTCTGGCATGCGACGGTTGAAGGACCTCAATCCAGCTTCGAGATGGGCCACCGGGACATGCAGTTTCGCCGCCGCGAGCGCACCGGCCAGCGTCGAGGTGGTATCGCCCGGCACGAGCACGAGGTCCGGTCTCTTCTCCGTGATTACGCGTTCGACGGCCTGCAGCATGCGCCCGGTCATTTCGCCATGGCTCCCGCCGTGGATGTCGAGATTGACCGCGGGCTCGGCGAGGCCGAGTTCATCGAAAAAGACTTGCGACATGCCAGGGTCGAAGTGCTGGCCAGTGTGGACGAGCGTCTCTTGCACTTGACCATTGGTGGCGATCGCGCGCGATACCGCCGCCGCCTTGACGAATTGCGGCCGGGCGCCGACCACTGTCAGGATATGGAATTGCCGCGGGCTCATTATGAGACTTCCGGCAGTAAGGCTGCGTGCTGCTGGATGCAGCAGCGGGTTCTGTCGCGATTGGCGCGGGTCCAGGCGATCGTTTGCGCCAAGCCCTCGCGGAATGGTGTTGCGGCGACAAAACCCAATTGCGTCCGCGCCTTGGTCGAATTGCCAAAGCGTCGGCCCGAGCGATCCCATTCGCGCGCCGGGGCAAGGGCGATCGGCGTCGGATTGTCGGCAACTTGGTTGACAGTCCGAGCGAGTGCGAGGACCGACGTCTCAACCTCCGAAGCGAGATTGTAGACCTCGCCCGCAACCTCGTTTCGGGCGCAGAGGGGCAAGCTCCGCACAACGTCTTCGACACGCATGAAGTCGCGCGTGGCGACGCCGCCGTTTTCGACCGGCTGAGCCTCGCACCACAGCACTCTCCAGATGAAGGTCGGCGTCACGGATTAATTGCCGTGGTAGCACGCCAGAATTCGGCCACGACGCTGCGATGGCGGTCGGCCAGTTGCGTGGCGGCCTCGCGGTCGGGGTCGCAGATCGCTGCCAGCGCGCCCAACTCCGCGAAGTTGCGCACCAGGTTCTTGCCCCAATAGCCGCAGCCGATCACCGCCACCCGGGGCAGGCTGGCGACAGCCCGATCGGGGAATGGCATGGTTTGCTCGTCCAAGATCGCCCCTTTTGCCATGCTGCCGCAGTCCGGGTGACGCGCACGTCATCGGAGAGGTTGCCGGGATTTGTGTCGCCGCGGCCGGGCCGGGGCGCCATTACGTCAGGCGGCTGCGACCGCCTCGGCGTGAAGTTGCGTGCGCACCGTGCGGCCGAGCCATTCGAGCAGAACCACGACCCGATCCTGGTCGCGAAGCTCGACGAGTTGGCCGACCATGTCTTCGAAGGCGCCGGTTGTCACCCGGACCAGTTCGCCCAGCCGCAATCCCCGCTGTGGGTTGGTCCGGTCGAAGACACCGGCCGCTTCGTGCTCTCGGATGGCCACGACGATCGCGGCCGGAACCACGGCGGGCTCGTCGCCGGCGCGCACGATGTCGGAAATGCCGACGGTCGAGGCGATCGGGCGCCAGCGCATGCTGGCCCGGTCGAGC
This sequence comes from uncultured Alphaproteobacteria bacterium, assembly GCA_963799085.1. Classification (GTDB taxonomy): domain Bacteria; phylum Pseudomonadota; class Alphaproteobacteria; order ATCC43930; family CGMCC-115725; genus AP-15. The sequence goes on along the minus strand of CAWCWA010000022.1, from coordinate 14,919 downwards.
CCGGCAAAGAGATAGCGCGGGAAGAGCGGTCGCTGCACCATCTGCCGGCGCCGGGCGTGACTGACCCAGGTGCGGTAACGCGGCAGATAGGCCTCATAGCCCTGATGTAAAAGCCGCTCGAGGGCGCGTGTCTCGGCATGCGGTTGGGTGTGGACGGCGCACCAGTCGGTCACTGCGCCGCCTCATCGAAGAAGGACGCCGGCGAGATATGCAGCAGGCTCGGGGCGGCGATCCGCTCACGGCCGAGCCCGCACGCATCCGCCGCCGCGGTCAAGGCGTCGAAACTCGCCTGCGGGGTTTGCGTGTCGGTCACGACGATGCCGTCGAGTTGCTTCGGCGAGGCACTTCTGAGCGCCGCTTCAAGATCGGCAACCACCGCAAGGCCGGCGCAACGGCGTCTGACCGCGGCGCGGTCTATGACGCACAGCATCTCGACCGCGGTTTCACCGGCGCTGAGCGCGGCAATTTCGGCCAACTCGCCAGCACCGTACAACGCCGCCGTGCGCCATCCCGCCGCCTCGCGATCCCGGAACAATGCCGCGCAATCGATCCTCGCCCGGCGGAAGAAATCGAGCGATACAGCAAGGTATTCGGCGGTCAGCCGGCTTTTCTCGGCAAAGCCTTGCGGCGTCAGGTAATAGGCGTAGCAATTGAGCGGCGCCTGCCGCATTTTGACCAAGCCCTTGCGCACGCAGCGCCGCAGATAGGCGTTGGCGAGACCGAGCGCGATCCCCAATTCGCGAGCGAGTTGGCGCTGGGTAATCGCGCTGTCGCGCTCGACCGTGGTCAAGACGCTCAACACGATCCCCGGATTGGCCGCCCCTTCGACCTGGCTATGCTCGCTCACGCCGCACTCGTCATCTTATCCACCCTGCGGCGGGCTCGATACCGCGTTCACGCCATGAACGTCAAGCCTTGCACGGCGCCAAGTTGGAGCGGGCCGGATCAAGACCCGGCCGGGAGGCGAACGCAAGCGCGAGGAACCTGGATTTGCTCGACAATCGACGGTATCTGTCGCCGCAGCCAAGGGCAGCCTTAAGGATCCGTGCGGGATGGACCTGATCATCCGGAATGCCCGACTCCCCGATCGAGTGGGGGAAACGACCGAGATCGGCGTCAAGGCCGACCGAATCGCCGCGATCGGGCATGGGCTCGGCGAGGCGCCACGAATTTATGACGCAGGCGGCCGGCTCGCCTGCGCCGGTCTGATCGAAACCCACATTCATCTCGACAAGTCGCGGCTGATCGACCGGCTGCCGCCCGAAAGCGGCCGCCCGATCAATCCAATGACGCAACTGGCCGCAATCAAAAAGGAATTGACCGTCGAGGACACCAGACGGCGCGCGGCGCTGACCCTCGAACAGTGCATTCTCAACGGTGCAACCCGGATGCGCACCCAGGTCGAGGTCGACCCGGCGATCGGCATGCGCGGCTTCGAGGCGGTGCACTCGCTGATCGCCGACTACAAATGGGCGATCGACATCGAGATTCTGCGTCTTCCCGCAGGACGGGCTGACCAATTATCCCGGAGTTGACGAGCTTCTGGTCGAGGGTCTGAAGCGCGGCGCCAAGGCGGTCGGCGGAGCGCCCCGCTACGATCCTGACCATGCCGGGCAAATCCGCCGCATCTTCGAATTGGCGCGCGAATTCGACGTCGGCATCGACATCCATCTCGATGTCGGCGACACGCCGGAAAATATGGACGTGCCGCTCGTCTGCGAGCTGACCGAGCAATACCGCCGCGGCGGCCGGGTCGTCGTCGGTCATATGGCGAAATTGTCGACGATGCCGCCCGAGCGACTGGCGCTGACTGCGCGGCGCATGGCCGACGCCGGCGTGGCGGTCACGGTGCTGCCGCTGACCGATCTCTTTGTCATGGGCCGGGACCAGGACCACAACATTCGTCGCGGCGTCGCCAACGCCAATTTCCTCGTCGAGCACGGCGTCAACTGTTCGCTCTCGACCAACAATGTCCTGAACCCGGTGACCCCGTTCGGCGATTGCTCGCTGATCCGGATGGCGAACCTGCACGCCAATGTGCTGCAGGCCGGGCGCGCCGAACAGCTGCGCGAAATCTTTGCGATGCTGACCGAGCGCTCTGCCCGTCTTCTCAATCTCGGAGATTATGGGCTCACGGTCGGCAATCCGGCCGACATCGTCGTCATCGACGCCGAGACGCCGGAGCAGGCGATCGCCGAGATCCGCCAGCCCTTGGCCGTCTTCAAACGCGGAAGGCAGACCGTGCTGCGGCGCCCGCCAGAACTGTTCCGGCCGCCATCGTGACCCGGACGGGCTCATTAGCGCTGATTCTTGCCCTTCTTGTCGCTGCGATAGCGCCTGCAGCGTTTGCCGCGGAGGCGCTGACGAGATGCGCCGAGGGCCAGAGGGTCATCGATCAGGAGGGTAAGACCGGCACGATTGTGGCGTAGCTTTCTTGGCCGGCTCAAGAGCTTCGAGATGCGTGAGGGTTCGCTGACGCTCAACTGCTAGCGGCGACGCGCAGATTACAGCATCCGCTCTTCGGCGCCGATCAGATGCAGCGGGGCCTCACCGAGCAGCGCGCGGCGGCAGTTGGCGACGGCGCGGCGCATTGCCACGTCGCGCCACACGCCGCCGCCGGCCGAATTGTGCGGCGAACCGATCACGTTCGGCAGGTCGAGGAACGGATAACTCATCGCGAACCGGCCGTGTCGCACCGGCTCGATCCACCACGCGTCGACGCAGGCGGTGAAGTCGGGATTGGCCTTGAGATGCGCGAAGAGGGCGGCTTCGTCGACGATCTCGCCGCGGGCGACATTGACGAGGATCGCATCGGGCTTCATCAGCGCCAGTTCGCGGGCGCCGATCATGCCCTGCGTCGCGGTGGTCAGCGAGGTGGCGACGACAAGCGCATCGGCCGCCCGCAGCAATGCGTCGAGCCGATCGGGCGCGCCGATCCAGTCGACGGGTTCGTCGCTTACCCCGCGGCGGTTGACCGCATGCACCCGCATGCCGAATGCTCGAACCAGCCGCGCCGTCGCAACCCCGACGCCGCCGAAGCCGAGAATGCCGCAGACCATCCCTTGCAGCATTCGGTTGCGGGCGAACTGGTTGAATTGGCCCTCTCTCAGATTGCGATGCTCGATGAAGAGCCGCTTTGCCGCGGCAAAGATCATCGCGACCGCGTGCTCGGCCATCGGCTCGGCCGAGGCGCCGCCGTTGCACGCCACCGGCAAACCCGGCGGCGGGACCGAGAGCGGGATCCAGTCGATCCCGGCGGTGGTGTATTGCAGCAAACGCGCGCCGGCGATCAGCGGCAACTCGCCAGCGTCGAGTTCGGCTGCGGTATTGTAGGCGAGGACGGCGCCGGCGCGGGACAATGCCGAGGCTCGATCGGCCTGGTCGAGATCGCGCAGGTAGACGATGTCGGCGACGCCGCCCAGCTCCTCGGCGACAATCCCGCGGCTGCGCGGGCTCAGATCGATCGTGACGACGAGCGACCCTTGAGCCATCGCGACGTCGCGGCTCAGCGCTCGAGGATGATGTCGACGCGGCGGTTGTAGACGGTCGGATCGTCCGACCCGGTCTGGCCGATCGGCTCCTGCCGGACCATCGCGCGCGGCACGCCGTCGGCTTCGAGTTCGTCGGTCACGATCGAGCTGCGGGTCATCGCCAGGTATTTGTTGGTCTCGACCGTTCCGGTAGCGCTGGCGCGGGCCTGGACGACGATGGTCTTGACGCCGCTTTGCTTGGCCTTTTTCGCAGCATCGGAGATGACCTGCTTCGCCTCGTCCGACAAATGAGCGCTGAACTCGTCGAAATAGATCAGATAGCGCGGCAGCTCCTGGGTGGCCGGGTTTGCCGTTGTCTGCGCGCCCGCTCCGACCGACAGCAGAAGCATCGTCAGCATTATCGGTATAAGGCGGACGCTCCGAAAGCTGAACCGGGCCAACTCGTCCCCGCTCACTATCCGAACTCTCTTCAAAGGCGCAGGCCGCATTTGATGCCTATCTGTTAGCGTTCGAGGATGATGTCGACACGGCGGTTGCGGACGGATTTGTCGCCTGACCCGGTCTGGCCGATCGGCTCCTGACGGATCATCGAGGCTGGGATGCCGTGCGCCTCCAGTTCGTCGGCGACGATCGATGAGCGTGTCATGGCGAGGTATTTGTTGGTCTGAACAGTGCCGGTAGCGCTCGCCCGCGCCTGGACGAGTATGCCCTTGGCCCCGGTCTGTTGCGCCCGCTTGGCCGCCCTGGCGATGATCGTCTTCGCCCGGGGCGAGAGGTATGCACTGAATTCGTTGAAGTAGACCAGATATCGGGGAAGCTCCCGAACAGGAGCTGTAGGTGGGGGCGTCTGAGCCTGCGCCGGCGCGGCCAGAGCGATCGCCGGCAGCAGCAGCGCCAACAGGCACAGTTGCCGAAATCGGTTGTTCATATTGTCCCCCCGGCGCGTTCCCTCTCGCGCCCGCTTCCCGGCATAGCTAGCTGGTTTTGCCGTGGTTCCGCAATCGTGCTTTCTCATTGAGACATTCTGAAACGCGCGATCAGTCGCCCTCGGGATCGGGTGCGGCGACGGGCTCCTCGTCCATCCAGGACAGCAGCAAGGTGTAGGCCACCCCCAACACCACCGGGCCGAGGAAGACGCCGACGAGGCCGAACGCGATCAACCCGCCGATGACCCCGGCGAGCAGTAGGATCAGCGGCAAATGCGCGCCCTTCTTGATCAGGATCGGGCGCACGACATTGTCGAGGCTGAGAATGATCAGGGTCCAGATCAACAGGAACGTGCCCCAGCCGGGCTGGCCGCTCCAATAGAGCCAGACGACGACCGGGATCAGCACGATGCCGGGGCCGAGCTGGGCGATGCACAGCATGAACATGACCGCGGTCAATACGGCGGCGAGCGGCACCCCGGCCACCGCCAATCCGACGCCGCCCAGCACCGATTGCGCGAGTGCTGTGACGACGACGCCGAGCGCCACGCTGCGGATCGCCTGGCCGGCGAGCAACACCGATTGCTCGCCGCGCTGACCGGCGAGGCGATGGCCGAAGCGGCGGGCCACCGCCGCGGCCCGCTCGCCGTGGGCGAACATGATCGCGGCGATGATCACGGTCAGCAGGAACTGGACGATGACGATGCCGAAACCGCCGAGAGCGCCGACGAACCAGCCGGCGACACCGCCGGCATAGGGAGCCGCCTTGGCCACCAGATCGGCGACGCCGCTGTCGGCGAGACTGTCCCAGAGATGCGCTGCCCGATCGCCGAACATCGGGATGTCGCCGAGCCAGTGCGGCGGGGGCGGCAATTTGAACGAGGCGAGCGCCGTCCCCCACGCGGTGATCTGGTCGAAATGCGCGGCCAATGTGGCGATCGCCAGTGAGAACGGGACGATGAAGACGAGGAGGAGTGCTATCGTCATGATCGCGACGGCAAGCGAACGCCGGTTCCAAAGCCGCCGCTGCGCGTGCAGCATCAAGGGCCAGGTCGCCACCACCAACGTCGTCGCCCAGATCATTGCCGGCAGAAACGGCCACAGGATCCAGGTCGAGGCGGCGATCAGCCCGGTGACGAACAGCACCGCGAGCAAGGTGCGGACAAGGTCGTGACGCGCGTTGAAGGGCGGTGTGGGGAGCGACGTTCGGCCGGCGGCAATTCCGCGGGGAGCGCCGGTGCTGCTCTTCTCCTCGACGATCGTGACGATGTCGACCATGGCTGGCGTCAGGCTGATCCGGCCGGCGCCGCCGCGAGCGCCTCGCGCCTTCTGGCGGAGCGCCGCTCGCCGAGAAGCGCCATCGCCACGGTCATCAGCATGAAGATGACGCTCGCGCCGAACACCCAGCGCGGGGCACCTCGATCCATGATCCAACCGAATAGCATCGGCGCCAACACACCGCCAAGGCTCATGCCGGCGGTAACGACGCCAAAGGCGCGGCCCATCGCCTCGGGCGGGGCGGCGGCGCGCACCAGCATGTCGCGCGACGGCATGATCATGCCAGAGAGGAGGCCGGCCATCGCCATCGCCGCGATCAGCACGGGCGCGCCCAGCGCCAGCGCGGCGATCGCCAGCACGATCATCGCGTTGACGGCAAAGCCGAGTGCCGCCACCTCGCCATGGCGGCGGGTCTTGTCGGCGATAAAGCCGCCGGCCAGAACGCCGAAGGCGCTCGCTGTCAGATAGGAGGTCAGCGCCACGTTCGCGGTCGCGAACGGCAGGCCGTAGGCGGAGGTCAACGCCGCGACCGAGAAGCTCGAAATGCCACTTGTCGAGAGGGTCAGAAGCGCGAAAAAGCAGGCAAGCCCGAGGAGTGCGGGCGTGAAGACCGACGCCTTGCGTGGCGGACCGGGGGCGAGTGAATGGCCGGCCCGGCGGCGCACCGTGCGGCCTTCGACATTGCGCGCCAGCACGAGCGGCAGCGCGACGACGGGGCCGAGAATGCCGGCGATGACGAGTGCCGGTCACCATCCCCATCGTCGTCGCCAGCAGCAGGATCACCACCGGCGCCATGGCGCTGCCGAGCATGCCGGCAAAGGTGTGGATCGAAAAGACGCGACCGATCCGCACGGCCGAGACGCGGGCTGAAAGGATCGCATAATCGGCCGGATGGTAGACGGCGTTGGCGACACCGCTCAATGCCGCCGCGACCAGAAGCCAGCGGTAGGAATTGAAGAGCCCGACCGATGCGATCGAAAATCCGCCGAGACAGAGCGCCCCGATCAACAGCCGGCGCGATCCGAAGCGATCGGCGAGGTAGCCCATCGGCAACTGCGTCGCGACCGAGGTCAGGGAGTAGATGGTCAATGCCAGACCTAGCTCGACAAAGCCGACGCCCCAGCGGCCGGTCAGGAGCGGGAAGAGCGGCGGGATCACCAGCATGTGGAAATGGCCGACGAAATGCGCCGCCGACACCAGACCCACCGCCTGAGCCTCGCCGCTCCTCATCATCCGCCGGGGAACGGCCGCGCCGATGCTCATACCTGCTGCCCCAGTCGATCCAACTGCGGCAGAAGATAAGCACCGCGAAGCGGCGGCGGCAATCGCTGCCGCTCTTTTCGGCAAAACGGAGTCATGCCGCCGCTGCCTTGAGCCGTTCGTATTCGGCGCGCACGGTCTCGGCGCCATATCGCCGTTCGAGCCGGCGCACCGTGAAGTGGCCGCGCGCCAGCGACTGGAAATGCTCGACAAAGGCGAGGTTGACGGCGGCGCCGCCGACCGCGCCAACGATCATGACCGCTTGGACGGCGAGCTTTTCCGAGACGACCGCGCCGAAGCGGGCGGCGATCGCCGCGACATAGCGCGCGAGCGCCGAGGAGCCGCCCTCGACCGCACTTCTGCCCAGCGCCCAATCGGCGGCCTCGGCGAGACTGCGGGCGAGGAGGGCGCGGGTCGCGAAATAGCCGGTCTCCTCCGCGCCGGCGCGCACACCGCCAAGGGCGAAGACTTCGAGGCAGGCAAGCCCGGTCACCGGGTCGGCGAGGTCTTCACCCTCCGCATGGGCGATCGCGGCGATAGCGCGCAGCATGATCGTTGTCGAGACCGGCAATTCGACGGCGAGCGCGGCGAGGCCGAAGGCGCCGCCGATCGCACCCGAGGCCGAGGCGAGGGTCGAATGCCACGCCCGCCCGCCGACAAAGCGGCTGTCGCGCAGGCTGTAGAGCGCTACGTCGAGCGCCCGTTCGAGCGCGCGCCCGGCCGCATTGGCGACGACGAGCGAGGCGCCCGCCGGCAACGCCCGCACGACAAATTCCACCGGACTGCCCGCGAGCGATGCCACCCGGCCGGCAAAACCCGGCTCCTCCAAGCGCCGCACCGCTTCGGCGAGCGCCCTCAGATCATCTGCTGATAAAGTCATGCCCTGTGGATCCGGGGTCCGGGGGAGCCGGATTGTTTGCTGTTTTTGCTGTTATTTGCAACGAATCTACAGCAAACGGAGAAGCGACCGGGAGGGGTCAGTTAGCAATCTATCACATCGAAGCAATAATATCAATTCCATAGTGCGCTAAACGCAACCAGCGATCCTTGACAGAGAAAGGCGCGGCGTGCGGTCATGGGCAGAGAGCCGCACTCGAAGGAGGAGATAATGGCCAGGACGGCGACCGCAATGCCGGCGCGGATGTCGGCCGAGGAATGGCGGGTTCGCTGCGACCTCGCGGCCTGCTACCGGCTCGTCGATCTCTTCGGCTGGTCGGATTTGATCAACACCCGCATCACCGCGCGCGTGCCGGGCCCGGAAGGGCATTTTCTGATCAACCCATACGGGCTGCTGTTCGAGGAGGTGACCGCCTCCTCGCTGGTCAAGATCGATGCCGACGGCGAGAAGGTCGAGCCCTCGGACGTTACGGTCAACAGCGGTGGCTTTGCGATCCCGAGTGCTGTGCACAAGGCGCGGCCGGAAATCAACTGCGTATTGCACACCCATTCGGTCGCGGGATGCGCGGTCTCGATGCAGAAGACGGGGCTCCTGCCGCTTAATCAGCACGCTCTGCAGATCATCGGCGACATTGCCTACCACGATTACGAGGGCAGCGGCGCGCAGCCCCGAGGAGCGGGCGCGGTTTCTCGCCGATCTCGGCGACCGGCACATCATGGTATTGCGCAACCACGGCCTTCTGGTGGTCGGCGAGAGTGTGGCCGCGGCCTTTGTCGCGACCTATCGCATGGAGCGGGCCTGCGCGATGCAACTCGCCTTTCAGCAATCGGGAGCCGAGTTCCACCCGATCGCCGCACCCGTCGTGCAGCGCGCCTACGCCCGGCCGAGGGACGGCTTCGCCGGCGGCGGGAACGACCCCGCCGCCTTTGAATGGCCGGCGCTGTTGCGCAAGCTCGACCGGCTCGACCCGTCCTACCGGCAGTAGAGCCGGCGCCGGCCCCCGCCTACCGCACCGGCGAGAAGGAAGCCGGGATCAGGAGTTTGTTCTCCTGGCGCACCGGCCGCACCCCGGCCTGCGGCGGCCAGCCCGTGCCGGGACGGCGGGATTCGTCGCGCACCCGCACACGCTCGTTCAAATCCTTGTAGACCCAGACATGGGTGAAGCGGTTGAGGCCGCCGAGTTCGTTTGTCCAGCAGGCGGCCAAGGGCGAGAACTTCTCGCGGGCCTCGATCGCCTTCGACCATGCGTCGAGCACCTTCGGGATGTCGCCCGGCGCATAAGTGTAGGTGCGCATCTCGTAGACATTGCCGCTGCCGTAATCGCGGCTGCCGAGCGCCCGCATGAAGGGGGCCGGGATCACGATCTCGGCTTCCTGCGCGACGATGAATTCGCCGCCGCCGGGCATCGCGTTGCGTTCGGCATCGTTCGCCATCGCCGCGCGAACCCGCGTGCGATGACCGAGGTCGTCATAGGGATAAACGTGCACGACCTGATTGAGCGGGCCGAAATCGGTGTGCCAGAAGCCGCCGAGTTTGGAATGCCGCTCGCGCGAGGGCAGCCGCTTCTCGTAACGCTCCTCGAATTCGGCCACGCTGCCGGGCCGCAATGTGTAGGTGCGAACTTCGTAGATCATCGACGCTTCCTCCAGGTTACGGGTTCAGTCCAGGCGAGCCGGACCGGATTATTCCGCGGCCTCCTTTTCGGTGACCGGGGTCAGATCGTAGCGCTGCATCGCGAAGCTGATCGCCTCGTTCCAGCCGCGGCTGCGGAGGTCGATCTGGACCTCGTCGGGGCCGAGATATTTGAGGTTGACCGCGTCGCCCATCGGGGTCCGCTCGGCGCGCTCGGTCTTCGGGATCGGCACCGGCTTATAGTTAGCGTCCGCGAGTTCCTTGGCGGTCGCCTGCTCGTCGTCGACGTAGAAACCGATGTGGTGGATCCCGCGCAAATCCGAGGTCTGGCCCGGGCCGAGCTTGGGCGCGCCGGGGTCGCCATATTTCAGAATAGCGAAGTAGATATAGCCGTCGCTGAGCCACACGCCATGTTCACCGGTCTCGCCGGGCCGCCGGTAGAGTTCGGTCAGGCCGAAATGTTCCTTGTAGAATTCCGCTGTCTTTGCCGGGTCGTCGGTCACAAGTGCGATATGCCTGATGCGCGCCATTCGCCATCTCCTCCATACACGCGCCCTCAGAAGCGCGGCTACGGCAATTTGGGCCTGCATGCGGCCGAGCGTCAAGCGCAGCCTCGCCCCGCCGGCGGCGTTTGCTGGCGACACGTCGATCTTCTTTCAAATCCAGAAATGGGACATGTCGTCGCGAGATAGTTTTACGTCTGGGCCGATTTAATAAGTAACATTTGTAATAAAATTCGATTGCGCCGACAGAAAAAACGGAGCATCGTGACGATCGTGGAGCGCGCCCATCACTCCACCAGTAAAACAAATTGAGGGAAGGTTTAATATGCCCATTTATATGTATCAAGCAGCGTACACGCCCGAGTCCTGGGCCGCCCAGCTAAAGAACCCGCAAAACCGCGTCGAAGCCGTGGGCAAGGCGGCGTGCGAGGCGGTCGGCGGCAAGCTGATCGGCAGCTGGTATTGCTTTGGCGATTATGACCTCATGATCATCGCAGATGTGCCGAACAATCAGAGCATGACAGCGATCGCATTGGCGATTGCGGCCGGCGGGGCGATCAAGGCAAGCAAGACGACCGTGCTGATGTCCGGGGCGGAGGCCGTCGAAGCCATGAAGCAGTCGGACGCCGTCGCCAAGGTCTATCGGCCGGCCCGTTAGCGAGGGTTGGCCGGGGCGGCGGAGGCTTGCCTCGCGATTGCGGCCGGGGCAGGCCCGCCACCTTGTCTAACCGGCGATCTGACGAAGCACGGAGAGGCGGGATGCCGAAATACTCCGGCTCGTTTGTCGGCAGGGTGATGCCGCGGGCGACGATGGCCGTCGTTGATACGCTTCATCACGTCCTCGATCTGGCGGAGATCAGTGGGCTGCGGGAGCACGTGGCCGCGGTCAGGTGGCGAGGCGCTGGCGCGCGGCGCTCTTGAGGAGGTCGGGCGCCTTTTTCGGCGATCATGATCGTCGGGGCGTTGGTGTTGGTTGAGCTGACCGCCGGCGGATCAAGCCGAACCCGAAGAGGGCCGAGGCGAAGAGCGTCAGCGAGGCGGGCTCCGGAACGGCGGATATCGTCTCCTTTATTGGCGTCATCGTCCCGGAAAACGATCCCGCACTCACGAATGTCAGACCCGTGATGAATGCTGAGGTGTCGGCCGGATCGAGACCGGCCGAGGGATCAATTCCGGTGACGGTAAACTCAGAGACCCCGCCCATCGGGAAGAAATATTGAACGCCAGCGCTTAGAGCAACGTCGGTGGAGAGGTAGGACAGATCGAAAACGCCTCCTCCCACATCCGGCAAAATCACAGAAGCAAAATTCGGATCGCCTGCCCCGATATCGTAAATGTAGCCGATCGCTATGGCCGGATCGATAAACGTCTTGAAATCGGAACCTGGAATGGTAAAATTAAAATGATAGACGCCGGTCGGGCCGCTGACCATCGGAAGATTGATATTTGTTGGAGTTGTAGATCCCAATTGTGGAGTAAAGTCGAAGAAAGAAAACGACCTATTTGCATAATTCGAGGAAGGGCCCGCTGGACTTCCATCCCTCGTGGTAATTATCTGAAAACCTATTGTATACTTAGACCCTACGACGAGATTTGCACTCGTCGGCAGTTGAAAGCTGGTGGCGTTCGAGGGAAGAATAGTTTGATAAATAACGTCGTTGGTGCCATTCGCCAGAGGCTTTGCCGTGCGATTGAAAATCAGAACGGCGAATCCATCCGGCGTAAAGCCAGGTTGCAACGCCCAGGTGATCGTCGGGTTCACGCCACTGGTGGAGTTTGTAATCGTTACGCTATGGGGGAACGGCAAGGGCATTAGCGAAAGCCCGGCGGTCGTCGGCAATGGAAATGTGGCAGTCGTTCCACCTAGGCTTGGAGGACTTTGAATTTCAAGACTCCACGTTCCGTTCAGCCCGGTACCCCAAGGTCCGTTCAGGTGAGAGTTGGTGACGGAAGCATTGAGCCCGCAGAAAGCGGGCTGAGTAGAGGTCGGGCCACATGGGGTCAAATTCTGTGTCAATGTTGGTGTCGTATACCCGGCCGGAGTAAAGATACCCGCAGCGAAATACCCTGATGAGTCTCTCAGATATGTGTCCGCCGAAGCTGAAATTGACACCCGTCCCGACTGCGACGTCATTGATCGATTTGTCGTCGATGAAGAGGAATTGGCCGGTAAGGGTAATTCCACCGATCGTCGTGGCCAAGGCCATGTTCGGATTGTCGAGAGCTGCTAGCGCGACCACCGCCGCGAATATGCTGGCTCCTACCCGCATTTCTCTCCCCTTTGCTTGGTTGCGGCCTCGATGCCCCAATTGGCGTAATACGCCATAAGCTAACGGGACCTGTCGTGTGCCGTGCCTCTTATAACAAATGACACTACGGCAGATTTTGGAGGATGCTACAAGATACGAAATTCTCTCGGCTAGTGCTGAATACCGAAGACAAGCTGCAAAAGCTTACAGTTATATTAATAATATGGGGTCTATGATAAAGGTTAATATGCTTCTTTTGTTAGGAAATCCTTACAAAATTATTTCGCGATGACACATCGTAGCTCTCGATAATCCGCGCCCGTCACGGAAGGAAAAGTTTCGGCGCTCGCGTGCCCTGCAACGGTGGCTGGCTGGTAGTCACGCCGCGAGGCGCTGGCGTGCGGCGCTCTTGAGGAGATCGGCGCCTTTTTCGGCGATCATGATTGTCGGCGCGTTGGTGTTGGTCGAGCTGACCGCCGGCATGATCGAGGCGTCGATAACGCGCAGGCCGTCGAGTCCGTGCACGCGGAGCTCGTCGTCGACGACGCACATCGCGTGATTGCCCATCATGCAGCTGCAGCTCGCGTGATAGACGGTCGAACCGTTTTGCCTCGCGTAATCGAGGAGTTCGTCGTCGCTCTGCACGCCGGGGCCCGGCATCGTCTCGGCGACGACATGCTTTGCCAATGACGGCGCGGCGAACAGGCGGCGCAGGAATTTGAAGCCGCCTACTATTGCGCGGCGGTCGGCGTCTTCGGCCAGATAGCGCGGGTTGATTGCCGGCTGCTCGCGCGGGTCGGGCGAGCGGACCAGCACATAGCCGCGCGACAGCGGCCGCATCTGCCACGGGCCGCCGGTGATGCCGGGCTTGTCGTCGAGCTTGCGGATCAGCCCCGGCTTGTAGCTTGCCGGCGCGAAGACGCATTGCACGTCCGGGGTCGCCGATTCCTCGAGCACCTTGACCGAGGCCGCGCAGAGCGAAGCGCTGTAGGTCAGCATCCCGGAACCCTCGGCGACGTAGCGCCATAATTCGTTGGCGAAGGCGAGGCCGCGGCCGCGCTCGTTCAGGGTTTCGAGACCCTGCACCTCGCACGACATGCGGGCGATGTAATGGTCCTGGAAATTCCGGCCGACGCCGGGGAGCGCGTGCTGCACGGCGATCCCGGCCTTGGCCAGGACCTCGGGGTCCCCCACCCCCGACAATTGCAGGAGATGCGGCGAACCGACCGCACCCGCGGAGAGGATCACCTCGCCCGCGGCGTCGGCGCGCTCCGTCCCGCTGTTTCGCGAGAACTCGACGCCCACCGCACGGCTGCCGTCGAACAGCACGCGATGAACCAGCGCGCCGGTCACGATCTGCAGGTTCGGGCGCTTGGCCGCTGGCTTCAGATAGGTTTGCGCCGCACTCGCCCGGCGCCGGCCGCCGCGGGTCTGCTGGCACCAGCCGATGCTGTCGCCGGCTCCCGGCGGCAGATTGTTGACGTCAGGGCGGTATTCGAGCCCGAGCTCCTGTGCGGCGGCGATGATCGCACGGCACGCCTCCGGCTGCTCGGTCATCGGCGAGGTTGTCAAGTGGCCGTCCGTGCCGTGCAGTTCGCTCGCCTCGCCCTGCCAATTCTCGGCCTGTTTGAAATAGGGGAGCACGTTGTCCCAACCCCAGCCGCGGTTGCCGAGTTGCGCCCAATGGTCGAAATCCTCGGGCTGGCCGCGGATGTAGATGAGGCCGTTGATCGAGGACGAGCCGCCCAAGACGCGGCCGCGGGGGTAGGGGATGGCGCGACCGTTGGTGCCGGGATCGGCCTCGGCCTTGAAGCCCCAAGTCAAGGTCGGATGGTCGAGGAGCTTCATGAAGCCGACCGGGATGTGGATCAGCGGGTTCCAGTCGCGCCCGCCGGCCTCGATCAGCAGAACCTTGACGCTGGGGTCTTCGGTCAGCCGGTTGGCCAGCACGCACCCCGCCGACCCGGCCCCGACAATCACGTAATCCGCCTGCATGATCGTTTCCTCTCCTCTCGACGCCCGGAGGCTATCGTGCGTCGACACGCCTGACGAGATCGGAATAGCCCAGCAGCCGCGCGTCCGCAGTGTAGAGCATCGCGGGCTCCTCGACCGCCTGCGCGATCAACAGCCGATCGAAGGGATCACGATGGATCGGCGGCAAATCGGCCACGCGAGCGGCGACGGCCGAGCCGACCAGCAGCTCGATGAAGCCGATGTCGATCGCCTCTTGGGTCACGACACCCGGGTCGGCTAAGAAATCGGCGCGGCGTAGTCCCGCCTTGATCGCGATCTCCCAGATGCTGGCTGCACTAAACAGCACGTCATTGTCGGCGCTGAGAATTGCTGCGCGAGCCTGCGGATCAAGCCGCTCCGGTGTCGAGATCGTCCACAGAAGAATGTGGGTGTCGAGCAAGATGCGCATCAACACTTCTCAAAGGCGTCGAGCACCTCGTCCGGCAGCGGTGCGTCGAAATCGTCCGGCACCATGATCTTGCCACGCAGGCGTCCCAGAATCTCTCGCGTCTTGGTTGGGGAATGGGGCCGAGCCGAGCCAGCGGCTTGCCGGATTTGGCGATGATGATTTCTTCGCCCGCGGCGGCGGCATCGACGAGCCGCGAGAGATGTGTCTTGGCGGCGTGAATATTGACGGTGCGCACGGCTATTCTCCGGTATCGGACTAAA
>CAWCWA010000021.1:0-311082 GCA_963799085.1 uncultured Alphaproteobacteria bacterium | reverse complement strand
GCCATGATCGGGATCGGGATCGTGCTGCAAACATTCCCGTCGGAATCTTTTACACTTTGCGGGCTTCCCGACCAGCGAACAACTCCGTTAACTATCATGATCAAGGCAGACTCGGCATTGGTCCGAAATTTGCGTCGATTACTGTACCGACCCGGACCGGTACATTTAAGGGGGGCTCTTCCACGCTGTTCAAATCCAAATCGCTCGCAATCCTCGCCGGCGCGGCAGCCATCGGTCTTGCCGCGACCATAGGAACGGCTAACGCCGGTCCGGTAACAGCGACCAGCTTGCGGATCTGGGCGGGAGACACACCTAGCGACAGCAACACGGGGTTCCGGCAGCAGGGGCTACCATCGGCATCGTTAACTTATACGGCGGGTGGGCTCCCATTGCTTACGAGTGGTGGCACCGCCTCGGGTCCAATTGATTTCGACTTACCCAGCGGCGGGACTAACACCGTGGCCGCCTTTCTTGCAACGCAAGGCTCGTTTAGCTACGCTGGCTATTTATGTAGCCAGTCACCGTGCCTGACGAAGCAGTTGAGCGCTACCCCTTACGGTCACGCGACGCTGTTCGAGTTTGTCTTTTCGGTGGCTAGTGCTGGCACGCTGTCCATAGGTCATGACGATGGCATCAGCCTGTTCGTAGCGGGAAACGAAGGGACCGGGGACGCGACTAACGACCTGTTCTTGGGAGCAGCTTATGCCCCACAAACCGTGCATACGCACAGCGTCTCCTTGGCGGCTGGTACTTATGATTTGTGGTATTCGGAGGTGAACGGCTTGCCCGCGGTTTTGCAGACCGACTTTGTCGCCGTGCCGGCCCCTGTAATCGGTCATGGCCTTCCAGTTGTTCTGGCCATTGGCGGCATCTTGTTTGGCATCAGGCTGCGGGAAAGCAAGAATCGCTCCTCACTGGAAGTCGCAGCAGCATGATACGACGCGGGATTTTCCATTGCCTTGCCGGCGATTCGCCGCCGCAAGGGATCAGCGTGGGGCAGCCCAGCCCTAGGGCGTGAGTTGGGCGAGCCGGCTATTGGGCTAGGTGGACGTCGCTCAGATAGGCGTGCGGATTGACGTCGTGCAGCTCGCGGGTCTCGATCAGCGAGGCCAGCAGGCGCAGTTTTCCCTGCCTTGGGTCGCTGCCGGCGAATCCGCAAAAGCGCGAGGCACCGGCGTTGGTCGACATGGTCGCCTGGTCTGGCCCGCCGGGATCGTCGCCTGGTTGCTCGTCTCCGTGCAATTCGAGGACCAGGTAATGGGGCCCGGAGAATTGTACCGATCGACCGTGAAAGGGCGATGTTGACACTTTCGGTCGCGGCCGGCGGGTTCGGGTCGGGCTGCAGGCCTTTTCGGCGATGGCTTCGAGCGGGGGGTCTGATATCGGAAAGGTCTTGCCCGCCCCGCAGCTACGGAATTGCAGCTTGCCCGAGCCGCTTGCGGGGCACACCAGGAAAAGATCAGCGTCGAGGCTCCGACCCGATCCTCTCTGATGGATGGTCTTGGCGGGGCCCTCGTCCGCCGCTCCGGCCTAATGTTCCCCTCAGTCGCCGATTGACGGCATCGTGCGGCGAGGCCTCGGCGGCATGCGCCGGTCAGCGGCCCCAGAGGCGCCTCGTGGCGATGTCGGCGCCCTGGGCCATCGCGGCCAATTTCTTGAACGAGATGTCGGGGTCGAGCTTGCCGTAGCCGGCGAAGGTGCCGAAGCCGCAATCGCTGCCGGCGATGACCCGTTCGCGGCCGACGATGTCGGCGAAGCGGCAGATGCGCTCGGCCACCAATTCCGGGTGCTCGACGTAATTGGTCGAGGTGTCGAGGACACCCGGGATCAGGATCTTGTCGTCGGGGAGCTTCGTCTCCTGCCAGACCGCCCATTCATGCGCGTGGCGCGGGTTGGCGGCCTCGACGACGAGCGCCTGCGGCTTAGCCTTGACCAGGATCGGGGCGACCTTGGCGAACGGGATGTCGTGGTCGTGCGGGCCCTCGTAATTGCCCCAGCAGATGTGGATGCGGGCGCGGTCGGCCGGCACGTTACTGAGCGCATGGTTCAGCGCCTCGACGTGAAACGCGGCGCGCTTCAGGAAATCGGCCTCGCTCAACTCCTGGAAGCTGGTGTGATGCGCCATAGCGAGATCGGGGCAATCGAGCTGCAGCACAAAGCCGGCGTTGGCGATCGCCTCGTATTCCTCCCGCATCGCATTGGCGACGGCTTCGACATAGGCCTCGTGCGAGGGGTAGTAGGCGTTGGTCTGGAACACCGGGACGAGGCCCGGAGAGGCGGCGGTCATGAACCCCTCGGTGACCGACACCTCGTCGAGCGCCTCTTTCAGGTTGGCGAGGTCGGCGGCGAGCGGCTCGCGGTCGCGCCAGGCGATCGGGCCGACGCATTGCGCGCGGCGGGCGACGTTGGCGCCGGTCATGCGTTCGAGCGCGGCGAGAAAATTCGGGTGGTCGCGGGTGTCGAGCCGCGGCAGGGCCGGGACATGGCCGGCAAAGCCGGTCAGCCGGTCGGCGATGTAGGTCGAATAGCCGGGTTTCGACATTTCGCCGTCATTGACGATGTCGACGCCAACCTCGGCCTGGCGGCGCACGATGCCGACGACCGCGTCACGCACGAGCCGCGCCAGTTCGGCCGCGTCATAGGGTTCGCCCTGGTCCTTGGCGACCAGCACGCGGCGTAGTTCCGGCGGGCGCGGCAGGCTGCCGACATGGGTGGTCAGGATGCGGTCGGTGCTGGTCTTCATGTCGCTTCCCCTTCGGTCTTGTCGCGGGGCAGCATGCGCCGGTGGACGGCGAGCGGCAAGGCGCCCGCGGTCAGCGGTGCCGGCGGACGGTCAGTGCCGCAAAAATGCCGGTCAATGCCGCGACCGCGCCCGCGATTTGAAAGGTCATGCCGAACGCGGCGAGAAAACTGTCGTTCGGCGCCCGCCCCGACGCCGCGGCGGCGGCTTCGATGCCATGAAAGAAGAGAGTCAGGAGCGTGGCGCCGCTGACGGTGCCGAGTGTGCGGGTGAGGGTCGCGAGGCTGCCGGCGACACCGCGATGCTGCGGCGGCAATGTGCCCATCACCAGGTTGATGTAGCAGACCTGGAAGAGGCCGACACCGAAACCCTGCACGACGAGGGCGCCCACGATCGCGGCCCCGCCTGCCGGCATGCCCGGCCGCCAGCTGCCGATCGCGAAGAGCCCGGCGCCGGCGAGGACCGCGCCGACGAGCGCGATACGCTCGGCCGGGAGGCGCTCGATCAGGCGGCCGGCGATCGGCGAGGCGGCCATCGTTCCGGCGAAAGAGACGGCGAGCACCGCGCCCGCAAGAGGCAGCGACAAACCGGTCAGCCTTACGAAATAATAGGGGACGAACAACAGGACCGAAAAACTCGTCAGATAGATCAGCACGCTGGCGATGTTGGCGACGGCGAAGCCGGGGCTGCGGAAGAGGTCGAGATTGAGGATCGGCCGTGGCGCGCGGCGCTCCCAGCGGACAAAGCCGACGAGGCTGAGCGCGGCCGCGAGGATCAGGCCGGCGAGCAGCAGGCGGTCGCGCGCGAAATGCTGCAAGCGGTTGACCGTCAACAGCAAGGTGCTGATCCCGACCGTCAGCAGCAGCGCCCCCGGAATGTCGAGCGGTTCGCCGGCACCCTTCGGGCCTGCCGGCGCCGGGTTGAGGAAAATCAGCCCCGCGAGGGCTATCGGCGCGCGGAACCAGAAAACCGCGGGCCAGCCCCAGAAATCGACGAGCACGCCGCCAAGCAGCGGACCCGTTGCCGAACTCAGCGCCACGATCATCGTGAAGGCGGCGACGGCGCGGGCCCGGCGCTCCTCCGGAAAGAGGCCCACCACGAGCGCCGGCGCGACCGATATCACGAGCCCGGCGCCGATCCCTTGCAGGAAGCGGAAGAACAAGAGCCAGCCATAGGTCGGCGCCGCGGCGCAGAGGAGAAACGCGGCGAAATCCCAGAGGAGTCCGGCGCGGAAGACGCGCGCATGGCCGAAAATGTCGCCGATCCGGCCGAAGGCCAGCAGCAGGCTGGAGTAGGTAAGCACGTAGCAGATGACGACCCATTGGATCATCTCGATCGGCAGACCGAAGCTCGCGGTGATGTCGGGGAAACCGATATTGACCGCGGTGTCGAGCGGCACCACCGAAGCGCCGAGGCCGACCAGCGACAACCGCAGCCAGAACCGGGGAACCGTCGCCGGCACCGGCGGGTGCCGTGACGTGAGCGCTTCGCTATGATCGGCTTCGTGATCCGTCGGCAAATCCCGTGCCCCGTTCTGCGGCCGCACCGCCGCGGACTTTGCCGTCTTCGATGGCGGTGCGACAACCTTCCGCTCGAGCGCCGATGAGCGGGCGCCAAAAAGGGTATGTTCTGGCGGTTCATGGCGGCGCCGGGACGATCGCCGCCGACCAGATGACGCCGACCCGCGGAGCCCTCTACCATGCCGGGCTGCGCCGGGCGCTCGCCGAGGGCCGCGCGGTGCTGGCCGCGGGCGGCTCGGCGCTCGACGCCGTGATTGTGGCGGTCGTCGCGCTGGAGGACGACCCGCTCTTCAACGCCGGCCGCGGCAGCGTCTATACCGCGGAGCGAACCCAGGAAATGGACGCCTCGATCATGGACGGGCGGGACCGGCGGGCGGGTGCGGTGGGCGCGATCTTCGGGCCGCGCAATCCGGTTCTGGCGGCGCGCGCGGTCATGGCGCACTCGCCGCATGTCTTCCTTGTCGGCGTGGGGGCGGAGGGGTTCTGCCGTGGGCTCGGGCTCGCCTTCGCGGAGGCGGATTATTTCGCCAGCGCCGAGCGGTTGAGCGACCTCTCGCTTATCGCCGCCCGCGGGAACGGTCGGCGCCGTCGCCCGCGACCGCGACGGCAATCTCGCCGCGGCGACCTCGACTGGCGGGATCGCCGGCAAGCTTCCCGGCCGGGTCGGCGACAGCGCCGTCATCGGCGCCGGCGTCTTTGCCGATAATGCGAGCTGCGCGGTCTCGGCGACGGGCCACGGCGAATTCTTCATCCGCTATGGTGTGGCCCTTGAGATCGCAGCCCGGCTGCGGCATGCCGGAGGGTCGCTGGCGGATGCGGCCGAGGGCGTCATCGCCGAACTCGCCGCGATCGGCGGCGCCGGCGGGGTCATCGCGGTCGGCCGCGAGGGCGCGCTCGCGATGCCGTTCAACAGTGCGGGCATGTATCGCGGCTTTGTTCGCGACGATGGGCCAATCGGCGGGTCAATCGGCACCGCCATCCGGGACGAGCCGTTTCGGACCGGATGAACCGCCCGCGGAAGCCGGATGCCGCCGGGCTCGCCGCCGATCCGAAAGCAAAAACAGAAAAGCCCTGGCTGGGGGAGCCAGGGCTTCTGTCCTGCTGGTTTGCCCGTCCAACAGGTCCTAAGAGCATCGTTGGGGGGACATAACGATGCGAAAGAGATCATGCGAGATTTCGAACGCAGTTGCAATTCATATCTGAAAAATTAACCACGAAATCGTTGGATGCCTTTGATGGGAGAAAGATTAACCAGGTGCGCGATCGCAATCTGGCCGCGTGATCTCTAAATCGGGTTAATCGAGGCCGGCCCTGGCCGCTGCAAGTTCATCCTCGTCCCAATAGCCGATCAGGATGCCTGATTTGAGCTGCTGCCCGCGAGCGTATCCCTCGATCCGCGCGTCCGGCGTCGTCACGCGGTTGTGATCGCGCAACGCCCAGTCGAGCAGCGCCGCCTGCAGCCGCGCCCGTTCGCCTTCGAAGCGCGGGTCGGCGCCGAGATCGACAGAATTCCTGCGGGTCGGAGCCAAGATCGTAGAGCATCGGCCGAAAGCCGGTCGCATGGATGTATTTCCACCGCCCGTCGAAGACCATGAAGAGTTTGCAATCGGCGATCGGCTGGCGCAGGGCGAGCCGCGCTTCGAGCATCGCGTAGTCGTATTCCGAAACCGCGTATTGCCGCCACGCAGCCGGCGCCTCGCCGCGCAGCAGCGGCGCCAGCGACCGGCCCTCGACGATATGCGGCTTCATCGCACCACCGAAATACTCGATGAAGGTAGGGACCAAGTCGATCGCCTCGACCAGCGCCTCGCAGACCGTGCCGCGCGAGGCGTCGGCTTGCGGCCGCGGATCGCAGACGATCAGCGGAATCTTGACCGCACAATCGTGAAAGAAATCCTTCTCGCCGAGCCAGTGATCGCCGAGATAATCGCCGTGATCGGAGGTGAAGACGATCATCATGCGCTCGGCGAGGCCACGTTCGTCGAGGAACCGGAAGAGCACGCCGAGTTGATCGTCGATCTGTTTGACGAGCCCCATATAGGCCGGGATCACCCGCTCGCGGACTTCGTCGCGGGCAAAGTTGCGCGACGGCCGCATCGCCATCAATGCGCGAAAGACCGGATGCGGGTCGGCGCGTTCCGCTACGCGGCGCTCCGCCGGCAGCACGTCGCCGCGCCCGTAGAGCGCGTGGTAGGGGGCCGGGGCGATATAGGGCCAGTGCGGCTTGATGTAGGAGAGATGCAGGCACCACGGGCGGCCGTCGGCGATCGCTTCGTCGATAAACGCCATCGCCCGGTTTGTCGTGTAGGCGGTTTCCGAGTGCTCGGCCGGCACGCGCGCCGGTTTGTCGGAATGCGCCAACAGCCAGCCGTTCGCGATTTCCCCGCCGCGCCCGTCCGCCGAGTTCGCCCAATCCTGCCATGGGTTATCGGCGCCGAAGCCGTGTTCGCGCAGATAGCTCTCGTAGCGCGGCCGCGGACGACCGCCCGGATGCAGCCCGTCGTCGCGTTCATAGGGCTCGAAACCGCATTCCGCCAGATGCACGCCAGTCGCCGAGGCGGGATCGATGCCGAGCCGCGCCAAGCCCTCGTTGTCGGCCGCCATATGGGTCTTGCCGACCAGCACGTTGCGCACGCCGATCTCGCTCAAATGGTCGCCCAAGGTCGGTTCGCCGACGCGCAGCGGAAAGCCGTTCCAGTTCACACCGTGCGAGCGCATGTAGCGCCCGGTATAGAAGCTCATCCGCGACGGGCCGCAGATCGGCGACTGGACATAGGCCCGGCTGAAGCGCACGCCGCGCGCCGCCAGCGCATCAATATTGGGTGTCTTCAGATGCGGATGGCCGTAGCAGCCGAGATAATCGAAGCGCAGCTGATCGCACATGATGAAGAGAACGTTCCGGTCCGCAACCATATGTTCATCCTTTCGCGGGATGCAGGCAGCAGGACGGCGGCGACAAAACCGCCGTCGCTATCTGCGCCGCGCTATACTCCATCCAGAGAACCCTTCGGTCGGGAATTGCAATGAGACCCAAGCCTTGAGGAGTTCGAGCGAACCCGGACCGAAGCGGATCGGCAAGAGCCTCGACGCGCTATTTCCGGATTCGGTGCGCGCATTGCTGCCGGCGGGCGCAAAGAATGCGGTCCGGGCCATTCTTGGCTCGAAGCCAATGCGGGTCGTCGAGCGGCTGCTCGAACGCCGGGACGATCGGCGCTACTGCGGCCGGCAAGCGCGTCGTGACGGCGGCGGAGATCCGAATGGCGCTTGGGGAATTGCCGCTCCCCGAGGGTGCCGTCGTATTCGTCCACAGCTCGATGAGCAGGCTCGGTTTTGTGGATGGCGGCGCCGAGACAGTGGTGGCGGCGCTCACCGACTTCATCGTCGGCGAGCGGCACGGCACGATCGCCGCTCCGACCTTTACGATGGCCGGCGGGATGGCCGACACGTTGCGCGCCGGCCTGACCTTCGATGTGCGGGAGACCCCTTCGGGGACGGGACGGATCACAGAGTTGCTCCGCCGCCGGCCAGATGCGCGCCGCAGTCTCCATCCGACGCATTCGGTGGCAGCGGTGGGCCCGCGGGCGGATTGGCTTGTCGCCGATCACCACCGCGATGCCCGCGCCTTCGGGCCGCTTTCGCCATTCGCCCGCCTGATCGAGGCCGACGGGTTCATCCTCGGGCTGGGCGTCGATCTTGGCCCCGTCACGTTCTACCACACGGTCGAGGATCTCGGCCCCTTTCCGTTTCGCGTTTACACGGAGGATTTGCCGCTCGTCGCGGTCTGCGCCGACGAACAGGGCCGAAGGGTCGAATTCCCGGTCATGGCGCACGACCCGGCGGCCTCGACGACGCGGATCGACCGACCGAACGGGACGGCGATCCGCGCCTACATGACTGAAGTGTTCGAAAACGCCGCCGGTCTAACCTGGCACAGGATCGGCGACGGCCGGATGTGGCTCGTCTCCGCGCACCGGCTTTACGATTGCCTCGACAGGCTCAGAGAACGCGGCATCACGATTTACGCGACGGCCGAGGAGGTGGCGGGCTTCCCGGCGGCCGGCGCCGTTTTCGGCGAAGCGATCGGCTAGGGGCGGCGAGGGGCGGGATGCTGCGTCAGCTGGCGCGAAGATTCCGCGAAGTTCGTTCTGCGCCCGGTGCTGCACCGGATCGAATTCAACCGTCTGCCGCCGTCCGCTCGGCAGGCGGTGCGGGCCGACGCCGCCGGGCTGCCGGACCACGATCGGGGGCCCGAGGCCGCGATCGCCGCCGCACTCGACTGGTTGGGGCGGGCGCAGGACCATTCCCGCAGCCGCGACGGCGGTGTTGCCCGCCATTACAGTCTCCTGACCGGTTGGGCCGCCTCTTATCCCGAAACCACCGGCTATATCGTGCCGACTGTTCTCGATCAGGCCGAGCGGCGGCAGGATGTGGCGTTGCGCGAACGCGGCCGGCGGATGCTCGATTGGCTCGTGTCGATCCAGTTTCCCGAAGGCGGGTTCCAGGGCGGCACCGTCGATCAGCAGCCGGCGGTGCCGGTGACGTTCAACACCGGACAGATATTGCTGGGGCTGGCGGCGGGCGTGTCGCGATTCGGCGAGGAATACCGCCCGGCGATGCGCAAGGCGGCCGATTGGCTCGCCGGCTCCCTCGACGAGGACGGCTGCTGGCGGCGGCACCGCACGCCCTACGCGACGGCGGACGACAAATCCTACGAGACGCATGTCTCCTGGGGTTTGTTCGAGGCCGCGCGGGTCGAGGCGAATGCGCGCTGGGCCGAAGCGGGGTTGCGTCAGGTCCGCTGGGCGCTGACGAAGCAGCGGCCGAACGGCTGGATGGAGTCGTGCTGTCTATCCGACCCGTCGAGCCCGCTGACCCACACGCTCGGCTACGCGCTGCGCGGGATCGTCGAGTGCTGGCGGTATTCCCGTGAGAACGAGTTTCTTAACGCCGCGCGCCGCCTCGCCGACGGACTCCTGACGGCGCAGCGCGGCGACGGCGGGTTGCCCGGCCGCTTGCGTCCGGACTGGTCGGCGGGGGCGTCTTGGGCGTGTCTGACGGGCATTGTTCAGATCGCCCACAGCTGGCTCATCCTCTGTCGTGAAACCGGCGAAGTGCGGTACCGCGAGGCCGGGTTCGCCGCCAACAAATTCGTCCGCCGAAGCATCTCCTACGACGGTCCCGATGGGGTCCGCGGCGGGGTCAAGGGCAGCTTTCCGATCGAGGGCGATTACGGCAGGTTCGAATACCTGAACTGGGGCGCCAAATTCTTCATCGACAGCAATCAGGCCGAGGTGGACATACGCCGAGACGACCGCGCCGCGGTGGGGTGAGGGCTCACAGCGGGCGGCGGGCCGCTCGGCGACGAACAGCCCCCCGGTCAGCTTGCCGGCGCTTCCGGCTTTTCGCCGAGCGCCAGGAGCTCCATGCCGAGGCCGTAGCCCAACAGGTCATGCATCTGGCGGCGCAGGTATTCGGTGAAGAGGAGCCGCGTATAGCGCAACAGCAGCGTCGGTCTTTTCGTCAAGATCCTCGGCCAGTTCCCAGGCGCGCTGCAGCAGCCTGTCGGTCGGCAACACCTCGGCGACGAGCCCCAGCCTCAGCGCTTCGGCGGCGTCAAGCGTCTGCCCCGTCAGCAGGAAGTAGCGGCCGCGGTTCATGCCCAAGAGCAGCGGGTAAACGATGTGCATGCCGTCGCCCGGCACCACGTCCGAGGCGAAATGCGCCGAATCCTGGAATTGCGCGGTGTCGGCGGCAAGCACGATGTCGCAAAGGAGCGGGATCTCGGAATGTCGCCAGGCCGGGCCGTTGATCGCGCTGATCACCGGCACTTCGATATTGAGGAGGTTCATCAGGAGGTGCCGGCCCTCCCAATGAATGCGGTCGATGCGGTCGATCGAGGGCCGCGCCGGAAAGGACGAGGTGCCGGGGGTGGCGCGCGGGCCGGAAAACTCCGCCCCGGTCCCGGTCAGGATCACGACGCGGTTGTCGCGGTCGGCGCCGATGTCGTGAAAGAGTTCGGGCAGTTCGCCATGCGGCAGGAAGCCCCAGCGCAGCGACTGCCCCTCGGTATGCAATGTCACCTGCAGGATCCCGTCGCGCCGCTCGATGCGCGCCGACTGATATTTGTTGGCGCATTCCTCCAGTGAACTCATTGTGATCCTCCCTACTGACGATCAGTCCCGCCGGCCTTCGGGCAGCACGTCGAAGCCGTCGCCCGGATCGTGCGCGCGCGGGGTGACGACCGTCTCAAATGCCGCAGCCATGGGCGCCCTCCGTTTCGCGCAAAACTAGCGAAGAACGCGACAGCGGAACAGGGCGTCGGCGGGCTGCGCCGTGGAGATTGGCGCGCTGCGGTGAAATGACTAATATCGCGGCGACGCGTTCCTTTCGGGAGGTATCGATGCCAGTAATCAAAGCCTACGATCTCGCCTATGGCCGGCTGCGTTCGCCCGATCTCGACCGGCAGGAAGAATTCCTGACCGATTTCGGCATGGTTCGCGCCGACGCGCACCAAGAACGCCCTCTATATGCGCGGCACCGATGCGCCGCATCACCTCCACGTCACCGAACTCGGCGAGCCGCGCTATGTCGGGATCGCTGTTCATGCCGCCGGCATGGAGGATCTCGGAGAGAGTCTCGCGCGTCGAGGGCGCCTCGAAGATCGAGGACATCGACGAGCCCGGCGGCGGCAAGCGGGTGCGGCTGACCGATCCCGACGGCTACCAGGTCGAGGTCGTCTATGGCATGGAGATGCTGGCGCCGATCGCGGTGCCGCGGCCGCGGCGTCAATACCGGCGACGACAAATACCGCCGCAAGAATGAACTCTTCCGCATCGAGCGCGGCCCGTCGCACATCAAGCGGTTCGGCCATTTTGTGATCATGACCAAGAATTTCGACAAGACGCTCGGCTGGTATCGCGAGACGCTGGGCTTCCGCTGCTCCGACGAGTTCTATGCCGGCGAGCAGAACAACGTCGTCGGCTCGTTCAACCGGCTCGACCGGGGCGACGGATTATGTCGACCACCACGCCTTCTTCTGCATCCGCGGCGACAAGAACGGGCTCAACCATCTGTCGTTCGAGGCCGCCGACATCGACGACGTGATGGTCGGCCACGAGCATCTCGAAAAGAAGGGCTATCAGCACATGTGGGGCATCGGCCGCCACCTGATCGGCAGCCAGCTCTTCGATTACTGGGCCGATCCGTGGGGCCGGGTGCACGAGCACTGGGCCGACACCGACGTGCTGAACGCCAGCATCCCGCCGAACTCGGCTCGAGCGCGGCGAAGGCACCGGCGGCCCCTGGGGGCAGCCGATCCCGCAGATCTTCATGGGCCACGCCTCGCCCTGATTCGGGCGGGTTCGGCCCCTCACCCCAACCCTCTCCCCTCACTGCACGGCAGGGAGAGGGAAAGGGCCGCCATGAGCAAATACGGCATCGGGCAGGCGGTCTCGCGCTTCGAGGATCCGCGTCTGTTGCGTGGCAACGGACGCTATCAGGACGATGTGAACCTGCCCGGTCAGGCCCATGCCGTCTTTTTGCGCTCGCCGCACGCGCATGCCCGGATCAATGGGATCGACGCCGCGGCGGCTGCGGCGATGCCGGCGTCTTGCCGTCTATTACCCCAGCCCGCGGTAACGAACGCGATCCTCGACGCGCTCGGCCCCCGCAGCGTGCACACCCTCGACATGCCGGCCACCAGCAAAAAAATTGGCGCGCACTGGCGGCGCGGCAAAACGCAGCCGCCGCCTGACCCACCGCATCGCCAAGTGGCCGCGGAGAGAGCGGCCGGGAGAGGCAAGTCGGCTTCGCGGCGGACCAAGGCCGAGGACGCAGCGACGGCGCACTTCATGGTAACTGGCCGAAGGAGTTGCATCGAAAGTGCTCCTCTGGCCTAGCAGATAATGCCTTAATTGCAACGGCGTGAAAGCACTAGGCGAACCTCGCTGCCCATAAGGTCAAACGCTGCTACCCCCGGTGTTTCCCGCCGTGCGAGCGCTACCCGCCGAGGGGTGCTAGCTGGAGGCCACCGCCGGAAATGCGGAAATTTAAACCCTTTCGGCGACGTAAAACTGCTCGTCATGAATACTACTGTTCACTCCATTGTTTGCCTCAAAGGAGTCAACGATTTGCTCGACGAGCGTCTCGCCCTGCCCGTCTCCAGTTGTATGACGCATATCCATGACCATGCTTGTGCCGATAGTGACCCTGCCATTTTTTGTGTATATGCCGTATTTTTTCAGCAGTAGCGACGCGGGCGGCTTTAATTCTAGTTCAAGAATGGTTTCTTGTGGTGAGCGGATTAAGAACCGTGTGGCGGTTTGTATAATATCAAAATTAGCTGAATTGAGAATTAGCTCATTTTCTATAATCTCGGAAATCTTTGCGACTTATCATGGAATGCAGCCGAGAGACGCCGACCTGCTCGATTTCCTATCGGGTGACAATATTTCGAATAATGTGTGACCGTCTACTTGGATTTTGTGTCCACATTCTGTGAAACTGTTGCTGCCAACGAGCAAAACAGGTCTTTGTCCACCTAAATCAAAAAGGTGTTTCGCATGCCCCTTTTGTTTACAGTAGGGGTCATGGTTAGCTCGCAGTATTGTCTCTTTGGATAGCAAACCTTTAGAAGACTGCATCTGGTGGTCGCCACAGAGCAGCGTTAGACACTCTGGAGCATGTCTTCGAGCGTCCGCGAAAGACGGAATCATATGCTCATAGGTGATGATGGCGTTGCCGCAGAGGACACAACCGAACCCACAACGCCGTCGCACTGCCTTTCTCACGTTGCTTGGGATGTAGCGCGGCAATCCGTATTTATTATTCTTCATCTCCTCACTTGGCTAACAGTGACTTTCCGTAAGACCAGTTATCGGACTTTCAGGCCGGCCCGATTTCCTTCAGGTTGTTGCCGCGACCGTGACGCAAAAATTGCCATAATTGCATGGTAGCAATCGGGCTGTCGGCGGCGGGATTGCCGGGCTGGACGAGGCGCGCGGGACTATGGTCGGGGATTTTGCTGATATTTCGTTGTAAATAACAGCAAAAACAACAAAACGTGGAAGGAGGCAAGGCCGGTCTTTCACCAAGGGGCAGCCCTGCAATCGCGCCGGCCGGCGGGCGGGGCGGGTAGGCGACTGGCGGCGTTCGTCGGGCGTTCGGTCGAAGCATTGTCGGCCGCCAACAGCGGCGGCGGCTGATGAGGCGCGGCGGGATCGGCTCTCGCGCACATCGAAACCAATTCCGCCGCCGCTTCGCCCGGCAGCGCCAATGTCGGCAGCCTTGACCTGACCGAACGGCGTCCCCGTTCTCCGATGCCGCGGTGTCCGGCGGGGCGCTTGCCGCCCGCGGCGCTTACCCGAGCGGGCCCTGGAACACCTGGTCGACATAGGTGTCGGACAAGGGCGGCAGCGTCTGCGGCCACGGCGTCTCGACCCGCCGGCGTTCGGCGGCCGGCCGCACCCGCCCGTCCCAGCCGACCTGCTCCATGTAGTAGTAGAGTTGGATGCAATGGCCGTCCGGATCGCGCGCAAAGGCGGCGTAATCGATGCCGGGATAAAGCTCGGGCGGGATCGCGTCGACGAATTCGACGCCATGCTCCTTCAGAAATGCCGTCGCCGCGCGCAGTTGCGCGTAGCTGCCGAGTTCGACGCCGAAAGACATGCAGGTCGAGTGTTCGCCGAGGCCCAGTGTCGCGGCGCAATTCCATCGGGTAGAGCGCCAGGCTGTGGTGCTCGGCGCCGCAGCGCAGAAAGACGCAGCGCCCGCCCTGGTAGCGCGTCTCCTCGCTGATCGACAAAGCCCAGGCGCTGCGTATAGAAGGCGAGCGCGCGGTCGACATCCTCGACGAACAACCCGACCGGCCCGATCTTGGTGATCTTGAAGGGCCGCGGCAGCAGGACGCCCGTCGACGTCATAGGTCGCGGGCAATGTCTCCGCCGGGCGATGGCCGCCGAGCACGTCGATGCCCTTCTCGAAGCCTCGGCGAGTTCCGCCGCCTCCGACATCTGCGGCAGGGCGCGGCTTTTCCTGAAAGCCGCGGTAGTACATGTCGCGCGGCTTCGACAGCCGGTTCCAGCCGATCTGCTCGATGCCGTAATACATCTCGTTGGTGTGGCCGTCCGGGTCGTAGACATAGACGTGCCAGTTGCTGCCCGGCATGTCGCGGCCGACGCGCTGGATGCGGACCTGCTGCTCCTCGAAATAGCCGTGGGCGTCGACGATTTCCTTCAGGCTGCCGCACTGCCAGGTGATCTGGTTGATCGTGACCCCGGAGGCGAATTTGCGGTCGGCGCGGTGGTCCATGACGCGCTTGGGGAACAGCACAAAGGCGTGGTGGTCGGTGCCGTAGCGCATGAAATAGCCGCGCGGGTCGCCGAGATCGGCATCCTTCGGAAACCACGGCATGCGCGAAAAATCGAGCGTGTCGGACGCCGTGAAGCCGAGCAGGTCGCCGTAGAATTCGCGGCTCTGCGGCAGTTTCTCGACATTGAAGCCGAAATGGCCGAGCCGGCGGATCTTGAACGGCCGCTCGAGCGCGATACCGCCCACATTGTAATGACCGTTGGTCGCAGACATCTTTCTGGCCTCCTTCTGCCCGGTCTAGACCTTGAGCACTTCGGCGCCCGGTGCGGCCTCCAATTCGCAGGCGTTCACCGTCATCGCCAGCATGCCGTAATAGCCGATCGCCGTCGTCAGCTGGATCAGCTCGTCATTGCCGAAGCGGGTCTGCAGCGATTTGAACATCGCGTCGTCGACCCGGTGCTTGCGCAAGCAGGGCGCGGGTGAATTCGACGATCTCGGCGTCCTCGGGCGGGATGCCGCGCGAATGGTTCTCGCGGATCGCGGTGATTGTCGTCTCCGGCACCCCCTGCCGCCGGGCGCCGCCGGTCTGGGCGCCCCAGACATAGACCGCCTCGAACTCGCGCGCGACCGTCATCGCCGCCAGCACCCGCACGCGCATGTCGAGCGAGCCCTCGAAGCGCACATAAGCGCCGAGATGCGCCAGCCGCCCCGCCACTTCCGGGGAATGCAGGAACATCGTGAACGGCCCCTGCAATGCGCCGCGGCTGGCGATGATGCCATCGACGACGCCGCGGTCCTTTTCCGCGACCTGGTCCTTGCTGGTGATGGAGGGGAGCCTCGCCATGACCGATCCTCTCGCTGATCCGGAGTTGGCCGCCATTATGCACCGATCCACCAGCGAAGCCATTCGCCAAGCGCCCTTTCGCCGAACCTTCGGCCACGCGTCAGGCGGCGGCGCGCACCGGCTCGAAGCCGCGTCGGCCGGCGCCGATCAGCAGCGCCATCAAGGCGGCGCCAAGGCAGAGCAATCCGGCGAACAGAAAAGCCTCGAGATAGGTGCCGAACGAAATCCGCAGCAGACCGCCCAGATAGGCCGCGGCGGCGCCGCCGACCTGATGGATGACGGTGATCCAGGCGACCATGATCGCCGCCCGCTCGGTGCCGACGACGCGGGTCAGGAGCCGCACGGTCGGCGGCACCCCGGCGATCCAGTCGAGCCCGTAGAAAATGCTGAACACCGGCAGGCCGTAGAACGACATGTCGAAGGCGAACGGCAGATAGAGCAGCGACAGGCCGCGCAGCCCGTAATACCAGGCGAGCAATACGCGGTTGTCCCAGCGGTCGCTGAGCCAGCCCGAAACCGTGCCGCCGATAAAGCTGAAAACGCCGGTGACCGCGAGGAGCCCGGCGCCCGTCACCTCGGCCAGCCCGTGATCGACGCAGGCCGGGATCAGATGCGTCCCGATCAGCCCGTTGGTCGAGGCGCCGCAGATGAAGTAGCTGCCGGCGATCAACCAGAAATCGCGCGATCGCGCGCCGTCGCCGAGCGCCCGGAACGCCTCGGCCAAGGGATTGCCCGCCGGCTTGGCGGCGGCCGCGGTTCCGGGCGGCGCGCCGAACGGCCGGAGCCCCAGCTCCTCGGGACGGCCGCGCATCAAGATTGCCGCCAGCGGCGCGACCGCCACGACGACCGCCGCCAGGACCAGCGACATGACGCGCCAGCCGGCATATGTCGCCAACCCCGCCATCGTCGGCAGAAAGATCAGCTGACCGGCGGCGTTCGATGCGGTCAATACGCCGATGACGACGCCCTGGCGCGCCCTGAACCACCGCGCCGCGACATAGGCCGAGAGGAAATTCCCGACGAGCCCGCAGCTCGACCCGACCACCACACCCCAGAGCAGCACGAGCTGCCAAGTCTCGCGCATCAATGGCGTCAGCGCCACGCCGGCGGCGGTCAGCGCCAGCGCAACGGTCATCGTCCGGCGCACCCCGAAACGGTCCATCAACGCCGCAGCGAACGGCCCGACCAGACCATAGAGCAGCAGGTTGACGCTGACCGCGAACGAGATCGTCGCCCGCGACCAGTGGAACTCGTCCTCCAACGGCACGATCAGCACACCCGGTGCGGCGCGCACGCCGGCCGTGACGAGCAGCACCGCAAAGGTGACGCCGACGACTACCCAGGCGTAGTGAAATTTGACCGCGTTCCTCCGCATGACCGGCATCGTCTATTCGCCGTCGAGCGGTTCGGTTTCGGTGATCTCGATGCCGAACCCGGCGATCCCGACATAGGTGCGCGAGCGCGTCGCCAACAGCCGGATCGACGAAATTCTGAGGTCGCGCAGGATCTGCGCGCCGAGCCCGACCTCGCGCCATTGGATATTGCGCTCGCGTTCCGAGATCGACGTCTCCTCGCCGATCGTCGTCGTCGGCACGCCCGAGGTGCCGTCGCGCAGATAGACGAGCACACCCTGGCCCGCAACCTTGAAACGGCCGAGCGCGGCATGGATCGGCTGGGCGCCGCCGAACACGTCTTCGAGCACGTTGGCGCGGTGCAGCCGGGTCGGGACGTCGGCGCCGTCCCCGATTTTGCCGTAGACGAAGGCGTAGTGGTGCACCTTGTCGAACGGCGTCACATAGGCATATCCAGCAAGTTCGCCGATCTCGCTCATGACCTTGAACTCCGCGACCCGCGTCACGAGCTTGTCACGCGCCTGGCGATAGGCGATCAGATCGGCGACCGAGATCCGCTTCAGCCGGTGCTTCTCGGCAAAGGCCGTGACCTGCGGTCCGCGCATCACGGTGCCGTCGTCGTTGACGAGTTCGCAGATCGCCGCGACGGGTTCGAGGTCGGCCAGCCGGCACAGATCGATCGCCGCCTCGGTATGGCCCGACCGCATCAGCACCCCGCCATCCCTGGCGATCAGCGGAAAGATGTGCCCCGGCCGCACGAAATCGGCGCGGCCGGCGTTGTTGTTGGCGAGGTTGCGGATCGTCGCGGTGCGGTCGTCGGCCGAGATGCCGGTCGTGGTGCCATGCCGGTAATCGACCGATACGGTGAAGGCAGTGCCATGGATCGCGTCGTTGTCGGCGACCATCGGCGCCAGATGCAGCCGCCGCGCGATGTCTGCGGTCAAGGGCGCGCAGACGATGCCGCAGGTGTTGCGGATGATGAAGGCCATCTTTTCCGGGGTGGCGTGCACCGCGGCAAGGATCAGATCGCCCTCGTTTTCGCGGTCGTCGTCATCGGTCACGACGACGATCTCGCCTCGGGCAAAGGCGTCGATTGCCTGTCGGACCTTGGCTTGCGGCACGGCTTCGACCTCCCGGCTGGGGACGATGCTTCTAGGCGAGGCCGTTGGCGGCCAGGAATTGAGGATTGGCACGGCGCAGTCTCGCCAAAGTCAAGCGCCACAGAATGGCACGAGCTTCGCGTTCGCGCTCTGTCCGATTTTCGAAGGCGCCGATGCGCAGGTCGCGGGCAAACTGTGCCCATGGATCACCCGCCCCATCCTCCTCGCCGTAGAGGGCGCCGAGCGGTTGTCCCATCTCATGGCTCGCCGCGTCGCCGTCTTCGGCTTCGCGCTCGGCGATCGCCATGCAGTTGGCGACGAGCCGCGCGTCGAGCCGCCGCTCCGGCGGCAGCAGCGGCAGCAGATCCTGCAAGAGGACGTCGCGGGCAAAGGCCAGCAGCGCCGGCCCGCGCGGCAGGTCACTTGTCGCCATGCCCGCCTCCGGGATCGAGCAGCATCAGGATCTCCAACTCGCATTCGGTGGCGCGACGCCCGGTCAACGCCAGGTCGAGGCTGCGCTCGCCGCCCAGCATATGGCGGTCAGTCTGCTGCAGGGCAATTATTGCCCAGCGCACGCTCGCCAGAACCTCCCAGAAGAAGACGCGGCCGGGATCGATCTTGTGGCCCGATTCCGTCTCGTAGCCGCGATAGAACGGCGCGCGGTCGGCAATCCCGCCGGCCTCGCGGTCGAGCCTGGCAAAGCGCCAGCCCTTGCAGCAGAACCAGCCGATGTCCTCGTGCGGATCACCCCACCCGGCGAATTCCCAATCGAGGATGCCGGTCAGCGCCGTCCCGTCGAGGAGGTAGTTGCCGGTGCGGAAATCGTGGTGGCACAGGACCGGCGCGATCGGCGGCGGCAGGTGGGTTTCGAGCCAGCGAATGCCCCATTCGAGCACCGGGCGGGATGTCGGATGGCGGTCGAGATAGGCGCGGAACATGGCGATCTGCGCCGCCGGCCCGGCCTCGGCGTAGGGCGTCAGAAAGGCGAGGTCGGGGCGCGGCGGCCGGATCCGATGGAGGCGCGCAAGTTCCTGCCCGAGCCGCTCGGCGATCGCCGGCAGTGCGGGATCGAGTGCTGGGTCGCGGGTGATGCGGTGTGCCGCAGCACTTCCCGAGGCCCGCCGCATAACAAAGAACGGCTTGCCGAACACGCCCTCGTCGGCGCAGGCGAAGAGCGGTTCCGGCACCGTCACGCCGGCTGCGAACGCGGCCTGCAGCACGGCGAATTCCTGCAGGCGGTCGAGGCTCGACGGCACCCCGGTCGCTGCCGCGGCGCGCAGGACCAGATGCTGGCTACCAGCGAGCCTGCCGCCGAAAAAATCGGCGTCGAGGCCCCAATTCTCCTGGATGGCGCCGCCCGAGAGCGGAGCCATCGCGGTGACCGCCACACTGTCGGCGCCGCTTGCCGTCGCCAGAAACCGCGCCAGCGAATCAGCGTTCCTGATCGGGCTCAGATAGAGGCGACGCCGTGGCCGCCATCGACCGCGATCACCGCGCCGGTGACATAGGCGCCGGCCGGCGAGGCCAAAAACAGCAATCGCGCCGTCGAGATCCTCCGGCTGGGCAATGCGACGCAGCGGGATGCGATTGATCAGGTTCAGCCCGGCATGGGTCTGAAAAAACTCGCGGTTGAAGTCGGTCTCGACATAGCCGGGGGCCAGCGCGTTGACGAGAATGCCGTACCGCGCCAGCTCCATCGCCAGCACGATGGGTCAGATGCGTGAGCCCGGCCTTGGCCGCGCAATAGGCCGGCACCCGCCCGATCGTGCGGTAACCGAGGACCGAAGAGATGTTGATGATCCGGCCCGGGCGCTTCATCGCGACGAGATGGTGGGCGAACTCGCGCGCCGTCAGCCACGCACCCTTTAGATTGGTGTCGACGACATAATCCCAGTCCGCTTCGGTATGCTCGAACAAGGGTTTCGAGACTACGACGCCGGCATTGTTGACGAGGATCGACAGCGGCCCGAGCTGCGTCTCGGCCCTGGTGATCGCGGCGCCGACGCTGTCTTGCCTTGTCACGTCGCACCCGACCGGGAGGCAGACGCCGCCCTCGGCCTCGATCTCGCGCGCAAGTTCGGCGAGGCGGTCTTCTCGTCTGGCCGCGGCCGCCACCTTGGCCCCGGCGGCAGCGAGCAGCAGCGCCAGATGCCGGCCGATCCCGCTCGATGCGCCGGTGACAATCGCCGCCTGGCCCTTGAGGTCGAAGCTCGGCAACGGCGTCACGGTGAGGCCTCGCGGGCGCGGTCGCGCAGTTCGAATTTTTGGATCTTGCCGGTCGAGGTCTTCGGCAACGGTCCGAACACGACCGATCGCGGCGCCTTGTAATGGGCGAGCCGGGCGCGGCACCACGCGATGATCTCCTCGGTCGCGACCGCGGGCGCATCGGGCTTCAGGGTCACGAACGCGCAAGGGCTCTCGCCCCAGACCGGATCGGGCCTCGCGACCACGGCGGCTTCCATGATCTGCGGATGGCGGTACAGCACCTCCTCGATTTCGAGCGAAGAGATGTTCTCGCCACCCGAAATGATGATGTCCTTCGACCGATCCTTGATCTCGACATAGCCGTCGGGGTGGCGCACGGCGAGGTCGCCGGTATGGAACCAGCCGTGCTCGAACGCGGCCCCAGTCGCCTCCGGGTTCTTCAAATAGCCCTTCATCAAGGTACTGCCACGCAGCATCAGTTCGCCGAGCGCGGCGCCGTCGCTCGGAACCTCGGCCATCGTCTCGGGGTCGACCACCCGCAACTGGTCGAGCGTCGGATAGCCAACCCCCTGCCGCGCCATCTTGGCGGCGCGCTCGGCAAGCGGCAGATCGTCCCATTCGTCCTGCCAGGCGCAGACCGCCGCCGGTCCGTAGCTCTCGGTCAGCCCGTAAAGATGGGTCACGCGAAAGCCCATCTTCTCCATCGCCTCGATGACCGCCGAGGGCGGCGAGGCGCCGCCGGTCGCGGCCTCGACGATGTGGTCGAACCGCCACTTGGCGCTGTCGGGTGCATGCACCAGCATATTGAGCACGATCGGCGCGCCGCAGAGATGGGTGACGTGATGTTCGGCGATCGCGGCGAAGATCGGCGCCGGCTCGACCCGGCGCAGGCAGACATGCGTGCCGCCGACCGCCGTCACCGCCCAGGTGTAGGTCCAGCCGTTGCAGTGAAACATCGGCAGGGTCCACAGATAGACTGAATTGCGGTCGAGCCCGAAGGTGATCGCATTGCCGAGCGCGTTCAGAAAGGCGCCGCGGTGGTGATAGACGACACCCTTGGGGTTGCCGGTCGTGCCCGAGGTGTAATTGAGCGCGATCGCCTCCCATTCGTCGGCCGGCGGCGTCCATTTGGCGCCCGGATCGCCTTCGCCCAAAAACGCCTCGTAGTCGACGCCGCCCAGGGTCTCGCCGACCCCGTCGTCGATTTCGACGAGCGGCACCGGGCGGCCGAGTTGGGCGAGCGCCGGCTTGACGATCGACGCCAATTCGCGGTCCGCGATCAAGAGTTTCGCCTCGCCGTGCGCCAGGATGAAGGCGATCGAGGCCGCGTCGAGGCGATAGTTGAGCGCGTTCAGCACCGCCCCCGCCATCGGCGCCCCGTAATGCGCTTCGAGCAGCGCCGGCACGTTCGGCGCCAGCACCGCGACGGTGTCGCCTCTTCCGATCCCGCGCCGGCGCACCGCATCGGCAAACCGGCGGCAGCGCTCGTAGAACTCGCGATAAGTGAAGCGGATCGCGCCATGCACAACCGCGAGCTTGTCGGGATAGACCGCCGCTGCCCGCGACAGAAACGAGAGCGGCGTCAGCGCCGTGAAATTCGCGGTGTTTTTCGCCAGATGCGGCGCCTCGTACTTGTCGCCCGGCATTGCCACCAGCAAGCCTCTTCCCACTCCTACCCGTCCGGCCGCATCCTCTCGACACGCCCGGGCGAGGTCAAGCGCCGGGCGTCCGGTGGGAGGGAACGCCGATGCATATCGACATCGTTTCCGATGTCGTCTGTCCCTGGTGCTTCATCGGCAAGCGGCGGCTTGAACGCGCGCTGGCGCGGCGTCCCGACCTCGGCGTCAGCCGCTCCTGGCGCGCGTTTCAGCTGAACCCGGACATGCCGCAGGGCGGCATCCCGCGCGAACTCTACCTTGCCGCCAAATTCGACAGCCGGCGCAGCGCCGAACGCACTTATGCCGCGCTGGCCGCCGCCGGGCGAGGGGAGGGGATCGCCTTCGCCTTCGACCGCATAAGGCGCGTGCCGAACACGCTGCGCGCGCACCGCCTGATCCGGCTGGCGGCGGAAGATGGCTGCGGCGAGGCCGTGGTCGAGGCGCTGTTTCGGGCATACTTCGCCGAGGGCCATGACATCGGCGACATCGAGACGTTGGCCACGCTTGCCGCCGGGGCCGGTCTCGATCCGCAATCTGTGGGCCTTTATCTGGCCGGTGAGGAAGGCGCCGCCGAGGTGCTGGCCGAGGATCGGCGCGCCCGGCGGCTCGGGATTCACGCCGTCCCTTGCTTTGTTCTCGAACGCGGCTACGCGATCTCAGGCGCGCAGGAGCCCGAAGTCTTTCTGCCGCTCTTCGACATCGCCGCCGGCGCCGGCAGCCCGCCTCCCGACGAGGACGCTAGTCCCGCCGCCTCTTAGGCCTGAAAGCCGTAGAGCCTGGCGGCGTTGCCGCGGGTGATCTTGAAGCGGTCCTCCGCAATCGCCCCGGCGAAACCCCGGGCCACGACTTCCTGCGAGTGCGGCCAGGACGACGCCTGGTGCGGGTAGTCGGACGACCACATCAGCCTGTCAACGCCGATGAAACGGCGGTTGGCCACACCGACGAAGTCGTCGATATAGGTCGCCCACATCTGGCGCTGGAAGTATTCGCTGGGCTTGAGCTTGTTGGGGAACCCGGCCGAGACGCGCTGGCGTTCGAAGGCGCGGTCCATGCGCTGCAGGTAATAGGGCAACCAGCCGATGTTGTTCTCGGCGGAGACGATCTGCAATTCCGGGAAGCGGTCGAGCACGCCGGAAAAGATCAGTACGCTGAACGAGCGCTCGACCTCGTGCGCCAACACGGTCGAGCGCATGTAGCGCTCGCCCCAATTCCACTGGCTCTCCATGCCCATGCCGGTGATCGCATGCAGGCTGATTGGCATGCGCAGCTCCTGCGCCGCCGCCCAGAACGGGTCGTAGCTGTCGGAGCTGTACGGCCGGTCGTCGGGCGGCGAGCACCAGATCATGGCACCCTTGAGCCCGATCTTGGCGCAGCGTTCGAGTTCGCGGGCGCCGGCCTGCGGGTCGTAGAGCGAGATCATCGCCAGCCCGGCCATATGCTTCTTGTCGTAGCCGACGAACTCGGCGAGCCAGTCATTGTAGACGCGGAAGCAATCGGCCTGCAGCCCGGGATCCTTCAGCCAGAAGATGCGGAAGCCGAGGGTCGTGTACAAGACGTCGGCCTCGACCCCGTCGAGCGCGTTGTCCTTCTGCCGCGCGGCCGGGTCCCAGCCGCCGGGACGGGCGTCGGCATAGGTCGCCTTGGTCAGGAATTCTTTTAGTTCTTCGGGGCTCTTGCCGGCGCCGAGCCCGATGCCGATCGGATGCGGCGCATAGCCCTCGTAGATGAAATAGGCGCCTTCGAGCCCCGGCGGATCGATGACCAGCCGCGGCGCCCGGTCGCGATATTTCTTGTCGACCCGCTCGGTCCACAAATCGGTCGGCTCGCTGACATGAGAATCCGCCGAGATCAGCTTGTAGTCAGCCATCTATCGTCCTCCCCAGAGCCGTGCCGCGCTCTTGTGGCGATGGCGGCCGGCGCAACCTTACCCGGACATGATATCCGGACGGCCGAAGCGGCGTCCAGAGACGCCAAAGCCTTACCAGCCGAGTTGCTTGATGGCCCAGCCGGCGTTCCAGATCTTGGTCATGTGCCGGATCTTGTCGCCCGCGAATTCCATGACGTAGACGTAATCGGTGCTCAGGCTCTTGCCGGTCGGAGGACAGGGCCCGCCTTCGCCGGTATGGGTCCCGGAGAAGACGCCGTAGGCACTGACATTGTTGCGCTCGGCGTCGACGGCGAAGGATTTGACGACATAGCTTGCGTCGGGAATGAAGCCCAACAGACCCTTCATTCAATCGGTGTATTGCTGCAATGTCCGCAACTCGGCGAGCGGCTCGGCCTGCGCCGAGAAACTCGCGTCAGGCGTGCAATAGCCCCGGCACGCCTCCCAACCCGCGCCCTTCTCGCACGCCTCAAAGAAATCCTTCGCGACTGTTGCAATAGCCGCCATGTCCCGTCTCCCTCTATTAGCGAATCCCCGTGCTCCTCAAAGCCGGCGGACGAAGTTGTACCAGAGGGCATAGAGCGCGACCATGTACTCATGGTTTTGCAGCTTCTTCGAGAAGTTCCGCCGCCGCCATGGCCAAATCAACTTCCTCAGTTTCCTCGCCGGTCGCGATCCGCATGACCTTGACGGCGTTGCCGATGATGTCGGCGGGGCCCTTCTCACCTCGGGGGCCTTTAGGCATGATCGCTTCCCTTATTCGGGCGGCCGGACATCGACCGCTGGCGGCACCGGCGACGTGCCGGTTTGTTGCGCCAGGTGGTGGGATGGACGGCGAGAGATGGCAAGCCCGGTGCTGATGGCCTTGCCTAAGACGATTAAGCCAATGGCTACTATCCCGGCAATCAGCACGATCTCTATCTGGATCGCCACGGTCTACCCCGCTCGCTCTGCTGCTTTCCAGTAAGCATATGGGAACGGAGCGGCGAATGCGACAGCCGCGTCAAGCGCTGTTACATTCGAACTGAGACAGTACGCTGCGTTGCCCCGCTGCTGGCCGAGTAAGGACCGACAGCGGATTCTATCGCCCCGTCGTCAATGCGATCCATCGATGCGCACCGGCAACTGACGCTCGACGTGTCCTCACGCCCGTCGCGCCACCCTGGGCTTGACCAATTCCGGGGCCGGGGGCATCACCTTGGGTTCGGGCGGGGTGGCGCGGACGAGTTTGACGAGGGTCTGCAGCAGCCGGGCGACGCC
The DNA here is from genome assembly GCA_963799085.1 of uncultured Alphaproteobacteria bacterium. Lineage (GTDB taxonomy): Bacteria > Pseudomonadota > Alphaproteobacteria > ATCC43930 > CGMCC-115725 > AP-15. The sequence continues at coordinate 286,210 of CAWCWA010000021.1, read as the reverse complement.
GGTCAGCCGGTCCTTTTCGTTTTCCCAGTTGCGCAGATAGACGAGTTTGTGGTCGGTGCGCAATTTGAGCGCGCCGGCATGGCGCTGGATCAGATCGACAAGCCCCTGCGGGTTGGCGAAGCGGTTGTGGCGCAGGGTCACCACGGCACCCTTGGGCCCGGCCTCGACGCGCTCGACCCCGGCCTCGCGGCACCACCGCTTGATCGCGATGATCTGCAATAGGTTCTCCACCTCGCGCGGCAGCGGCCCGAAACGGTCGATCAGCTCGGCGGCAAAGGCGTCGATCTCGCGTCGCTCGCTGAGGTTCGCGACGCGGCGGTAGAGCCCGAGCCTGACACCCAGATCGGCAACATAGCCCTCCGGGATCAATACCGAGGTGCCGACCGTGATCTGCGGGCTCCATTCCTCGGCCACGGCCGACGGCTCACCGTCACTGCGGGCCGCCCCCACCGCCTCCTCTAGCATGTGCTGGTAGAGCTCGATCCCGACCTCGCGGATATGCCCCGACTGCTCGTCGCCCAGGAGATTGCCGGCGCCGCGGATGTCGAGGTCGTGGCTGGCGAGCTGGAAGCCGGCCCCGAGATTGTCGAGCGTCTGCATGACGTCGAGCCGGCGCTGCGCGGTCGCCGACAATTTCCGCCGCTCGGGCAATGTCAGATAGGCGTAGCCGCGCACCTTGCTGCGCCCGATCCGGCCGCGCAATTGGTAGAGCTGGGCCAGCCCGAACATGTCCGAGCGGTGCACGATCAACGTGTTGGCCGACGGGATGTCGAGCCCCGATTCGATGATGTTGGTCGACAGCAGCAGGTCGAAGGCGCGCTCGTCGAAGGCGGTCATCACCGCTTCGAGTTCCGAGGGCGCCATGCGGCCGTGCGCGGTCGCGAATTTGATTTCGGGTGCGATCTCGCGCAGCCGCTCGGCGACCTCGTCGAGATCGGCGATGCGTGGCGCCACATAGAAGATCTGCCCGCCGCGGTCGCGCTCGCGCATGATCGCCTCGCGGATCGTGACCGGATCGTACGGCATGACAAAGGTGCGCACCGCCAGCCGGTCGATTGGCGGCGAGGCAATGATGCTCATCTCGCGCACCCCCGACAGCGCCAGTTGCAAGGTGCGCGGGATCGGTGTGGCGGTCAGCGTCAGGACGTGCACGTCGGCCTTGAGCTGCTTCAGTTTTTCCTTCTGCGCGACGCCGAAATGCTGCTCCTCGTCGACCACCAGCAGGCCGAGATGGGCAAAGCGCACGTCCTTGGCGAGGAGCGCATGGGTGCCGATGACGATGTCGATGCGGCCCTCGGCAAGTTCCGCCTTGACCGCGCGCGTCGCCTTGGCGCCGACGAGCCGCGACAATTGCGCGATGCGCAGCGGCAGGCCGGCGAAGCGCTCGCTGAAGCTGCGGAAATGCTGGCGGGCAAGCAATGTCGTCGGCACCACGACCGCGACCTGGCCGCCGGCCATCGCGGCGATAAAGGCCGCCCGCAACGCGATTTCGGTCTTGCCGAAACCGACATCGCCGCAGATCAGCCGGTCCATCGACTTCCCCGACGCCATGTCGCCCAAGGTGTCGGAAATCGCGTTCAGCTGATCCTCGGTCTCGGGATAGGGAAAGCGCGTGGCGAATTCCTCGTAGAGCCCCTCGGGCGGGGCCAGGATTTCGCCCGGCCGCAATTGCCGCTCGGCGGCGACCCGGATCAGTTCACCGGCGATGTCGCGGATGCGCGCCTTGACCCGCGCCTTGCGCGACTGCCAAGCGACCCCGCCCAGCCGGTCGAGCTGCACGCCCGCGTCTTCCGAGCCGAAGCGCGACAGCACCTCGATGTTCTCGACCGGGACATAGAGCTTGTCGTCGCCGGCATAGAGCACGCGCACGCAATCATGCGGCGCGCCCCCGACGCCGATTGTCTCCAGCCCCTCATAGCGCCCGATGCCGTGATCGGCGTGGACGACCAGATCGCCGGTCGCCAGGCTCGTTGCCTCGGTAATGAACTGGTCGAGGTTGCGCCGCCGCCGCGGCGCCCGCGCCAGCCGGTCGCCGAGAATGTCCTGCTCCCCGAGGAGCAGCATGTCGGCGGTGACGAAGCCCTGTTCGAGCGGCAGGACCGCAAGCCCGATCGAAGACCCGGGCAGCGCCGCCAAGGCCCGGGCGTTGGCAACCGGGCGCAAATCCGAGACGCCGCGTTCGCGCAACACGGTCGCTAGCCGGTCGGCCGAACCTTCGCTGAAGGCGGCGACGGCGATATGCCGGCCCGATGCACGCTCGGCTTCGAGATAGTCGCGCACCGCCTCGAACAGCACGCTTCTGGGATCGGCCCGTTCGGGCGCGAAGTTGCGCGCCGGCCGCGCCCCGGCGTCAAACGTCGCGCCGTCCGCTTCGATCGCGGTGAAGGGCGAGAGCCGCACCACCGGCCGGCTGTGCAGCGCGCGCCCCCATTCGAGATTGTCGAGATAGAGCTGCTCGGGCCGCAGCGGGCGATAGACGGGAGCGCCGCCGCGCGCGGCGACGGCGGCAGCGCGGCGCGCGGCGTAAAACTCCGTGATCTGTTCGAGGCGATGGTGGAAAACGTCCTCGGCCTGATAGTCGAACGACACGCCGGCGTTCGGCAGATAGTCGAACACCGTTTCCAGCTGCTCGTAATAGAGCGGCAGCCAATGCTCCATGCCGATATGGCGGCGGCCGGCGCTGACCGATTCATAGAGCGGATCGTCGTTGCCGGTGGCGCCGAACTGCTCCCGGTAGCGCTGGCGGAAGCGCCGGATCGCCTCGTCGTCGAGCAGGACCTCGCTGACCGGCCGCAGCACCGCCTCGGCGGCCTCGCCGGTCGAGCGTTGGCTTAAGGGATCGAAGCTGCGGATCGATTTCGACCGTGTCGCCAAAGAAATCGAGGCGCAGCGGCTGCGCCGCGCCCGCAGGGTAGAGATCGACAATGCCGCCGCGGATCGCGAACTCGCCGGGATCGCGCACCGTGTCGGTGCGGATATAGGCGTTGTTGCGGAAGAAACTCTGCAGCCGGTCGAGCGCGATGCGCCCGCCGGGCCGCAGCGTCAGCGTGCGGCCGTCGAAGAGGCGGCGGGGCGGGACGCGCTGCACGAGCGCGTTGACCGTCGTTACCACGACGAGCGGCGCGCCGGGGCTGGCCGTCGCCAGACTCGTCAGGGCGGCGATGCGGCGACTGACGATCTCGCCGTTGGGCGACACCCGGTCATAGGGCAGGCAATCCCAGGCCGGAAAGGTCAGCGCCTCTGCCTGCGGATAGAAGAAGCCGAGCGCCGCGGCGAACCGCGCCATCCGCCCATCGTCGCGGCAGACATGGAGCCAGCGCCCGCGCTCGCCGGCGAGCGATCCGACCGCCGCCGCATCCCAGCCCTCGGGCGCGCCGTTCAGCGTTGCCGCATGCGGGCGCTGCGCCAGTGCCCGAGCAAGCTCCGCCACCGCCGACCCGCCGAACGCGCTATTTGCCCTCTCCTCCTTCGGGGGAAGAGGGCGGGCAGCGGACCGGGCTGTCATTTCGCGGGCGGCGAGTAGCGGAACGAAAGCAACAGGCGCATCACATCATGGTCGTGTTCGGGGGGTGGCGGGACCCGGCCGGCAACCCAATCGAAGAGATCGCCGTCGGTGCATTCGAGCAACGCCTCGTAGCGGTCGAGCTGGCCGTCATTGAAGCGATCGAGATATGCCTCGGCGAAGCGGCCGAGGATCAAATCGCTCTCCCGCGTCCCGCGATGCCAGGACAGGTACAGGAGCCGCTTGCGGCGGATGTCGGGGGATGCGGTCACTCGGTGTGCTTGGCGGTGCCGATCTCCCGATATAGACATGTTTTGTGCGTCCCGCCATCCTCGACAGGCTTTTTGCGCCGATAACCGCGCTGCCCGGCATCGGGCCGCAGCTTGGCAAGGCGTTCGAGCGGCTGGCGGGCCCACTCGTCGTCGATCTCCTGTGGCATCTGCCGGGCGGAATCGTCGATCGCCGCGCCGCGCCAGCGATCCGCGACATCGATCACGAGCAGACCGTCACGATCCGCGTGTGCGTCGAGGCGCACGAGCCCGGCGTCGGCCGCCGTCCCTACCGCGTCTTTTGCGGCGACGGCACCGGCACGCTGACGCTCGTCTATTTCAACGTCAAAAGCGATTATCTGCAGCGGCTCTTGCCGGTCGGCGCCGAGCGCATCGTCAGCGGCCGGGTCGAATACTTCAACCACGCGCCGCAGATGGCGCATCCCGACTTCGTGTTGCGCCCCGACGAACTCGAGCGGATGAAGCCGATCGAGCCCGTCTATCCGCTGACCGCTGGTCTTGCCCCGCGAATTGTGCAGAAGGCGGTGGCGGCAGCCCTCGACGGCGCGCCGGCATTGCCGGAATGGATCGATCGCGGGCTCCTCGGACGGCGCGGCTGGCCCTCCTGGCATGACGCGCTGAACCATGTCCACGGCCCGTCGGTCCCCGCCGATCTTTTGCCGACCGACGCGGGGCGCGAGCGTCTCGCCTATGACGAACTCTTCGCAAGCCAGCTTGCCGTGGCGCTCGTCCGCGCCCGCCGCCGCCGGCGCAAGGGCCGCGCCCAGGCCGGAACCGGCGCTCTGTCGGCGCGAATGGAGGCGGGGCTCAGCTTTGCCTTGACCGGCGCCCAGCGCCTCGCAATCGCCGAGATCGCCGCCGACATGGCGCAGCCGCAGCGCATGATGCGGCTGTTGCAGGGCGATGTCGGCAGCGGCAAGACCGTCGTGGCGCTCTGGGCGATGCTGGCGGCGGTCGAAAGCGGCGGCCAGGCGGCGTTGATGGCGCCGACCGAATTGCTCGTCCGGCAGCATCACGCGACCCTGCGGCGGCACGCTGCCGCGGCCGGGGTCGAGATCGGCCTTTTGACCGGCCGCGAGAAGGGCAGGTCGCGCGCCTCGATGCTGGCGAGCCTCGCCTCCGGCTTGACCCCGATCGTCGTCGGCACCCATGCGCTCTTGCAGCGCGATGTCGAATTCCGCGACCTCGCTCTCGTCGTGATCGACGAGCAGCACCGCTTTGGCGTCGAGCAGCGCCTCGCCCTGACTGAAAAGGGCCGCGACGCCGACACGCTCCTGATGAGCGCCACCCCGATCCCGCGCAGCCTGATGATGACGGCCTATGGAGATCTCGACGTCTCGCGGCTGCAGGAAAAGCCGCCGGGCCGCCGCCCGGTCGACACCCGCACCGTGGCGGTGGAGCGTATGGAGGATGTCGTGGCCGCGGTCGGCCGCGCCCTCGACCGCGGCGCCAAGGTCTATTGGGTCTGTCCGATGGTCGAGGAATCCGAGCAGGCGGACCTTGCCGCCGCGCGCGAGCGCTTCGAGGAGTTGGCGCCGCGTTTCCCGGGCCGCGTCGGGCTGGTCCACGGCGGCATGAAGGCCGAGGAGAAGGACCGCGCGATGGCCGCCTTCGCCGCGGGCGGCGTCGACCTCCTGGTGGCGACGACGGTGATCGAGGTCGGCGTCGATGTGCCGGCGGCGACGGTCATGGTCGTCGAGCGCGCCGAGCGCTTCGGTCTCGCGCAGCTGCACCAGCTGCGCGGCCGGATCGGGCGCGGCGAGCAGCCCTCGACCTGCCTGCTCCTCTACCAGTCGCCGCTAAACGAGGCCGCCAAGCGCCGTTTGCAGATCATGCGCGAGACCGAGGACGGCTTCCGCATCGCCGAGGAGGATCTGCGCCTGCGCGGCGCCGGCGAAGTGCTGGGCACCAGACAGAGCGGGCTGCCGAGCTTGCGGCTCGCCGATCTTGCGACCCACGCCGAACTGATCCCGATCGCCCATGACGACGCCCGCCTGGTGTTGGAGCGCGACCCGCATCTCGAAAGCGAGCGCGGCCAGGCCCTGCGCATGCTCCTCTATCTCTTCCGCCGCGACGAGGCCGTCCAATACCTGCGCGCCGGCTGACCCCGACTGAAGCGCGCCTACCAGAGCATCTCCTGCAGGTTCGAAAACGGCGGGACCATGTTGTCGGGAACCGGCAGCATGCCCCGGTTCCACTCCTCCCAGAGGCCGCGCAATTCGCCGAGCAGGTCGGGGCGTTTTCTGGCCATGTCGCCGCGCTCGCGCGGGTCGTAGCCCAGATCGAACAGGAATTCGCGCTCGCGCACCTTGAGATACTTCCAGTCGCCGCGCCGCACCGCCCGCTGCGCCCGGTTGGCCATTCGCCAGAAGAGCGTGCGCTCGCCCGCCGGCGCCGCACCCGTCAGCGCCGGTGTCAGGTCGACGCCGTCGAGCGGATAGTCGGGGGCGGGCGTGACCCCGGCGGCGGCGAGGCAGGTCACGGTCAGATCCATCGTGATCGTGACCTGGTCGGTCACCTCTCCCGCCTTGATCTGTCCCGGCCGCCAAACGATCTGCGGCACCCTGAGGCCGCCTTCGAGCAAATCCCATTTGCGGCCGACAAAGGGCCAGATGTTGGAATAGCGCTCGCCGCCATTGTCGCTGGTGAAAACGACCAGCGTGTCTTGCCCCGAACGCCGCACCGCGTCGATCACCCGGCCGATCCCGGCATCAAGGATCTGCATCATCTCGCCATAGATCCGCGGGCTGCCGCCCTCCATGATTTCCGCCCGATCGACCTCGCGCTCACGCGCCGCCGTCTCGATCGAGGGCGCCGACCACGGCCAGTGCGGCGCGTTGTAGTGCAGGCTGAGAAAATAGGGCGCCGGCGTCGCGGTCGCGGCCTCGACATAGGCGAGCGCCCGATCGCTCAACAGATCGGTGACATAGCCCGCCCGCTCGACCGGCAGCTCGCCTTCGTAAAGATCCGGCTCGCCGCCTTCGCCCTTATGCGTGTAATAGCCGGTGAAGCCGCCCATGATGCCGAAGAATTCGTCGTAGCCGCTCTTGAGCGGGCCGTACTTCGGCAGAAATCCGAGATGCCATTTACCGAGGAGCGCGGTGCTGTAGCCGGCGCCGCGCAATAGTTCGGGGAGTGTCGGAAAGCCCGGCGGAATTCCCATCTCCGGCTCGTCGCGGTTGGCCGGGCGCAGCGGCTCGACGAGGCCGAGCTTCAGCCGGTACTGGTATCGCCCCGTGATCAGCGCCACCCGCGTATTGGTGCAAAGGGGCGCGTTGGCGTAGGCCTGGGTGAACCGCACTCCCTCGGCCGCCAGCCGGTCGAGTGCGGGCGTGCGGTAGCCCGTCTGCCCGGTGCAGCCGAGATCCGCATACCCGCAATCGTCAACCACGATAAAAACAATGTTGGGCCGATCCGGACTGGTCATGGCGAACTCCTCGCTGACAATCCCGAACTCTGTCCGCAACCCCGACCCCAAGCAAGTTCCCGTAGTCGCCCGCTCAGGCCAGCTCGTCGAGCAGCGCCTTCGCCTCCTTCAAGTCGGGTGTGCCGAAGCCCTCGGTGAACCAGTTATAGACCGGTGCGAGCAGATCACGGGCTTCGGCACGGCGCCCCTGCTCGCCCCACAGCCGGGCGAGATCGCGGGCGGCACGTAATTGCAGCGATTTGGCTTGTTGGATTTGGGCAATGCGGATCGCTTGCTGAAGGGAGGCCTGGCCCTCGTCGAGCTTGTTTTCGGCGAGCAGCAGGGACCCTGTAAGGCGGTGCAGCTCCGCATCCCAAAAATGGTCGCCGCGGTAGCACTCGCTACTTCCAATGCCTGCCGTAGTGCCTCCAGCGCCGCTGCCCGATCGTCGTGCCGGGCCAAACCCTCCGCCAGGAAGGCCAAACCATAAGGCAGATAGAAAGTGCGTCCGAGCCGCGTCCAGTTCGTCACGCCCTCGCGAATGCAGGCGAGTGCTTCATCGACAGCTCCTTGCGCGAGCAGCGCCACGCCGCGGAGCATGCGTGGTTCGGCGACGAAATTAAGCTTTTGCTCGGCAGCCAGCGCCTCGGCAACATCGAGTTGGCTCAGGGCCTGCTCCGGCTCGCGCCGATTAAGGAAAACGAACGAGCCGAGAGTAAGAGCGATGTTTAGGGTGAATGGGTGGCTAATCCGCTTCGCTAGAGCGAGAGAAGCGGTGACGGTTGCCAGCGCCCTTTCTGGATACCCCAGCAGCCACTCGGCCTGAGCGCCAATATTTTCGGCGCAGACGCCGGGATCGTGCCCGCCATACAGGAAACGGTGGGACGCATGCTTTTTCGGATCGTAGAGAAGGCGACCGGCATCGGCGTGCTCGCGAGCGCGCAGCGGATCGCCCAAAAATATCCACGTCGACCAGCTGCTATGATGTGCCTGGAGTCGTAACCCGGAATCTTCCTCCGATGCAGTCATTCGCAGCACCCTTTCCGAGAGCGGGCTGGCGGCGGCAGTCCCACCGGACACCAAATTCGACTGCCACAGCCCGTAGAGCGCCTCAAACCGTTGGCGCGGCTCGCCGCTGCCCTCGGCAAGCTCGATCGCCCGCGTGTAATGCGGCTTCGCTTCGACGGCGCCTTTGGAGGTCAGCAGGCAGAGCCCCAATGCCAGTTGCAGCTCGATCTCGCGCCCGTCCCGGGCCGGGCTCTCCGGGAGTGAATGCACCAGGCCGAGACCCCGATCGAGATGGGCAATTGCTTCGAGGTAAGCCAATCGCGCTGCGACATGCCGCCCTGCCTTCAGCCATTGATCGACCGCGCGTTCGGTATCGCCGGCCGCCGTCAGGTGATGGGCGAGCAACTCCGGCCGGCGCTCGATAAGATCGGCGAAATGCGCTTTCAGGGCCGCCGTGACCCCCGCGTGCAGTTCTTGCCGTCGTCCGCGCAACAGGGTCGAGTAGGCAGCGTCCTGCACCAGCGCGTGCTTGAACAGATAGGAGGCGTATGGAGCGACGCCGCGGCAGAACAGCAAGCCGGCCTCGCTGAGCTGATCCAATGCGGCTTGCAGCTCACTCGCAGGACGCTGCGATACCGGCTCGATCAGCTCATAGGCAAACTCGCGTCCGAGTACGGCGCCGATCTGCGCGATTTCCTTGGCCGCCGGTCCGAGCCGGTCGAGCCGCGCCATCAGCGAGGCATGCAAGGTCGCCGGCACCGACAGCGCCGCCTGTGATGCCGTTCCCAACATCGCCGCAACCCGGTCTTCCTGTCCGGCGCTCTCCAGCACCGCCTTGGTCAGCTCCTCGACAAACAGCGGCACCCCATCGGTGCGCTCGACGATCTCCGCGACCATCTCGGCAGTGAGCGCGGCATTGCCGGCCAGAGTAAGCACGAGCGCCTCGCCGTCGCGTTCGCCGAGCCGATTGAGCGCCAAACTCGTGACGTGGGCGCGGCCGGCCCAAGGCGGCTGAAATTCGGGGCGAAAGGTGATCGCCAGCAGCACCGGCAGATGCCGCACCCGGTCGACGGCCAGATCCAACAGCTCGCGCGAGGTCGGGTCGATCCAGTGGGCGTCCTCGAACAGGAACAATACCGGCCGGCGCCGCGCCTCGGCTTCGAGCTGATTGAGCAGCGCCTCGAACAATTTCTCGCGTTTGCGCTGCGGGCTGAGGTTGAGCTCCGTAGCGGAACTCGGCAATGACAACAGCTCGCTCAGCAACGTGATATCGTCGTCATCCTGCGAGCCCGGCGCGACCAGTGCCCGCAGTTTGCCGAGCTTCGCGTCGGCCGTATCGTCGCGGACGAACCCGGCGGCGCGTTCGAGCTGCGCGATGAACGGGTGGAGCGCGCTGTCCTGGTGGTGCGGCGAGCAGAAGTAGCGCAGACGGGTATACGGCTCCCTTTCGATGTGCTCGGAGAGCGCTGCGGTCAGCCGCGATTTGCCGATGCCCGGCTCGCCGGAAATCACCACCACGCGTCCTTCGCCGCTCTTCGCCTGCTCCCAGCGGCGGATCATCAGCTCGATTTCCTCGTCGCGCCCGACGAGCGGCGTCTCTGCCGAGCGCAGGGCCTCGAAGCGGCTCAACATCCCGCTCTCGCCACTGACCCGCCAGGCCGGTTGCAGCTCGGCAAATCCGGCAAGGGTTTGCGGCCCGAGATCGGCGAGACCGAACAGCCCGCCGACCAGCCGGCGCGTGCCGGCAGCGATGACGAGCGCGCCCGGCGCCGCCAGGGCTTGCAGCCGGGCGGCGAGGTTGGGCGTTTCGCCGACGACCGATTGCTCCTGCGCCGAGCCTTCGCCGATCAGATCGCCGACCACCACCAGCCCGGTGGCGATCCCGACCCGCGCTTGAAGCTTGGCGGATTTGACATCGAGGCGACCGACAGCGTCGATCAGGCCCAGCCCTGCCCTGACCGCCCGCTCGGCATCGTCCTCATGCGCTCGCGGATAGCCGAAATAGACCAGAACCCCGTCGCCCATGTACTTGGCGACAAAGCCGTCGAAGCTCCTGCACGATCTCGGCGACGGCGCGGTGATACGCGGCGATAACCTCGCGCAGATCCTCGGGATCGAGCCGCGACGAAAGCGCGGTCGAGCCGACCAGGTCGCAGAACATCACCTTTAGCTGCCGGCGCTCGGCATCTTGCGCCGGCGCATCGCGGGGCGCCTCCGTAGCAGAGCGCAGCTCTGCGCCGAGCGCGGCGATAGCGTCAAGGAGCCGCCGGCGATGCCCGACCAAGGTGACGCCGAGATCCTTCAGAATCCTCGGCCGTCAGATTCGGTAATAGCGTTTCGTCGATCTCGTTCGCTCGGAACGACGGCTCGTATTGCTCGAGCCCGAGCTTGCGAAGCCAATCAGCGACATCCATCGCCGTCACGCGTTAATGATCCTGGCCACTGCAGTGTCCTACGCTTACGCCCGATTGCTACAGGCGATAGCGGGTTAGGGTCCAGCTGACGTCAATAAGTTCAGCCGAGGGATCGCACGAAATGAGTTGACAGTATCGCAATAATATGATATAAGAAACGCGCCGTTTCAGATGAGCAGACCGGTCACCTGTATTTTTCTTGCAGGAACAGGTGACGGCGCGGAACGGGGCCGGTGGATTGGCACGAGGATTGCGGCGTGGGAAGATCGTTCCTCTAAGGGGAGTGTGTGATGACCCGTGACGAACTGACCCGCAAGATTATCGCCGTAAAGCGCGCCAAGGGGCTGACCTGGAAGGCGGTCGTCGCCGATATCGGCGGCGGTACGGCGGTCTATGTGACGGCGGCGCTGATGGGCCAGATGAAGCTTCACCCCGAGCAGGCAGAGCGCGCCGCCAAGCTGTTCGACCTTACCGCGGACGAGAAATTGCTGCTGCAGGAGATCCCGTACCGCGGCTCGCTGCCGACCCCGGTGCCGACCGATCCCTTGATCTATCGCTTCTACGAACTGGTGCAGGTCTACGGCACGACCTGGAAGGAATTGATCCAGGACGAATTCGGCGACGGCATCATGAGTGCGATCGATTTCGACATGACGATCGAGCGCCAGTCCGATCAGAAGGGCGACCGCGTCAAACTGACCCTCAGCGGCAAATTCCTCCCATATAAGGAGTATTGAAGACCGGGAGTTGCCCCGATGGATGCGATCGACCTCAATTGCGACATGGGCGAGAGCTTTGGCACCTGGACCATGGGCAGCGACGCCGAGATGCTCGAGATCGTGACCTCGGCCAATGTCGCCTGCGGCTTTCACGGCGGCGATCCGCTCGTCATGTTCGAGACCGTGGCCCGCGCCAAGGAACGCGGCGTCGGGATCGGCGCGCATCCAAGCTTCTACGACATCTGGGGGTTCGGCCGCCGCATGATCCAGGGCGAAAAGCCCGAGGACATCGAGAAGACCGTCATCTACCAGATCGGCGCGCTCCAGGGGGTGGCCCGCGCCGTCGGCCATCGCATCGGCCATGTCAAGGCGCACGGCGCGCTCGCCAACCTCGCCGCAGTCGACCGGCCGACCGCACTCGCGATCGGCCGCGCCGTCGCCGCGATCGACCCGCGGCTGATCTATGTCGTGATGGCGGGAACCGAACTCGAACGCGCCGCCGCCGAACTCGGTCTGCCGATGGCGCGCGAGATTTATGCCGACCGCGCCTATGACGACACCGGCAACCTCGTCTCGCGCAAATTGCCGGGGGCGGTCCTGCACGACGCCCGGGAGGCGGCCGAGCGGGTGCTGGCGATGGTGCGCGAGGGGGCGATCATCAGCGCCTCGGGCAAGCGCATCCCGGTCGCGATCGACACGGTTTGCGTCCATGGCGACAACCCGGCGGCGGTGGCGATGGCCGAGCAGGTAAGGAACAGGCTCGAACAGGCCGGGATCGCCGTGCGCCCGATGACCGGCACCCGCAACTAGACGCTCCGGGAGGCAGCGTCTTCGCGCACCGCCGCGATGGTCAGGCGGCCCATTTGCGCTTTCAAGGTTTGGCGCGCGACTAGCCTCTGTCATTCGCCGACTGAGGCGGCCGCGGCGTCGGGCTCAACCCGCAAGAGGGCGAGGGCGGCCAACGCCGTTAGCCCGACCCCGGCCGAGACCACAAGTGCGGCAAGTCCCATCCGGCTCATCAGGAGGCCGAACAGAAGCGGCGCCAGGGCCGTCGTCACCCGCGCCGGAGCGGCGATGACGCCGGTGCGCAGCCCGTAGCCAACGGGGCCGTAAAGCGCCAATGGCAAGGTCCCGCGCGAGATTGTCAACAGCCCGTTGCCGGCGCCGTGCAGCAGGGCGAAGACCGCCGCCGCCGGCCCGCCGAAGATGCCCAGAACCGCGGCGCCCAGCGGATGCATCAAGAGCGCGATCCTGGTCGAGACCAGCGGGTGCATTCGCCTCAATACGCTGAACTCGACCATCCGCGCCGCGACCTGCGCCGGCCCCATCAAAGCCGATGCGGCGATCGCCGCCGTCGCCGAGGCGCCCGCCAGTTCCAGGAGATGCGGCAGATGCGCCGCCATCGCCCCGGTCACGAACCCGACCGCGCCAAAGACGAAGGCGAGGATGACGATGCCGTTCGCCGGCCCCGGCTCCGTCGTCTTCGCCGTGGTCGGGGACGCTGTCGCCGATTTCGGCCTTGGGAGCAGCATCAGATTGGCCGGCAGACAGAGAAAGAGATTGAGAGCCGCCCACCCGAAGCACGCCCCGCGCCAGCCGAAAGCGTCATTGAGAAAGGCCGAAAGCGGCCAGCCGACCGTGCTGGCGAACCCGGCGATCAGCGTGATGCCGGTAATCGCACTGCGCGCCTCGCGGCCATAGATCGCTGTCAAGGTGGCGAAGGCCGGGTCATAGAGCCCGAGCGCCATGCCGATTCCGAGCAGGATCCAGGCGCCGGCGAGCGATGCCGGGCCGCCGGCAAGGCCCAGCCATACGAGACCCGCCGCCAGCACGATGTTCGACAACCCCAACACCTCGCGCCCGCCGCCTCGGTCGATCGCCCTGCCGATCATCGGGCCGAGCACGGCCGAGAGCAGCAGTGCCGCCGAAAAGCAGCCGAAGAACCAGGCGCGCGACACGCCGAGCCCCTCCGCGATCGGGTCGGCCAGGATCGCCGGCAGGTAATAGCTCGACCCCCAGGCGAGCGTCTGGGTCGCGCCTATGACGGCGACGGTCAGCGTCTTGCGCGTCGCCGGAAACCGGATCACCGCGTCTTGGCGTCCTCCTCTTTCAGCACCTCGGCGGCGATGCGCAAGCCGTCGGCCATGTCGTTTCCTCCGTTCGGCAAAACGTCGCGACTATGCGGGGCCGGGCCGGGAAGGGAAACCCCCGCGCGGCGCTGGATCCGGTGCGCTATAGTGATCGGCGCCGATTAAACGAAAGGATGGGCAGCATGACCCCGATCTGTCTCGCCGCGCAACGCGGAGGACCGCGATGACGACCGAGATCCTGCTGCCGACCACCGTTGTCGGCAGCTATCCGCAGCCCGATTGGCTGATCGACCGCGACAAGCTCACCCACCTGCCGCCGGCGCGCATCCGGGCGCAGGAATTGTGGCGGGTGCCGGAACCCCTGCTCCAAGCGGCGCAGGACGACGCGACGGTCTTGGCGATCCGCGACATGGAGCGCGCCGGGATCGACATCATCACCGACGGCGAAATCCGCCGCGAGAGCTATTCGAACCGCTTCGCGACCGCCCTTTCCGGCGTCGATCTTGACCATCCCGCAGAAGTGCGCGGGCGGTCGAGTGGTACGGTCGTTGTCCCCCGCATCGTCGGCCCGATCCGCCGGCTTCGACCGGTCGAAGTGCGCGACGTCGAGTTCCTGCGCCACAACACCGAGCGCACGATCAAGATCACGCTTCCCGGCCCGTTCACGATGTCGCGCCAGGCGCAGAACGATTTCTACCAGGACGAGGAGGAGCTCGTCATGGATTACGCCGCCGCGGTCAACGCCGAGATCCGCGACCTGAAGGCGGCCGGCGCCGATGTGATCCAGCTCGACGAGCCGTGGATGCAGGCGCGGCCCGAGGAGGCGCGGCGCTTGGCGCTGCCGGCGATCAACCGCGCTCTCGACGGCATCCCCGGCCCGACAGCGCTCCATCTCTGCTTCGGCTACGCCTATGTTGCGCGCGACAAGCCCAACCGCTATGCGTTCCTCTCGGAACTGACCGCCACCGTCGCGCAACAGATCTCGATCGAGGCGGCGCAACCCGGTCTCGATCTCGCCGACCTCGACGGGCTCGGCGACAAGCAGGTGATCTTCGGCGTCATCAGCATGGGCGACCCAAATCCTGAGACGCCGCAAACGGTCGCCGCCCGCATCCGCGCGGCACTCGAACACGTTCCGCCCGAGCGCCTGATCCCGGCCCCCGATTGCGGCATGAAATACATCCCCCGGAGCCTCGCCTTCGCCAAACTGAAGGCGCTCGCCGAGGGTGCGGCGATCGTGCGCCGCGAGCTGAGCTCCAGCGCCGCCTCTTTTTGAACTGGAAGAAGCGAAGGCGAACCCGCGCCACTTTGCGGAAGCTGACAGCGTCGGGGACATGGGTCTCCGAGATCAGTATCGTATGCCTCGCAGCCGTCGGCCGCGGTTGGCCTTGCCGAACGGCAGTTACTCGCTCCGGGCCGCGCGGGCGCCCTTCTCAGCTACAGAACGTTTCATAACCAATACCAGAAACGCGACCGCAAAGGTCAACACGGCGACCATCCAAAAGCAGTCGAAATAGGCGAGCGCAGATGCCTGCTGCTGGCGCAGATTTTCGAGCTCCTGCAGGCCTAGTTGATGCGCTGCCACAGGATCGGACATCCGCTGGAGAAAAAACGCCTGCGCGTGCGCGATGAAGGAGTGAGCGGCCGCGTTGAAGGGATCGAGATACTCGCCAAGCCGCAGCGTGTGGAATTGATCACGCCGCTCCTGGAAGGTCTGAGCCAACGACACCCCGACGCTGCCTCCCTCGTTGCGCAGGAGACTCAGTAAGCCGACAGCGGCACCACGCAACTCCATTGGCGTATAGAGGTAAGCGGCCACATTTGCGGGCGCAAAGCACACCGCCAGTCCCGCGACCACGAGCACGCGAGGCCAGACGGCCTGGCCCGGGCTGATGTCGAGGTTGGCTTGGGACATCCAATAATTCCCGGCGGTCATGAGCAGCAGGCCCGCACCGATCAGCCAGCGAGCATCCATTCTCAGGCCGATCAGGCGCGCGACAATCGGCATCGCCATCACCGCAAAGATGCCCCTCGGGCGACATAACCAGTCCAGTGCTCAGCGCATCGTAACCAAACAGGGATTGCAGCAGACCGAGCAACGACTTGGTCGCCGCAAAGAGCGCAAGGTAAGCGCAAAAGATGATGATGCAGCAGGCCGCGAAATTGCGTTCGCGCAATGGTCGGAAATTGACCACCGGGTTGCGGTGACGCAATTCCCAAAAGACGAGTGCAACCAAACCCAACGTAAACAAAATGGCCAGCGTCTGGACACGCCAAAATGGATCACCCAGCCAGTCCCATTCCTGGCCCTTGCTCAGCATCACCTCCCAAGCTGACCATGACGATGACGAGCAGGGACAAACCGATCGAGTCAAAATGGAACGGCTGCTTCCGCAACTCCATGCGCTGGGCGACGAGATAGTCCGGGTCGCGAAGCAGGGCGTAACAACCGGCGAACGCCAGGAGACCGACCGGCACGTTGATCCAAAAGATCCAGCGCCACGAGTAGGAGTCCGTTATCCAGCCGCCCAGGGTTGGGCCGACGATCGGCGCAATCAGGGCAGCGAAGCCAAATAGCGTCATCGCCATGCCCTGCTTTTCTCGCGGAAAGGCGTCAAGCAATACGCCCTGACTGCTCGGCTGTAGACCGCCGCCCGCCAGGCCTTGGATCACGCGAAACAGGATGAGCTGACCGAGACTGCCGGCGAGGCCGCACAACCCAGAAGCTAGGGTGAATATCGCGATCGACGCAGAAAGTAGTTGCGGCGACCGAGATGCGCGCTCAGCCAACCGGTGATCGGCAGGATGATCGGCATTGGCGGCAAGGTAACTGGTGATAACCCACTCGCCGTCATCGACGGTCGCCGACAGTCCACCGGCGATATAGCGCAACGCGACCAGCGCGATCGTGGTGTCGAGCACCTCCATGAAAGTCGGCACCACGACGACGGCGGCCACCAGCCAGGGATTGCCTGCTGCAGTGGATCTCGGGGACGAAAGTGCCGCGACCGTCATTTGTCGGCGCCGAGCGAACCCCCGGGCAGAACCGATGGCTTGGGTTTGAGGCAGATACGGTTTGGAGAAACTTCCCGGCATCGGGCCCGGTCGGCGGCTTGTTGATGTAGACGTAGGGGACAACGGACGTGCCGATGAACAGGGTGTCTTTGTCGGGGTCGTATCCTTCGAGATCGATCCGGACCGGCAGCCGCTGGACCACTTTGACGAAGTTACCGGTCGCATTCTGCGCCGGCAGCAACGCCAGCGTCGATCCGGTCCCCATCGTAAAGCCGGAGACCCGGCCCTTGAACACGTGCCGGCCGCCATACATGTCGACATAGAGATCGACAGGCTGGCCGATGCGTAAATCGTCGTAGTTGCGTCTCCTTGAAGTTCGCGTCGACCCAAATCTCGCGGAGGGAGCGGATCGCCATCAAATTCTGTCCGACTTGAACGTAATCGCCCGGATTGAGGTTCCGACGGGTGACGACGCCGTCAATCTCCGCGACGATGTCACAATATTGAAGATTCAGCTCCGCCTGAGCGAGTTCCCGTTTGGCGAATTCGAGTTTGGCCTCGGCCTGCTTGACGGCCGGAGCCTCCGTCTGTGAGCTGGGCGAAAGTGCGGTCGATGTCCCCCTGTTTTTCGAACTCCTCGAGCATCTGCTTTGGGGTCTGCTCGTATGAATGGACCACACCCAGCTGAGCCGCACGTCTGAATCAGGTCCGCCTGCGCCGCGAGGACAGAAGAAAAGGTCTGATCGAGATCGGGCGGGACTTGGTCAAGACCTTTGCCGCCATCGGGTTGCGCTGGCAGTCCCAAAGAGGCTCGAACCTGGTAAACTTCGGCCAGCGATTCGGTGACTTGTGCGCTGGCGGTAGATAAGGCTCTTTGCGCCCGATCGAACTCCTGACGGCTCTCGGCCGCGGCTCCCCAGCAACCGTTGGGCCCGATAGAAGTCGGCTTGTGCGAGCGTCAACTCGGCCTTGCTCTTGTCGAGAGCGGCTACCCGAGCATGCAACAGCGCGATTTTGTTGTCGACATCCTGTACGGCGTTCTGCAATCCCCAGCGCCGGGCCCGTGCTTGTGCTTCGATATCCCGTACCGTGGCTTAGCCGCCCGCAGGTTCGCGGCTGCGGTATCGACCGCCGCTTTTTTCTGCGAGCAACCGCGATCCTGATATGGCTCCTTGTCCAGTTCGGCGAGAAGCTCGCCCTTTGTGCACGCGGTTGTTGTCATCCACCAGAACCCGGGAAATCTGGCCGGCTGACGCGGGGAGCAACGAATGTCACATGGCCGTTGACGTATGCGTCATCCGTCGAAACCGTGTTGAAAGCCAGTCGGATCCAGGGAATGCCGAATACGCCGACGACTGCTAGAATGAGGGCGCCAAGCACGCCCAACAACAATCTTCGCCTCCGCGTAGATTGACGAGCCAGCGGCGAAGGGGAGTCGGTTTCGTGCTCAACCGAGACGCCTTCTCCCGGCGAGCCGGTCTCGATCCGACTCAACTCTCCCCTATTCACAGCCTGCTTCTCGGTCATCTCAACGGGCATGGCATTCAATCCCGCATTTTTCAGAGTTTCCCCCGATGATCGTCTCTCCGGGTAGCTTGGGCAACAGCAGCGTCGCACGGCCCCGGGGCACAGCGGGGTTCGAACCCGCCGTTTTGGCAAACGTGATTGGTCTTGCCGAGCAGCTAGAACGGGTGTCCGTAACGGAAAGAACAGCCTGCGCCGTTTGGCGATCAGAGCCACGCCGCCGCCATCCACACCCCGCCGGTGATGATCCATGCCAGGTTGAACAGAAACCGCAGGAGCGGCATCGGCCGCCGATTACTCCGGCTTTTCGAGGTCGTCGATCGCCGCCTTCAGAAAGCGCGCGGCCTCGCCGCCGGTGACGGCGCGGTGGTCGAAGGTCAGCGACAACGGCAGGAGACGGTGAGCGACGAGCCGCCCCTCGGCCGCGACGGCGCGCGGCATGATGCGGCCGGCGCCGAGGATCGCCACCTGCGGCGGCACGATGACGAGCGAGGCGAAACGGCCGCCGAACATGCCGAAATTCGACAAGGTGATCGTCTGCCCGCGCAATTCGGCGAGCGGCACCGACCGCGCCTCCACATCGCGCTTCATCGCCTCGATGCCGCGCCGCAGGTCGGCCGGATCGCGCGCGCCCACATTGCGCAACACCGGCACGAAAAGCCCGTCGCCGGTGTCGACCGCGAGCCCGAGATTGATCTCCTTGACGAGCCGCCGCTCCATCGCGCGCCCGTCATACCAGGCGTTGAGGTCGGGGACCTTGGCGCAGGCGGCGACGATCGCGCGGATCAGGCGGATCGTCACGTCGGCGCCGGGTGGCCAGGCGTCGATGTCGGCCTCGTCGCTGACCGTCGCCGGCACGATCTCGGCATGCGAGCGGGCCATGTTGACCGCCATTGCCCGGCGCACGCCCGAAAGCGGCTCGGCCGGGCCCGCCTCGGTCAGCGAGCGGGCGGCGCGTTCGACATCCGCGCTCGTTACGGCCCCGCCGGGACCGCTCGGCGAGACGATCTTCAGATCGACGCCAAGCCGTTGCGCCAAGGCGCGCACCGCCGGCGCCGCCCTGACCGCGGCCCCGCCTGCGGGCACTTCCGCCGGCCGCGGCTGTGGCGCTGCCGCTGCCGGCGCCAGTTCGCCGACGACGGTGCCGGTGTCGGCGCGCGCCGCCTCGTCGAACTCGACGAGCGGCGCCCCCACCTTGACCCGGTCGCCGGGCTTCGCGAAGAGCCGCGCGATGCGGCCCGATTGCGGCGAGGGCACCTCGACGACGGCCTTTTCGGTCTCGACCGAGACGAGCGGCTGGTCGGCCACGACATGGTCGCCCTCGCCGACATGCCATGTGACGAGTTCTGCCTCCTGCAGTCCCTCGCCCAGATCCGGAAGTACAAAGGTCGACATCACGCCTCACTGATAGGCGAGCGCGCGGCGCGCCGCGGCGGCGATGCGCGCTTCGTTCGGCAGGTAATGCTGTTCGAGGCGCGGCAGCGGCATGACCGTGTCGTACCCCGCGACCCGCTCGATCGGCGCCAGGAGCGAGACGAGCCCGCGCTCGGCGATGCGCGCGGCGATCTCGCCGCCGAACCCGCCCGTCAGCGGCGCCTCGTGGACGATGACGCAGCGCCCGGTCTTGGCGACCGAGGCGAGCAGGCCTTCGCCGTCGAGCGGCTTCAAGGTCGCGACATCGACGATCTCGGCCTCGATGCCCTCCTCGGCGAGCCGGTCGGCGGCGGCGAGCGCCTCCCTGACCATCGCGCCCCAGGCGATCACCGTGACGTCGGTCCCCTCGCGAAACACGAAAGAATGGTCGAGCGGCAACGCCGCGCCGTCGTCCTCGACCTCCTCGCGCGCCGCGCGGTAGAGGCGGGTCGGCTCGAAAAACACGACCGGGTCGGGGTCGCGGATCGCCGCCAATAACAGCCCGTAGGCGCGCGCCGGCGAGGACGGGATCACGACGCGCAGCCCCGGGATATGCGCGAACATCGCCTCCGGGCTCTCGGAATGGTGCTCGATCGCGCGGATGCCGCCGCCGCAGGGCGAGCGCACGACCATCGGGCAGGTCAGCCTTCCGCGGGTGCGGGTGCGCAGGCGCGAGGCGTGGTTCACCAGTTGGTCGATCGCCGGATAGATGAAGCCCGTGAACTGGATCTCGGCGACCGGGCGAAAGCCTTGCGCGGCGAGCCCGACCGACATGCCGGCAATCCCCGCTTCGGCGAGCGGCGTGTCGAAGATGCGCTCCGGCCCGAACCGCTTAAGGAGGCCGTCGGTGGCGCGGAAGACGCCGCCCTCGGCCGCGACATCCTCGCCGAGCACGATGACGCTCGGATCCTCCGCCATCGCGCGGGCGAGCGCCAGATTGACCGCCTGAACGAGCGTGATCTCCGGCATCCCCGCCTCACCCTTCCGCCGCGGCGAGGGCCGCGCGGCGCTGCTCGGCCAAGTCCGGCGGCAATGTCGCATAGGTGAAGTCGAAGATCGTTTCCATGGGCTGCGGCGGGATCGCGAGATAGGCTTCGGCGGCCTGGTCGACGGCTGTGGCGCACTCCGCCAAGAGGCCTTCCTCCCTCGGCCTTGCCCCACCAGCCGCACGCCACGAGGTGGTTGCGCAGCCGCGCGATCGGCTCCTCGGCCCAATGCGGGCTGACCTCGGCGTCGCTGCGATAGCGGCTCGCGTCGTCGGCCGTGGTGTGGTCGCCGAGCCGGTAGCTCAGCGCCTCGATCAGATGCGGCCCGCCCCCCGCCCGCGCCCGCTCGACGGCACGGCCGACCGCGTCCTTGACCGCGATCACGTCGTTGCCGTCGACCTGCTCGCCGGAGAAGCCGGCGGCGATCGCCTTTTGCGCCAGCGTCTGCGCGGCGGTCTGCCCGGCGACCGGCACCGAGATCGCCCAATGGTTGTTGTTGATGACGAAGACGACCGGCAGCCGCCAGACGCCCGCCATGTTCATCGCCTCGGCGACGTCGCCCTTCGAGGTGGCGCCGTCGCCGAACGGGCAGACCGCGACCCGCTTTTCGTGCTCGCAGTTTGAACGCCATCGCGACACCGACAGCGTGCGGCGCATGGGTTCCGACCGGCACGCAGATCGGGAAATCTTCGCGCGCCGCGGCGAAATCGCTGCCGCGCTCGTCGCCGCCCCAGAACAGGAAGAGCTCGGTCATCGTGACGCCGCGCCACAATTGCGCGCCATGCTCGCGAAAGCTCGGCACCAGCACGTCCTCGCGCCGCATCGCCGCGGCGAGGCCGACCGCCACCGCCTCCTGGCCGAGGGCCGACGCGAAGGTGCCGAGCCGCCCGGTGCGCTGCAGCGCCACCGCCTTGGCGTCGAAGCTGCGCGCCAGCACCATCGCCCGATAGAGCCTGACGAGTTCGTCGCGGTCGGCGGCGAAATCCGGGAGCGGCCGCACCGCATTCCCCTTGGCGTCGAGAAACCGGGTGAAGCGGATCGCGAACCGCGCCACCACCTCGCCCTCTCGCGTTTTCGTCCCAGTCGTCAAATCTTGATTGTTGTCGTTCGGCGACATAGCGCATCCGAAGCCGTAAAACGTGCCGGCAATATGTGGTAACGCTCGCCGGCGATCGGTAACTCCCTCATCTCTCGGCGGTCGGGGTCCAGCCATGGCCGACAAGGCCTACGACTACGTCATCGTCGGCGCCGGGTCGGCGGGTTGCGCGCTCGCCAATCGATTGACCGAGGACGCCAATTCCTCGGTGCTGCTGCTCGAGGCCGGCGGCTGGGACCGCGACCCGTGGATCAGGATCCCGATCGCCTGGGCGCGCATGCTGGAGCGCCGCCGGCACGATTGGATGTATTTCGCCGAGCCCGAGGCGACGATGGACGGGCGCGCGCTCGAATGCGCCCGGGGCAAGGTGGTCGGCGGCTCGTCCTCGATCAATGCGATGGCCTATGTACGCGGCCACCGCGGCGATTACGACCGCTGGGCGGATGCCGGGCTCGACGCCTGGTCCTATGCG
Source organism: uncultured Alphaproteobacteria bacterium (assembly GCA_963799085.1). Lineage (GTDB taxonomy): Bacteria > Pseudomonadota > Alphaproteobacteria > ATCC43930 > CGMCC-115725 > AP-15. Next base: position 264,275 of record CAWCWA010000021.1, on the reverse strand, counting down.
CATGTGCTGCCCTATTTCCGCCGCCAGGAGAGTTGGGAGGGCGGGGCGGACGCCTATCGCGGCGGCGACGGGCCGCTGACGACGCAGTTCTCGCGCTACCAGGACCCCCTCGTCGAGGCCTATGCGGCGGCCGGTGCGGCGGCCGGCCATCCGACGACCGAGGATTACAACGGCCTCGAGCAGGAGGGCTTCGGCCGCTGGCAGGCGACGATCCGCGACGGCCGCCGCTGCAGTGCGGCGGTCGCCTATCTTCGCCCGGCCCTGGCGCGGCCCAATCTCAATGTGGTCGTGAACGCGCTGGCGACGCGGATCGTCTTCTCCGGCCGGCGCGCCGATCGGCGTCGAGTATCTGAAGGGCGGCGATCGGGTCGTCGCGCGCGCCGAGCGGGAGGTGATCCTCGCGGGCGGCGTCATCAACTCGCCGCAGCTGTTGATGCTGTCGGGCGTCGGCGATCCGGGGGCGCTGCAGGCCCACGGCATTGCGGTCGCTGGCGCCGCTGCCCGGCGTCGGGCGCAACCTGCAGGACCACATCTCGGCCGGCGTCCTGTGGCGGCGCAGCACGCCCGGCCCGCTGCACGCGAAGATGCGGCTCGACCGGATCGCGCGCGAATTGGCCAGGAACTATTTCTTCGGCGGCGGCATCACCAGCAACCTGCCGGGCGGCGTGATGGCGTTTCTGAAGAGCCCGGAGGCGGTGCAGATTGCCGGACGTTCAGCTGCTGTTCGCCGCGGCGCCGATGGTGGCGCGGCCCTACCTGCCGCCCTTTGTTCCGCCCTACCAGGACAGCTTCGGCTGCCGCGCCGTCGTACTGCGCCCCGAGAGCCGCGGCGTTCTCGAACTCGCCTCCGCCGACCCGCGACGGGCGCCGCGCATCCGGCAGAATTTTCTTGCGACCGACAAGGACTGGCGGACCCTGCGCGCCGGGCTGCGCATGGTGCGCGACATCGCGCGGCAGTCGCCGCTCATGCCGTTCGTCGCCGCCGAGATCGCGCCGGGGCCGAACGGCTGGTCCGATGAGGCGCTTGACGCCCATATCCGCTCGACCGCGATCACCGTGCACCATCCGCTCGGCACCTGCCGGATGGGCCGGGACGGCGACCCGATGGCCGTCGTCGATCCCGAATTGAAGGTGCTCGGCGTCGACGGGCTGCGCGTTGCCGACGCCTCGGTCATGCCGAACCTCGTCGGCGGCAACATCAACGCGCCCGTCATCATGATCGCCGAGAAGGCCGCCGATCTGATCCGCGGCCGCCCGCCGCTCCCCCCGGTGAACGTCTAGGTCGCGGCGTCACTGCGACTGTCGGGCTTTTTTACAGAGGCCCATCGCCGTCTGAACAGTGTCCGAAACCGCCGTTCGGCCGACCTGACACCCAGGATCTAGCCAACCCGCACAAGGACTTTGAGACAGCAGTATCACCTGCGACAGACTATCGGGTGTCTCACAAAATCGCGGCAAAGCACGTCGGAAATTTTTACAAGCGGGTAGACCCTTTACTTCGATTTATCATTAATATCTAGTTATCTCATTTACTTGTAACATTTGGCACACGATTTGCGTGTTACGAGCCATCGCCCACATTGTCGGGCAGGAACGTGGAGAACCTTTCGATGACGTTTTTAAAGACTGTGGCTGCCGCTATGGCAATCACGGCGGCAGTCGGCTTCGCCGAGACCGGCTCCGCGGCGAGCATCTCGTTTGATTTCACGACGCTGAACGGCGGGGTTGAAGGCCCGCTCGCCCCGATCGTGACGGTCAATGGCGTCAAGGCGGAAGGCTTCAACCTGAGCTTTGCCAATACGGCGCCGCTGTGGCTGCGCAACGCCACCAACGATCATGGGCTCGGCGTATGTTCCGAGGGAACCGCATCGTGCACCCAGAACGGCGGCGACGTGAACGAAATCAGCAACGAGAACACGGGGACAAATGAGACGATCCGCCTCACGAGGCCGGCCGGCACGACATGGACGAGCCTGTGGGTGTCCTCCCTCGATAGCGGCGGCTCCAACGACAACGAGAGCGGCATCCTCGAATGGTCGAACGATCCTACGTTTGCCGGGGCCAGCCCCTTTGTCTTCTCGTTCAATAATTTCAATCCAAGCGTCGAGGGTGATCTGCTGACCATTCCGGGATTGGCGGCGGTATTCGATCCGCATGCGATGTATCTGCTGTTCGCGACCGACGCCGCCAACGGCACCAACAATGACTATCTCTTGTGGAAGGGCACGCTGGACCCAGCCGTACCCGAGCCGTTCAGCTTGTCGTTGCTGGCCGTCGGCCTTCTGGGCTTCGGGATCGCCCGCCGCTGCGGTGGGTCGCGGACCTAGCCGCGCCGGAAATCCCGTCGCAGACCTTCTCTTATTTCGGCACGCACTTGCCGGCGCGGTATTTTCCGTGCTTGGCGTAGCCCGGCGGGACCCAGCGCTGTCCCGCCGGGCATTTTGCTGCCTCCGCGGCCGGCATAACGCCGGAGGCGGCATGGGGCGCCGGCGCCGGCGACACGGACGGTGCCGCCCACCCAACGGGCGCGGCCCCGGCTATCCCGGCCACGACCACCAATACCGTCAGACGACCGCGCATCTCTTCCTCCCCGTATGAGTTCAGCGCACGATCGGCGTCGCGGTTCCCGGCTCGCCGTCGGACGCCTCGATGACCGTCCCTGATACCGGTTCGACCCAGACCAGCCGGTCCTCCACCGCCTTGACTTCCGGCACGTTCTCGGACGCGACCCGCAGCGCCTCGCGCTCGTGCTCGTCGAGGATGACGCCGTCGAACCGCACTACGCCGTCCTCGACCGTAATCGTCAGGCCCTCGCGCGGCGCCCATTCGGTCTTTTCCAGGTCGGCGAGGATGCGGGCGCGGATCTGCTCATCGCTGCCTGCCGCCGCCTCAGGCTCGCGGTCGAGAGCCTCGGCCAGCGCGCGCAGCAGGTCGGCGCGGCTCACGATCCCGAGCAGCGAGCCGTGGTAGACGACTGGCACCCGCTTGACGTGATGGCGCTCCATCAGCTGCACGACCTCTTCGAGCGCCGTGTCCTCGGCGACGGAGACAATGTCGCGGGTCATGATGTCGCCGACCTTGCGCGCATGCGTCTTGACGTATTCGCCGGCCATCCGGCCCGGCCCGATCAGGATTTCGAGCCAGTGGCGGCGCTGGCGCATGGTCCCGGTCTCGCCGCGGCGCAGGAAGTCGCCCTCGGTCACGATGCCGACAAGCTTGCCGCCGGCGTCCACCACCGGCAGGCCGCTGACCGGCTTGTCGAGCATCAGTCGGATCGCCTCGCGAACCGGCGTATCGGCGCCGACCGAGACAACGTTGCGGGTCATGACGTCAGCGGCGTTCATCGGGTTTCCTCTCTCTGCGCCACTGTGCGCAACGCCGCCTCCGCGGTCAACGGCGCGCCGCGACGGAGAGTGCGGCGACACCCGGCAATTCGCGGCCTTCGAGCCATTCGAGAAAGGCGCCGCCGGCAGTCGAAACATAGGTGAGATCGTCGGTCACGCCGGCCGCGCCGAGAGCCGCCACCGTGTCGCCGCCGCCGGCCACACTCAGAAGCCGGCCCGCCCGCGTCAATTCCGCGGCCTTCTTCGCGATCGCGACCGTGCCCCGGTCAAAGGGCGGCGTCTCGAAGGCGCCGACCGGCCCGTTCCACACAAGGGTGCGCGCCTCATCGAGCGCCGCGGCGAAGCGCGCCGTCGTCGCCTCGCCGATGTCGAGGATCATCATGTCGTCGGGCACCGCGTCGACCGAAACCGTGCGCGTCGCGACCCCCGGCTCCAGCGCCCCCGCCACGACCGCGTCTTCGGGCAGGATCACGCGGCAATTGCATTCCTTGGCGCGCTTCAGGATCTCGCGCGCGCTTCCGGTCATGTCCCGTTCGCACAGCGAGCGGCCCACCGACTTGCCCTCGGCAAAGAGCAGCGTGTTCGCCATCGCGCCGCCGATCGCCAGCACATCGACCTTGCTGACGATAAAGCGCAGGAGGTCGAGCTTGGTCGATACCTTGGCCCCGCCGATCAGCGCCAGAACCGGCCGCTGCGGATGTTCCAGCGCCGCCGCGAGCGCCTTCAGTTCGGCTTCCATCAACTTGCCCGCCGCCGCCGGCAGCAGATGCGCCAGCGCTTCGATCGAGGCATGCGCGCGATGCGCCGCGGAAAACGCATCGTCGACGTAGAAATCGCCCAGTTCCGCCAGGGACCGCGCGAAATCGGGATCGTTCGCCTCCTCGCCCTTGTGGAAGCGCAGATTTTCGAGAAGAGCGACCTCTCCCGGCTGCAATGCCGCGACCACCCGTTTTGCCTCCTCGCCGATGCAGTCCGAGGCAAAGGCGATGCTGCGCCCGCCGATCGCGTGCTGCAGCGGGCCGAGCACCGGCCGCAGCGACAGCGCCGGGTCGGGCTTCCCTTTCGGCCGGCCGAAATGAGACGTCACCACGACCTTGGCGCCCCTCCCGATCAGCGCGTCGAGCGTCGGGGCGAGGCGGTCGATCCGCGTCGTATCGGTAACGACGCCGTCCTTGACCGGCGCGTTGAGATCGGCGCGCAGCAGCACCCGTTTGCCGCGGACATCAAAATCGTCGAGAGTATGGAACTCAGGCATCTGGCATTTTCTCCCGCTGCGGTCGATTGGAGATCGGCCATCGCTGACCAGCTTTGATCCAGGTCAAGACAACTCGACCGTGATCCTGCCGTCTGATCATGGGCGGCGCCAGAGCGAGATTGATCAGTCGCGGACCCGGCGATGGACGAAGGCAAGCCGCAAGCCACCGAAACGGCCGAAGGCCGGCGCGATACCGCTCCCCCTCCCGGCAATCTGCCCGCTGTTCTGACGCAGCCGACGCCGCCTCCCCGCGGCTGGCGCAAGCCGGCGATCTTCGCACTGGCGCTCGTCCTCCTCGGAGCCACGGGCGGCGCCGGTTTTTATTGGTGGCGTCAGGCGCATCCCGGCCTGCCGCCCGGCATCGCCTGGGGCAACGGCCGTCTTGAAGCCGACGCGATCGACATCGACACGAAATTCGCCGGCCGCATCGCCAAGCTCTTTGTCGACGAAGGCGACATGGTGAACGCCGGCCAGGTCGTCGCGATCATGGACACGCAGGATTTGCAGGCTTCGCTCAAAAAATCCGAGGCGCTGGTCCGCCAGGCGCAGCGAGCGCTCGACGAGGCCAGGGCGAATCTCGAACAGCAGCAGACCCAGGTCAAGCTCGCCCAGCAGGAACTGGACCGCACCAGCGCGCTGATGCCGCGTGGCTTCGCCACGGCCGAACTGCTGGACCAGCGCCGCCAGCAGCTGAACGCCGCCGTCGCCGCGCAAAACGCGGCGGGCGAACGCGTCGGTCAGGCGGAGCATGCGCAGGAGGCCGCCCAACACGATGTCGAACTCTACCGCATAAACATTCTCGACAACGCGCTCAGCGCGCCGCGCGAGGGCCGGATCGAGTACCGCATCGCCAATGTCGGCGAAGTGCTGCCGGCCGGCGGCAAAGTCTTCACGATGCTCGACGCCTCTTATGTCTACATGGACATCTACCTGCCGACAGTGTCAGCGGGCCGGGTCGCGATCGGATCCGAGGCGCGCATCGTGCTCGACGCCTATCCCGACCACGTGATCCCGGCCAGGGTGGTGTTCGTCGCGAGCCAGGCGCAGTTCACTCCAAAAACCGTCGAGACCAGGGAGGAGCGCGACAAGCTGATGTTCCGGATCAGGGTGCGGATCGATCCGGACCGGCTCAAAGGCCGCGAGAGCCTGGTCAGAAGCGGGCTCCCGGGAGTCGCGTATGTGCGCACCGACCCAGCCGTCGCCTGGCCGCCGAGACTGCAGCCGAGCCCGCCCCCGAGCATCCCGCCGCCGCGATGAGCGAAAGACCGGCCGCGGTCGCGCGAATTGAGGGGATCAGCCAGCGCTACGGCAAGGTTGTCGCCCTCGACGGTGTGACCCTCGTTCTTCCGGCCGGGCGGATGGTCGGGCTGATCGGGCCCGACGGCGTCGGCAAGTCCTCGCTGCTCGCGATCATCGTCGGCGCGCGGCGCATTCAATCGGGCAGCGCCGAGGTGCTCGGCGGCGACATCGCCGACCCGTCGCACCGCGCCGCGGTCTGCCCGCGCATCGCCTACATGCCGCAAGGATTGGGCAAGAACCTCTATCCCGATCTCAGCATCCGAGAGAACATCGAATTCTTCGGCCGCCTGTTCGGGCAGTCCCGCGCCGAACGGGCGGGCCGCATCGCCGAACTGCTGGCGGCGACCGGGCTGGCGCCTTTTGCAAATCGCCCGGCGAAGAAATTGTCGGGCGGGATGAAGCAGAAACTGGGATTGTGCTGCTCGCTGATCCACGATCCCGATCTCTTGATCCTCGACGAGCCCACCACCGGCGTCGACCCGCTGTCGCGCCGCCAGTTCTGGGAACTGATCGAGCGGATCCGCGGCCGCCGGGCCGGAATGAGCATCATCGTCGCGACCGCCTACATGGAAGAGGCCGAGCGGTTCGACTGGCTCGTCGCGATGAATGCCGGCAAGGTTCTGGCGGAAGGCGCCCCGGCGGAGCTCAAAACGACGACCGGAACGCGGACCGTCGAGGACGCCTTCGTCGCCCTTCTCCCCGAGCCGCGGCGCGCCGGCCATCGGGCATTGCATATCCCGCCGCGCCGGTTTGGCGACGGCGAGCCGGTGATCGCCGCCCGCGGCCTTACCTGCCGCTTCGGCGACTTCACCGCCGTCGATCGGGTCAGCTTCACGATCGAGAAGGGCGAAATCTTCGGCTTTGTCGGATCGAACGGCTGCGGCAAGACGACGACGATGAAGATGTTGACCGGCCTATTGCCGGCGAGCGAGGGCGAGGCGCTGCTGTTCGGCCGGCCGCTCGATGCGAGCGACCTCGCCGCGCGCCGGCGCGTCGGCTACATGTCGCAGTCGTTCTCGCTCTATACCGAATTGACGGTGAGGCAGAACCTCGACCTGCACGCGCGCCTGTTCCACCTGCCGGTGCGCAAGGCCAGGGCGCGCATCGCCGCGCTGGTCGAAAGCTTCGGCCTTGCCGACTACCTCGACCAGCGCGCTCTCGATCTGCCGCTCGGCATCCGTCAGCGGCTCTCGCTCGCGGTCGCCGTCGTGCACGAGCCAGAAATGCTGATCCTCGACGAGCCGACCTCGGGTGTCGACCCGTTGGCGCGCGACCGGTTCTGGGAATTGCTGGTCGATCTGTCGCGCGATCAGGGGGTGACGATCTTCGTCTCGACGCACTTCATGAACGAGGCGGAGCGCTGCGACCGGATCTCGCTGATGGATTCGGGGCGCGTGCTGGCGACCGACACGCCGGCGGGGCTCGTCCGCGCGCGCGGCGCCGCGACGCTCGAAGACGCATTCATCGGCTACCTCGAAGGTGCCGCGGCTCCCACCGCCGTCGTGCCGCCCCCAACCCCGTTTGAGGGCCCCGCCAATATCGCAAGGCGACCGGCCGTCGGCGGGCCGTCGTCGTTCAGCCCACGACGTCTTTTCGCCTGCGCCGTCCGCGAAACCCTGGAGCTGTGGCGCGACCCGATCCGGCTCGGCTTTGCGCTCCTCGGCACGACATTCCTGATGCTGGTCTTCGGCTTCGGCATCTCGACCGACGTCAACTCGCTCACCTTCGCCGTTCTCGACCACGACCGCAGCCACGAAAGCCGCGCCTATCTCGAAGAACTGCGCGGCTCGCGCTATTTCGTCGAGCAGCCGCCGCTCGCCGATTACGCCGATCTCGAAAGGCGGCTGGCCAATGGCGAGATCGACGCCGGCGTTGAAATCCCGCCGGGCTTCGGCCGCGACATCGCGCGCGGGCGGCCAGTCTCGGTTGCCGCCTGGATCGACGGGGCGCGGCCGTTCGTCGCCCAGACGATCCGCGGCTATCTGCGGGCAATGCACCAATTGTATCTCGCCGATCCGACTGCGCGGCCGGCGCAGGCGATGCCGTCGCCGCCCGTCGATGTCGCCGTCCGCTTCAAATACAACCAGAACTTCGACAGCATCTACGCGATGGTGCCGTCGACGATCGCGCTGCAACTGGCGCTGATCCCGGCGATCCTGATGGCGCTCGCGATCGTGCGCGAGAAGGAACTGGGTTCGATCACCAACCTCTACGTGACCCCGGTCACCCGCCTCGAATTTCTGGTCGGCAAACAGTTGCCCTACATCGCCGTCGCAATGGTCAATTTCGCCCTGATGTTCGCGATGGCGCTGGCAGTCTTCAGGGTGCCTCTCAAAGGCAGTTTCGCGGCCCTGCTGCTCGGCGCCCTGATCTACGTCACCGCGACGACCGCCTACGGCATGCTGATTTCGGCCTTTGCCCGCACCCAGATTGCCGCACTTTTCGGCACGGCGATCCTGACGGTGCTGCCCGCGATAATGTTCGCCGGCATGATGGTCCCGGTGTCCGCACTCTCCGGCATGGCGCAGATCATGGGCCGGCTCTTTCCGATGACCTACTTCCTGCCGATCAGTGTGGGCGCCTTCACCAAGGGCCTGGGCTTTGCCGATCTTGCAACGAAACTCGCGGCGCTGGCGCTCTTTGTTCCAATCTTGACGTTGTTGAGCCTCTTCCTGCTGCGCAAGCAGGAACGCTAGGCCCGCCGATGTGCGCGCTTGAAAACATCTTCTGGCTCGGCACCAAGGAATTGCGCAGCTTCATGCACGATTTCGTGCTGCTGGGATTGGTCGTCTACGCCTTCTCGCTCGCCATCATCGCACAGGCGCAGGGCAGCTCGCAGGAAGTGCACAACGCCTCGATCGCGATCGTCGACGAGGACCATTCGGCACTGTCGAGGCGCATCGCGCGAGCTTTCCTGCCGCCTTATTTCCAGCCGGCGCAGCCGATCGCCGAACGCGACATCGTTCCGGCGATGAACGCGGGGCAATATACCTTCGTCGTCGACATCCCGCCGAATTTCGAGCGGGACGTGCTCGCCGGTCGCCGCCCGGCAATCCAGCTGAACGTCGATGCGACCGCGATGGTGCAGGCCGGACTTGGCGCCGAGTACGCGCAAGAAATCATCACGACCGAGACCACCGACTTCCTGTCGCGGGCCGAGGGCAGCCCGGCGGCGCCGGTCGACCTCGTCGTGCGTATCGCCTTCAATCCCAACGTCAATACCGCATGGTTCACCAGTGTGATGGGGATTCTCAACAGCGTCACGATGCTGGCGATCATCCTGGCGGGGGCGGCGGTCGTGCGCGAGCGCGAGCACGGCACGATGGACCATCTGCTGGTCATGCCGCTGACGCCGTTCGAAATCGCCATGTCGAAGGTCTGGGCCAATGGGCTGGTGATCACGATCGCAGCCGGCCTGTCGCTCTACCTCGTCGTGCGCCTGGCGCTCGGCGTCCCGATTGCCGGGTCGATACCGCTCTTCATGGTCGGCACGGTGATCTACCTGTTCTTCGCCACCGCGATCGGGATCTTCCTCGGCACCGTCGCGCGCTCGATGCCGCAACTGGGCCTGCTCTTCATCCTGGTCTTTCTGCCGATGAACATGCTTTCCGGCAGCAATACGCCGCTCGAGAGCATGCCGCCCTGGCTGGCGACGATCATGCAGGCCTCGCCCTCGACGCATTTCGTGTCGTTCGCTCAGGCGATCCTCTATCGCGGCGCCGGCTTTGCCGTGGTCTGGCCGCAATTCTTGATCGTCGGGCTGATCGGCGGCTTGTTCCTGTGGCTGTCGCTGCGCCGTTTCCGCCGCGTCGCGAGCGCCGGCGCCTGATTCCGCTTTAGCGGGTCAATTGCGCCAGCGCGTCGCGCAAGGGCTGGCTCGACACGATGAAGAGGCCGTGCAGCGGACTGTCGAGTTCGAGGATCACGAAGATCACCGAGGCGATCGACAGCGCCCCGAGTGCGATCGTGATCACCGCCACCGCGTTCCGGGGCGCGCTCAATCCAAAGCTCGCGAAGACGATCACCAGCCAGAACGCCAGCACCAGATAAAACGGCATCGAAATCGAGCTGTGCGCTTCCTCGATCAATTTCCAGCGGGTGTGCATGAAGCGCTCGAACTGGTTGATGCATGTCGTCAGCAGCCGACGGTGCATTTCGTCCCGCGGCTGCAATTCGCGGATGCCGAGCTCGACCCGGTCGAGCAGCGCGCCGAGGACGGTGCTTTCGATCGGCTCCTCAGGGAGGGTGTGCGTCGCCGCATTCTTCGGGTAATAGTCGCCTGCGGGCGCCGGCTCGCCGCTCCAGGTCGTCGCGATCGCCGCGGCGGTATAGCGGCGCAGCAACGCCCGGATCGGCGCCGCCTCTTCACCATACTCGCGCAGCGACTGGTCGAGCCGGATCAGCTCGATCGAAAAACCGCGCAGATCGTTGTCGACCGTGTCGAAGGAGGCCTTGACCGAGCTCGTCAGCAGACCCAGCACCAGGGCCGCAAAAGTCACCAGCATCGTGATGACGAGCTGCAGCAGATCGGTGGTTTCCCGGCTGCGGTGCGCTTCCGACAGCAATGGGCGGACGAACAGGCCCACGACGCTGCCGCCGAGCAACAGCACCAGCACCAGTGCTGCGCCCCCCAACTCATACATGACTGGCCTCTTTCCCCGCCGCAGTGCTCGTTGGTTGACCTGGATCAATGTCGATCGCCCGGCCGGCTGTCGCAATCGCCTCGGCCATGGATTTCGGCCCCGACTTTGCGCATAATCTCGCAACGCCGGCAGTCGAAGGCGGAGGAGGGGTAGTTGACGTACAGGACCATTCTGGTGCCCGTGACCGGTAGCCGCGGCGACGCTGCGGTCTTTGCCTCGGCCCTTGCCGTGGCGCGCCCATTCGCCGCGCATCTGCAATTCCTGCATGTGCGGGTCGATGCGACCCAGATGGCCGTGACGATGGCGGCTGACGGCGGCGGCGCCATACTGACCTCCGGGCTGGTCGAGCAGTTGGAGGCCGAGGCCGATCAGCGCGAACAAAGGGCGCGGCAGGCTTTCGACGAATTCTGCCGGCGCGAGGGGCTGGCGCTGCTGGAAGAGCCCGGCGGCCAGTCAGGCCCTTCGGCGCAATGGCTGCGCGAACTCGGCAGCGAGCCTGCCTCGGTTGTCGATCACGGCCGCGCCGCCGACCTGATCGTTCTCGGTCGGCCGGTCAATGGCGAAGGTGTCACGCCGGAGACGATCGAAGGAGCGCTTCTCGAAAGCGGCAGGCCGGTTCTGATCCCACCCGCGGCGCCGCTCGCCGCATTGCCGCCCAAGGTGGCGATCGCTTGGAACGCGACCCGGGAATTGGCGCGCGCCGTTGGAGCTGCCACGCCCCTCCTGGCGTTGGCCAAGGAGAGCGTGATCCTGACTGTCGCCGAGGAGGAGCGGGTGTCGGGGGAGGAGGCCGCACGGCTTGCCTCGAGCCTGCGCTGGCACGGCATTCCCGTCTCGACCCGGCATTTGGAGCCGAGCGAGGAAGGCGGTCCCGACACGCTCCTCGCCGCTGCCGTCGAGCAGCAGGCGCTTTTGGTCATGGGCGGCTACGGCCACAGCCGTCTGCGTGAATGGATCTTCGGCGGCTTCACCCGCCGCGTATTGCACGCCGACGTGCCGGTGCCAGTATTGATCGCGCATTGAACCCGAGCCCTTGGGCGATCGGGGCTCCGTTTAGCTGTTGGGAAGGTCCAGGGCATGACTGGAGAAGACAAGCCGCTGTCGCAGACGCAACTTGATCTGATCGACGCGTGGTGGCGGGCGGCCAACTACCTGTCGGTCGGGCAGATCTATCTGCTCGACAACCCGCTTCTCGAAGAGTCGCTCGAACGCGCCCACGTCAAGCCGCGCCTGCTCGGCCACTGGGGCACGACACCGGGTTTGAATTTCATGTATGTGCATTTGAACCGGGTCATCAAGGCGCGCGACCTCGACATGATCTATATCGCCGGCCCCGGTCACGGGGGGCCCGGGCTCGTCGCCAACACCTGGCTCGAAGGCACCTACAGCGAGACCTACCCGAACATCCCGCAGAATAGCGAAGGCATGCGCCGGCTGTTCCGCCAGTTCAGCTTTCCGGGCGGCATCCCAAGCCATGTCGCGCCCGAGACGCCGGGCTCGATCCATGAAGGCGGCGAACTCGGCTACGCTGTCTCGCACGCCTACGGCGCTGCCTTCGACAACCCCGATCTGATCGTCGCCTGCGTTGTCGGCGATGGCGAGTCCGAGACCGGGCCGCTCGCCACCGCCTGGCACAGCAACAAATTTCTGAACCCGGCGCGTGACGGCGCCGTGCTGCCGATCCTGCACCTGAACGGCTACAAGATCGCCAACCCTACGATCCTCGCCCGCATCCCGCACGACCAGTTGGAGAGCCTGTTTCTCGGCTACGGCTACAAGCCCCATTTTGTCGAGGGCGACGATCCCGCCACGATGCACCAGAAGATGGCGGCGACCCTCGACCGGGTGCTCGACGAAATCGCCGCGATCCAGCGCTCCGCCCGCAGCGACGGCCCCGTTGCCATCGCTCCGCGCTGGCCGATGATCGTGCTGCGCAGCCCCAAAGGCTGGACCGGCCCCAAGACCGTCGATGGGCTGAAGACCGAAGGCTACTGGCGTTCGCATCAGGTGCCGTTCGGCGACATGCAGAAGCCCGAGCACGTCAAGCTCCTCGAAGAGTGGATGCGCAGCTACCGGCCGCAGGAGCTGTTCACCCTCGACGGCGCGCTGCGGCGGGACATCCGCGAACTGGCGCCGGCGGGCGAGCGGCGGATGAGCGCCAACCCGCACGCCAACGGCGGCCTGTTGCGCCACGATCTGCGGCTCCCCGACTTTGCCGATTACGCCGTCGCCGTCGCCCAGCCGGGCCAGACCGAAGCCGAGGCGACACGGCTGATGGGCCAGTTCCTGCGCGACATCATGAGGGACAATTGGGATTTCCGCCTGTTCGGCCCGGACGAAACCGCCTCCAACCGGCTCTCCGCCGTGTTCGAGGTCACCGACCGCGCCTGGGTCGCCGAAACTCTGCCGGAGGACGACCATCTCTCGCCGACCGGCCGGGTCATGGAAATCCTCAGCGAGCACACCTGCCAGGGCTGGCTCGAAGGCTATCTCCTGACCGGGCGGCACGGCCTCTTCTCGTGCTACGAGGCCTTCATCCACATCATTGATTCGATGTTCAACCAGCACGCCAAATGGCTCAAGACGACGCGCGAGATCCCGTGGCGGCGGCCGATCTCGTCATTGAACTATCTGTTGACCTCGCATGTCTGGCGGCAGGACCACAACGGCTTCAGCCATCAGGATCCGGGCTTTATCGACCATGTCATCAACAAGAAGGCGGACGTGATCCGCGTCTATCTGCCGCCCGACGCCAATACGCTCCTCTGGGTGACCGACCACTGCCTCAGAAGCTGGAACCGGATCAACGTCATCGTCGCCGGCAAGCAGCCCTCCCCGCAGTGGCTCGACATCGACGCCGCGGTCAAGCATTGCGACTATGGGGTGGGCATCTGGGAATGGGCCAGCAACGATCGCGGCGGCGAGCCCGACGTCGTGATGGCCTGCGCCGGCGACGTGCCGACGCTTGAAACGCTGGCCGCCGTCGATCTGTTGCGCCAACACGTGCCCGACCTCAAAATCCGCGTCGTCAACGTCGTCGATCTGATGACCTTGCAGCCGCATGAAGAGCACCCGCACGGCCTCCCCGACCGCGATTTCGACGCGCTCTTCACCCGCGACAAGCCGATTGTCTTCGCCTATCACGGCTATCCCTGGCTGATCCATCGGCTGACCTATCGCCGCACCAACCATCACAATCTGCATGTGCGCGGCTACAAGGAGGAGGGGACGACAACGACGCCCTTCGACATGTGCGTGCGGAACGACATCGACCGCTTTCACCTCGCGGGCGACGTGATCGACCGTGTGCCGAAGCTCGGCGCGATGGCGGCCTACGCCAAGCAGGCGCTGCGCGACAAGCTGATCGAGCACCGGCAGTACATCACCCGGCATGGCGACGACATGCCCGAGATCAAGGACTGGCGCTGGCCGGCAGCGACGAATTGAGGCGGTGCCCGCTGCTTGCCGCCGGCACGCTGGTCGGGCACCCTTGCCGCGAAATCGCGTTTTCGATCAGCAGGAGGCAGGCATGGCGGCAAAGATCGTGGTCGGGGTGTTCCAGTCGGAGGGCATTGCCGAGGACGCCCGCAACCGGCTGCGCACCGAGGGCGTGCCGGACAGCGACGTCGCCCTCAAGTTGCTGAAGGAAATCGGCCCGATCCCTGAGGTGCTGGAGCCCGAACTCGACGCCGGGTTTCTCGGTCCGATAATCCTCGGCGATTTTCGCGAGAGCTTCGCCCACCACATCCATAACGGCGAGACGATCGTCTGCGTCCACGCGGCGACCCCCGAGGCCGTCGAATTCGCCTCCGACATCCTCAAGCTCTATGCCCCGATGGAAGTCAAAGTCGTCGACCGTCCCGAGGACGCCCATCCCTAGTGGCGTTTGGACGTGAGAGAACGCCGTTCTTATTGACGTGGATCAAGAGCGCGAGGCGGCCTCGACGTAGAATCGGATGATGCTCAGCCGAGGGACGCGCGAATGACCAGCTTCACGTTTTCGATCGAACAGCTGCGGGCGGCCCCGCCTGAGGTGCGGCGGTGGGTCGAGCATGAAATTGCCGTGGCCCTCGGCTCGGTGAACGGGGCCGAGCGCGATCCGTCCCAGGTTCATGCGCCGGCGCTGGCGGCCTGCGAGGCGGAAGAGGCGCTGCAGATCTTCGAGCTGATCAAGAACAACTTCCTGCTGTCGCAAGTCTTCTTTGAACTGACCCGCGAGACGCCCAACACCCGCGCCGCTCCCTCGCTCCATGCCTTCAGCCTCGCCGAGATATTGCGGCACACGCGGCTTGCCGCCGCCGACCGGCTCTTGGCCTGCTTCGATGCGATCAACCGGGCGTTCCAGACGATCCGCAACGATCCCGAGGCGACACTATTCGGCTTCGACCAATACGGTCACGTCTACGTCCACGAGACCACCCACCGCAGCATTCGCCAGGCCTGGGAGCAGGTGCTCGCCGTCCATTCGCCGGCCGGCGAGGGCGCTGCGCCCGGAGGCTTCACGCCGCCGCGCGTCGGGCCGAGCGAGGACATCGCGCAACATGCCGCGCGGGCGGCGGCCCCGTTCGAGAGAAGGGATTGACGATGCTGACGATCTCTCCGGAGAAGCTCGCCTTCATCATCGAGAAGGCGCGCGAATACGACGCCGAAGTGCCGGCCGATTTGGACGAGGCGACGAGTTCGAACGCGGCCGACGACGACGAGCGCGAAATCCTGCAGGACACCGCCGACAACCCGACGGCACAGGAGCTGCGCGATGCGATCGACGGTCTCAATATCGACGAGCGCGAGGAATTGTTGGCCCTGATGTGGCTCGGCCGCGGCGATTACGACGCGGCGAGCTGGCATGAGGCGTTGCGCCAAGCGCGCGACACCCGCACCGTGACCGAAACCGACTATCTGCTCGGCACCCCGCTCCTCGCCGATTATCTCGAAGAGGGTGCCGCGGCGCTCGGCATCTCGCTCGAGGATTTCGAGCGCGGGTAGCCGCCATGCCCTACGCCACGACCGCCGATCTGCCGCCCGCGATGCGCCATCTGCCGGCCCACGCGCAGGAGACCTTTCTGGCGGCCTTCAACAACGCCTGGGAAACCTACGCCGATCGCGGCCCGCAGGCGCAGGAGGAGACCGCCTTTCGCGTCGCCTGGGCGGCGGTCAAAAAGCGCTATCGCAAGCGCGGTCACGAATGGGTGCCCAAGGATCCGCGGGAATAGCCTGGGATTCGGTGTCGGCGGACGCCTCGCCGAACGGTGAGGCGTCCGTTGCGCTCGTAGGCGAGATCGATCTCGAGCGCGAACTCGCGGCACTTCGGGCCGCTGCGGGGAACAATGCCGCCGGCCTTTTCGGTCCCGGCTCGGCGACTTGGCGGGTGGACCGGGAAGCGGGCGTTTTTCTTGCCGCGGGTCGCGCGCTCTTGCTGCAGCTGGCGCATCCCTGGGTGGCCGCCGCTATCGCCGAGCACTCCAACACGCTCGCCGATCCGATCGGCCGGTTCCACCGCACTTTCGCCACCGTCTTTACGATGGTGTTCGGCAGCACTGAGCAGGCGCTCGCGGCCGCCCGCCGGCTGCACCGCCGGCACGCCGCGATCGCCGGGGTTCTCGCCGAAGATGCCGGCCATTTCCCTTCCGGTTCGCCTTATCGCGCCAACGAACTGGCGGCCTTGCGCTGGGTGTTCGCGACGCTGATCGACAGCGCGCTCGTCGCCTTCGCGTTGGTCAGCCCGCCCCTCTCGGCCGCGGAACAGGAGCGGTATTACGCCGAGTCCTTCCGTTTCGCGGCGTTGTTCGGCATCCCGCGGGCGGCCTTGCCGGGAGAACGGCGGGCCTTCAGCGATTATTTCTCAGAGATGCTGGATTTGGACAGTCTCGTCCCCGGTGACGCAGCGCGGCGCATCGCCACCGGGTTGTTTGCCGGCGCCGCCACCGGTGTCGCGATCCCGTCCTGGTATCGCGCGCTGACGGTAAGCCTTTTGCCGGACCGGCTACGCGTCGAATTCGGCCTGCGCTATGGTCCGGCGGAGCGGCGTGTCGCCGAGCGCGCGGCTTCGCGGCTGCGGCGGATCTATCCCTGTATCCCGAAACAATTGCGCTATGTGGCGCCCTACCACGAAGCCCGCGCCCGGATTGCCGGACGCAGCCGGCCCGGCAGCTTCACGCGCCGCATGAACCGCCTGTGGATCGGCCGCGATTTGCTGGCCGGCTGAAGGGCGGCGAAGTGCTATCCTCTTCAGGCGGCGTCGAGCGGAGGGAGAGGATGGCCGGAGCGGCAACGGCAATCGACGAGACCGGTACGGCGAACGTCGTCCGCGCGCCGGCGGGCGTCGATCTCGTCGAATGGTATTTCGAACGGGGCTGGACCGACGGGCTGCCGGTCGTGCCGCCGACCCGTGAGCTCGTCGACCGATTTGTCGCCGCGCTCGGCGGCGATCCCGATCGGGTCGAGTGCAAGGTGCCGCCGCGGCACGGCAGCCTCAGCCGCGAAGTCCTGGCGATCAACATGGTGATGGCGGGCTGCAAGCCCGAATACGCGCCCGTTGTCCGCGCCGCGATCCTCGCGCTGACCGAAAAGGCCTTCAACCTGAACGGCGTGCAGGCGACGACCCACATGGCCGCACCGCTCCTGATCGTCAACGGCCCGGTCGCCCGTGCGATCGGCATGAATGGCGGCTGCAACGCGTTCGGTTCCGGGAACCGCGCCAACGCCACGATCGGCCGCGCGCTCCGGCTGATCCTCCTCAATGTCGGCGGCGGCTGGCCCGGCGATCTCGACAAGAGCACGCTCGGTCATCCCGGCAAATACACCTACTGCGTCGCCGAGAACGAGGAGGGGAGCCCATGGGCGCCCTACCACGTCGAAAAGGGCTTCGCGCCCGAGGATTCGAGCGTCTTCGTCATCGCCGCCGAGCCGCCGCACAGCGTCACGAACCACGTCGCCAACGATCCCGAGGGCATCCTCGACAGCATCTCCTCGGCGATGAGCACGATCGCCAACAACAACGCGGTGTCGAGCGGCCATTGCGCCGTCGTGATCGGCCCCGAGCACGCGCGCACGATCGCCGCCAAGGGCTGGACCCGGCACGACGTCAAAAGCTATCTGGCGATGAACGCCTATAACCTCTTTTCCGAGCTGACCTTCAACGAGCGCTACGGCCGGATCTACAACCGCAATCTGCCGAAATGGTACAAGCGCGGCCAGGGTTCGCGCATCCCGGTCATCCCCGGCCCCGACCACATCCACCTTTTCGTGGTCGGCGGCGAGGCCGGGCGCTTCTCCGCCTTCATTCCTGGTTGGGGCCACATGTCCTCGCCGGTATTGCGCAGCGTCGAGGACGGCGCCTCGCCCGGCCGCGCGCCGATCTGCATCGACGGCACGTGCTATCTCTGACAAAGGAACTCGATCATGGAAGAGGACAGCAGCCAAATTACCTTCGACCCGCGGGGCGTGGTCGAAACCGAACCCCTGGCGCTGGCGCCGCGGATCGGCGACCTCGCCGGGCTGCGCCTCGGCATTCTCGATAACACCAAATGGAACGCGGGCCGGCTGCTGCGCAAGACCGCCGCCCGGATCGGCGAGCGGCACAACTTCGCCGCGGTCAACTATTACCGCAAGGAGAGCTTCTCCAAGAACGCCGAGCCCGAATTGCTCGCGCAAATCGCCGCCGAGAACGACATCGTCCTGACGGCGATCGGGGATTGAGGGTCGTGCACATCGTGCTGTACGCATGACGGCATCCGACTCGAAGCGCTGGTTCGCCCGACCGCGGTCATCGTCACCACCGAATTCCTGCACGAGGCCGAAGTGCAGCGCGACGCGCTCGGCATGCACGATCTGCTGCCCGTCGTCATCGAACATCCGCTCAGCACATTGACCGACGCCGAAATCGACCGCCGCGCCGAGTCCGCGGCCGCCGGCTGCGTCGCCACCTGGCTCGGCCGGCCGGCGTGAGAGGGCGGGCGAACAGGCTTGCCGGAAACGGCTTTGCCGCGCGCGCCGCCACGGTCGCAGCGATCCTCTTCGTGGCCGGGGTCGCCTATATCGGGCTCTTGCAGCATTTCGGCGTCTCCGAGACGCCGGCCGAGCGCCAGTTCGGTGCTGTCGGGTCGGCGGCGCAGGTCGAGATCTATATCGAGGCGCTGAGCATCGATCCGTTGAACCAGGAAATGCAGACGCGCATCAGTCTGACGCCGGGACCGTCGCTGCGCGGCGATCTCGCGACCGCGCCCGACCGGGACCTCCTCCTGGTGTTGAGCCACGGCCGAACCGTGCAGGAGATCAGGATCCCGAAAAACAAGCCCGTTCCTCAGGCCGTCGTCGAAGTCACGTTGCGCAGGGGCAAGGTGTCGAGCTACCCGCTCGATCGCTACCAGGCAAATCTCGGGCTGCGCTGCCTCGAAGCGGCGCCATCCCCAGGCGGCGAAGCGAAGGTGCTGCCGGCGGCGGTCACCGTCTGGGAGGCGCTGCTCGGCTTCCGCCTCGAAACCAGCGAGCAGCCGCCCGACCGCGCCGGCGAGGTCCATGTCAGTTTCGAGATCCACCGGAGCGGCGCCTTCATCATCTTCGCGCTCGCCGCTTACGCCGCGATGGTCGTCCTTGCCCTTTGCGCGCTGACCATCGGCATCCTCGTCTTCACCGGCCTCCGGCGGGCCGAGGCGACGCTGATCGGTGCCCTTGGCGCCATCGTCTTCACGCTCCCCGCGTTGCGCAATGTCTTGCCGGGCGCGCCGCCGCTCGGCGTGCGCATCGACCTTTTCGTCTTCCTGTGGTCGGAACTCGCCGCCGCGATCGCGCTCGGCCTCCTCGTCTTCACCTGGTCCCGCACCGGCCCCGCCCCCTGATGTGGGCGAAGCGGGGACCGGCGGGACCAGTCAGCCGCCGGTTGCGGGCTCGCTGTATTCGGCGTCGCTGACGTGCTGGCCCCAGGAGGTGCCCTGGCCCTGCTCGCCCGCCTCCGACAACGCAAGATGCGCGAAGAGGCGGTCGGGCGAGGCGCCGTGCCAGTGCAACGTGTCGGGTGGGATGTTGACCGTGTCGCCCGGGTTCAGCACCTGCGGCTTCTCACCCTTGAAGCAGATGCGCCCGACACCCGACAGACAGAACAGCGTCTGCCCGACCGGGTGGGCGTGCCAGGCGGTGCGCGCCCCTGGCGTAAAGGTCACGACCGAGCCGCCCATCCGCGATGGCGCCTCGGCGGTGATCACCGGGTCCTGAAAGACCACACCGGTGAACGTCTCGGCCGCCCCTCGTCTGGTGGTGCGCGCCCCGGCGCGAATGACCCCGGCTTTTACTGGCATGGCGTTCCTCCATGGATATGGCGGCCCGAA
Organism: uncultured Alphaproteobacteria bacterium; assembly: GCA_963799085.1. Taxonomy (GTDB): domain Bacteria; phylum Pseudomonadota; class Alphaproteobacteria; order ATCC43930; family CGMCC-115725; genus AP-15. The sequence goes on along the minus strand of CAWCWA010000021.1, from coordinate 244,411 downwards.
ACCGCCCGAATAGCGGCCCGAGCATACCCACACCCCCCGCCGCCCCGCAATCCGGTTGGGCCAGAAAATCCCGGTACCCGCACCCGGATCCGCTAATCCCGCAGCCGCCGTCAGCGCGCGATCGCGCCTTCGGAAAAACCGGGCAAATCGGGGCCAATCGCGGCCCACGGAACATGCGGCTTCACGACGCCGCCTCGCGATCCGGGTCAGGGTTCGGTTTTGTGCCAACCCGAACCGGGGTCGAAGCGGGTGATGGCGGCGGCTAGTTTGGCAGTGTCGGGGCCAAGATCCTTCTGGTAGACCATACCCTCGTGGTTGACGATGAACGTCATCACGCCGGAATCGCCGTAGCGGGCGGGCCAGGCGACAAGGCCGAAGCCGCCGATCATATGGCCGTTGACGATGTAGTCGGCTTCACCCCCGGGAGCGTTCGGCCCCTGACCGGTCAGCGGCTTGAAGTAATAGCCGTGATAGGGGATCGGCGCCGCCGATTTGGGGTCGCGCCGATAGCCGGCGGCGCGCGCCTCGGCGACGAGCGGACCCAAGGGGCTCGGCGGCTCGCCCTCCGCCGTCGGCCAGTAGAGCCCGTCCCGCTTGCCGGGCGTGCTCAAGATATGCTGCGCGTATTCCGCGACGCCGGTCCGGCTGCGCTGCAATTCGGCGAAGTCGCGCTGCGCGTCGACATAGGCGAGCATCGTCTGGATCGTGGCGAGTTCGTTCTGCCCGATCCGCCGGTCGAGGAGCTCCTCCTTCCCGGCCTTTGTGTCGAACCGCCAGCGCTCGCCTTCCTTCTTGAGCGGGATCGGAAACGGCCAGTTGTCCTTGCCGACGACGAGGGTCAGCGTGTCGCCCGAGCCGTCGAAATGATGGCCCTCCTCGGCGGCGGCGACAAACCGTTCGCGGGCGTTCTTGTCCTCGACAACGTCGCCCGAATTCAGCACTGGCTCGATCCCGGGACCGAAAATCCTGACGATCCCGGCGACGTCGCCCGATTTCAGATCGGCGACGACCGCCTTAAGAGCGTCCTCCGGCGAGGCGAAGGTTTCCTGCCGCGGCGGCGCTTTCCCGGCGGCGGAAGCCGGCAGCACACCACCGCCGCACAATAGCAGAACGGCGGCGAGCGCGGCGGCCAGTCGCGGCCGCGCTCGAACCCAGCGGGACGGAGACACCGGCGCGTGCCTCCGCCCCCGCGACATCTCAACGCCGCCCACGTCCGCCCCCGCCGCCGCGGCCTCCGCCGCCACCACGGCCTCCGCCTCCGCCTCCGCCGCGACCTCCCTGGAAGCCGCCGCCTTGTGCTCTTCCCGCCATCTGCTGGCGGCTTGCGGCGCCGCGCTGGGAAAAGGCGCGGGTCTGTGCGCCGTTCCCTGGATTGAAGGCAGAGCGCTGCGCGGCAGAGCCGCCGCCGGCGCCACCGAACCGACCGGCGCCCGCATGCTGCGCGAAATTGCCGTGCTGCGTGGGGGCGCGTTGTCCGAGATTGGCGCGCTGGCCGCCGCCCTGGCCGACACCGGGGCGCTGCCCGGCGCCTTGTCCGACACCGGGGCGCTGCCCGCCGCCCGGTCGGCTCGCCGCACCCGCTCCCTGCCCGGCATAGCCGCGATAGTCGCGCCGGGCGTCTGCCCCGCTCGCCGATCGGCCGAACCGCTGGTTGGTCGAGGCGTCGCGGTAGGCGACACCCTGGCGATGCGTCGGGTTGTGCTGCCAGGTGTTGCCGGTGATGGCGCCGCGGTTGGCGTTGATCTGGTTGTACCGGTTCGAGTTGACGTTGATGCTCCCGGCGCCCCAGTTGGCGCTGCCCCAGCCCCAGAGCGAGCTGGTGATCGCGATACCGGCGCCGAAGGCAAGACCGCCGAGGAGGGCGGAGCCCACGGGATACCCCACGGGATACCCGGCGGCCGGAGGGAACGAGTAGGGCGGATTGTTCGGGTAGGGCCATGTTCCGTAGGCGGTCGCCGGATCGTAGGACGGCACATAGACCACCTGCGGATCGGTGGGCGCGATCTCGATCGTCGGCTCCGCTGAGACCGGCGCCATGACCGCCGGCCCGCCGGTCGCCGGCGCCGGCTGCGGTTGCGGCTGCTGCACCGTCACCTTCTGCTGCGGCGTCGACTTGAGCGTGCCAGCTTCTTGCGCCTTGCGCCGCAGCCGCTGCACCGCGGCAAGGCAGTCCTTCTCCTGGCCGAGAAAAGCGTCGCCGAGCTTTTGCGTCCAATCGAGCTTTTCCGACATCATCTTCAAGACGTCCGGAAACGGGACCAGCGATTTGACGCTCGGGTCCCAGCTCTCTTTCTCGAGCGCTTGCACCAGTGCATCGCCTTTCAATGCCGCGTTCTTCGGATCCGCCACCCAGCGCGCCGCCATGACGATCTCGAGCGGGTAGGTGGACGCGGTCAGAATCTGGACGATCAAATCGTCCGGATAGAGTGCGATCGGCGCCAAGAGCTGGTCGAGTTCCGCCGGTTTGAAGGCGGGCGCCGTCGCGGGTTCGGGCAGCTGCGCCTTCGCCGGTTCGGGCAGCTGCGCATTCGCCTGCGCCAACGGCACGGCAAAGCCGAGGATCACGATCGCTAAAAGGCGCAGTACCGGTTTCACCCGATCCTCCCGTAGCTCGGACACGGACCGCGGCTGACCCGGGGCCCGCCTAGAAGGTCGGCCGATGCGGCCTAGAGCGACGACCTGCGGCTCGAGCCGCCGCCGTCAATCGTGATGATCGTTCCGGTAGTATAGCCCGACTTCTCGGACGCGAGAAAGGCCACCATGGAGGCGATCTCCTCGGGTTTGGCGGCGCGGCCGAAGGCGTGGCCCTGCATCAATTCCTGCCAGCGCTCGGGATCGCCCAGACGCAACTGCGCGCGCTGCCGCGTCAATGTCACCAGCCGCTCGGTCAGAACCGGGCCGGGGTTGACGCCGACGACCCTGAGCCCGTCACGCGGCGAGGTCCCGCCCATCGCGCGGGTGAACGCCATCAAGGACGCATTCCCCGACGAGCCGGCGATGTAGTCGAAATCGGGGTTCTGTCCGGCTGCCCCCAGAATGTTGACGATGACGCCCTGTTTCCTCTCGCGCATCAGCGCGTAAAACCGCCGCGTCATGTTGATGTAGCCGAAGACTTTCAGATCCCAGGCCTCGCGCCAGCGCGGCTCGTCGACCGTGTCGATGTTGCCGCCCGGAATGGCGCCGGCATTGTTGACCAGGATCTCGGTGTCGGCGCATTCGGCGGCGAGCTTGTCGACATTCTTGCTGTCGGAGAGGTCGAGCGGAAACGCCTGCACCCCGACATTGTGCTTGGCGACGATCGCCGCGCGCGCCACGTCGAGATCAGCCGCGGTGCGCGCTACCAGAACGACGTCGCACCCCTCTTCGGCGAGGGCCTCGGCGCAGGCCCGCCCGATGCCCTTCGAGGCCCCGGTCACCAGCGCCTTTTTCCCGCGCAGACCCAGATCCATCCGCTTCCTCCCCGCTCCGCCGCCAAACTCCCGCGGCATCCTAGCCGATCCCCTCCGGATCCGCGGGCACTTATTGTGAAGGACAGCGCTCGGCAGCCAAACTGATGCGTACAAGGGCCTGCCGGAATTGCGGCAATTTCCAAAACAATTGCCCGCGCCAAAAATTACCGTTAACGTTTCACGGCAAGAACTTTCCACTTATTCCGTCGATAGCGTGAGTGCATCCGGCGAAAGGAGTGCGCCATGTGGGGAGGGATTGTCGGTCTTATCATCCAACTGATCGCTGGCGGCGTGGGCGGCAACATTGCCGGCGCGGCGCTGAAGCAATATGACCTGGGCACTGTCGGCAACACCATTGCCGGAGTTGTCGGCGGCGGCGTTGGAGCCCAGATCATCGGCGCGCTCGTTGGCGGCGGCGCCGAAGCCGCCGGAGCCGGGACGGGCGGCCTCGACATCGGATCGATTATCGGTCAGATCGCCTCGGGCGGGGTCGGCGGCGGCGTCTTGATGGTGATCGTCGGCTTGATCAAGCAGGCGATGGGCGGCCAGAAGGCCGGCTGAGCCGCGGCTTGGCGCTTTGCGGGCGGCGGCTGGCCCCAGCTGGTCATTCGACCTTGCTCCAGGTCAGCTCGTGCCCGTTGTGAAAGAGATGGCGCAGTTGCGCGCCCGGAATGGCGCCAAAGCGGCGCGCGATCTCGTGGTCCGTCGCCCCCTGAAACTTGATCGTGCACAAGAAGTTGCGGCAGGTCCCGGTGGCGAGCCAGCGCTCGACCAGCGCGAGAAGCCGCGCCGGATAGCACACGATGTCGCTGAACAGCCAGTCGATCGGCTCGATCGCCCGCGGGTCGAGTGCGAAGGCGCTCTCCCGCCGGTATTCGATCCCCGGCAGGGCCGCGATCCCGGGTGCCAGCGGCGCCTTGTCGACGCTGAGGACATGCGCCCCCATGCGCTGCAATGCCCAGCTCCAGCCACCGGGGCTGCTGCCGAGGTCGAGACAGACTTCGCCCGGCTGCGGCTGCCGGCCAATCAAGGTCAGCGCCTCCCATAATTTGAGATAGGCCCGGCTCGGCGGCCCCGAATGGTCCTCGACAAAGCGAACCTCGCCATGCGCGAAGGGGCTCGTGCAATCCGCCGCCGCCAATATCGTGTCGTGGTCGAGCAACGTCCACGAACCCAAGGGTGCGGCCGGCATCGGCTCCCCGAAAACCAGCGGCTTCCCCGAAACCTTGGGGAGCCGCGCCTGGATCAGCACCGCGCGGCGATGGTGTAGCGGCGCGTAGCAGGCCCAGTTGCGCTGGATCGCGCGCAGTTTCGCCGCCGCGTCCGAAATCGATGCGATCGCGATCTCCCGCGGATGGCGCCAGACATTGGCCGCCCACGCCGCTCTCCGCGGCGGCCCGGCCGCGATCAGCAATCGCCCGTGCCGCGACAGGACGGCGCCCAATTCCTGCGCGAGCTCGTCGACATACCCCTCGGCCGCCAGATAGGCGGTGCGGCCGCTCACGGCTTCGTCCCGATCAGCCGGCGGGGCTTGGCGCGCCGCCGCCGATTTGCGAAAGTCGACCCATGCAGACCGATCCTCAGATCGCCGAACTGGCGCAATTGATCGCACAATCCCGTCGCGCCGTCGTCTTTACCGGTGCGGGCATCAGCACCGAATCGGGAATTCCCGATTTCCGCAGCCCGGGGGGCATCTGGACGCGCATGGCGCCGATCGATTTCGGCGATTTCCTCGCCTCCGAGGAGGCAAGGCGCGAAACCTGGCGCCGCCGTTTCGTGATGGAGGAAACCTTTCGCGCGGCCTTTCCGAACCGCGGCCATCGCGCCGTCGCTGCTCTTGTCCGCCGCGGCCCGGTCAGCGCCGTCATAACCCAGAACATCGACGGCCTGCACCAGGCCTCAGGTGTCCCGGCCGACCGCGTCATCGAGTTGCACGGCAACACGACCTACGCGACCTGTCTCGATTGCGACAAACGCTACGAACTTGATGCGGTGCGCGCCGCCTTCGAGCGCGACGAGGCTGCGCCCGTCTGCGATGATTGCAGCGGCTGGATCAAGACCGCGACGATCTCGTTCGGTCAGGCGATGCCGGTCGAGCCGATGCGGCGGGCCGAGCAGGAAACCCTGGCGGCCGACCTCTGCATCGTGCTCGGCTCCTCGCTCGTGGTCTACCCGGCCGCGGGCTTCCCCGAACTTGCCAAGCGCAACGGCGCTGCGTTGGTCATCGTCAACCGCGAACCGACCGGCCTCGACCGGGTCGCCGATCTCGTGCTCAACCGCCCGATCGGCGAAACCCTGGCCGCCGCCGTCGGCATCGATTGACAGGGAAGGCGAGGCACGGGCCGCCAGATCGGGCGAATATCGCAGCGTCCAATTGGTATGACCACACCGTTGCCGGACGGTGATCGGGCCATCGTGGATATCCGCAAGATCAGGGAATATTGTCTGAGCCCCGTTCATCCGCGCGGTCGAAATAAGGCTCGGGTGTTTCGACAGGCTGTTGGCGTTGAGCAAAGCGATGCGGCATGGTTGCGCAGCGTTCTGCTTAGGGCGGCTCGATCCGGTAACGCATCGCATTTGCGCACGGATGACTGGGGCAGCCAGTGGCGCCTCGATGTGGCCATCGAGCGACAGGGGAAGCAGGGCGTGATAAGAACGCTTTGGATTGTGCGCGCGGGCGAGCAGAGGCCGCGGTTCGTTACCGGTTGGGTGCTATGACGAACAGAAGAACCACCGCAAACAGCAAGGCGGCGTCCCCTTTGGACGTCGTCGCTTTGCTTTCTGATGTTCCAGCAGAGAAGCTTTTGCGCGGCCAGGTGGGTACGGTCGTGGAGGCCCTGAGCGACGGGACGGTCCTCGTGGAGTTCAGTGACGACCAGGGCCGTGCCTATGCGATCGCACCCTGCCCGCGGTCGCAGCTTCTCGTCCTGCGTTACCTGCCGCAGGCAGCCTGACCTCGCTGTGTGGACCGATCGGCGAATCAACCGACCGTATTGGGGCAAAGAGAAAAGGACCCGTGGCGCTCTACGAATTGCCAAGGTCGGGCCATGCCCATCCCCGCTGATTGCCGAAACCACGCCGACAAAATTGCCACAATTGCATGATACCTATCGTCCTGTCGCCGGAGCAAACGCATGGGCCTCGGGACTGACGAGCCGGACGCTGGCCGGAAATTTTGCTGTAAATTCGCTGCAAATAACAGCAAAAACAGCAAAAGCGCATGGCGCTGGGAGGCTGCCGATTTCGCGCGCCTCCTCGAAGAGAAGCAGCTAACAGAAATACTTCGCGCCTCATCCACTCTCTCCCGGCGGGCGCCGACTGGCGGCCGGAAGCGTTTCCTGCGATTATTTGACAGGCTCAAGGGAGGAGACAAAATGCGGCTCGACAACAAGGTGGCGCTGATCACCGGGGCAGCTTCCGGCATGGGCGCCAGCATGGCGCGCATCTTTGCCGGCGAGGGCGCCAAGGTGGTTGTCGCCGACATGCTCGACGCGGAGGGGAGCGCGGTCGTCGCCGACATCGTCAAGGCGAACGGCGCCGCGATCTTCCAGCATCTCGACGTATCGAGCGAGGCAGAATGGCGGGCGGCGGTCGACGCGACACTCGCTGCCTACGGCAAGCTCGACATCCTCGTCAACGACGCCGGGCTTTCCGGCAGTGCGGTCGAGGATCTCTTCGACACTGCCGCCTGGGACCGGCTGATGGCGGTCAACGCGCGCGGCGCGTTTCTCGGCATGAAATTCGCGATTCCCGTGATGAAGGCGGCGGGCGGCGGCTCGATCGTCAACATTTCCTCGATCTCGGGCGTGACCGGCCAGCACCACATCCACGTCGCCTACAACGCCTCGAAGGGTGCGGTCCGCACCCTGACCAAGGTCGCCGCCGTGCAGCACGGCGCCGACAACATCCGGGTCAATTCGATCCACCCGGGGCTGATGCCGCCGATGCGCTCGTCGGGGCGCACCGCCCAGCCCGAGGTGCGCGCCCGCATGCTGCGCCAGGTGCCGATGGGCCGCGCCGGCCGCCCCGAGGAGGTCGCCTACGCCGCCCTCTTCCTCGCCTCGGACGAGGCTTCCTACATCACCGGCGCCGAACTCTATGTCGATGGCGGCTATCTCGCGACCTGAGATGCGCTTTTCGGAGGAGGCGTGGCAACAGACGGCGGCATTGCGTGCGGCGATCCACGCCCTGCCATTCAATACCGAACTCGCCGCCGGCGGCTTGGCCCGCGACCGGTTCCGGCATTACATCGTGCAGGACGCGCTCTACCTCGGCCAGTTCTCGCGCGCCCTGGCGATCTGCGCCGCAAAGGCCCCCGACGCCGGCACGTTGCAGGCCTTCGCCCAGTCGGCGCTTGGTGCGGTCGCGGTCGAACGCGCCTTGCACGAGCAGTATCTCTTGGCCTTCGGCGTCGATCCCGCCTCGCTCGCCGCGGCCGAGCCCGCGCCCGACTGCCTCGCCTATACGAGCTATCTGACGGCGGCCGCTTATCACGAGCCGTGGGAGGTGCTGGTCGCGGCGCTCTTGCCGTGCTTCTGGCTCTATTGGGATGTCGGCTGCGCCATCGCGGAAAACGCCGCCGCCGACAACCCCTACCGCGCCTGGATCGACACCTATGCCGATCCGCGTTTCGGCGAGGCCGTGCAATCGGTCATCGCCACCGCCGACCGCGCCGCCGCCACGACGACCGAGGCGATCCGCGACCGCATGCATTCGGCCTTCACCCGCGCCACCCAATACGAATGGCTCTTCTGGGACGGCGCCTACAATAAGCGCGGCTGGCCCGCCGGTTGAGGTCCCCGCCGGTTGAGGCCAATGCGGAAAGCGCCAATTCGTCGCGGCAACTCGGAGCCTTCTCGGTCGTTGGTCGAGGCGTCGGCAAGCGCGGCACGCCCCCAACATCGATCCTTTCCCTGAGGTGCTTTTTGATATCGAGTGGAACCGTCGACCAGCACGATGACCTTCTGACCAAGGTCCCCGAGGTCACCCTCGTATTCTGGATCATCAAAATCCTGGCGACGACGCTCGGCGAGACCGGCGGCGATACCGTGACGATGACCCTGAACTGGGGCTATCTGACGGGGACCGCGATATTTTTCTCGGCTTTGGTGGTCCTGGTCGCAGTTCAGATCGTGGCCAAGAAATTTCATCCCTTCCTCTACTGGGCCACCGTCATCGCTTCGACGACGTTCGGCACGACGATGGCCGATTTCGCGGACCGTTCGCTGGGCATCGGTTACGCTGGCGGCTCCTCGCTATTGTTCGCCTGCCTCCTCGCCGTGCTGGGCTTCTGGCACTGGTCGCAAGGCTCGATCTCGGTGGAGACGGTCAGCACGCCCAAGGTCGAGGCTTTCTACTGGGCGGCGATCACCTTCTCACAGACCTTGGGCACCGCACTCGGCGATTGGATGGCCGACAGCACCGGCCTTGGCTATGAAGGCGGCGCAATGGTGTTCGCCGGTGGACTCGCGGTTCTTGCCGCAGCCTATTACTGGACGAGCCTGTCGCGGGTTTTTCTGTTCTGGGCCGCGTTCATCCTGACCCGCCCGCTCGGCGCGACGGTCGGTGATTTTCTCGACAAGCCGGTCCAGCATGGCGGCCTCGCGCTCAGCCGCCCGATCGCCTCGGTCGTGATCGCGGCCTTTATTGTCGCCTGCGTCCTCCTCCTGCCGCAGCGCGCGGGCGTCCATCCGAGGCGCCGGGAGGCGGTCTCGTAAGCCGCGGAGGTCGAGGTGTCTGAAAACCGGTCGTCCTTGCGCTCGGCGGCGCCCGGCAAGAGTTCACGGACCCGGAGGGAGTCATGACCGGCACGGTTCACAATCATTCGCGGTGGGGGGCGGACGATCAGATCGGAGCCGGCAATCTGCTCACCCGGGAAAAGCGGCTCACCGCGTTACGCTCGATCCGGGAAGGGCGGGTCTACGACATCAGCCATGTGATCGGACAGGATGCGCCGTTTATGGCGCCGAACCAGACGCCGTTTCTGCTGTCGATCTGGGCTTCCTGGCGCGACAGCATCAAGCGCCGTCGCGCGATCGGTGCTGCGAACGACGCCGGCTCGAATGTCGAGCGCATCGAAATGACCGCGCATGTCGGGACCCACATCGACGCGCTCGGGCATTTCTCAATCGGCGACAGGCTGTACAACGGGCTCAGCGCCGCCGAGGTGGTGAGCGATTGGGGGCTCGGCCGGCTTGGGATCGAGCATGCGCCGCCAATGATCACCCGTGGCGTATTGCTCGATGTCGCAGGTCTGGACGGCGGCGAATTCCTGCACCCAGGCCGGGCGATCGCGCCCGACGATCTGGCGCGCGCCGAGGCGGCGGCCGGGGTCGCGATCGAGCCTGGTGACATCGTCTTGATCCGCACCGGCTGGGGTCGGTTCTTCGGCATCGACAACCGCCGCTACGTCGAAGGCGAACCCGGCATCGACGTGCCGGCCGCTCGGTGGCTGACCGTGCGCGAGGTGGCTGCGATCGGCTGTGACAACATGGCGGTCGAGGTGCTGCCCAACCCCGACCGTGGTCTCGCCATGCCGGTGCATCAGCACGCGCTGGTTGAGACCGGCACCTATCTGATCGAGAATGTGGCGCTCGAGGAGCTGGCGCGCGACCGGGTCGCGACCTTCTGCCTGATCCTGTTGGCGACCAAATATCGCGGCGCTACCGGCTGCCCGGTGAGACCCGTCGCCCTGGTTTAAGCCGCGAACCCGCCGATCGTCAGATAGAGGCCGAGGGCAAGCGCGATGCCGGCGTAGAGGTAAAACAACTCGGCGAAGCGAAACGCCTCGATGAATTGGATTTTCGCTTCCGGTGACAAAAACAGAAGGAGGGCGCCGCGAACCAGCATGATCCAGCCCAGCAGGGTCACGACAACCGGCAGGACCCCGCCCGTCCATACGTTGTGGCCGAGGACAATCGACAGCCCTGCTGTCATCCCCAGGATCTCGACCAGCAGAAGCACGGGGCCGCTGCGCACGAGGTCGGGCAGCAGTTCGATAATGGCGCGCTTCTGCACTAGCATCGCCAAGCCGAAAATCAACGCATAAAGCCCGATCAGCCGAGCGAGGAAGATTGTCAGCGGCGACATCGTCAGGCGCCGCGAAGTGCGCCTGCGTTACCCCGCAAGCGGCTCGCAGCGGAAGCCGTCGCCCCAGCGTTTGATGTGCCCGACGGACGGCGAGGGGAAATGCATCGTGCAGCAGAGCGTGTCGGTATCGCAGTAGCGTTCGAGAAACGCCCGGCGGGTGGTCGAGGCCTGCTTGTGGTCGTAGTCGACCCGCATCACCAGGTCGGGGTAACGCGCCTGGATCGGCGAATGAATGAGATCACCGGTGAACACCGCCCGGTCGCCGCCGCGCCCGGCGCATACCGCGAAATGGTCGGGCGTGTGGCCGGGCGTCGGGGTCAGCCGGACATGGTCGTTGAGCGCATGGTCGCTGGTGACGAGTTCGGCCTTGTTGGCCTCGACGATCGGCAGCACGCTGTCGCGCATCGGGTCGAGCGGCGTCTCCCGGTCCACACCCTCCCAGTATTCGTATTCCTTCTTCGAGAAGAGATACTTGGCATTGGCGAAGGTCGGAACCCAGCGGCCGTTCTCGAGTCGCGTATTCCAGCCGACATGGTCGCCATGCAGATGGGTGCACATGACAATGTCGATGTCGTCGGGGGTGACGCCCGCCGCCTTCAGCGCCTGCATCCAATTGCTGTCGCTCTTGCGGTGCCAGGTCGGGCGGTGCGGAAACGACTTGTCGTTGCCGATGCAGGCGTCGACCAGAATCGTGTGGTGCGGCGTCTTGACGACATAGGATTGGAAGCACAGCACCGCCATGCCGGCCGCGTCGAGGGCGGCGGGCTCCATCCAAGAGCGGTTCTCGTCAAGCAATTCCCGGCTCAGGCTCGGCAGGAATTCGAGGATCGGAGTGAAGCCCGCCTCCTGCTCGACGATCCGGTGGATGGTCATGTCGTTGACGGCAAAGCTGGTGCGCATCGCGATGGGTCCTCGTCAAAAGGATCGGCCGGCTCGCCCGATCGTAGCCGGCCGCTCCGCCGATGGCAAACCCCGGCCGTCCCTGTGCGCCGCTTATTGCTTGCAGAAGGCGATCTGGTCGAAGAGGTCGCTCGGAACGCCGTCGCCAGTCGTCAGCAGCAATTGCACCTCGAGCGTCACGATATAGGCGCAAGGCTGCAGCGCGGCGACATTGAAATTGTCCGTCGCCCCGCCGAAGCGCTCGCCCGCCACCGCCGGCGGCAAGGTGAAGCCGTAGGGGCCGCCGGGCCCGGTCATCGTCACCGACACCGTGCCGAGATTGGGGTGGGCGGCGGTGAACAGCACGTCGAGGGCATTGGTGATTTCGGCGCAGCCGTTGACCTGCAACTGCAGAATGTCGAGGAGCCGCACCCCGATCACCCCGGGCGGATCGGTGAAGCCCGCCCAGGACGGATGATGCACGACGTTGTTGTAGCCGGTGTTGTCGATGGCGACGTGCGGGCAGAAGCCGGCGTCGCTGCCGGAACCTAGATCGCCCGCCTCGCGCACCTTCATGCGGATCGCGAAATGGCGGTCCTGCGCCAGGGGTTGCCCGCCCGAGGTCGAACTGTGGCCGGCGGTGACGCCGGTCTGGTCGACCGCACCCCAGGCGGCGATCGACGGCGAGATCAGGTTGATCATGTTGCCGTTCGGCTGGAAGAAGCCCGAGGGGCCGAAGACGTTGCTCTCCTGCGGCACTTGCACGAAGCCGTCGGCGGTGAAGCTCGCGACGAGTTCGTGCGGCCCCGCCGTGCCGTTGACCGTGTACACCTTGGTCTTGATCGGGTTCGGGTCGCCCGGAAAGGCCGGATCGTAATGCTCCCAGATGCCGATCACGGTGCGGGCGATCTGCGCCGGTGTCACCGGCGTCCAGCCGACCGGGTTCTGACCGTTCGCGTTCGTCGTGGCGATTTCGAAGCGGTACTCCATCGGGTTGCCGTTGAGCTTCTTCGACAGGATGCCGTTGAGCCGCATCGTCGCGAAGAAGGCGCGGTTGTCGCCGATCGTCAGCCCACTGCCGGGCGGCGCGCTGTTGATGTCGGTCAGGTATTGATAGCCTCCGATCGCGGTGAACACCGGCAGCGGCTCGTCGCCGCCATCCTGCGGCTGCTCGCTGAGGCAGAGCTCGACGCAGAAGCAGGGCCCGGCGTTTTCGCGGTCGGGCTGGCGTCCCCGGGTTCGCGGCTCGACCAGGAGCGGCGTCCCGCCCAAGGTCTCGACCCGGAAATAGAGATCGGGGCCGCCGATCAATTCGACATTGATCGAGGGCGAAAAAATCGTCTTCTCGAAATCCGCCGTCGTGTAGTCGATGCGGAAGCGGCCGGTTCCGTCGGTGACGCCCGATCCCAGATCGTCGTCCTGCAGCCAATCGACATCGAAGGCGCGCACCCTGACGCCGCCGACCGGGGCCTTGGTGTCGCACACCGTCACCCGGCCGCAGATCGTCCAGGCGCCGAAGAGCGCGCGGATATGGCACCACAGCCGCTGCGGAATGCAGTATTCCCAGGCCGCGACAAAGCCGCCCTCGGTCTGCCGCCAGCCGGGCTGCAGCGTCGTCAGCGTGAACTGCCGCGGTTGCGGCGGCTGCGGTGTGGGCTTGCGGTGTGGTACCGTCCCGCAATAAAGGTCGATCTCGAACGCCTCGCCGCCATAGCCTTGCCGTCGCTCGTCGATCTCGATCGTGAAATTGCCGTCGGCGTCGGTCGTCGCCTCGGTGAGCAGCGTCTTGGCCGCCGCCTCCTGTTCGCCGACGGGTGCGAAGGTCTCCTTCGGATTGGCTGCGGCGAGTGCTGTGACGTTCTGGCCTTCGCGGCTGCGGTAGAGGCGCACCGTCACCGCCGACAGTGGTTCCGGGCATTCGGCGCAGATATAGCCGCAGAGCCGTCCCTTGAAGATGTAAGCCACACCCCGCCTCCCTAGAAATCGTGCCTGTAATACGATCAGGCGATTATCGTAGGCAGGTGCGTCATTGAAGTGTCATCTGCATCACACCCGTCGTAATTTTCGGCGGGCCGCGTTCGGGCGAGCGCCGCGACTCGCCGGGCGAGCTCGCGCAACGGCCGGTCGACGATGCCGCACGCTTCGAGATGGCCGAGCGTGTGGTTGAGATACTGGCGGCAGGCGCCGCGGCTGCCGGCCGCGCCGTGGATGATCCGCGCCGTCTCGTCGAGCGGCAGCCTGCCCGCGTAATCGGGATGCTCCCGCCGCACGGTGAAGGCAAAGAGCCACTCGGCTGCGGCCCCCGATCCGCGCCTTCAGCCGCCGCATGTCGTAGACCCGAGGTGCGGTCATCTCCCGCGCCCACAGCCTGTCGATCGCCTCGCCTATCGTCTCCGGCGCCAGCCGAAAGGCCATGCCGCGGCACGATCCGCCGCGATCGAGGCCGAGCACCAGCCCCGGGCGTTGCCGCGTCCCGCGATAGTCATAGGAATAGAGGCAGAAGCGGCGATGGTAGCCGTGCATCCGAGCGGGCTCGGCCGCGTCATGGACAAATTCCGGGCTCCAGATCAGTGAACCATAGGCAAAGATCCACAAGGGCCGGCCGCCGTCGCGCAATGCCGCGATCTCCGGGGGCATCGGGTCGGGCGCAGACCCAGCCTCCGGCGCCACGCACGGCGTGTCGGGAGGGGCGTCAGGGCGGAGCAACGGATCGGGCAAGGCGGGTGCAATCGGCAGGTCAGGGTGGCTCTGGCAGGGGCGGCCTCGGCCGGCTATATACCGGCTTATGCGCCTTCCCAAGCGCCTCGGCCTTGCCGCCTTGATCCTTCTTCTGGTCGTGGTCGGGGGCTATTCCGCCTATTGGTGGATCGTCTCCCGACGCCTCGAGGACGGACTTGCCATGTGGGCGCAATCCCTGCGCTCGAGGCAGATCGACGTCTCGTGGAAGACGCTGACGGTATCGGGCTACCCCTTCGCTATCGATGTCGAACTCGCCGGCGCGGTCTGGCGGGACGACTCGATGGCGCCCGCCCCCGAAATCCGCACGCCGCTGCTGGCCGGAACCGCCCGGCCGTGGGACTTCGCGAATTGGCGGCTGTCCGCATCGCGGGGACTTTCGGGCGATCTCGCCGGACAGGGGTCGCGCCCGGCCTTGACGATCGCGGCCAAGATCGGCACGGGCGCGGTTTCGGTCGCGCGCGACGGCGGCGCCGCGATCTGGCTTAATCTGCGCGACGTCACAGCGGATGCGGGCGAGCCCGTGCGGGTCGATCTTGCCCACGGCTGGTTCGTGCTGCCGGCGACCCCGCCCGCCAGCCACGCGGAGCCGGCGATCGGCGTCGCGGCCGATCTGCGCGAGGTCCGCCTTTCGACGGCGACCCCCGCGCTCGGCGGCACGATCGACCGGCTGGCGTTCGGCCTGACCCTCAAAGGTGCGTTGCCGGGGGGGCCGTTGCCGCAGGCGCTCGCCGCCTGGCGTGACGCCGGCGGGACGATCGAGCTCAACAATCTGCGGCTCGATTGGGGCGGGCTGGGCGCGACCGCGACCGGCACCATCGCGCTCGACCGCAATCTGCAACCGATTGGCGGCTTTTCGGGCGCGATCGAAGGCTACGACCAGGTGTTGACCGCATTGGTGCAATCGGGCCGGATGCGCGCCAGCGACGCCGGGCTCGCGCGCTTGGCGCTCACCATCCTCGGCAAGGCCGGACCCGACGGGAAGCCGCAGATCGCGACGTCGTTTACGGTGCAGAACGGGCAGATGTTCCTCGGGCCCGCCAAGCTCGGCCCGGCGCCGCGGATCGCCTGGCAATAGCGCCTAGCCCGCGGTCCGCGTCTTTTCCGGCAGCGCCTGCGGTGCCTCCTGCCGCTCGAACATGCCGTAGTCGCGCACCACCGCGGCGACGCGCAGGCGATAATCGGCAAAGACGTGATCGCGCCCGGCATGCTGCGCCCGATGATGCTTGTCGTGCTCGCGCCAGCGGCGGATCGCCGCTTCGTCGCGCCAGAACGACAGCGACAGGATCTTGCCCTCCTGCGTCAGGCTGCGGAACCGCTCGATCGAGATGAAGCCGTCGATCTTTTCGAGTTCGGGACGCAGCCGCGCGGCGATGTCGAGATATTCTTCGACCTGGCCCGGCGCGGGCTCGACCTCGAAGATGACAGCATACATCGCCTCAGGCCTGCTTGGCCTCGATGATCGAGCGGCGGATCGCGCGCGTGCGGGTGAACCAGTCCTGCAGCTCCTGGCCCTCGCCGCGGCGGATCGCCCGCTGCAACGCGGTCAAATCCTCGCTGAAGCGCTGCAATAATTCGAGCACCGCCTCGCGGTTGTCCAGAAAGATGTCGCGCCACATGACCGGATCGGAGGCGGCGATGCGGGTGAAGTCGCGAAACCCGCCGGCCGAATAGGCGACGACCTCGGATTGCAGATCTCTCGCCGAGCTCGGTCGCGGTGCCGACGATCGTGTAGGCGATCAGATGCGGCAGATGCGAGGTGACCGCCAGCACCTTGTCGTGATGTCCGGCGCCATCGTCGCCACCCGCATCCCGGCCAGCTTCCCACATGCCGTCGACCTTGGCGAGCGCGTCGGGCGCGGTGTCCGGCAGCGGCGTCAGGATGCACCAGCGGTCGCGAAACAGCTCGGCGAACCCGGATTCGGGGCCGGAATGCTCGGTGCCGGCGACCGGATGGCCCGGGACGAAATGCACGCCCGGCGGCAGATGCGGGCCGCAGTCGCGTCGATCGCCGCCCCCTTGACCGAGCCGACATCGGTCACGATCGCGCCGTCGCGTCAGCGCCGGAGCGATGCGGCTCGCCGATCTCGGCATAGGCCGAAAGCGGCGTCGCGATCACCACGAGATCGGCGCCCCGCCGCCGCCCGCGCCGGGTCGTCGGTCGTCTCGTCGGCGAATGCCGAGGCGCTCGACCGTCGCCAGCGTCTCGGCGCGGCGGGCGCAGGCGACGATATGCGTCTCCGGGCAGTCGCGCCGCAATACCCGGGCCAGCGACGACCCGATCAGCCCGATCCCGATCAGCGCGACCCGATCGAACCCATGCGCGCTCATTTCGCCGGCCCATGAATTCCGCCAGCACCGCCGCGACCCTTTCCATTTCCTCGCCGGTGCCGATCGTGATCCGCAGATGCTGCGGCAGCCCGTAGCCGCCCATCTTGCGCACCAGGATGCCGCGCGCCTGCAAGAACGCGAACGCGGCGTCGGCGTTTCGCTCGGCTCGTCGGGAAAGCGCGGCAGCACGAAATTTCGCGACGCTCGGGGTCAGCGGCAGGCCGAGCGCCGCCAGCCGCTCGGACAACCAGGGCAGCCAGCGCTCGTTATGCGCCTGCGGCGCGGCGCAGCGCCTCGGTGTCCTCGACCGCGGCGACCCCGGCCGCCAGAGCCGGCGCGGTCACATTGAACGGGCCGCGGATGCGGTTCAGCACATCGGCGATCGCCGGCGGACAATAGGCCCAGCCCAGCCGCAGCCCGGCCAGCGCGTAGATCTTCGAGAAGGTGCGCAGCATCACGACGTTTTCGGCCCGGTCGACGAGCGCCGACGCCGGCTTCGAAATCGTTGCGGTTGACGAACTCGGCATAGGCGGCGTCGATCGCCAGCAGCACATGGGCGGCAGCCCGGCATGCAGCCGCTCGCATCTCGAACCGGCAAATAGGTCCCGGTCGGGTTGTTCGGATTGGCGATAAAGACGATTCGGGTGCGCTCGGTCACGCGCTCGAGCAACGCATCGACATCGGCGTCAGATCGCGCTCCGGCGCGGCGACCGGGGTGGCGCCGACCGACAGAGCGCCGATCGGATACATCAGAAACCCGTGCCGGCTGTACAGCACCTCGTCGCCCGGACCGGCATAGGCGCGCAACAGCAGGCCGATCAGCTCGTCGGAGCCGAAGCCGCAGACGATGCGCGCCGGGTCGAGACCGTGTAGCCGGCCGAGCGCCTCGCGCAATTCGATCGCCGAGCCGTCGGGGTAGCGATGGATGTCGCCGGCCAGCGCGCGATAGGCGGCAACCGCCTTCGGGCTGGGCCCCAGCGCGCTCTCGTTCGATGCCAGGCGGATCGGCCGCTCGACGCCCGCGACCTTCGCCTCGCCGCCGACATAAGGCGCGATGTCGAGGATGCCCGGTCGCGGGGTCGGGGCCCGCTGCAGCCGGTCACCGGCTCAGCCCCTCGCCGCGGCCGTGGCATCGGCAGCGGCCAACGCGGTCGGCGACAACGCCGCTGCGGACAGCGGCACGGCATAGCCGCCGAACGGCAGCAGCCGGTGAACCGCCGGGCCGAGCTGCGCGCGGAAGCGGTCGAGGCGCGGATCGACGGCGGCACGAACCCGTCGAGCTCGATCAGCGTGTGGCCGCCCTCCGCCGTGCTCGCTTGATGCGCATGAACGTGCAGCCCAGCCCGAGCGCCGACACGATCGAGAACAGCCGGCCGCGGCTGATGTCGGCGGCGTTCTCGGTCGCGATCAGCGTCCGGTCGCGGCCGGTCGCCAGCTGCGCGCCGCGGCCGATCGCGAGCGCGTCGCCGCCGTCCGAGCGGGCGTTGCCGCGAGCGCCGAACGGCAGCCGGGCGATCACCTGCGGCGCCGCGTCACGGCCCGAGAGCAGATGCCGCCACCACGGATCGGCCTCCTCCTCCTGCGGCATCGGCAGCACCCCGACCGTCGCCCGCCCCTCCGAAACGGCGCGGATCACCTGGCCGATCGAGCCGAAAGTCAGCATCGGCGTGTGGCTGCCGTAATGGTCGCGCGCCATGTCCCAGAAGCCCGGCATCTCGCCGGCGGCGCATAAACCGCGATCGCAAAGGGACCTTGCATCCGGGCCGTCGCGGCCAGCAGCTCGCGCCAGATCCGCACGAGACTCGCGGCCGGCAGCGCGCCGTGTTGCCGCGCGACCAGCCGGCGGAGGATTTCCGCCTCGCGCGCCGGTTGGATGCGGCGCGACGCCGCCGCTGCTGCGCTTGCTGGTCGGCGACCCGCGACACGATCTCCATCCGCTCGATCAACAGATCCTGCAGCCGGTCGTCGATCTCGTCGATCCGACGGCGCAATATTTCGAGATCTGGGCGGTGCGTCTGACATCGGTTTCGATCGCTGCAAGGCGGCGCGATAGTAGTAGGGTTGCGCTCAGTGCAAAATCAAAGAAAACGTTGACATGGCCGCGCCGCGATCCCTAGCTACATGCCTGCCTCCCGATATTGCGACCGCGCGGCGCCGGCCAGCGGAGGCGCCTCAGCCCTGCTATCTGATCCGAGAACGCCTCTTGTCGATCTTGACCGCACCCCGCCTACGGCGCCCCGGACCAGGACTGGCCCGGACACACCCTCGCCGTCGACGCGACCGCTGCGGCTCGATCGCGGCGTCGATCTCGGGCCGTTCGCGATCGCCTACCAGACCTACGGCACGCTCAACCCCGAGCGCAGCAACGCGATCCTGATCTGCCACGCGCTGACCGGCGACCAGTATGCCGCCGACCCGCATCCGATCACCGGCAATGCCGGCTGGTGGACCTCGCTGGTCGGCCCCGGCAACGTGCTCGACACCGAGCGCTATTTTCTGATCTGCACCAATGTGCTCGGCGGCTGCATGGGGACCACCGGCCCGAAGGAGATCAACCCGGCGACCGGCGAGCCGTGGGCGCTCGACTTTCCGGTCATCACGATCCGCGACATGGTGCGGGCGCAAAAGCTCTTGATCGAGCATCTCGGCATCGAGCAGCTGTTTTGCGTGATCGGCGGCTCGATGGGCGGCATGCAGGTCCTGCAATGGGCGTCGAGCTATCCGGAGAGCGTGTTCGCGGCGATCCCGATCGCGTCGGCGGCGCGGCACTCGGCGCAGAACATCGCGTTTCACGAGGTCGGCCGGCAGGCGATCATGGCCGACCCGGACTGGTGCGGCGGCCGCTATCTGACGCTGGGCCGCAAGCCGGCGCGCGGCCTCGCGGTGGCGCGGATGGCGGCGCACATCACCTATCTGTCGGAAGCCGCGCTGCACCGCAAATTCGGCCGCAACCTGCAGGACCGCAACGCGCATCACCTACGGGTTCGACGCCGATTTCCAGGTCGAGAGCTATCTGCGGCACCAGGGCAGCACGTTCGTCGACCGCTTCGACGCCAATTCGTACCTCTACATCACGCGGGCGATGGATTATTTCGACCTTGCCGCCGAGCACGGCGGGTCGCTGCCGGCGGCGTTTCCGGGGCACGCAGCCGCGCTTCTGCATCGTCTCGTTCACCAGCGACTGGCTGTTCCCGACCTCGGAGAGCCGCGCTGTCGTGCACGCGCTGAACGCGGTCGCCGCCAATGTCAGCTTTGTCGAGATCGAGACCGACAAGGGGCACGACGCGTTTCTGCTGCACGAGCCGGAGCTGTTCGCGACCCTGCGCGGGTTTCTGACCGGCTGCGCCGAGCATCGCGGGCTGCCGCGCTGGGAGGACTGATGGCCGGAGCGCTCGACCTCGACGACCTGCGGCCCCTAGCGGCGCCGTCCGGCGCCGGCGAGTTGCGGCGCGACCTGCGGCTGATCGCCGACATGATCGAGCCGGGATCGCGGGTGCTCGATATCGGCTGCGGCGACGGGGCGCTGCTCGCCTATCTGGCGCGCGAGAAAGGCGTCGACGGGCGCGGCATCGAGCTGAGCCAGTCCGGCGTCAATGCCTGCGTGCGGCATGGGCTCTCGGTCATCCAGGGCGACGCCGATCACGACCTGCCCGCCTTCCCCGACGGTGCCTTCGACGTCGTCGTGCTGAGCCAGACGCTGCAGGCGACGCGCCATCCCGCGGCACGTCGTCGAGGAGTTGCTGCGCATCGGCAAGCGGGCGATCGTCTCGTTTCCGAATTTCGGCTTCTGGCGCATCCGCCTGAAACTGCTGCTGTGCGGCCGCATGCCGGTCTCGGACCTGCTGCCCAACCCCTGGTACGAGACGCCGAACATCCATCTCTGCACGATCCGCGACTTTGTCGCGCTGCTCGACGAGCTCGGCGCCCGCATCGAGCGCAGCGTGACGCTCGACCGCCACGGCCGGCCGTTCTCGCTCGACCCGCGCGGCAGCCTCGCCAATCTGCTCGCCGAGCAGGGCGTCTTCGTTTTGAGCGGGGACGGTTCCTGATGCTCGTCCCCTCGTCACCGCATCAGCGGCAGACGGGGCTCAGTTGGTTCCTGTGTCCAAACCTTCAAAGCTTGGGTATAGAAGTTGGAGACCTGAAAAAAGCTGGTGGTTTTTGCAGGTTTGTGATTCGATGAGCGGGGTCTGCGCTGGGCGGCGGAGATGCGCGGTCAGGCGGGGTTTTTCGACGTTGAGGAGCGGCTGAGGCGGATTTCGGCCAAAGGCGACAGCCTGGAACGGCTGAACGCGGTGATCGATTTCGAACTGTTTCGGGCGGATCTGGAGCGGGCAGTGCCGCGCGCGGACCGCTCGAAGAGCCTGCCCCTGGCCTGAACAGGGGTGGTCGGCCGGCTTTTGATCATGTGCTGATGTTCAAGACGCTCATTCTGCAGGCCAACCACAATCTGTCGGACGAGCGCAGCGAATATCTGATCCGGGACCGGCTGTCGTTCATGCGGTTTCTCGGTCTGGGGCTGGCTGACACCGTGCCCGACGCGAATACGATCTGGACCTTTCGCGAAGCGCTGACGCGGGCCAAAATCGCGGGCAAGCCGGCGATCGAGGTTCTGTTCGAGCGCTTTGACGCGGCGCTGGCAAGGGCCGGGTTTCTGGCGATCGAGCGGCCAGATCATCGACGCCTCGATCGTCGCCGCGCCGAAACAGCGCAATACCGATGGCGAGAGGCGTGACATCAAACAAGGCCGTATCCCGGCAGCGTGGGCAGGCCAGCCGGCCAAGCTGCGGCAGAAGGACCGCGATGCGCGCTGGACGGTCAAATACACCAAAGCTAAGCCGAGCGCGGATGGCGCACCGCGCGTTGATCTCGCGATCCCGGCCTTCGGTTACAAAAATCACATCGGCATCGACCGCCGGCATCGCCTGATCCGCCGCTGGACGGTCACCGATGCGGCCCGCCACGACGGGGCGTTGCTGGCCGAGCTGATCGACACCAACAACACCGCCAGCGAGGTGTGGGCCGACACCGCCTACCGCTCAAAGGCCAACGAAAAATTCCTCGCCGGTCGCCTTCTGCGCTCGCAGATCCACCGCAAGAAACCCAAGGGTAGGCCGATGCCACGCCGCACCGCCCGGGCCAATGCCCGCAAATCGGCGGTGCGTTCGGCGGTCGAGCACGTCTTCGCCCGCCAGAAAGGGCCGATGGGTCTGTTCATCCGCACCATCGGCTTGGCCCGCGCGAGAACCAAGGTCGGCCTTGCTAACCTTCTCTACAACCATGCAGCGGGTGGTTTGGCTGGCTGCCCAGACCGCACCAACCTGACCCAAAAATCCGCTAACGAAGCCGGCCGCGCGCCGGCACACCGATCGCCCTAACCAAACCGGTCACGGCACAGCCAATGCCCGGCTCTTTCCTTAAAAACGCGCGGTTATTGGAGGTCTCCAGCTTCCCTCAGCGCCCTCGCCCGAACCACCCTCGCCACGCCGGTTCAGGCCGGACGCTTACGCTGAGGGAGTCGGATTCCAACCTACATGGCGGAGATTGAGAGTCGCATCGGCAGGGAGCGGGGCGAGCTTTCTTCCCGGGCGCGTCGTGCCATGGCGGCGAGAGGATGAAAGGAGACGAGCGCCAGCTCCTTGGGCTCGTCGCCGCTCATTCGGCGATGTCGCGCGGCGACCAGGATGCGAGGGCATCCTGATCGCCGCGCTGCAGGTTCCATCTTGGCCGGGTTATTTGCTGCTCCGGCCGGCTCGGTCGCCACCGGGCGGAGGATCGGCGTTAGCGGACAAAAAGAAGACCCGCTCCTGCTGCAAACGGGGATTCTCCGACGACCGGCGCGTTTGGTTTCGCTCGCCGCCCGCGCCCAACCCGCTTTAGCGGCGGCCTGTGAAATTTACGTCGCTGTTCCGCCAGTCCGGACGCTGGCGGGCGCGGCGTTCGCGACGAGAGCCGTGGGCGGCGTCGGCCCGCCTCGTGCCCATCATTTTCGACCCGGTGACCTGCGTCCAGCCGTGGCGCGGATCGAATTTCTGCGCGTAGCCGCCGCTCAACACCTCGAAGGCCTTGTGCGCATGGCCCTTGAGGTCGATATCGCTCTGCGAATGCTGATGCCCGAACCAGTTCGGGGTGATGAAATCGGTCACCAGCACGTTGCCGATCATGTAACCGTATTCGTCGCTCTCGACCGGGTCGCAGACCTCGCCGGCCCAGAACACCCCGTGCCGATCCTGATAGGCGCTGTTGAGCCACGGATCGACCGCCATTTCGCACAATTCGTGCGTGGCGCCGACGCTGACGCTGGCGTTGTCCGCCTGCAAGGTTCTGACAAAGACCTTCGAGATTGGTAGGCCTTCATTGGTCAGGTCGTGATAGGCCAAGGCCCCGGCCTGGTCGCTGTTGTCAAAAAACGCCAGCCACCAGCTGCCCACGGCCGGCGTCTGTCCCTTGGGAGTAAAATGGAAGGTCGCCGCGTCCACACCCCAGACCGGGACCAGATCCTTGTTCCATTGCTGGTCGAACGCGGCCAGCATGCTTTGCACCTCGGCGTCGGTGATGACGGTCGACTCATTGATCACGGCAATTTGTGGCATTGATCGCTCCCTCGAAGAGTTCGGCATAATTTTGCGTCGGCCCGAGCGCTTCCGGCATACGATGGAAAGTCTCGGCGAGGGTTAATATAGCGACACGGCAAGCAGAGAATATGTGAGTTCGATCACACCTCAGCCGGGATAATCGACCAACCAAAGAACCGCCGCCGCTTTTTGATTACACTTAAATTAAACTTAAATCGAGGAGGTCTGGCCATACCCGCCGAATTGGAGTTTTGCCTAATAACCACCAGCCGGAACGACGCCAAATCCGCGCGGCGACGATGGTGGGCCAGATTGCTTTTTGTCGGCATGAAGCAGCTGCGCGAAGGCCAAGTCGGCGGGCTCCGCGGGTACGACATCCTGGAATTCACGCCCGGTAGAGACAGGAGCATCGGCGATCGTTACCGGATCGGCGATGCCCTGTTCGAAGCGACCCAGCCGCGCGTCACCTGCTGTTGTGGTGATCAGCGGACACCAGCGTAAACTTGGCACAATTCGCGGGGTTCGCTGCAAGTGCTGCGTCGACGCGGTTCCGGAGAGACCCGCGAGACGGCGTTGGAGTGCACCGGAAGACCAGTGTGCTCGTTGGTGCGAGCGCGCGATGCCGTCGGGGGTGGAGGCGTCAGATGACGCCTTCCTCGGCGAGCCGCTCGACTTCGCTCGCAGTGCGGCCGAGGAGTTCGGTCAGCACGTGCATGTTGTCCTCGCCATAGCACGGCGCACCGCGGTTGATCGGTCCGCCGATATAGGCTGGGGTCTTCGACAGTTTCATCGGGATTTCGTAGACCGGCCAGGTGCCGATTTTGGTGCCAGTGACTTCGGTCAGCCATTTGAGGTGGCGGAGTTGCGGGTCGGTGTCGACGCGGTCCTCGGCGTTCTGGCATACGCCCGCCGGCACCCCCGCCTTCTGCAATTTCACCATGCAGTCGTAGCGGTCTTGCGTGCTGGTCCAGCTTTCGACCGCGGCATCGAGCGCATCCTGGTGCTGCATGCGGCTGTCGAGCGTCGCGAAGCGGCGGTCGTCGAGCCAGTCGCCGCGCTCGGCGACACGCGCCAGCGCCTGCCATTCGGCGTCGGTGAAGCAGGCGATCGCGATCCAGCGGTCCTTGCCCTCGCAGCGATAGGCGCCGTGTGGTGCCGCCGGCTTGTAGGGCGAGCGGTTGCCGTAGCGGCGGAACACACGCTCGTTGGCCGCCCAGTCGAGGATCGTCGCCCCGGTCAGGAATATGCCGCTCTCGCATTGCGAGGCGTCGATCCACTGCCCCTCGCCTGTGCGCTCGCGGTGATAGATCGCGCCGAGCAGCGCCAGCGCGTAGCCGTAGGCGCCCATCCAGTCGAGGTACGAGTAGCCCCAGCTCACCGGCATCGCCGGCTCGGGCAGGCCCGACATCTCGGCCTGGCCGCCGAACGCTGCGGCGACCGGGCCGACCGTGCGCATGCGGCCATAGGTGCCGTGCGCGCCCATGCCGGATTGCTGGATGTAGATGATGTCGGGCCGGATCGACTTCATCACGTCGTAGCCGAGCCCCAGCCGCTGCAGCACGCCGGGCGAGAACCCCTCGGCGACGACATCGCAGATGCGGATCATGTCCTTGGCGATCGCGAGCCCCTTGGGGTGGCGGATGTTGAGCGAGATGCCGCGCTTGCCGGAGTTCTTGTTGAGGAAATTGCCGCCCATGTCGGGGTCCTTGACCCCGGGTAGCGGCCCGGTTGCCGCGTCGCGCGCGGCGCGCCCGCCGACCGGCGCCATCCCGGCCAGCCGCGTGTCGGGGTTGTCCTTCCACTCGACCTTGTAGCTCTCCGCGCCCATCGCGGCGAGAAACCGCGTGCCGCCCGCCGAGGCGAGAAACCAGGCGAAATCGAAGATCTTGATGCCTTGCAGCGGGAACGGCTTGTTGTGCAGCGCCGAGAGGCGCGGGTTCTCGACCATGCGCGGGCTGGCCGGCACGCTCGGCCGGCGAGCCGCTTCGCCGAGCACCGCCTCCGTGTCCTCGCCGAGCAGCGGGGCGCGGCGGCCGACCTGCCAGCTCGTCTTGTTGCTGAGCCATTTGCTGGTCGGGTAGGGGAACGAGCGGCCGAGCTCGGGGTGCTCGATCTCGGCGAAGGTGTTGCGCGTCCACCAGTGCTCGTCGAGCGCGTTCTCGTGCGGCTTGCGCAGCGGCGCCCAGAGGAGGCCCGCTTCCTGCGCCTCCAGCCACGGCATGTCCTTGTACGTCCAGGCGCGGACGAAGCGCTGCACGACATCGAGCATGTGCGAACGCGCCTCGTCGCTGCCGGCCGTGCCCGGCACCTGTCGCGCCCTGAGATCGGTATCGGGCGGCGGCGGCTGCAGATCGGCCTGCGCGTTGTACTTGCTCAAGCAGCGGCACGAGGTTCTTCAGGTCGCGCGCGCCCATTCCATGGGTGATGAACCAGCGCCCGTCCTTGGTGTGGCAGATGCTCGGGCTGTGGTTCGGGCCTTCCGACGCATGGCGGCAGGTCAGCCGCCACAGCGGCACCCGCCGACAGACCCAGTACATCAAGTCCTGCTCGGGGTTCTTCGACACCGCCTCGTGGATCGCGACCGACACGTCCTGGCCCTCGCCACTGCGCTCGCGATGGATCAGCGCGGCGATGATCCCGGTCGCCATCTGCTCGCCGGCGATGTGATAGGCGTGCCAGATCTGCGGCGCGATCGGCGGCGTGTCGTATTCGAAATTGGGGTCGGGGTCGTAGCCGCAATTCATCATCGGCCCGCCCAAGGCGAGGTGGATGAGGTCCGAGCCCTTGAAGTCCTTCCACGGCCCGTCATCGCCGAACGGCGTCATGCGCGCGGTGACGAGTTGCGGGAAGCGCGCGTTGAGCGCCACGTGGTCGAGCCCCAGCACCTCGTTGAGCGCGCCGCAGCTCGCGTCCAACAGGATGTCGGCGCCGCCGAGCAGGCCGAGCATCTGCTCGCGCCCCGCCGGCGTCTGGAGGTCGAGCACGACCGATTTCTTGTTGCGGTTGTAGTTCCAGAAGAACAGCGAGCGTTCCAGGCCCGGCTGGTCTTCGAGGAACGGGCCGATCCGCCTTGTCGCGTTGCCCTCGGGCGGCTCGATCTTGATCACCTCGGCGCCGAGCCCGGCGAGCAACAGCCCGGCATATTCGGCGCGCTCGTCGGCGATCTCGACGACGCGAAGCCCGGCCAGCATTCCCGGCCCGGCATTGCCCATCATCTCGCCCGGCCCCGTGGACAAAGAATCTGCCGCAATCCCCGCTTGCTTCGCCAACACATTCTCCTTTCAAATGGATCCGGGCTGCCCCGAATGCGCTAGGGAAGGATAACCTCAGCGGGCGCGATGCGGTCAAGCCGGGGGCCGGCGGGCGGGATGGGGCGGCCGGTGCTGCGGCCATCTATTGGTAGTTGATTGCGTAGGGCGGAGGTAATGAGCGATGCGCGTGAGAGTAGACGACCGCAGCTATCCGGATGCGCCGGCGACAGTAGAACCCGGCGATGATCTATTGACGCGGGATTACTACGCGCTGCTGCCGCAAATCCGCCTGACTGGCAATTCAACAGGCCGTCTGATACAGCCGGAACCTCGCACCGAAGTAACCCTCGACAGCAATGACGTTGCCAATCTGGTCGAATGCGCGATCAGGCATCCCGCCCCGAATATGCGCTCCGCCGTGTTGGGCGCGATCCGAAACCACCCCGAGACGTTCCGGGAAATCTTTCGGTTCGGCCTTACGGCACCCGCCGGTTTTCCCGAGATACAGAAGATCGTCGCCGAGGAGCTTGATAAGCCCGCGGCGACATCGGAAGCTTTGGCCTCACAGCCGGTCAAGCCGAGCGGCGACCCCTTGCTGCCTCGAATGCCCCTGCCGCCGCACCTGCGGAATCGTGTGAGGCAATAATGAGCGACTGGAGCAAGGTGACCCGGCCGATCCCGGTTCCGAACGAGTGGACGAAGCCGTTCTGGGATGCGGCCAGGCGCGGCGTTCTGGAATTGCAGCGCTGCCAGAATTGCGGCCATTTCCAGCATCCGCCCTACGCGACCTGCACGCAATGCGTTTCAACCGATTTGAAATTCGAGCCGGTGCGCGGCCAGGGCGCGATCTACGCCTACACGATCATGTACCACACCGGCGACAAGCGCTTCGCCTCCGCCGTGCCCTACGCCAGCATCATCGTCGAGCTCGACGACGCCCCAGGCGCCCTGATGGCCGGCAACCTTCTCGACGCCGAATACACCGAAGCGAAGGTCGGCCGCGGCGTCGAGGTCGTGTTCGAGAAATTGAACGACGACATCACCCTACCGCAGTTCCGCCTCGCCCGAGCGATGCCTGGGGAGTAAACCCGAGCACGACCCGGTCTAACTGGCTCGGTCGAAGAACGATGCGGAGTGAAAGATGGGGACAGGCTTACCGCTGGGCGACTTCGGTTGCGTCGTGACGTTTGAAACGGTCCGCCCACCAAACCCCGTAATCAAGGAAGAAGGTGGTGCGACTTATGTCGTTCAGGGCGATTATGAAATCGCTTTCCAAACAGTTCTGCGCTTCGCGAGCGGAGCCGAGCTTCCGGTAAAGGCGAAACCGTTTGGTGAGCTAAGCCAAAAAGTTGTTGTCAGGGATGAGAACGGAAGGCCGTCGCACTTGAGCGGTTATACCCAAGGGCGGAGCGAAATCGCCGATCGCGATGGCAATTTGATCTTCCAGGGACGTTATTACGACACACGTACCTTCCAATCGGTGGCCGGTGACGACGTGCTAACTCCCGTTGGTACCCATATTTTTTTGCGACCATTGGATCAATGGTTTCGGCAGAGGAGCTTTTGTCGGTCACGCCTTCTCGCTCGGCGTACATCTGACCCGTGAGGGCAATGCCCACTTTCATGGGGAAGCCACCGGACGGATCGACTAGCCATCGGCTGAGCCAACTTGACGAGCGGCGCCACGCTTACTGATCGAGCGACCGAGTAAGAGGGAGAAGCCCATGTGGGAAAACCGGTGCAAGGTGGCGGTCAGCGGCGTGGGCTTTTCCAAAGTCACGCGCTCGGCCGAGATCCCGCTCGCCGCACATGCGCTGACCGCCGTCAAGGAGGCGGTCGCCGATTCCGGGCTCGAGATGTTCGATATCGACGGTCTGGCAACATATCCGGAATTGCCGGCCACCGGCCACGCCGAGGTCGACGGCATATCGATCGTGTCGGTCAATTGCATGATGGCGATGCTGAAACTGCCGAACCTGAGCTGGCACATCCAGGTCGGATCGGTGAATATCGGCGGCGCCGTGCAGCAGGCGGTCAACGCCTTGCTCGCCGGAGTATGCAAATACGCCGTGGTGTGGCGGGCGATGCACAACCCGCGCGGCACCTACCAGAACCTTCCGAGCGGCATGGCGGCGGGTGCGGCGCAATTCACGGCACCGTACGGTTTTGGCGGCCCGGGGCAGGGTATGGCGGTCGCCTATACACGCTGGCTCGAACGCCACAACCAGAACCGCGAGAAGATGGCGACACTCGCGGTGACCCAGCGCCGCCACGCGCAGCACAACCCGCACGCCTATTTCTACGGCGTTGAACTAACCCGCGAGGACTACCTCAATTCGCGCATGGTGGCCTATCCGTTCTGCCTCTTCGATTGCGACATCCCGGTGCAAGGCGCCGTCGCGATCGTGCTGACGACGGCCGAGCGGGCGCGCGACCTGAAGCCCAAGCCGGCCTATCTCGCCGGCTATGGCGAACGCCTCAAATTCGAGGTGGCGGGCCGCATCGGCAGCCTCGCCGATTACATGGAGGGCGGCCGCAGCTCGGCGAAGCTGACCTGGGAGCGCTCCGGCTTCTCTCCGAAAGACGTCGACGTGGCGCAGATCTATGACGGCTTCTCGGCTTCGGTGATCTACGGCCTCGAAAGCTATGGCTTCTGCGGCGAGGGCACCGCACTCGATTTCATCCAGGACGGCCGTATCGAACTCGACGCCGAATTGCCGCTCAACACTTTCGGCGGCAGCCTCGGCACCGGCCGCATCCACGGCCTCTGGCACATCATCGAAGGCGCGCTGCAGGCCTCGGGCCGCGCCGGCTCGCGACAGGTCAAGAACGCCAACGTGTCGTTCGTCGGCGCCAGCGCCCCGATCGTCACTGGCACGACGTTCATCTTCGTTGGCGAACCCTACTAACGCTCGCGAGCAACGGACGGCGTTCAGCCGGCGACCTTCGGGAGCAGCCTGTTCAAGGGTTTTTTGTTGCCGATCACGAAACCGCCTATGTGACGCGCTGCAAGACGGCCGGCCTCGTGTTCATAACGCGCAGCTCGAGCCCCGAGTTCGGCCTCAACCCGAATACCGAGCCGCGGCTCTACGGGTCCTGCCACAATCCGTGGAATCTCGAATACTCGCTGGGAGGCTCCTCCGGAGGCGCAGCTGCAGTGGTTTGGGCGGGCATCCTGCCTGTGGCGCATGCAACCAACGGCGGCGGCTCGATCCGGATTCCAGCGGCGCAGTGCGGCCTGTTCGGGCTCACGCCGTCGCGCGGCCGAGTGTCTATGGCGCCCGACGCAGGCGAGGGATGGGGTGGGCTATCCGCTGCACACGTGGTCAGCCGCAGTGCGCGCGACTCCGCCCTCATGCTCTATTGCACTGCCGGACCGGAGCCCGGTGATCCGGCATTGTCAGATTAACCTCTATCAACCGGAAGTAGCCTCCGGCGGAACACGCGATCACGCTGCGGTAGCCGCATTTCTCCATTGGTATAAGACTCATCCCCGCCATCGGCCTCTTCGTCGTCCGCAGAAAATCTGCCCGCTTCGCCGGGTGAGCGGGGAGTCAAGGAGAGAACCCGACTGGTTCAAGAAACCCTTCGCGGGCCAGGGCATCTTCGAATGGTACCGACGAAGCCGCCCGAGCCGCTGCATGGCGCCGAGCAGGACGTCATCTTCCGGCGGAGCACCCGCTGGGCCGGCTCGGCTTGTCCGATTTTACCGAGCTGCGCCATCATCGGAATCCGCACGCAGGCTCGGCGCTCGATCCCGGCTCTACCATTTCCGCCTGGCCTTCTCGGGTTGGGAGCACGCGCATGTCGTGCTCGGCGGCGAGAGGCTTCGTGGCGCTGGCCGAGGGGTTGCAGAACGCGCTGTGGGCGCTCGGCCGCGCGCCCGCTCTTTCCCCGCCGCGCCTACCAGCGCGCGTTCGAGGCGCTGTTGGTGGCCGACGGCGAGAAGCGAGCGTGCCGCACCATCGTCGGATTGCTGGCGCTGGCGCACGACCGCGCCTGCGAGGCCGAACTGGCCGACATCATCGACACCGATCTCGCTGCCGGCAGGCTGCCTGATCTCGACCTCCTCGCGCGACGCTTCGCCCCCGCCGCTGCCATTCCCGACATCACCGTCGAACTGACGCCGCTGCATCTCTATGACGAACTCGGCATCGTCCGGGCGGGAGGTGCCGCATGAAGGCCGCCGACCCGATCGACACCGCCCGCGTCGAGCTGCTTCTCGCCGAGCTGCGCCTACCGGCCGTCAAACACGTCTGGGCGGCGCTGGCTGCCCAGGCCGACAAGGAAGGCTGGCCGGCGGCACGCTTTCTGGCCGCCCTTGCCGAGCACGAAATGGCCGAGCGCGTTCGCCGCCGCATCGAACGTCATCTCGCCGAAGCCCGCCTGCCACCGGGCAAGACCCTCGACACCTTCGACTTCGAAGCCATACCCATCGTTAGCAAGGCCCAGGTCATGGCGCTCGCCGCTGGCGATGCCTGGTTGCACAAGGGCGCCAATCTGATCCTGTTCGGGCCGCCCGGCACCGGCAAGAGTCACTTGGCGGCAGCGCTCGGCTTCGCCCTCCTCGACGACCTCGCCTATGTCACCAAGGATCAGGCCGAGACCGGCGTCCTGTTCGAGCTGATCGGCGCCCGATACGAGCGGCGATCCCTGCTGGTCACCGCCAACCAGCCGTTCGGCAAATGGGGAAAGATCTTCCCCGACCAAGCGATGACGCTGGCCGTCGTCGATCGCCTGGTCCACCACGCTACGATCTTCGAAATGAACGTCGAAAGCTATCGACGCCGCACCGCCCTCGAACGCAAACGCGGCTTCGGCTGACCGCCCAAGGGACAATCAGGACCGGCATTCGAGTGTCGCGCCGCGACACTCGATCCGCCGCGCGCCCTCTTGCACGACAATAACAACCCGACGATCATGCCTGCGCCGCGACGCCGGGGTTCTCATCCTTGTATGGGGCGGAGGCTGTCAAGGCGAGATCGATCGGGTTCGACGGAGACGATCGGAGGGGAGTTCGCGGTAAGGGCGCGGATGCTCGCGCCGCAACCTTGTATTCGGCTGATCCGGTGGGATCGTGACCATGATGCAGTCATGCGCATCGGCGCGAAGCTCGGGGTGGCGGGCCCATTCTGATTGCCGGCATCGAAGCCATGGATGGGATCGGGTCGAATGCCTTCTCGGATCGTCATCGGCATCCGGCCGAGCGCCGGCGCCGAAACGTCGAAACCACTGTCGCGGTAGCCGCTCGGCGCGCCCCGGTTACGCCGCGCGCCGCAGGACAACCCCCTGTGGGACCGCGCCGGTCGTTACCAAGCGCCACAAGGCAATCAGGAGCTTGCGCGCCAGCGCCACAACCATGGTCTTACGGGCGGCGCGCGCGGCTTCAGTGCGAGCGCGGTACCATTGCGCTAGAGCGCTGTCGCGCTGGAACAGCAGGAAGCGCCAGGCAAGCTGGATCATGCCGCGGCGCACCCGGGCATTAGCCCGGGCCAGTCCCTTTTCGCGGCGCCGGGTGCCGCTCTCGTCGGGCGCCCCGGTCAGTCCCGCATAACGCGCCAGTGCCCGTCGGTCACGCAGGCGCCGCGACAAGACTTCATGGGCCAGCATGTCGGCGGTTTCGAGGCCGACGCCGACGATCTGGCTCGGCAACTTGGTCATGGCATCGGGAGCAGAGGTCGGGTCGGCGGGAGTTTGCTCGAGCCGTCTCCGGCGGTCGGCTTCGACCTCTCTGATCTGTTCTCGGATCGCTCCGAGGCGGACTATCTGCCGCCGTAGCTCGGCTGCAGTGTTAGGCGGCACCGGAACCCCTTCTCGGGGTGCGCAGCACGGCCAGCCGCGCCGGCGCGTTGCGCAGACCAGGTTTGAACCCACGAATACCGAGGCGCGCCAGAGCGCTCTTCATCTGGTTGATGATGCGGGTCTGCTCACCCACCAAGCGCTCGCGCTCGCGGCCGGGACGTTTAGCGTCCTCTTCTGCCAGCGTCGGCACTGCCGCCATGCTGCAATGGCCCCGCTCGCCGCGCAGCCAGCCAAGAAAGGCGCGCTTCAGCAGCGCGGCATCGAGCCGGTCGGTCTTAGCGCGCCGATGCTCGCGCGAGACGGCAACGCTGGTGGCGTGAATAACCTGGGCTTCGACATCGTGTGCCCGCAGCCAACGGGCCAGCCAAAAGCCGTCGCGGCCGGCCTCGAAGGCGACGGCGATCCGCGAGATGGTGCGTCCGGCTTTGGCTGCCTCGTCGCGCCAGTGATGCAGCAATCCAAGCAGCCTTTCGGGCTCGGCACCGAGCTTTTTCAAAGGCTGCCGCTCCAACCCCGGCACGATCCCTGCCACCAACCAGTTAGACCAGCTCATCTCGATGACCGCGACCAGCGTGCTACTCTCCTCCAGGGCGATGAGGGACCTGCTCAGGTCGTCTAACTTAGGCATGGGGGCACTCCATCATTGGTTGTCAGCAACGATGGTGCCATTCCCTCGTCGCTCGCCCCATAGCACCTGATTGCCGCCTTCCCATCCAGATCGCCGCGCTACAGGCGATGACGCTCAATGTCTACGGCCATCTAATCCGGCAGAAACAGGCTGAAGATATGGAAGACGAGCCGAGTGTGCTTTCACACGTTCGCGCTTCATGCGACAAATCTGCGGCAAATCCCATCTAATCCCCACCTGAATTGGTATTGGCTCGCCAAAGGAATTGCATTGTCGGAGGCTGACGAATAGCAGATGTTGTGGTTGGGGACGGGGGAACCGTGATGTCTGCTCTGGTGATCCGGGACGACATCAGTTCGGCGGAATTGCGCCGGCAGGCCCGGCGGGAGCGCGACGGCCGGGTCAGCGCCCGGTTGATCGCGATCGCCAACGCGCTCGACGGGATGGACCGGGCGAGCGCGGCGCGGCTGGCTGGAAGGGACCGGCAGATCTTGCGCGACTGGGCGCGCCGCTACAACGCCGAAGGCATCGCCGGGCTGTGCGACCGGCCGAGGCCGGGGCGCCTGCCCAAGCTGAGCGAGGGTCGGATGACCAGCCTGAAAGCGATTGTGCTGGCCGGCCCCGACCCGGCGGTGGACCGGATCGGGCGCTGGCGCGTCGTCGATCTGTGCCGCCATGTCGAGGAGCGCTGGGACGTCTGCCACAGCGAGACCGGAATGCCGCGCCTGTTGTGGTCTGTATTAGCTGAGACTTGATCGGACAGGCGGTGTTGGCGGTCTGAGCCTTTGTAGTGTCGCCTGTGGTCATGCCGCCACGAGTTATGGGATGGCCCGGCCCTCTTTCCCGCCGCTTAGGCTGGGGCAACCAGAGAGGAGGAGCGGAGCGATGCAGATTGCCGTGTTGGGGATCGAGCTGGGCAAGAACAGCTGCAGCCGTCGCGGGATTGGATGCGTCGGGCCGGGTGGTCCTGCGCCGGCGTCTGCACCGCGACAGCGGGGTGAAGTTGGCGTCGCGCTTGGCCCACCTGCGTGATCGCGACGGAGGCTTGCTGCGGCGCGCATCATCTCGGCCGGCTTGTGGCATCGCAGGGGCATACGGTGCGCCTGATGTCGCCCGAGTACGTTCGCCCGTATGTCAAGGCGCAGAAGAACGATGACCGCGATGCCGAAGCCATCGCCGAGGCAGCGACCCGACCAACAATGCGCTTCGTCGAACCGAAGACCGATACGCCGCTCGACATGCAAACGTTGCATCGAGCCCGGGATCGGCTGGTGGGCGAGCGAACAGCCCTGATCAACCAGCTCCTGCCATCTTGCTCGAGCGCGGCAGGGCCGTCCCGCAAGGGCGATACAAGTTGGAGCAATTCCTTGCGGGGATGCCGGCCCCCGAAAGCGACGCCTCGCTCCGCCCGCGGGTACGCCAGCTGATCGATGACATGCGGGCGGAATGGCGCGAGCTGGACCGGCGCATCGCCGCTTTCGACAGCGAGTTCACAGCCCATGCCCGAAGCGATGCGGGCGCGCGGCGGCTCGCGACCATTCCGGGGATCGGGGTGCTGAATGCCACAGCTCTGGTCGCCGCCATCGGCAACGGCCAAACCTTCGCCCGAGGACGCGAGCTTGCGGCGTGGCTCGATCTGGTGCCGCGTCAGGTCACGACCGGTGGGAGACCACGTCTGGTCGGCATCACCAAGAGAGGCAATAAATACTTGCGCAAGCTGCTAATCCACGGCGCCCGATCCGCGTTACCGGGGATAACCAACAGCGCCACTCCTCTCGGCGCGTGGCTGCGGGCGCTGATGGCACGCATGCACAAGAACGCGGCGGTGGTGGCACTGGCCAACAAGCTGGCGCGCATCGCCTGGGCGGTGCTGCGGCGCGGAGAACATTTCCACGCCACCGCGACCAAGACCGCGGCATAGATCGGCCGAACCGGCACAATTGCGCCGCGCGGCCCTGAGATCTGCTGGTGGTGAAAGCGAGATGGCCTGACAGTCGACCGGTGCTCTGGATACCTGGTTCGAGAGATGGCGCTCGACGCCGAACGAGTTATGAGGACCAGAGCGCGCGGATCTCCATCTTGGCCGGGGCGATTGCCCACAGGCCGGATACGTTGACGCAGACTGAGCATCCGGTAAGCGCCGCCGGGTGGGCTATTTGTCGGGTTTGACCTGCGGGGGGGCGCGGCCGGCGGCTCGTTCATCGGAGATCATCTGGCGCAAGTTCTCGAAGCCGTCTTCGGTGAAGGCGGTTACGCCATCCTCACCCACGCCATAGACCCAGAGGCAGCCGTCTTCGGGGAACATGTCGATCGACAGCTCGTGCAGCCAGTCTTCGTCCTCACCGAGCAGGTTGGCGACGTAGCTGATGGTGAAGGCATGTACAATGGCAGCCAAGATCAGGCCGCCTGACTTTGCCGCGTCGGGCGGGGCCGCCAGTTCCATGGCAAGAGTTCGTCGATCCTCTGCGCCGGATGCTCGGCGATCCGGGCCAGGACGTCGGCGAGCCAGGCTTGGGGGTCGACGTCGTTCATCTTGGCGGTAACGATCAGGCTGTACATTGCCGCGGCGCGCTGTCCGCCGCGGTCGGAACCCGCGAACAGCCACGATTTTCTGCCCAAGGCAATGCCGCGCAATGCGCGTTCGGCAGCGTTGTTGGTGAGGCAGACCCGGCCGTCGTCGCGAAACCGGGTGAATGCCGACCAGCGCTTGAGCATGTAGTCGATCGCCTTGGCGAGATCGTTGCCGCGCGACAGCTTGGGCCGCGGCTCGCGCAGCCAGCGCTCCAGATCGCCGACCAAAGGCGCGCTCAATCCCTGCCGGACATCGCGGCGCGGCTCGGCGCTCTGGCCGTTGATCGCGCGCTCGATGTCGAACAGCGCGTCGATGCGCCGAACCGCCTCCAGCGCCAGCGGCGAGATCACGCTGGTGGTCTTGCCCTCTGCCTTACGGCGGACGGCCGCGGCAACATCGGCCAGCACGAAGAACGGCCGGCGCGCATGCACCCAACATGCCGCCTCGATAAGCGGGCCCGGCTTGCGGTTGGCCTCATAGAGCTTGGTGTATCCGGCAAAAGCGCTGGGACCGGCCCAGCCGCGGGCCAGGACATGGAACGGCGTCGGCGCCTGGCTGATCTTCTCGCAATCGCGGCAGGTGAATTTCTCGCGGACGTGCTGGATCACCTTGCGTTGCTGGTCCTGGCTACCGCCTGCTCGGCGGCGATCTCGTCCTCGCTCGCCGAACTCTCGAGCTCCTCGAACGCTGGCGCCATCTGATCGAGCAGCTGCACGCGGCGTTCCGAGCGCTGGCCGTAGAGCGCGCGCGTCAGCTTGGCGATCTGCAATTGCTGATGCGCAATCAGGGCCTGATCATCGGAAGCCTTGGCCTTGGCAACCGCCAGCTCGGCCTCGACCCGTGCCGCCCTGGCGAGCTCGGCGATCAGCGCCGCCTGCAGCGCGGCGATGTCGTTGGGGAGGTCATCGGTCGTCCTCACGAGCGGGATTATCCCACATCGCCGCGCCCAACCGCTCCTCAACCACAGGGTGAAGTCAATCGGCCGCAGCTTCAGCCGGCGACCTCCGGACGCCAGGTGCGAACCGGATTTCTCCCATCGATCCCGTCGAGCATGTAGGCCAGCTGCGAGGCGCTGATCGCGACAATGCCGTCAGCCGGCGAAGGCCACAGGAACCGCCCGCGCTCCAACCGCTTGGCGTACAGCGACATGCCGATGCCGGCATGCCAAACAATCTTGATCGGGTCACCTCTGGCGCCTCTGAAAACGTAAAGATCGCCAGCATGTAAGCGCCGGGAGCTGGTCGGCCGCGGGGATCGAGGCCGAAGGCTGTGACAGCATCGAGCGCTGCCGTGTCACCAGTCGGGACGGGGTCAGAGACACCGTTACAATATATGCTTCGAGTTTTAAACGATCCCGCGGCCGATGAGGCGAAGCGCGATCATATAGCGCAAGCTGCGGTGCCATTCGTACACCCTCGGGTTGCCGATAATCGTCTCGGCAAGCGGGATGCCGCAAGAGAAGCGGCCGCGTCTGCCGCCGCCGAGGGCGGCCCCCTCGCGCCGTTGCCGCCGCCGCGATTTGATGCACTGGAAGTCGTAACCGCGACACACAGCCGCAGTCGCCAGCACCAAGCGAGCGATACGGCGCGATGCTTGGGCTCGTTGAGGGCGGGGGGGCGCAAACCATGGGCCCCGCGTCGTGCCGCCATTCACGGCGACGCCGTATAGGTCACCCAGCCTCACAATTTCCCGAATGACCGCATCCGCGCCGCTGGTCGGGGCGATCGCGGCCCCCACGTTGCGCCGCCATGAACGAGCTGTGCTGACGCCGCGAGTTCGCGGAGTGAAATGCGGCGCCGTCAGCGTGCCACGGGCCGCCTGCGCCAGGGTGACGGCGAGTTCAGCGCCACGACGCGATGTCGCGGTTCCGGCGACCGGCACCAGAATGTTAAGGGGCGGACCTGCGCTATCGGCCCGGTCAATCCCGCGGACGATCGTGATCGCAAACGGTCCGGAAAATTCCCTGGTGCTTGCGGTAATCTGGTCGTGAAAGACGGATTCCTCCGAAGCGGGTTCCCGACCGATCACGAGAAAGCCGTAGCCCTTTTCGGCTTCGGTCGCGATCGCGGCCGGAACACTCCCAGGCTCTTCTCCCGCTTCATCGCCTTGCCGGACATTTTCCGTCATCATCGCCTTTGTCTCTGCCGCCTCGCTTCCTGCCGAGCCATGATCGAAATGAAATACCGTGGCGGCATGCGCCTCGCATCGGCGAGGGGGCCTGCGAGGCGCAAGGCGAATTTTCCGCTGGGGCTCGCATCCACGGCGACCAGCATCCGCTCGATCTGCGAAACAAAGCCTGTCGCCTCGAACTCCTGCCGCTTGATCCGTCCTTCCCCTTCGGGGGTTATGGGCAGCCGGCCGAGTGCCTAGCGAAGCGTCGGGGGCATCGACATCGTCGTCACCGCCACCATGGCGAGGATGGTCGTGAAGACAGATTGGTCTCCGTCCCGGTCAGCATCAACGGCAGCACGATGCCGAGTTGCGCGACCGCGTCGATCATTGCGCGCTATGATACGAAATGCGCCCCCATGGAATCTTCTGTATCGTTCAAATCACCAGGCAGAATTTCTATTTAAGGGCAGATGGGCTCCGTCAACGATGGGTGCAATGCCGCCTTTGACCCGGGGAATTGCGCGCCCGCAAAGGTGACCGTTTATTGCCGCAATAATCGGGCGTGAGCGGCGGGAAGAAGGCGGGCGAGGCGCTCGGCCCATTCGGCCTGACCGGTTGGATCGGCGATCAGATCCTGGCGGATTTCGATTTCGACATAGGGCAGGCCGCGCCGTTCGGCATGGATCGGGACCGTGTAGTCGGTCAGATCGCTGACCGCGTAGGGTTCGTTCTCGCCGATCGTGAGCCCACCTTCGGCGCGCAGCAGGCCGGCCAGCAGGCGCGCCAGGCGTGGATCGCGGTTGAACAGCACCGCGGCATGCCAGCGCCGGGCCTCGCCCTTGAACACCGGGGTGAAGCTGTGGAGCGCTACCAGTGCCGTGGCGCGCCCCGCCGCACCGCGGGCGTCGAGAGCGGCGGCGATGCGGTCGTGATAGGGGCGGAAGATCGCCGCGGCGCGGGCGCCGCGCGCCCCTTCCGAAAGGCCGCGGTTGCCGGGGATTTCGGTCGTCTCGCTGATCTCCGGGATGGAACTCGGCGCCGCCGGGTCGCGGTTGCAGTCGATGACCAGCCGCGAATAGGTCTGCCGGATCACGGCGGCGTCCAGCAGCCGCGAAAGGCGCTCGCCGACGGCGCCGATGCCGATGTCCCAGGCGATGTGGCGGAAAGTCTCGGCCTCGGGAAGCCCGAGCCCGCCGAGCCGGCGCGGGATCAGCCGCCCCGCATGGTCGCAGGTCAGAAAGAACGGCGACGGACCCGCCTCGTTCTCGAATGTGACGGGATCGGGCTCGCCCGGATCGAGCAGCGCTTTCACGGCGATCGGCGCTAATAAATCTCGAGGTAGTAGGCGCAAAGATCGGCGTGCGAGAGGTCGGCGACCTTCTCCGCCTCGACCCGCTTGAAGCGCCGGTAGGCGCCAAAATGGGTCGGCCCGAACCATTTCACGACCGCCTCGCTCGCCGCCATCTGGTCGAGTGCGGCGCCAAGCGAATGGGCAAGCGCCGGTGGGGCCGCACCCTGCTGCGGCAGCGGCAATTCGTGGCGAATGCCATCGGCGCCGGCAAAGATGATCGCCCCCAGCGCCAGATAGGGGCTCGCGGCGGCGTCGGCGGCGCGGAACTCGATATTGAACTGGCGCGCGGTCTCGGTCGGCGTCGCGGCGGCGAAAACCGGGCAGATACGGAGACAGGCGCCGCGATCCTGCTGCACCAAGTCAATGACGGTCGGCGCCCAGCGGTTCGGCACGAGCCGCAGATACGAGACCGGCGAGGGGGCGGTGACCGCGCAGATCGCCGGCAGATGGTGCAACACGCCGGCGCAGAAATGCTGCGCCGCCTTGGCGAGGGCGAAAGGCTCGGCCGGGTCGTGGGTCGACCGGGCGGCCGTCGCTTATCCCACAGGCTCATATGGATATGGACGCCGTTGCCGACGCCGTCGGGATCGGGCTTCGGCGAAAAGCTGACGCGCTGGCCCATGCGAAAAGCCGTCGTGCGCGCCATCTCGCGGGTGATGATCGCATGGTCGGCGGCGGTGACGGCCGGCTGTGGCGCTACGGTGACCTCGAACTGGCGGGCGCCGTATTCGGCAAGAAAAGTGTCGGGGGTGGGGCCGGCCGCGCGCAGGGCAGCGATGAAGCTCTCGCCGAAGCGGCCCTGCCGGCGGAAAGCGCCGAGCGCGTAGGCGTCGCCCGGCCGGTCGTCGGCTCCCAGATGTAGACGAATTCCTGCTCGAAGGCGGCGAGCAGTTCGAGACCCGACGCCGCCTGCAATTCGGCCGCGGCCCGGCGCAGAAAATCGCGCGGGCAGCACTCCCAAGGTTTGCCGTCGGTGGTGCAGATGTCGCCGAGGAAGAAATGCTCGATCGCCGAGCCGTCGTCAAAATCGACCCGCACCTCGACCGCCGGGTCGGGCACGATCATCAGATCGCCGGCGGTGCCGAAGGGCGTGTCCCAGATCGGACCCGCGGGCGACATCATCAGATTGCTGCCGGTCCAGCCGATCCCCTGTTTCAGCCGGCCGGACAATTCATGCGCCGGGAACCCCTTGCCGCGGACATGACCGGAGATGTCGCAGGTGGCGACGAAGATCAGGCCTTCGCGGATCATCGTTCGGCGGCGCCGGTGCCGTTATCGGCCGGGAAATCGAAGACCCCAACCTGCATGTCATTTCCTCTGCGGCGGCAAGGCTGATCAGCTAGAATGGCAGAAATACGGATGTTCGACCATGGGGGAGCAGCATGCCGATCGCCGAGGTTCACGGGGTCGAGATCAATTACGAAATCCTGGGCGGTCATGGCCCTTGGGTGGCGTTGCAGCCGGGTGGCAGGCGCGGCCTCGCCGGGGTGCGGCCGCTTGCCGAGAAGCTCGCCGAGGCCGGGAACCGCGTGCTGATCTACGACCGGCGTAATTGCGGCGCGTCGGCGGTGTCGTTCACCGGGCATTCCGAGAACGAGGTCTGGGCCGAGGATCTCCGCGAACTCCTGATGCAACTCGACGCACTGCCGGCTTTTGTCGGCGGCAGTTCGTCAGGCTGCCGGCTGGCGTTGCTGCTGGCCTTGCGCCATCCCGCCGCGGTGCGCGGGCTGCTGCTGTGGCGGGTGACGGGTGGCGCCCATGCGGCCCAGCAGTTGGCGCATAATTACTACACGCAATTCATCGAAATGGCCCGGGCGGGCGGCATGGAGGCGGTCTGCCGCAGCGAGCATTTCACCGAGATGATCCGCGCCAACCCGGCCAACTGCGCGCGGTTGACGGGAATGGAGGCCAGGGCATTCATCGGCGTCATGGAAACCTGGCGGCGCAGCTTCGAGGAGGGAGCCGACTACCCGGTTATCGGGTTGAGCCCCGCGGAATTGCGCTCGATGACGATGCCGGCCTGCATCGTCCCCGGAACCGACCGGGTGCATCCGCGCCTTGCCGGCCAGGTAGCGCACCGGCTGCTGCCCAAGGCCGAGTACCATGAGGTGCTGACCGAAGACAACCTTGATGTCGATGTCGCGTTGGAGGCGTGGGAAAAGAAGGAAGGATTGCTGGCGGCGGTGTTTATCGACTTCCTGCGCCGGCTGCAGCATTAGGAGCGCCCGGATCGGGCGCCGCCTTGGCCGACCATTTGGCCGCCAGCCGGCGCATCACCGCGATTTTGAGCCGCTGCAGCGGGTGGCCGTTGCCGCCCCGAAGCTTCTTCACGACCAAGCGGCCGCGATAGGCGTCGAAATGGTGGTAATAGGGAACCGCTTTGACCGGGCCGCGGCCGAGCAGCAGTTTGACCGCTTCGACCGCCGCCACGCCGGCGCAAAGTTCGCATGCCGCCGCCGTCGATGGTCCGCGCTTGCAGCGCAGATCGACATGGCTCGGATCGGCCAGATAAGAGCGGTGCAAGCCCGAAGGCGCCAGACCCGACAGGAAATTGACGTACTGGTGCTCCTCGGACAGGCCGTCGAACCGGAACCAATCGTCGAACGTCATGCCGCCCGGCTGAAACACCAGATAGGCAGCGCCCATGCCGAGCGGTGCGGCGATGACGGCCGGGATGCCGAGTTCCGCGCAGCGGGCCATCAGCCTGCGCCGGATGTCGATCACAAAAAAGTCGATCGCGTCGATGTAGACGTCGACCCCGCCGAGAAAAGCGTCGAGATTGTCGTCGTCCACACCCTGGGGGAACGCGGCGATCTTCAGCCCGGGATTGATCTGGCGGGCCCGGGCGGCCATCACAGCAACTTTCGACCGGCCGACCGCTTCGAGGGTGGCGCCCGCCTGCCGGTTGAAGTTGACCAGTTCAAATTCGTCGGGGTCAGCGATATGAAACGAACCCAGGCCCATGCGCGTCAGGGTCAGAAGATAGCCGCCGCCGACCCCGCCCATCCCGGCGATGGCGACGCACTTACCGCGCAGCGCCCGCTGCTCGGCGGCGGTGAACCAGCCGAGATTGCGACCGAAGGCTTCCTCGTAGCAGAAAGCTGAGACGGCGTCTCCGTCGAGCGAGTGCGCGATCTCTCCGTCCATCCCGCTACTCCGCGGCCAATGTTACTGCAGGCGCTTGACCCACGGAGGACCAGGCCGGTCGATCGGGGTTGCGGGCAGAGGCTTCCGCGGCGGGGGCGAAGACGCGGCCCCGATCGGTGGTGACCTCCCATACCTCGCGCCGTTCGACGCCGACCCGCGCGAACAGCGCGCCCAATTCGGCAAAACAGGGCTGACGCACCCCATGATACTCGACAGGAGGCCCCAAGGGCTCGAAATGGAACCCTAGCCTGGCGAGCAGGCGCAGCAGGCGCGGCTCCATGACGGCGCAGACATGTCGAACGTGGTGCTCGACGCACATCTGCAGCGCGGCGTTGATCAGCGCCAGGGTCATATGGGGCATCAACCGATCGAATTCGTCGTCGCGCCGCTGCATCCGATATGCACGGTCGTATTGCGATGGCAGCAGGCGGAACTCCTTGGAGATAGCAAAACGTCCGACCTCGGCGGTGGTGGCAAGAGGCAAGAATGCGGGATCGCGGAGCCGGGGATCGCGGCAGACTTTGTGAAACGGCAATGAGCCCTCTGTCTCGCTGGCCTTGTGGAGAACGAGGCGCACGGTGCCGAGGATCGCCTGTGTGGGCCGGTGAAGCAGCAGGGCCTGCGCCGAGTGATTGTCGTATGCGTCGCATTCAACGCCGCCTGGATTGTCGGCCGAATCGAATATCATGTTTTCGACGCAGAACACCTGGTACCGCAGCCGATGCGCCGCGTGCAAAAGGGCGGGCGTATCTGCAGGTATGCCGGTGAAGGAATGGTCGGCGCCGCGCAGCGGTAGCGACCCGGGCGGCGGCGACAGGCGGTATTGTCGCGAGGCTGTTACGTCCGGCGCGGCCGACGCCACTCGAATCATGTCAGATCCCCGCTCTCGGCATTACACGGCTGGGGTCAGGCGACAGGCGCGGCCAAAGCGCGCGAAGCCCCCCGAATTGAATGTGCGAGAATGGCTGATTTGGGCTTGCAGTCGGCGAACAACGCGGCGCGGCCGGTCGAAGGGAATTCGAATACCGCGCTCCACACGTTGCTCCCCGCCAAGTGAATTTGTTCACCTGACCTATCCCGCTCGCCTTGCGGTGGCAGGAACCGGTGGGTCCGCGCGCAACGCAAACGAGGCGGCAATTGTTAACGGGTGGCGACGAGGTGTCAATCGCCGGGCGCTCAACCAAGGCCGCTCTCAGATCGATAAGCCGGTTCGAGCCGGCCCGCCGCCCCACCCGGGCCCTGATGGGCGCGGCTACGAACAGCGAGGCAGGCTGCGGCCATCTCGCTATGGATTGCGAAACAGGCGGTCAAGTTCAATTCGCCTTCGCCCCCGCCAGGCCCGTGAATTCGGACATGGGCTTACTCGATCGTTGAATTAGGGTCCGTTATTTATCCTTTTAGTAGAGCAAGCAGCATGTTCCCGCTTGTGTCAAAAACGGGTCGCGGCGGCGTCACGGCAGGGTCACGGGTTTGATGCGGCGGCGCGATCGGCCGGGCGATCCGACATCGCGATCGCCGACGGGTAGGGTTGCGATCCGCGGTCATCGATGGCCGGGAAATCGGGTCCGAGAAGCCGGCCGCAATCGGTGATCAGCTGCCAAATCTCGGGACGTTCGACCGCGATGCC
Organism: uncultured Alphaproteobacteria bacterium; assembly: GCA_963799085.1. GTDB lineage: Bacteria > Pseudomonadota > Alphaproteobacteria > ATCC43930 > CGMCC-115725 > AP-15. The sequence goes on along the minus strand of CAWCWA010000021.1, from coordinate 200,862 downwards.
GGCGAAGAGTTCCGCGAGGTCGGCGTAGCACGGCTGCCGCACGCCGTAATAGTCGACGGCCGGTCCGATCGGCCGGAACCGGATGCCGAACCGGGCGAGAAGGCGCAGCAGCACCGGCTCCATCACGGCGCAGACATAGCGGATGTGGTACGGGATGCTGAGCCGCAGGGCGGTCGCCATCAGGCCCAGCGTCATGTGTGGGATCAGACGACGGGAGGCGAGGATATCGTTGGCCTGTCCGTAGCTGCCATCGCCGTATCGGCGGCGGAACGCCTTTGAGATGGCAAAGCGGCCGATCTCCGCGGTCGCCTCGAACGGCAAGAAGGCGGGGTCGGCAATCCGCGGGTCGCGGCAGACGCGGTGAAACGGCAACGAACCCGAGGAGGCGCCCGGACGATGCAACACCAACCGAACAGCGCCGGCAATCGTCTGACTTTGCCGATGCCGTAATACAGCCTGCAGCGAGTGGTTGTCGTATTCGTCATATTCGAGACCGTCGGGAAAACGGCCGGGATCAAAAATATTCCTTTCGATGCAAAATATCTGGTACCGTAATCGATGCACATCTTCGAGAAGTTGTGACGTATCCGCCGCAACTCCTTCGAAAAATGTCCAATAATATTCAAACAAAGGCGCAGTACAAGACAGCGCCGGAATAGGCTGGTATAGGGTACAGACCATAATGCCGCCTTGGGGGTCAGGCGGGCAATCGTACGATCGCCGGCTATGGCGCAGTCAAACCGAAATTGATTGACAATTAGTCTACGCGGTGCGGAAAAACGCTCCGGCCGCGTCCGAATTTCAGCGACGCCCGCTCATCTTGCCGCCACCGCCGCCGGCTCGACAAAGACATCGACGCGAAGTCCGACCGGCAGGCGCACGCCCTCGTCGAGGTCGATCAGCGCTTCTAGAACCTTGGTGTCGATCTTCTCGGTCGGCTCGTCGGTGAAGACTCGCTTGCGCCCGAGCCGCTGACCGACCCGCGAGACGACGCCGTGAAAGCGCTGCCCGGGATAGGCCTCGGCGGTGACCCACGCCGTCTCGCCGCGAGCGATGCGCGAGACATCGCTCTCGTCGATCTCGGCGCGGACCCGCAGCCGCGTAAGGTCGGCGACTTCGAGGATCGGTGTCGGCGGCTGAAGGCTGAGGGCTTCGCCGGCTTGCAGGTAGCGGCGCAGGACCACGCCGTCGAGCGGCGAATACAGCCGGGTTTTGTCGAGGAGCGCGCGCTGTTCCGCCAGATTGGCCTGCGCCAGCGAGAGATTGGCCTCGGCGATCGCCATGTCCTCGGCCCGCGGCGGCGCGTTGATCAGCGCCAGCGCGGCGGCGCGGGCGAGATGCCTCGCCTCGGCCGCGTCGAGCGCCGAGCGGGCCTGGTCCATCGCCTGTCGCGAGGCGGCGCCGCTCTTCACAAGCGGCGCGCGGCGCTCGAACTCCCGCCGAGCGAGCGCCAGGGCGGCTGCGGCCTCGTCGAGTTGGGCTCGGATTTCCTGGCGTTCCTCGGGTCTCGCGCCGTGCGCGAGCTTGTCGCGTTCCGCGGTGCGCAGCTGGACCGAAGCCTCGGCCTCCGCGACCCGCGCCTGTTGATCGGCATTGTCGAGTTCGGCCAGCAACTGGCCGCGGCGGACGGTGTCGCCCTCCTCGGCATAGACGCCCTTGAGCGCGCCGATCAGCCCGACGGCAAGCTCGATCGCTTCCGATCGCGGTTCGACGCGGCCCGGCGCGGCGAGGATGCGGGGAGCGGCCGCCGCCCTGTCCGGCGTCTGCGCCAGCGTCGCCGCGTTCGGCGTCGCCGCCGACCGATGCCATGAAATTGCGACGGCGCCGCCGCCGAGCGCCATCGCCGCGGCCAATATCGAGGCGACCAGCCTTGCCGCCCGCATTTCAGGCCGGCGCCATTGCCGGGCCGCCCACCACGCGGCCATCCTCGAGCGCCACCGCCCGATCCGCGGCCGCCAGCAGCCGGCTGTCATGGGTGACGATGACTACCGCCCGCCCGCGGCATGCCGCCAGATCGGTTAACAGCCGGATGACCTGCCAGCCGGCGGCGCTGTCGAGCGAGGCGGTCGGCTCGTCAGCGAGAATTACCGCGGGATCGAAGGCCAGCGCCCGGGCCACCGCGACACGCTGCTTCTGGCCGCCGCTTAATTGCGCCGGATAGGCGTCGGTCCGGTTCGAGAGCCCGACCTCGTCGAGAAGCGCGCGGCTCATCTCCTCGGCGACCCGCCCGCGCCCGCCCTTCAGATCGAACGCGACGGCGACGTTTTCCCAGGCGTTGAGGGTCGGGATCAAATTGTACGCCTGAAAGACAAAGCCGAAAAAATCGCGGCGCAGGCGCCCGAGCGCCGCCGGCGACAGCCCGTCGATCGGGCGGCCGTCGACAGTGACGCTTCCCGAACTCGGCCGCAGTAACGCGCCCAGCACCTGCAGCAACGTGGTCTTACCGCTTCCCGAGGGGCCGACGATCAGCAGGGTCTCGCCGCGTCTGACCTCGAGCGAAACGCCGTTCAAGGCCGGAGCCGACGCGGTGCCGCGGCCGTAGACCATCCTGACGTCGTCAGCGGCGACCAGAACCTCGTTCATCGAAAGACCATGGTCGGGTCGATCGATTTGATCTTGCGGATGGCGACCAGCGAGGCGCCGGCGCACATCAGCACCGTAACCAGGCCCACGCCAAGCGCAAGCTGCCACGGCAGAATGAGCGAGATCGTGCTGTTGGCGGCCGCCCGGACCATCGCGAAGGCCGCCGCGAGGCCGAGCAGGTAGCCAAGCGCACCGCCGATCAGGGCCTGCTTCAGGACGATCGAATTGAGATAGGCGTTCGACGCGCCCATCGCCCGCAGCGTGGCGAATTCCGCGAACCTCTCGATCGTCGCCGCGTACAAAGTCTGGGCGACAATGATGACTCCCACCAGGACGCCCAATGCCGCTCCCAGGACAAGCGCGGCGCCGGCGCCGGTTGTCAGCAGCCAATAGCGCGCCGTCATCGCCGAAAAGCGCGCCGCAGCCAGCACATCGATCGTCGGGATGGCGCGGCGCAATGCGTTGCCGATCGTGGCGCGGTCGGCGCCGGGTGCGGCCCGGACCAAGAGGTAGTGCGTGCGGTCGTCGTCAAGGCCGCTGTAGCGCGCGGCGTTCTTCAGCGAGGTGAAGACGTAGGGCGATTGGGTGAAGGCGCGGATGCCGTCGGTAAAGCCGACGACGCGGGCGCGCCGCCCGGCGATTTCGACGGTTTGGCCGAGCCTGTCGACGCCGAGCTTTTCGGCGTAGAGACGGTCGATGATCACCGCGTCGGGGAGGCGAAGATCCTCGGCGCGGCCGGCGACCAGGTTCCATGGCCCGCCGACCCCGCTGTCGAGGTCGAAGCCGACGATGATGACGGGCTCGGCGCGCCCGTCCGGCCGGCGCCACACGGCAAAATGCACGATCAGCTTGTCGACCTCCGTGACGCCCGGAACGGAGAGCGCGCGATAACGGTGCCGGTCCGAGATGTCGATCGATTGGTCGACGTTCGAAGTGCCGCGCGAGACCATCCAGAAATCGGCGCCGGAGCGGTCGATCAGCGCCGAGGCGGTGTCGGCGAACCCGATCAGCAGTCCCGACTGCACCGTCATCAGCGCAACCGAAAAGAGGACGCCGACCAGGGTTACGACAAACCGGACGCGATCGTGGGCGAGGTTGCGCCAGGCAAGCCGGCCGGTCATCGCCGGGCCGGCCGGCAACCGTCGCGGCAACGCCGGCCCTCGGCGACCGCCGGTCTCGACCGGGATCGCGGCGTCGCCTTGCGGCGGCAGGCGCAGGATCGGAGAGGCGTCAGCCATCAGCCATCAGCCCCGAGCGGTAAGAGGAGCGCCCGCGATCATGCTGGAACCGGGGTAAAGGACCGGTGAAGGACGATTGCGTGCTGGGGCAGACGCTAAGGCGGCTTGCCGCCACGGGGCGAGGCCGGAACGCGACAACATCACCGACGTTTAACCCCTGATCCCTAAACTGCTGCCGCCGATAACGCGCGGCGCGCAACGGGCGGATGTTGCCAGAGGCGGGGTTCGGCGTCGAGTCCATTCGGGCAAATATAGTTAAGACGATGACGAGCGACTGTCGGCGACCTCCGAATATGCTAAAGTGTCGGTACGGAAATCCGGCGGCGACACTGGCATCACGACAAGCGATCCGAGGCGGCGACCGGATGCGAGGGTGGCGATGACTGCGCTGCCAGCCGAGTTTCCCGGCGAACAGCGGGTAAGGGCCTCCCCAGAACTGAAGCGCAATTCGCGTCGCCGCCGGCGAGCGCTGCGCGCCGGATGCGATGGGCTGAGATCGAAGGTTCGAGTACGATGGAAAGATCGCCGATGCGACCGTGGGTGATTATTTCAGCGGGGTTGATCGGCGGCGTCGCCGCGGTGGCGGCGGTGTGCTGGCCGGAGCTCGCCGTCGCGGCGCCGGACGAGACCGCGCCGCTGTTGTGGGACCGCCTGCCGGCGCTGGTTACCGCCTTTCTCGCGGTTTACGCGCTGATCGCGCTGGCGCTGTCGACCGGCTTCGTCATCGCCGCCGTGATAAGTCTGCGCCGCCGCCTCGCCCCGATGCTCGCCTATCGTGGTCCGCAACGGCCTGATTGGCTGGCGCCGTTCGAGATGACCGGGATGCGGCGACTGCTGCCGGCGCTGGCGGCGGGGCAGGGCCCGTTGGCAAGGCCGGCGAGCGCTTCCTGGCTGCAGCGGCCGGTTGATCCCGCCACGACGCGAGGCGAGGCCGCGCGCCTCCATTATCTCGGTCTCGCGCGCAGCCATTTTCTGACCGCGCTGATCCTGATGACGGCGATCGTGGCGTTGGGTCTGGCGCAGGATTACGCGCGCTTTGCGCTCTTGCCGCAAACCGTGCCGACCGCGGCGGCGGTCCTGATCGTCGTCGGGCTCGTTCTGCTCGCAGCTTTGTCGCGCTTGGCGCTCGACGCGGCGGTCGAACCGCTGATCGAGACGATGGCGGAAATACCGGTCGAACGACTGGAGACCGGCCTGCTACGCCGTGCGGTCGAACTGCTCGAAGAGTGGGAGCCGGTTGCGAAGCCGGTGGGCGAGGCCACCCCCACGCCGGCCGTGGAGATCCCCGATCGCTTTCTCGGCGTCTTCGAAGCGGGTCAGCGCGCCATTGTCGACGCCGCCGAGCGCGTGACCACGACTTCCGGGGCGGTGGCGGCGGCGGCGCGGTCCTCGGCCGAGACGGTCGAGACGGCGCTGCGCGAGATGGCGTCGCGCATCGAGGCGACGGCCGAGGCCGGCCGCGCCGACGGCGCCGAACTGGCGCAACTGCGCGGCGCGGTCGAGGCGCTGACCGACCTGCTCGAGCGGCTCTCCTCCGGGCGCGCCGACGCGGACCAGGGAACAGCGCTCACCGCCGACCCGGCGCCGCGGCAAGTGATGGCAGCACCGCAATTGGCGCGCGAACTGAGGCAGCTGCTGGCCGAAATCGACGCCACACCCTAGTCGGACGACCTCAATCCGAACTTACGCGGCGTCGTGAAAGATGATGCCGAGCGTGTAGCGGCGGCCGGAACGCACCCGGCTGACGCCGTGGCGCATCGTCGCGCGGGAAAAACCTCGGGCGCCGGCGACCGGCCGGTGGTGCACCGGAAAGATCACCGCCTCGCCTCGGCCTAACGGCACGACCTCGCCCCTCGACTGCATCCGCGCCCGCTGCTCCACCAGCAGAAATTCGCCGCCGGTAAAATCCTCCACGGGGACGCTCAGCAGGATCGTCAATTGCAGCGGGAAGACGAACGGGCCGTAAAGGTCCTGGTGCAGCCGGTTGTATTCGCCTGCCTCGTATTTGAGGACGAGCGGCGTCGGCCGCCTCTGGCCCGCTTCATGGCATTGGGCGAGATAGTCGTCGAGTGTCGGCGGAAAGTGCGGCTCCTCGCGCAGCCGCGTCTGCCAACCATTGGCGATCGCCGCCAGACGCGGATAGATCACCCGGCGCAGTGCGGCGACCGTCTCGGGAAGCGGGTAGCGGAAATACTGGTACTCCCCGCTGCCGTAAGCGTGGCGCTGCATGACGATCCGGCGGCGAAAACGGGTTTCGTCCGCGTAGATCGCGACGAGTTCGGCGCATTCCTCGCCGCAAAGCAGCGGCGACGTGGTCGCCCAGCCGCCCGCGTCGAGCGCCTCTTCGACCTTCACCCAATCAACCGCCGTCGCCCGCGACTTCAAGATCAGGCCGCGGCATCGGCCTTGGCCGCCCGCTCGCGCGTCAGCAATTCGCGCTTGCGCTCCACACCCCAGCGATAGCCCGCAAGATCGCCGTCGCTGCGCACCACCCGGTGGCACGGCACCAGAAGCGCCAGCTTGTTGGCCGCGCACGCCTGCGCCACGGCGCGCACCGCCCTGGGCTCGCCGAGCGAGGCGGCGATCTCGGCATAACTCACCGTGCTCCCGAGAGGGATCTTCTGCAACGCGCGCCAGACCCGCGTCTGGAACGCGGTGCCGCGGATATCGAGCGGCAGATCGAGGTTGCGCTCGGGTGCGGTGATGAAGCCGACGATCCGCTGGGCCCAATCGCTCAGAGCCGCTCTGTCCTCGACCACAGTTGCGGCTGGGAACCGCCGCCGCAGCTGCGCCGCCAATGTCGCCGCGTCGTCCCCGAGTGCGGTCATGCAGACGCCGCGCTCGGTTGCGGCGACGAGCGCCTGGCCGAGCGGAGTTGCGAGCGTCGCATAGCGGATCGTCTCGCCCTTGCCGCCCTTGCGCCGCGCTGCGGGCGTCATCCCGAGTGCTGCCGGGGCCGCGGCATAGGCGCCGGAACTCGATCCAAACCCCACGCCGTAGATCGCCTGCGTCACCTTTTCCCCGGCTTCGAGCTTGTCGGCCAGCAGACCGAGGCGGTGGGTCCGCGCATAGTCGCGTGGCGTCGTCCCGGTCACCTGTTTGAAGACGCGGTGGAAATGATAGGGGCTGAGGGCCGCCGCATCGGCGAGTTCGGCAAGGCTCGGCGTCATCTCACTAGCCCGCAGTCGGGCGCAGGCCTTCTCGATCGCCGCGATGTGCCGCGAGGCGGCGGACGGGTCGCCCGGGCGGCAGCGCTTGCAGGGTCGCAGCCCGGCCGCCTCGGCCTCGGCCTCGGTTTCGAAAAACGCCGTGTTGCGGCGCAACGGCAGCCGAGAAGTGCAGCCAGGCCGGCAATAGACTCCGGTCGTCTTCACCCCGTACAAAAACCGCCCGGCGGCAGCCTCGTCGCGCGTCTCCAGCGCCGTCCAGCATTCGTCGAAATCGAGCATCGTCATCTCCTCCGGATCATCGATGACGACAAGATGGCGCTTGCCGAACCCAGCCTCTATCCGCCGCTTGCTGTCTAATTCGGCGCCCCGGCGTAGCGCTTGGGCAGCATCGCGTGGATGCCCTTGTTGCCGTCGACGAGCTGGGTCACGCGCAGATCGACGGCAAGGCTGCAGAACATGTAGGCGTCTTCGGGTGCGAGCCCGAGGCGCTCGCCGACGAGGACGATCATCTCGCGCAACGCGGTCTTGGCGGCGTCGTCGAGATCCTCGTTGAAACCCATCGTGATGTGGTGTGTGGGCGTCTCGGCGCGTGGCAGCTTGAGCCCCATGCCCTTGCGCAGAGAAATCCGCAGTGTGCCCGATAGCGCCGTTTCGAGCGCCGTCACGCAGACCTCGCCGTCGCCCTGCACGCCATGCCCGTCGCCGGCCGAAAAGAGCCCGCCCGATGCCCAGACCGGCAGATAGAGCGTCGTTCCGGCGACCAGCTCCTTCAAATCCATGTTGCCGCCGAATTCGCGCGGCACGATCGAGGTCACGGCACCGTAGACAGGCGGCGGCGCCACTCCCATGACGCCGAAAAACGGCGCCAGGTCGATCTCCGCACCCCAAGGCAGCGTGCCGACGCCGCGCTGGCGGTCGATGCCGGTATGCCAGGTCCGGCGCACCGGGAAATCCTCGGGGAGCGTGCCGGAAAGTGGACGGATCCGCGTATAGCCCCAGTTCTGCCGGCAATCGATCGACAGGATCTCGATTTCGAGCGCGTCCCCGGGCTCGGCGCCCTCGACCGCGATCGGCCCCGTCAGGATATGCGCGCCGAGTTTCGGTTCGAGTGCGCCAATCACCGTGCGATGCTCGGGGAGGATGTCGAAGCCGCTCTCGGGCAGCACGTCGGGGCCGCCCGACACCGATTCGATCGTCACGGTATCGCCCGAGGCGACGGTCAAGACCGGCTTCAGCCCGGCGTCGAAAAAGCCCCAGTGACAGGTCTCGGGGCTGGCCCGCAAGATGTGATGTTGCGACATCGGCAAACTCCCTGCGCCAAAACGGATTATCCTAACCGGATCGCCGGTGCGGCGCGACCCGGCCGTTGCCGTCGCGAAACGATTGAAGACGCATATGGGGAGGCGAATGCCGGGGCTGCTGTTGAGCGCGGGCTTTGTGATCTGGGGCGTGTCCTACCCGATCACGGCGGTCGCGCTTGAGGGCTTCGACGTGCTGACCAGTCGCTGCCTTGTGCAGATCCTGGGTATGGCGGCGTTTCTGCTGCAGGCGATGATCGGCCGCCGGCGTCTTGCGATCGAGCGCGAGGCGTGGCCCGACCTTACGATAGCAGCACTTCTCAACATGACGATCCTGCCGCTCTCCTTCACCTTCGGCATCTACCTGCTTGGTCCCGGCCGCACCTCGATCCTCGTCTATACGATGCCGGTCTGGGCGACCCTTTTCGCTCGGCTGCTGCTCGGCGAGGCGCTGACCGTCAGCCGTCTTGTCGCATTGGGTCTCGGTGTCGCCGCGGTCGTGATCCTGATGTCGCAGGACCTCTCGCAGCTGCGCAACGCCCCGCTCGGTGCGGCGGTGACACTCTTGGCGGCGATGTCCTATGGCCTCGGCACGGTCTGGCTGAAGCGGCGGCAGTGGCGGGCGGACGCATCGGTGGTCGGATTCTGGCTGGTGGCGATCGGCACGCCGCCGATCGTGGCGCTCTGGGCAATTCTGAGCTTTCCGCCCGATTTGGCGCGGGTGGGGGCCGCGCAGTGGCTCTCGGTGCTGTTTCTGGGCGTCGCCGCCAACGGGTTCGCCTATTTCGCCTGGTATCGCGCCCTCGAGCGCCTGCCCGCCGGAGTTTCGGGGATCAGCGCGCTCGCCGTCCCCTGCATCGGCGTCGCATCGAGCGCGTGGTTTCTCGGTGAGGAGCTGCATCCGCGCGATTTTGCGGCGATGGCGCTGATCGCCTCGGCGCTGCTGCTGGTCATCGCCGAACAGACCGCGGGCGCGGCCTCGCCCGCCACCCAACCGCCGCGCTGGCCGCCTGACGCGTCGGTCATAGATCGGCGCTGATCTCGTCGCCCGGCGAGAGTGTGACGCGGCTCCAGCCCGACCAGTTGCCGGGGGTCGGGTTGTTCGGATTGCGGTCGTGCCGCCAGCAGATGCCTTCGGCGTTGGGCGCTTCGATCTTTTCCGTGCGGCCCTTGACCATGACGAAATCTTTTGTCGCGACGTAGAGGGGCCCGCGATTGTCGCAGTCGCTGCTTTTGGTGATGACCGCCTGAACATTGACGCGGTCCCAGTAGGGGTCGTTGAGGATCAGTGTCGCCGATTGGCTCGAACCCGACGAACAACCCGCCAGCAGCAACAGCAGCGCCGCCGGTCCCGCCCGATATCGCATGAATTACGCCTCGCCCGCTGACCTGTCGGGGGCGGATTACTCCACCCTCGGCCGCCCGGCAACCCCGCTGCCCGGTGTCGCCCCGACCGGTTGGGGGTCGCTTGTGGACCTATGCTGAAGCAAACCCGTTGGCCGGTGGCCCGATCAGGCGCAAAATCGGCAGCTTCGGCAGGGCGGCGAGCGATCCGCCCGATCAACTACCGGGAGGAGCGCCCATGTCCAGCCAGCCGGCCTCGCAGAAGGTGGCGCTCTACGCCAATGTCGGTCCCGACCTCACGCATTACGACGTGGATGTCGCAAACGCGGTGCTGGTCAAGCGCGGGACGGTGACACTGCCGGCGTCGGTGCAATACGCCTGGCCACACGTCTCGCGACGCTATCTCTATGTCGCGACCAGCAGCAGCGCCTCGGGCTATGGGGCGGCGGGGACGGAGCATCACGTGACGGCGCTGCGCATCGATCCGGCGAGCGGCGCCCTCAGCCCGCACGGCGCGCCGATCCGGCTGCCGACCCGGCCGATCCACATGACCACCGACATCCCCTCGGAGAACATCCTTGTCGCGTTCAACAATCCGAGCGCCTTGCGCGTCTACCGCGTCAACCCCGACTTCACGCCGGGCGAGGAGGTGGCGCAACCCGGACCCGATCGATGCCGGGCATCTACGCGCACCAGGTACGGGTGACGCCGGACAACCGGCTCGTCATCCTGGTGACCCGCGGCAACGAGGGCACGCCCACCAAACCGGAAGACCCCGGCGCGCTCAAAGTTTTCGATTACAAGAACGGCGTGCTGACCGACGAAGTTTCGATAGCGCCCAACGGCGGCAAGGAGTTCGGGCCGCGGCACCTCGATTTCCATCCGACGAAGCCCTGGATTTACGTGTCGATCGAGACGCAGAACAAGATGTACACGTATTTGATGGAGGGCGGCCGGATCAACCCCGAGATCGCCTTCCGCGCGGAGACGCTCGCCGAACCTAACAACATCAGGGCGCGGCAGGCGGCCGGCACCTTGCATGTCCATCCGAACGGCCAATTCCTCTACGGCGCCAACCGCGCGCAGCAGACGGTCGAGTTTCAGGGCCGGAAGGTTTTCAAGGGCGGCGAAAACAGCATCGTCGTCTATGCGATCAACCAATCGACCGGCGAGCCGACGCCGATCCAGCACATCGAGACCCGGAAGATCCACCCGCGCACGTTTCACATCGACCCGAGCGGGCGCCTCCTGGTCGCCCAGCATAACCTGCCGGTCGACATGCGCGACGGCGATACGGTCAGAACCGTACCCGCCGGCCTCTCGGCGTTCCGCGTCGGTGACGACGGCAAGCTGACTTTCGTGCGCAAGTACGATGTCGACGTCGGCGGCAAAACGATGTTCTGGATGGGGATGGTGCCGCTCTAGCCGGAGCGGGCCGCCTCACCCCGGCTGCAGGACGTGGATGATCCGGCTCGCGATCATTTCGCGGGTCCGGGCGGCGTAGGAGGCCATGTGCGGCGAGGTGGCGTGCGTCGTCAGCGCCTCCGGGCCCTCCCATTTCTCGATCACGACAAAGGTGTCGGGGCCGAATTTCGCCTGAAAGCTGCCCATGCCTTCGGCGTCGACCGTCGGCCCGTATTCGATGCAGCCCTTCTCGGCGTGCACCGCCGGCATGTTGGTGCGGAATTCCTTCAGGATTGCTTCGCGCATGCCGGGCTTGGCGGTAATGATCGCGACGACGTGGATCATCGAGTATCTCCCTCAGGCGATTTGCGTGAAAACGCTGTGGTGGCGGGCCGTCGTCAGCGGCCGGATCTTGGTCGCCCAGTCGCCGTAGGCGCCGGCCTTTTCCCACTCGGCACTCTTCATGACATCGGGCGAGTCGAGTTCGTAGATCGTCAGATAGCGCTGCATGCCCGGGCACGGTCGAGTGTTCGAGCCGATAGCGCGCCGCCTTGCGCACGCCCGGCACCTTCGAGAGCATCGGAAAGTGCTCGGTGTCGTAGACGCGGTTGAATTCGGCCTCGTGCTCGGCCGGGATGTCGAGCTGCACGACAAAGATATGCGGCATCGTCGGGCCTCCCTCAGGCGATCTTGCGAAAGACGCTGTGCTGGCGGTTCGTCGTGTGCGGCCGGATTTTGGGCTTCCAATCGCCGAGATCGGAGGCCTCGGTCCAGGCCGGGCTGTTGATCACCTCGGCATTGTCGCACTCGTATATCGCCAGATAGCGCGGCATCGTCGCCACCGTCGAGTGGTCGAGCCGGTAGCGCGTGCAGGACCGCACGCCCGGGACTTTCAGGATCGTCGGGACATGGTCCTCGTCATAGATGCGGTTGAATTCGGCCTCCAGCGCGAGCCGGAATGTCCATTTGCACGACGTAGATGTATGACACGGCGGTGTTCCTCCTGTTCAATGCGATCCTGAGATTAGGCGAAGTTTCCGCTATCACGCCACGCTGTCGTAGCCCGAGGCGGGGAACCCGATCCCCACCATCTCGATATGGCGCGCAGCCGTCGACTTAGGTTCTCGCATCCGCCCGCCTGGCGGCGAGTAGACTGCGACAGCGTGGCTCATCCGCGAGAGGATCGCAATGCCCGAAGCCAAAGACCGACCAGCGCGCGGCAGCCGCCGCGCTACGATGAGCTGCTGGCCCGCGCCGAGGCGCTCGATCCCGGTGCTGCGCGAACGCGCCGCCCGCACCGAGGAATTGCGCCGCCTGCCCGACGAGACCATCGCCGACCTGCACGCGAGCGGCCTCTTCCGCGTGCTGCAGCCGGCCCGCGTCGGGCGGCAGCGAGTTGCCCTATCGGGCGCTCTTCGAGCTGACCGCGGTGATCGGCCAGGGCTGCGGCTCGACTGCCTGGGTGCTGGCCAACCTCGCCGCGCATCACTGGCTCCTCGGCATGTGGCATCCCGAGGCGCAGGAGGAAATCTGGGGCCAGTCGCCCGACAGCCTGATCAGTTCGGCCTTGATCTTCGCGCGCGGCCGCGCGCGGCGGGCGCCGGGCGGCTATCGCCTGACCGGGCGCTGGCCGTTTTCGAGCGGCATCGACCCCTCCACCTGGAACATGTTCGGCGCGCTCGTCGTCGACGAGGAGACCGGGCAGAGCGAACCGCGCATGTTTCTGCTGCCGGCCAGCGACTACACGATCATCGACACCTGGCAGGTGATCGGGCTCGCCGGCACCGGCAGCAAGGATGTCGAGGTCAAGGACGTCTTCGTCCCGGCCTACCGCAGCCTCGCCACCGAGCGGATCAAGGGCGGCCCCAATCGAGGCAGCGAGGTCAATCCCGGGCCGCTCTATAAACTGCCGGCGGTCAGCCTGTTCGCCTTTGCGATCGCCGGCGTTTCGCTCGGCATCGCCCGCGGCGCGATCCAGCATTTCGCCGAGACCACCCGCACCCGGCTCAGCGCCTATACCGGCAAGAACCTCGCCGATTTCACGACGGTCCAGGTGCATCTCGCCGAAGCCTCGGCGCTCGCCGATGCAGCCGAGGCGATCGTCTTGCGCGACTGCGACGAGGCGATGCGGATCACCGAGGCCGGCATCGTGCCGAGCCTCGAACAGCGCGCGCGCTATCGCCGCGACGGCGCCTTTGCCGCGACCCTTTGCACCAAGGCGGTCGATCTGTTGTTCACCGCGACCGGCGGCGGCGCGATTTATGCACGAAACCCGATCCAGCGGGCGTTCCGCGACGTCCATGCCGCCAACGCGCATTATGTGCTGAATTGGGACGTGAACGGTGCGGTCTATGGCCGGGTGGCGCTGGGGCTGCCGCCCGACGCGCCGCTCTGATCGCGATTTGAGGGGACGACCCGTGTCAAATGAGAACCCCAAGCCCCGGCTTGCCGGCGACGACGATCCGGGCAGCCATGCCGCACCGGTCGCAGCACCTCGGGCGAGGGCTTTCGATTTACGCGACTTCCGCAACGCGCTCGGCAGCTTCGCGACCGGCGTTACGATCATCACTGCGCGCAGCAAGGCGGGCGGGCTTTACGGGCTGACCGCCAACTCCTTTACCTCGGTATCGCTGACCCCGCCCCTGGTGCTGTGGAGCGCCTCGCTTTACGCGAACAGCCTGCCGGCTTTTCAGGAGGGCACGCACTTTGTCGTCAACATCCTGGCGCACGACCAGATCCCGCTCTCCAATTTTTTCGCCAAGTCGCAAGAGGACAAGTTCGCCGAGATCGACCATATGATCCCGGAATGCGGCGCTCCGGTCATCATCGGCGCCGCCGCGCATTTCGAATGCCGCAACGAATACCGGCATTACGGCGGCGACCACATCATCTTCATCGGCCATGTCGAGCGCTACGCCTATACAAATCGGCCGACATTGCTGTTCTGCCGCGGCAAATACATGCGCGGCGAACCGATCCTCCCACCCTGACGCGCCCGCCAAGGACATCGGGCTGCCATGACGCGGGTGCAGGCGATCATCGCCGAGCGGCGCGGCATCAGCGGGGATACGGCACTTCGTCTTGCCCGGTATTTCGGGACCTCGTCCGAGTCCTGGCCCAACATGCAGCGCGATTACGAGTTGGAAATCGCAGCCGAGGCCCTGGGTTCGCGTCTCGAAGCGGAGGTCACTCCGCACGCGGCCTAACTAGTGGATCACTTCTAACGCTTGTCTCCCACGGGTGACAGCGGCGAGGATTGCGTCGGCGGATTTGGTCCAGACAAACGGCTTGGGCTCGCCGTTGGCGTCGGCGATGAAGCGGTTGATCGCGGTCTGCAGCTCGACGATCGAGGTGAAGACGCCGCGTTTGAGCCGTTGCCGGGTGAGCTTGGCAAACCAGCCTTCGACCGCATTGGCCCAAGAACACGATGTCGGGGTGAAGTGGAAGGTGAAGCGGGGATGGCGGGCAAGCCAGGCTTTCACCCTGGGGTGCTTGTGGGTGGCATAATTGTCGAGCACGACATGGACCGCCTTGTCGACCGTCACCGCGCGCTCGACGGTGTTGAGAAAGCGGATGAATTCCTGATGCCGGTGGCGCTGCATGCAGCGGCCGATGACCTTGCCGTCGAGGATATCGAGGGCGGCGAACAGGGTGGTGGTGCCGTTTCGCTTATAGTCGTGGGTCATGGTGGCGCAGCGCCCCTTCTTCATCGGCAGCCCGGGCTGGGTGCGGTCAAGCGCTTGGATTTGGCTTTTCTCGTCGATGCTGAGCACCACGGCATGGGCCGGCGGATCGACCCCGGTCCGGCTTGCGGCCGGCCCGCCTGTAGAGGCCGACCACCTCCTTGAGCTTCTCGGCGAATTTGGGGTCGTTGGAGAGCTTGAACGAGCGCACCCGATGCGGCTGCAGCCCGTGCCGCGTCCACAGCCGCCGCACCGAAGACGGGCTGATCCCCACTGCCTTGGCCATCGCCGATGCCGTCCAATGGGTCGCTTCATGCGGCGGGGCTTGGTTGGTCAGCGCCACCACCCGGTCGACGGTCGCGGCCGGCAACGGCGGGATGCGCGAGGGTCGGGTCTTGTCGCGGGTGAGCCCATCAACCCCCTCATGCATGAAGCGCTCCTGCCAACGCCAGACCGACGGTCTTGCCCTTGCCAACGGCACGCATGACGGCGGTGGTGCCCTCGCCCTCGGCGGTCAGCACTATGATCCGCGCGCGCCAGACGTGCTTCTGCGGGCTGTTGCGATCCCGGATGATCGACTGCAAGCGCACCCGATCCGCCGACGTGACCTCGATGGTTATCCCCTTGCGCATGCCGCACCCTCGCACAGCCGCGCGCCACCGGAAAACCTACAATCCGGACTCTTCCGTCAGATGCCATCCACTAGGGCGTGTCGTCAATTGAGCCAGATGGTGGCGGCGGCGCGGTGGATGGCGGCGAGGAAATTTCGCGCGGTTTTGTCGTAGCGGGGGGCGATTGCACGGCACTGTTTGAGTTTGCTTTTCGATGAGGTGGCGCTCCTTGTAGAGGTGCCGGTCGAATTCGCGCGGCGTCAGGCGATGTGGCCGCGGCGGGATGACGGCTGATTTGCCGGCCCGCGCCAAGGGTTGGAGGACCCGCGCATCGGCGTCGAAGGCTTTGTCAGCGATCAGCCGGTCGGCCGCCATGTGAGGCAGCAGCGCATCGGCGCCGGCCAGATCATGCGCCTGTCCTGCCGTCAGCAGAAACGCCAAAGGATTGCCGAGCGCGTCGACCGGGGCGTGGATCTGGGTGCTCAGCCCACCCCGGCTACGTCCGATCGCCTGGTCCTGGTCTTTTTTTGAGCGCACCGGCGCTATGCTGATGCGCCCCGAACGATCGTGCTGTCGAGCATCGCATATTTGTTATCGGCGTCGGCCGCCAGATGCGCAAAGATCTTTTGCCAGACGCCCGTCTTGGCCCAGCGGCTGAACCGTCGATGGCTATTCTTCCAGTCGCCGAAGCGCTCCGGCAGATCACGCCAGGGGATGCCAGCGCGGTAGCGATAGAGCACCGCCTCGACGAAGCGACGGTTGTCTTTGGCGGTCACGCCGACATGACCGCGCCGGCCCGGGAGCCGCTCCTTGATCCTATCCCACTGGTCGTCGCGCAGCCCATATCGGGTCATTGGTCAGCCTTTTGCTATAGCCGACCTTCCATTAATCACACAAACTCATGCCGCAGTAAACTCTTTTTACGTCATATACTTAAGAACCCGACTCGTTTTACGTGCAGCCCGCAATAATTGACGACACACCCTTAGACTAGCCGAACGCTATTTGCCGCGAAAGACCGGGCGGCGCTTTTCAACGAAGGCTCTGGCCGCCTCGATGTGGTCTTCGGTCATCGCGGTGCGCGCCTGATGCACCGCCTCCATTTCGAGAACGGCGGCGAAGGGTTCGGTTTCGGCGGCAAAGAGGTTGCGTTTCATGTATCCAAAGGCGATGCGCGGGCCCTCGGAGATGCGCCGCGCCAGCGCCGCCGTTTCGCTCTCGAGCGCCTCGTCCGCAACGACCTGGTTGACCAGCCCCAGCGAAGCGGCGGTCGCGCTGTCGATCATGTCGCCGAGAAAATAGAGTTCGCGCGCCTTGGCCGTGCCGATGAGCCGCGTCAGGCTCCATGATCCACCAAAATCGCCGGAATAGCCCACTCCGGAGAAGCCGGTGGCGAACCGCGCGGCACGGCCGGCGATGCGCAGATCGCAAGCCAGCGCGAGGCCCAACCCGGCGCCCACTGCGGGGCCGTTGACCATCGCGATCACCACCTTCGGGATCGTCCGCAGCATGAGCGGCAACTGGTGCATCCGGCGCAGCCCCTCGACGCGCTCCTCGAAGCCCTGGGCGGCGCGGGCCGGCATTGTCTTGACGTCGCCGCCGGCGCAAAAGCCGCGGCCGGCGCCGGTAATCACCACCGCGCCAACCTCGGCATCGCCCCCCAGCCGCTGCAACGCCTCGCCCAAGGCCAGTAGCATCGCCGGCGAGAACGCATTGAGCCGGTCGGGACGGTTCAAGGTCAACCAAGCGACCCCGCCACTCCTCGTCTCCAAGAGATCGCTCATCAGCCTCTCCTCATCCTACGGCGCCCGATATTAGCGGCCTCGCGTCCCTAGGCGAACGCGGAAGCGGCGCGTTCCACCGCTCAACCCAAAATTAACAACTCTTCCCCAACCTCCGCGGCGCCCGAACCCGGAGATCGCCGACAGCGAGCGGCTGGGTTAGCCCCCCGCGCCCGGCGTCCCTGGCGAACCTTCCGAGAAAGCAGGGTCGGATGACGCTATCAATGGCCCGCGCACTGGTGCTGATCGTCGGCCTTGCGATGTCGGGATGCACCGCCGCGAACAAAGGGCCGGTCACGTCTATGCCGACGACCGAAATGGTCTGCGATCTTTACAATCCTCAAGGCGACGGAACCCGGTCTGTCGCGACACGAGCGGTGGCGAACAGCCTCGAAAACCTGCGCATCGATCTGGCCCGGTCCGACACGCGCGGAGCGGCGCCAAACCGGCTTGCACAGCTGGAAAACTGGACGGCCGACAGCCTTATTCTCGGCGGTACGGTGGGCTCCGGAGCAGATGCCATATCGGCGACGACAAACCCATACGCTTACGTCGTCGTCCTGCGCTCCCCTTTGACGCTCCGGTCCGAGTAGCCGATCCGGCAAAAGCCGCGCCGGCAAGTCCATTCGGGTTCTCGCGCTTCGCCGCGGTCAGCAGCCATCTTCATTGTGACCCGAGGCGCGCCGCGAACGGCGGCGGCGCTTGACTTCCGGCGGCTGAACTGGCGGGATCGCCGCCTCGATTTTCGCAGGAGGAAGGCATGGCGCGGGCAAACCGGGTGCGGGAACTCTGGCAGGCGGGCAAGCCCGTCATCAACAGCTGGCTCGGCATCCCGTCGAGCTTTTCGGCCGAAGTCATGGCGCATGCCGGCTGGGATTCGCTGGTCGTCGACATGCAGCACGGCATGATCGAATACCAGACGATGGTGACGATGCTGCAGGGCATCTCCTGCACCGATACGGTGCCGCTCGTGCGCGTGCCGTGGAACGACCCGGCGCACATCCAAAAGGCGCTCGACGCCGGTGCCTATGGCATCATCTGCCCGATGATCAATAGCCGCGCCGAGGCCGAGAGACTTGTCGAACTCGATGCGCTATGCCCCGCTCGGCCATCGCAGCTCGGGGCCGATCCGCGCCTCGCTCTACGGCGGCGCCGACTATCACGCCAAGGCCAACGACATCGTCGTGTGCTTCGGTATGATCGAGACCGCCGAGGCAATCGACAAGCTCGACGAGATCCTGTCGGTCAAGGGGCTCGACGCGATCTACGTCGGGCCGTCGGACCTGTCGATCTCCTACGGCCACCCGCCGGGTGGTGACAAGCCCGACGAATGGATGATGACGGCGCTCAAGAAAGTGCTAGACGGCTGCAAGCGGCACGGCGTCCAACCCGGCATCCATTGCGGCGCCCCCGCCTACGCCAAAAAGATGATCGAGATGGGTTTCCGCTTTGTCACGGTCGGCGGCGACACCCGCTTTGTGACGATGGGAGCGGCTGCCGCGGTGCAGGAGATGCGCTCGGACGCCCCTGCCAAACCCGCCGCCGCTGGCGGGTCGAGCCCTTATTGACGGCTACTCGCGGCCGGTGACCACACCGCTGATCAGATTGCCGGCATAGAGCGAGCCAAGGTCGATGCCGCCGCCCTGCGGTAGCGGCTCGATCGCCGCGATCAACTCCCCGAGCCGGCGTTCCTCGTCGCGGCAGAGCTCTTCCGCCGCCGCGACCTCGATCGCGGTAAAGCGCAGCGCGTCGCCCGGCCGCCGCCGCCCGACAACCGGCAGGTCCACCGAGATCACGGTGGCGATTTTCGGATAGCCCCCCGTCGTCTGGTGGTCGGCCAGCAGCAGAATCGGTTGGCCCGAGCCGGGTACCTGGATCGCCCCCGTCGGGATCGCATCCGACACAATGTCCCAGCCGGCGCGATGCCGCAGCAGCGGCCCGTCGAGCCTGAGCCCCATACGGTCCGCCAGTCCCGACACACGGAACTCGGCCGCAAGCAGCGTGGCGACCGCCTCCTCGGTGAAATATTCATGCTGCGGTCCCAGGACGATCCGGATCGGCTGGTCGCCGGTCGGCGGCGGCAGGGTCGGCAGATGCTGCTCGGCGCCGTCGCCGGCCTGCGGCAATCCCAGCGGCACCAAGTCGCCGTCCTGCAATGCCCGCCCTTCGAGCCCGCCAAGCCCGGCGCGGACATAGGTCGAAGCGCTACCCAGGACCGGCGGTACGGCGACCCCCCCTTCGACGACGAGATAGCAGCACACCGACCGACCTCCTGTTTCGATCCCGAAGATCTCGCCGCGTCTCAGCCTGACGCTGCGCCAGGCGGGGACAACCAGTCCGGGGTCCCCGCGCGATCAGCAGGCGCGCGCCGATCCCGGCGGCAGCGATCCGGACCGTATCCGCCTCGACCGCGAGTGCGGGCCCACGGTACAGCGCTTCCAACGCCGACGTCCCCTCCGGATTGCCGACGAGCGCGTTCCCGAGCCGCAGGCTGAAGCCATCGAGCGCCCCCGACACCGGCACGCCGATCGCCTGCCAGCCGGTCCGCCCGAGATCCTGCACCGTCGTGTGCAGCCCCGGCCTCAGCACGCGAAGGCCGGGCGTCACGTCGCCGCCGGCTCTCTTTCAACCACGTAGTCCCCGGCCTGGACCATCCGCCGGATCGCGGCATAGCGGTCGGCGTCGATCGGCTCGAACCGCACCTCGTCGCCGGGCGTCAGCAATGCCGGGCGCGTCCGCATGCTGTCGAACAGCCGGATCGGCGTCGCTCCGATCAGGTGCCAGCCGCCTGGGCTCTCATAGGGGTAGATTGCGGTCAGCGTGGTGGCGATCGAGATCGAGCCGGCCGGCACCCGCACCCGCGGATCGGCGCGCCGCGGCAAAGCCAATGTGTCGGGAAGATCGCCCATATAGGGAAAGCCGGGGAGAAACCCCAGCATGTAGACGTAGAACCGGACCGCGCTGTGCAGGGCGACAACGTCGTCCGGAGTAAGCCCGCACAGCCCCGCCACTTCGGCTAGATCGGGCGCGAACTCGCCCTCATAGCAGACGGGCATACGCCAGCGCCGCGCTTCGGCCCGGATTTCCGCCGGCCGGTCGAGCAGCGCCGCGATCGCGCCCTCCAATTCCGCCCGGCTCGTCACCAACGGGTCGTAATGCACCATCAGCGAGCGGAAGGTCGGCACGGTCTCGACCACGCCCGCGAGCTCCGCCCGGCGGATCCGTGCATCGAGCCGTAGCACCGCCGCATTCAGGCCCCGTTCGACCCGGTCGCCGAACTCGACGACAAGCCCGCGGTCGCCCGCGGACAGAAAGCGCAAATTCATCGCTTCCCTGATACAATATCGCCGGCGATCGAGCGAGGGCCGGGCATGGCGAAACTGATCAATCTGAACGCCGATATGGGCGAAGGCTTTGGCGCATACGACATCGGCGACGACGCCGGCATCCTGAAGGTGATCTCATCCGCCAGCATCGCCTGCGGCTTTCATGCCGGCGACCCAGTCACGATGCAGCGTGTGGTGACCCAGGCCGCGGCCGACGGCGTCAGCATCGGCGCCCATCCGGGCTTTAACGACCTCTGGGGTTTCGGCCGCCGCCGCATCGACATGAACCCGCGCGAACTCGAATACATGGTCGCCTACCAGATCGGCGCCTTGCAGGGCATGGCCTGCTACGCCGCCGCCAAGGTCACCCATCTGAAGCCGCATGGCTCGCTCAACAACATGGCGGCCGAGGATATCGAACTTGCGCTCGCGATCGGCCGAGCCATGAAGACGATCGACCGCGACATGATTTATGTCGCGCTCGCCGGGTCGCAGATGGAGAAGGCCGCGCGGGAACTGGGCTTGCCGCTGGCGCGTGAGGGCTTCTGTGACCGGCTCTACGACGACGACGGTAACCTGACCTCGCGCAAGGTGCCGGGCGCCGTCCTGCACGACCCCGACGAAATCCGCGACCGCGTTGTCAAGATGGTGATCAACGACGAGATCGTCTCGCGCCACGGCAAGCGGCTCAAGGTCCGTCTCGACACGCTTTGCGTCCATGGCGACGAGCCCTCCGCCGTGCTGGCCGCCAAGGCCGTGCGCCACGGCCTCGAAGCCGCCGGCGTCAAAATCGTCCCTCTGCCGGAGATGAAACTGACGTAGGCAGGCCGGACAGAACTGCCCCGGCGCCGTCGTCTGGTGATGTCTGTATCGGAACATACTTGATTTTATATTGCGATTATGGTATAAATCAGCTATGGTAGATTGCGGTAATATTCAGGTTGAAATTTGCGTCGCAAAGCCGCCAATTCGCCGCCTTGCTGTTCTTTTGCTGCAAATAACAGCAAAAACAGCAAAATCGGATCCAGTGGTTGGCTTTTTCCCTCGCCTGAAGAGCGTGGGGAGGGACTGTAATCCGCCGGATCAGCCGCGTAGGCGCGGGATGATCTCTCGGGCGATGATGTCGACCTGGTCGGGGCGGTAGCGGTAGGGGATGAAGATCAGTTTCTGCACGCCGACCGCGAGCTGGGCGCGCAGTTGCGCGACGCATTCGTCGACCGTGCCGAAGACCGCTGCTTCCTTTGTCGAGTCGCTCCAGGCGGCGTAGTCCCATTCCTGGCCGAGCCATTCGAGCATCTCGGCCTCGACCGCCTGCCGCGATGACCCGATATAGATCGGCAACTGGTTGGCGTTGAGGAGCCCCGCCGGGTCCCCGCCCGCCTCCGCCGCAAAGCCGCAGACCTTGGCCCAGGAATTGGCGAAGCCCTCGGGGGTGTAGAAATAAGTGAGCCAGCCGCCGTTCAGCGCCGCGCGCTTCAGCACCCGATCGACATAGCCGCCGATCAGGATCGTTGGCAGCCGCGCCGGCTTCGGCGCCATGTTGGCGCCGCGCAGCCGGTAGGGGCCGTAATCGCCCTCTGCGACGCGCTCCTCGGTCCACAACCGGCGCAGGATGTCGAGGTTGCGGTCCATGATCCGGCCGCGCTCGTTGAACGGCACGCCGACCGCGTCGAATTCGCGCTTGTACCAGCCGGACGCCATGCCGAGCAGCAACCGCCCCCCGGCGATCGCATCGAGGCTCGCCAATTCCTTGGCCAATACCACGGGGTTGCGCAACGGCAGCACAAGGACGCCGGTGCCGAGCTTGATCCGGCTAGTCTGTGCGGCGAGCGCGGTCAACAGGGTCAGCGAGTCGAGCACCGGGAAGGGCGGGTCGACCCCCAGAATGATGTGGTCCCAGACCCAGACCGAATCGAACCCCAGCGCCTCGGCTCGGACCGCATAATCGATCAACGCCCGCGGGTCCGGCGTCTGCGGCCAGGTCGTGAAATTCCGCATCGCGAGACCGAAGGTGTTGCTGAACATGGTCATCGCGACATGCCCTTAGGCGGTGTAGAGGCGGTCGGGGTCGAGATGACGCAATACCGCGAGCTCGCGCTCGCTCGGCGGGTCGACCACCGGCAGGTCCGGCGCCGTCGGCAATTCGAAGCTGGTGTTGGTCTGCACCTGCTCGACCGTCGCGCCTGGCTGCAAGGCCAGCAAGGTCATCCGCTTCGATTGCTCCTCGAAGCCGAGAATGCCGAGATCGGTCACCACGCGGAACATGCCGCCGGCGCCGAGCCCCGCCTGCCGCCGGCTGTCGCCGCCCCTCAGAAAGCCCGGGCTGGTGATGAAATCGACCTGTTCGACAAAGCGGCGCTTCTCGTGCTTCATCGCAACGATCATCCGCGTCAAGCTAGCAATGTCGTTGCCGCCGCCGGTGCCGGGAAGCCGCGTCGCCGACCTCCCGGCCTGGGCTCGCCAATCGCCAATGAACGAACTGTTGAGATTGCCGTAGCGATCGATCTGCGCGCCGCCCATAAAGCCGACATCGACATAACCGCGCTGCAGCAACATCAGTACGTCGGTGCTGCCGAGAACCATGTTGGCCCGGCGGGTGCAGCGCTGCTCGTTGGTCGAGGGCGGCAGTTTGCCCGGCTCGACAAAGGCGCCGATCGTGCCGCCCTCGAAGAGGATCGTGAGCCCCGGCGCGTGCAGCCGTTGCGCCAAGGTCGCCGCCAAAAGCGGGATGCCGACCCCGGCGAAGACGACCTCCCCGTCGCGCAACAGTCGGGCGCTGCCGATCGCAAGCAGCTCGCTCGCCGAATAGGGGGTGGAGAGAGTGATTTCAGTCGTCATGAATGCTTTGCCCGCGGCGGGCGGCGTCGAGCAAGGCGGCGAGCCCAAGCCGGTCGAGATATTCGGACCACGATTTCGGCTCGTAGAAATAATGCTTGAGGTAGTCGGCGATGCCCTGCTCCGGGTCCGGCCGCAACTGCGCGGCATAGGCGTCGAGATGGCCGAACATCGGCTCGTAAAGGCCGTAGCATTCGTGCGGTGCTGCGCCGAACGGCGCCTCGACGACGGCGTCGACCGCAAGAAACGGGATTTTCGTCTGGTCAGGGGCGCGCCGGATCTGATCGTTCGACACGATGCGCTCCGTCGTCAATATAACCCGCGTCGCCGCCATTGCGAGATCGATGTCCATGAACGGCAGCCCGTCGATCTGGGCGTTGCCGTAAGGATCGGAGCGCTGCACATGGATCAAGGCCACATCGGGGTTGATCGCCGGCACCAAGGCCAGCCGCGCCCCGGTGAACGGGCAGTCGATCTGTCTGGCTTCGGGCAGCCGTTCGAGGACGTCCGACCCCAGCATCGACCGCATCGGCAAGAACGGGACACCCATGGCGCCCGCGCGAAAGCGCAGCCCCATCGCCAAGTGGCTCCACTCCTCGAACCGCGCGCCCTTCTGCTCGGTGTAAATGCGCATGATGCGCGAGACGCCCCAGACGATGCCGAGGCTGAACCAGCTCGTGACGACATGCCGGCAGGCACCGGCGGCGAACAGCAATTCCCCCTCGCTCGACGAGATGCCCCGCGCGCAGACGAGATCCTCGCGGCCGGCTCGGATCAAAGCCCAGACCATCGCCATCGGCGTGCGAGACAAAGTGCTGCCGCCGATCCCGACGACAGCGCCGTCAGGCACCAGTGCTGCCGCCTCTTCCAGCGACATCACCTTGTCGCGGAGGCTGCGGTCGCGTTCGTGGGTGCGGCGGCAAAGTTCGTCGTAACTCGCGCTCAACAACTTTCCTCGATGCGGGCGTTGAACTCGGCGATCAGCCGGTCCAAGGCGGGGATTTCCTGCCGCAGCCTAACCCAGAAATCCGGGGACCGCCGCTCTTCGAATTGCTTCAGCGGCACGCCCTGCTGCTCGACCCAGGTGTAATAGCCGAGATTGAAGATGCGTGTGCGGTCGTGATGGGTCAACTCGAGCAGATCGTTGTCCGCGGCGCCAAGGAGATGCTGGCCGAAGACTTCGCCGGCGCTGACCGCGTCGAAGCCTTCGGGATAGCGTGCCGCCGCGAATTTCCGTCGTTCGCTAGCGTAGAGCGCGGCGCTGTCGGTCGCGACGGTCAGAAGCACGTCGTCGTCGCCGAGTTCCATGCGCTTTGCGACTTTGATCGCGGCGACCAGGTTGGCGATCCCGGAGAGTCCGATCAACTCCAGATCCCCGACGAGTTCGGGATCGATGTCTCGACGCCCGCGCAAATAGGCCCGTCCCGTCTCGCTGTTGAACAGCAGATCGAGCGCAGCCGTGCTTTCGTCCGACACGCCGACCACAATGTCCGTGTTCATGACGTTGTGGATCAGCGGCACGTGTTTGTCGCCGATGCCCTGGATGTGATGCTCGCCGAAGCCGTTGCGCAGCAGGGTCGGGCATTCGCTGGCCTCGACCGCGACGATCCGCGCGCGATGCCGCTCCTTCAGATAGTCGCCGGCCGCCAAGGTCCCGGCCGAGCCCGAGGCGGCAACGAACGCAGCCAGCCGCTTGCCCGGAATCGCCGCCAGGATGCGGTCGAGCGCTGGCCCGGTGCAGGCATAGTGGACCAGATAATTGCCGAATTCTGCGAACTGGTTCAGCACCACGTTAGTTGGATCGCGCGCCAACTCAGCGCATTTGTCGTAAATCTCCTTCACGTTGCTTTCCGACCCGGGTGTGCGGATGATGTCGTCGGAGTGCGCAACCCATTCGTTCAACCAGGCGAAACGCTCGTCGCTCATGCCTTCGGGCAAAACGGCGATGCCGCGGCAGCCGAGGATGCGCGAAATCGCCACACCGCCGCGGCAGTAATTGCCGGTCGAGGGCCATATCGCCCTGTCGCGCGCCGGGTCGAAACGACCGGTCGCCAGACGCGGGACAAGGCAACCGTAAGCCGCCAGCACCTTGTGGGCGCCAATCAGCGGAAAAAAGCAGCCAAGCGCCATCACAATCGGCGACGGTACGCCGGTCAGTCGGGGCGGAAAAACCAGATGGATCGGAACCCGAGCAAGGCCGCTGCGCGAGCGGTCGTTATACCAGTGAACCCGATGTAGATTGCACGGATGTGGCAGATCAGGGGCGGCGGGAAGGTTCTCCGCCATGTCTCCGGGTTTGGCGAGTTGCATCAATGTGGGCAGCCGCACCCGCGCATCGCGCAACATAGCCGCGGCCCGATCGCGCGCACCGCGGTCGAAAACCGTCGTGAGCGCTTCCATCAAACGCTCCGCCGGCGCAAGGGCGGTTGCCCGAAAATTGGCCGAAAGTTACTTCGACGTCAGGAACGAAACGTCGAGACCGCAACGGTCGCATCGTTGCAGCGTGAAGGTCACTGTACCGCTGTCCTCGTCGGCGCTGAACATCACCGGCAAACCGTGCCCGTCGAGCCAGACGCTATAGCGCATGGCGCCATCGACCTCGTATTTGCGCACCGGGATCGTAGCACCGGCGACGGTTATCGCCGTCTCCTCGCCGCCGCCGATCCGCACCTGCTCGACCTTCCCGTTATCCGGCCGCATCATCGTGTTGGATTTGAGGAAGTTCGCCGACCACGGGTTCGCCGGGTGAACGCTAGCCGGGGCTGCTATCGTCCCCTGCGGCGAGGAAATGATGAAGCTGTCGCCGCGCGCCTCGCCGCTGATCTCGGTGCTGGTGCTGCCTTTGCTGGTCACGCTGTGAAAAGAAATCAAGCGATTGCCGCGCCAGCGCTCGGTCCGCTGCGCATCCTCGCGGTAGAGGTTGAGGCCGAGCTTCGTCACCTGGAAGTGGGCCTGGGTCTTAACCTTGGCGCCGTCCGCGGTCGGCTCGATCGTGTTCGTGTAGGTGCCGATTTCGCCAAACACCGAATGCGTCACCCGATAATTGAGCTGCACCGGCGCTGTGGGAACCGAACTATCCGCGGCGACCACACTCGCCACCGATGCCACGAAGGCGCAAATGCTCGCAAACAGTGTGAAACGGAAGCCTCGATTGTTCGCGCTCATGATGTTCCCCCGGCGATACGCTGGTGCGTCGCGAAGCAGGCGATCCCACGATACCTCTCGTCGCATCCGCGGACAAAAGAAATATCGAGGCCGCTCCAGTTTCCATGCGGGAACCTTGCGCCATCCGTCTGCGTTAGACGCCATCTCTGACGCAAACCTTGCTAACGTCTTTTGCCGTGCGTTATCGGCCGGGTCACTTGGCAGCGGTCTCGACGCGGATCGTCCTGGCTACCGCCTTTTGTCGGTCGAATTCCTGGCGGCGACGCCGAATCTCTTCGGCAGACAATTTTTCGATATTGGAATAATCGAGCTTCCACGACGCATCTTCGCTCCACCTCAGCGGTGACTGCACGGTCGTTCGCGCCGCTGGCGCCGAGGC
The DNA here is from genome assembly GCA_963799085.1 of uncultured Alphaproteobacteria bacterium. Lineage (GTDB taxonomy): Bacteria > Pseudomonadota > Alphaproteobacteria > ATCC43930 > CGMCC-115725 > AP-15. The sequence continues at coordinate 174,045 of CAWCWA010000021.1, read as the reverse complement.
CAGCACAGCAATTGCCAACTCCAGAGTAATTCTCTGGGAATCAAAGTCCTTCGGCCGCCCCGCCGCATTGCCGAGCGGAAAGTCGCTGAACAGAAAGCGAGGCACGCCGCAATATTCGACAACGTCTTTGGCGCAGCCCATGACGACCGTGGCGACGCCGTTCGCTTCAAGATACCGCGCCGCGAGGCTCACGCTTTGATGGCAGATCGGGCAGTTGGGGATAAGTATCGCGGCTTCGACGCCGTCCACGCAGCAACGGGCCAGAATCTCCGGGCAATCCTGTTGAAGCGTCGTGCGCTGGCTGCGGTTAGTTGGCAGACCATAAAAACGCTGCGCCACCGCTCCAATCAGCCCAGCCTCGGCGCAGCGGCGCAATTGCGGCAGCGGAAACCAAGTATTGCTGTCCTCGGCCGTCGTGTGCCCGCGGTCGATCGCCACATGTGAAATTCGGAGATCGTGCTCGACGCCCGTTTCCCCGGAATAAACCCTGTAAAACTTGGCCGCCGAATTGTAAGGCGCGCCAGGGCCCTGGTCGCCCTTGCCCGGCTGATACGGAGCGGCTGTCGTGATCAGCGCCGCGGTGCATTGCGACAACGGCTTTGCCAGTTTGTGAAACGGCGTGTCGACGTAATGCGCCCAACGGTAGGGCGCGCCGTAACCCAACGCTTGGTAGTAGTCGCGGGTACGCTGCATGTACGGGATCGGCGCGTCATGGGCCGGCGCGAAGTCGAGTTGGTCGGTCATCGGCGCTCCAAGTCTGGTCAGAGCCAATGAGCTTGTAAGCCTGGCACATCCAGCAGGGCAAGGCGGGTCGTGCCTCAGAACAAAGCGAGTTGTTCGCCCGCACGCTGCGGTGGCCGGAAACGGGTGGTATCGAGCGCCTCGTTCGAACGTTGGTTGAAGCCGAGCTTACGGCAGGCCCTGTCGAACCGCGTTCGCAACATATTGGCGTAGGGGCCGCTGCCGGCCATACGTTTCGACCAGGCGGAGTTGTAGAGCTTCCCGCCATGCGCCTGGGCGATGAGCGACAGGACATGGCGCGCCTTGTCGGGAAAATGCGTTTCGAGCCATTCCCTGAACAGGGGCTTGAGTTCCAGAGGGAGACGGAGCAGCACGTAACCGGCCGATACGGCGCCTGCGTGCCGCGCTCGTTCGAGCAGCGTCTCTATTTCGCAGTCGTTGAGCGCCGGGATCATCGGGGCTGTCAAAACTCCTGTCGGAATGCCCGCTCGCGCCAAAGCGGCTATGGTGTCGAGGCGGCGTTCGGGCGTTGCCGCGCGCGGCTCCATCTTGCGCGCGAGGCTGCGGTCGAGTGTTGTCAGCGACACCGTGACGACCGCCAGCCTTTCGCGCGCCATCTCGGCCAGAATGTCGATATCGCGCTGGACGAGCGCCGATTTGGTGACGATCGTGACGGGATGGCAAAAATCGCGCAGTACTTCGAGGATTGCTCGCGTAAGATGCAACCGACGCTCGAAGGGCTGATAGGGGTCTGTGTTGCTGCCAAGCGCTATTGGCCGGCAGACGTATCCCTTCTTGTGCAACTCCGCGGCAAGGAGCGTCGCCGAATGCGGTTTGTGGAATATGCGCGTCTCGAAATCGAGACCCGGCGACAGTCCGAGATAGGCGTGGCTTGGCCGCGCATAGCAATAGATACAGCCATGCTCACAACCGCGATAAGGATTAATCGAGCGATCGAAACCGATATCAGGCGATTGGTTGCGAGCGATGATCGTCCGCGTCGAGTCCACACCCAGCACAGTCGCCACCGGCATCGGATCGTCATCGGCGTGATCCCAACCGTCGTCGAAGGCAACGCGCTTTTCCGACTCAAAGCGCCCGCTTTCGTTGCTTGCCGTACCTCGCCCCTTGGGCGGTACTAGGCTCGTCGACAGGTCCATATGCCAAGGATGAACCAAATCTGCGAACAAATCAAGAACAACGTTTTTCCGTCGTTATCCCAACCCTGAACGCGGGGCCGTCCCTGGTGCCGTTATTGGCGATGCTGCGGCAGGCGACGATGGTCGCGGAGATTGTCGTCGCCGATGGTGAGTTCGACAGACGCGACCTTGGCGGCGGCCAAGAAAGCCGGGGCTCGCATCGTTGTCTCGCCGCCCGGCCGGGGGGTGCAGCTCGCCGCAGGAGCGGCTGCCGCCTCGGCCGATTGGCTGCTGTTTCTCCACGCCGACAGCCGACCCGAACAAGGCTGGGAGGACGCCGTGCGCAAATTTTTGAGGAGTCCGGAAGCGGCGCGTCGGGCCGGCTATTTCGATTTCGCGCTCGATGATGTGACGACGGCGGCGCGGCGGTTGGAACGGATAGTCGCCTGGCGTTGCCGGGTTCTGGCACTGCCCTACGGCGACCAGGGGTTACTGATTTCGCGCCGTCTCTACGAAGCGATCGGCGGCTATGCGAAGATACCGCTGATGGAGGATGTCGATCTCGTAAGGCGGCTGGGGCGGTCCCGGCTCGCCCGGATCGGCGCGCGCTGCATTGCGTCGGCGGCGCGTTATCGCCTCGACGGCTACTGGCGGCGACCGTTGCGCAACCTTCTGTGCCTGTCGCTTTATTTCGCCGGCCTGAGCCCCGAGCGGATCGCCCGGCTTTACGACTGATGCGGCGTCATCTCGTGATTTTCGTGCGGGCGCCAACGTTGGGCGGCGGCAAACGTCGCTTGGCCCGGCAGATCGGCGATGTCGCTACACTCGGTTTTGAGCGATCGATGCTGTCCTTGTTGCTGCGCCGCCTCGGCTGCGACCCCCGCTGGGAATTGCGCCTGGCGGTGACGCCGGCCGGCGCGCGTCGCCGTTTTGCAAGTGTCACGGCGATTGGCCAGGGCCGGGGTGATCTCGGCGGCCGGATGCGACAGGCGATCGACGCTTGCCCGCCGGGCCCGGTAGTATTGATCGGCGCCGACATTCCGGCTTTGCGCGCGGCTCATGTCGCGGCTGCGTTTCGTCTCCTCGGCGCGCACGACCTCGTCTTCGGTCCGGCGATGGATGGCGGGTTCTGGCTGTTCGGCGCGCGCCGCAGGCCGCCCCCTTCGGCTCTCTTCAAAAAAATCCGCTGGTCGACCCCATATGCCCTCGCGGATACGCTCGCCCGTTTGCCGCAGACATTCAAGATCGGCTTCACTGATACCTTGGAGGACGTCGACGACGCCACCGCCTATTACCGCCTGAAGCCACGACGAGGCTTCTGATCAGCTCTTAGCGTTCCTGCAAACGCGGTATCAACTCGACGAAATTGCAAGGGCGGAAGCGATTGTCGAGTTGATGGACGAGAATGCCTTCCCAGGCGTCGCGGCAGGCGCTGGGCGATCCCGGCAGCGCAAACAGGTAAGTGCCGCCCGCCACCCCGGCGGTCGCCCGGCTCTGGATTGTCGAAGTGCCGATCTTGTCATAGCTGAGCCAGCGGAAGAGCTCGCCAAATCCCGGAATTTCCTTTTCGTAGACGCCGTGAAACGCCTCGGGCGTCACGTCGCGCCCGGTAACTCCGGTGCCGCCGGTGGCGATCACCACATCGACCTCGGGGTCGGTGATCCAGGCCGTGAGCTGCGCCCTGATCAACTCTTTTTCGTCCCGCACGATCCGGCGCGCGACAATGCGGTGCCCGGCGGTGGCCGCGAGATCGGCAAGCGTGTCCCCGGAGCGGTCCTGCGCCGCATCGCGGGTGTCGGACACGGTCAACAGCGCGATGTTCACAGCGCGAAACGGGCGGGTCTGATCGAGACGGCCGGGCATGGCGCGGGCCTCCTGTTCCAATCGAGGTTCAAAATAGGGCGGCTAAGCGGCGTCGGGAAGCAGTTCGTCGAGACGGGCGCGCAATGCGAGGAGGTCGCGCCAGGCCTCGCGCTTGCGCTCGGGCGCCCGCAGCAGGAAGGACGGGTGGAACATCGGCAGGGTCGGCACCGGCCGGTCGAAGCCCGGCACGGCGAGGTCAAACCAGCGCCCGCGTAGCCTGGTGATCCCCTGCCCTGCAGACAGCAGCGCACCCGAGGCGGTGCCGCCCGCCAACACCAAAAACCTGGGTCGGACCAGTGCGATATGACGCAACACGAAGGGCAGGCACGAGGCGATTTCGGCAGCGGTCGGCGTGCGGTTGCCGGGCGGACGCCAATAGATGACGTTGGTGATCAGCACTCCCTGCCGATGTAGGCCGATCGCCTCAAGCATGCGGTCGAGGAGTTGGCCGGCGCGGCCGACAAAAGGCCGTCCGGTGCGGTCTTCCTCGGCGCCCGGCGCCTCGCCGATGATCATGACCGGGGCCTGTGGATTACCGTCGGCAAAGACCGTGTTGGTAGCGGTGCGCTTCAGGGCGCAGCCCTCGAAACCGGCGATCAGTGCTTCGAGTTCGGTAACTGTAGCGGCTGTCGCGGCGAGAAGCCGTGCCGATTGGGCCCCCTCGGCGGGTGATTCGGCGAATGCGGCAGGCGGCGCTAAGGCGGCGCGCGGCGTCGAGGGGTTGCGAGCGGGAGCTGCAGCGGGGGCGAGCCGGTTGTTCGGTTCGGCTGCGACGGCTTCGTCCGCGCCGATCTCGATTTGCCAGCGCAAGAGCGCCAGCGCCGTTTCGCGATCCTCGGGGGTACGCATTTCGCCCGATGCTATCACCTACGCGCCACCGCCGGATCAAGGTTTTGCGCGAGTTTGCTTGACGTCGGCCGGCTGATCGCCTAAATCCGCGCCTCTGCCGGGCCGGCCGTGAGACCGCGCGCATCGATTGTGGCCATGAAGACATTTTCCGCCAAACCGTCCGATATCGACAAGAAGTGGCTGCTCGTGGATGCCGAGGGCTTGGTTTTGGGCCGGCTCGCCTCGATCATAGCGATGCGGCTGCGGGGCAAGCACAAGCCCAGCTTCACGCCGCATATGGATTGCGGCGACAACGTCGTCGTGATCAACGCGGAAAAGGTGCAGCTGACCGGCAACAAGCGCCAGGCTGACATCTTTTATTGGCATACGGGCTACCCAGGCGGCATCAAGGGGCGGAGCAAGGGTGCGATCCTCGCAGGTAGGCATCCTGAGCGCGTCATCGAGAAGGCGGTCGAGCGCATGGTGCCGCGTGGGCCGCTTGGCCGGAGGGTCATGAAGAATCTGCGGGTCTTTGCCGGGCCCGACCATCCCCATGCGGCGCAGCAGCCTATGCCGCTCGATGTCGCCGCGATGAACCGTAAGAATTCGAGGGCATAGCGATGTCCGAAGACGGCCGATCAGGCAGCCAGCGCGGCAGCCAGACGTTCCAGGGTCTTGGAAGCCTGCGCCAAGCGCTGGCTTCGGCTCGGACGGCGCCCACCGCCGCTCCGGTGATCACCGCGCAGATGCCGGTCGATCTGACGCCAAAGCTCGACGCCTTTGGCCGCGCCTACGCCACAGGCAAGCGCAAGAATGCGGTTGCGCGGGTCTGGATCAAGCCCGGCACCGGGGCGATCCAGGTGAACGACCGCGATAGCCCGGTCTATTTCGCCCGCCCGGTGCTGCGCATGATCATCAACCAGCCTTTCGTCACGACCAACCGGCTCGGCCAGTTCGATGTGATCTGCACGGTCAAGGGCGGCGGGCTTTCCGGGCAGGCGGGAGCGGTGCGGCACGGCATCAGCCAAGCATTAACGCGCTACGAGCCGGCGCTGCGCCCGGTTCTGAAGAGCCAGGGCTTCCTCACCCGAGACAGCCGCGTCGTCGAGCGCAAGAAATACGGCAAGGCCAAAGCACGCCGCAGCTTCCAGTTCTCCAAGCGCTGATCCGACCCCCTCGATTTGCTGTTTGTGCTGTTATTTGCAGCAAATTTACAGCAAATCCATCTGCCATCGTTTTCATTCCAGCGCTGATTGTGTGCTGAGACTATGGCAATTTTAGCGTCGTTGTTGCGGATGTGGGCGCTGCGGTTCAAAAAACGCGGCGATCGACGCGGGGAGGAGCATTATGCAGTTCGCCATCGCGATGCCGACCGACGCGGCTTCCTGGCGGCTGGTGCGGCGGGCTGAGGAGCTCGGTTTCCGCCGCGCTTGGTTCTACGACACTCAGATGTTGAGCGCCGATCCATTCGTGGCGATGGCCGCGGCTGCGGTCAAGACGACAACGATCCGGCTCGGCACCGGCGTTCTGATCCCTTCGAACCGGATAGCGGCGGTCACTGCCAACGCCTTCGCCTCTTTGAATAAGCTAGCGCCGGGGCGGATCGATTTCGGGGTCGGCACCGGCTTCACCGGCCGGCGGGCGATGGGGCTTGGTGCGCTCCGGCTCGCCGACATGGAGGAATACGTCCGCATCGTCAGGGCGTTGTTGCGCGAGGAGACAGTCGAGGCCGAGATCGAGGGCAAGACGCGGCTCATCCGTCTGCTCAATCCCGAACTCGGTTTGATCAACACGCGCGATCCAATCCCGCTGTGGGTTGCCGCCTCGGGGCCGCGGGCGCGCGGATTGACCGCAAAACTCGGGGCCGGCTGGATCGCCACGACCGGCGATGTCGAGGGTGCTGCCGCGGCGATGGCCGACATGCGACAGCGTTGGCAGGCAGCCGGACGCGACGCCGGCGAACTACAATCGGTGGTGCTGACCGGCGGCGCGATTTTGGCAGAGGGCGAGCCCGCCGACAGCCCGCGCGCCGTGGCGCAGGCCGGGCCGAGGGCCGCGATGCTGCTGCACCGCGCGGCCGACGCAGCGCTCTCGGGGATGCCGATGATGGCGCCATTGCCGCCCTCCGTCGTCGAGACGGCGGCAGCCTATGTCGAGCTTGCCCGGAAATTCACCCCGCAGGGCGTGCACTGTAGCGCGGCGATCTGGATGGGAAAGCGGCGACAATCAGGGTGGGAATCCGGCGTCGCGGCATCCGGATGATTGTCGCTGATTGCGGGCGGCGCAAGGTTTGATTGTCGCTGAGCGTCAATCAGGCGTTGGCTTTGATTGTCGCGGTGACGGGCGGCCGTCCAGGGCCGCGTTTGCGTTCGAGGGCAGCGCGGCGGCGGTAGCTTTCGACGTTCATCTCGAAGATCGTCGCGTGGTGCACGAGGCGGTCGACGACGGCGACGGTCATCGCCGGATCGGGAAAGACCTTGCCCCACTCGCCGAACGGCTGGTTGGCGGTGATCAGCAGCGAGCGGTGCTTGTAGCGGGCGCTGATCAGCTCGAACAGCACGCTGGTCTCGGCCTGGTCCTTGGTGACGTAGGCGAGGTCGTCAAGGATCAGTAGGTGATATTTGTCGAGCCTGGCGATCGCAGCTTCGAGGGCGAGCTCGCGACGAGCGATCTGCAGCCGTTGCACGAGATCGGTGGTGCGGGTGAACAGCACACGCCAGCCGTTTTCGACGAGCGCGAAGCCGAGCGCTGCCGCCAGATGGCTCTTGCCGCCGCCCGGCGGGCCGAACAGCAAGAGATTGGCGCCCTGGTTGAGCCAAGCGTCGCCGGCGGCGAGCGCCATGACCTGCGCCTTGCTGACCACCGGAACGGCCTCGAAGTCGAAGGTGTCGAGGGTCTTGCCGGGCGGCAGGCGGGCTTCGGCGAGATGACGCTCGATGCGGCGGCGAACGCGTTCGGCCATCTCGTGCTCGGCGAGCGCGGCCAGAAAGCGCGCGGCCGGCCAGCCTTCCTTGTCGGCCTGGGCAGCCAGCGCCGCCCAGACGTGTTTGACGGCCGGTAGGCGCAGCTCGGCGAGCAGCAGCTCGACGCGGGCGGTGTCGATCGGGTCGGCGGCCTTCATACGGCACCGCCCGCCCGGACGATGCCGAGTTCGTCATAGAGATGCAGCGGCGTTAGTTTGACGGTGATGTCTGGAATGGCGGCGGGATCGGGCCCGAAGTGCCGGCCGAGGATGTCCAGATCAGGCAGTCTGCCGGCGTCGAGTTCGGCGTCGATGATGCCGGCGAGTTCGGCCTCGCAGGCGCGGTCGTGCGCCAGCGCCAGCAATCCGACGATGGTGCGGCACGCCCGCTTCTCGCCGTCGGCCGCCAACAGCGCCTCGAACGCGCGCTGGTAGGCGCGGCGTGGAAAGAGCTGCTCGCGATAAACCAGGTTGAGCAAAGCCATCGGCTTGCGCCGCAAGGCGTGAATGACATGCCGATAATCGACGACATGACCGCGCTTGCCGCTGGGATGCGCCCGGCCACGGCGCAGCGTCATCAGCGGGGTGCTGCCGAGAAGGCAGTCGAGCCGGTCGTCGTACAGGCGCACCCGTAGGCGATGGCCGATCAGTCGCGACGGCACCGAATAGAACACCTTCTTGAGCGTGAAGCCGCTCGTCGAGGTGACGATGACGATCGTCTCCTCGTAATCGGTCGTGCGGCGCTCCGGCAGCGACTGCAGTGCCGGGCGCTCGAGTTCCAGCCGCTTCTTCAGTCGGGCGTTGCGGCGGCCGACGATCTCGTCGATGAAGCAGCGGTAGGCATCCAAGCTGTCGAAGTCGCGCGAGCCACGCAGCAACAGCGCGTCCTCAATCGCCTGCTTGAGATGGCCGTGCGGGCTTTCGATCGATCCGTTCTCGTGTGCGATGCCGCGATTGTTGCGGGTCGGCTCCATGCCGTAATGCGCGCACAGCGCCTCGTAGCGGCGGGTCTGATCCTGCCTTGAGTTCCTCGTCAAGATTGCGAAAGGCGGCCGACAGGCTGTCGCTGCGGTGCTGCAACGGGGCGCGGCCGAGCGCCCACAGCGCATTCTGCAGGCCCTCGGCCAGCGCCACGAAGCTTTCGCCGCCGAGCACGACACGAGCGTGCTCCCAGCCCGAGAAGGCCAGACGGAAGTGATAGAGCCGGTGATCAAGCGGCACCCCGGCGACGCTGACGCCGCGATCGCGCAAGTCGGTAAAATCGGACAGCCCAAGTCGACCCGGTGGGTGCTCCTGCCGGAAGATGACATCCTGCTCGGTGCCATGCAGAGCCCGCCAGGTACGGATGCGCCGCTCCAACGTGCGGCGGATGCCGGCGCCGATCTCGGGGTGGCGCCGCCGGATCTCGTCGAAAATGGCGACCGGCCGCAAACCGGGGATGCTCTTCAGCAGCGGCACCACCTCGCTGTCCCATACCTCGCCCAGCGGATCGGGCCGCCGCCGGCCGCGCGGGGCTTTCTTTTGCGAGGGCATTCGAGAGTTGTGCTCGAAGCGATAGCCGCTGGAGGTCGCGAACCCGGCCTTGGCGGCGGAAACGGCCGGCGTCTCGGTCTGACGGAAACTCATATACAGCCTCATCTGGCAATCGGTGATGTGGCGGCCGGGCAAGTGCGGTTCCTCATCGGTATGAAGAACCGCTCCATATCCAGCCGGCTGCGATCGCCGGATGCGCGCCCCTCTCCGGGTTCGCGCCGCCGCTGGATTTGCGACTTCGGTCGGGCTACGCCCTCCCTGCGTCACAAACCCAGCGGCGCTTTCTCATCCTGATTGACGTGCCGTTCTCACCCTGATTGCCGCGCGGCAGTGCACTATCTTGAAAACCATCGCGGGCATCTGATGTTCGTCAAGCCCGAGGAGCGGCCTTTCGTGACCGCAGAACTGATCCGGCGCACGACCTTCACCGCGACCGAAAAGGAATTGGAGGAGCGCATCGCCGCCCTCGCCGACGCCGGCTATAGCGAGATCGCGATCCAGATCGTCCCCGGCCAGGAGCATGCGATCGAAGATTGGGGCCGCCTCCGCCGCGCCTTCGTGTAAGCGATCCGGCACAGCGCCTTCATTCGAGCGTGCCTTCCTCGTCCGCGCTCATGCTTACTATCTGATTGAAAAATTAGAGGACAAAAAAATCAAATACAGAATTCCCAAAAATTAGAGCGGTTTCCGACTGGGTATGCCGGCGTCATATTCGAGGGTTTTGCGGCGGCGCGTGGCGGCTGCGGTGGCTGGGGAGCCTCGGCGCGGTCGGCGGCGGGTCGGTTTGGGGTCAGCGTCGGCACGGCGCTTTGCTGGGCGCAGCGAAGGTCATACCCCGGCTCGCGGCAAGGCGCTCGATTTTGGTGGCCAAAGAGCCGGATCCGACCGTCGGGCGATCCTGCTCGGGGGCGTAGAGGCTCTTATTCCGGCGTGATCCGCTGGCCCGTGAGAAACCGCCACCGCGTCGTCAGCCCGACGGTGATCCCATGCTGCGCCGCCAACCAACCTGCCGCGGATCTCCCGCAAGACCTGAGCAGCCATAATATAAGACCGCCGGTATCGACATGCCGCGCCAGGCCGCCGAGCGAACCCGAGACAGTCTGCAGCCAACCATCGGCCGCACCCTCGATCGCCACCCGCCGGACGAACGCCGCACCTTCTTTGGCCAACCCGGCTATGCAACCCGACCGCAAATCGCGCTAGCCGAGCGGCGCGGCGGCCAGCACCAATTCTCCGTTCCTGACGCATTCGTGCAAGGCCAGGGCGAGAAAGGCATCGGTGACGCTCTCCGGCGGCGGGAGGCGGCTCGGATCCTCCCCGGGAAAGGCCCGGGCCCGCAGCCGGGTGCGCACGATGCCGGGATCGAGCAAATTGGCGCGGACCCGTGTCTTGGCGATTTCGCCCGCGTATAGCCGCACCAGCATTTCGAGCCCGGCCTTGCTGATCGCGTAGGGTCCCCAATAGGGCAGGGCCGTACGGGCGGCCGCTGCGGTGACGAAGATCGCACGGCCAGCCGGAGCTGCGCGCAATAGCGGGTCCATCGCGCGGATCAGACGCCAGTTCGCCGTCAGATTTAGCGCGATGACCTCGTCCCAGACTGCTGGATCGAGGTGGCCGAGCGGCGAGAAGACGCCGATATTCGCCGGCATTGCCGACGAGGACGTCGAGCCGGCCCCAGCGCTCGTAAGATGGCCGCCGCCAGCTCGTCGATCTTGATGAAATCGCGCAGATCGAACGGCACCAGGGTGGCGCTGCCGCCGACGCCGCGCACCGCGTCGTCGACCTCTTCCAGCCCGCCGACGGTGCGCGCAGCCAGCACGACATGCGCGCCCTCGGCGGCAAAGCGCGTCGGCGACCGCAGCGCCGATGCCTCGCGAGGCGCCGGTGATCAGAGCGATCTTCCCGGCCAGCAGGCCCATTTCCCGGCACGCGGCCGTCAGGCAGGCTCGACAAGCAGCGACAGCTGCACCGAGACCTTGCCGTCATCGGCGTCGCTCGGCGGGATCGGATACTCTCCGGTGAAGCACGCGTCGCAGAACCTGCGGCGACAGCGGATCCCGTCCCTCCTCGCCCATCGCGCGATAGAGCCCGTCGATCGACAGAAAGGCGAGACTGTCGACGCCGATGTATTCGGCCATCGCGCGACGTCATAACGCGCCGCCAAGAGCTGGTCGCGCTCCGGCGTGGCGATCCCGTAGTAGCAAGGATGGCGTCGTCGGCGGGCTCGAGATCCGCATGTGGACGTCGGTCGCGCCGGCGCGCCGCACCATCTCGACGATCTTGATCGAGGTGGTGCCGCGCACGATCGAATTGTCGACCAGGATGACCCGCTTGCCCTCGAGATTGGCGCGGCTGGCGTTGTGTTTCAGGCGGACGCCGAGATGGCGAATCTGGTCGGTCGGCTCGATAAAGGTCCGGCCGACGTAATGGTTGCGGATGATCCCGAACTCGAACGGCAGCCCCGATTCCTGGGCATAGCCAAGCGCCGCCGGGACGCCCGAATCAGGCACCGGCACGACGATGTCGGCATCGACACGGCTTTCGCGCGCAAGTTCGCGGCCGATGCGCTTGCTCGCCTCGTAGACGCTTCGTCCCTCGACGACGCTGTCGGGCCGGGCGAAATAGATGTGTTCGAAGACGCAAAACCGGCTGTCCCGGCGGCCGAACGGCATCAGACGCTCTAACGCCGCCGGCGCCGATGATGACGATCTCGCCCGGCTCGATGTCGCGCACGAACTCGGCGCCGATGATGTCGAGGGCGCAAGTCTCCGAGGCGAGAATCCAGGCGTCGCCCAGCCGTCCGAGCACCAACGGCCGCACGCCCAGCGGGTCGCGCACGCCGATCACCTCATCCTGGGAGATCGCCACCAGCGAATAGGCGCCCTGGACCTGGCGCAGCGCATCGATCAGCCGATCGACGACGGTCTCCTTCAGGCTGGTCGCGATCAGATGGACGATGACCTCGGTGTCGCTGGTCGACTGAAACAGGCTGCCGCGATGCACCAGACGCCGCCGCAGCTGATAGGAGTTCGTCAGATTGCCGTTGTGGCAGATCGCCAGCCCGCCGAACTCGAAATCGGCGAATAGCGGCTGCACGTTGCGCATCGCCACTTCGCCGGTCGTCGCATAGCGGACATGGCCGATGGCCGCCGGCCCGCGCAGCCGTGCGATCACCTCTTTCGAGCTGAAATTGTCGCTGACCTGGCCCATGCCGCGATGGGCGCTGAACTGCTCGCCGTCATAGGCGACGATGCCGGCCGCCTCCTGCCCGCGGTGCTGCAACGCATGCAGACCGAGCGCCGTCAATGCCGCCGCTTCGGGATGGCCGTAAACCCCGAAAACGCCGCATTCCTCGTGGAGATGATCGGCGTCCAAAAGATCCCTCTGTGGCATGCGCGCCCTTCCTCTCGGCATCTCGGAAGTGGTGACGCCGGTTAAGGAATGCCAGCAAAGGGACATGCCGATCCGATCATCGTGCGTTGTCGAACAGGCGGTCGAGGTCCCGCCGGTCGCCGGGTTTGTAGCTTGGCGCCTGATCCCGATCGGGGCTGGCCGGCGGCGGCGCCGGCGTCGTTAAGGCGCCCATCGCACGCCGGGCTTCCTTAGCCTGCTCAAGCGTGCGTTGCGCGTCGTCGACCGCGGCCACCCCTTTAAGCTGGAGCGATTTGGGCAGCACGGTCCGAATGAGCTCGGCGCCCTGGGCAAGAAGCGGTTCGGTTTTCGCCTGTTGCACCCAGGCGGGCCGATCATTCTGCGGCAGGCTGACATCGAGGACGAGGTAGGCGAGTGAGACGAGAATGCCGCCACGGAGCAGGCCGAAGACCAACCCCAAGGTCCGGTCGATCGGCGAGAGCGCGCTCGACTGAACAAAGCGCGCCATGGAGCTGGTTAGGATTGTCAGGACGATCAAGCTTACGAGGAACAATCCTGCGCCGGTGATCAAATCGGCAAGCAGCGGCGCCGTTACGAACCGGGCGATGATCGGGTAAACTCGGTTGAACCCGTAAAGCGTGATCAGCGCTGCACCGACCCATGCCGCGATCGAAAGGGTTTCGCGGACAAAGCCTCGGGCGAAGGCGAATATCGCCGACAGTAGGACAACGGCCAGGACAGCGAGGTCGAGCGCATTCACGACGCGGCCTCGATCCGGCTGCGGCGAAGCGGCGCCCGCCGCGGCCGCAAGCGAGCCACAAGATCGCTCAGATGCGCTATTTCTAGCGGTACAATCTCAGTACTCGACCTGCTGCGGCGATCGGCAATCGCTCGGGACGGCATCCAAGCGGCGGTGAAGCCGAGCTTTGCCGCCTCCTTCATTCTCGCCTCGGCGTAGCTGACCGGCCGAATGTCGCCGGAGAGCGCGAGTTCGCCGAATACGACCGCGTCGGCGGGAACCGGAGTTTCAGTCAGCGCCGAAACGAGCGCCGCGGCAACCGCGAGGTCAGCGGCCGGTTCGACGATGCGCAGGCCGCCGGCGACGTTGAGATAAATATCGTTGGCGCCAACCGAGAGGCCGCACCGGGCGTCGAGTACAGCAGTGATCATAGCGAGACGCGTCGCATCCCACCCGACGACGGCGCGCCGCGGCGTGCCGAGCAAAGCCGGCGCGACCAGCGCCTGAACTTCGACGAGCAGCGGGCGCGTTCCCTCGATCCCGGCAAAGACGGCTGAGCCGCTGAGTTCCCTGCCGGCGAGCCGGTCTTCGCCATCGGTCTCCTCGCCGTCCGGAGCATCCGATCGTCGCCCGAGAAACAAGGCCGAAGGATTCGTGCACTTCGGCGAGGCCGCGATCGCTCATCGCAAATACGCCGATTTCGTCGGTCGCGCCGAAGCGGTTCTTGACGGCGCGCAGGATACGGAACTGGTGGCCGCGCTCGCCTTCGAAGTAGAGCACGGTATCGACCATGTGTTCGAGCACGCGCGGGCCGGCGATGTTGCCCTCCTTGGTGACATGCCCGACCAGTATCAGGACAAAGCCCCGCCTCTTGGCCACCCGTATCAGCTCCTGCGCCGCGCCGCGCACCTGGCTGACGCTGCCGGGAGCGCTGTCGAGCATGTCGAGATACATCGTCTGGATCGAAATCGACGATGACGAGGTCCGGGGTGTCCGGCCGGTCGAGCGAGACGAGGATGTCGCTGACGTTGCTGGCCGCCGCCAGCAGGATCGGGCTGGCCTCGACGCCGAGGCGCTTGGCGCGCAGCCGCACCTGGTCGATTGCCTCCTCGCCGGTGATGTACACCGCCGCTGCCCGCCCGGCAGCCGTCGCAATCGCCGCGGCCACCTGCAGCAGCAGCGTCGATTTGCCGATCCCCGGGTCGCCGCCGACCAGGATTACCGATCCTGGCACAAATCCGCCGCCGCACACCCGGTCGAGTTCGGCGATCCCGGTCCGCCGCCGCGCCGGTAGCGCGCTCGCACCGACCAGGCCGACAAGATCGAGCTTGCGCCCGCCGCCGCCTTCGAGGCCCTTGGGCACTGCTTCGCGTGGCAATTCCTCGATCAGGCTGTTCCATGCGCCGCAACCTTCGCAGCGGCCGGTCCATTTGGCGTGAGCCGCGCCGCACTCCTGGCAGACATAGCGAGGCTGGGACCGCGCCATCGGCTCAGCCCTGCTTAGCCGGAAGAGGGGTAGCGATCATGCGGCGCCAATCTCCATCCGGATCGGCCCCTCGGCGCGTCCGTTGATGAACTGATCGACATACGGATTGCCGGAGGCATCGATTTCGGTCGTCGGCCCCTGCCAGACGATCCGGCCTTGGTGCAGCATCGCGATGCGATCGGCGATCTTGCGGGCGCTGACCATGTCATGGGTAATCGAGACTGCGGTGGCACCCAATTCGCGCACGCATTTGAGGATCAGATCGTTGATGATGTCGGCCATGATCGGGTCGAGGCCGGTCGTCGGCTCGTCGAAAAAGATGATCTCGGGTTCCGCCGCGATCGCGCGCGCGAGCGCCACGCGTTTTTGCATGCCGCCTGAGAGCTCGGCCGGGCGCAATTCCCCAACTTCGCTGCCGAGCCCGACCGCGGCAAGCTTGGTCAGCGCGATCTCCTTCGCCGTCTGCACCGGCATGCCCCGCCCTTGGACTAACCCGAAAGCGACATTTTCCCATACGCGTAACGAATCGAACAGCGCACTCCCCTGGAACAGCATACCGAACCTTTGCAGCAGTCGCTCGCGCTGTCTTCGCCGCAGTCCCGCCGGTCTCGATGCCGTCGATGCGGATCGAGCCGGCATCGGGCCGAAGCAGACCGATAACGCACTTGATCAACACCGATTTTCCGGTCCCGGAGCCGCCGATGATCACGAGGCTCTCGCCGGCGGCGCAGTCGATGTCGACGCCGTCCAACACGATCTTGCGGCCGAACGATTTGCGCAAGCCGCGCACGGAAATCTTCGGCCGGGAGGTCGCTCATCGGCGGGTGCTGATCATCGCCCGAAAAACGCCGCGGTTAGCAAATAGTTAGAAACGAGTATCAGGATAGAGGCAGAGACCACCGCATAGGTCGTCGCCTGGCCTACCCCTTGCGCGCCGCCGCGCGAATGATAACCGTGATAACACCCCATCAGCGCGACGATGAAGCCGAATACCGCGGCTTTCACCAGCCCCGAGACGACGTCGTTCGTCTCCAGATATTGCTCGGTCCGCGCCAAATAGCTGCCAGGATTGAAGCCCAGCTTGTAGACGCCGACCAGATACCCACCAAAGACGCCGATGATGTCGGCGACCAATACCAGAAACGGCAGTGTGATTAGGCCGGCGATAAGGCGCGGCAGGACAAGATAGCGCAACGGATCGGTCGACAGCGTCGTCAACGCGTCGATCTGGTCGGTGACGCGCATCGTGCCGATTTCCGCCGCAATGGCGGCACCGACCCGGCCGGCGACCATCAACCCGGCGATCACCGGCCCGAATTCGCGGGTCATCGACAGCACGACGACGGTCGCTACCGCCCCCTCGGCGGCAAACCGGCTGAAGCCGGTATAGGATTGCAGCGCCAGAACCATGCCGGTGAAGATCGCGGTCAATCCCACCACGGGCAGCGAGAAATAGCCGATATCGAGCATCTGGCGCAGTACCGAGCGCGGGTAGATAAGGCGGGGAAAAGACCGTCGCCAAGGCCGTCCCGGCGAACAGCGCCAGGCGGCCGGTCGCGGTCAGAAAAGCCAGGAAGACAGCGCCGATAGAAGCAAGAAACGTCAGCATGTCGCGGGACTGTCCAGGTATGACCGATGATAGCGGCGACCCAGCGCGGTCAGGATTTCATACCCAATCGTGCCGGCATCGGCCGCCGCCGCGTCGACGCCGTATTCAGCGTCCAGCAGCTCCACGATGCCTCCCGACCGGGCGAGCGAAGGGGGCACAATCGAAACGTCGAATACCGCGAGATCCATCGAAACGCGGCCGACCAGGGGAACGCGTTCGCCGCCAATTCGCGCCGAGCCGCGACCTGCGAGGGAGCGCAGCCAACCATCAGCATAACCGACGGCGACGGTGGCGAGGCGACCCGGCGCTGCCATCACGTGGGTCGCGCCGTAGCCGACCGATTCGCCGCAGCGGGCCTCGCGCACTTGCAGGATTCTGGCCCGGAGGCGAACGACTTGGCGCATCGGGTTGCAGCGGCCGGGTTGCGGATTGACGCCGTATAAGGCAGCGCCCGGACGCACGAGATCACAGTGAAATGCCTGGCCGAGAAAGATCCCGAACGAGGCCGAGAGGCTGGCGGGGATATCGCCGCGGATGCGCTGCCGGGCGACGAGGAAGCGTTGTCGTTGCACAGCGTTCATCGGATGGCCGGGTGTGTCGGCGCAGGCGAGGTGGCTGATGACCGCCCGCCAGCGGATCGCACGATACCGTGAAAACTCGGCGGCGACCTGATCGAACTCCGGGGCTGTCAGGCCAAGACGCGCCATTCCGGTGTCGAGATGAAGCATCGCCGGCAGCTCGCCGCGGCGTTCGGCAATAGAAGTCCACTCGGCGAGCTGGCCCGGATGGTTGATGACCGGGACAAGACGGTGCGCGACGAACTCGTCGCAAGAGCCGGGTGGCACGCCGTTCAAGACGGAAATTTCGCAGATTTCCGGTAGAAAAGCCCGCAGGGCGATTGCCTCGTCGAGTGTGGCCGTAAAGAACAGCCGGCACCCGGCCGAAGCGAGCGCTGCGCCGACGCGGGCTGCCCCCAACCCGTAGGCGTCGGCCTTGACGACGGCGGCGCAACAGGCGGGCGCTACGCGCTTCGCCAGCGACCGCCAATTGGCGGCGATCCCGGCGAGATCGATCTCGAGGATGGCGCCGGCATGGTCGTTCGGGGAAGCAGCCATCGGCGCGCCATAGCGGATTATCCGAAAGCCGGCAAGTGATCGGGGCCGGCGTAATTGTCGAACTTTGTCGTTTCGGCCTCAAAGTGCAGCTTTATCGTGCCGATCGGACCATGCCGCTGCTTGGCTACGATGACCTCTCCAACGCCATAAACCTCGTTGTAGCGGCTTTGCCAGCGCTCGTAGCGGTCGTTGTACTTTTCTTCGGTCTCGTCGACGCGGTGCAACGGCTGCGCGCGGGAGAGATAATACTCTTCGCGAAAAATGAACATGACGACGTCGGCGTCCTGCTCGATCGAGCCGGATTCGCGCAAATCGGCCAGAATCGGCCGTTTGTCCTCGCGCTGCTCGACGGCGCGGGACAGCTGGGAAAGCGCGAGTACGGGAATGCCTAGCTCCTTTGCCAGCGCCTTTAGACCGCGGGTGATGTCGGAGATTTCCTGCACCCGATTCTCGATGTTTCGGACCTGCGCTGAGGGACGCAACAATTGCAGATAGTCGACGACGATCAAACCGAGCCCGTGCTGACGCATCAGGCGTCGCGCCCGCGTGCGCAAAGCGGCCACGCTCAGCGCCGGCGTGTCGTCGATAAAGAGCGGGAGTGAAGCGAGCCTCTGGCTGGCTTGCACGAATTTGTCGAAATCCTCGTGGCTGACATCGCCGCGCCGGATGCGATCGGAAGAGACGCCCGATTCCTCGGCGAGGATGCGCGTCGCCAATTGCTCCGCCGACATTTCGAGCGAGAAAAAGCCAGCGACGGCGCCGTCCGTGGCGATCAGACGACCGTCGGACATGCGCTCCGAGCGATAGGCCTTGGCCGCATTGAAGGCGATGTTGGTGGCCAGCGCCGTCTTCCCCATCGACGGCCGGCCAGCCAGGATAACCAGATCCGACGGGTGGAGGCCGCCCAGCTTTTTGTCGAGATCGACAAAGCCGGTCGCGACGCCTACGGTCTTGCCGCTTTTTTTGAATGCGGCCTCGGCGTTGTCGATGGCGCTCGTCATCGCCGCGGCAAAGTTCCGAAAGCCGCCTTCGGCTTGTCCGGCGGTCGCGAGATCGAACAATTTCTTTTCTGCCCGCTCGATCTGCTCGCGCCCCGGATCGTCGAGATCCTGCCGATAGGCGTCGTTGACCACGTCCTCGCCGATCGTGATCAGTTCCCGGCGCAGATGGAGGTCGTGGATCGCGCGGCCGTAATCCTCGGCGTTAAGGATCGTCACGGCGCTGGCGGCGAGCTGGACCAGATATTGCGCCCCGCCGATTTCGCTCAGCGCGCCATCCTGATCGAACAGATTCTTCAAAGTGATCGGATTGGCGACCTGACCGCGCTCGATCAGTTTAGCGATCGCGGCAAAGACGCGGCCATGCACCGCGTTGCCGAAATGCTCCGGCAGCAGGAATTCGGATACCCGAAGATAGGCGGAATTGTTGATCAATATCGCGCCGAGCAGCGCCTGCTCTGCTTCGGTGTTATAGGGTGGGATGCGGATCAATTGTGGGTCGAGATCGCGCAGCGGCGCGAGCCGGGACATCATCGTCGATTCCATGAGGCAACCTAATACCCACGGCAGTTCGACCCGGCGCAAAATTCGATCCACAGCTTGTGCAAGGCGGGGATCGTCGCAGGGCTGGCCTTGGTGCGTAACCGAGCCGGCGAATCGCTGTCAGGCGACGCCAAGGAGCGCCGACGGGACAGCGCCACGCAGTAATACCTTACGCGCTTCCCAGGCCTGAGCCGGGTTGAACGTCTCCAGAAACTGCACCTCGCCGCCGACGAATAGGGCGATCGGCAGACCATCGCGGTACAGCAGACGGTTGCCAGTCAGCGCAGCCAGTTTGGGACCGGGTGTCAGGACGCCGACGAGGTTCAGCGGGTCGGCGCCGGATAGCGAGATCCATTCGCCGGAAAGCGCTCTGCGGCGCCCTTCCCGGAGCATCCCGATCGCTTCGGGAAGGGCGAATTGTTCGCCGGAAAAGCCGGCGACGAATCGGCCGCCGCGGATTTCACCTCGAGCTTCCAGGCGGCGATAGACACGCAGCAGGTCTCGCCACGGCGGCAGCCACGGCGCCTCGCGCTCGAGCAGGCGCCAGAACACCACACCGTAGCGCATCAGCAATGTCCGCGCCAAATGCTCGATGCCTTCGGGTGTGGGCGAACCGGTCGAGAGCCGGCGCGTCAGCGCCCATCGGCCGGCGTCTTCTAGAGCGAAGATGGCAGCCCGCCGCCGCTTCCCGCCGCTACGGCGCTGGGCGGGCGCCAATAGCGCGCGCACCCCGCCAAAGCTGTCCGAGGTGACAAGGCCCAACGCCGTCAGTTCGGCCAGCGCCTCCTCAAGTTGCGGGCGGAGCAGACGGGTCCCCTCGACAAGCTCATCCAGAAACGAGGCGCCGCGCTCGCGCAGAAAGTCGGCCACCAGCTGCGCGCGAGAGCTGGGAGACGCCGGATTTCCGGGAGCCGACAGGGACGCCCAATGCGCCGCATTACGGCGTGCGAAGAGCGCAATCGGCGTCGTGCGCAGCGGGGCGGGAGCGCCGTTCGTCCGGCCGTCTCGCTGGCGCAGCCGAGCCCATGCCACGCGACCGGCGAGGCACTGTTCGTCGAGCCAAGACGGCTCGTAGTCGACGAGCCGCGCCGGGAGGATTTCGGTCTCCCATGACCCAGCCGGCGCCTCAAAACCCTCGAGCTGCCGCACCAGCATCTCGATGGCGTCGGGACCCTCCATGCGCGCAGCAGGCGAAACCCGCTGCCAATCGCACAAGAAGCGCAGGAAGTCGCGGGCGGCGACGGGTTGGATCTCGGCCCGCAGTCGATTGATCGTGTAGCGGTGGATGCGGGCGAGAAGACGGCGTTCGCACCACTCCTCGGTTGCGGCGTCGGGCGTAAAGCGGCCGCGCAAGGCGAAACCTTCGGTTTCGAGCGCAGTCAAAGCCGCGGCGACTTCATCCGCAGGCAATCCGAGCGGTGTGGCAAGAGCGCGCTCCGACACCACCCCTAAGCCTTCGAGCCGGCCGCGGATGATTTCCAGCAACGCCTCTTCGCGCGGCCAGCGGCGTTCGGCGCATTCCGCCGGGACGGTGATCACGGGATCAATGCGCGCCCCAGGCCAGATCGCGTCGAACAACGGCAAGCGCTCGGCGGCGACCCAGACCGATGCGCCCAGCAGCGTCAACCGCGCCGCGCGGCGATCACGCGACAACTCGTCCAGCCAATCCTCCCAGCCGGGCTGCAATTCGCCGGTCGCCACACAGCCCAGCCAGACGAGCGCATCATGCAGTTCGTCGGCATTGGCTGGGTTCGGCCACGCCTCCTCGCCAACCCGCGCGATGGCGTCGGGATCGAGCTGCCCTAGACCGGCCGCCTCTTCCGGCGACAGCCAGCGCCGGCTCATCACCGCCCGCGTGCGCCGTTCCTCCAGCGGCGCGTCGTCGAGATAGGCGTAGGGCCGGGCCGAGAGCACTTCGAGCGCCAGCGGGGAGGGCTCGGTCAGGTCGCGGGCGACGACCCGGATTTCCCCCGCTTCGAGCCGGGCGAGGAGCCGCTTCAACCCGTCGATATCCATCGCCTCGTGGAGGCAGTCGGCGATCGTTTGGCGGACCAAGGGGTGGTCCGGGATTTCGCGTTCGCCGATGAGGTTCTCGGCGCAGGCAAGCTGATCGGGAAAGATCGCCGCGATCAGATCTTCGGCATCCATCCGGGCAATCGGAGCGGGAACCTTGCGGCCGCCGCGAAACCGCGGCAGGGCGAGCGACACAGCTGCTACCCAACGCCAGCGGGTGACGAACATGGGCGCGTCCAGCAGCGCCTGGACCAGTAGATCGCGGATGCTGGCGGCGTGCAGATATCGGCTGATCTCGGCGAGTTCGAAACTGTGCGCCCGCGTCAGCGAGAGCACGATGTTGTCTTCGGTGGCCGCCGCCTGCAGTTCGAAGTTGAACTTGCGACAAATTCGCTTGCGCAGGGCCAGGCCCCAGGCGCGGTTGATGCGACCGCCGAAGGGCGAGTGAATGACCAGTTGCATGCCGCCGGTCTCATCGAAGAAGCGCTCAAAGACGAGCGTCTCCTGGGTTGGCAATGCGCCAAGCGCGGCATGGGCGGCGGCAAGGTATTCGGCGAGTTGCACCGCGGCCGCTTCGGCGATGCCGATCCCGTCAATCAGCCAGCGCGCCACCCCGTTTCCGTTCGGATCGGCCGTCAACAGCCGGGCGGCTTCGCCGCGCAGCCGCGACACCGATTGCGACAATTCAGCGGTGCGGGCGGGAGCTTCCCCAAGCCAGAACGGGATCGTCGGCGCCATGCCGGCGGCGTCCTCGACCCGCACCATGCCCCGCTCGACTCGGATAATGCGATAGGCGGCGTTGCCGAGCTGGAAGATGTCGCCGGCCATGCTTTCGACCGCGAAATCCTCGTTCACGGTTCCGACGATCTGGTTTTCCGGCTCGAGCAGCACCTGGTAATCGGCATTGTCGGGGATGGCGCCGCCCGAGGTCAGCGCCACAAGCCGGGAACCGCGCCGGCCGCGCAATTTGCGGTTGACCGCGTCGTGGTGGATCAATGCGCCGCGTCGGCTGCGCCGCCCGCTGAACCCCTCGGCCAGCATCGCGACGAGGGCGGCAAAGTCGCGGCGCTCCAGATTACGGTAGGGCCAGGCGCGCCGGATCAAGGTGAAAAGCTCGCCCTCGCCCCACTCCTCGGCGGCGACCTCGGCGACGATCTGCTGAGCCAGCACGTCGAGCGGATGTTCCGTGATGCAGAGGCGGTCGAGTTCGCCCCGACCGACGCTGTCGAGCAAGGCCGCGCTCTCGACCAGTTCGTCGCGCGACAGTGGGAAAATTCGGCCCTTCGGTGTGCCTTCGATCGCATGGCCCGACCGGCCGACGCGCTGCAAGAATGTCGCGATCGATCGCGATATGCCCAGTTGGCAGACGAGGTCGATCTCGCCGATGTCGATCCCGAGTTCGAGCGAGGCGGTCGCCACCAGGGCTCTCAGTTCGCCGCGCTTCAGGCGCTGCTCGGCATCGAAGCGCTGTTCCTTGGCGAGGCTGCCGTGATGGGCGGCGATCTGGTCGGCCCCGATGCGTTCGGAGAGCTGCCGGGTCACGCGCTCGACCAGCCGACGCGTGTTGACGAAGATCAGCGTTGTGCGATGCGCGGCGATCAAGTCGGCCAGCCGGTCATATACCTGCTGCCAGACCTCGCCCGACATCACAGCTTCGAGCGGGGAGGCGGGGAGTTCGATGGCAAGATCGCGCGGGCGATGGTGGCCGACGTCGACAATCCGGCATTCGGCGTCGAGGCCGACAAGGTAGCGCGCCACCGTCTCGATGGGCTTTTGCGTGGCCGACAGGCCGACGCGAAGCAATGGGCCGCCGCAGAGAGCGGCGAGGCGTTCGAGGGTCAGCGCCAGATGGGCGCCGCGCTTGCTGGCGGCGAGAGCGTGGATATCGTCGACGATGACGGTTCGCATCGTCATCAGCATCTTGCGGCCGGATTCCGAGCCGAGAAGGATATAGAGCGATTCCGGCGTCGTGACGATGATGTGGGGCGGCCGGCGGCGCATACGTTCGCGCTCGCCGGGCGGAGTGTCGCCTGTCCTGACCCAACTGCGGATTTCGACCTCCGGCAAGCCTTGCGCCGCGAGCTCGCGACGGATGCCGTCCAGCGGCACATCAAGATTGCGCTCGATGTCGTTCGACAGCGCCTTCAGCGGCGACACATAGACGATCTGGGTTTCGTCCCGAAGCGCGCCCGCTCAGCCCCTGCCGAACCAGCGCGTCGATCGCAGCAAGAAAGGCGGCGAGCGTCTTGCCCGAACCAGTCGGCGCCGAGATCAGGACGTTGTCTCCGGCCTTGATCGCCGGCCACGCCTCGACCTGCGCCGATGTCGGCGCGGCGAAGCTGCGTTCAAACCAGGCAGCGACCGCCGGATGGAACAGGGAGCTTAGCTGCACGGCTTGGAGCGCCTGCGAACGGAGGCCACCGAAGTGTTCATTTTTGTATCAGTGATCCCTGCGGTCAACAGGGATCGGTCGCGGGCCTGCTTTCCGGCAAGGGTGCGGGCAATTGGAGCGGCATCTCCGTTAAGATGGGGGCGTTGACCTGGCGGCCAAGCGCCCGGACGATCGGCAGGCACCGGTCGCGGGTTGCAGCGAGGGCATCGCGGCACGCCTCCGCCCGACCCCACTTCGTTTCAGGTCGCGCCGTTTGCTGGAAACGGGCATGCCGCGGCCGCCACTCGGCGAGAAACGGCGTCAGCCCCTCTTGCAAAAGTCGCAATAAATGACCCTCGATCGTGTCGCCGTCGCGGCCAGACCGGCCGGGTCGCATAGTTTTGAGATTGGCACGCACCTCGTCCGCTAGCACTTCGAGCGACGCTATCGCCGCGCCGAGCCTGTCGCCGCCGGGCGCAAGTGCCGGCGACGGCAGCCGTGATGCTGCCTCGATATAAATATGCCAGGCTGCTCGCAGCGAATTCAGGGGCGGGGAGCACAGTCGCCGCTGCCTCGGCGGCAGCCAGCTCCTCGGCCGGGACAGTGCGGAATGATTGCGGCTCGCTCGGGTAGTAGCCGGTCGAGATCGGGTAGAGCGAGGGTCTCGCCGACCTGCCATGAGCGCGCGGCGAGCCGAGCCCGCGTTCGTTCTAGATCGCTTTGACAATGCTCCCGCAACGGCCATTCCGCCTCCGGCCGGGAATTCTGCCGCCATGCCGCCAACCGCGGGCGCCAACGGCTGAGGAACGGATGTAAATCCCGGTTCATCATCTCCAGAATTAGCAGCGAGACGGGGGCCGCCGCCGTCGAAGGCGGGCTCGCCGCCAATTCGTTCGCGATTCGCTCGGACGCGGAGCGCAGCGAGGCGATCTGCTCTTCGAGAGGCACGCCGTCCGCCAGCCCCTGCAGGGCCGTAGCTGAGTTCGAGAAACGTCCGCCACAACACCCGGCTTGCTTCCGCCTCGACCGAAGGCGTGGCCGGAATCCGACGTCGGCGCGTAAAAAATCTCGGCAACGGCACGGCAAGCTCCTCGTCGTGCTCTATCCGTTCGCTCCGCCCGCGTGACGCCGGCGGAGCCGCAACGTTCAACCGTTCCAAAAGCGTCCGTCAACGCCCTGGCTCTAGCCATAGGAGGGGCTGCGGGTATCGGGAATCGATCTTGTGCGGCTGGGTTAATGCCGGTGAGGAGGGGGCTTGTCAAATAGCCGATCGACAGACTGTATCAGAAGCGGCAGGGTCGCCGCCGTAGTCAGTCGCAGCGGGACGCTGTCGACGATGCGCGCCGGCGGCGTCGGTTTTGAGTGCGCCGAGCCTACTCGGTTATTTCTTTGCGACGTTCCACAGAAACAGCGCCGGCCAGATATCCACCCCTTCGAGATTGTTGTGAAAGGCGGTACGGCTCGAATATTCGCCGAGCGGAAGATAGGGCACGGTCACGAAAGCGCGCCGCTGAATCTCGGCGGCAATCGATTTGCGCGACGTAGGGTCCGCGGCGTCAATCCAGTTGTCGCGCAGTTTCTCGATGATTGGATCGTCGGGCCAACAAAAGCATGCCCGGGCGCCATTGCCGCGCAGCAATACATTGATTGCAGGATCGAGAATGGTGATGCTGGGGAAGGTTGCCGCGAACAGGTTCCAGCCGCCGTGACCGAGGGGCGCCTTCGACGTGCGGCGCGCCAGCAGCGTGCCCCAATCCATGGCCTGCGCCTCGACATTGACGGCAAGACGGTGAAGCACATCCTCGGTTACCAATGCGAGTGAGTGCATTATCGCGAAATCGGTCAGATCCAGGAGTACGATCTTTTAGCCTTCGTAGCCCGCCTCGGCGATGAGCCGCTTCGCCTCGGAGAGATCGCGCGGCTCCTGCAGCGGCTCTGCACCTGTCTCGCTCGCCATGGCTCGTCGCAGAAGAAATAGCTGAAGCAGGTGCGCCAATGTTTTGCGTCGCCGGCGAGTGCCGTCATGTACGCCGCCTGATCGACGGCATAGCAGCGCGCGCCGCATCTTCTCATTGTCGAAAGGCGGCAGAGTTTCGTTGAACCGCAATATTGCGGAGAAAGCGAATAGGCTGCCCTGGACCAACGAAACCCGAGGATCGGCGGCGAGCATCGGGTGAAATCGGGTTGCGGGTTTTCCCTCCAATCGGCTTCGCCGGCGGTGAAGGCCGCCGTCGCCGGGTCGGGGACCCTAGTGCCAGCACCGCGCAGCAGAGTCACCTGATCATCGTGCATCCCCGGCAACGGCTTGGAAAGACCCGCTGGCCGCGCTAATACCGCAACGGTCGCTGCGAATCCGTTAATCATCGAAGACGCGCTGTTTCATGCCGCTCGATCGGCTTGACGGATGCGCGCCCGGAAGCGAGGCTTTGGCCACACAAGGCACACCGACGCGAGGAGGAACCCATGCCTGAGACGGCGATCTGGAATTTCCGGCAACTGGCGCACCACGAGCTTGACGGCTTCGGCGGCATCGGCGAGGGGATGTCGATCCAGATCGCAAAGGACGGCCGCCGCATCCTGTGGCTGGCGCATGAGAGCGCGCCGAAGAACTTTACCGGCGTCGATGTCAGCGACCCACGGGCGCCGAAGATCGTCGCGCGCCGCGACCTGCCGCAGTCGCATATGCGCTCGAATTCGCTGGAGACGGTCGGCGACATCATGGCCGTCGCCTATCAGACGACGCAGCAGGGTTTGCAGCCCGCCGGGTTCGAGCTGTTCGATATCTCGCAGCCGGAAAACCCGCGCTCGATCACCTTTTTCGATTGCTCCGGCCCGACCTCGCGCGGCGTGCATCAGTTGTGGTTCGCCGACGGGCAGTACATCCACATGAGTTCGGGCGCACCCGACTTTCAGCCGACCCACCCGAAGGACGACCAGTTCTATCGGATCATCGACGTAAAGAACCCGTCGAAGCCCGAGGAGGTCGGCCGCTGGTGGCTGCCCGGCACCCGGGTCGGCGACAGCGAGCCGCCGCCAGCGCGCCATCCCGAGGGCGCCGATACCGGCTTTCGGCCGCACAACACCAACGTCTATCCCGAACGGCCCGACCGCGCCTATCTCGGCTATATCGACGGCGGGCTCGTGATCCTCGACATCGCCGACATGGCCCGGCCGAAGATGGTGGCGCGCTGGGATTACCATCCGCCCTATCACGGCTTCACGCACACAGTGGTGCCGTTCTTCGATCGCAACCTTTACATCGTCAGCGATGAATGCGTGCGCACCGAGGGGGCGGATTGGCCAAAGCTTGTGTGGATCGTCGACGGCCGCTGCGAAACAAACCCGGTGCCGATTGCGACATGTCCATTGCCGCCGCTGGAAAATTTCATGCGCCGCGGCGCCCGCTACGGCGCGCACAACCTCTACGAAAACCTGCCGAAGCCCAATGCGTGGAAGTCGGACCGCGTGGTGCTCGCCACCTATTTCAACGGCGGGCTGCGCGCGTACGACACATCAAATCCGTACCAGCCGGCCGAGATCGGCTATTTCGTGCCCGAGCCGCCGAAGGGCGCGCCAAGCGGGGCGATCCAGATCAACGACGTGTTCGTTGACGAGCGTCAGGTAGTGTACACCGTAGATCGTCATGCCGGAGGGCTCTACACGCTTGAAATGGACTTCTGATCCGGGGCCGAAGTCGCTGTTCGGCGGCCGCGACGCCCCGCTCTTTGGACGCCGTGAAAGGCGGGCGCGGGGACCGAGGCTGCCGGTCATCGCGGTCACCGGGTTTCTCGGCGCCGGCAAGACCACTCTGATCCGCGCCCTTCTCGGCCGGCCCGAGGGCGCCAACACCGCGGTCGTCGTCAACGAATACGGCGAAATCGGCATCGATCAGGCGCTGCTGCGATCGAGCAGCGACACGACTGTGCTGCTCGGCAATGGCTGCCTGTGCTGCAACCTGCGTACCGATCTGCAGGAGACGCTGCGCACGCTGTTCGCCGATCGCGCGCGAGGAGCGGTGCCGAGTTTCGAGCGCGTCATCATCGAAACCTCGGGGCTCGCCGATCCCGCCCCGGTATTACAGACCTTCGCCACCGACCGCGGGCTCGGCCGCGAATACCATCTGCAGGCGCTGATCGCCGTTGTCGACGCAGTCGCCGGCATCAGCAACATCGAGCGGATGCCCGAGGCCGGACGGCAGATCGCGCTCGCCGACCGCATCGTCGTGACGAAGAGCGACCTCGCCGACGCCGATGCCGTCACGCTGCTGCGCGAGCGGATCGCCACACTCAGCGCCGCCCCAGTCGTCGCTGCCGTCGCCGGGGCCGTCGACTCGTCCTTCCTTCTCAGCGAACCGGCGCCGCCGCGCGAGTTCGTGCTAGGGGAAGCCGTGCACACGCACGGGCTGCAGAGCTTTTCGCTGATCGTCGACCGCCCCTTTTCCTGGGGCGGGTTCGAGCAAGCGATGGCTGTGCTGACAGCGTTGCGCGGCCCCGATCTGTTGCGAGTTAAAGGCTTTGTCGCGGTCGAGGAATGCCGCGGGCCGGTCGTTGTCCATTTTGTCCAGCATGTCGCCCACCCGCCGGTCGAACTTGAGGAATGGCCGGATGCGGACCGCCGCACGCGGCTCGTATTCGTCACGCGCAATCTTTCGCGCGAAGCGGTGCTTCAACTCCTCGCGGGCGTTGCCGCGGTCCGCACGGCGGAGTCCTCTTCGGCAATGGCGCCGCAGCACTGACGGCGAAGCCCGGATTCTTCGTTTCTTCCGTCCCCGGCGAACGAACCGGTCAAGGTTCGTCGGCTCTGTCCAGGATCGCGAAGTGTGCCTCGGTCGGCCTCATGGCTGAGCCGTTGATCGGCAGCATGTCCTGTGGACAAGCGGAAAACGCGAAGACGCAATCCATCGCGGCCTGCATTACCACGAAGCTGCCCGGGGTGCTGACGGGCGGCCGGATTTCCACCCGATTGCCGTCGATCACCGGGATGTTCATGAATAGGTTGAGCGGGGCAGGCGTCTCTGGTGCGACGAGACCGAGTTCGGCCATCGCCGCGGCCAGGTTATCGGTGCAATTGTCGTGGTATCCGACGCAGCCGAGCGCCTCATAGCGCCATCGGTCGCAAGCGGCGAACAATGTGTCGTGGATACCGCCCGAGGTGTCCGCGACCAGGGTCAAGATCGGCCGTCGACGATTGCTGACAAGGGCGTCGCCGATCGCTGGGATAATGTGCCCGATGGCGACCCGGCTATGTTCCATCGACATGAATTCGCGCAGATCTTCGGCGTTGAAGACCCAGGTGTCGACGACCTGTTGACCCGTCGTATTGACGAGCTTGACGCATTGACCGTCGCCGATCCGCACCGCCTTGCCTTTCCGAGCGGGGATCTCGATCATTGGAAAGCCTCGGTTCGTTCCCTTTCACGGCGAGCATAAACGTTATCGAGTGCCGGCGGGAACCTCGATCGGCGCGCAGTTCGAGCGGCCCGACATCAGGCAATCTTCGAGCCGCGATTGGTTGCGGAGTGAGTGGAACAGGGAGATGGCAATGACGGCCAGGATGACAAGAAAGATGAGCGCGATCGCCGCTCTCGGGCGCGGGTGCGCTTCGGGTTCATTCCGCGGAGGTTCGACCAAGGCAAGGCTCCAAACCGTGAGCAGCATTCGGAAAATCTGCTCCTCATTATAGGTTCAGCCGTGGTGGCGAGTTCCCGCCGGGCATCTTGCCAATCGACGGGCCAATGCCGAAAGTGAGCGCGTTACGGGCATGACCGGAGATGGGCCGATGAGGGTATCCATGATTTCGACATCTCGTTCGGCAGGAACGGTTGGAAGGGAATCCTCGTGACCGGCCTTCGCTCGCTGTCCGCCCGTGAAGCGGCGCGGCAAATCGCCGCCCGGCGGCTTCGTGCCGAGGCATTGGCGAACGCCTATCTCGAGCGGATCGAGGCGCGCGATGCGACTGTCGGCGCCTGGGAATACATCGACCGGGAGAAGGCGGTGGCGGTGGCGCGGCGGCGCGATGCGGAGGCGCCGCGCGGCCCGCTGCATGGCGTTCCGATCGCGGTCAAGGACTTGATCGACACCGCCGATATGCCGACCGCCTATGGGTCGCCGATCTATCGGGGCCATCGGCCGCCGGCGGACGCTGCCTGCGTTGCGCTTGCCCGCGCCGCCGGCGCCGTCGTGCTGGGTAAGACGGTGACCACAGAGTTTGCCTGCTTCACGCCGGGCAAGACCGCGAACCCGCATGACCCGGCGCGCACGCCCGGCGGCTCGTCGAGCGGTTCGGCCGCAGCCGTCGCAGGCGGCATGGCGCCGCTCGCCTTCGGCACCCAGACCGCAGGATCGGTGATCCGCCCGGCCGCCTTCTGCGGCTGCGTCGGCTACAAGCCGTCCTTCGGCATGATCAGCCGCGCCGGCGTCAAGCCGCTCAGCGACAGTCTCGACACCGTCGGCGTCTTCGCGCGCACCGTCGATGACGCGGCCTTTTTTGCCGGAATCCTCACCGAGCGCCCGGCATTGCGCGATTTGCGGATGCCGGACCATCGGCTTTGCTTCGGCCTCTACCGGACGCCGTCCTGGGACGAGGCCGAACCGGCCACGGCCGCAGCGCTCGATCGCGCTCGGGCGGCGCTTGAGAAAGCCGGCGCGGTGGTCGTCGAAGTCGCGATCGCGCCCGAGCATCACGGGCTCATAGCCGCGCAGGAGAAGGTTATGGGCTTTGAAATCGTCCGCGCGCTCGCGTATGAGCGGGTCGAGCGCAGCGCTGAATTGTCGCCGCGCCTGGCGCAGTTGCTCGATGCAGGGATGGCGGTCGGGGCGGATGAGTATGATGCGGCGCTTGGCCTCGCCGACCTGGCGCGGGCCGGGCTCGACGCGTTTTTTGGGAAATGCGATGCGGTGCTGGTTCCGGCGGCGCCCGGAGAGGCGCCCGCCGGGCTCGGCTACACCGGAAACCCCGTCTTCAACCGCATGTGGACTCTGTTGGGCACGCCCTGCGTCAATGTTCCGGCGGGACAGGGCGAAAATGGCCTGCCGATCGGCGTGCAGCTCGTCGGCAGATTGCGCGACGATGCGCGGGTGATGGGCTGCGCCGCATTCCTCGAGCGTGCCCTTGCCGCCGCATGAACTGGCTGCGAGGCATGTTTCTCTTTGCGGCGGCTCTCCCCGGGTGCAGCGCGCTCGACCCGTATCCAACCTATCCCGCGCCCGCCGAGGGCAAGGTAGTGGATGCGGGTCCGCGAGTGGCGATCTGCTACGACACCCTTGTCAGTTCGCTGACCGAGGTGCTGCACGCGGCGCAACAGGAGTGCCCTCCCAACGCCGAAGCGCGCCCGGTTGACACCGATTGGCTCTTGCAGCACTGCCCGCTGCTGTTGCCGGCGCGGGCGACCTTTGTCTGCGCGCCTAAGAAATAGTCCGGGCGGCGCGAACGCACCGCTCGGCACCCTCGTGGCCTCGCTGTTCTCGCTGTTATTTGCAGCAAAAACAGCGAACCGGCCTTTGTCCATGAGCGTCCTACGCCATAATCGAGCGTTCCGAGATCGTCGATACAATGCGATTGTAGCAATTTTATCGCTGTCTCGTGAGCAGAGATC
This sequence comes from uncultured Alphaproteobacteria bacterium, assembly GCA_963799085.1. Classification (GTDB taxonomy): domain Bacteria; phylum Pseudomonadota; class Alphaproteobacteria; order ATCC43930; family CGMCC-115725; genus AP-15. Next base: position 143,139 of record CAWCWA010000021.1, on the reverse strand, counting down.
AATTGATGCTTGACGCAGCTCATGCGGAATAATACTTAACCGTCTGGTTAACGGTTATGTCAGGAGCACCTCATGCTCGATCCGAAAGAATCACGTTATTCCCGGCAATCGCTTTATGCCCGCCTTGGGGGCTATGACAGGATAACAGATTTCGTTCATGAGCTGATGCCGAGACTGCAAAACGACCAGAAACTCGCCGTCTATTGGAAAGGCAAATCATTCGACAGTCGGCGACGGGAAGATAAACTGCTGGTAGATTTCCTGTGTGCGGCTTTTGGCGGACCGGTCGAATATTTCGGCCGGGATATGAAAATCTCGCACGACGGGCTTCATATCACTGAGGAGGAATGGGATCTAACTCTTGGGCACATCGCCGCCACGCTTGACGCGGTGGGTGTCGCCGGGCAGGAAAAGGCGGAGTTCATGGAGGCCGCCGCCGGATTGAAATGGGACATCGTGGAAATTCCGAAAGGCGCGACCGCGCCGGCGTAAGCGCCGAGATCGGCTCGGGGCATTTGCGGGGCGGCGAGGCAACGACGGAGGCTCAGGCGCTCGACGCCATTTTCGCAGCTCTGTCGGACCCGATCCGACGCGGGATCATAGCGCGGCTGACCGAGGGACGTTGCTCGGTGACCTGCCTTGGCGAGCCGTTTGCGGTGTCGGCGCCGGCGATTTCCAAGCATTTGGCAGTCTTGCAGGCATGCGGCCTGATCGAACGCTGGAAGGAGGGCCGGGTACATTACTGCCGGCTGCTCGTCGCGCCACTGCGCGAGGCGGGCGACTGGGTCGAACGTCACCGAACTTTCTGGGAGGAGCGGTTGGATGTGCTGGCGGAATATCTCGACGGCAAGGAGACGGAATGCCCCACCGCCGGGCGTGAACGGGACACCGCGGCAATCGAGCTCCGACGCCGGTTTCGTGCTCCGCGCGAACGCGTATTCGCGGCATGGACACAGCCGGAAGCGCTGAAGAAATGGTGGTTTCCGGCGGGCTGGTTGCCGCTCGCGGTCGAACTCAATTTGCGCGAGGGCGGCGCCTACAAATTCGCCATGTACCAGCCGGCAACCGGGATGAAAATCGCCGTCAGCGGCAGGTTTCTCGAGATCCGGCCGCCGGAACGGCTTCGGTTCAGCTGGCGATGGTCGGGCGCGTTCGACGACATGCCGGAGACACTGGTGACCGTCGATTTTGTCGAGTTTCCCGGCGGCACCGAGCTGATATTACGGCATGAGCCGTTTATCGACGCAGGCGAGAGACTACAGCACCGTAGCGGCTGGATGGTTGCTTGCAGCCGGCTGGATCACTCGCTCGCGCCGCTGTGACCGACCGTTCAGACACGACCGCGTTACCACATGGCGGCTGATTCGGGGATGGACCCGGGCCGCGACATAGCGCACCGCGCCGGGGGCCTCGGATGTGCTATGGTGCGGCGCCGTTCAACGTATCGGTGACAATGGATTACGAAGCGCTATTCAGGGAACGGCTGCAGCGGCTGCAGGCCGAGGGCCGGTATCGTGTTTTCGCCGATCTGGAGCGGCGCTGCGGCAGCTTTCCGCGCGCCTTCCACCACCGCGTCGGCGCCGAGGTCACGGTGTGGTGCTCGAACGATTATCTGGGCATGGGCCAGCACCCGGCGGTACTGGCCGCGATGACCGAGGCGTTGCAGGCAGCCGGCGCCGGCGCCGGCGGCACCCGCAACATTTCCGGCAACAGTCATTATCACGTTCTGCTCGAACGCGAGCTGGCGGATCTGCACCGCAGCGAGGCGGCGCTGCTCTTTACGTCGGGCTATGTCGCCAACGAGTCAGTGCTGTCCACTCTGGCGCGCGAAATGCCCGGCACGGTGGTATTTTCCGATGCGCATAACCACGCCTCCATGATCGCCGGTATCCGCAACAGCCGGGCCGAGAAGCACATCTTTCGCCACAACGATCCCGCCGATCTGGCGCGGTTGCTGGCGCGGGTCCAACCGGGTGCGCCGCGGCTCGTCTGCTTCGAATCGGTCTATTCGATGGCTGGGGATATCGCCCCGATCGGCGCGCTGTGCGACGTCGCCGATCAATATGGTGCAATGACCTATCTCGACGAAGTGCATGCTGTCGGGCTCTACGGCCCGCGCGGCGGCGGTATCGCCGAGCGCGACGGCCTCATGCAGCGGCTGACCGTTATTCAGGGAACCTTGGGTAAGGCGTTCGGGGTCATGGGGGGCTATATCGCCGGCTCGGCAGCGCTGATCGACTTCATTCGCAGCCACGCGCCGGGGTTCATCTTTACCACCGCTCTGCCGCCGATGCTGGCCGCCGGGGCGCTCGCCGGCTTGCGCCATCTGAAGGCGAGCCATAGCGAGCGTGAACGCCATCAGGAACGTGTCGCTTTGCTGAAGCAACGCCTCGCCGAGGCGGGATTGCCGGTATTGCCGTCGGCAAGCCACATCGTACCTCTCATGGTCGGCGACGCAGCGCTGTGCAAGGCCGCCAGCGACGAGTTGCTGGCGCGCCATCGGATCTATGTGCAGCCGATCAACTATCCGACCGTTCCGCGCGGCACTGAACGCCTGCGTCTGACCCCCACACCGTTGCACAGCGGCGAGGACATCGAAATCCTGGTCGCCGCTCTCGGCGACGTATGGGCCCGTCTGACCCTGCGCCGCGCCGCCTGAGTGCCGCGCATAGTTGGTGGGAATGTTCCGCTAATGCGCGTTCCTTCTTGCCGGGGTTGGGGCGCCGTCGGATACCCGATGCTGCGGCCCGCGCCGGTCAGCAGAGAACCTTCAGGTTATCGCGCCGCCGCTCGGCGCGGAAAATTCGCGCGCGGTTCGTCGATGCCTTCGGGGTCCTGGTGAATGATGATCTCGGCGTTTGGATAGGCGTCGCGCAGCCGGGCTTCGACCTCGTCGGAAATCTCGTGCGCTCGCGTTAGCGTCATCCCGCCGTTCATTTCGACATGGAGCTGGATAAAGGCGGTAGGCCCGGCGAGGCGGGTGCGCAGGTCATGAGCCGCGACCACTTCGGGGTGCGATTGTGCGATGGCGCGGATTTTCTCGCGCTCGTCATCGGACAGTTCCTGATCCATCAGCTGGGTCAGCGACAGCCGCGCCAACTTCACCGCGGAATAGACGATCCAGCCGCCGATCGCGGCTCCGAACATCGGATCGAGGATCGGCAGGTCGAGAGCGCTTCCGAGGACAAGGGCGGCGATCACGCTGCCGTTCAGGACCACATCGCTGCGGTAATGCAATTCGTCGGCGCTGATCGCGATCGATCCGGTGCGCCGCACGACATGCCTCTGATAGAGTACGAGACCGATTGTCATCGCGATCGAAAAGATCATAACCACGACGCCGGCAGCGGGTTTTTGCACGGCCACCGGCGAGATCAAGCGCCGCACTGCCTCGGCCAGCAGCAGCAGGGCGCTGCCGGTGATGAACGTCGACTGCGCCAGAACGGCGAGCGGTTCGGCCTTGCCGTGCCCGAAGCGGTGTTCACGATCGGCCGGGCTCATCGCGTGCCGCACCGCGATCAGGTTCACAATTGAGGCGACCGCATCAAGCAGAAAGTCGATCAAGCTCGAAAGCAGGGCGACCGATCCGGTTTCGAGCCAAACCACGAATTTGACGGCAATCAGCAGCAGGGCCACTCCGACCGACGCGTAAGTCGCCCGTCGACGGAGCCGGTTTGCCTTGGCGCCGTGGATCAGGGGAAAAGTCGTTCTCGACGCCATCCCTCGCCTTCGCGCTCGAACAACCAACGATCATGTAGGCGAAACGGCCGCTCCTGCCAGAACTCGATGCGCCGCGGCACGACGCGAAAACCCGACCAGAAGGGCGGGCGCGGCACCTCGCCATTGTCGAAACGTCGGGCGAATTCATCCACCCGCCGCTCCAGCTCCGCGCGATCGACGAGCGGGCGCGACTGATCGGAGGCCCAGGCGCCGATCTGGCTATCGCGAGGGCGGCCGGCGAAATAGGCGTCGGCCTCGCTCTCGGGCACGATTTCAGCCTCGCCCTCGACCCTCACCTGGCGGCGCAACGATTTCCACAAAAAGCACAGCGCCGCGTACGGCACGGCGAAGAGTTCGACCGATTTTCGGCTTTCGAGATTGGTGTAGAAGACAAAGCCGTGACAATCGTGTCCGCGCAGCAAAACCATCCGCGCCGAGGGCCGGCCGTCCGAGTTCGCGGTCGCCAGCGCCATTGCATAGGGATCGGGCTCATGGTCCTCGGCATCTGCCAGCCACCGGTCAAAGGGCGCAAAAGGCTCGGTCTCGACGATTTCATCCATCGCTGCTCCCCCGCCCGTCGCCGGCCTTGTCCGACCCAACCTTCGCCCCGGCCGGCGGACAGCCGCCGCGCGAGCCGTCCCCGGTCAGAAGGGCCGCGATCGTCATCCGCGTGATCGGGGCTTCGGCCTCGGTCAGACGTTCCATTGCACCCGCCACCGGTTCGTGCCATTCCGCCGCGCCGCGGCCGCGCCATCCCTCGACGAGCGGTCGGCGCAGCGCACGATAGAGATCCAGCATGGTGGCCGTCTCGGGGTTCCAGGACAGCACCCACCGGCCCGCCTGGGTATGGGCGACAAACCCCGCCTCGGCAAGCGGGCCAATATGCTCGTCAACGACGGTCGTGGCGACGCCGAGTTCGGCGGCAAGGCCAGGCGTGGCGAGGGCCGCGCCGTTTTGCTGCGCGCGCATCAGCGCGGCGATCAGCGCCAGGCTCAGCCCGAGCCGCATGTTCTCGGCCGGGACATTGCCGTAGCGTTCGTCGATTCGCCAGTTCGGGAGGGCAGCGGCCGCTTCGGCGCCGAGCAAGACAGCCATCCATGAAATGTACATCCAGAGCAGAAAGATCGGGATCGCCGCCAGTGCGCCGTACACCGTGTTGTAATATGACATGGAGGCGATGTAAAACGAGAAACCGATCTTCAGGATCTCGACCGCGACGGTGGCGAGCAGCGCGCCAAGGGCGCCGTCGCGCCAGCGCACCGCGCAGTTCGGGATCAGGCAAAAGAGCATGGTCAGCGCAATGAATTCGAGCAGCGCCGGCACCAAGCGCGCCATCCCGTGCAGCCAGCTGCTGGCCAGAACTTCCGCTGCCTGCGCCCCGAAACCGGCCTGCCGCGCCGCGATTTCAAAATAGGTCGACAATGAGAGGCTGAGGCCGATCAACACTGGTCCGAGCGTTATCAGCGCCCAATAGGCAAGGATGCGTTGTCCCCAAGCCCGCGGCGCTGTGACCCGCCAGATCAGGTTGAGCTGGTCCTCGACCGTAACCAGCAACAGGATCCCGGTCGCGGCGATGCCAACAACGCCGATCGCCGTCGTCTGGGTCGCCGAATTCGGCAAAGGTGCGAAACCAGTAAGCCGCCTGCTCTCCGACCGAGGGCACGAAAGTCTTGAATGCAAGAGCCAGCAATTCCTCTCTCACCTGGGCGAAAATCGGAAAGGCTGAGAGAGCCCAGCGCGATCACGGCGAGCGGCACCAGTGATACCAGCGCCGTATAGCTGAGCGCGCCGGCGGCGGCTAAGCAACCATCGGCTATGAAGCGGCGCAGCGCATAGAGCGAGAAGCGCCCAGCCGCGCCCGCCCATCCCGATCGCCCGTGCGTTTGGTCCTCCCGCGCAAGCGTCATAGGCGAAACCTAAGAGCCGCCATGCGCCGGAACAAGAAGCAGATCTTCCCCTGGCGTGGGACCCACCGCAGATTGGCTCCCGCTTCTGTCTTCGTGATAGGATTGATTGAACCGCGAAGGATTGGGGAAGACGATGCCGCTGATGGCGGGGAAAAAAGGCTTGATAATGGGCGTCGCTAATGAACGCTCGATCGCCTGGGGCATCGCCAAGGCGGTGCGCGGCGAGGGCGCGGTGCTGGCCTTTACCTATCAAGGCGAGGCGCTGGGCAAGCGCGTTCGCCCGCTGGCCGAGAGCCTTGACAGCGATTTCGTGCTCGAGGCCGACGTCGCCTCCGAGAACAGCCTCGACGAACTCTTCGCTGTCCTGGCGCGACGTTGGGACGGGCTCGATTTTGTCGTGCATGCAATCGCCTTTTCCGACAAGGACGAGCTCAAGGGCAAATATCTTCAGACATCGCCGCGCCAACTTCATACGCACGCTGGAAATCTCCTGCTATTCGTTCACCGATATCTGCCGGCGCGCGGCGCCGCTGATGCCGGGGGGCGGGAGTCTGCTGACCTTGACCTATTCGGGCGCCGAGCGGGTCATGCCACACTACAACGTCATGGGGGTGGCGAAGGCGGCGCTCGAAGCCAGTGTGCGCTATCTCGCCGTCGATCTCGGCGGCGACAACATCCGCGTCAACGCGATCTCGGCCGGCCCGATCAAGACTCTCGCGGCCTCGGGGATCGGCGATTTTCGCTATATCTTGAAGTGGAACCAGCTCAACTCGCCACTGAAGCGCAACGTTACGATCGAGGACGTCGGCGGCGCCGCGGTATATCTGCTGAGCGATCTGTCGGCCGGCGTCAGCGGCGAGGTACACCACGTCGATTGCGGCTATCACGTTGTCGGCATGAAGGCGGTCGACGCACCCGACATCTCGGTCGTGTGACGCGGCGGCGCGGCAACAGGATTACGCAGGCTCGGATGGCGGGCAACTCCTTCGGTACGTTGTTCCGATTTACGACCTGGGGCGAGAGCCACGGGCCGGCGATCGGCGTCGTCCTCGATGGCGTACCGCCGCGCCTTCCTCTGGCCGAACCCGACATCCAGCACTGGCTCGACAAGCGCAAGCCCGGGCAATCGCGCTATACGACGCAGCGCCGGGAAGCGGATCTGGTGCGCATCCTGAGCGGTGTTTTCGAGGGGGTGACGACCGGCACGCCGATCCAGCTGTTGATCGAGAACACTGATCAGCGCTCGAAGGATTACCGCAATATCGCCGACCGCTTTCGCCCGGGCCACGCCGACTATACCTACTGGAAGAAATACGGGGTGCGCGATTATCGCGGCGGCGGCCGGGCCTCGGCGCGCGAGACCGCGTCGCGGGTCGCCGCCGGTGCGGTGGCGCGCAAGGTGCTCGAACCCGACGTTGCGATTCGCGGCGCTCTGGTCCAGATCGGCCCGCATCAGATCGATCGCGAGGCCTGGGATTGGCGGGCGACCGAGGAGAACCCGTTCTGGTGCCCGGACCGGGCGATAGCGACCAAATGGGCCGAATATCTAGACGCGGTGCGCAAGGCCGGCTCCTCGACCGGTGCGGTCATTGAAATCGTCGCGAGCGGTGTTCCGGCTGGGCTCGGCGAGCCGATCTACGACAAGCTCGACGGTGATCTGGCGCGCGCGTTGATGACCATCAACGCGGTCAAAGGTGTGGAGATCGGCGCGGGGTTCGCGGCCGCGGCGCTGAGTGGCGAGGAGAACGCCGACGAAATGCGCATGGTCGAAGACCGGGTCGACTTTCTCTCGAATCATGCGGGCGGCATCCTGGGGGGCATTTCGACGGGGCAGGACATCGTCGTGCGCTTTGCGGTCAAGCCGACGAGTTCGATCCTGACCCCGATGCGCTCGGTCGACGCCGAGGGCAACGACGTCGAGATTTCCACCCATGGGCGGCATGACCCGTGCGTCGGCATCCGTGCTGTCCCGGTCGGCGAAGCGATGGTCGCATGCGTGCTGGCCGACCATCTGCTGCGCTATCGCGCATTGGGAGGAGCTGTCTGACGGCATGCGCCGCCTGTTGATCGGATTTTTCGCTTCGATCGGCATTGTTGCGCTGATCCTGGTCGCGTTTGTCGTGGTGCTGGTCGTGGGGTTGAAACCGCGCGTCGCGCCGCTCCCCGGCAACATCGTCCTGACCCTCGATCTGACCCAAGGGTTGAGCGACGGTCCGGACCAGGATTTGCTGCTTCGGCTGTTAATCGGCAGCCGGTTGAAGTTGCGCGACGTGCTCGATGCGCTGGAAAAGGCGAGGACCGATCCGCGCGTCAAGGGCCTGCTTGCACGAGTCGGCAGCGACGATCTGGCGCTCGCCCGCGTCCAGGAATTGCGCGACGCGATCGCGGCATTCCGCGCTAAGGACAAGTTCGCCATCGCCTTTGCCGATAGTTTTGGGGAACTTGGCGCCGGCACCAGACCGTATTACCTCGCCACCGCCTTCGACGAGATCTGGCTGCAGCCGATGGGGAGCCTCGGTCTGACCGGCCTTTATTCGGAGGTGACCTTCTTCAGGAGGACGCTCGATCTACTCGGGATCGCGCCCGATTTCGAGCACCGCGGTGAGTTCAAGACGGCGGCCAACATGCTGACCGAGACCAAAATGACCCCGGCGCACCGCGAGGAGGTGGAGGATCTGCTGCGTTCTCTTGGCAGCCAGATCGTCGATGGCGTCGCGGCGGCGCGCAAACTCGGTCCGGCGGCGGTCAAGGATGCGATCGACAACGGTCCTCTGCTCGCCGAAGAGGCTCGGCAGGGAAGGCTCGTCGACCGCATCGGCTATCGTGACCAGGTAATTGCCGATGCTCGCGTTCGCGCCGGTTCGGCGGCCGAGCTGACGAGCCTTGCCTCCTATCTCGATCGGGTCGGCCATCCGCATGAGACCGGCGATCGCATCGCGCTGATCTACGGTTCGGGCGTGATCGTGCGCGGCGGCGGCGGGTCGAACCCGCTGTCGGAGCGGGAGGTCATGGCGGCCAACGACATGATCCGCGCCTTTCGCGCTGCGGTCCGAGACTCGAAGGTTCGCGCCATCCTTTTCCGGATCGACAGCCCGGGCGGTTCGGTTGTGGCCTCCGAGACGATCTGGCGCGAGGTGGTCTTCGCTCGCGAACGCGGCAAGCCAGTGATTGTCTCGATGGGCGACGTGGCTGGCTCGGGCGGTTATTACGTCGCAGCGCCGGCAGACAAGATCGTCGCCGAACCGGCCACCCTGACCGGCTCGATCGGGGTGCTCGCCGGCAAGCTCGTCGTCGCCGATCTGTTTCACAAACTCGGGATTACCACCGATTCTGCACAAATCGGCGGCAATGCGGCGATGTTCAGCATGACCTCGGGATTCTCTCCAGAGGCGGAGCGGCGCCTCAACGCGTTTCTCGATCAGACCTATCAGGGCTTCAAGGATCATGTCGCGACGGGCCGCCGCATGACGCCTGACGCCGTCGAAGCCGTCGCCAAGGGTCGGGTCTGGACTGGCGAGGAAGCGAAGGCGAACGGGCTCGTCGACGAATTGGGCGGCTATGCGGTGGCGCTCGGGCTCGCCAAGCGGGCGGCAAGGATCCCGGCCGATGCGCCGGTCGAACTGACCGTCTTCCCGCGCGAGGAGGGGCCGCTAGAGCTGATCTACAATCGGCTGCGCGGACAAGAGCGCGAAGACGCCGGCCCCGGCGCGATCGAGCGGGGTCTGAAGGCTGTCCAGCCCCTGTTGCAGCGCCTTGAGTTGGCGCTCGATGATCCGGGCGTGCTGTTGATGCCGGCGATCGGCGCGCCGCGATAAATCTCTCCTGGTACGGTTCTTGCGTTGCGGTGCCCGGGATCGCCTCCGAGGGACCGACGATGGCCGCAGGCCGCCAGATATCATCCGCTTGCCGGCGAACGCAATCGTTTGTCGGCGGTGGCGCGCTGGCATTGACCCTTGCCGCGGCAGCAACTTCGCCCGCTCGGGCCGGCGGAACTCTTGTTGTCGGCATGACGGCGGGCGACATCCCGCTTACCACCGGCAACCCCGACCAGGGCTTCGAGGGCTACCGTTTCGTCGGCTACAACCTCTACGACTCGCTCGTGCTGTGGGATCCCTACTGGGCGCCGGCGGGTTCGAATTGGGGGCACAACGAAAACCCCGACGCCGAGGCGCTGATCAAGGAAACCTTCAATGAGTTCGACAAGGAAAAACGCCTCGGCCTATTGACCAAGCTGCACGAACTAGAAGGAAGTGATGCGGTCATGATCTTTGTCGCGCACGACCTCAATCTGCGCGCCATGTCGCCCAAGGCCAAAGCCTTCGTGCAGGCGCAGAGTTGGTTTCAGGATCTGACGCCAGTCACGGTCGAACCTTAGGACCGCCGCGCTGTAGCGACACATATTTTCTAGCAGGGGTGCTTATGAACAGTTCCAACGTATTGCGCGCGATTGCCTTTGCATTGAGTGGGGTCGGGCTTTCCGTTTCCGGCGGCTCGGCGCTAGCCGGCGGCACCTTGACCGTCGGGATGACAGCGGGCGACTTGCCTCAGACGACCGGCAATCCCGACCAGGGGTTCGAGGGTTATCGCTTCGTCGGCTACAACCTCTACGATTCGCTGGTGCTGTGGGACCTGTCGAAGGCCGACAAGGCATCCGACATCAAGCCGGGGCTGGCGACGGAATGGCAGGTCGACGAGGCCAATTCGAAGCGCTGGATCTTCAAGCTTGCGGCAAGGGGTGAAGTGGCATGACGGCTGCGATTTCACCGCCGATGACGTGATCTGGAACCTGAGCCACTCGACCAATCAAAAGGCGCCCGAGTTCGATCCGGCGCAATTCGCTCAGACGCGCACTTATCTGAACAACTTCGCCGGCATCGAAAAGCTCGACGACCACACGGTGGCCTTTGACACCAAGGTGCCGGACTCGCTGTTTCCTTATGAAATCAGCTACGTGATGATGATCAGCCCGTGCCGGGCGAAGGAGGTCAACTACAAGTGGTTCGAGTTTGCGCAGAAACCATCAGGCACCGGTCCCTATCGGTTTGACCGGGCGGTGCCGCATCAGCGCCTCGAATTCGTGCCTAACAAGGAGTATTGGGACAAGGTGCGGGTCCCGAAGCAGGATCGGCTGGTGCTGGTGCCGATGCCGGAAGCCTCGACCCGCACTGCGGCACTGCTGTCAGGCCAGGTCGACTGGATCGAGGCGCCGTCGCCTGATGCGATCGACCGTCTGAAAGCGGCCGGCATGCAGATTGTTACCAACCCCTATCCGCACAATTGGACATACCAGCTCAACTTCGTCAAAGGGCCCTTCACCGACAAGCGGGTGCGCCAAGCAGCGAACTACGCGCTGAACCGCGAAGATATGAAGGAATTGCTGAACGGGCTGATGCTCGAAGGCTTTTCGACGGTACCGCCCTCCACCCCTTATTACGGTCACCCGCTGCTTTACAAATACGATCCCAAAAAGGCCAAAGCGTTGCTGACCGAAGCCGGCTGCGTGCCGTGCAAGGTCACCTTCGCGATTTCCACCTCGGGCTCCGGGCAGATGCAGCCTCTGCCGATGAATGAACTGGTCAAGTCGCAAATGGATGCAGCCGGTTTTCAGGTGACGTTGAACACGATGGACTGGAACGCGCTCCTCGACATCACGCGCGCCGGTGTCGACAAGTATCCGGAAATCAATGCGATCAACGTCAGCCGCCAGACCCAGGACCCGTTCAACGCCCTCATCCGCCACGTCTGGACCAAGCAGTGGGCGCCGAAGGGATCTAATTGGGGGCATTACAGCAACCCCGCCATCGACAAGCTGGTGGAAGAGATTTTCGGCGAGTTCGACGCGGCCAAGCGTCTGGCGTTGCTGACCAAGCTCAATGAAACGATGAACGAGGAGGCGGTTCTGATCTTTGTCGCACACGACCTAAATCCGCGCGCGATGGCGCCCAAGGTGCACGGCTTCGTGCAGGCACAGAGCTGGTTTCAGGACTTGACCCCGGTAAGCGTGGGGCCGTGATCCGCTACATCCTGCGCCGCATTCTCTACGCGATCCCGATCGCCTTCGGGGTCAGCGTGGTGTGTTTCTCGCTCGTCTACATCGCGCCCGGCGATCCGTTGCAGACCGTGATGCCGTCCGACGCCACGGCGGAAACGATCGCCATCGTCAAGCACGCCTACGGCTTCGACAAGCCGCTGCCGATGCAGTTCCTGATCTGGCTCGGCCGGGTTCTGACCGGCGATTTCGGTGTCTCGATCTCGACCCGCCGGCCGGTGATCCTCGAAGTCACCGACGCGATCGCCAATACCGCACTTCTTGCGGTGTTCGCCGTGCCGCTGTCGTTTGCGATCGGTTATGCGATGGGCGCCGCGGCAGGGTGTTTTCCGGGGCGTTGGGTCGACCGGATCGTGACCGGCGTCGCGGTGATCGGCGTCAGCGTACCCAATTACTGGCTCGGCATTGTCTTAGTGATTTTCTTTGCCGTCGAATACATGGTGCTGCCGGCGACCGGGATGGGGCCCACGGGCTCGACCGGCTTTCACATCCTCCAGTGGAGCAGCGCCAAGTTCCTGGTGTTGCCGGTCATCACGCTGGCGATGATCCCGGTCGGTATTCTCGCCCGCACGACACGAGCCGCGGTCGCCGAGGTGCGCAACCAGGAGTTCGTCCAGACCTTACGCGCCAAGGGCCTCTCCGAGGGCGCGGTTACCCGCCATGTCTTGAAGAACTCGCTGCCGCAGGTCATGGCGGTGATGGGCTTGCAGTTCGGCTATCTGTTGGGCGGCTCGATCCTGGTCGAGACCGTGTTTACCTGGCCCGGCAGCGGATTTCTCTTGAGCAAGGCGATCATCAACCGGGACGTGCCGGTCTTGCAAGGTACGATCCTCATTCTGTCGCTCGTATTTGTGCTGACCAACCTCGTCGTCGACCTGCTGCAATCGCTGGTCGACCCGCGCATCCGCCGCGCCTGAACCATGGCCGATAACGTCGCTTTCATTGATCCGATTGACAGCTATGCCGAACAGGGCGCGCCGGCGACGCAAGTTCGCGGCTATTGGGAATCGGTCCTCTACCGGCTGCGCCACGACTGCGTGACCCTGGCTTCGGCGTGATCGTGCTGCTGATCGTCGCTGGCGGCGATCTCCGCACCGCTGATCGCCCCCTTCGACCCCTATGAGGAGAGCATCATCGGCCGGCTGAAGCCCTTCGGCTGGCGCGGCCATCTGCTCGGCACCGACGAACTTGGGCCGCGACATGCTCTCCCGCCTGCTCTATGGCGGCCGCATCTCGCTGTTGATGGGCCTCGCGCCGGTGCTGATCGCCTCGCTCCTCGGCGGCATGCTGGGGGTGATCGGCGGCTTCGTCGGCGGCCGCATCAACACCGCGATCATGCGCATGATGGACGTGTTCTACGCCTTTCCCTCGGTGTTGCTGGCGGTGGCGATCTCGGGGGCGATGGGCGGCGGCATTGGCAACGGCATGCTGGCGCTGACGCTCGTCTTCATCCCGCCGATGTGCCGCGTCGCCGAGACCGCGACGACGCAGATCCGTGCCCTCGACTTTATCGAGGCGGCCCGCGCCACCGGCGCCGGGACGGCGACGATCATCCGCTACCATGTGCTAGGCAACGTCCTGGGACCGGTCTTCATCTACGCCTCGTCGTTGGTCTCGGTCAGTATCCTGCTCGCCTCCGGCCTCTCTTTTCTCGGCCTCGGCGTGCGGCCGCCAGCGCCCGATTGGGGCCTGATGCTGAGCACACTGCGCCAGTCGATCTATGTCGTGCCGCTGGTCTGCGCGCTTCCCGGCGTTGCGATCTTCATCACCTCGATCTGCTTCAACCTTGTCAGCGACGGGCTGCGCGCGGCGATGGATGTGCGGATGTAGCCGATGGATGCGACTTTTCGCGACACGCCGCTCGCGGATCCCCGCGACCGCGGCGGCTTGGCGCAGCCGCTGCTGATCGCCCGCGATCTGCGCAAGCATTTTCCGGTCAAGGGCAGCGCGCGGCAAGTCGGTGCAGGCGGTCGACGGCGTCTCGTTCACCTGCGGCAAGGGCGAGACCCTGGGCATCGTCGGCGAATCCGGCTGCGGCAAGTCGACCCTGGCACGATTGCTGCTGCATCTGGTGCATGCCGGACGCGGGCGAACTGGTGTTCGACGGCGAGGCGGTCGGCAAGGCGCGACGGCATCACCGTCGCGGCCTTGCGCCGGCAGGTGCAGATGGTGTTCCAGGATTCCTACTCCTCGCTCAACCCACGCATGCCGGTCCGCGATTCGGTGGCGTTCGGACCGTTTGTGCAGGGCCGCAGGAAAGAGGAGGCGCGCGCGATTGCCCGCGACATGCTGGGCAAGGTCGGGCTGGACCCCGACCTCTTCGGGCCGCGCTACCCGCACGAACTATCGGGCGGGCAGAAGCAGCGCGTCAATATCGCCCGCGCGCTTGCCACCGGCCCGCGCATGGTGATCCTCGACGAACCGGTGTCGGCGCTCGACAAGTCGGTCGAGGCGCAGGTGCTGAACCTGCTGCGCGCGCTGAAGCGGCAGTTCGACCTGACCTATGTCTTCATCAGTCACGACCTGAACGTGGTGCGCTACATCAGCGACCGCGTGCTGGTCATGTATCTCGGCCGGGTCGTCGAGATTGGGTCCGGTCGACGCAGTCTTCGAGCACCCGCAGCATCCCTATACGCAGGCGCTGCTGGCCTCGCGGCCGTCGATGGACCCGGCGCGGCGCATCGAGGAGCCGCCGATCACCGGCGATCCGCCGAACCCGATCGACCCGCCCTCCGGCTGCCGCTTCCACACCCGGTGCCCGTTCGCCGAGAAGATCTGCGAGACGGCCGAGCCGCAGCTGGCGTCTGGAGCGGCCCGCAGTTCGCATATCGCGGCCTGCCACATCCGCGACCCGGCCTCCGGCCACAGCCGCGCCCGGAGTGTCTGAAGTGACCGGCAACGTCGCAAACGGTGCGCTGGCGCAGGTGACCGACCTTACGGTGCGGTTTGTCAGCGCGAGGCCACCGTCTACGCCGTCAACGGCGTCAGCTTCGCGGTGCAGCCGGGCGAGGTGCTGTGCATCCTCGGCGAGTCCGGCTCGGGCAAGAGCGTCACCCTGCGCGCGCTGATGCGCCTGCTGCCGCCGCGCGCACACCGAGATCAGCGGCGATGTGCGGGTCGAGGGCCGCGACGTGTTGGCGATGCCGCCCGCGCGCATTGCGCGATCTGCGCGGCGGCCTCGTCTCGATGATCTTCCAGGAGCCGATGACTGCGCTCGACCCGGTCTTCACGATCGGCCAGCAGATCGGCGAGACGGTGCGCCGCCACACCGGCTGCGACCGGGCGGCCGCGCGACAGCGGGCGTTGGAATTGCTGGAGCTGGTGCGGATGCCCTCGGCCGCGAGCGCGCCTCGATGCCTATCCGCACGAGCTTGTCAGGCGGGCTGCGCCAGCGCGCGATGATCGCGATGGCCCTGTCGTGCAATCCGCGCCTGCTGCTTGCCGACGAGCCGACGACCGCGCTCGACGCCACGGTGCAGATCCAGGTGCTGATCCTGCTGCGCCAGCTGCAGCGCGAACTCGGCATGGGCATGATCTTCGTGACCCACGATCTGGGCGTAGCCGCCGAGATCGCCGACCGGATCGCGGTGATGTATGCCGGCCGCATCGTCGAGAGCGGCCCGGTGGCGCAGGTGCTCCGCGCGCCAGCGCATCCCTATACGGCGCGGGCTCCTCGCCTCGACCGTACACGGCCAATCGGCCGAGCGCGACATCGACGCGATCCCCGGCAGCCCGCCCGATCTGCGCCGCCTGCCGCAGGGCTGCAGTTTCGCCCCGCGCTGCGCCCGCCGCACCCCGGAATGCCGTCGCACCATACCCGAACCGCGCCATCCCGCGCCCGATCATGTGGCCGCGTGCATCATGGTCGCGGATTAGTCTAGCCGGCGCGGCGGAATATCGGCCCGATCGCGTCGGGGTCATCCGGCTGTCCTTTTCGCCCTCAGCGCCGCGAGTTCCCGCCGCAATGCGCGCGTTTCCTCGAAGCGTGCTGTCGCGTCGCGCATGAAGGCGGCAATCCCCCGCATCGTCCCGCCGGCATCGCGGATCGGTAGGACCGAGAATTCGATCGACAGGCGCGAGCCGTCCTTGGCCGTTGCCGGCACGGATAGCAACTCGCGCACGCCGTAGCGGCTGACGCCGCCCTCCATGACGCGGCGATAGCCCTCCCAATGCTGCTGCCGTAGCCGCTCGGGGATGATCAGGTCGAGGGTCTGCCCGATCGCCTCCTCGGCAGTGAAACCGAAAATGCGCGTCGCCGCTTGATTCCACAGCCGGACGATACCTGCGGCATCGGCGTAGACGACCGCATCGGGGCAGTCTCGGATCAACTGATCGAAGAGCGGGAGATCGTCCATCTTCGGCTCCGGCAGTCTGCGCGAAAGATGATCAAGATACCGGGTTTTGCATTTCGCCCACCACCCGGACCCGCACGCGCAATGCGTTTCCTGGTAAATAGGCAAGCGGCAGGTCTTCGATCTCGACGGTTTCGAGGCTCGCCGGATCGGCGGCGACGGCGCGTTCCCGCGCCAGCACCTCGGCGGCGGCTATCGCCTCGGCTCTGGGCAGGTCGCGATAGATCTGGTCACGACCGCATTGACGAAATGCGTCGTGCCGATGACGACCCCATCGATCGCCGTCTTGCCGACCTGCGGATGAGCTACAAGCTGCGTGAGCGCTGCAACGACGCCGCCGGTGACATCCGCCTTGGTCGGGGTCTTGAGCTGCAGCCAGGATGCGCCGGACTTCGAGCAGGACAGCGTCAGTATTCGTCCCGCCGACATCGATTCCGATCCGCCGTATGGTCTAATTCCTGATTTCACGAAACGAATCCTTGACATTGATAGGTTATTCGCCGCTGCCACGAAAGGGCTGGGCTGTCCCAAAAGGCGCTCGCAAGGGAGCCTGGGCGCACGACGATCATAAAGCTTTTCCTGATTACGGACTATCCTCAGCCATCGGAAGCATGATACAAAACAGGAACATGACGGTTGTTTCTGCGGGTTTGAGCGATGGCGCGCAACAAGGTGCAATTTCAAAAGGGGCTCAGTGAGGCCCAGTTTGCTGTTCTTTATGGAACCGAGGATCAGTGCCGGGAGGCGGTGATGCGCTGGCGCTGGCCATCCGGCTTTGTCTGCCCGGTTTGCGCCGGGAAGCAGCACAGCTTCGTCAAGACCCGGGCGCTTTACCAGTGTACCGCCTGTCGACGGCAGACATCGGTGATCGCCGGAACGATTTTCGCGGCGACCAAGGTGCCGCTGTGCACTTGGTTTCGCGCCATGTACCACCTCACTCAGAGCAAGGGCGGCATCTCCAGCATCGAGTTGGGCCGCCGGCTTGGCGTCACCCAGACCACCGCCTGGAAGATCAAGCACAAGCTGATGCAGGCGATGATGGAGCGGGACGCCACAAAGCGCCTGACGGGACGGATCGAGATCGACGACGCCTATCTCGGCGGGGAGCGCAACGGCGGCAAGCGGGGCCGCGGTTCGCCTGGCAAGACGCCGATCGTGGCGGCGGTCGAAACCACACCAGAGGGCCAGCCAATCCGCTTGAAGTTGCGCCGCGTGAAGGGTTTCCGCCGGGCCGAAATCGCGACCTTGGCGCAGCGCAATTTCCAGCCCGCCAGCACCGTTGTCAGTGACGGCCTGCGCTGCTTCACCGGGGTCGGCAACGCCGGCTGCGTCCACCAGCCAATCATCACTGGATCCGGTCGCAAGGCCGCCCTGAACCCCGCCTTCAAGTGGGTCAACACCGCCCTCGGCAACATCAAGAGCGCCATCACTGGCACTTACCGCGCCATCCGCGACAAGCACGTACCCCGCTACCTCGCCGAATTCGAGTACCGCTGCAACCGCCGCTACGATCTCGCCGCCATGATGCGACACCTCGGCTATGTCGCCGTCCGAACCCCACCGATGCCATACCGCCTCCTCAAATTGGCTGAGCATCATGCGTAATCAGGAACAGATTTTAGACTAATTTCGGATGAAACCTTAGTCGTTCAGGTCCCATCTCTCGCGCTGGCATGGTTTAACCCGCATTCTCTGGATAGAACAGTGATTTTGAGCGCCTGATCTCTGATTCTGATATAAGGTTTAGGATGTTATCATAGGTCTGACGGGGCGGCGATGGCGGACCCGACGGATGAATCGAAAAGCGAGGCGCTGAGGCTCAATTTTGATCGCCGTTTGCTGATCCAGTTTCGCGGTTCGGTGATCAGCTCCGATGGCGGGTTAGTCGCCTACGCGAGTTGGACGAGGTTCTTGGTCTGACTACAAGCGGTGGGGAGAGACTGGCGGAGGCACGCACCGGCAAGAACCGACGGCATCTGTTGGTCGGGTTGCTGCGGCAGTTGGTCTTTGGCCGGCTCGCCGGCTACGAGGATGTGAACAACGCCGAGCGGCTGTGCCACGATCCGGCGATGCGTTGGGTGGTCGGCGACCGAGCGATCACGGGGTCCGCCGCCTCGGCCAGCCAGATGGGCCGCTTCGAGACCGAGTGGCTGGCGCGGCCAGAGAACCTGGTCACCCTCGCCGATCTGTCTGGCGATTGGATCGACAGCGTGCACCAGCGGCGATCGCCGAAGATGATCGTGCTCGACATGGATTCGAGCGAAAGCCCCACCTACGGCGCACAGGAAGGCAGTGCCTATAACGGCCATTTCGGCTGTACCTGCTACCATCCGCTCTTTGTGTTCAACCAGCTCGGCGATCTGGAGCGGTGCGCTCTGCGGTCCGGCAGCGTGCACAGCGCCGCCGGCTGGCGGGACGTGCTCGAGCCGGTGGTCGTTCGCTATCGCGGCACCGTGAAGCGGCGCTATTTCTGCGGCGACGCGGCCTTCGCCAATCCGGAGATCTACAAGTTATGGGATGGCCCGGCCCTCTTTCCCGCCGCCTAGGCTGGGGCAACCAGAGAGAGGAGGAGCGGAGCGATGCAGATTGCCGTGTTGGGGATCGAGCTGGGCAAGAACAGCTGCAGCCGTCGCGGGATTGGATGCGTCGGGCCGGGTGGTCCTGCGCCGGCGTCTGCACCGCGACAGCGTGGTGAAGTTGGCGTCGCGCTTGCCCACCTGCGTGATCGCGATGGAGGCTTGCTGCGGCGCGCATCATCTCGGCCGGCTTTTGGCATCGCAGGGGCATACGGTGCGCCTGATGTCGCCCGAGTACGTTCGCCCGTATGTCAAGGCGCAGAAGAACGATGACCGCGATGCCGAAGCCATCGCCGAGGCAGCGACCCGACCAACAATGCGCTTCGTCGAACCGAAGACCGATACGCCGCTCGACATGCAAACGTTGCATCGAGCCCGGGATCGGCTGGTGGGCGAGCGAACAGCCTGATCAACCAGCTCCGTGCCATCTTGCTCGAGCGCGGCAGGGCCGTCCCGCAAGGGCGATACAAGTTGGAGCAATTCCTTGCGGGGATGCCGGCCCCCGAAAGCGACGCCTCGCTCCGCCCGCGGGTACGCCAGCTGATCGATGACATGCGGGCGGAATGGCGCGAGCTGGACCGGCGCATCGCCGCTTTCGACAGCGAGTTCACAGCCCATGCCCGAAGCGATGCGGGCGCGCGGCGGCTCGCGACCATTCCGGGGATCGGGGTGCTGAATGCCACAGCTCTGGTCGCCGCCATCGGCAACGGCCAAACCTTCGCCCGAGGACGCGACCTTGCGGCGTGGCTCGATCTGGTGCCGCGTCAGGTCACGCCCGGCGGGAGACCACGTCTGGTCGGCATCACCAAGAGAGGCAATAAATACTTGCGCAAGCTGCTAATCCACGGCGCCCGATCCGCGTTACCGGGGATAACCAACAGCGCCACTCCTCTCGGCGCGTGGCTGCGGGCGCTGATGGCACGCATGCACAAGAACGCGGCGGTGGTGGCACTGGCCAACAAGCTGGCGCGCATCGCCTGGGCGGTGCTGCGGCGCGGAGAACATTTCCACGCCACCGCGACCAAGACCGCGGCATAGATCGGCCGAACCGGCACAATTGCGCCGCGCGGCCCTGAGATCTGCTGGTGGTGAAAGCGAGATGGCCTGACAGTCGACCGGTGCTCTGGATACCTGGTTCGAGAGATGGCGCTCGACGCCGAACGAGTTATGAGGACCAGAGCGCGCGGATCTCCATCTTGGCCGGGGCGATTGCCCACAGGCCGGATACGTTGACGCAGACTGCTCAGATCAGATCGAAAGGAAATCACTTGCAGACGGGGCGGGCCATGAGTTTCTCCTTTGCCGGGGGAAGCGCGTCAAGGAAGGTCTGGATCGGCGTCTTGCCGAAGCACCAGCGGCCCTGATGCGGCCGTTGCTCGTTGTCTTCGACAATCCAGGCATCGATGTCGGCCTGCGGTTCGTCGAGCGTGCGATAGTCTTCTTGCGGAACGCCGCCCGGTAGAACTCGTCCAAGACGGTGCGGTGACAGCGCTCGCGGATGCCGTTGGTTTACGGGCTCCTTGCCTTGGTGCGAGTGTGGTCGATGTCCTCGACCGCGAGATAGAGCTCGTATTCGTGGCTCTGGGTGCCGCAGAACTCGGTGCCACGATCGGTCGGCACGCGCGACAGCCGGATGCCGTGCTCGTCGTAGAACGGCGCCACCCGGTCGTTGCGGATCTCGGCCGCGGTGATCGGCGTCTTGCGATCCCCCGGGTCGCGGCGGCGCCGCGCCCGAGGACAGGCTCCGAGCTTGGCGAAGGCCACCTTGGCGTAGGTGTCGATGACGGTCTGCTGATAAATCCGTCCCACCCCCTTCAGGGTGCCGACGTAGAAGGTATCCCCCGCCTTCGCGGGGGCAGGCTCTGCGCGCCGCAGTAGCGCGGACACTCGCTCTCGAACTCGCCATGGGCTTCCTTGTCGGCTTTGGCTTTTTCGAGCGCGGCGATCTGGGCTTCGGTCGGCAGGATGCCCTCCCCGCCTTCGCGGGGGCGGGCTTGTATGGGGTTTAGGTTGTCAAGGGCGATTGCTGCGTGGTTCCCGGTCGCAGCCGCGGGGTGGATGTTTTTCAGGATGATCCGAGGGGAGCTCGCCATTGGGCGCGAACATTGCGCCGACACACCTGTATTCGGTGGACCGGTGGGATCCGAACCATGATGCAGTCATGCGCATCGGTGACAAGGCTCCGAGACGGCAGGCCCATTCTCTAGGGCGGCGGGCAAGCCATGCCTGCCTCGGGTCACCGCCGCTCGGATCGTCATCAACGCCCGGCCGACCCTGGCGACGGGCGCCGAATTCCGTGGGATAGCTTTGATGTCGACCGGCCGCGCCCAGCGCTGGACGCAGGATGATGCCCTCGGGAACCTCGCCGGTCGTCACCAGACGCCAGAGCGCGACGAGCAGCTTGCGCGCCAGCGCGACAATCATGGTCTTGCGGGTGGCGCCGCGAGCATCTGCGGTGCGCGCTCGGTACCACTGGGCCAAGGCGCTGTTCTTTTGGAACATCAGGAAGCGCCAGGCCAATTGCCGCATGCTGCGGCGCACCCGCGCGTTCCCCGATCGAGCCAGTCCCTTCTCCCGCCGGCGCGCGCCGCTCTCATCCGGCGTTCCGGTCAGCCCGCGGTACCGCGCAACCGCTCGGCGGTCGCGCAGATTACGCGACAGGACCTCCTGGACAAGCAGGTCGGCGGTCGCGAGGCCAACACCGACGATCTGCGCCAGCAGGCGGACCATCGGATGAGTGCCTTTGTCCGGGTGCTGCCGCAAGCGCTCACAGCGTGCTGCCTCGATCTCGCGGATCTGCTCGGCAAGCAGGCGCAGCCGTGCCATCTCACGCCGCGGCTCGGCCAACGTACGGGGCGGCAGCGGCGCCCCCTCGGGCGTGTCCAGGCGTTCCAGCCGCTCCGCTGCCGTGCGCAAGGTCGGTTTGAAGCCGCGAATACCGAGGCGCGCGCGCGTCGCCTTGATCCGGTTGCCGATGCGCGTGCGCTCGTCGACCAGGTTCTCACGCTCGCGGCTCGGCCGTTTGGCGTCCTCCTCTTCAAGGGTCGGGATCGCGGCCATGCCGCAATGGTCGCCTTCCCCGCGAAGCCAGCCGAGAAACGCCCGCTTCAATAGCTCGGTGTCGAGCCGGTCCGTCTTCGCCCGACGATGTTCGCGCGACACGGCAACGCTGTTCGGATGCATCACAAAGGCTTCAAGGCCGCGCCCGCGGAGCCAACGAGCCAGCCAGAAACCGTCGCGCCCAGCCTCGAAGGCCTGCCCCTGGCTCGAACAGGGGGCGACCACAATCCGAGCGATCGTGCCGCCGGCTTTCGTCGCTTCATCCCGCCAGCGCTCCAGCAGACGCAGCAGCGCCTCCTCATCGGGCGCCAGCTTCTTCAGTGGATGACGTTCGGCTCCAGGAACGATACCGGCGACGAGCCAACTCGATTGGCTCATCTCGATCACTGCTATCCTCGTCCAGAGCGGTGAGCGACCTGCTCAAGTCGTTTGGCTGCGGCATGGGGCACCGCGTCGGTTTCGTTGCAGCGACGATGATGCCGTTTCACTCGCCGCTCGCCCCATAGCATCTCTGCGAGCGGTCCGCGCGCGGCGCCGCCAGCGCTTGGCGCACCCGCCGCGTATTGGTGCCCGCAAGATATGTGGCGGCGATCAGCGCCTCGGCGCGCCGGGTCAGCCGCTTGTAGGCCGCAATCGTGCAGTTGCGCCACTCCGACGTCCGGCCATCCGCCCCGGCGAGACGCGCGCGCGGCGCCGACACCGTGACCGGCCCGAACGTGCCGATCAGTTGGCGCTCACGATGGCCGTGACGATGCCCTTGCGCGGCGCCCCGACGGGCATAGCGGCGGCGCTGCAGGGCCGCTTCCAGTTCCGGCCTCCAGCATCTCCTCGATGACGCCACGAATTCGCTCGCGAACCGCCCCTTCCAGTGGGTCGAACCAATCCTCACCACCAAATGGCCGCGGCTGCGTCCTTGCGGTAGTCTCGTCCATGGCGTGATCTCCTGGCGGCTGGCAGGCCGCCTTTTGGGTGCAACTCCAATCAGGAGATTACGCCGCCCTCAATTTCCAACCACATCCGAGACACGACCCGACCGTTGCACGTCCGTCTCAGATAAAGAGTACTTTCCGTATGAGTCGCAGTGCGGCCGCCGGAGCCCCGCCGCCGGCACGCCCGGGCATGCCCCCGGAGGGTGTGCTGGCCGTTGTGTGCCTGGACAATCCGCGCGACAATACGAGGGGCAAGGCCCTATGGACCCCTCCTAGCGGCCCATTTAGCTCGGGCTTGTGCGGCGCCGGACCTTCGAACTGGGAGCACAATAGTAGATCATGCCTGCACCTTCGCTTCGGTGTGTAGGAGTACAGAAAAGCAGCAAGTCCGAAATATTTTGTGCATGGCAAAATTGCAAACGAGTCTCTGTCGATTACATAGAGCCCGATCAGAGCGTGGGGAACAAACGATATGGCCGATGCCAGCAGTGCACATAAGATTGATCTCAACTTGGTGACGCGGATCGTACGCAGCTATGTCGTGCAAAACCGGATCGACGCCAATCAGCTCGCCGGCCTGATTGCAGAGGTGCATCGCTCGCTTAGCGGCCTCGGCCGTGAGGTGTTGCTGGAAGAGCCTCTCGTGCCAGCGGTGTCGGTGAGGCAATCGGTGCGTCGCGATTACGTGGTCTGCCTCGAACGTGGTTTCCACGGCCAGACGATCCGCCGCCATCTCAGCGTCGGACATGGTCTGACCCCTGAGCAATATCGCCTTCGCTGGAAAATTGCCAGCCGACCACCCGATCACCGCCCCGGCCTATTCCGAGCGACGCTCGGCGATGGCAAGGCAAATTGGCCTCGGCAGCGGGCGCAAACGATCCCAGGACAACTCGCCGACCCCGCAACCCGGCCAAGGCGGCGCGGTCGCCCGCGCCGTTCGCCCTGAGAGGGTCACGAACGCACACCGTGTTTCTCCTTGTCAAATGTATTCGCGGTAGGGATGTTGATTTCTGATCGTCCCTGTCCATCGTCAGAGTTTATGGAATGGCTCGCCATGCCGCGCCCGCCTCGCGTGCGGAACATGTGGCGGCCTCGACACTGCATCAAATATCTCATCAGCTGCAGGCGGTAGGAACCGGCCTCTATACACTGTGGTCCAACTGTCCAATTTCAGCGATCAAGAATGTTTGTGCCGAAATCGGGTTGAGCTCACCCGACCCAGTTCCACAGAGCCGTTTTCCGTAAGCTACGCTGAACCGTCTACATTGGGCGCAGGAAACCGCGCCTATGCGATGCCCGTGAACCGCGATATGCCGCGCCGCGCGCCAGCGCGCGGACGGTCAAGTCTGCGCAGGCTGGTCGCCGTCGGTCTGGGTGATTATTTCCATCAAGTGACCGTTGGGATCGTCGAAGTAGACGCCTCGACCGCCATGCAGATGGTTGATCTCGTCGGGCTTAGCGCGCCGCGGATCGGCGTAAGATCATCCGGATCGAACCGGAGACCCGCCGTCCGAGCGCGCGGGTCATGCAGTGTGGGATTGTAGAGGGTTTCGGACGACCGCCCGATCACAGCTTATCCACGAGCACCGGGGCCGTCGTCCGAAAGCCTTCAGGGAAGGAACCCGCGGGATGTCGGGCGCAACGGTGCGGCGGGCGCTATGGGAATTTCGACAGGGCAGTTGAAGATGCGGCCGGTGATGGCGTGGCGGGCGGAGTGGTCGCGGGTCCGTGGTCGCGGAAGACATCGGCGACCTCCAGGGCTCGACGGCCCATGCAGGACCGGTGTTATGCCGGCGGCCCCTCCTGCGGCAGCGTCAGCCGATCGAGGGGGCTCATCACCGTGCGCAGCACATTGGTGGCGACGTGGGTGTAGCGGGCTGTCGTGTCCAGCTTGGCATGGCCCAGCAGCACTTGGATCACCCGCACGTCGATATCGCTCTCCAGCAGGTGCGTAGCGAACGAGTGGCGCAGCGTATGCGGCGTGATCCAGCTGCCGAGCCCCGCAGCCTCGGCCGCCATGTGGCAGACGCGGTTGAGCTGGCGCACCGTTATTGGCCGCAGCGGGTCCTGCCCCGGGAACAGCCAGCCTCTCGACCGGCACTGCAACCACCATGCGCGCAGCAACGACAGCAGCTGCGGCGACAGCATGGCATGCCGATCCTTGCGGCCCTTGCCCATCTCGACACGGATCAGCATCCGCTTGGAATCGATGTCGCCGACCCGCAGCATGACGACCTCGCCGCCGCGCAGGCCGGCGCCGTACGCGATGCTGAGCGCGGTCTTGTACTTCAGGCCGGGGCCAGGCGCGGCCTCGATCAGCCGGGCGACCTGATCGGCAGCAAGCACCCGCGGCAGCTTGCGCGGATAGTGCGTGCGGGCCAGTTGATGGGCAAGGTCAGCGCGGCCGAGCGTGATGGTGAAGAAGAAGCGCAACGCCGAGGCCTGCGTATTCATCTTCGGTGGCTGCGCACCCTGCTCGACCTGGGCAAGCTGGAAGCGGCGGATGTCGTCGCCGCTCGCGGTATCGGGAGAGCGGCCGAGAAATCGGGCAAAGGTCTCGATATGCCAGATATAGTCGTGCTGTGTTCTGTCGCTGAAGCTACTGACCGTCATGTCCGCAATCAGGCGGCGGCGAAGATCGCTAATCGGCTTGTCGCTCATTGGAGGCTCCTGTCCTGAGGGGGGAGTGTTGGAACCCCCAATCCTCAGGACGGGACGCCCGCCTCGTCATCGTCTGTCGATCAGTTGCTGGGCGCGATCTTCACCGCTGCTCCGCTCCGCGCGCAGCGCTCTCCCGCGCGAGCGGGTTCGTTCAATGAGCCGTCGCTGGTCTAGGCAGGTCCGCTTTCCGGCAGCCTAAGTGACGGCGATCGAAACAGCCGCTCATGATACATCAGCTAGATGACGATGCTGTTGGGCTGAGGGTCAACCGACGGTGTCGCTGCCGATTGGCGATGCTAGCTGGTCACGATTGCACGACAGGGCAAGGAGGAGCGCATGGCGACCATAGGCGGGCTTGAGGCCGTGTTTGCGCACCTGGTCGAGGCGGAGGCGCCCGCCATCGACAGTCTCCCGGAGAACACCGACTCCGCCGACTGGCTTCGGGCGCAAGACTTTGCGACCGCACGAGTGTCGCCGACCGGGAACGTCGTCGGACTCGCCAAGGCTCGCGTGCCGGAGCTGTTGACCTTCGCTACCGCCGTGAGGGCGACCGATCCACGTTACGCTCGCGGGACGCGCCTCAATTCGTTCGTTGAGCGGGTTTTCGCCGAAATCGTGGCCGTCGCGCGAAGCAGGGCAGGAGGACCGATCCAACCGGCCGAAGTCGCGGCCATCAAGGCGGGCATGGCGGCATGGTTCGCGTCGGAGGCGCAACCGCGGAAGCACCTGGTTCCATGCGCAATTTTGCCCGACCATGCAAACCCATTCTCGATCGGGCCTGTGCGTTTTCTGCCCACTTCGGCCTTCGATCCGGTAAAATTCGGCATCACGCCCGGCCTCGAGCAGGTGACACTTGAGCCATTGGACGTAGCCATCCGACTACGAGCGGCAGACTGGCTCGCGATCGTCGAGGTCACCGGCTATGAGTCCGAGCGTTCGAATGAAGTGGCCGATTTGGCGGTGGACGTTGCGCTCGCCGCGCTTCAGCTCGTAATTCCTCTGAACTACGGCGCGCGAGCCTCACGTATCACCGCGCGCATGTTGCCATCCTACACCGTGGCCCTCGTCAGTAGCACGGGCAAGGTCTCTCCTCGCATCAGCAACGACCAGCCCGGCTTGGGCCTGGGCGGCGATGCATTCGATCTCTTCGTAAGTCAGGGGGCTGGCATCCTAGCGTCGGCGGGCGAGCGGATCAGCAGCTTCATCGCCGGGGGAGGGACGCTCCCTAAGCTCGAGATGGCGTGGTGCAACGGGGCGTTCTGGTTTCACGAGGCTCTTGCCGAGCCGCTCGCGACCGTGGCGATCGCCAAGCTTGAGACCGCCATCGAGAACCTGTTCGGCTCGTCGAGCCTCGGCGAGAGCAAAAAGCGCATCCTCAGGGCAATTCGAGGCCTTGCACGGACTCGAACGAGATGACCCGATTGCCCCCGGCTCTTCGATCAAAGTCGGCACCTACGTCGAGAAAATCGTCGAAGCGCGCTCCCGCATCCTGCACGGCAACTGGTCAACCCTGACCGAGGAATTGCCGATCGGGCGCGCGGAAGTCGCGTCCCTGGCAAGAAGCCTACTGATGCATTACACCCAACAGCTCGTGCGTACGCTGCGACACCAAGCTCCGTCGATGAAGCGGTGCCGTTCCTCGATTGGATCGTCACGCAGCACACCGCGCAAGCGGCGACCGGGCAGCTCGCCGCGGCCGCGTCGCCGACTTCAGCGCCAACTGCTTGATCCGACTCTCGTTAGAAGTATCGCACGTCTAAGGAAACACTGAAAAATCCGGCTGTTGGGGCTGGCATCGGGTAGGATCTTTCAGTCCGGGGGCACTGAGGACGGGGCGATGCAGCGACAGGGTAGTTTTTCGCGGGCGGAATACGCCGGGAAGAAGAAACAGACACGGCGCGGCAGGTTTTTGGCCGAGATGGAGCGGGTGGTGCCGTGGGAGCGGCTGGTCGGTCGTCTGCGGCCGTTCTATCCGAAGGGCGAACGCGGCCGGCCGCCGATTGGGCTGGAACGGATGCTGCGGCTGTACTTTCTGCAGCAATGGTACGGGTTGGCCGACGAGGCCCTGGAGGATGCGCTTTACGACAGCCAGGCGCTGCGCGGCTTTGCCGGGATCGATCTGGCGGTGGCGGCGGTTCCGGACGCGACGACGGTGCTGAACTTCCGCCATTGGCTGGAGCAGCACGACCTGACCCGGGCGCTGTTCGACGAGGTGGGTGCGATGCTGGAGGAGCGCGGCCTGCTGATGCGCCAGAGCCTGCCCCGGCGAAAGCCGGGGGCACGATCGTCGATGCCACGATCATCGCCGCGCCGCCTTCGACGAAGAACAAGAGCAAGGCGCGCGACCCGGAGATGCACCAGACCAAGAAGGGCAACCAGTGGCATTTCGGGATGAAGGCGCATATCGGGGTGGATGTCGCCTCGGGGCTGGTGCACACGATGGTCGGCACCGCCGCCAACGAAGCCGACATCAATCAGACAGCGTCCCTATTGCACGGCCAGGAGGAGGCGGTCTTCGCCGATGCCGGCTATACCGGAGCGGACAAGCGGCCCGAACTTGAGGACCGCGATGTCGACTGGAACATCGCGGTCAAGCGCAGCATCATCAAGGCGTTGCCCAAGGCTCTGCGGGATTGGGCCGAGGTGGTGGAACGCGCGCTGTCGCAGGTGCGGGCCTGGGTCGAGCACCCGTTCCACATCGTCAAGAACCCCGGCCTGCGCCGGGGCAGGCTCTGTTCCGCCATAAGAAGCTGCGCTATCGCGGCCTCGCCAAGAACACCGCGCAACTGCGCACCCTGTTCGCCCTGGCCAACTTGGTGATCGTCAAGAAAACCCTGCTCGCGCAGGGCCGTGTCTGATCGCGCCCGGACTCTGTCTTGACCCCGAAAACGGCACAGGAAAACCCCAGTACAAGCCCGGTCTTCTGCCGGCGCGGACACTTCTCAGTCCCGCCGACATCACAAATTATGCCGTGGCCGCCATCACGCCAGCTATGCCAGCATTGTTCGGCGTTTCCCTAATGTAATCTGCACCACGCACGGTCTCGCCTGATCCGATCAACATAAATCCGACAAGGCAAGATCATCGGGTTCAGCAGTGCAAGCGGCCAGCGATTTGACGCGGCCAGCCTCTTGACGACGCATTTGGTAAGATTATCTTACGTCATGTCGGATCGAAGGAGGGATGGAGATGGACCCCGTAACGCTGAAGGAGACGCTGATCGCGGTCATAGGTCAGATCCAGGCCAACAGTGGCCTTGAATGCCCGCCACTGACTGGCGCGACCAAGCCGGTCGAAAACATCCCGAAGTTCGACAGCAAGGTCTGGGCAGTCGCGACCACGATTTTGGCGACGGAGATCGGCAAAGCCATCCCGAACGACGTGAACATATTCGTGGACGAGACGACGAAGCTGCCGCGCTCCATCGACGAGACAGCGATCTTCGTCTGCGAACTGCTGAAGAAGCAGGAAAAAGCGGAAGCGGCTGCGGCATGAGCGAAACCGAAGCCGCCAAGCGCTCTCTGATCGCCGAGCGCCTCAAGGAAGCGCGAAAGCTCGCGGGGCTTTCTCAGGGCCATGTCGCCAAGATGCTCGGCCTGCATCGGCCGTCGGTTTCGGAGATAGAGGCCGGCAACCGCCGGGTCTCGGCCGACGAGCTGTCGCGCCTCGCTGGAATCTATGATGTGAACGTCGCGTGGCTGCTCGGCGAGACGCCGGACACCCTCGACGCCCAGGATCCTCGTCTCGAACTCGCCGCGCGTGAACTTACCAAGCTCAAGCCAGACGACCTCGACCGTCTGCTCAAGCTTCTCGCTGCCATGCGTAGCGATCCTACCCCGAACGCCGAGGGAGGCGATCGGTGATGGACACGATGCGCACGCGCAAACCCACGTTCGATCGACGCGCGCTCGCCAACCGGGCCATGCAGGCGGCGATCGCCACAAGGGCGAAGGCCAAGCTAGACCAGCATAGCCCCGTCTGCATTTACGCGCTCTGCGAAACGCTGGGCGTCACGGTGCGCTTCAACAATATCAACATGGAGGGCATGTACCAGCGTGCCGTCCCCGCGCGCATTCATTTGTCGGCGCGCCGTCCTCTGCCGCGGCGCGCCTATAATTGCGCGCACGAGCTGGGCCATCATATCTTCGGCCACGGCTCCTCAATCGACGAGCTGCGCGAAGACGCGAAGGAGCATCCCTGGGAGGACCCCAAGGAATTCTTGGCCGATACCTTTGCCGGTTTCACGCTTATGCCGATAATAGGGTTGCGCCGCGCCTTCGCAGTACGCGGCTGGGCACCGGAGACTGCGCGACCCCGGTACAGATGTTCACGATCGCTTGCGACTTCGGCGTCGGCTACAGCACGCTCCTCACCCATCTCTCCGTCGGCGTGAATATGATCTCGAGGGCCCGCGCCGGCGCCTTGCAACGGGCCACCCCGAAGGCGCTCCGCGCGGAAATACTCGGCGCTCTCGCCCGGAGCCCCTGATCGTCGCCGACCGCCATCGTATCGGACTGGCGCTCGATGCTGAGGCTAAGATGCTGCTTCTCCTGCCACCGGGAACCGAAACGACAGGCGGGAGCCTCGTCTTCGAGCGCGAGCTTCCTGACGGTCGTCTGTTCCGCGCGGTCCGCCCCGGGATCGTTCAGGCGAGCGCCGAGGTAGCCGGCTGGGCGACGTTCGTTCGTATCGCACCCGAAGCCTATGTCGGGCTCGCCCAATATCGCCATCTGGAGGATGACCCGGATGAGTAAATCCAACTCCCGCGCCGACGAGCCCACAGTCGTTAACGACACTGACCTGTCGCGCGCTTGGGCCAGGATTTTTCTGCGCATCCTCGACGGTCGGGGCTCGGAAATCTCGCCGTTAGTGCTCAGCCTCACAGGTTTCGATGACCACTGCCAACTTTCCGAAGTGGGACCCGTGCGCCACGCCCTTGACCAGGTGCTCACACAAAAGCGCAAGATTTCGGTCGAGGATGTCGCGTACACCATCTTCCCCGAACGCCTCTGGCAAATTGCCGGGCGCGACCGAACCCGCCTTTTTGAACTCTATAAGGTCGTCCTTTTTACCATCGAGCTTCAGCCAATTTAAGGAGGCGATAGGGCATGGGCGGGGTTGTTGCTGCGGCGACGGCGAGGCGCTGATGGATCGTCCTCAGGACAAAGCGTCGGTTGAAGCGCCAGGCGAAGGCGCCGAGGTAGCGTGGCAGATGCTTGGCGGCGACGGCGCGGTGCGTGGCGAGGAGGCTGTTCTTGATGTTGGCGAGCATGGTGTTCGCCCAGCGGAAGGCAGGGTGGCGGGCGCTGGCGCGGTCGGTGCCGGTGACGTGGCATTCATGAACGATGCCGGGCTGCTCGGCGATGCAGCGAAACCACTGGCCGCCGTCGCTGACGATGGTGGTTCCCGCCTCGACATTCGTGCACAGCCGTTTGGTTTCGACCGTCTGGAACCCGCGTACGACCTGGAGGCGGGTGTGCAGCGGCCGTCCGTCCGAGGTGGTCTCGACCGCGATGATGAAGGGCGTATGTCCGCGCCGGCCGCGGCCGGTGCCTTCGCCGGTTCGCTCGCCGCCAATATAGGCGTCGTCGATCTCGATCCGCGGCCCGGCGGCGCCGAGCTTGTAGCGCCGGTTTCGCTCGAGCATCGCCTGCATCAGCTTGTGCTGCATCCGCCAGGCGGCGTTGGTCGAGATCCCGAGCCGCCGGCCCAGTTCGATGTTGGACAGGCCCTTCTTGCCCTGGGCGAGCAGGTGCATGGCACGAAACCACACCCGCATCGGCAGCTTGGTGCCCTGCAGGACGGTGCCGGCGATCAGCGACACCTGGTAGCGGCAGCGACGGCACTGCAGTAGTTGCCGACCACGAATTTCGCAATATGCTGCTCCGGCGCACCGCGGACACTTGAAGCCCTCAGGCCAACGCCAAGCGAACCACGCCGTCCGGCAGGCCTCCTCGTTCGGGTAGAACTGCTCGAACGCATCATCCAAGAGCCCCTTCTGGTGTTGCAGGCGGTTGCGAAGCATCGGCTTGATCCTGAAATTCATCGCGATTTCAGGAAGATAATACCACCACCATGGCTAGCTGAGCGTCGATGGTAAACGGGAGGGCGTTTATCCACGCTACGTGGCGATGAACCGTCGCGCCAACGGTCGGGGGTGAGCCTCCCTCGAATTGGTGGACACCTTTGTTAAACTCCGAAGGGAGCGGAAAGGTGTCGAATGGGCCAAGGACGTCGACAGTTTACGGATGAGTTCAAGCGGGAAGCGGTCGCCCTTCTGGCGAGCAGCGGTCGGCCGTTGACGCAGATCGCGACGGAGTTGGGCATCGCGCCGTCGATGCTTCGAAATTGGCGCGGTCGGAGCGGAGGGCGGAATGCGGGGCCGGCGTTGCGCCCCAACACGCTGGCGTCGGCCCCGCATTCCGCCCCGGACCCGGCGGCCGAAATCTCCCGGCTTCGCCGCGAGAACGATCGGCTACGGATGGAGCGCGACATTCTAAAAAAAACTGTGGCCATCTTCTCGGAACCCCCGAAATGAGGTTCCGCCAGATCGAGGATCACCGGGAGGTCTGGCCGGTGCGCGTCATGTGCGATGCACTGAGCGTGTCACCGTCAGGCTACTACGCGTGGCGGTCACGGCCCGAGAGCCCGCGCAAGATCGCCAATCGTGAGCTCCTGGGCGATATCCAGCGAGTTCATGCTTACCACCGGGAACGATATGGTGCGCCGCGCATCCATGCCGAGTTGCGTGCCGAGGGCCAAACCGTCAGCCGCAAGCGGATCGAGCGGGTGATGCGCCAGCATGGCATTCGGGCTCGAGCGCCACGCCGCTATCGCGTGTGCACCACCGACAGCAAGCATTCCCTGCCGGTGGCGCCAAACCTGCTGGCCCAGAATTTTGTCGCCGACCGGCCCAATCAGGTCTGGTTGGCCGACATTACCTACATCGCAACCGGCGAGGGCTGGCTCTACCTGGCCGTGATCCTCGATCTGTTCACCCGCAAGGTGGTCGGCTGGGCCATGCGCGACCACATGCGCGTCGAACTGACCATCGCCGCGCTCACCATGGCAATCCAGCGGCGGCGCCCGGGAGCAGGCCTCATCCATCATTCCGACCGCGGCAGCCAGTACGCCGCCGGCGACTATCGCGATATCCTGCAAGCCGCTGCCATCATCCAATCGATGAGCCGTAAGGGAAACTGCTGGGACAACGCGCCCATGGAGAGCTTCTTCGGCACGCTGAAAACCGAACTCGTCCACCAGCGCGAATACCCCGATCGCGATGCCGCACGGCGCGACCTGTTCGCCTATATCGAAGGCTACTACAATCGTCAGCGGATCCACTCCGCCGTCGGCTACATCACCCCCGATCAGGCAGAGGCGAAATCCGCATAACCCGGTGTCCGCTCTTCCGGGGGAAGGTCAATCTCGACCTGCACCCGACGGTCGAGCCGGTCGCGCTTATCGCCGACCTGATCCGCGACCGCAGCCGCAGTTGGCAGCGATACCGGCGTTATATCGGAGGTCCTTCTGGGATAACCCGGCAGGCATCGACAGCTATCGTCAAACGCACCTCTTCACTTGGTTGAAACACTTGTCTTGCACTAGTAACGACGCGGAGGGTTAGCTCGGTGCCCGGCACGCCGACAAGGTAGTCTCGTGCTTCGCCGAGATAGGCGTGACGGACAATACGCCCGTCGAGGACGTTGCCGAGCTGCGGACCGCCCGGTTCGTCTACGGGAGTGATCAAGATTTCCTGTGGCCGAATCGAAACGATGACGGCGGCGCCCGGCGTTGCCATCGCACCATCGGAGCTGACGCCGAGGGTGAGGCGACCGCAGCGGACTGACCCTCGGTCCACGATGACGGCGGGCAGGCAATTCGTGCGCCCGATAAAGCTGGCGACGAATCGCGTCCGCGGGCGTTCATAAATCTCTTCTGGGGTGCCGATCTGCTCGATCCGGCCCTGGTTCATGACCGCGATGCGATCGGAAGTCACCATGGCTTCAGACTGATCGTGCGTTACGTAGACGCTGGTAATCCCCATTTCCTCGTGCAAGCGCCGGATCTCGAAGCGCATCTCCTCGCGCAGGCTGGCATCGAGGTTCGATAGCGGCTCGTCGAGCAACAGGATAGTCGGCTCGACCACCAGCGCCCGAGCCAGAGCGACGCGCTGTTGCTGCCCTCCGGACAGCTCGCTGGGGTAGCGGCCAGCGAGGTCCTCCAGCCGAACCAGGTCGAGCATGCGCCGCACTCGCTCAACTATCTCGGATTGCGAACGCTTCCGTAGCCGGAGACCAAAGGCGACATTGTCATAGACGGTCTTGTGTGGCCACACCGCGTAGCTCTGAAAGATCATCGACATGCCGCGGTGTTCCGGGGCTACCGCTGCGCCGGGGGACGACAGCACCCGATCGCCGACGATGATGCGCCCGCTATCGGGGGCGAGAAAGCCGGCCAGCAATCTCAAAGTTGTTGTCTTGCCACAGCCGGACGGACCGAGAAGGGAAAGAAACTCTCCATCCTTAATGTCGAGATCGAGATGGGATACCGCGCTAACCTCCCCAAAGCGGCGATTGAGAGCCTCGATGACGACCCGGGCCAAAAACCTACTCCGCTCGCCCGAGGAACCGCCGGCCGAGGATGCGGTAGCCGATCACCGCCAATGTCAGCGTCAGCACCAGCATGACGACGCCGAGCGCCGCCAGCCGCTCGAAATCGCCCTCCTCGGAGAGATCGATTAGTACCGTCGACATCACCTTGGTGTTGGCCGAGAACAGGAATATCGCCGTTGACAGCTCGCGCAGCGCCGCAATCAGGACAAGCAGCCAGCCGGCGAAGACGCCGCGCCTTACGAGCGGTAACGTCACCTCCCACAGCGTGACAAAGCGGCCGGCGCCGGCGATGCGCGCTGCGTCCTCCAATTCGGGATGGATGCTCTTCAAGGCGGTGTCGCTGTTGGTATAGGCAATCGGCAAGAAGCGCGAGGTGAAGGCGAAGATCATGATCCAGGCGGTGCCGTATAGGGCGAGAGGAGGGCGCGTATACGCTGAGAGAAACCCGATCGCCAGCACGATGCCGGGGATTACATAGGGCATCATCGCGGTGTAGCCGAGAATCCAAGCGCCGCGGACCAGGCGCCGGTTGACAAGATACGCGGTCAGGAACGCCAGCAGCCCCGCGCCGCACGCAGCGGCGACGGAATACTCGAAACTGTGGGCGATCGCGCCCGGCGTCGTCGGATGCTCGATCAGGATGAAACGGAAGTTTTGAAACGTGAGGTTCTGCCACGTCCAGCCGCGTGCCCAGGCCTTGGCGGTCGCGGCGGAGAGCAGCGTCAGAGCAGGGAGAAGAAGGGATAGCAAGGCGATCAGTAGGCACCAAGCCAGCGGCACAAACCGCCAGCGGCCGAGCCGGATCACCCGCTGCGCCCCGCCCTTGCCGGTGAAGGTCGCAAACCCCTTGCGCGCCAGCAGGCGGCGCTGAACGTAAAGCAGCGCACCGGTGATCAGCAGCAGTGGCAGGGAATAGGCTGCTGCCACTTCGACCTTGGACGGGAACTGGAAAAACTGAAAGAGCTGCGTCGTGATGACCTGAAAGCGCGCGGGCACGGCGAGCAGAAGAGGTGCGCCGAGGTCTGCAACGGCCTCGAGGAACGCCATGATGAAGCCCGCGATCAACGCCGGCAAGACCAGCGGGATCGTGACCGTGCGCATGATCCGCCACATGCCAGCGCCGAGGATCGCGGCCGCGTCCTCCATCTCCGAGGACATCAGTTCGAGCGCCGTCGTCGTGAAGAAAAATGCATAGGGATAGGTATAGAGCGAGATGACAAACACAAGGCCGCCGAGCGAATAGATATTCAACAGCCCCGTGCCGGCGCCGGTCAGCGTCATCCATCCCTTGTTGAGCCATCCGGCATTCGGTCCGGCGAGTAGCGTCCAGGCGATGGCGCCGAGAAAGCCGGGGATGATGAAGGAGCCGACGACGCAGGCCCGCACAAACCCCTTCCATGCCATGTCGGTGCGCACGACAGCCCAAGCCATCGGTACCGCGATCACCAGATCGAGCAGCGCCACCGCGGTCGCCAGCTCGAGCGAGTTGCGGACTGCCGCCAGGTAGCGCAACGTGGTGAAGGCAGTGATGAAATTGTCGAAGGTCAGCCCCGCCGCCGATGGCGACTGGAGCGACTTGAGCACAAGCCACAGCAATGGGTAGCCGACGAGGACAAATAGCGCGGCGGCAACGGCTACCCAGGCGAGGACGGAGGGACCTCCCCAGCGACGCGCGACAACCTCGCGCCCGCCGGCTTCGACATCTGCAGCGATGCTGGCCATGCTTTGGCGTTAGACGCCAAAGGTGGCGCGGAACTTCTCGATCACCTCCGGGATCTCGGTCTTCAGCTCGGCCGCCGGGGGGCGGATCAGCTTGACATCCGACAGCGGGCGCAGCCCCTCGGGCGGCGCGACATCCGGGCGCAATGGAGAAAAGCCGTTTTGCACAAGGAGCTGCGAATATTCCTTTGTCATAAAGAAATCCATGAACAGCTCGGCCGCATGCGGATGCGGCGCCTTGGCAAGGATCGCGGATGGCGCAGTCATGAATATCGAACCGTCCTCGGGATAAATGATGTCGATCGGGTTGCCGCGGTTCTTGCTTTTTAGCGTCGTCGCATCGGGGCCGGCGGCGACCTGACGCTCCCCCGAATTGAGCTGGGTTATCGCATCATTCCCGGAACGGCCGATCAGCGGGTTCTGCTTCGCCAGCTGCTCGAAGTATTCCCAGCCATAGAGCTTGGTCAGCGACAATACCCAGGTTGCAATGTACCCGGAAAACGCCGGGTGCCCAAATGAGATCTTGTCCTTCCATTTGGGGTCTAGGAGATCCTTCCAGTTCTTCGGAGCCTCGCTGAGCGGCACCTTTTGCGTGTTGTACAACAACAGTATCAGGCCAACCGAAGCGACCTGGTAGTAATTGTCCGGATCAATGTTCTGGAATCGCGCCAGGACCTGGTTGGCGCCGACCGGGACATAGGGCCGTGTCAGCCCCTTTTCCTTGAAGTTCAGGTAATGACCCTCATCGGTCGAGGAAAACACATCGTCGGCGAAGACGCCGGCTTGGCTTTCCTGTAGGACGCGCTGATAGATCACCCCAGCGGTGGCGCGCACGACCTCGACGTTCACGCCTGGATATCGCGCCTCGAACGCTTTGCCCACCTTCTCGGCGGTGTCAATGTCGAACATCGAGACGTACCAGACAACCTTGCCCTCCTTTTTTGCGCCAGTGAGCTTGGCCTCCTCGTCGGCGCGGGCTGTCGCCGGCCACGCCGATGCTGCTACTGCTAGTGCCGGCGCAACTGCAAGATACCCGCAACCGCGCAACACACTCCGTCGCAGCAGCCCCGGCATCACGCTCTCCGTACCTGGCCGAGCGCCTGAGGGTCGATGTCGACCCCAAAACCGGGCAGATCGCTCAGCCGGATCACGCCACGATCGAGCATCGCGGGTTCGGTGACGACGTCGCCGGCCATCTTTAGCGGTCCAACCGCCTCACAGCCTTCACACACGGCATCGCACACCGCGGCCACCGTCGCCTCGGCAAGGGTCGAGATTGTCAGCCCAAAACCATGGCCGATCACGACACCGAGCCCGGCCGCCGCAGCGATATGCACCATCTCTATCGTGCGCGTCAGCCCGCCCTGTTTCATAACTTTGACCTTGACGATGTCCGCAGCCTCTTTGCGGATGATGTCTATCAGCGATGCCGGGCCGACGACGCTCTCATCCGCCATTAGCGGGATGCGGATCCCTCGCCGGATCATGGCTAGATCATCGATGCAATCGCGCGGCGAGGGCTGCTCGACCAGCGTCAGGTCGAACGGTTCGAGATCCCGGATGAACGAGACCGCATCAGCGGACGGCAGACTCTCGTTGAAATCGACGCGCAGGGCCATGCGAGCGGCGACCGCTTCCCGCACCGCAGCGACCCGGCGCACGCCCTCGGGGTCGGCACCGTCGAGCTTGATCTTGGCGGAGCGAAAGCCGCGCTCTAGCCAGCCTAACGCCTCCGCGGCCGCCTGCGCCGGCGGCACCGTGCCAATCCAGGCATTCAGCGTCACCTCCGATTTGGTAAGCCCGCCAAGCAGCGAATGGACCGGAATGCCGAGGGCGCGGGCCTTAGCATCGCACAGCGCCATTTCGATCGCCGCCTTCGCCTCGCAGGCGCCGACCGCCGCGCGATCCATCGCCGCAAGCGCGGCATTCAGATTCATGGCGTCACCGCCGACAAGGCTCGGCGCCCAGGCTGTGATCGCGGCATGGATCTCGTCGGCCGACATCAGCGTATAGCCGGGGCTCGGATCGACATTGCCCCAGCCTTCTATCTCCGCATCGGTCGCGACGCGGACAAGGACGCTGCGCTGCGCCAGAGTGACACCGTGTACGCCCTTCACCGGCGCGCGCATCGGTACCTCGACGATCATCGGTTCTACCGCGACGATGCGCATGGCGTTCCACCCTCAATTATGGTTCTAGGCAATCGGAGCAGCCACCGAGTACCCGCGGGTTCGCCTCCGCCGCTAGCGGGGGCGCGGCTCAGACCGTATGGATGGCGGGCGGAGACGTCAAGCCGACGGCCCCGCCCGGGTCCTCTTACTCAGCCGCCGATGCCTGCGGGAGATCACGGGTCAACGGTGCCGCCGGCTTCGAAATGGCGTAGAGCCGGGCGCAATTATCCCACAGGATCTTGCGCCGCGCCTCGTCGTTCAAAGCCAGGCCGAGAAACTGCTGAATCGCTTCCGGGAAAGCGCCGTCGGGATGCGGGTAATCGCTCGATACAACGAAATACTCCGCCCCCACCTTATTGACGACATCGACCGCCGGCTCCTCGTCGACATCGAGCGCGATGTAGCACTGGCGCTTGAAATATTCGCTGGGCAGCATCGCGATCTGACGCTCGCAGCCGGGGCCGAACTTTTCCCATTGGTCGTCGAGCCGCCACAGCCACCAGTAGAGCCATCCCGCGGTGCCTTCGAGAAAGGCGCAGCGCAATTTCGGATGGCGCTCGAGGACAGCACCCGTCGTCATGCTGGCAATCGCCCCCATCAGCTCGGTCGGGTTGCGGATCGCGTGTGCAATCGGGTGGAAGTTGGCGTGTCCGACATAGCGCGTGCCCGCGTCGTCCCTTAACGAGGTGTTGCCCGTCGGGTGGAAGCCGATCGGCACATTAAGCCGCTCGAGCTCGTCCCATAGAGGCTCGCACGCCTCGTCGTGCAGATGCTGGCCGTTGACCGGATTGGGGGTGCCGATCACCGCGACAGCGCCGAGTTCGGTGACCGAGCGGCGCGCCTCCTCGACAGCCAGCAGCACGTCGTGCATCGCAATCTGGGCAGCGAATTTTAGGCGCTGCGGATCGGTCTTGCAGTAATCGGCCGCCCAGTCGTTGTAGGCGCGCGCCAGCGCCGCAGCGTAGTCGGGCGCCAGATTGTCATGACACAGGATCTGGCGGCCGCGAGTGCCATACATGACCGCCACGTCGATCCCCTCGATGTCCATGGCCGTCAAGGTCGAGGCGGGATCATAACCCCTGGCACGTGCGATGCGAAAATGCGGGTGCCGTGCTCGGCTGCGTCGCTGTAACTCGCGAACTCGATACCGTCGCGCCCATTTGTGTCGCGTGCGCCGGGATTGCCAATCCCTGCACCTCCATCCCGGCGATCGCGTCGGTGTTCGCCTTGTCCTCCGGATTGTCGGTTAATTCTTCCTGTTGTCCGCCAAAGAACCTTGGCGGGTTCGTGGTCCGATAGGGCTCGTCAAGATAGCGGGCCCAGAGATCGTCCGGTTCCATCATGTGGAGATCGCTGTCCATGATCAGATAGCCGTTGCGTGCCATCGTCACCTCCCGAAAACATAGAGCCGCCGAAATCCTCTCCGGCGCTGACCTTCCCACGCTAAAGGTGTCGTTCGGTCACCACAACCGACAAAAATTGAGTGATGGCCCCCAAAAAGAGAGGGGCGCAGATTAGCGACGCCGCCCTTCGTAACGATCGAGCTGGAGGCCTCCAAAAACCTCGTAATTTTAGCGGGTTCGTGATTCGATAGGTCGGGGTCTGCGCTGGCGGGCGGAGATGCGCGGTCAGGCGGGGTTTTTCGACGTTGACGAGCGGCTGAGGGAACTTTCGGCCAAAGGCGACGCCTTGGAGCGGCTGAGCGCGGTGATCGATTTCGAACTGTTCCGCGCCGATCTGGAGCGGGCGGCGCCGCGCTCAGAGCGTGCGAAAGGCGGGCGGCCGCCGTTCGATCACGTGCTGATGTTCAAAGCCCTTGTTCTGCAGGCCAGCCACAATCTGTCGGACGAGCGCACCGAATATCTGATCCGCGACCGGCTGTCGTTCATGCGGTTTCTCGGGCTGGGGCTGGCCGACACAGTGCCCGATGCCAATACGATCTGGACCTTTCGCGAAGCGCTGACCCGGGCCAAGATCGCGGGCAAGCCGGCGATCGAGGTTCTGTTTGAGCGCTTCGATGTGGCGCTGGCAAGGGCCGGGTTTCTGGCGATGAGCGGCCAGATCATCGACGCTTCGATCGTCGCCGCACCCAAGCAGCGCAACACCGACGGCGAGAAGCGCGACATCAAAGAAGGCCGCATCCCGGCAGAATGGGCAAGCAAGCCCGCCAAGCTGCGCCAGAAGGATCGCGATGCGCGCTGGACGGTCAAATACACCAAAGCTAAGCCGAGCGCGGATGGCGCACCGCGCGTCGATCTCGCGATCCCGGCCTTCGGCTACAAAAACCATATCGGCATCGACCGCCGGCATCGCCTGATCCGCCGCTGGACGGTCACCGATGCGGCCCGCCACGACGGGGCGTTGCTGCCCGAACTGATCGACAGCAACAATACCGCCGGCGATGTCTGGGCCGACACCGCCTATCGCTCAAAGGCCAATGAGAAGTTTCTCGCCGGCCGCCTGCTGCGCTCGCAGATCCACCGCAAAAAGCCGAAAGGCAAGCCGATGCCGCGCCGCACCGCCCGGGCCAATGCCCGCAAATCGGCGGTGCGCTCGGCGGTCGAGCACGTCTTCGCCCGCCAGAAGGGGCCGATGGGCCTGTTCATCCGCACCATCGGCCTCGCCCGAGCGAGAACCAAGATCGGCCTCGCCAACCTCCTCTACAACATGCAGCGGATGGTCTGGCTGGCTGCCCGGACCGCACCAACCTGACCCGAAAATCCGCTAACGCAGCCGGCCGCGCGCCGGCACACCGATCGCCCTAACCCGCCGACCACTGCACAGCCGAACGCCCGCCTCTTTCCGGCTAGACCTCCCGGTTTTTGGAGGTCTCCAGCTGAGGGTTTCCCCTAAAGGACCCGATCGACGACCGCTTTGACCGGTTTGCGATCACACGCAGCGACCTGCCTGACCCAAAGGTGGCCTCGTCTGCATCAGGCCGGCGTCCAAAACCGCGATGGCGCAGCGCTGTTGCTCGCCACCGTTCGCTATGCATTTCCCTCGCTGCGCCATGTCTTTGCCGATGCCGGCTATGCCGGCGACAAGCTCACGCAAGCCCTCGCCAAGCTCGGCAAGTGAACCATCGAGATCGTCAGACGCGTCACAGGCCACCCCCGGTTTCCATCTCCTCAACTCAAACGCCGTTGGGTCGTCGAGCGCACCCTCGCCTGGCTCAACCGCAACCGCCGCTTGGCCAGTAAGCTTCCGTGCGAGTTGCGCCGAGCACGTTGATTTGGGTGTATTTGTAAACGACGGCATTTGCCGGGTAGCCGGCGGCAAGCACGGCCGTAGCGAGTAACGGGGCAATGGCGACAAGAGTGCGACAGGACTTCGGCGACAGCCCGCCTCCTGCGTTGTCTGGATAGAGTTCTTGCCTCCAAATACCCAAAATTAAAATCATGAAGGCTCCGCGGGACGGTGCGTTGATCAGGATCAATTGCCTCCTCAACTCCTGAGGTGAAGGGCAGACCGACGTTCACAGGCCGCTTGGCGACAGCCCGTATGCGCATTCTGAAATCAAACCTTCACCAACTCGAACAATGTCTCGAGAGTGACAGGGGTGCCGCCTTCGGTGCACGGAATTGCCACCGAGCTGGCAGGCGCCCGACTTCAAATTCGACGCACCGCTGATGCGTCCTACGGCCACTCTGCGAGCCCACACTATCCCTCGTGCAAAACCTTACGAAGGGCGTCGGCGGCGTCCGAGTAATAGAGCACCTGCACCTTGGTCGCGACGTCGTCGGACAAGTCAACCAGCTGACGGCGGCAGGAAACCGGCATCAGAATACCGGAGGCGCCTTTTGACAGCGCGTGTTCGACCACGTCGACAGGGTTATGAACTGCCTCGATTGAGCCACCTAGATTAATGCCGCCGACGACCGCCAGCCCGCCCTTCAGCGGCTTGCCGAGCAGCGCCGAGGCTAAGGCGAGCAGGACTGGCACCCCGGTTTGATTCGCGGATCTGGCGGCGTCGAACGAACGCAGCTGGACGGCGAATTCGTGTTCGCGAGGGTTGCGATCACCGACCAATTCGCCGCCCCGAGCATATAGGTTCTGCTCGGCGATCCTGACGCTTTCCCGGAACGGTGCGGGCGGCGCTTGGTTGAGAATGCGCACGCCGCTGCCCGGCCCCTCGTTGACCTCGATCCGATACAGCCCGACCGGCTCTTCGTGGCCGCCAGGACTGATCGCCCACACCTGGCCATGCGAAAGCGGGTCTGCCCCGATACTGTCCTCGGATTGCAGCTCTGGGGTCACGACAAATTTCTCCACCCCGTCGAGGCCCATGCTGTAGGAGAATTGCGTGTTGCGGAACTCGGCGGAGCCGATCCGCTTCTGCTGCTCCTTGACCCGCCTGCGGCACTCCAGAGCGAGGCGCACCGACCATTCGAGGTCTTCGTCGGGAACTGGCTCGGAGGCTTCCGGGTACAGCAGCTTCATGAGCCCTGAGACGGTCTTGCCGACCGCGTTGCCGTCGCGGCCGGAGAGCGCGCCCCCGAGATGTACCCGCCCTTGCAGGATGCCGGAGCGCGCCTGCGAGCGCAGCCGCGAGAAGGTCTCGGCGAGCACGTCGGATACCAGTCCGAAGTGATCGGTGAACAGCCTGCGGCTCACCTTCGGGATATCCCAGCCCGGCAGGTAGGCATGGATGCGATCCATGAATGCGGTGTCATCCGGCACCGGATGTGGACGGACGGTACCCAATTCCGCTGGCGCAAGCAGCCCGATGCAGTAGCCGCCTGAAAGAAGGATATTGAGTTTCGCCCCGGCGGAAAAGCGCCCCTCGCGGGGACGATGGACGAGGTGAGTTCGCCGGGAACGTGGTTCCGCTTCGGCAGGACGATGTTCAGATTGTTCCACCTCATCCTTCTGAACCCATCATGGGGCGGTCATAGCGCCGACCTCCCGGAGATAAGCGAGAGCCTTGCGAGACGGCATTATTGTTCGGAAGCGAAAGCACCACTGAGAAGCGAGCTTGACACCACACCGCCGCGATAGAGAAGACCTTCCCTAACTAATACCTTTCATTAAACTGAACGACAGCGCATCTATTTACTGTTTTTGGCGGCAACGTGTTCGGCTTTCGACATGGTGAGCTTTTCCGGGTGAACGATGGTCTTGTTGGCCGCGGTGCGGGCGGCGCCAAGATTGGGATACTCGGTGTCGGCGCCTTCGCGCTGCAAGACATAGGTCGCCGACATCGGCTTGCCGCTCTTCTGGTCAGCGACAGTGCGCTTGACGATCGTCCAATGCACGCGCCTGACGCCGCTGTCCTCGGCCGCGTCGTCGATATCCTCGAAACCGCGATCGACCACGGATTCGAGCGCGTAGAGTTTCTGCGGCGGCTTTTGCCGCGGCTCGTCGCGGCCCCGGCCGCGCTGCCGGTCGCGAGCGCCCGGGGGACCCTTTCCTGGGGGACCCTTGGCGCGCGCGACACGCTCGCGCCGCTCGCCGTCATCCCGCGCGCGTCGCTCGGCAGGAGCAGCCCCGGCGCCGCGGTTGTCGCGACTTCTCGGATTGCGGCCGCGCCGCTCTCGGGTTCCCGGCTCGCGCGCCGCGGGCGCCGGCTCCTCGGGCGTCGGACGTGGCACAAAGACCCGCAGCCGCGGGCGCCGGGGTGGCCGGGTCGCGTCCCCTGTCGAAGCTTCTCCGGCCGTCTGGGGCGACTGAGCGCCGTCAGTGCCGATCTCTGCCATCGCGGCCGGCCGTCGCGGCGGACGACGGCGGTGCCGCAGGCGCTGCATTGGGGTCGGGGGCGGCGTCGGGGAAGGTGCTGGGCCATCCTCCACCGCTGCTGGAGCAGCCGCCAGCCCGGGTTCCGCCGCGTTGCCGTCTACGGCCAGATTTGCCGATTGCTGCGGGCGGCGCCGACGTCGCCGCCGGCGTGCCGGGTGTCGCGGCGCCTCGCCTTCGGGCATACCCGCGGCAGTCTCGCCGGGCTGATCGTCGGACGAGGCGACAGGTTCCGCCGCCGTTTCGCCGTTGCCTTCGGCGGCGGGCGCGTTGGCTCCGAGGGTTGGCTTGCGGCGGCGACGACGCCGGCGCCGGCGATGGGATTCGTCCTCACCGGCCGCGCGATCGGTCGCTTCGCCGCCAGGCGAGCCCTCCAGGATCGGCGCTTCGTGGCTGGTTTCGGCCGGTGCAGCGGCCGGCATGTCGGCGACTGGCCCGCTCTGCGGATCGTCGGCGGATGGCGGCATCGGACGTTTCCTCGAAAGAGCGTTTGTGTTGGCTGCGACGGTAGCACGACCCGCGGTAGGATCGGGAGATGGATCGATCAGGAGCTTGCCCGCAATGTTGAGCATTGTCGGCGGAGCGATGCTACCGCACGCCCCGCAATTCTTCACCCTGCCCGAGACCGAGGACCGCGGCACGGTCGAGCGCGTCAAGCAAGCGGCGGCCGAAATTGGCGCGCGGCTGAAGGCGCTTTCACCCGATCTCTGGATCATCTTTTCGAACGACCACGCCGAACAGTTCTTTCACGCCGCCGCACCCGCCTTCACGATCCATGTCGGGGGCGAGGCGCGCGGCAGTTTCGCCGGCCATGAATTCCACTGGCGGGTGCCGGGCGAGATCGGCTTCGAGCTGGTCCGCCGCCTCTATCGGCAGGGCTTCGACCCGGCGTTTTCGAGCACCGCCAGGATCGACTACGCGATCGGCATCCCGCTCTACCATCTCGGCGTCGACGATCCGGTATTGCCGATCTACGTCAACGCCTATCTGCCGCCGCAGCCGACGATCGAGCGCTGCTATGCCTTCGGCCAGGCGGTCGCCGCGACCGTGACCGCGATGGGGCTACGGACGGCGGTGCTGGCGAGCGGCGGCATGTCGCATTTTCCCGGAACCGAGCGCTATTTGAGCCCCGATATAGCCTGGGACGAAAAGGCGCTGGCGCGGCTAGCAGCCGGCAACCTCAAATCGCTGATCGGCTATGACGAGGCGGAACTCGACGCCGCCGGCAATGTCGAATTGCGCTGCTGGGCCTGCGCCGCGGGCATGCTCGGTGAGCGCAAGCCCGATCATCGTCTCGATGGAGCCGAGCTGG
Source organism: uncultured Alphaproteobacteria bacterium (assembly GCA_963799085.1). Classification (GTDB taxonomy): domain Bacteria; phylum Pseudomonadota; class Alphaproteobacteria; order ATCC43930; family CGMCC-115725; genus AP-15. The sequence continues at coordinate 98,335 of CAWCWA010000021.1, read as the reverse complement.
CATCATAATTACGCCTCGCTCGGCTGGTTCAGCCCGCCCGAAGATCCGCCCGACCCGCACTACAAATCGATCAAGCCTGAACTGGTGGAGCTTACGACCGCCCTCCACGGCCTGACCCATGACCGGGAGAGCCGTGCGGCCTTTATCGCCGACCCCGCCGCCTATGCCGACCGCTTTCGCCTGACCGCCGAACAGCGGGCGGCGTTGGTGGCGTTCGACAGCCGCGCCATGGTCGCGATGGGCGCCCACCCGCTGGCGCCGTTTCTCGCCAACATGCAGATCGAGCGCCAGTGCCGCGGCTGAAGGGCGGGGCTATTCCGCGGCGTTGCGGATCAGCGAGGGCCCGGTCGGCAGGAAGCGGTCGAGGACCTGGCCCGGCCCCTTGGCGAGGCGCGCGTAATCCTTGCCGTCGAAGACCTCGACGCCGTTGACGAAGACGCCGTGCACACCCTTGGGGTCGCGGATCGTGCGTGGGCCGCCGCCCGGCAAATCGTTGACCCGCCGCGCCGGCGACACGCCGACATTCTCCGGATCGAACAGCAACAGATCGGCGCAGGCGCCGGTCTCGATCCGGCCGCGGTCGGGGATGCCGTAGAGCCCGGCCTGATGGCTCGTCAGCCGCCTTACGCCCTCGGGCAGGTCGAAGAGCCCGCGCTCGCGCACCCAATGCCCGAGCAGGTAAAGCCCGAACCCGGCATCGCACAGATACATCAGATGCGCGCCGGCGTCGGAAAGCGCCACGACCCCGGCCGGGTGCCTCAGGAGTTCGGCCACTCCCTCGTCGACCGCGTTGAAGAAGAGGCCGAGGAACGCCGTCTTCGAATCCTCCTCGAGGCCGAGATCGAGGAAGACGTCGAGCGGGTCGCGGTTCCGCTCGCCCGCGATTTCGGCGATGTTGCGGTTCATCAGCCCCATATTCTTGCGCAACGCCGGCACGGCGACGACGACGCGGTTCCAATTGCCCTGGAACACGGTGCCGGGCCGCGGCTGGCGCAAGTTCTGCCGGAACCGCTCGCGGAAGCCCGGATCGCGGAACACCGCCTTCAGTTCGTCCGGGGAATAGGCCTTGATCGGCTCAAAGGCCTCGTGGCTGTAGAACGGATAGGCGCTCTCGAGCGTGAAATCGAACGACAGCGGCTGGCAGGTCAGCTGGATGTGCACCGGGTTGCCCTGCGCCTGTGCCGCAGCGCACGCCTCGTACATCTCGATCGCGCGGCGAGGATACTGCTCGTTGTAGAGGGCGAGTGCGGTGCTCATAAAGATGCGCCGCCCGTGGCGCCCGGCGATCTCCGCCATCTCGGCGACCGGGCGCTGGCCCGACGAGATCTCGACGACCCCTCGGCCGGGCGGCCCCATCGCGCCGACGAGTGCGTCGAACTCGGCCAATTCGCTGATCGTCGACGGCATCGGGACACCACCCCAGCCGGAGTGATTGAGCGAATAGGAGGCGCCGAGCCCTATCGCACCCTGGCCCATGGCCTCGGCGACGAGCCGCTTCATCTCGGCGAGTTCTTCCGGGGTCGGCTGTTTGCGGACCGAGGCGTCCTCGCCCATGACCGCCGTGCGCACCGCCGAATGCCCGACAAAGACCGCGAGATTGGCGTAGGGGGCGCGCCGGCGAACCGCCGCCAGATACTCGGCAAAGCTCTGGAATTCCCAGTTGATCCCGGCGCGCAGCGCGTCGATGTCCATGCCCTCGACGACAGCGAGATTGCGCATGATCAGGTCGCGCAGCGCCGGCGGCGAGGGGACAATGCCGAAGCCGCAATTCCCCATGACCGCAGTGGTGACGCCGAGCGAGGGCGAGGGCGACAATGTCGCGTCCCAGGTCACCTGCGCGTCGTAATGCGTGTGGATGTCAATGATACCGGGCATCAGGGTCAAACCGCCGCCGTCGACCAGCCGGTCGGCGTCGCGCCCGACCTCGCCGAGTGCCGCGATCCGCCCGTTCGCGACCGCGACATCGGCCCGCCGCGGCTCACGTCCGAGCCCGTCGACGACCGTCGCCCCGCGGATCACCAAATCATACATGCCAACCTCCTCCCGAACGCCGCGGGCGGAGTCTAACCCGAGCTCCCGTGCCACGGCCAGCGCCGACCGCGGGCATCAGCGATGCAGCGTACCATGTGGCTGTGATCGCCATATCCGGGATCAGACCCCTCCCAGAGCGTTGCCGACGATTTGCCGCGCGCCGTCGACTATCGCTTGCAGATGCTGTTCGTCCTTGAAGCTTTCGGCGTAGATCTTGTAGACGGCCTCGGTCCCTGACGGACGCGCCGCGAACCAGCCATTGCGGGTGCTGACCTTGAGGCCGCCGATCGGCGCATCGTTGCCCGGCGCGCGGGTAATCCTTGCGACAATCGGCTCGCCGGCCATTTCCGGCGCAGTGACCGCCTCGGGCGACAGCTTCGCCAATTTCGCCTTTTGCTCTGGCGTCGCCGGGGCGTCGATCCGGGTGTAGTACATGGCGCCAAATTCCGCCTGCAATAAATCGTAGTGCTCGCCCGGATCCTTGCCCGTCCGGGCGGTGATTTCGGCGGCCAGCAGATCCATGATCGGGCCGTCCTTGTCTGTGGTCCACACACTGCCGTCGCGGCGCAGAAAGCTCGCTCCAGCGCTCTCCTCGCCGCCAAAGCAGCACGAGCTGTCGAACAACCCGGGCGCAAACCATTTGAAGCCGACCGGCACCTCGACCAGGCGGCGGTCGAGATTGCGCACGACCCGGTCGATCATGCCGCTGGTGACGACGGTCTTGCCAACCGCACTCGCAGCGGGCCAACTCGGGCGGTGGGTCAAGAGGTACCAGATCGCCACCGACAAATAATGGTTCGGGTTCATCAACCCGGCGCTCGGGGTCACGATCCCGTGCCGATCCGCGTCGGGATCATTGGCGAAGGCGACCCGGTATCGGTCCTTGAGGCCGACGAGCCGGGCCATCGCATACGGGCTGGAGCAGTCCATGCGAATGACGCCGTCATGATCGACAGTCATAAACGAGAAGGTCGGGTCGACCCGTGGATTGACGACGGCAATATCCAATTTGTAGAGCGCGTTGATCGGTTCCCAGTAGTGAACGGCGGCTCCGCCTAATGGATCGACGCCGAGCTTGATGCCGGCCGCGCGAATTACGTCCATATCGATGACATTGCGCAAGTCTTCGACATAAGGCTGGATAAAATCTTCCTGACGCGTCGTGTTTGCATTAATCGCCGCGGTGAAATCCAGGCACTTCACTTCGGCGTTGCGGCCCCGCAAAAGCTCATTGGCGCGATCTTCGATCCATCGCGTGACTTCGGTCTCCGCAGGCCCGCCATTGGTCGGGTTGTATTTCAAGCCGCCATCCTCCGGCGGGTTGTGCGAAGGGGTGACGACAATGCCGTCGGCCAGGCGATCAGAGCGGCCGCGGTTATGGACAAGGATTTCGCGGGAGACGACCGGGGTCGGCGTCACCCCGTCGTCACGCTGAATGACGGTCTCCACGCCGTTGGCGGCCAATACTTCGAGTGCGGTGCGCTGGGCCGGCCCGGAAAGCGCGTGTGTGTCCTTTCCCATGAAAAGCGGGCCGGTGGCGCCATGCCCCTTGCGGTAGTCGCAGATGGCTTGCGTGATCGCCAGGATGTGCGTTTCGGTAAACGTGCCATGCAGCGACGAGCCGCGATGCCCGCTGGTGCCGAAGCTGACCAACTGGTTCGGGTCGTCGAGATCGGGCCGCCGATTGAAATATTCGTGTTCCAGCCGGGCGAGATCGACCAGAATCTCCTTTGGCGCGGGCTTGCCCGCCAGCGGCGAAACGGCCATGGCTTCTGATCCTCCCTATGGAACCGGGCACGGCTTGGCATCCCAGATCTCGGCCGCGTATTGGGCAATCGTGCGGTCACTGGAAAACTTCCCCGAACTGGCAACGTTCAGGATCGCCTTGCGCGCCCATCCGTCGCGATCCCGGTAAAGCCGGCAGAGCGCTTGATCCGCCGCGAGATAGGCTCTGAGATCCGCAAGGTGCATATAATGGTCGCCTTGATCGAGCAGTGCTTGGTGAATTGGCGTGAAAATGCCGGGCTCATAGCGGCTGAAATAGTCGGAGGAGATTAGGTCCAACGCCGCGCGGGTCTCGGGCTCGTGGTCATAATGCCAGTGCGGATTGTACCAGGATGTACTCTCGGCAACCTGCTGTGCGGTAAGCCCGAACAGAAAGAAATTCTCTTCGCCGGCTTCCTGAGCCATTTCGATCGTCGCGCCGTCGCGGGTGCCGATCGTCAGCGCTGCGTTCATCATGAACTTCATATTGCTCGTGCCGCTGGCTTCGTAGCCGGCGGTCGAAATCTGGTTGGAGACGTCGGCCGCCGGGATTAATCGCTCGGCAAGCGAAACGCAGTATTCGGGAAGAAACACGACCTTTATCCGGCCGCGCGTCACGGGGTCGCCATCGACCGTCCCGGCCAAATTGCTCAGGAACTTGATGATCAGCTTCGCCAGTCGATAGGCGGGCGCCGCTTTGCCGGCGAAGAAAAAGGTGCGCGGCGTCAGGTCCAGGTTCGGGTTCTCTCTAAGCCTGTTGTATAATACGATGATGCGAAGCGCATTCAGCAGCTGCCTCTTATATTCGTGGATGCGCTTGATCTGGCAGTCGAAAATGCTGTCTGGATCGATACTTTGACCGCAGCTCGACTTGACCCAGTCGACAAAACGCAGCTTTGCTTGGCTCTTGGCCTGGACAAACCGCTCGCGCAGGGCTGGGTCGTCGGCGAGCGGGCGAAGCTTTTGCAACTCGTCCAGATCGGTCACCCAGCCCTCTCCGACCGTCTCCGTGATCGTGCGGGCGAGCCCCGGATTTGCCATTAGTAGCCAGCGCCGCGGCGTGATCCCGTTCGTCTTGTTGTTGAACCGCTCCGGAAACATTTCGGCGAGATCCTTGACCGTCCTCGTCCGCAGCAGGTTCGAATGGATTGCGGCGACGCCGTTGGTGCTGTGCGAGCCGACGATCGCCAAGTTTGCCATCCGCACCTTCCGGTCGGGACCCTCCTCGATCAGACCCATGCGCTCGATGCGCCCCTTATCCGACGGCCAGCGGGTTCGCACGACATCGAGAAAGCGGCGGTTGATTTCGAAGATTATTTCCAGCTGACGCGGCAGCAGTTGCTCGAAGTAGTGGAGCGGCCATCTTTCAAGAGCTTCGGGCAGCAGCGTGTGATTGGTGTAGGCCAACGTCCGCTGCGTAATGTCCCACGCCTCGTCCCAGCCGAGATGCGCCTCGTCGAGCAGAATCCGCATCAGCTCGGGAACCGCCAGGGTCGGGTGAGTGTCGTTGAGCTGGATTGCGACCTTGTCCGGAAGACCGCGCCAATCGCCGTTGCGGTGGTGAAAGCGGCGCACCAGATCGGCGAGCGAACAGGCCACCAGAAAATGTTCCTGCGCGAAACGCAGTGCCTGCCCGACTTCGGTGCTGTCGTCGGGATATAGCACGCGGGTCAATGTGTGCGCGGCGAGACTCCCGACCAGCGCACCGACGAAATCGCCGCTGCTGAACTCCTGAAAGTCGAAATCGTCGTGCGAGGCCGCCGACCACAAACGCAGTGTGTTGATCGTCTTGCCGCCATAGCCGGCCACCGGCCGGTCGAACGGGATGCCGATGACAGTCGAGGGCCGGCCGCGGACGATTTCCAGCGTCCCCTGGTGCATCCTGAACGAAGAGTTGAGCTTGATCTCGACCGCTTCCTTGAGGCGGCCAACTTCCCACGGATCGTTCCGCCGCAGCCAGTTGTCCGGGTGCTCGCGCTGCCAGCCGTCCTCGATCGTTTGTCGGAACATGCCGTATTCGTAGCGCAGCCCGTAGCCCATGGCCGGCAGCTGCATCGTCGCCATCGAATCGAGAAAGCAGGCGGCAAGCCGTCCGAGCCCGCCATTGCCGAGACCGGCGTCCGGCTCCTCCTCGATCAAGCCGAACCAGTCGAGATCCCGTTGCTGGACCGCCCTGCGCACGAACGGATCCAGCAACAAATTGGTTACGTTGTTGGCAAGGGAGCGGCCGATCAGAAATTCCATCGACAGATAGTAGATGCGCTTCGGATTGAGGCGGTTATAGGTGCGCTCGGTTCTGACCCAGCGCTGCGACATCACATCCCTGACCGATCGCGCGGCGGCCTCGAAGCGTTCGCGAGAGCCGGCCGCGAGCGGATCGATGACGTCGTCGAACAGCAAATGCCGCTCGTAGAGCGCATCGCTGCGACCTGAAAACTGGATCGGTCCGCAGCCGTATTGTTCGAGCAGATCTGGCGGCGGCGCCTCCGGTGGCTGCGATGTCAGCGCTGCGTCGTGATCGTCCATAGGGTGCCTCATCCGCCGAAGTTCCGGCGCGCCGCCACCTCTGGCGCCAGATCATGACCATGACATGACGCTCCCGGAGAGAAAAAAGCAAACGAGGCCGGAGGCCCGCGCCGTCACGCACCCTTGATGTGACCTCTTTCAGGCGGCTTTCGGTGGTCAGATAGCCGACCGCGGCGCTGTACCTGTCGTCGTAATTCGCCCTGACCAGCGGATCGAGCGTGGGCTTCACAACATCGTGCAGCGGCGCTTCCCAGTCGCCGGGGTGCTGGAAGTTGCTCATGATGTAGGTAAAGCCATGAACGTCATCGACGGCGTGCAGCCCGGTCGACTCGGCTCCGGACGGGCAGGAGAGGATGCGAGCCAGTTCGCCCGTATCGACGTTGTAAGCCCAGAGGAAGTTGTTGACGTGACGGCCGCTGTCTTCGCCGATGAAGAGGGTGCGCATCGGTTCGGAGAACTTCAGATTGTCGGGATTTGCAATCTTGTCCGGGTTGGAAGTATTTCCGAGCCCATCCGGGGACGCAAGGTCCTCGCCGATCAGGCCGGGAACCGGGGCGCCGCTGGTGGGAACCCACGCGCTCGCGATAGCGGCGCCGGTGTCGTCGGACTGGCCGCCGCCTAGAGTCCAGGCATAGACCATGCCGGCCTGCGGACCCTTGATCGAGATGCCGCCGGACCCGTCGGTCATCTCCGGCTGCACGTAGCTGATGGCGCTGTACGCGATCTTGTTCTTCGCGTTGACGGTCGTGCCTTCCATTTTCGTGAAACCCAGGCTGCCGCCCCTGTATGCGGCGTAGCGGTGCGTCTCGAGGAAGGCCGCGGCCGTTTCCCGGCCGGGGGTGAACTTGACCCAGTTGCTCTTCCCGCTGAACGGGATCTTGGTATAGGCCGGATCGCCCGGATCGCTCGTCTTCACGTCGACGATGTCGGCTGCGGTCAGGGTGTCGGCGAGCAGACTGATCTCACGGCTCGTCGCATGGCCGAGGCGTATCCAACTGAGGTCGGCCGAACCGCCGTTGTCGGCAGTCTTTTGCAGCCATTTCGCAACATAGAGCGTGCCGGCGGACAGGTCGCGGGGCCGGTCGGCGACAAACATGAACAGACCGCCATTGGTCGCGTCGTCGCCCATCAGCACGGTGCGCTCATCGGGCATCACCTGCACGAGTTCATGCGAGATGCGGCCGAGGCAATAGTGTTTTTTGATCGTGCCGGTGCCATCGGGCCGGACGGTCACTTCGGGCAGATGGCCGTAGTGGTAGGGGTTGGCGGCCTCCGGATCGCCGAAGAGGTTTTGGCTGAATGCCTTGAATTGCGCGTTGCTGGCGATGGTTGTCGCGTCGGGCTCGTATTCCTCGCTCGAGAGATGCGTGTTCCACGGCGAGCGGCTGGCGCCGCAGGTGATCCACAGGCCGTGCGCGCTGCCGGTATCGACATTGTAGTAGCCCGCCAGGCTCAGCTTGCCGGTCCGCGCATCCTGGTCGAGCGACAGCACCGCGATTGGCGAGGGGAGTTTCCCGTACATCGAATTCGCCGGCCGCATTTCTCGTCGTGTATTCGAATTGCACGACTGCAAAGAGACGATTGTGGTCCAGACCTGATGTGATTTGGCCTTCGGCAGCGCAATCAGCGACATGCCGTCGGGGCAGTCGGAAAAGAACTGGCGTCTGTCGGGCGATGTGGTGTCGATGATCGGGGCGTTATGGATATCGAAGTAGCCGCCTGCGATGATCCCTGCGTGGTCGGTTCCCGGCACCCGGGCGCCGGTCAGGAAGAAGGTTTCGTAGCCGAGTTTGTAGGTTTCGCTGTGATGCGGTCCATCACTCTTCGTCAGTGTCGAAGCGACATAGGTCGTCGCCATCTGCGGCGGATCGGCGAGAGAGGGAGCCGCCATCGCGCCAAATCGGAAGTTTGCGGGCTTGCCGGAGGCCTCGGCCTCGGCGACGAAGGAGAGGCCGGCAAGCGAGGACGCCAGCGGCAGCACTGGCGCGCTGTACAGAAATTTTAGAGCGCGTCGGCGCGAAACATACACGGTTCCGGACATGGTAACCCCCCGCCTAAACAAAGGAACTGAGCGCGCGCAGCTTAGCAAGCCACTGTGACAGTCCGATGAAAAGGATGGTGCGAGGACCGTCCGCGGAAGCGAGCCGGTTCCGGCGGGCGGTTCGGATCGGGCGCAGAGGGCAACCGATGCGGGAGAGGCGGCGCTGGCGTCGAGCGAGACAGCGGCAGCGCCCGTCACGAGCCGGCCCGCCGTCCTGGCGCTATCCAGGAGGGCGGACCGGTGGACCGCTTACGTGGCGGCTAGCTGACGCGGACGAATTTGTCGACGCTGCGGTTTTGCGTCAGGCCGGCGTAGATGTCGCCGTGCGAGTCGACGCCGACACCGTGGACGTGGCGGCTCTCCATTCGCGCGAGCACGTTGCCCTGGCCGTCGCGCACGCAGACATAGGCGGGCTTGCCGTCGTCTTCCTGCTCGGCGATGTAGAAATTGCCGTCCCTGCCGCGGCTGATGTCGTTGGGACCGCCCATGCCGGTCCACTCTGCGAGGTACTCGCCCTCGGGCGTGAAGATCTGGATGCGCTTGTTCGAGCGGTCGGCGACATAGAGCCTGCCGGCATCGTCGAAAGCGATCGAGTGCGGCAGGTGGAACTGCCCCGGCCCGTGACCCGGCGCGCCCCATGACACGACGAGCTTGCCGTCGCGCGTGAAGCGGTGGACGCGGGCGTTGCGGTAGCCGTCGGTCACATAGATGTCGCCGTTGGGATGGGCGATCATCTCGGTCGGATGGTTGAACGGCCCGGCCGCGCGCTCGGCGAGCCAGTTCTCGACCTTGCCGGTATCCGAATGCTGCCCGGGCGTCCCGAGCGCGAGCTTCACCTTGCCGTCGAGCGTAAAGGACTTTGCGACCGAGTCGGAGCGGTCGGTCGTGTAGACGGTGTCGCCGATGATCTTGAGGCCGTGCGGGTCGGTAACCTCGCCGCTGCCCCAGGCGCCCAGATACTTGCCCTTGCGGTCGAACACCACGACCGGCGGGTCCTTGCGCTGGAACACATGGATGCGGTCCTGCGCGTCGGCCGCCACACGGCTGACGAGACCGAAGGTCTGCCCCGCCGGCAGTTTGCAGAAGTCCTGGATCAGCTCGTAGGTGTATTCCCCCCCGGTTTGCGTCATTGCCGTCCTCCTCCCGGGATTGATCTGGGTCAGTGGGCCAGGATCTGGCTCAGGAACAATTTGGTGCGCTCGCTCTTGGGGTTGGAGAAGAATTCCTCGGGCTTGCCTCGCTCGACGATCTCGCCGCTATCCATGAACACCATCGTGTCGCCGACCGTGCGGGCGAAACCCATCTCGTGCGTGACGCAGACCATCGTCATCCCCTCCTGCGCCAGTTCGACCATCACGTCGAGCACTTCCTTGATCATCTCGGGGTCGAGCGCCGAGGTTGGCTCGTCGAACAGCATGATCTCGGGCTTCATGCAGAGCGAGCGGGCGATCGCGACGCGCTGCTGCTGCCCGCCGGAAAGCTGGCCCGGAAATTTGTCCGCCTGGTCCGGGATGCGCACCCGTTCGAGATACATGCGCGCGGTGTCCTCGGCCTCCCTGCGCGGCAATTTGCGCACCCAGACCGGCGCCAGCACGAGGTTTTCCAATACCGTCAGATGCGGGAACAGGTTGAACTGCTGGAACACCATGCCGACTTCGCGGCGGATCGCCTCGATGTTCTTTAAGTCGGAGGTGAGTTCGATGCCGGCGACGATGATCTGGCCGCGCTGATGCTCTTCGAGCCGGTTGATGCAGCGGATCACGGTCGATTTCCCGGAGCCCGAGGGCCCGCAGACGACGACGCGCTCGCCCTTCTTGACCTCGAGGTTGACGTCCTTCAGCACGTGGAAATCGCCATACCATTTGTCGACATGGCGCAGTTCGATGATCGGCCGCTCGGCCTCGGTTGCGGATGCCGTGTCGGTCATATTGCTCTCCGCTAGCGGCCCCGGCTCCTGTTGAACTGGCGTTCGAGCATCTGGCTGTACCGCGACATGAAAAAGCAGAAGCAGAAATAGATCGCCGCGATGAAGACATAGGCCTCGGCGTAGAAGCCGCGCCAGTTGGCGTCGGTCAATGCGGCATTGGCGGTGCCCAAGAGGTCGAAGAGGCCGATGACGATGACGAGCGAGGTGTCCTTGAAGGTGGCGATGAAGGTGTTGACGAGGGGCGGGATCACCAATGCCAGGGCCTGCGGCAGGACGATCAGGCGAGTGCGCTGCCAGTAGGAGAGGCCGAGCGCGTCGGCCGCCTCGAACTGTCCCTTCGCAATCGCCTGGAGACCGCCGCGGACGACCTCGGCGAGATAGGCCGCGCTGAACATGATGAACGCGATCTCGGCGCGCAGCAGCTTGTCGACCGTCATGCCGGTCGGCAGGAACAAGGGCAGCATGACCGAGGCCATGAACAGGACCGTGATCAGCGGCACGCCACGGATCAGCTCGATATAGGCGACGCAGATTGCTCTCACCGCCGGCAGTTGTGACCGCCGCCCCAGCGCCAGCAGGATCGCCAGCGGAAAGCCGAAGACCATGCCGATGACCGCGAGGATCAGCGTCAGCGGCAAGCCGTTCCACAGCGAGGTCTCGACATAGGACATGCCGGGAACGCCGCCCCACATCAGCACCCCGATGACAACGAGTCCAGCCCCCCATAGCGCTGTCAGCTTGCCGCCCCATAAGCCGCGCCAGCAGCTTGCCGCGATCAGTGCTACAAAGATGACGACGACGACGAGCGGCCGCCATTGCTCCTCGTAGGGGAAGCGGCCGAACAGGATGAAGCGCAGTTTCTCGCCGATAAAGGCCCAACAGGCGCCGTCGCCGCGGCAGGCGCGGCCGCTGTCGGCGTGCCAGACTGCATCAATCAGCCCCCAGCGCACGAGCGGCGGGATCGCCACCGCCAGAAGCCACACCGCCAGCACGGTCAGAACCGCGTTGGGGATGCTGTTGAAGAGATTGGCGCGCAGCCAGGCGAAAGGCCCGAGCGAATGCTGCGGCGGCCGTTCGGCGGGCAACGACAGATCTCGCGCGGCGTCGGTCACGGCCTACCGCCCGACCAGCGCCACGGAGCGGTTGTACATGTTCATCGTCAGCGAGATCGTCAGGCTGATGACGAGATAGACCGCCATGATCATGGTGATGCCCTCGACCGCCTGGCCGGTCTGGTTCAAGGTCGTATTCGCGATCGAGACCAGATCGGGATAGCCGATGATCACGGCGAGCGAACTGTTCTTGGTAAGGTTCAAGTACTGGCTGGTCATCGGCGGGATGATGACGCGCAGCGCCTGCGGCAGGATCACGAGGCGCATCGTAAGCCCTGGTCGCAGTCCCAATGCCGAGGCCGCCTCGCCCTGTCCACGGCTGACAGCGAGGATGCCGGCGCGCACGATCTCGGCGATAAAGCTTGCGGTATAGACCGTAAGCCCGATCAACAAGGCGGCGAATTCCGGAGAAAGCGCGCTGCCGCCGGCAAAATTGAAGCCCTGCAGTTCCGGCCATTCGAGACGCAGCGGCGCGCCAAAGGAAAGGAACACCAGCAAGGGCAGACCGACGATCAGAGCAACGCCGACCCAACCCGTCGGAAACTGGGTTCCGGTCAAGGCCTGCCGTCGCCGCGCCCAGCCGCGCAACCAGACCGTCGCCAGGATGCCGACGATCAGAGCCAGCAGCATCCAACGGTGCGCTGGGTCGGCGAACGGCATTGGAAAGACGACGCCGCGATTGCTGACGAACACTCCCGGCAGGGCTTCCCAGGCCTGGCGCGGACCAGGCGCACCCTCGCGTAGCAGGGCCCACCAGAACAGGAGCTGCAAGGCGAGCGGTATGTTGCGGAAGGTCTCGACGTAGACGAGCGACAATTTGGCGATCAGCCAGTTGGTCGAGAGCCGCGCGATGCCGATCAACGTGCCGATGACCGTCGCGAATATAATCCCGAGAACAGAGACGAGCAGCGTGTTCAGGAGCCCGACGAGAAAGGCCCGGGCATAGGTGTCTGCTGGCGTGTATGGGATCAGCGTCTCGCCGATCGCGAACGAGGCCTCGCGGTCGAGAAAGCCGAAGCCTGTGGCGATGTTCTGCCGATGCAGATTGGTCAGCGTGTTGTGGATCAGGAAGATCCCGACCGCCGCCACGACGGCGACGAACAGCACCTGATAGACGATGCCGCGCACCGCCGCGTCGCGCCAGAAGGGCGGGCGCGTCGGGCGCGGGATGGCGCTTGTCGCCTCGCTCGCCATCAGCGCGCGCTAGGGACCAGTCGCGGGCGTCATCACTCTGGGTTCAGCGGACCGGCATCGCATACATCAACCCGCCTTTTTCCCAGATGTTGTTAAGGCCGCGCTCGAGCTTCAGCGGCGAGCCCTGGCCGACGTTGCGCTCGAAGATCTCGCCGTAATTGCCGACAAGCTTGATCGCGTTATAGGCCCATTTGTCGTCGACCCCGAGCGCCTTGCCCATCCCCGGCGTCACTCCGAGAAGCCGCTTGATCCCCGGATCATTTGATTTCAGCATGTCGTCGGCGTTCTTCGAGGTGATACCCTTTTCCTCGGCCTCGATCAGCGCGTAGATCGTCCAGCGCACGAGGTCGTTCCACTGGTCGTCGCCCTGGCGCACCGCCGGCGCCAAGGGCTCTTTCGAGATGACTTCGGGCAGGATCACGTAGTCGTCGGGGTTGGAGGCGCGCGCCGCGCGGGTCGCGGCGAGCCCCGAGCGGTCGGTCGTATACGCGTCGCAGCGCCCCGAGAAAAAGGCACTCTCGACCTCGTCGAGCTTTTCGATGACGACCGGCTTGAACTCCATCTTGTTGGCGCGGAAATAATCGGCAAGGTTGAGTTCGGTCGTGGTCCCGGGCTGCACGCAGATGGTGGCGCCGTTCAGTTCCTTGGCGCTTTTGACGCCGAGCTTTTTCGTCACCATGAAGCCCTGGCCGTCGTAGTAGACGACAGTGGTGAAATTGAGCCCGAGATCGGTGTCGCGCTGCAAGGTCCAGGTCGTATTGCGCGACAACAGGTCGATCTCGCCCGACTGCAGCGCGGTGAAGCGTTGCTGCGCGGTCAAGGGCACGTATTTGACCTTGTCGGGATCACCGAACATCACGGCGGCGACGGCTTTGCAGATGTCGACGTCGAGCCCGGCATAGCGGCCCTGGTTGTCGGGCTGGGCAAAGCCGGCAAGACCGGTGTTGACGCCGCAAACCAGAACCCCGGCCTGCTTGACCTTGTCGAAGGTCGGCCCCGGCCTCGGCCGGCACGCCCACGCGACGCGACCGCCATCGCCGCCAAACCCGAAAACCAACTTCCCGATCGCCATCCCCAATCCCCCGAACAGATTGGAACATTCGTTTAACACAGCCGCGCCGTGATCAGCAATGCAGCGCCCCCGACGCCTCGTGGCGCGCTTCGGTGATGAACTTCTCGACCCGCTCGCGCAATGCGGCCCGATCGGGTCCCGCCTGTGAGATCGCGCGCGAGATTGACGGCAGCGTGCGCGCATAATGCGCGCCGAAGTCGCGACGCACCTCGGCGACCGTCGCTCCCTGGGCGCCGATGCCGGGAACCAGCAACAGCGCGTTCGGCAGGCGGGCGGCAAGATCGGCGGCCTCACGGCCGAGGGTGGCGCCGATGACTGCCCCGATCGGGCCGATGGCGCCGGCGGCGATTTCGGAATTCTGCGGCGGCAACGTCATCCGGCAAGACCAAAGGCGACGGACCTCCCGTCCGGCATGATCGCCTGCTGGATCCCGCTTCCTTCCGGATTTGACGACCGCACCACGACAAAGACCCCGGCCGCCTCGCGCCGGGCGATCGCCAGAATCGGCTCCAGCGAACCGAACCCGAGAAAAGCGCTGAGCGTCATTGCGTCGCCGCCATAAGCGCTCCGCGGCCCCAGAAAAGCTTCGCCATAGGCCGCCGCGGTCGAGGCGATGTCGCCGGATTTGGCGTCGATTATCATCAGCGCGCCATGAGACTGGGCGCCACGCACCAGATCGCGCAGCACAGCCATGCCTTCGGGTCCGTGCCGCTCGAAAAACGCCACCTGCGGTTTGACCGCGGCGACCGCCGGCGCGCAGATCTCGACCATCCTGTCGCAGAAGAACGCAGCCCCGCGCCATCGTCGGTCAGGCCCCATGCCCCCAAGATGTCGCGCGACGGGTCGATGCCGACGCAAAGCGGCGAACGTTCGGCAGCGAGCGCTAGAAAGCGCGTCTGAAACGGCGTCGTCATCGCCACTCCGTCATACAACGGGCCGGTCTCAGAAAACAGCGGTGCGGTTCCCGCCCGTCGAACTAAAAGGTAGCAATCGGGCGGTGACCGCGAGCACTGAAAATTGATATCGTGCGGCTCGCAAAATTTCGCGAAGGGGGAGGTGGCGCATGAAGGACAATCGTCTGATCGCGGCCGTCATCGTCATTGTCGCACTTCTGCTGATCGGCGTGATCTTCGGGCTGCGCTACCTGCTGGTCGGGGCCGCGAGCGAGATCGGGCTGCCGGTCTTGGCGATCGCCGGGGTGATCTTGCTCCTCGCCACCCTGGCCCTGGTGTCGGTCGCCTTCGCCGTATTCGAACTCGACGACAAGAGCCAGGCGTTGGCTTTGCCCGAGGGTTCGATTCGGGCGGTCATTGCATTGTCGCTGATCGTCCTGTTCGCGGTTTTGACCGTCTATCTCTACGGCAGCCTCGCCAACACCCGGGTCAACTCCGTCGCCGGATTGAGCACGGCGCAAAGGGACAGTTTCGTCAGCAGCCTCGCCAAGGAGCAAATCGTCGCCGTTACGCCGGCGGCCGGGGAGGGGACCTTTACGGTCTATTTCCGCGACCGGAACCCGGCCAGCGAGGATTTCGCCAAACAGCTGCTCGTCCTGATCGGGACCCTGGTGACCTCGGTCGCGAGCTTCTATTTCGGCGCCCGGACGGCTCGGATCGGCGAACGGGCGGGGGCCCTGCTGCGGACCGGGCCGCAAATCCGCAGCATCGCGCCGCCTACCGTGTCGCGGAGTGCGGCCGCAGCCGGCTTCGATTTCGAAATCGCCGGCGAGGGGCTTGATCTCGTCAAGGAGGTCAAGCTCGTCTCCGGGCCGCACCAGATCCTAGCCGCCGACGTCGTCTCCAACGCCAGCGTTCTCAAGGGAAAGCTTCAGATCCCGCCCGATGCTCCGCTGGGCTCGTGCGACGTGATCGCGACCGATGGCCTGGGGCACACCGCCCGCTTGGCGAACGGGCTGACGATTGTGGCGGCTCCATAGTCTCAGCTTCTGCCAGCGGCGCGGAACGCGTCCTCGAATTTGGCGAATTCGTCGGCAGAGGCGTCCGAGACAGCCCAATAGCCGAGATCGCCCTCGCGCCAATGGCGCAAGGCGTAGCCGCGCCGCGTCACGGTCTCCGCCCAGTCGCCAGAGCGGATCGGCAGCACAAAAACGTTGATGACGTGCCGGCCGGCGCGGTAGACGAGCGCCGGAACGGGCTTCCCCGCGATCAGGTCGAGCCGGCCTCCGACCAGTGGGAACCCTTGCGCGGAGAGATCGACGCCGGGCGGCGACAGCTCGCTGCGGCCGGCGAACCACGGCTTGACGGTGTGCTTGTCCGACGAGGCCACATCCGTCAGATGGTCTGCCAAGAGCGAGCGGAGATGGCTGTCGATGACCTCGTCGGCGATCATGTCCTGCTGCCGCTCGCCGGCGATCAGCCAGGTTCCGCCCGAGCCGAGCGCCACCGCGATCAACAGCGAGGCGGCAAAGGCGAGCCAGCCCGGCCCCCGCTCCATCGCTCCCCGGCCCGCCCCTTCATGGCGCAGCGAAGACGCGATCCCGGCGCGCAAAGCCTCGGGGGCGCGATAGACCGGCGCTGCCCGGCGGATGCCGTCGCGGAGCCGTTCGAGGGCAGCGAATTCCGGGCCGCATTCCGCGCAAGCCTCGATATGCTCGCGCAGATCCGCCCGCTCGGCCGCGCCAAGCTCGCCGTCGAGATAAGCGTCGAGACGCGGCCGGGCCTCATTGCACGTCATCGCCGGGCGACTCTCCTCATCCCAGACTTGGCGGAGCATCGAGCGGGCGCGATGCAGGCGCGACATGACCGTGCCGATCGGCACGCCGGTGACCTCGGCGATTTCGCGATAACCCATCTCCAACAATTCCCGCAGCACGATGGTTTCGCGCAACGGCGCCGGCAACGCCTCGATCAATCGGTCGAGCCGGCGCAGATCGGCGCGGTTCTGCAGCATCGTCTCGGCATCCCATCGGGGCGCGGCCTCCTGCGGCAGAGCGCCCCCGCTTTCGTCCCACGCGTCGAGCGAAACCAGTGCGGCCGGCCGGTTGCGCTCGATCCAGCTGTAGGCGGTTCGCCGCACGATGCGCAAAAGCCAGCTCTTGGCGTCGCCGCCGCGATAGCTGTCGAAATAACGATAGGCGCGCAGGCTTGCCTCCTGCACGATGTCGGCGGCGTCGGCGTCGCTGCGCGCCAGCCAGCGCGCCAGCGCATGGGCAGCGTCGAGATGCGGCAAAACCGCCGCCTCGAACCCGCTCCTGCGTCGCCGATCGGAGAGCCATCCCATGCGCGCCCTTCTATCACTCCGACCGCCAAGACCACATTACCGGCAAAATTATTCGCGACGGCCCCGATTTTCTCTACCCGATACCGGCGATATGCGGTTGTGCGGCGGCGCAATCGCGGCATATTTCCCGACGGACAGCGCGCAAGGAGGGTGTGGTGGCCAACAAGGAGCAGAAGCGGACGAGCCGGGAAGCCAAGAAGCCGAAAAAGAAGAAGGCCGCCGACAAGCGGCCTAGCGCCAAACCCGTAACCGTCAAGACCTGAGGGCGCTGCGGCCGCCGCTCAGTCGGCGGCGACCGCGGGGGCGCTTTCGAGGGCGGCCTCGGTGTCGTCCTCGACGCGCTCGGCCCACAGGAAGCGAAGATTTTTCCGGGCGCTTTCCGGAATGTCCTCGTAATCCTTGCGGTTGCGCGCCGGCAGGATCACGGTCGACAGTCCGGCGCGGGCGGCGGCGACGACCTTTTCCTTGATCCCGCCGACCGGGAGCACGAGACCGCGCAGGCTGATCTCGCCGGTCATCGCGGTGTCGCTGCGCACCGTGCGGTTGGTTAAGAGCGAGACCAGCGCCGTATACATCGCCACGCCCGCGCTCGGCCCGTCCTTCGGGATCGCGCCCGCCGGCACGTGGATGTGGATGTCGCTCTTCTCGAAAATTGCCGGGTCGATCCCGAGCGCCCCGGCCTTCGCCTTGACGAGGCTCAGCGCCGCCTGCGCGCTCTCGCGCATGACCTCGCCCAACTGCCCGGTCAGGATCAGCCGGCCGCTGCCCGGGATGCGGGTCGCCTCGATGAACAGGATGTCGCCGCCGACCGGCGTCCAGGCGAGCCCCGTGGCCACCCCCGGCACGCTGGTGCGCATCGCCACTTCACTCTCGAAGCGCGGCGGGCCGAGGCTGTCGCGCAGATCGGCGGGCTCGATGCGGACGTGCTGCGCGGTCCCTTCGGCGATCCGCATCGCCACCCCGCGCAGGACCGCGCCGATCTCGCGTTCGAGATTGCGCACGCCCGCTTCCCGCGTGTAGTCGCGGATGATCGCGCGCAACGCCTCTTCGGAAAACTCCGCCTGCTCCGGCTTCAGCCCGTTGGCCTCGATCTGCCGCCTGACGAGGTAACGGCGGGCGATTTCGAATTTCTCGTCTTCGACATAGCCGGGGAGGTCGATAACCTCCATGCGGTCGCGCAACGGACCGGGGATCGTATCGAGCACGTTCGCGGTGGTGATGAACATGACCCGCGACAGGTCGAACGGCACGCCCAGGTAGTTGTCGCGGAAGGTCGAGTTCTGCTCCGGGTCCAGAACCTCGAGGAGTGCGGAGGCCGGGTCGCCCTGGATGCCGCGGCCGAGCTTGTCGACCTCGTCGAGCATCATCACGCAGTCGCGGGCGCCGGCGCGGCGGATCGCCTGGATGATGTTGCCCGGGAGGGCACCGATATAGGTGCGCCGGTGGCCGCGGATCTCGGCCTCGTCATGCACGCCGCCGAGGCTGACGCGAACGAATTTGCGGCCGGTGGCGCGCGCGATGCTCTGCCCGAGCGAGGTCTTGCCGACGCCGGGCGGTCCGACAAAGCACAGGATCGGGCTGCGGCCGCCGGGGTTGAGGTGCTGGATCGCAAGATATTCGAGGATGCGCCGCTTGATCTTGGCAAGACCGTAATGGTCGGCGTCGAGGATCTGCCGCGCCTCGGCAATGTCGACGGTTTTGCCCGATTCGATCGACCAAGGCAGTTCGGCCAGCCATTCGAGATAGGTGCGGGCCATCGAATATTCGCCGGCCATCTCGGGCATCCGTGCGAGCCGGGCGAGTTCGCGCTTGGCGTGCTCCTCGACCTCGGGCGGCATCTTCGCCTCGGCGACCTTGCGCGCGAGTTCGGCTATTTCCTGACTCTTCGCGTCGTCGCCTTCGCCCAACTCCTTCTGGATCGTCTTTATCTGCTCGCGTAGCAGGAATTCCCGCTGACGGTCGTCGATCTTTTCCTTGGTCTGTTCGCTGATCTGGCGCGACAGGCGCAACACCTCGATGCGGTAGCCGAGCAATGCCGACACTCGGTCGAGCCGCCGTTCGAGATCGACCGTCTCCAGGATCTCCTGCTTTTCGTTGGGCGAGATGTCCATGAAGCTCGCAATCAGATCGGCGAGTGCGGCGGCTGAGGTCACCCCCTGCACGGCATTGACGAGTTCGGGCGGCGTCTGCGGCAACAGCTGCAGCACTTCCAGCGCCTGGTTGCGCAGGTTGAGGACGCGCGCGGCGATATCCTTCGTCTCGGTCTCGGTCTCGGCGATGCGCTCGACCCGCGCCACGAAGAACGGATAGCCTTCGAGAAAGTCGCGGATGCGGATGCGGCGCTCGCCTTGGGCGATGACATGGTGCTGGCCGTCGGGGCTTGTCACATAGCGCAGCACGTTCACCTCGGTGCCCATGCGGTGCAGATCGACGGCGATCGGGTCCTCAGTCGCGGCGTCGCGCTGCAGGACGAGGCCGATCGGACGGTTGAGTCGCACCGCGGTCTGCGCCGCGGCGATCGAACGCTGGCGTCCGAGAGTGACCGGCAGAACGGTGCCGGGGAAGAGGACGGTGTTGCGCGTCGGGATCAGGATCAGCGCGTCCTCGGGCAGCGGCGGAATCCCGGCGAGCGCGGTCTCGATCGCCCCCGCGGGGGGCGGCGCCGCCGTGCTTTCGGCGGTGCGCAATTCATGTTCGTCCAAAGCCATCACTATGTCCTCGCATTGGCGGGTCGCAAGCGATCCCCGCCTGTCAAAGCTTGTGCAGCTGCACCATCAGGCAGCCATTGGCGAAATGCCGGCCGAACAGCTCGAAGCGCGCCGTCGGCAATTCGATGCGCCGCTCGAAATGGCCGTGCGGGATTTCGAGGCGGTGGATCCGGGCGCGGCCGAGGTCGCGCGGCAACGGCCGTTCGCCAGTAACGACAAGCACGCCGGCGCTGAGGCTCACCCGGATCTGGTCGGGCTCGACGCCCGGCAGCGCCACCAGGATCGTCAGCGCGTCATCGGTCTCGAAGATGTCGCAGGGCGCCTCCCAACTGGGCGCACCCTGCGGACGGTGAAAGAACTGGCGATGCAGCCGTTGCGCCCGCTCCATCGCGTCGCACGCCTGGGCCCACATCAATTCCTGGAAATTCCCGATCGCCATCCTCAACTCCGAGCCGGTGGCCCCCGCCCGGAATTCGCCCGGAGATGGCCGCTCTCGCTGATATGGTAACGCCATCGCGCGAGGGGAGTGCCGAAGGGATACACTAGGCGACCGGCGCAAAACCGGCTATCAGCCGGTTGCGACTGACGGCGAGGAGCGTGGCGTGGCGTTGATCAGCGAAGAGACCATGGCTCTGGTCGAGGGTGTAGCGGCGGAGTCAGAGCGGATCGATACCCCGTGCGGCGACGGCGCCATGGTCTGGCGCCGGTGGGGGAGCGGGCCGGCGCTGGCGCTGTTTCATGGCGGCTACGGTTCATGGACGCATTGGATCAGGAATGTCCTGCCGCTGGCGCGCGAGTTTACCGTCATCGCCCCCGACCTGCCGGGGCTCGGCAAGTCCGCGACCCCGCCCGAACCGCATACCGCCGAGAGCCTGGCCCGGATCATCGTCGCCGGCCTCGACATCGCGCTGCCTCGCTCGCCCTCGCTGCACGTTGCCGGCTTCTCGTTCGGTGGCGTGCTCGGCGGACACGTCGCGGCCCTTCTCGGCGATCGGCTCGACGGCTTCACGATCGTCGGCTCGAACGGGCTCGGCCTGGTGCGCCAGCCGACCGATCTGAAGCGCGTGCCTAGGGGCGCCTCGAAAGCCGAAACCCTGGCCGTGGCGCGGCACAATGTCGGTGCGCTGATGATCGCCGATCCCGCGAAGATCGACGAGTTGGCGGTCTATATCCAGGCGACGAACGCGCCGCGCGGCCGGGTCAAGAGCCGCCGCTTCTCGCGCGCCGATACGCTGGCGCAGGCGCTGCCGCGAGCGAAGGCGCGGATCGACGGCATCTGGGGCGGGCGCGACGCCACCGCCTACCCCTATCTCGACGAGCGCGCACAGGCGCTGCGCAGCGTCCAGCCGCAGGCTCGTTTCGAGGTGATCCCCGGCGCCGGTCATTGGGTGCAGTACGAAGCGGCCGACGCCTTCAACCCGCTGCTGGCGGAAATCGTCCGAGCTAAGTTCTCGAAGAAATGAAATCAGCACCAACGGCGCGGCCGCAGACGGCGGTCTGGCGACCATAAGACTACGTTTTCGCTGCTCTAATAACGCGTTCATGAAGCGTCAAGAACCAATTCTGATGATCAATTAGCTCATTAGTCAACTTCTCCATCTCTTGATCCGACACAGGAATCGGTTTATTCCGTAAAACTCTTCGAGCGGTCACTTCCCAGCGGATTGGGGAAGATTTTTCAAAGAGCAGCCACGGGTCATGCACCACCCTATTTCGTCGCTCAGCGAGTCTTGCAGTAGCGTTCGCGAATTCGTGACGTTCTTTCGTTAGGATTTCAGCGCCGCGCAATCGCGCGATGGCTATGTAAGCGTCAAGCTTTCTCGCGGGTCCGATCACCTGAGCTGTGAAACAATATCCAACGTTGTGCGGCACATTCGCCAACGAGATTGTTGCGGTATCGAGGAAATGCTCGAACGCTCCCCAAATTCCAGCAATGTGTCCTACCCATGCCCGATGTCGAATAATCGTTGCGTCACCGGCATATGGAAAATCGTCAAATGAATTTGGTTTTGACCCGTCCTCTTGCATGATATTCCCCGCAAGGTGAGAGACTGGGAAGGAGACGGGGCCGCGGCAATACAAGCGCCGAGACCGGTCAGCACTCCGCCATCGCCGACCGCGCCGCCACGAGCTGAAGTGGCAGCACCGCTGGCTATGGCTTAAGCCGCAGCCGTCTGTCGAGGTCTTCTACGGCGACGTCAGTGTTGACGTTGCCGTCATGGACCTCAGCCTGGAGGTGCTCTGCAAACGAGGCGGGGAACCGCCAAACCTTCCCGCGCTTCGCCTGTTCGCTATCTGTCAATCCGACGTAATCGATGCCAATAAGGCTCCCTCCGAGGTCGCGTATCGTCTTACCGGCTGTGAGTACGGTAGCCATACCCCAGGCTTTGCGCGCCGCCGGAATGCGAAAGACCGGCTGCTCGGCGATAAAGAGAATCATTGAGCCCTGACGGTAGCTGGCGATGCGACAGGTTGTCCGCGTCGCGTCGAACAGTGCCTCGATGTAACGCAAATTTAGGGCGCAGAAAGCGTCGAATGCCTTCTGCACGGTGGCGGCTCGATCGGCACCGTGGCTCGGCATGGCGGACGCTACAGCCGCGCCGAACGCAAGTGCGGCCAGCGACGGGGTGCTATAAACGCTGGTGCGCGTCCATGCCAGGATGCCAAACAGGTCCATCGCACTCTCCCGTTTTCGGCAAGTGTACCAGCATTTGGAGGAGGAAGAGCGGCGCATTCGGCCTCCAAGCCGGCTGGGATGATCGCTTGAGCGCCATCCCCGCTGTCTAACGGCCTTTGAGAATCCCAACTCTAGAGCTGGGATGGGCTAAGCCGAGAAGGCGAACTTGCCTTTCGGTGCTACGACCTAGACACTCGTACTCGGCTAGTCGACGCGCTCGAACTAGCAGCAGTGAGCAGCGAAGCAAACTCTCGCGCAGGTAGTCCGGGAGTTCGGACAAGATCAGTGAGGATGCGATGACCGCGGAAAATCCCTTCTCGCTCGCCGGCAAGGTCGCCGTCGTGACCGGCGGCAGCAGCGGCATCGGGGCGGCGAGCGTGCGGCTATTCGCGGCGGCCGGCGCGCAGGTCGTCGTCGGCTACAACAAAGGAGCGGACCGGGCGGCGGCGGTCATCGCCGAGCTTCCCGGCAGCGGCCACCTTGCGATGCACCTCCCGCTCGAAGACACCTCGCAGATCCGCAAGGTCGCTGCGGCGGTCGAAGACGCCTACGGCCGCGCGGACATCCTGGTCAATTCCGCGGGCTTCACCCGGATGGTGCCGCACCACGACCTCGAAGCGCTCGACGACGATCTGATCGACGCGGTGTTGACCGCCAATGTGCGCGGGCCCTTCGCCACGATCCGCGCCTTTGTCCCGCTGCTGCGCCGCTCCGGCGACGGGGTCATCGTCAACATTTCCTCAGGGGCGGCCCAGCACGGCACCGGCAGTTCGATCATCTACGGCGCCTCCAAGGCGGCGCTCAACACGATGAGCATGTCGCTCGCGCGCGTGCTTGGTCCCGAGATCCGCGTCGTCGTCGTGGCGCCCGGCATGGTGCATACCGGCTTTGTCCCCGGCCGCACCGAGGAGATGATGGCCAAGGCCGCCGCCGCCACGCCACTGAAGCGGGCGATTGAGGCGCATGACGTGGCACTGGCGGTGATCGCCAGCGTTACCCATCTGACGCATACCACGGGGTCGATCATTACCGTCGACGCCGGCCGCCATCTTTAGAGGGGACAGACAATCGTGCTGGCGGGCGCCGCCTCCTATCTCGCCCCGCGTCGCCGTAGCGCCGCCGTCGCAGCACCGCCGCCGCGTGAGGAGCGCAAGAGCGGCGCCATTGTGCGCCAGCGCGACATCATCGACCGCCGCGCGCTTGCCGAGGAACTGGCGGCGGCGGCCCGCTCGCAACGGCGCCGCGCGCTCGAACGCAGCCTCTTTCTGGCGCCGCTGAAGACGGCGCTCGCCGCCGGCCGCGACGAAATCCGCCGCCGCTTCGAGGCGACCGGCAACGGTGCGGTGGCGGTGCGCGAGCAATGCTTCCTGATGGATCAGCTGATCCGCGCGCTCTACGACCTTGTCACCGGGGAGCTCTATCCGCTGGCGAACCCGACTTCGGGCGAGCGCTTGGCGCTGATTGCGGTCGGCGGCTACGGCCGCGGCGAGCTGGCGCCCTATTCCGACATCGACCTCCTGTTCCTGCTGCCCTACAAGCCCACCCCCTATACCGAGCAGGTCGTCGAGTCGCTGCTCTACTTCCTCTGGGACCTCGGGCTCAAGGTCGGGCAAGCGACACGCTCGGTAGATGAGTGCCTGCACCATGCCAAGAGCGATCTGACGATCCGCACGAGCCTTCTCGAAGCGCGCTATTTGTGGGGCGAGCAGGCGCTGTTCCTCGATTTGAAGAAGCGTTTCGAGGCGGGCGTCGTGCGGAGCAGTGCCGCGCAATTCGTCGAGGCCAAGCTCGCCGAGCGCGACGAGCGCCACCGCCGCGTTGGCGACAGCCGCTACCAACTCGAACCCAACGTCAAGGAAGGCAAGGGCGGACTGCGCGACCTCCACACGCTGTTCTGGATCGCCAAATACATCTACCGCATCGACGACGTCGCGAAGCTCGTCGATCTCGGCGTGCTTTCAGCCGAGGAATCGCGTCGTTTCGCCCGCGCCCAGAACTTTCTGTGGACGGTGCGCTGTCATCTCCACTACCTCGCCGGCCGCGCCGAGGAGCGGCTGACTTTCGACATGCAGGCCGAGATCGGCCGCCGCATGGGCTACACCGACCACGCGGGCAGCCGCGGGGTCGAGCGCTTCATGAAGCACTATTTTCTGATCGCCAAGGATGTCGGCGATCTGACCCGGATTTTCTGCGCCATCCTGGAGGCTGATCAGCAGCGCAAACGCCGTTTGTCCTGGGTGCGCTGGGGCGCCGACAAGCGCCCGCTCGGCGGCTTTGTTCTCGACGGCGAGCGGTTGACGATCCCATCCGAGGATTTCTTCAAGAAAGACCCGGTCGTACTGCTGCGCCTCTTTCATGTCGCGCAGGAACATGGGCTCGACATCCACCCGCGCGCGCTCCGCCGGGCGAGCCAGTCATTGCGGCTGATCGACCGCCGGCTGCGCGAGGACCCCGAGGCAAACCGCCTCTTTATGGAAATTCTGACCTCGCGCAATGACCCGGAAACCGCGTTGCGGCGGATGAACGAGGCAGGCGTCTTCGGCCGCTTCATTCCCGATTTCGGCCGCGTCGTGGCGCAGATGCAGTACGACATGTACCATGTCTACACGGTCGACGAACACACGCTGTTCGCGATCGGTATCGTCCACCAGATTGAAGCCGGGCTTCTTAAGGAGGAACTGCCGCTGGCGAGCGAACTGGCGCCCTCGATCGTTTCGCGCCGCGCGCTTTATCTGGCGGTTCTGCTGCACGACATCGCCAAGGGGCGCGGCGGCGACCATTCCGAACTCGGCGAAAAGGTGGCCTTGAAGCTCGGGCCGCGGCTTGGGCTCAGCGCCGAAGAGACGGAGACCGTGGCGTGGCTCGTGCGCTGGCACCTCCTGATGAGCGCCACCGCCTTCAAGCGCGACATCAGCGACCCGAAGACGCTGGCCGATTTCATCGAACGCGTGCAGTCGCCCGAGCGGCTGAAGCTGCTCTTGATCTTGACCGTTGCCGATATCCGCGCGGTCGGACCTCATGTCTGGAACGGTTGGAAGGCCACACTGCTGCGCGAACTCTATCACAGCGCCATCGAAAAGATGGCGGGCGGGGTGACGGTCGAAGGCCGCGACTCACGGGTTGCCGCGGCGCTCGCCAAGGTACGCGAATTGCTGCCCGATTTCACCGAGGCCGATTTTGCCGCCTTCGCCAAGAGCGGCTACCCGTTCTACTGGCTCTCCTTCGACGCCGCGACGCATGCCCGCCATGCCCGGCTGATGCGCGAGGCCGCGGCGACCGGGGCGCCGTTGACCGTCGAAAAACGCGTGGATGCCCGCCGTGCAGTCACCGAGATCACGCTCTACACGGCGGACCATCCGGGCCTCTTTTCGCGCATGGCAGGGGCGCTCGCGGTCAGCGGCGCCAACATCGTCGACGCCAAGATCATGACGATGTCGAACGGCATGGCGCTCGACACCTTCTGGGTGCAGGATCTGGCGGGCGGCGCCTTCGACCGCCCGGACAAGCTCGCCAAGCTCGCCGTCGTCTTCGAGAATGTGCTGACAGGCGATCTGAAGCCGCATCGCGAACTGGCCCGCGTGCCGGCTTTGCCGAGCCGGACCAACGTGTTCACCGTTGTGCCGCGGGTCTTGATCGACAACAAGGCTAGCGCCTCGCACACCGTCATCGAGGTCAACGGCCGCGACCGTCCCGGCCTCTTGTTCGAGGTCACGCGCGAATTGACCCGGCTTAGCCTGCAGGTGTCGAGCGCCAAGATCTCGACCTACGGCGAAAAAGTCGTCGACGTTTTCTACGTCAAGAACCTGTTCGGCCATAAGGTTGATCACCCGGCCAAGCTCGCTCAGATCCACAAGAGCCTCGAAGCGGTGCTGGCCCGCGGCAACAAGGCCCCCGTCCCCGAGCCGGCGCCGGCCGCCGCCGAATAAAGACCGGCTCGGCTAGGCGGCGGCGCGTTCGAGCGCCCAGCGCTGCAGTTGGGAGGCGGGCATGGCACCAGCGGTGCGGCCCAATTCGCGACCGTGGCGCACGAGTGCGATCGTCGGAATGCTGCTGACGCCAAAGCGCCGAGCCAGTTCGGGTTCCTCGTCGACATTAATCTTGACCAGCCGGATCGCCGGTTCGAGCTCTCTCGCCGCGCGTTCGAATTCCGCCGCCATCGAGCGACAGGGACCGCACCACGGCGCCCAGAAATCGATCAGCAGCGGTACATCGCTCTTTTCGAGATGGCGCTCGAAACGCTCCTTGCCGAGCGCCAAGGGATGCCCGGTAAAGAGCGGTCGATGGCACTGCCCGCACCGCCCGCCCTGCGCGAGCTTCTCCTGCGCCACCCGGTTCAGCGTGTCGCAATG
Source organism: uncultured Alphaproteobacteria bacterium (assembly GCA_963799085.1). Classification (GTDB taxonomy): domain Bacteria; phylum Pseudomonadota; class Alphaproteobacteria; order ATCC43930; family CGMCC-115725; genus AP-15. The sequence goes on along the minus strand of CAWCWA010000021.1, from coordinate 71,697 downwards.
TGGACAGGGAATGATCAAAGGGTCTTCGATCATGGCTATTGACCTGACTTTCCGGAGGTCTGCGACAACCGCATTGGACGAGATATGGGGTCAAACTCGCTTCCGGGGGAGTGGTGGGTTGCGCGTCAGTTGTCTGGTCGCCGTCGGTCTCGCCTTCTCAATCACAAACCTCGAAAGTGAATTTAATGTAAAAAACGCCCTAGTTTTGGATTATGATCTGGCAAATACAGTCCTTGGCCGGCTGCAAGGCGGAACCGGAAAGCACTATCGGCCGACAGCATTATCCCGCGAACATAACCTCTTACGGCGGGGCGCCGGTCTGCGGTAAGCTTCTCTTGTTGATCCTGCACCGGGCCCCGTCGGGGGTTGTGCCAGGTACATTACGGAGGTCGCATAGATGAGCTACAGTCTCGAACAATTCTCGACCGAGTGTCACAACATCCTCAAGGCCGATCCGGGCCCTGAAGGTCGCAAGAAGGTTTGCGAACTCGTCAAGGACGTGCTGAAGGACCAGGATTTCGTCAAGGCGCATCTCGGCGACGACGTGCCCGAGCGCAAGGTTCTCTATGAGGATCCGGAACTCGGCTTCTGCATTCTGGGTCATGTCCATCACGGCGCCAAGAACAGCCAGCCGCACGATCACGGGCCCTATTGGGCGATCTACGGCCAGGCTGTGGGCGAGACGATCATGACCGATTACGAACCGGTGGCCCGTCCGGGCGAGGGCAAGCCCGGCAAGGCGCGGCCGGTCCGCGATTACACGCTGAGCCCGGGTGCGGCCTATCTCTACAACGAGGGCGATCTGCACTCGCCGCGGCGCGACGGCACGACCCGGCTGATCCGCATCGAAGGGAAGAACATGGAGAAGGTCCAGCGCTTCCCCTACGAGCGCGTCAACTGACGTAACCGTTCCGATCACCGGCCGGCTCCGCATCGCGGCGGGGCCGGCGCCGCATCCCTCAGGGAGAATCGCGATGGCCGAAAGAGCGCCCTTTCTGAACAAGCCCTTCAGCGCCTACCACCATCGCGAAACCCCGCCCCCCGACGACGAATTGATCCGTGTGGGGCCGGGAACGCCGTGCGGCGAATATCTGCGGCGCTTCTGGCAGCCGGTCATCCGCACCGAGGAATTGGGCGATCTGCCGCGCCGGGTCCGCATCCTCGGCGAGGATCTCGTCGTCTTTCGCGACCGCAGCGGTGCCATCGGCCTGATCGAGCGCTATTGCCCGCATCGCGGCACCTCGCTCGAATTCGGCCTGATCGAGGACAAGGGCATCCGCTGCTGCTATCACGGCTGGCTCTTTGGCGTCGACGGCACGATCCTCGAAACGCCGGGCGAGCCCGCCGACAGCACGCTCAAGGACCGGCTATTTCATGGCGCCTACCCGGTGCACGAGCATAAGGGTCTGATCTTCGCCTATATGGGGCCGCCCGAAAAGCAGCCTGCATTTCCGATCTTCGACACCTATGACCTGCCGGGGTACGACCTCGTTGCCCGTCCGCCGACGGTGTGGGAATGCAACTGGCTGCAGGTCAACATCTGGCCTCGACCGACCGCGGCATCATCATGATGCGCAACATGATCCGCCAGGGGATCCGCAGCGCGCAGAACGGCGGCGAATTCAGCACCGACGGGAAGCCCATCGCGACCTTCGCGCATGACCGGGTCGTCGGCGGCATCCCGCCGGCCGCGACCGAAGCGGAAGACCGCGCCCTCTTGCGCGAGGTGGCGCGCAATGTCGTCGGCAGTGCTATCAGGAGCGGCGTCGAGGCGGTCTGACGCGCGCCCGTCCGCCCTCAGCCGAGGCAGCGGCGGTCCTCGGTCCGCTAAGTTGACCATCCCCGACCGTGGTGCCGACCGTCATCGTCCTCCGCTCGGGTGGAAGCGCTCCCGAGGCACATAGCGAAAAGCGCGCCAGTCACAATCAGAGCTGCTGTTCGGCGCATAAGAACCCCTATTCGTGGGCAGCAGTTTTCCCAGATAACGGAATGTCTTCGCGCAAATTCCTAACGGGATTTGACGAAGCATACCGCGGCGCCGGAACGCATGATCTGAGGTGATTTACGCCGCGCGAAGCCCGGCCTCCGAGCGCTGGCCCACGCGCTTTGTTTCGGAATTCATATCCATTAGCTCGCGCAGCGTTTCGCGGCCTCGAGAAAGTCGTGAGCGAACGGTGCCGACAGGGATTTTCAAGATCCTGGCAACGTCTTCGTAGCGCATCCCTTCCAGACCGACGAGCAGGATCACCTGACGTTGCTCCTCGCTCAATGATGCAATCGCCCGATCGAGTTCGCGGAGTTGCAATGCAGCGACGGCATTTGAGTGCACGGGGAGAGCCGGAGCGACATCCTCGATCGGAATCGCAGTCCCCTGACGCATGCAATGCCGCACGTCGTTGACGTGTTCGTTGTGGAGAATGGTGAACAGCCAAGCTCTCAGATCGGTGCCAGGTTGCCAGCGGTGCTGCTTGGCTATCGCGCGTACCAGGCAGTTCTGCACCAGATCGTCGGCCCGTGACGCATCCCGCGTCAGCGCCCGAGCGTAGCGGCGAAGTCGAGGGATCTGATGTTCAAGAAGCCGTGAGAAATCGTCCATCGATTTCACTTTTGAATTTCCAGACCGGCGTGCCGGAGCTGCTCGATAGGCTAATAAGTTAGCTCAGCCATGTAACTCCTGAATGTATGAGCCTTAATAAATGGTGATGTGTTGTGACTTTGGGTAAACGGGCCAGCAATTTATGATAACAAGGTAGCCAGTGTAACTGGTCGGACAAGAACAGGTTCGCGAAAGGACTGACTGTGTCCACCAAAATGAGATGTCACCGTTTCTGCCATTTAGAAAAGTCACCGGCACAGCGGCTGGGGGAGGGGCGATGCGCTTTTTGCAGGCGGCGGTCGCGATCCGGAGCCGCACGCGTGGATCGTGGTTCGGCCGGCGGAGATGTTTCGGCTACGGCTTCGTGTCTGGGGGGTGCCGCGAACTCGATTGCTAGCGGAATTCCGTCCAGCTTCCGGCAGATGTCGATGACGATCGTGGCATCCGCGTCGCTAAGCTCAAACTTGTCAACCTCTGCCGCCACACGCTCGACGAACAGCTGAACCGCAGAAAAGCCGAACGCCTCGGCAGCGGTGGGTCCGCCGTACCAGGCGGGCTTCCAGAGCCGACAGGCGGTACGCATGCTCGCCCTCGGCCTGCAGCAGTTCGCGGCTGGTCGCCAGGATGTGCACACCCGGCGCGCCTTTCAGGATGCTGCTAGACCGTGCATCTCGCCGAGGCGCTCGCAAACGGGGAGCACGTCCTCGCGGAGCGCCCGGACGGCGCCGTTGAGATCGCCACGGGCCCGCAGAATTCGGCGATCTAGGTCATGGACACCGCGCGCTATCGTGCGTCGCCCAGCCGCTCGAAGACCGGCAGCTCTTCCTCGGTGCGCATGCGCAAGGCTTCGGCGAATTCGCCGCGCGCCTCAAGGATGTCGGCGATCCTGCCCTGCGCCACCGCGCGCTCGCGCACATCGCCCAGCCGCTCGAAGACCGGCAGCTGTTCCTCTCGGCGGATGCGCAAGGCTTCGTCGAAATCGCTGCGGGCCATCAGGATGTCGGCGATGAGACCGGCGGCGTCGCAATCGGCGCCGCGCTTGCGATCGAGGTCGCGCTTTTCCTCGGCGGCGGCGGCGAGCGCGCGGTCGGGTAGGCCGCCGCGCTGCGCGACCTGGCCCAGGGTCCACAGGAAATTCGAGCGGGCGGCCTCATCGATTTCGCCGGTCGCGACTTGTCGCAGAACCGAAGCCAGGCATTGTACGGGCCGCTCAGAATTGCGTACCGGTTTCCGGCGTCCCGGACGCGTACCCGGTCGGCGGGCGGGATCTGGGCCAGCCATTCGATCAACGCCGCGATTTCTTCGTGGATTTCGCGTTGACGCCGTCCGCGCACTGACGGTTGGCGAGAATCAGCGCACGCGGTCCTTGTGCGGATCGCTGTCGTGGCTGTAGCTGATGAAAACTTTTGGGGGTGGCGTCGCTGCGGCCGAGGAGCTTCTCCTTCGCGATCGGCCGGCTCGGGGCGGTCGGCGATCGTTCTTCGCCGATCGCGATCGGTATGCGCTTTGAGCAATTCGGGCAACGCGGGTGCGCGGGCTCCTCACCCCGCCCTCCCCGCCAGCGGGGCGAGGGGGTTAGTGGAGGGAGGGGAGGCGGGGTCAGGAGCCTTCCCAGAGGTCGCGGATCTGCTGGCGCTGGCGTTTGTCCGGGAGGCGGCCGCGGGCGGCGGCGAGGTTGTCCTTGAGGTGGTCGGGGTTGTGTGTCGCCGGGATGACACAGGTGACGGCGGGCTCGGCGAGGAGGTATTTGAGGAAGAGCCCGGCCCAGCTGGCGCAGTCGAATTCGGCCGCCCATTCGGGCAATGGCTGGCCGCGCACCCGGCGGAAGAGTGCGCCCTGCTCGAAGGGCTGGTTGACGATGACCGCGACCCCGCGCGAGGCGGTGACCGGGAAGAGTGCGGTCTCGGCGGCGCGTGCGGCGAGCGAATAGCCGCACTGGACAAAATCGATGCCGGGCTCGGCGGCGAGGATGCGCGCCAGTTCGGGGAGCGAGCCGGTCGTGTAGTGGGTGATGCCGATATAGCGGATATGGCCGGTTTCCTTCAGATGACGCAGGCTTGAGAGATGCGTGCGCCAGTCGAGGAGGTTGTGGATCTGCATCAGGTCGATCGTGTCGGCGCGGAGAAGCGCGGCCGAGCGCTGCATCTGGGCGAGCCCGGCCTCGCGGCCACTGGTCCACACCTTGGTCGCGAGAAAGACGCGCGGGCGCAGCCCGAGTTCGGCCACAAGGTCGCCGACGACACCCTCGGACCGGCCGTACATCGGCGACGTATCGATCATCCGGCCGCCGCCCTCGACCAGGAGCCGCACGACCTCGCGCAACGGGCGGCGCGAGGCGTCGTCCGCACCGACATCGAAGACGGGCCACGTGCCGAGGCCAACGACCGGCATGGCTTCGCCGGTCGAGGGGATCGGGCGCGACAGGATCGGACCCTCGGGCATTGGCGGGCTCCTTGGCGGCGTTATCAGAGAGGAGGGGAGGGCGGCGAGAAGGCGGGCGACGGCAGCACGCGGGTCGGCGGCGCGCATGATCTCGCCCATGACGGCGATGCCGGCCGCACCCGCCGCGAGGCAAGAGCGGGCGTTCTCCGCGGTGACGCCGGCGAGTGCCACGACGGGCCCGGATGCCGCGGCGACGATCTGGGCGAGCCCGTCGAGGCCCAAGGCGGGGCCGTAGCCGGGTTTGCTGGCGGAGAGGAAGACGGGGCTTGCGGTGACGTAATCGGCGCCGGCCTGCAGGAGCGCGGCTGCTTCCGCGGCGGAATGCGCCGATGCGCCGATCAGCCGATCGGGAAGGCGGGTGCGGGCGATGGCGGGATTCGCGGAAGAGGGCAGGTGCACGCCCGCCGCAGCGGTGGCTATCGCTGAGTTGATGTCGTCATGGACGGTGACGGTGGCGTCCCAGGTGCCACCGAGTTCGACGAGTTCGGCGAGTAGCGCGCGCCGCTCGGCCGAGGGCAGGTCCTTTTCCCGCAGGCTGAACCAGCGGCAGCCGCCGGCGAAGACCGCCGCGGCGATCTCTACGAGCGGCCGGGACGCCTGGCTGCGGTCGGAGATTACGAGGAGCGGCGGCGAGGGCAGCCTGTGCATCGGCGGGAGTGTCCGCATTTTGTTTGAGGCGAACCGTGACGCACGGATTTGAGCCGTCAGCTCGCGGGCGGCGCAAACCGGTCGCCGAACAGAATGGCAAACTGCCCGATCGCGGCGGTCCATTCAACCGCCCGGCGCGGGGTCTCCCTTTTTGCCGGCCGGGCGGGTAGAATAGCCCGAGCGCGACGTTACGCGACATTAGAGGTGAGCGATGCTGGTCTTCCGCCAATTGTTCGATCCGTCCTCCTCGACCTACACCTATCTGCTGGCCGATCCGAAAAGCGGCGAGGCGGTCATCATCGATCCGGTGTTCGAGCAGGTGCGGCGCGACGCGGCGTTGATCGACGAGTTGGGGCTGAAACTGCTCTATTCGCTCGAAACCCATGTCCATGCCGACCATGTCACCGGCGCTTCGCTGCTGAAGCGGCGCACCGGCTGCCGGATCGCGCTGTCGGCCGAGAGCGGGGCGGAGGGTGCCGACCGCTACCTCGCGCAGGACGATATCGTCGCCTTCGGCGCGCGCAATCTGCTGGTGCGGCAGCACGCCGGGGCACACCAGCGGCTGCCTGACCTATGTGCTCGACGACCGCAGCATGGCGTTCACCGGCGATTGCCTGATGGTGCGCGGCAGCGGGCGGACCGATTTCCAGCAGGGCGATCCCGCCGCGATGTACCGCTCGGTGCATCAGCAGATCTTCTCCTTGCCCGACGATTGTCTTCTCTACCCGGCGCACGATTATCGCGGCTTGACGGTGACGAGCGTGCGCGAGGAGCGGCGCTTCAACCCGCGGCTCGGCGGCGAGATCGGCGAGGCCGACTTTGCCGGCTACATGAAGAACCTGCATCTGGCGCACCCGAAAAAGCTCGATGTCGCGGTGCCGGCCAACCTCAAATGCGGCCGGCCCGAGAGTGAGGTCGACCTGACCGAGGATCCGGGCTGGGCGCCGCTGCGCTACAGCTTTGCCGGGATCTGGGAGATCGACCCGCACGGGCTTGAGGAACACGCGCGGGCGGTGCAGATCGTCGACGTGCGCGAGCCCGACGAATTCACCGGGCCGCTCGGCCATATCCGCGGGGCGAAGCTGATCCCGTTGGGCGCCCTGACCGAGCGCGCCGGCGAATTGGCGAAGGACCGGCCGGTCGTCGCGGTCTGCCGCGCCGGCAGCCGCTCGGCGCAGGCGACCGCGATTCTGCGCGAGGCCGGGTTCAAGGACATCGCCAATCTCCAGGGCGGCATGCTGCGCTGGCGTGCCGAAGGCCACGCGATCGAAGGCGCCGCCCCGCTCGACCCGATCCTCGAATATTCGATCTGACCCGCTTGGAAGCTAGGCAGCGTTGTTCAACCGCTTCATCTCGCGGGCGAATTCAAAACGCAACTGCTCGGCCTCTTGCTCCGGCAGCCAGTTGGCCATATTCGGGAATACGCTCTGCCACATGCGGGCGTCCCGCTCCGACCATGGCATCGTCTCCGCCGAGCGTGCCTTTTCGAGCAGCAATCTGAGGCGTTGGCGCACCTTCTCGGGATCCGGAACGTAGCGCTGCGCCGGCGCTTGCAACCGATCCTCGCCGGGGCCGAACAGGCTGCCCTGCGCCGGAGCATAGCCAAACAGATCAGTATTGGTCGGCATACGAAGAACATTTATCGGCGCGATCGGGAAGATCAATCAGCTCGGCAAATCGCCAGCAAACATGCGACTTTTTCGGAACGGACGTGGGGGCCGGGGTACGCATGCCGATTCGCGACTCACTCCGCCCGCAGCGCTTCTTTGTCGATTGTGGGGCCGGCGCAGATGCGGTCGAGCAGATCGGCTTGAGCCGGCTCCAGCAGAACGAGGCGGCCGAGAACGTGCAGAACATTGACGAGTTCGGTCGTGTATTCGGCGAGCCAGCGGTCGGGCTGGATATCGCCAAGCGGCGAAGGCAGGCGGCGGTCGCCGATCTGCGGGCGGTCGCGGTTGCGCTTCCGGTAGCTGAACCAATGCGTCAGCACCTGCTTCCCGGACACCTCGTAGGCCCACACTTCGGGAGGGACGTTTTCGACGTAACTCTCGCCGATCCATAAGCGGCGGTTTGTGAGGCCGTACGAGATCGTGTCCGGCATCCTGGCGGGATTATCGGGGATGGCGCCTTTGGCGGGAATGCGCGGCCCGCCTTCCGCAAGCCGCGGCGCTCCCGCGGGACGCTCCGCCGCAGGATCGACGAAGCGCTCGCCGAAAGTATGCAACCAGATGATTTCGCGGCCCAGGCAAGCGGCCTCGTCGAACAGCGCGCGATCACCGGTAAGCGGAATGCGCAAGCCCGGCTGCACCAGATCCGGCGCGAAGCGGGCAGTGTAGGCGGGATGAGCCGCGACCGCCGCGATATACGTGAAAACCTCCTCCGCGCCGACAGCCCGCCCGTAGGCCTCGCCGAGCCGGATCAGCACGCAAGGGCGAATATTGGGCTCGGTCGCGTCGGCATTCGCCCACAGCGGATAAGCCCGGCCGCCGCGGCCATGGTAATGATGGAGGTCCGGAATTAAGGCGGTGAAGGTCAGAGCCGGGCCGTTAGTCGGCGTGCGGTCGTGCGGTGCAGTCAGATAGACCTGTCGCGCAAAGTGCGTGTTCCAGAGTGTCGGGTTTGGCCGATTCAGTAGCCGGTAATCAGGGATAATCCATTGCCGGTCAAAGGATCGGAAACCGTATCGGATCGGGGTAGTCACTGGGCCCGTGTCCGATGCTACCGCCATCATCCGAGGCTCGTAGCCGTGCAGGCTTTCGGTCGGCACCTTGTGCATGTGTCTGTCACGCAACTCGCCGCGAACCAGATGCGGGTGAAAGAGCCGTTCCTTTACGCCAGGCTCGCGTTCCCGGATCAGGCGGTCCCAGCGGCGGCGCAGCGAGTTCGGCGTCCGGCGCGATGACCCAGGTCCGACCTGGCATCACGCCCGAGCCATTGTAGACGAAGAACTCGTCCAATGCCGGGTAGGTCGCCCATTCGTTCGCCGCTTCCGGCAGAAACGGCGCGCGCCACTCACTCGGGCAATCGACCCAGCCGCCATCGAGCCCGATCGCCGCGATCGCCGAGAACTTTTCCTCACGATCGCCAACTGGCAGCGAGCGGAAACGCACCCGCGCCGGCGCTGCGGGGTCGCAATCCGCGAGGCGCAGCGCGAGGACGATGCACACCGGCTGTTGCACCGCCTGAAAGACGCGCGAGGCTACCGGCGGCTGGTGGCCTTCGGGCGAGCAATCGATGACCCAAATTTCGTCGGTGTCGCGCCGCAGATCGGCGCGCATCTTCTGGAAGCCGGGGCCGTTGAGAAAACCTGCCACGGTGATAAAGCACACAACGCCGCGCCGCGGCGTGACCGGCGGCGTGTCCGGCGCGACAACGCTGCCGCCGAACACCTTCCAGGTCGCCCAGCGCCAGAAATAGACATAGAGGTTGCGCAGGTGCTTGGCGTGCGCGCCAACGCCCCAGTCGGCGGGCGGCAGCCAGTCGCGCAACGGCACCACCGTATGGGCGGTGCCGCTCTCGATCCATCCGCCCAGTCCCCTCGCCCGTTCCTTATAGGGCGGATTGCCGATCACCACGAAAATCGGCTCCGAGCGCTTGATCGCGTTCGCGGCCCGCCGGGACTCAGCCAAGGGCAGCAGACCGGAGGAGATGTATTCGTGCTCCTCGGCGGGGTTGCCGAGAGTGTTGGTCAGGAACAGGCGCAGCGCGATGCGCTCGCGTTCGGCTGCGTCGATGTTCATGAGGTCCAGCACTTCGGCGGTCAAGCGGAGCTGCGCGACGGCAAATGGGCCGAATTGCATCTCGAAGCCGATCAGCCGGCTCAGCGCCGCAAGGATCGCTCCTGGAACGGCGCCCTCTCCCTGGTCCTCCCTGATCCTCTCGGCGATGCGCTGCAGCACCCCGAGCAGGAATGTGCCGGTGCCCATCGCCGGATCGGCGAGTGTGACCTCCGGAGAGGCCAGGCCTTCAACGACTCCGAACCGGCGGCCGTCACGCAGCGCCTCGTCCACGAGCCGAACCATCGCGGTGACGATCTCAGGCGGCGTGTAGTACGAGCCGGTCTTCTTTCTGAGCGCGTTGTCATAAACGCTGAGGAAGTGCTCATAGAAGTACAGCCACGCTTCCGGATCGCCCTTGCTGATGGTTGGCCAGTGCACCACGTCGAGGACGCGGGTGAGGGTGCTCAGAGAAGTTTTCAGGGTCGCCTGCTCGTCGACATCATCGGTGAGCACACGCAGCGCGGTACCGATCAGCAGATTGGTGTGGCGAAGCGTCCGCGAGGCGCGGTCGAGACCATCGCGAAGCTCGATACCCTGGGCGCGCGCCATCAGCAGGCCAAAGGTGACGGCCTGCGCGTAGCCGTCGGCGAAGGTTTCGTCGGAGGCGTCGGGGAACAGCGTCCGTCGCCAATCCATCGCCAGATTGGTCAGCGCGGGGCTGCCGAGCGCCATCTGTTCGATCACTTCGTCCCGCAGCAGCCGGCAAAGGCGGGCACCGATTTCGGCAAGTTGCGGCGCGGAACGAGGCGGGATGGGCTGCCAGTCGAGAAAGTCCGTAAACAGCCGGAGGAGGCTCGCGGGCGCGCGTAAACCGACGCCGGAGCTCTCGACCGAACCGTCCAGGCGAACGATCTCGCCTTGAAGCTGGCCGTCCCGCCACAGGCTGAAGGAATTGCCGTCGGTGTAGACAAGGTTGGGCAGCAGTTTGAGTTTCTGCCACTGGTCCTTGTCGTGTTGGTCGGAAAACCTGCGCGGGTCGGCTCCCTTTCCCGGCGCCTTCACCTCGATGAACCCGACCAGCAGGCTCTGCTTGGTTACGGCAAAGTCGGGGCGCGTCTTCAACTCCACTACCGAGGACTCGCCGACAAGAACAACGTTCGCGGCCCATCCGAGTACCACGACGATGTCCTGCACCAACTGATCCAGCGGGCCGCGAAGTTGATCCTCGGGTGAGCCCGAGGCTCCTATTCCCGAAAATTTCGGCTTTAGGGCGGCGCCGAAGCGTGACACGGCCTCTCTAAGGGGATCGGTTCTTTGCACGGCTCGTCAAATTCGTCGCGTTTTGGTCGAGTGCATAGCCTGCACGGGAGTTCCGACGGTTGGATCTACGTTAGCCATGCTTACCGTTCTGTTACATTGCATTTTGTACACGCTCGGCGGGTTTTCCGCACTGATCGTTGCCGATTTTTGATCGGGCGACGGCGGTCGGGTGTTACAGTAGCAACCGGCAAAAGTGCGTCCGATGGAACCACCAAGAAAGGGATGGAAATGGCGTATGATCTCTTGATCAAGAACGGGCGGATCGTCGACGGCTCGGGCATGCCGGCGTTTCGCGGCGATGTCGGCGTCAAGGACGGCAAGATCGTCGAAATCGGCAAGCTCTGCGGGCCCGCGACGAAGACGATCGACGCCGAAGGCCGGGTGGTGGCGCCGGGCTTTGTCGACAACCATTGCCATTACGACGCGCAGGTCACCTGGGACCCGCTGTGCTCGTTCTCGCCCGATCACGGCTGCACGACGGTCGTTTTCGGCAATTGCTCGCTGGCCTTGGCGCCGGTTCGCCCGGGCACCGCCAAGCGGGTCGCCGAATTCCTCTCCTATGTCGAAGCGATCCCGATGGAGGTGTTGAACACCGTCGAGGTCGATTGGGAGACGATCCCGCAATACATGGACCGGCTCGACCAGAATCTCGGCGTCAATGTCGGCAATCTGATCGGCCATTCGACGGTGCGCTATTACGTCATGGGCGACGAGGCCCAGGGCCGCACCGCGACCGACGGTGAAATCAAGAAGATGCAGGACGTCGTGCGCGACGGCATGAAGGGCGGGGCGCTCGGCCTCTCGGTGTCGCGCAACAAGGGCCATTACGACCCGCAGGGCGTCCACATCCCGGCATTGTGGGCCGACGAGAAGGAAATTTTCGCGCTCGGCGACGTGCTGCGCGAAATGGGCACCGGCATCATCCAGTCGGGCGGCGGGCGCGCGGCCGAGCTCAACGACGGGTTGATGGCGCGCCTTTCGGAGGCAACCGGCCGCACTGTCATCTATAACAATCTCGGCCAGACCGTGCGCGAGCCCGATGCCTGGAAGCAGCACATGGCTCGGGTCGAGGAGACCTCGAAGGCCGGCATCCGGGCCTATCCGCTGTGCAGCCCGAACCGCGTCACGCAGAGCTTTACGATGCGCAACTGCCAGGTGTTCCGCGGCTCGCCGACCTGGCACCCGATCCTCTTGTCGTCGGACGAGGAAAAACTGAAGGCCTACGCCGACCCGGCAGTCCGGCAGAAACTCCACGAGGAAGTCGTCGAGCACAAAGTCGATGTGCCGGCGGCCGGCTACTCGAAGGAGTGGTACAACTACATGTGGGTCGAAACCCCGGTTCTCGACAAAAACAAGGGGCTCCAGGGCAAGACCATCGGCCAGATCGCCAAGGAACAGAACAAGCGCGTGATCGACGCCTTCCTCGATCTCGTGGTCGAGGAGAACCTCGACACCGGCTTCATGCAGTCGGAGAACAATGTCGACGACGAGGCGATGGCCAAGATCCTGACATACCCGAACGCCATCGTCGGCCTGTCGGACGGCGGCGCACACGTCCAGTTCCACGGCGGCTACGGCTATTGCACGCGGCTCTTGTCGGAGTGGGTGCGCGAAAAGCACGTCATGAGCCTCGAACAGGCGGTGCGCCGGCTGACCTTCGATTCGGCCTCGGCGTTGGGTCTCTATGACCGTGGCCTGATCCGGCCCGGGATGGCGGCCGACATCGTGATCTTCGACCCCGACACGGTGCGCCCATTACCCGAGAGCGTCGTCCACGACTTCCCGGCGGGCGGCTGGCGGATGAAGGAGCCGGCGGCCGGCATCATGGCGACGATCGTCAACGGCCAAGTGTTGATGGAGAACGGCAAGCACACCGGGGCGTTGCCCGGCCGCGTCTTGCGCAACACCTACTACCAGGCCAATCACGGCTAGACCGCATCGGCAAGCCGGTTCCGCCTCTCGGGGCGGAGCCGGCGCTGCGCCCGGAATGCCCGCAGGCTTCGCGGCGAGCAACTTGAGAAGCTTTGCGGCAGGTCGTGGGTTCCGGACGATCCTTGCCGACCCGCCTTGGCGATTTCTCAATCGGACAGGGAAGATGGCGCCGGAGCACCGACGCCTCTCGCGCTACGGCACGCTGAGCGTCGAGGAGATCGCCGCACTGCCAGTTGCCGAGATCGCGGCCGACGTCGCGCATCTCTATTTGTGGGCGCCGAACGCGCTATTGCCGGAGGGGTTGCGCGTCATGTCGGCCTGGGGGTTCGAATACAAGACAAACATCGTCTGGCATAAGCTCCGGAAAGATGGCGGATCGGACGGACGCGGGGTCGGCTTTTATTTCCGCGAACGTCACCGAAATGCTGTTGTTCGGCGTGCGCGGCAGGAATGCGCGGACATTGCCGCCGGGCCGTCGCCAGGTGAATTATCTCGGAACGCGCAAGCGAGAGCATTCCCGCAAGCCCGATGAGCAATACGCCCTGATCGAGGCCTGCAGTCCGGGCCCCTATCTGGAATTGTTTGCCCGCGGCCGCCGGCCGGGCTGGGAGAATGGGGCGAGGAGGCCGGCGAGGATTATCGGCCGAGTTGGAGCACCTACTCCCATCATTCGGGCGTCGCGGCCGGGACGGCAGGTGGCACATGAGCGACGAGCCGATATCGCAGGAGGGCGCCAGCCGGGCCGCTTTCCGGGGTGCGGGTCGTCGATCTGACGCGGATATTGGCGGGGCCGTTCTGTTCGATGCTGCTGGCCGATATGGGCGCCGAAGTCGTCAAGGTGGAGACGCCCGGAAGCGGCGACCCGATCCGCCGGCAGGGTGCGATCCGCGACGGGGTCAGCTGGTATTTCGCCGGATTCAACCGCAACAAGCGCTCGCTGACGCTCAATCTGCGGCACGAAGAGGGGCGCGCGGCATTGGCGCGGCTGATCGCGCGCAGCGACGTGCTGGTCGAAAATTTCCGGCCGGGTGTATTGGCCGCGATGGGGTTCGACGCGGCGCGGCGTGATGCGCTCAACCCCAATCTCGTCTATTGCAACATTTCGGGTTTCGGCTCGAGCGGCCCCTATCGCGACCGGCCCTCCTTTGACTTTGTCGCGCAGGCGATGAGCGGGTTCATGAGCGTCACCGGCGAGGCCGACGGACGGCCGATGCGCGCCTGCCCGCCGATCGCCGATCTGATCGCCGGCCTGCAGGGAGCGCTCGGCATCTGCGCTGCCCTCGTCGGCCGCGGCCGGAGCGGGCAGGGCGAGACGGTCGGCGCCAGCCTCAACAATGCGATGATCAGCGTGCTGGGCTTCATCGCGGCGAACCATCTGGCGACCGGCGAGACCACCGCGCGCACCGGCAACGACCATGCGATCGTCTCGCCCTATGGCCTCTTCCGCACCAAGGACGGCGAGGTTGCGATAGCGCCGTCGCAGGAAGAATCCTATCAGCGCCTGCTCGACGCGCTCGAACTTGCCGAACTGCGCGACCGCCCGGAATTCCCGACCAACGATCTGCGCGTCGCGAACCGCGACGCGGTCAACGCCTGCGTCGAGGCAGCGGCTGCGCGAGGGCACGAGCGAGCACTGGATCGTCTTGCTGAACGCCGCCGGCGTGCCCTGCGACCGGGTGAAGAACCTCGCCGAGGTCTTCGCCGACCCGCAGGTCATCGAACAGGAGATGGTGGTGAGCGCCGAACATCCGGGGCATGGCGAGGTCGAGGATGCTGGGCTTCCCGATCAAATTCGAGCGACGCGCCCTGCCGGCTGCGCAGCCCCGCCCCCGATCTCGGCGCCGACACCGACGCCGTTCTCGAAGAAATCGGCTATACCGCCGGCCGAGATCGCCCGATTGCGCGCGCTCGGCGCGGTCTGAGGCGGCCTGGAGGGCATCTCGATGGACCTGCCGCTCGATCCCCGGTTGCGCGTCGGCATCCAGACGATCCAGCGCCGCACCGAGCCGGCGACAGCGCCCTGGCTGCCGCGCATCGACGAGTTGGCGGCGCTGGTCGAGCTGGTCGACCGCTGCGGCTATGATTCGATTTGGGTCGGCGACCATATCGCCTTTGCCGTGCCGATCCTCGATCCGCTGCGCCGAACCACGTCAGGCCGCGGCGGGCCGCCGCCGCGGCGATCGTTTCGAGGCCGGCTGCGCAGGTCTCGGGCGTTACGACATAGGATATCCAGCCATCGGCAAGCCTCCCGGCCCGGCGCAAGGCCGCCTGCGAGCGCCCGCCGCACCAGATCGGCGGCCCGCCCTTCTGCCGCGGCGGCGGCAGCATCCGCACATCGGCGAATGAGAAGTAGCGGCCCCGATCGGGACCGTCTCGCCGCGCCCGCCGCCGCAAGACCGCGATCCCCTCGCCGGCGGCGGGCGCCGCGTTCGGCCCGATCGACGCCGCACATCTCGTATCCCTTCGGGAACTCGCCGCCGACCCCGACCCCGAAAATCAGCCTTCCCTCGGTCAGGTGGTCGAGGGTCGCGACCTCCTTGGCGACCGGGGCGGGATGGCGCAGCGGCAGCAGGTACACCCCGGTGCCCAGGGTGAGCCGGCGGCTGACCACCGCCGCCTGCGCCAATTGCAGCCGGCTCGACGACACGTACGAGAAAGCGCTCGACGCCGCGACCGAGACGCTGAGCGTGCGCTATGCGATGGATTTCCGGCAAGCGGCGCGGCGCTATGCGGCACTTGGCACGCCAGAGGAGGTGGCGGAGCGCATCCGCGCCTTTCACGCTGCCGGGCGTGCGTCATCTAAGCGTCGATCTCGTTGGCCCCTATGAGGAGCGGCCGGCGCAGATCGAACGCTTCGCCGCCGAGGTGCTGCCTCTCCTCGCTGATCTGCGAGGATAGAACCCGTCCGCCGTCAAGTGCTATCGTCGGGAAACAACGACGCGGCGAGGCGATGCAGGGAACCTCGGAACACGCAGAGCGGCTCTTTCCGACGCTCTTGGAGCCGCACGTCTCGGCGGCAATCGCGGCCGTCGCCGATCCTGCGGCGATCGACGGCATCCGCCGGCTTTCGGTGCTGGTCGAAGTTTCCGACATCGTCACCCAGCGCATTGTCGCTCGACCGCCAATTGCCCCGGCTGATCGCGCTGATCGCCGAGGCGCTCGACGCCGAACGGGCGACGCTGTTTATGCACGATCCCGACCGGGGCGAGCTCTTTTCGCGGGTCGCGCAAGGCGACGGCGTCGCCGAAATCCGCATCCCGGACAATCTCGGCATTGCCGGCGCGGTATTCGGCTCGGGCCGCGCCGAAATCGTCGAAGACGTCTATCACGACAGGCGCTTCAACCGCGATGTCGACCGACGCACCGGCTATCGCACGCGCAACCTGTTGTGCGTCCCACTGCGCAACGCGTCAGGCGAGGTGACCGGCGTGACGCAGGCGCTGAACAAGCGCGGGAGCGCATTCGGCGATAGCGATCTGGCCCTGGTCGAAGCGATCAACCGCCACGCCGCGGCCGCACTCGAACAGGCGCAATTGATGGAGCAGCTCGACCGGGCGCGGCGCGAGGAGGTCGAGCTGCTCTCGATCACCGAGGCGATCGCGACGGAATTGCACCTCGACAGCCTCTTGGCCCGCATCGTCAACGCGGCGACGTCGCTGCTCGACGCCGAACGCTCCACCCTTTTCCTTTACGATTCCGCGACCGACGAATTGTGGTCGCGCGTCGCCGAGGGCGTGGCCGAAAACGAAATCCGCGTTCCTGCCAATGCCGGCATCGTCGGCGCCGCATTTTCGAGCGGCGAGATCGTCGATGTGCCGAACGCTTATGCCGACAAACGCTTCAATCGTGCCGTCGACCGGACGACCGGATTCCGCACGCGCAATGTACTGGCAGCACCCGTTGTCGATCGCGGCGGCGAGCCGCTCGGCGTGATCCAGGCACTGAACAAGCGCGGCGGGCGCTTCACCGCGGACGATATTCGCCGACTGAAGACGTTTTCGGCCGATATCGCGATCGCCTTGCAGAACGCCCGGCTGTTCTCGGACGTGTTGGCGCTGAAGAACTATAACGAAAGCATCCTCAAATCGCTGTCGAACGGCGTGGTGACCCTCGATCCCCATTTCGTCATCGTCAAGATCAACGAGGCGGCGCAGAGAATATTGGGGCTGCCGGCAGAAGAATTGGTCGGGCGCACCGCCGGGCAGGTGTTCGGCAACCGCAATGGCTGGGTCACGAACAGCCTCAATTATGTCGCGCGGATGAACTCGACTGATTACCACGCCGACACCGATCTGGTCCTGCAAGACCGCGGTGTCGCCGCGGTAAACCTGACCGCGGCGCCGGTCCTCGACATCGAGGACAAGTCGATCGGCTACATGCTGGTCTTCGAGGACATCACCCGCGAAAAGCGGGTGCGCAACACGATGGCGCGCTATGTAGCGAAGGAGGTGGTCGACCAGCTTTTGGCCGCCGGCGACGACGTATTGCAGGGCAGCAGTCTTGTCGCCACCGTGCTGTTTTCCGACATCCGCCGCTTCGCCCTGCTGTCGGAGGCGATGACGCCGCGAGCGACGGTGGCGATGTTGAACGAGTACTTCACCGAAATGGTCGAGGTCATCTTCAATCGCGGCGGGATGCTCGACAAATATCTGGGCGACGGGCTGATGGCGATTTTCGGCGCGCCGGTCATGGGCTCGTCCGACGCCAAGAATGCGCTGTTGGTCGCGACCGAGATGATGCGGGCGCTCGGCCGCCTCAACGAGGGCCGAACCGAACACGGTCTCGAACCGATCGAGATCGGCATCGGACTTGCGACCGGCGAAGTCTTGGCGGGCTCGGTCGGGTCGCTGAAGCGCATGGCCTACACCGTCATCGGCGACCATGTGAACCTCGCCGCCCGGCTTGAAAGCGCCAACAAATACTACGGAACCTCGGTGCTGGTGGCCGGCAGCACGGTCGAGGCGCTGGGCTCGCAGGCCGGGCTGCGGCGGCTCGATCTGATCCAGGCCAAGGGCATCTCACGGCCGAGCTGGATTTACGAATTGCTCGGCCATCACACCGCCGAGACCTTCCCCAAGCTCGGTCGCGACCATCGCCGCCTACGAGGCGGGGCTCGATTGCTATCGAGCACCGCGATTGGCAGGGCGCCCTGTCGCGTTTCAGCGAGGCGCTCGAGATGACGCCCGGCGACCGGCCGTCGCGCATCTTTCGCGACCGCTGCCGCCACTACCAGACGATGCCCCCGCCCGAGGATTGGAACGGGGTATGGGTCATGGAGCAGAAATAGGACCGCTCCGCTTTGAACCGGCTGGAAGGGGTCGATCAGGCGGGCGCCATCAGCGACCAGTACCAATCGTAAAAGCGGCGATCGGGCGGTGCCGGGGCATCGCCGTTGCTTTTGCCCAGCTCGGCGGCGATCCGGTCCTCGTTCTCCGCCGGCGGCGCCGGTCCGTCATCGGCGCAGAGTTCGACAAGGTGCAGTTCGGTCTTTTCGATCGATCTCGGAATCACTCGCAAAAGCAAGGCCGCGCGGCCATTCGCCAGCATCACGCTGAGCGGGCCGAAATCCACCCGCTCATCGGCCTCGGCCAGAAAAAGCTGCGGCGAGGCGTCGAGCAGATGCCGCACGAGCTTCCAATTCCAACTCGTGCTGTAGCGGGTCCGCCGCTGTACGCGGGCCTCGGCGATCCAGGCCGGCAGCGCTTCCTCCTCCGGCGACGGCGCCTGGCCGGAAAGATCAACAAAGATCAGGCCGCTGCGGACGCAGACCGGGTAGCGGGCGAGACGCAGCCGGGCCGGGTCGATGCGGGCGGACAGGTTCGGTTCGACGAGCCGGCCGTCGAGCGTGTACTCCCAGCCGTGGTACGGGCAGACGAGCCGTTCGCCCGGACCCTCCTCGGCGTCACAGACCGGATAGCCGGCGTGGAGGCACAGATTGCGCAGCGCGTGCAGGCTGCCGTCCTGCTCGCGCGTAACCAGCACGGAGCGGCCCGGCATGTCGAAACGGAAATAGCTGTCGCCCTCGGCGAGCCGGGAGGCATGGTCGGCGGCGATCCAAGGGCGAGCGAAGATGCGCTCGCGTTCGGCGGCAAAGACGTCGTCGCTGTTGAAGAGTTCCGGGTCGGGCAGGATGTCGCCTGTGTCGGTCAGTTGTTGGCCCAGAGCAGCGACACTCGATGGCAGGTCCATTGCGGTTCCAATTTCTTGCTCGTTTGCGCCGCCAGACTGGCCCGGACGCGCCGGCGGCGTCAAAAGATTTATGGCGGCGGTCCGGACCGAAACCTCATCGTCGCGCCGGCGGGCCGGATGCGTCGGGGAGCCGCGACTGGGTCGCGGCGAGTTCGCGTTCGAGCGCTGCGATGCGCCGGCCGCGCTGCCGCATCTCCCGCCGGCGCCGATGCCCGCCCAACCATACGGTGAAGCCGCCGACGATAAACCCGGCGATCAGGACGAGGAAGAAGAAGAGGTAAAGGGGCAGCTCGATTTCGTAGGGCAGCGGCCATAGCGCCAGCAGGACGGACGCCCTATTGGACACCGCAAAACAGGTCAAGAACACCGCGACGACGATTGTCGCTGCCCAGAAGAGAAACCTCATCCGCCCGGCGTCGCGGCAGGAAAGCGGGCGCGCCGGCGCCTCAGCCCGGCCCGGAGGATTGGTTCAGGCGGTCGCGCAACTGCTTGCCGGTCTTGAAGAACGGGATGTGCTTCTCGCCCACCGGCACGCTGTCGCCGGTGCGAGGATTGCGGCCGATGCGGGCGTCGCGACGCTTGACCGAAAAGGCCCCGAAGCCGCGCAGTTCGACCCGATCGCCACGCGCCAGCGCCGCGGCGATCTCGTCGAAGATCGCGGTGACGATGACCTCGACATCGCGCTGATACAAATGCGGGTTGGCTTCGGCCAGCTTCTGGATGAGCTCCGATTTCGTCATACCGGTCGTCGCCCCCACACCTATACGGCGAAACCCGCAGCCTGCCAAAGCGTCCGGCGGGCGTCAAGCGGCAGACTCGGGCAACCGCCGGCCATGGCGATCGGCCACGACCGGCGATTGCCTCCCTAGCCGGCGTCTTCTTCGTCGGGCTGGCGGTCGGCCTCGCCTTGACGGCGGGCGCGGTTGATCGCGGCGCCGAGGATGTCGCCGAGGCTGGCGCCGGAATTCGGACGATCCGAACTCGGCCATCGCGCGCTTCTCCTCGTCCACCTCGCGCGCCTTGATCGAGAGCGTCACCTTGCGGGTGGCGCGGTCGATCGTGGTGATCTTGGCGTCGACCTTCTCGCCGACCGCGAACCGGTCGGGGCGCTGTTCGCTGCGATCGCGCGACAGTTCGGATTTGCGGATAAAACCGAGCATGCCGTCGCCGACCGCCACTTCGATACCGCCCTCGGTGATGCCGGCGACGGTGCCGGTGACGACCTCGCCCTTGCGCAATTTCGACAGCCCGGCCTCGAACGGATCGGCTTCAAGCTGCTTGATGCCCAGCGAGATGCGCTCCTTCTCGACATCGATATCGAGCACCTTGACGCGCACCTCCTCGCCCTTGCGGTAATTGTTGATCGCGTCCTCGCCGGACCGGTTCCAGTCGATGTCCGACAGGTGGACCATGCCGTCGATGTCGCCGGGCAGGCCGATGAACAGGCCGAATTCGGTGATGTTGCGGACCTCGCCTTCGAGTTCGCTGCCGATCGGGTGCTCGTCGGCGAAACTTTCCCACGGATTGGCGAGCGTCTGCTTGAGCCCGAGGCTGATCCGCCGCTTCTGCGGATCGACGTCGAGGACCATGACCTCGACCTCCTGGCTGGTCGAGACGATCTTGCCCGGATGCACGTTCTTCTTGGTCCAGCTCATCTCGGAAACATGGACGAGCCCCTCGACGCCCGGCTCCAATTCGACGAAGGCGCCGTAATCGGTGATGTTCGTAACGCGGCCCTTGAACTTGGCGCCGGCTGGGTATTTGAGCTCGACACCCTCCCAGGGATCGGCTTCGAGTTGCTTCATGCCGAGCGAGATGCGCTGCGTCTCGGGGTTGAAGCGGATCACCTGGACCTTGACGTTCTGCCCGATATTGAGCGCCTCGGAGGGGTGGTTGATGCGCCGCCAGGCGATGTCGGTGACGTGCAGCAGCCCGTCGACGCCGCCCAGATCAACAAAGGCGCCGTAATCGGTGATGTTCTTGACGACGCCGTTGAGGATCTGACCTTCCTTGAGGCTCGCGACCAGTTCCGAGCGCTGCTCGGCGCGGCTCTCCTCGAGGACGGCCCGGCGCGATACGACGATATTGCCGCGCGAGCGGTCCATCTTGAGGATTTGGAATGGCTGCGGCGAGCCCAGCAGCGGGGAAATGTCGCGTACCGGGCGGATATCGACCTGACTGCCGGGCAGGAACGCGACCGCCCCGCTGAGATCGACGGTGAACCCGCCCTTGACCCGGCCGAAGATTACGCCGGTGACGCGCTCATTCGCCTGGAAGTTCTTTTCGAGCAAGGTCCACGCTTCCTCGCGGCGCGCCTTTTCCCGCGACAACTGCGCCTCGCCGTTCTTGTCCTCCATCCGTTCGAGAAAGACCTCGACGGTGTCGCCGACATGGAGATCGGGTTCGCCGCCGCCAGCTGCGAATTCCTTCAACGGCACGCGGCCTTCAGATTTGAGGCCGACATCGATCAAGACTGCGTCGTTCTCGACGGCAATGACGCGACCCTTGACGACGGTGCCTTCGAGACTGCTCGAAACCCCGAGCGATTTATCGAGAAGGGCGGCAAAACTCTCCATCGCCGGGGCTTCTCTGGTTTGCAATTCTACGGCCATTCGTTCTCCTCGATCCCGGCAAGCACCATGAGACAGCACCGCCGCCGGGATCGCGCCGGGGCGCACGGCCAACTCGACAATCGGGCGCAGCCGCGGTAGCCCGGTCCAACGGGGGAGGGCGCCCTCACGACGGGAAGCCGAGCGCGCCGGCGACGAAACCCGAGGCCCGTTCGAACACCGCCTCGGCGTCGAGCGCCGTGGTATCGATGATCACGGCGCCGGGCGCTGCACTCAGCGGCGCTTCCCGACGCCCGGCGTCGCGCGCGTCGCGTTCCTCCAAGTCCCGCAGGACGATGTCGTATATAGCTGGCGCGCCGCTCGCCCGCAACTCTTCGACCCGCCGGCCGGCGCGGGTCTGCGCGTCGGCGATGAGAAAGAGCTTGACCGCGGCCTCGGGGCAGACGACCGAGCCGATGTCGCGGCCGTCGAGCACCGCCCCGCGCGGCCTTCTTCCTGCGACGAGCGGCGGCCGTGCGGTGAATTCGCGTTGAAAGGCAAGGAGTGCGGCGCGCACCGCCGGAATGGCGCCGACGATCGAGGCCGCGGCCGCCACGGCCTCGCCGCGCAGGCCAGGATTGGACAGGAGCTCAGCGTCAACGCGGCGCGCCGCCGCCTCGGCCGCCGCCGGATCGGCCGGGTCGCCCCCCGCCTTCAGCACCAGGAAGGCGGCCGCCCGATAGAGCTTTCCGGTATCGAGATGGGCGAGGTCGAAGCGATCGGCGAGGCGGCGGGCGAGGGTGCCTTTGCCCGAGGCGGCCGGGCCGTCGATCGCGACGACGAACGGCGGGCCTGTCATGCGATGGCGGCGCCCAATCCGTTCATCAGAGCGACGAAATTCGGAAAACTGGTGGCGATCGGTGCGGCGTCGTCGATCCACACGGGTGCCCGCGCAGCAAGCCCGAGCACGAGAAACGCCATCGCGATGCGGTGATCGAGCTGCGTCTGGATCAACGCGCCGCCCGGAGGCGGGCCACCGTCGCCGTCGACGATCAACGTGTCGCCGTCGACCGCGACGCGCGCGCCGCAATCGGTGAGGCCGCGGGCGATCGCGGCGAGGCGGTCGCTCTCCTTGACCCGCAATTCGGCAAGCCCGCGCATAACCGTGCGGCCGCGGGCGCAGGCGGCGGCAATCGCAAGGATCGGATATTCGTCGATCATGCGTGGCGCCCGTTCGGCCGGGATGTCGGCGCCATGCAACGCGCTCGCCCGCACCCGCAGATCGGCCACCGGTTCGCCGCCCGCCTCGCGCCGGTTGAGGAGCGCTATATCGGCGCCCATTTCGTCGAGGCATTCGAGCAATCCGGCGCGCAACGGGTTGACGCCCATACCGGTGATCGTCACCTCGGACCCCGGAACGATCAGTGCGGCGACCAGCGGAAACGCGGCCGAGGACGGATCGCCCGGCACCACGATCGGCGCCGCGATGAGTTCGGGCTGGCCCTCGACCGTGATCCGGCGGCCGATCTCGGCCGGTTCGACCGCGACCTCAGCGCCGAAATGGCGCAGCATGCGCTCGGTGTGGTCGCGGCTCGGCTGCGGCTCGATCACGGTCGTGGCGCCGGGCGTATTGAGGCCGGCCAGAAGTACGGCCGATTTGACCTGGGCCGAGGGCACCGGGAGCCGGTAGTCGATCGGCGTCGGGGTGGCGGCGCCGGTGACGGCAAGCGGCAGCCGGCCGCCCTCACGAGTGACAAAGCGGGCGCCGAAGCGGCTCAGCGGCTCGACGACCCGGCCCATCGGGCGGCGGCGCAGCGAGGCGTCGCCGGTGACGAAGGCGGTGATCGGGTGGGTCGCGAGGATGCCGAGCAGCAGTCGGGCCGCGGTGCCGGAATTGCCGAGATCGAGCAAATTCTCCGGCTCGGCGAGGCCGCCGATGCCGACGCCGTCGACGGTCCATCGGCCCTCGCCGACGGGCGCCACCGCGGCGCCAAGCGCATTGAGGGCGGCCGCCGTGGCGAGCACGTCCTCGCCTTCGAGGAGCCCGCTGACCTCGGTCCGGCCGACCGCGAGCGCCCCCAGCATCAGCGCCCGATGCGAGATCGATTTGTCGCCGGGTACGCCGGTCCCGCCGGCAAGCGGGTGTTGCGGCCGCGCCGCGGTCAGTTGCCGGGGCGAATGAGATGGCGAGGGATTGGCCATGGCGGGGTCCGCGGGTTCGAAGAGCCGATAGAGCGGTTGCGGGCATGCCCGATCCTGCCCATATGGCGGACCCTGGCGCGCGGCGACATTGTTTTTGACAGGCTGGCGGCGCTGTGGCAATGCCGCCGCGTCGCGACATCGCCCGAACCGTTGATGGAGACCAGATAGTGGCCAAACCCGAATGGGGCGCCAAGCGGATTTGTCCGAGCTGCGGCGCGCGCTATTACGATCTGATGCGCAAGCCCGTCATCTGCCCGAAATGCAGCACGCCGTTCGATCCCGAGGCGTTCTTGCGCTCCAGACGCTCGCGCCCGGCAGCACCCGTCGAAAAGGAGCTAGAGCCGGTCGGCGCCGAGGAACTCGAAACCGACGTCGACGCCGAGGAGGCCGACACGGTAGAGGAAGAGGAAGCCGTGCCGCTCGAAGACGCCGAGGAGGAGGACGAGGAATTGCTCGAAGACGCTTCCGAACTCGGCGAGGACGAGGACGATATGGCCGAGGTCATCGAAAACGTCGAAGAGGAAGAGCACTGAGGCCGGCGGTGCGGCGCGGGCGTCCCGCGATTTTTTGCTTGCCGCTGGGGCGGGGTCTGCCTACCTTCGCGGCACGTCTCGTGGGGGCCATAGCTCAGCTGGGAGAGCGCTACAATGGCATTGTAGAGGTCACCGGTTCGATCCCGGTTGGCTCCACCAGGGGCGCCAAGGCTCGGTAGCACGCAACTGGATGATATCGGGAAGGGTTCTGAGGAAGACCGCCGGCAAGCAATCGCTCAGTTCCCCGAAGAATGCATCGATGGCCCGGACCGCCCCGCTAAGGTGATCCGGGCCTAATTTTGCGTATCGCTCTGTCTTCTTGTAACCGCTCGTATGCCCGAGCCAGCCGGCCACTTCCCATACCGGAACCCCGCGCCGGCGCATCTCGGCGGCGACAGTGTGGCGAATCGTGTACGGGGTCACGTCTTTCGACAAACCGGCTCGCACTCGAGCTCGTTCGAACGGCGTCTTGATGCTCTTGAGCGCTCGCCCGTGGTACGAGACGATCGGTCCCGCCGGCAGCGCCCTCAGATACGGTAACAAAGTGTTGCACATTGGCAACGTCGGCCGCCTTTTCTTGTTCTGCGCCCGCCCTGGCGGATTGAGGCGAATCAGCCTCGCATCGCAGTCGACCTGGAACGTCGTCAGCTCGAGGATCGCCGCCGGGCGCGCCGCGGTGCCGAATGCGAGCAATAAATAGAGCAACAAATGATCGCTCTCGGCCGCGCGGAACAAAGCCGCAGCCTCGGCGATTGACAACAACCGCTCCCGGGGTTCGCCTTCGGGTGCGATCCCGAGCGCCACGGTCGGCGCCGCCATGATCTCGCCCTCCCGCAGCGCCCAATTCAGGGCCGCTTTACCGACCGCCAGCGTTCGCCGAATGTAACCGTCCGAGGCTCCCTGCGATCGCATCGCCGCAGCGAATTGCCGCTGCCTATCCGCAGTCGCCTCCGATACCAATGCGCCCGCGAAGTGGTCGCTCCACTTCTTCAGCGCGTATCGGGCCGCCTCGGCGCTCGCAAGGTGCACCGCATGGCGTCCGTAGTACCGAGCGAGCACGGTTTCGAGATAGACGTTCTCCGGACGCTCGCGCTGCATCTTTCCATTTGTCGTTACCCACTCCGCGAGCCGCTTGGTCGCTTCGTCAAAATCCGCTGTGCCGAGAGATGCGCGGCGTGTCTGTCGAGTTGCCCGATCAAACCAGGTCCGGCACCACTGCGCGGATTTCGGTCGCCGACTGAGCCAATGGTCTCCGATTCTGGAAGGGTCGATCTGGCTTTTGTGGCATCGCACGGTCCCGTTCTCAATGTAATCGACGAGATGCTTCTCGGTGTGGCGGACCCGGGCGCCGATCTTAACGTAATCGATCCGACCGCGCCGACGCTCCCGGCGCAGCGTGTCAATTGATATCCCCAGCGCTGCGGCGGCCTCACGCTCGGTCAGCAGGTGCGGCAATTGCATCAACGTCGCAGTCATCGGCGCCACTTCGGGGCGACAGGGGCCAATCCCCAACCCCAACCCGGGCTACGCGGCGATCGCGGCGAGCCGGGGCCAGGACTTTTACATCCGGCGATCAAATCGATCGCCGCCCCGATGATCGAAGCCGGCAGCACCGGCGGCCCGCCCTCAGTCGCGGGAACGCGACCGACACTCTTAGCCAGCACCGCCGCCGAGATTCCGCTTTGCAGCGCGATCGAGACGATGACGGCGGCATCGTCGAGCAGCGCAGACTCGGCGGACTTGGTAGTCGACATAAACAACTCGCTCGGCACGCCGTCGCCGTCGACTCCAATCGTCGCGTGGACATGCCGGTCGAGGTCGAACGTTTGCGACCGTCTCCGACCAGGTAATGGGCGCCGTCGAACGGTCATGCCGCCCCGCTCGTCGCCCGAGCAACTATTTCGATCGCCATGGCTTGAGTTCGACCGCCGCTTGCGGCCGTGATCTCGAAGTTAACTCGATCGCCCTCCCGCACCGTCCCAATCCCGGAATTGTCGAGCGCGGCGCCGCAAAAATACACGTCGGACGACCGCTTGCTGGTGAGATCGTCGTCCGCATTGCGTCCGATGAAGCCAAAGCGCTTGTCCGCGTTCCAATACTTCACAACCCCGCTGACCTTCATTGTAGAAACCCCATTTAGTGAATTTAGAATCCGGCGGCCGTTCGATCGCGTTCGCGACTAGCGCCAGTGATTGTTGGAACCACTCGGTCAGTTCGACCGCAAAGGCGAGCAGCAGCTCTGACTGTTGCGCCAGCGGCAGCGCGGCATATTTTTCGGCCGCTTCGCCGATTGCGATTAGCCCGGCCTGGCGCAACTGTTCGGCGGCGGCGAGCATTGCAGCATCATTTGCGTCGGTCACGATCACGCAGTCCGTCGCGATGGCAGGTCGATCACTCGGGCCCGGTCGCCATCGCGAGCCTCGCGCGTTAGCAAAGCATCGATCAATTTTTGCAGTAGCTCGGCCTTGACTTCTGCAATTTCCATTCGAGCTTCGGCGATCAAAGCCACCTTTGCAGCGGCAATCGCAGTGTCCAGATCGGCGCGCATCTCCCTCTTTAGCCTTGCTATGACTTCTCCCACACAGTCAGCCAGAACGTCTTCATCTTCTTCGGTCATGTGATTGGGCTCCTCGCCGGGTCTGGCGTTACCATGTCGGCACTGTGAATTGCACAAGGCCGCTCGGCATTGCCCAGGCGGCCGGCAAATAGAGCATTAGCGCGGTGCTGTCCGTTTGGAAGGTACTAAGGACTGGCGACGCATAACTGGAACCCGCCGCGAGCGCTGCCGGCGTCGCCGAAGTATGCAAAGCGGTAGCGCGGGAGGTCCGGATTTCCGGCGGGCCGATTACGGCAAAGAAGGCCGAAGCACAGACGGCAATGAGCTTCTCGGAAGCGACAGCCGCGGACCCGAATATCGGGAGCGAAGCATTAGGCGATCGCGCGGGCCTTAACGGCGCGGCCAATGCTGGTCACGTACAGTAGATTCCCATCCCCGCCAGCCGCCGCAATGGCGTCACCCAACGCCATCAGATTGTCGGCGAGCGTCGAGCCCCCATTGGTGGCAGAAACCCCGTAGAGCAGACCGGCGGGCGACGCGCCCGTAACTGCCGCAGCGGACCCGAATATCGCGGAGTCGAGCGCTAGGGCGGCCGAACGGCGCATCGCAGCCCCAAACAAGGCCTCGCCATTGCTCGACTTTAGTAGATGATTTCGAAAGCGTGACAATAAAGGCAATTTTTGTGGCCGTTGCCACGCCGATCGAAGTCGTCACGCCAGCTAATACCGGGGTCGCCTCGTCTTCGGCCACAAAGCCTGCGCCAGACAAGTCGGCAACCCAAGGCGCCGATATGGTGTCCTCGCGCCCCGAACTATTCAACCTAGGCGCTGCCGCAATCAATGGCGCGGAGGCGGCAATCGGCGCGAGCGATCCAATAAAGTCGCCCCAACCGCTCGCGACAATGCCGGCCGCGTCGCTCGAATCCATCGGCGACGTCGCCGCTCGGACCAGGCGCTCGACCCGCGGGTCATGCGGCCATCGATCGGCCGCAAATGCGACGGCGGATTTGTCGGGAATCCCGCCGGCGCGGAGCAAGGCGAGCGAGAACGCGGCCCTCGCCCAGGATTTCGACCTAAGGGTGTCCCGGTCAGGCAGCATTGGGAGGAGATCGGTGTTTTTCATGCGGGCAAGTGTACCGGTGCAAAGGGGTCAAGCAGAGGCTACCGGTAACACTTTCTTGTCGCCCATTCGGCGAGCAGCTGGGCGAGCGCAGCCTCGACCCTGCCGCGATCGAGCGCCTCCGACTCGCCGAGCCAGCCTGCATCGATCAAGGCGGCGACGACATCGTGAAGCGGCAGCTCGACCCGCATCATCGCGAGCCCTCGCCGTACGCGCCTGCGATAGCGCCGTTGCTTTTCTCTCGCCGCGCCGGGCACTACGACCGCCGGTCACCGGCAACTGCCGTCCTCGGCCTCGGCGCCGAGCAATTGGCGCCTGTCGTACTGCCACCCGTCGAGTTCGAGGAGCATCTTCGCGAAAATCGATCTGGCCGCTTGTTCGCCGGCGACATCGCCAGTTCGCTTAGCGAGCTCGGCTCGACCCCCATTGCTCGGCGGCGGCCTGTAGGACAGGCTGAAGAAAGTCCGGCAATCGCGCCAGCCGTGCGTCGTACCAGCGCCTTGCTGCAGGCTGCAGATGCAGCGCCGGCGACACTTTGGCGGTCATCGCGGCGGCTCGCCGTCTTCGTCAAGCAGTCGATCGAGTGACCGCTTACTGACCAGCAGCCGGCGGCCGATGCGGAGCGTCGGAATCTCCTGGGCTCGCGCCGCCGCATATGTCGCGTTGCGACCAAGCCCGAGCAGCCGCCCGGCCTCTAGCAGATTGTAAGTTAAGCGTGTTTTGTCCCGCTTACCGTCGCTTTCTCGCATCGTATGCCCTCGCGATTGAATACTTTATGTGTGAAGCATATCAATGACAGGGCGGGTTGACAAGTGCCTAGCGTTACAGGCAAAGTATCGTCACACAACAGGACTGGATGGCATTTAATGGAACAATCGGGAACACGGCGGCGGCGTGCCGGGCGGCCTGCACGCGACCTGCGGCCAGGCGAGCGCGTGCCGATGAGCTTCCGAGTTCGCCCCGAGCTAAAGCACCGCATGGATCAAGCGGCGGCCGAGAGTGGCCGCAGCGTCTCTCAAGAGGTCGAAACCCGGCTGGAAAAGAGCCTTATCGGTCTGCCAGAGGCATTCGGCGGGCGCGTGGCCTACGGTTTGGCGTTGCTGTTCGCCGCCACCTTCCGGCACACTGCGGAGCAGCACGCGCGCATCGACGGAAACGAGTGGTCCCTAGATGAATGCCTCCGCGATGGCGACGCCTTCGAAGCCGGGCTTGCCGCTGCTATCCGGTCACTATGGCTGCAACATCCGCAGGGCGCGGATTTCGTCGAGTTCCTGCGGGAAATGTTGGATCGCGAGGTCTGCCTTCGAGCCGGCGGATTCCCGGCAGCGGCAGAGCCGGCGGCTGACAAGGCGGCAGCATAGTCGCCGTTATTACGTCATTGACATATAAGGAACTTCTCGGCGGCGGCGACCCTAGTTCTCGCGAATCCGCGAGTGACAACGAAGGAAAAACAGCTAAAAAGCGACGCCTATCGGCGCCCCTCAAGAGGGTCACCCCGCATCGTCGACCAGGCGCAGCGCGGGCGGCAGCGATGGTGAATAGGGGCCGGCTGCGATACGCTCCGCTTCCCGCTGGCGCTCTGTCTTTATGCCAATCGGCTGCGCCGCAGCGCCGCCGGCGGCGGCGGCAAGAATCCGCGCCCTCGAAATCGGGGTTAAGCCAAGCATCGCCGCGCAGTCGACCATGTTGTGCATGTAGCGATTAGCTGTCCGGCGTAGTATCCTCCCAGCACTCTCGTCATCGCCGACAGTACCTAGAGCAGTCTCCGCTTCTACCCATCTACCCCAGCTCTGCGCATACGCCGAAAGCAATCCCCGGTCAAGTTCACAAATAAACGAATGGTTGCGATAAGCGCGCATGACGCGGAACCATTCAGTGCGCGCTGCTTCTGTGAGGACTTCGGGCGGCTGCGGATACTTGCGATTAATTGTCATCGGTTCACCTAGCGGTTGACTTAGTTCGCGAGTAGATGGGGCCGGCTCGAGTTTAGCACGGCGGGCCGCCCAGCCCGATTTTTTGTATTCCGCAGAACATTTTGTGCGCGAACGACCCCCGGCAGGTTGCCCGGCCCAGGACGCAGTAGGATTCCGACCCACCCCCCGGTCTCTGCATTGTTATCAATGGTTTGATCCATCAGAGGAGCCGGGCGCCGCCGTTGCGCGGAGCACCGAACAAATGGCGGTCGGGCGGGCGAGCCCTGTCACCTGTCATGGCCGCGCCGGCAGGACGAAATGTTGCGCGCCGACAGCGGCGCTCACGTCTGATAGGCCGGATGATGTTGCCGCCGAGATGATGCCAGCGCCGCCGAGAACCGCGCCAGTGCCGAGGATCGTGGCGAGCGCAAAGCCGGCAGTAGTAGGGCCGCTCGCGAGCGCCCAGCCCCAAGTGGTCAATCCCAACGACAAGCTATTGGTTCGCCTTCAACAGTGTTGATAAGCAATCGGAAAATTGTATGGGTAGCGACATACCTTTTTCCGGCAACATTCACTTTAACAAAAGCACCGAATACTTGACGATAGATGGCCCCGTGGTCTCTTCTTGACATCGTGGGTTTTTGAGGATGAAACCCGCTCTGATGCGGGCTAGATGGTGTCAACAATATGTGCGCGGTAGGAAATTATTTGTTGACGCCGGATAGGACCTCACGCCAGATATAGGACGCATCTCGATTAGCGAGATGTGGAGGGTAGGTTGGAGGAAATGGAGGCGACGGGAATCGAACCCGCTGGGGCCAAGGTGCCTAACCCGGACCAGCAACCATGCCGCCCCCATATTTCTTCTGAGGCTAGCCGATAGGCTGGGCCACCGCTGGAACGATGGCCCAGCCCTGGGGTCGCCACCGGGTGGTTGAAGTGAAACGCGGCCACCCGGACCGCGATCTCAATCTACGAAACGGCATCGGCCGTCGCAACTTTGTCTTTTTGATTTCTGACGTTGATAGCGCGATCGCGCATATGCAGAAAAGCAGCAAACCCGGTGTCACCACACCTGAGGAAGAGGGAATCGAGCTTCACCCCGATTTATGGGAGCGGTTCGAGCGAACCTTTCGCCAGGTGGTCAAAGGCCCACCCGTTCATCGAACGGCAAAGACAGTTGACGCGAATCGCCCTCAGCAGAACCGCCGCCGCGGCCACCCCAAGTCGAACGGCTAACGCGCTTCGGCCTCGGGTTGCTAGCATCACGAGCCATGCCTGCTCATCTTTGTGGGCCGGAACCGCCGCGTCAGCGATGCCACCAACCGCCTTTGGGCGTCGAGGGTGCGGGCGATGCGTCGGAGCTGGGCCACGATCGCCGACTTTTCAGCGTGAAACCGCTCGGGGTCGCTACGATCCGGCCCAAGCCTCGCCACGGCCGCGGCCAGCCGAGCCAGCACTTCGCCCGCCGCCATCTCCACTACCGTACCCTCGGCCGCCCGCCGGCTCACGGCGACATCTCCTGATTTAGCAGCGCGTCCTCTTCATCGCGGGTGAGCCTGCGCCACTGCATGCCCTTAGGCGGCCTACGCCCGCCGCCCACCCAAAAGCCCTCACCACCCACACCCTGGGCGTCATCCCCTCGCCCAGGGTTGGGGTTGGGCGGAGCCCTCCCGTCCTTCTCGGCGGCGTCGGCAGTGCGACGTTCGACCTGTTCGACCTTTTCCATAAAGTCCGGATTGTTGGCGTTGCGTGTATCACCGCCCTCCAACTCAACCAAATCTAACTGTTCGGAACTCCATAAATCAGACGCACTGGTCGCACTGTCTGTATTATCTTCATTTAAATCAGAGGGTTGTTCAGTGCGACCTCCCGCCGGCTCATCGGGCTCAACCGGCTTTTTGGGCTCAAATGCCGCGCGGCAATCAGGGTGAGAACGGCACGTCAATCAGGATGAGAAAGCGCCGCTGGGTTTGTGACGCAGGGAGGGCGTAGCCCGACCGAAGTCGCGAATCCAGCGGCGGCGCGAACCCGGAGAGGGGCGCGCATCCGGCGATCGCAGCCGGCTGGATATGGAGCGGTTCTTCATACCGATGAGGAACCGCACTTGCCCGGCCGCCACATCACCGATTGCCAGATGAGGCTGTATATGAGTTTCCGTCAGACCGAGACGCCGGCCGTTTCCGCCGCCAAGGCCGGGTTCGCGACCTCCAGCGGCTATCGCTTCGAGCACGACTTTCGAATGCCCTCGCAAAAGAAAGCCCCGCGCGGCCGGCGGCGGCCCGATCCGCTGGGCGAGGTATGGGACAGCGAGGTGGTGCCGCTGCTGAAGAGCATCCCCGGTTTGCGGCCGGTCGCCATTTTCGACGAGATCCGGCGGCGCCACCCCGAGATCGGCGCCGGCATCCGCCGCACGTTGGAGCGGCGCATCCGTACCTGGCGGGCTCTGCATGGCACCGAGCAGGATGTCATCTTCCGGCAGGAGCACCCACCGGGTCGACTTGGGCTGTCCGATTTTACCGACTTGCGCGATCGCGGCGTCAGCGTCGCCGGGGTGCCGCTTGATCACCGGCTCTATCACTTCCGTCTGGCCTTCTCGGGCTGGGAGCACGCTCGTGTCGTGCTCGGCGGCGAAAGCTTCGTGGCGCTGGCCGAGGGCCTGCAGAATGCGCTGTGGGCGCTCGGCCGCGCCCCGTTGCAGCACCGCAGCGACAGCCTGTCGGCCGCCTTTCGCAATCTTGACGAGGACTTAAGGCAGGATCAGACCCGCCGCTACGAGGCGCTGTGCGCGCATTACGGCATGGAGCCGACCCGCAACAATCGCGGCATCGCACACGAGAACGGATCGATCGAAAGCCCGCACGGCCATCTCAAGCAGGCGATTGAGGACGCGCTGTTGCTGCGTGGCTCGCGCGACTTCGACAGCTTGGATGCCTACCGCTGCTTCATCGACGAGATCGTCGGCCGCCGCAACGCCCGACTGAAGAAGCGGCTGGAACTCGAGCGCCCGGCACTGCAGTCGCTGCCGGAGCGCCGCACGACCGATTACGAGGAGACGATCGTCATCGTCACCTCGACGAGCGGCTTCACGCTCAAGAAGGTGTTCTATTCGGTGCCGTCGCGACTGATCGGCCATCGCCTACGGGTGCGCCTGTACGACGACCGGCTCGACTGCCTTCTCGGCAGCACCCCGCTGATGACGCTGCGCCGTGGCCGGGCGCATCCCAGCGGCAAGCGCGGTCATGTCGTCGATTATCGGCATGTCATTCACGCCTTGCGGCGCAAGCCGATGGCTTTGCTCAACCTGGTTTATCGCGAGCAGCTCTTTCCACGCCGCGCCTACCAGCGCGCGTTCGAGGCGCTGTTGGCGGCCGACGGCGAGAAGCGGGCGTGCCGCACCATCGTCGGATTGCTGGCGCTGGCGCACGACCGCGCCTGCGAGGCCGAACTCGCCGGCATCATCGACGCCGAACTCGACGCCGGCAGACTGCCTGATCTGGACATCCTCGGCCGGCACTTCGGGCCCGATCCCGCCGCCATTCCAGACATCACCGTCAAACTAACGCCGCTGCATCTCTATGACGAACTCGGCATCGTCCGGGCGGGCGGTGCCGTATGAAGGCCGCCGACCCGATCGACACCGCCCGCGTCGAGCTGCTGCTCGCCGAGCTGCGCCTACCGGCCGTCAAACACGTCTGGGCGGCGCTGGCTGCCCAGGCCGACAAGGAAGGCTGGCCGGCCGCGCGCTTTCTGGCCGCGCTCGCCGAGCACGAGATGGCCGAACGCGTTCGCCGCCGCATCGAGCGTCATCTCGCCGAAGCCCGCCTGCCGCCCGGCAAGACCCTCGACACCTTCGACTTCGAGGCCGTTCCGGTGGTCAGCAAGGCGCAGGTCATGGCGCTCGCCGCCGGCGACGCTTGGCTCAACCAGGGCGCCAATCTCTTGCTGTTCGGCCCGCCGGGCGGCGGCAAGAGCCATCTGGCGGCAGCGCTCGGCTTCGCGCTCGTCGAAAACGGCTGGCGTGTGCTGTTCACCCGCACCACCGATCTCGTGCAACGGCTGCAGATCGCTCGTCGCGAGCTCGCCCTCGAAGCTGCGATCGCCAGGCTCGACAAATATCACCTACTGATCCTTGACGACCTCGCCTACGTCACCAAGGACCAGGCCGAGACCAGCGTGCTGTTCGAGCTGATCAGCGCCCGCTACGAGCACCGCTCGCTGCTGATCACCGCCAACCAGCCGTTCGGCGAGTGGGGCAAGGTCTTTCCCGATCCGGCGATGACCGTCGCCGTCGTCGACCGCCTCGTGCACCACGCGACGATCTTCGAGATGAACGTCGAAAGCTACCGCCGCCGCGCTGCCCTCGAACGCAAACGCGGCCCTGGACGGCCGCCCGTCACCGCGACAATCAAAGCCAACGCCTGATTGACGCTCAGCGACAACCAAACCTTGCGCCGCCCGCAATCAGCGACAATCATCCGGATGCCGCGACGCCGGATTCCCACCCTGATTGTCGCCGCTTTCCCATCCAGATCGCCGCGCTACACTCAAAACCCGGCTTTACCCACCGATCAGTCCCAGCGCTGGCTTACGTGTCCAACCTAGGCGTTTAAGCGCCGTCGCGATCCGCATCTGCGCCGCTCGATCGAGCCTATCCCGCAGCAAGTGGAGCGCGTCTTCCGCAACCCTAACTGTCATAACCTTTTCGAATTGCCCGACGTAGGCGGCGATCAACTCTTCCCACACGTCATTCTCGTATCGGGCCTGCTGCTCGGGCTCGAATAGCTGTTTTCCAGGTAGCCTCGTCCGGAAACCACTCTTCGCCGCGCTCAAACCGCGCGACCGCCTCGGCAAGCAATTGATCCCGATCGGCCCTCAGCCGATCGAGATCGATCTTCGTCACCTTTGCCGGCCAGAAACGACGGTTGCCTGTCGGGTCACGCAAATAAACTCGTCATTCGTCAGTCCCGCCGAACACTCATCGCCTTAGCTCGCGATCTTCTAAATAACCATCGCAGCGCGATAATCCTGCTCCTGTTGTGTCAAGAATGTTTTGAGTTGATTTAGGTCAGACTTGTGAAGGGTACTCAACTCGGCAAACTCTATCAGCCATTTACCGCGCAAAAACTGCTTGGTCTCTTTACTCATTACATATGTTGGAAGTCCATCCGAGAAATAGGCGTCGCCCGCCAAGACTCGAAATACACTGGATTTTCCCATATATTGAGGGCCTTTCAGATCAACGTATGATCGGCTTTGCATCCCGGCTTTTTGATGCGTGCGACCATCTGGATCAGATACATCGGCCCATCTTCTCAAGGTATTCCTTCTGCTTTCCCCTTCCCCACGGCCCCAAGATAGACGGATAACCAAGTCGAAAGCCGTTCTTTGCCATCCCATTCGAGACTGTCGA
This sequence comes from uncultured Alphaproteobacteria bacterium, assembly GCA_963799085.1. GTDB lineage: Bacteria > Pseudomonadota > Alphaproteobacteria > ATCC43930 > CGMCC-115725 > AP-15. Next base: position 36,565 of record CAWCWA010000021.1, on the reverse strand, counting down.
GATAATCCCGAACCGGATGAAAGCTATTCTCGCGCGCAACACTGGTAATCGCGTCTCGAACTGCCTCTTTTCCTACCGTCGGCAGCCCCGCGTTTTGCAACCATATTTGCGCTTTAATAGCGTCAACATCGCTGAACGGCCGTTCTACAAAAGCGGCGGCGGCGGCTTCTGTCTTCGCGGGATCACAACTCGGAATCGGCCGCTTTAGAACAACCCGATAGGTGAGTTCATTGTAGGCAAGCACGTCGAACCACGCCGGATCGTATTCCAGCGCCTTTTCCACGTTCGCTAGGTTGCCGAGCGTCCTGCCGTCGCTCCCGGCAACGCATTTCGAATACCAATCGCCGCCGCCGACAGTCGGCGGATCATTGCCCCAACATCTGCGCAACGCTCGGTCATCGTGGAATCTCGAAAATTTTGCTTGCGGACTTTTTCAACACAATCGGCGCAGAGGCGACGTTTGCGGGGTGCGCCGGCGCATGCTCACCAGGCGGTCCAGCCGCCGTCGGCGAGGAGGGAGGAGCCGGTGACGAGGCTGGCGGCGGGGGAAGAGAGGAAGAGGATCGCGTGCGCGACTTCCTCGACCGTGCCGACGCGGCCGAGGGGAATGCGGTCGGTGATCCATTTGCGGGTGGCGGGGTCGTCGAGAAAGGGCTGCGCCAGGGGGGTCGCGATAAAGGTCGGCGCGATCGAGACGACGCGCACGCCCTTGGGCGCGAGTTCGACGGCCATCGCCTTGGTCAGGCCTTCGAGCGCGTGCTTGGTCATGACGTAGACGGTGCGGTCGCGCTCGGAGCCGACATGGCCCATCTGCGAGGAGACGTTGACGATGACGCCGCCCTTTTGCGCGACCATCAGCCGCGCGGCCGCCTGCGCGACGATAAAGGCGGCGCGCACGTTGAGCCTCAGGAGCCGGTCGAGGGTTTCCTCGTCGACTTCGAGAAAGGGCTGCGGCCGGTTGAGGCCGGCGTTGTTGACGAGGATGTCGAGCCGGCCGAGGCCGGCGATCGCGTCCCGCGCCGCGGCGCTGTCGGTGACGTCAAAGGGCAGCGCCCGCGCTCGGCCGCCCCGTCGCGCGATTTCCTCGGCCGCGGTTTCGAGCTCGTTTCGGGTGCGGCTGACCAGTACCAGTTCGGCGCCGGCGGCGGCCAGCGCCAACGCCGCAGCACGGCCGATCCCGCGCCCCGCACCCGTCACCAGTGCGGTCTTGCCGTCGAGCCGGAACGGGTTGTCGGATGGGCTCACCCGCCGAGCCCGTCGGCATGAGCTTCAAGGAGCCGCCAGGCCACGGGCCCCGCCTTTTCCCGCCAGCGCGCGTAGAAACCGCCGAGCCTGCTGCGAAAGCTCGCGGCGTCGGCGGTGTTGACGGCCATCCCGAGACGCGCCAGCTCCTCGGCGCCGGCGGCGTTGACGCGCTCGATGTCGTCGCGCTGCAAGAGCGCGTATTTCTCGGCGTTGCGCTCCACGGCCTCCTGGATCGCGCGCGGCAATGCCTGCCATGCGGTCATGTTGGCGAGCAATGTGAACCCGGACCACCAGTGGCGGGTCAGGCTCAGATAGGTCTGCACCTCGTAGAGCCTCAACGACAGGACAACGCCGAGCGGATCGCTCTGGCCGTCGAACTGCCGCGCCTTGAGCGCGCCATACATCTGGTTGAAGGGCACGTAGGCCGCCTCGGCGCCGAACGTCTCGAAGAACTCGGTGGCGATCGCCCCGCCGGGCGTGCGGATCCTGACCCCGGCGAGATCGTCGGCCGCGGCGATCGGCCGGGTGCTGGTCGTCAGATGGTGAAAGCCGTTCTGCAGGCAATGGCGGAAGGCGTGGATGCCGTGATCGGCGAGTTCGCCGCGGATTTGGCCGCCGAGGGCGCCGTCGAGTGCCGCGAAGACGGCGCTGGAATCGCTGAACGCGAAGGGCAGGAGCGGCAGCGGGCTTGTTGGCGCCACACCGCCGAGTGTCGCGCCGGCCACGAAGAATTCGAGCGCGCCGCGGCGCAGATCCTCGAACATCTGCGGGTCGGGGCCGAGCCGGCTCTCGGGATGGACGTCAATCCGCAATTCCCCGGCGGTCTCCTGTCCGATGGCGGCGGCCATCTCGGTCAGGCGGCGCACGGTCGGGCTCGCCGCCGGCTGGTTCAGCCCCAGGCGGTAGTGAAACTTGGCCGATCTTGCAGCCTGTTCCGGATATCGTTCATGGCCGGGCTTGGCCCGGCCATCCGCGTCAGAGTCGGTCATAGAGATCGTCCCAATTCATATTTTCCTTCAGAATTAACCGCACTTTCCAGGCGCGCGGCCAATGCTTGATGTTCCGTTCGCGCTGTCGCGCCGCGGCAATCTCGTCATGGCGTTCCGCGTAGACGAGGCGGTTTAGACCGTATTTCTTGGTGAAGCCCTCAACCACTCCGGCGCGATGTTGCCAGGCGTGGCGAGCAAGGTCGTCCGTCACGCCGACATAGAGCGCGCCGTTTGGCCGGTTCGTCATGATGTAAACCCATCCGTCCGCCATCTCCGAATTGTTGGCCGCGGCGGCCGACGATGCAACCTGGATGCGGGGCGTGGATGGCCGGGTCAAGCCCGGCCACGAACGAGGGGGTAAGCCTCGTCCGGCTTGACATGGATGCGGGGCGCGCGCTAGGAGAGCGGCACCGTGGTGGATTTGAGCCGACCGGCTTGCGGCCACGTTAAAGAAGCGCTAAAAGGTCGGGTGTTCTGGAAGGAGCCCTGGCCCGCGCGGGACCGGGGTTTTTCTTTGCCCGGATCGGCGCGGCCGCTCGTTGGAGAGACCCTTGCCGATGACCAAACCCGTACTGCCCGCCGATCTTGCCGACGCTGTCTCGCCCACGACCCTGCTGGTGCGCGGCGGCGCCACCCGCAGCGCGCACGACGAGACCTGCGAGGCGTTGTTCATGACCTCGGGCTTCGTCTATGACGGCGCCGCCGCGGCCGAGCAGGCCTTCGCCCAGGACGGCTCTCGCTACGTCTATTCGCGCTACCGCAACCCGACGGTGGCGATGTTCGAGGAGCGCCTGCGGCTCATCGAAGGGGCGGAAGCCTGCCGCGCCACGGCGAGCGGCATGGCGGCGGTGTTCGCAGCACTGTTGTGCAAGGTGCGCGCCGGGCAGCGCGTCGTGGCGAGCCGGGCGCTTTTCGGCTCGTGCCACTACATCGTCTCCGAACTCCTGCCGCGCTACGGCGTCGAGACCGTGCTGGTCGACGGCCGCGACCTCGGCGCCTGGGAGACGGCACTCGCCCCCGGCGCGGCATTGTCGTTCTGCGAGAGCCCGTCGAACCCGGCGATGGAGATCATCGACCTCGCCGAGGTCGCGCGGCTGACGCACCGCGCCGGCGGCCTTCTCGTCGTCGACAATGTGTTCGCCACGCCGCTGCTGCAGAAGCCGTTGGCGCTCGGGGCCGATGTCGTCGTCTATTCGGCGACCAAGCACATCGACGGCCAGGGCCGCTGTCTCGGCGGCGCGATCCTCGCCTCGGAGAAGTTCGTCAAGGACGATCTGGGGCTCTTCTACCGGCACACTGGACCGTCATTGTCGCCGTTCAACGCCTGGCTGTTGCTGAAGGGGCTCGAAACTCTCGAACTGCGCGTCGAGCGCCAATGCCGCACGGCACTCGCCGCCGCCCGCCATCTCGAAGCCCATCCCAGGATCTCGCGCGTGATCTACCCTGGGCTGCCGAGCCACCCGCAATTCGAACTTGCCAGCCGGCAGATGAAGCTGGGCGGCAGCCTTGTCTGTTTTGACATCGCCGGCGACAAGGCGGGCTGCTTCCGTTTCCTCGACGCGCTGCGGCTGGTCGACATCTCGAACAATCTCGGCGATTCGAAAAGCCTCGTCACCCATCCGGCGACGACGACGCATTCCCGGCTCAAGCCCGAGGCGCGCGCCGAACTCGGGATCGGTGACTGCCTGGTGCGGTTTTCCGCCGGTCTGGAAGGGGAGGCCGATCTGCTGGCCGATCTCGAGCAGGCTCTACAACGCGTATAAACGTATTATATGTATATAATGACCTACTGACGTAAGCATCGCGTTCTTATTTCCTGAGCCACATTCAGGGGCGGTATTATGCCGCCTCGCCTGCCCGAGGGCGATATGGCTCAGCTCGATTCGATTTCGAAGGCCGAGGCGGTCAAGCAGCAAAGCCGCCAGTTGCGCGGCAATCTCGCGCGCGACCTCGCCGACACTGAGCGTCCGTTCGACAAGGAGGGCTACGCGCTTCTCAAATTCCATGGCGTCTATCAGGGCTATGATCGCGACAGCGCGACGGAGTTGAAGCAGCGCGGCGAGGACAAGCTGTGGCAGTTCATGGTCCGGGTGCGCATCCCGGGCGGGCGACTGACGGCGGCGCAATATCTGGCGCTCGACGGCCTCGCCGATCGTTACGCCGACGGGTCGCTCAGGATCACCACGCGGCAGAGCATCCAGTTCCACGGCGTGGTCAAGGCCGGGCTCAAGGCGACGATCGCCGCGATCGACGGCTCGTTGCTGACGACATTGGCGGCCTGCGGCGATGTCGTGCGCACGGTGACGACCGTGCCGGCGCCTATCCGCGACGCCGTGCATGACCGCCTCGAAGCCGACGCGCGCCGCCTCTCATGGCACCTCTTGCCGAAGACTGGCGCCCATCACGAAATCTGGGTCGACGGAAAGCCGTGGGAGGACGGGGCCGGCGCCGACGAAGAGGCGGACCCGCTTTATGGCGAGCGTTATCTGCCGCGCAAATTCAAGATCGGGCTGGCCGTCCCCGAAGACAACACGATCGACGTCCTGACCAACGACCTCGCGATCGTCGCGCTGTTCGAGGGGGACCGCCTTGCCGGCTACAATTTCCAGCTCGGCGGCGGTCACGGCATGACCCACAACAACCCGAAGACCTATCCGCGGCTCGCCACCCCGGTCGCCTTTATCATGCCCGACGATCTCCTCGACGCGGCCGCTTCGGTCGTCAAACTGCATCGCGATTACGGCGACCGCGGCAACCGCCGTCATGCCCGCCTCAAATACGTGATTGCCGAGACGCGGCGAGGAGTGGGCGCGCAAGCGGCTGTCGGAGTATCTCGGCAAGCCGCTCGAGGCGTGCCGGGAGATGGCCGGCTTCGAGGTGCCCGACCATCTGGGCTGGCACGAGCAGGGCGACGGACGGCTTTATCTCGGCATTCCGGTGGCAAGCGGGCGCGTCATCGACAGCGACGGCGCACAGATCCGCTCGGGCGCTACGCGCGATCGTCGAGCGCTTCGGCTGCGATCCGATCCTGATGCCGAGCCAGGACATCATTCTGAGCGAGATCCGCCCGCAGGACCGCGCCGCGATCGAGGAGATCCTGCGCGCCCACCAGGTGCGGCTGCGCGAGGCGATGACGCCAGCCGAACGCTGGGCGCTCGCCTGCCCGGCCTTGCCTACCTGCGGCCTCGCGTTGACCGAGGCCGAGCGCGTGCGCGAGGACATCGTCGCGGCGATCGAGGCGCAGCTGCGCGTCCACGGGCTCGAAGGCGAGCGGCTCAGCATCCGCATTACCGGCTGCCCCAACGGCTGCGCGCGACCCTATTCGGGCGACATCGGCATCGTCGGCCGCATACCCGGATATTACATGCTGTTTGTCGGCGGCGATTTCGCGGGCACCAGGCTCAATGTGGCGATCGCCGACAAGGTGGCCCTGCAGGACATCGCTCCGACGCTCGACCCGCTTTTCGCACTCTTCACAGCGGACCGGGAGGGTGGCGAAGGCTTCGGCGATTTCTGCCACCGTGTCGGATTGCCCGCGTTGCAGCGTGCATTGGCCGAGCGTCTCCGGGGTGCGGCCTGATGCTGCCGATCACCATCGACGCCAGTCAGGTGCGCATAATTCTTGCCGGCGCCGGCGCCCCCGCGATGCGGCGTCTCGCCCGGCTCGACGAGGCGGGCACCGATCGGCTCGATGTCTATTCGCCGGCGCCCGAACCCGCCCTGGCCGAGGCGGCTGGTGCTCGTCTGCGCCGGCGGCTTCCCGAACCGCGCGAAATCGCTAGCGCGCAGCTTGTTTTCGTCGCCGGGCTGCCGGCGCCCGCGGTGGCGAGGATCGCCGGGATCGCGCGCAGTGCGGGCGTGCTGGTCAATGTCGAGGACGACGCCGCCAATTGCGACTTTCATTCGGCGGCCGTGGTGCGCCGTGGCGATCTAACGGTAGCGGTCTCGACCAACGGCAGGAGCCCGGGCATGGCGGCGGCGTTGCGCCATCTGCTCGATCGAATGATCGGTTCCGAGTGGGGCGCCCGGCTCGACGAGATCGCGGCATTGCGGCGCGCATGGCGCAAGGCCGGCGCAACCCCCGCCGCAGTCGGCCGCTGGACCGAGGAATGGGCCGACCGCCAAGGCTGGTTCGGCGATGCTTCACAGCAAGGCCCGCGGCCGATACCCTGAGCGCCGGTTTTTCGTCGCGCAACAGAGGTAGCCAATGACAGTGATCGCGATTATCGCGCAGGGCATGATGGGATCGGGCGTGGGCCGCCGGTTGCACGAGAGCGGCGCCGAGGTGCGCACCCTACTTACGGGCCGCAGCGCCAAGAGCGCCGAGCGGGCCCAGAAGGCCGGGATGCTGCCGGCCGCCGACGAACGGGCGTTGCTCGACGGCGCCGATTTCTTGCTGTCGATCCTGCCGCCCGGCGAGGCCGAGCCGCTCGCCCGGCAATTGGCGCCGGCCTTGGCTGCGCTCGACCGCAAGCCCGCTTACGTCGATTGCAATGCGGTGAGCCCGCAATCGGCGATCCGCATTGCCCAGATCATCGCGCCGACCGGCGCCGATTTTGTCGACGCCGGCATCATCGGCGGTCCGCCGCGGCCGGGCTATAGCCCGACGATCTACGCCTCGGGACCGACCGCCGGCCAGACTGCGGTGTTGCGCGACTGGGGAATCGACTGGCGCGTCATCGACGGGCCGGTTGGCGCCGCCTCGGGGCTCAAGATGTCCTATGCCGGCATCACCAAGGGGTCGACGGCGATCGCCGCAGCGATGCTGCTGGGTGCCGCGCATTTCGGCTGCGGCGAGGCGCTGATCGCCGAATTGTCCGAGAGCCAGCCGGAAATGCTCGCCCGCTTCCGCGAAAGCATTCCGCGGATGTACGACAAGGCCTATCGCTGGGTCGCCGAGATGGAGGAAATCTCCGATTTTCACGAGGCGAGCCCGCCAGCGCGGGACATCTACGCGGCGATTGCCCGGCTTTACGCCGATCTCGCCGCCGCCGAGGCCGATTCCAGCCCCGGCCCCGACAACGCGATCAAGACCCTCGACCGCGTCCTCGGCCGCGGCAAAAGCTAAGCAGCGGGATTATAGGCGCGATAAGATCTCGTTCTTGAAACGGCGCATTTCGGCGAGCGAGGCGTCGGCGTCCGGGCGCTCGAAATCGATGTCGACGGCGCTGACGCCGAGATCGCGCAGCCGCTTCAGATCGTCGGCGATGTCGCCATCGCCGCCCGAAAAGAGCCGCCTTTCGCCATCCGAGGCGAGATCCGGCACGACCTTGCCGTAGCGCTTGACGCGATAGGTCAGCGCCACGCTTTCGGGGTCGCGCCCGGCCTCTTCGGTCAACCGCCGCAATCGCGCCACGCCCGCCCGGTAACGCGGCAGGCTGTCGAGCAGATGGCGGTTGTTGCTGCCGATCGGATACCAGGCGTCGCCGAAGCGGGCGGCGCGGCGCAATGACAGCCGGCTTTCGCCGCCGACCCAGATCGGCGGATGCGGCTTCTGCGCCGGCTTGGGTTCGAACGAAATGTTGTCGAACTCGACAAAGCGGCCGGCGAAGCGCGGCGCGGGCTCGGTCCACAAGGTTCGGAAGGCCGCGATGTATTCGTCGGTGACCGCACCCCGCGCGGCAAAAGGCGTGGTCGCGACCGCGTCGAATTCGGCTTCGAGCCAGCCAGCGCCGATGCCGATTGCGAGCCGGCCGCCCGACAACACGTCGATCGTCGCCAGCAGTTTCGCGGCCAGCACCGCCGGCCGGTAGGGTACCACCATGACCGCGAGCACCAGCCGGATCTGCGAGGTCTGGGCCGCGATGTAAGCAGTCGCGGTCAACAGCTCCTGCCGCCGTTCGGGACCGGTCGAGAGAAATTCGCCGCTCTCGGAATAGGGATAGCCCGGCGCCTTCAGGTTCGGCAGCACGATATGGTCGGTCAAGGTCAGATAGTCATAGCCCATCGCCTCGCCCTCCCGCGCGACCCGCGCCATGATCTCGGGCTCGGCCATCGGGCCGCTGTTCGGCAGGTTGAAGCCGATCTGCATTTCCGTCTCCTGCTGCGGGTCACGCCGGCGCACCATAGCGGCAAGCCCGACGCTGGCGCCATCGGGCAAAAGCCGACAATTCGGTCGAGCATGGCGCTGGCGCACTGCCCGTCGCCGATGCTACGGTTTTGCGCCGCGGAAGGTTGAGGGGGTGCAGCCATGCCAGTTACGCCGACCTATCCCGGCGTCTACATCGAAGAAATACCGAGCGGCGTTCATACGATTACCGGGGTCGCCACCTCGATCGCCGCCTTTGTCGGCACCTTCGATCGCGGGCCGCTCGACGCCGCGCTGCAATTATTGAGCATGTCCGATTTCCAGCGCGAATATGGCGGGCTCGACCGCAACAGCGAGGCGAGCTATGCGGTCCAGCAATTCTTCAACAATGGCGGCCAGCAATGTTATGTCGTGCGGGTCGCCGACAGTGAGGACGCCACGAACCCGGCGACGCCGGCGACGGTCGTGCTCGACGACCAGCCATCAGGCGGCGGTGCGGCGACGCTCAACGTGACGGCCGGGCGGCTCGTCAATGATTCGAGCACGGTCGACGCGGGATTTTGGGGCAACGACCTGCGGGTCGACATCGATTACGCCACCGCCGACCCGACGAGCCAGTTCAACCTCTCGGTCAGCGAGGTCAGCATCGACGGCAACCGCACCACCGTCGTGCAGAGCGAAACCTATCGCAACCTGTCGATGACGCCGAACACGCCGAGCTACGCGCTCGATGTCGTCAACCGGGGCTCGCGGCTGATCCAGCTCGACCGCACCGGGCTCGTCTCGACCAACCGGCCGGCGCCGACCGGCACCCTCGGCGCGGCCTTGCCGATGGCCCCCGCACTCGCCGATTTTCCCAACGACGGCGACGCGCTCGATATCGAGATCGGGCTGGGTGCCGCCGACACGACGATCGATTGGGGCGGCGGCGGCAAGCCGGTCGGCATCACCTACGCGCAGTTCCGGCCGATCCTCGAAGCGGCGATCCAGGCGGCGACGACGAGCCCCTCGATCCCGGATGGGTTCAAGCTGCTGCTGGCCGGCGCCACGGTGGCGCTGCTCGGCGCCGGCACCGCGGCCGATCCGAACCGCTATTCGATCCAGGCGAACGGCAATGCGAGCCCGTTCGGCATGCCGGTATTGCTGAGCTTCAGCGATGCGGCGGCGACGGCCAACGCGGTGCAGATCGATGTGGCGCCCACGACGGCCGGCACCACCGGCAACCCGTTGCCGGTTGCACCGGTCGACGCCGATTTCCCAGACCAGGGTACTGCACTCCACATCGATATCGGGCTGCTCTCGATCGACGGCGCACTCTCCTACGGGCCGGGCGGCAAACCTGCGAGCCTCACCTATTCGCAGTTCCGGCCATTTCTCGAGAACTCGATCCGCGCGGCGGGCGCCGACCCCTCGGCGCCAAACGGCTTGAAGCCGCTATTGACGAACGCCATCGTCGATCTGGTCGGCGCCGGCACCGCAGCCAATCCGGCGCGCTATTACGTCAAGCTCGGGCGCAACGCCCGACCGTTCGATCCGTCCTTGACGGTTGCGCTGAGCGGTGCGGCGGCAGCCGCGGCGGCGGTGCTCTTGAACGTCACCCCCAACGTCGCGCAATACGCGCTCTCCGGCGGCTCCGACGGCCCGCCACCCCCGGCGGGCAGTAGCGTGCGTCCGGTGCCCGAGAAGTTCTTCGTCGGCACGATCGCCGCCAAGACCGGCATGTACGCACTCGAAAACGTCGATCTCTTCAACATCCTGTCCATTCCGGAAGCGGCGACACTCGCGTCCCCCGCCGATACGCAGGCGCTCTACAGCGAGGCCGAAACCTATGTCGAAGATCGGCGCGCGATGCTGATCGTCGACATCCCGCCGGCGATCACCCGGCTCGATCTGATGCAGACCTGGATCGCCGACAACGACAGCCTGCGCCACCCGAACGCGTCGGTCTATTTTCCGCGCACCAACATTCCCGATCCGCTCAATCTGAACCGGCCGCGCTCGATCGGCGCCAGCGGCACGATCGCCGGCCTCTACGCGCGCACCGATACGCAGCGCGGCGTGTGGAAGGCGCCGGCCGGCACCGAGGCCTCGCTCGTCAATGTCGCGAGCCTCGGCTATCTCCTGACCGATCTCGAAAACGGCACGCTGAACCCGATCGGCGTCAACTGCCTACGCAATTTCCCGGTCTACAGCAACATCTGCTGGGGCGCCCGCACTCTCGACGGCGCCGATGTCCTGGCTTCGGAATGGAAATACGTGCCGGTGCGGCGGCTGACGCTCTATCTCGAAGAGAGCCTCTACCGCGGCACCAAATGGGTCGTGTTCGAGCCCAACGACGAGCCGTTATGGGCGCAGATCCGGCTCAATGTCGGCTCGTTCATGCAGGACCTGTTCCGCAAGGGCGCCTTTCAGGGCACCACTCCGAGCGCGGCCTATTTCGTCAAATGCGATGGCGAGACGACGACGCAGCAGGACATCGACAACGGCATCGTCAACATCCAGGTCGGCTTCGCCCCGTTGAAGCCGGCCGAGTTCGTCATTCTGCAGATCCAGCAGATCGTCCCCGGCGCCGCCGCCTGAGGATCGTGAGGTACCATGGCCGAATTCACCGTCAATCCGCGCCGCTTCGATCCCTACAAGAACTTCAAGTTCCGGGTGAAGTGGGACGGCCGCTACGTCGCCGGCGTCAGCAAGGTATCGGCGTTGAAGCGCACGACCGAGGTCGTCGAGCACCGCGAAGGCGGCGACCCGTCGACCGGCCGCAAATCGCCGGGTCGCACCAAATACGATCCGGTGACGATCGAGCGCGGCGTCACGCACGACCTCGCCTTCGAGCAGTGGGCCAACAAGGTGTGGAATTTCGGCGCTGGCGCCGGATCGGAAGTCTCGCTCGCCGATTTCCGCAAGGACGTAATCATCGACGTCTTCAACGAGGCCGGGCAGAAAGTGATCTCGTACAACGTCTACCGTTGCTGGGTCTCGGAATATCAGGCGCTGCCCGATCTCGACGCCAATGCGAACGCGGTCACGATCCAGCACATCAAGCTCGAAAACGAGGGTTGGGACCGCGATGTCGCGGTAACCGAGCCGACCGAGCCGAGCTTCACCGTGCCGCCGGGCTAGCATTGCGGATGCGGGCTGGGTGAGGCGGCCGTGCCCAGCGAGCGCCGCGTCGCCCTGACAAACGGGTTGTGGCGCGACGGAATATGCCAAGACGCCGCCACTCTGCGGCCGTTGACGGGTGCGGACGAAATCGTACTCGCCGACATCGACGCCTGGCCGGCGGCGCAGGCGACGGCGCTTCTCGCCGCGACGGTTCAGACGATCGGCGGGATTGCGCCGGTTGGCCGCGACCACGTCCGGGGTCTGACCATCGGCGACCGCGAACGGCTGCTGCTGGCGCTCTACGCCGCCTCGTTTGGCGGGATGGCCGAGACCGTTGCTTGCCTGCGGCGCATGCGGCGAGTTGACCGAATTGCCGCTCGATCTCGACGCCATGCTCGACGCGCCGGCGAACGCGCCCTCGTCGCCCGAGCATTCGCTGACGGTCGGACACCTCCGGCTGCGATTGCGGCTCATGACCGGCGCCGACCAGGAGCGCGTGGCGCGGCTGGCGATGACCAATCCCGATCACGCTGCTGAAATGCTGCGCCGGGCCTGCATCGTTGCGGCGGAGGGTCGCGAGGGCGCCCTCGACCCGGCAGAGATTGGGACCGACATCGACGAGCCCCTCGAGGCGGCCCTGCGCAGTCTCGATCCGTGGGTCGAGACGATAATCTCCGTTGAATGCCCGAATTGCGGCGGCGAGGTCCGCGGCACGCTCGACGCTTTGTCGCTGATTTCGGGCCGGCTCGGGCCGCCGGGCGCGATCCTGCTCGACGTCGATCGGCTCGCCCGCGCCTATCATTGGAGCGAGGAGGCAATCCTCGCCCTGCCGACCGCACGGCGGCAACGATACCTCGCCCTCCTCGACCGCACGGAATTGGCGGCATGACCGGGCTATTCGCGGCCCTCGCCCGGCGCGGCGCCGGAATGACGCCGGATCCCACAGCCCCGCTCATCGCGCCGCGCCCACGCGCCCGCTACGAGCCGATCCGCGGCTTGCCCGAAACGCAAACCGGCGACGCCATCGAGACTGCCACGACACTGCCGGCGCCGATGGCTCGCGCGCCGCTGTCAGCCTCGACGCAGCAACCTCTTCCTCCGCGCTTGATCGGGCCCGCCCCACTGCACCCGGAGGCAGCGCCGCAACCCGCTGCAGCAGGCGCCCCGATTGCCGAACCGCTCACGCAAACAGCGCCGCCCCTCGCCGTCGAGACCGGACCAGTCGTGGTGACAGCCGCAGATCCCACGGTAGGCACGCGGGCCTCGCCGAGAATTGGTGAGGCAGAGTCTCCGCCGGCGCAAGCAGCGCCAACGGTCGCAGAACCGTTAACGCCGGAGCCGCCGATGCGCCCTAAATCGCCTCTCTCGATCGCATTGCCAGACCTAACGCCGCCGACCGAGGTCGCGCCGGGACCACCCGCACCCGAACCGCCCCCCGCGATCGGTCCCGCGCCACCCCTCCTGGCCGCGGAAGGAACGCTGCCTTTGCCGAGCTTGCCGGCGCCGCCGGCGATCGCCGAGACCTACATGGCCGCCGAGGCGCCCGCGCCGCCGCAGGTCACAATCACCATCGAGCGCATCGATATCGCGATGGCGCCGCAGCCCCCCTCGCCCGCCCCGTCGCGTCCGCCGATCGAGCGAAGCAGCGGTTTTGCCGCCTACGCGCGCGCCCGGCGCGGCATCCCGCGCTAGAGATGGCCGATCAGACCGCCATCGCCGCCGTCAGCCGCACGCTGCGCACCTTGCTGCTCGATCGCATGGTGACGGCGCCGGCGGTGACGATCGCCCCGCCTGACGTGGTGATCACCGGGATCGCCGGCGCCAGGGTCAACCTCTACCTCTTGCACGTCGTCGAGAACGCCGAGCTCAAGAACCAGGAATCACCCTTTACCGGCAGCGCGTACGGCCGTTCGCCGCTGTCACTGAACCTGCGCTATCTGATGACGACCTACAGCGCGCTCGAAACCCAGCCCGACGCCGACCTCAACGCGCAGGGGCTGCTCGGGGACGCGATGCGGGTATTGCACGATTTCGGCAACCGCATCGACGCGCTGACGGTTACCAGTCCGGCGGCGGGAACCGTCGGCGATCCGATCCTCGACCCGGTGCTGGCCGAGGAGTTCGAGAGGCTGCGCCTGACATTGCAGCCGGCCAGCATCGACGATCTCGTCAAGATCTGGTCGGCCCTGCCGGAGGTGAATTTCCGCCGCTCGGTGATCTATGAGGTGACCGTCGTGCAGATCGCGACACCGGCGCCGCGCGTCCTGCCATTGCCGGTGCAGCGCCGCCGCATCATCGCAAGCCTGCGCTGGCGCCCGGTCATCGAGGCCGCCTACGTCACACCGCCGCCGGGTCAGCCGAAGGGCGAGCTGCGGGCACGGATCGGCGAGGAAGTCACGATCGAGGCCGCGGACATCGCCGCCGACAAGCTCTATGTCCGGCTCGGGACGCTCGACCCGATCCGGGTGACCGCCGCGGCGGGGCTGATCCGCGTCGCAATTCCCGACGACACGTATCCGGCCGATCTCGACAACCCGTTGCCGCGGCCAATCCCGGCCTCGCAGCAATTGCAGCCGGGGCCGCTCCCGGTCCAGGTGCTGGCGCAGACGATCGAGGAGGGCGTCGAGGGCGGGCTTCTCGACCATGGCAGCGCCATCAGCGCGGTTTCACGCCATGCCTCGAACCTGGCGCTGCTGCAATTGGTGCCGCGAGTGACCGACGTTAGCCCGGCGGCCGGCGCCGCGGCGGCGGTGCTGAGCGTCAGCGGCACGCGGCTGTGGCATCCGGCGGCGCATTCGGTCGAAGTCGTGATCGGCGACGCCGCGGTAACGGTGCGCGCCCCGGGCCTCGGCGACCCGTGGGCGGCGCCCGGCCCGACCAACGTGCAGATCCCGGTGGCCGATGCGGCGGCGATCCTGGCGGTGGAAGCCGCGGCCGACCCGCCCTATCCGGTCGCCGTCGAGGTTGATGGCGCGCGCAGCCGCGACGCCGCCGGCTTTCACCTCGACCCCTGAACCGTGAGCGCGATCCGGCACAGATTGGACGAGGCGAGGGTCGATCGGCCCTGGGCGATGCGCAACCGCGACGTGCTGGAACATGGCCTCGCCTGGCTGCGGACGGCGCTGGCCGACCATCTCGGCGGGTCTCGCGCGGAGGACGACGCTGCGGCGCGGCCCCTCGGCCCGATTCCGCGGTCGGCCGCCGCCGCCGCGGCGCGGGCGACCTATGAGGCCGAGCGCGCGCTCCTGCGCAGTGAGGCCGAACCCGCGGCGATCGACCGCGTATCGCGCCTCTTCGGATTGACCCCGTTCGACGAGGATTGCCTGCTGCTGGCGGCGGCCCCGCGTCTCGATCTCACCTTCGCCGGCCTGTTTCCGAATGGTGCGGCGCCGACACCGCATCTGGCGATCGCCCTCTTCGCCGACCTCGACCCCGAGGCCGTTCGCCTGGCCTTCGAGCGTCTGTCGCCGCAAGCTCCGCTGCGTCGGTTTCGCCTGGTCGAGATCGACGAGCGCGTCCCTTCGCTGCTGGCGCCGCTCGAAACGGACGAGCGCATCGCCCGGCTGCTTGCCGGCGAGGATTTCGCCGACCCGCGGGTGCGGCCCTGGGTGAAGCCGGTCAACGAGGCCGCCTGTCCCGATCGGCATCGCGCCGCGGTCGCCGCATTGGTGAATGGCCTGCGTGGGGCAGCGCCACCCGTCGTCGTTATCTTCGGCGCCCCCGGCAGCGGCCGGGCGGCGGCGGCACTGGCAGCGGCGGCGCGGCTCGGGCTCGTGCTTGCCGAATTGCGGCTGCCGCTATTGCCGGAGCCGGGGCTTGCACGGCGCGCCGCGCTCCAACTCCTCGCCCGCGAGACGGCACTCGGGAGCCATGCGCTGCTGATCGACGGCGACGAGCCTTCGGCCCGGGCCGAGGCCGCCGCGGTCGCGGATGATCTCGCCGCCCCGACCTTTATCCTGTCGCGCGAACGGCTCGACACCGAGGCTTTGCAGGTGCGCCTGGCGCCGATCGAGGCCGAGGACCGCGCGGCGCTATGGCGGCACGCCTTCGGGCCGGGTTCTGCTCTCCCCGACGGTGCCCATGAACGGCTCGCCGAGCAATTCCCGCTCGGCCCGAGCACCATCGCGGCGATCGCCAGGGCCTATCCAGACGCCGACGAGGGAGCGCTCTGGGCCGCCTGTCGCGAGGCGGCGGGCCGCGGCCTCGATACGCTTGCCGAACTGATCGGACCGCGCTTCGACTGGGACGACATCGTATTGCCGCCGGCGATTGCCGAAGAGCTTCGCGCGGTCGCAGCCCAAATAAGACATCGCGCGGCGGTCTACGGCCGCGGCGGCTTCGGGCGCAAGCTGATGCGCGGCCGCGGCGTGACGGCACTCTTCGCCGGCCCGAGCGGCACCGGCAAGACGATGGCGGCTGAAATCATCGCGCATGATCTGGGGCTCGACCTCTGCCGCGTCGATCTTTCGGGCGTGGTCTCGAAATATATCGGCGAAACCGAGCGCAATTTGCGGCGCGTGTTCGACGCGGCCGAGGGCGGGGGTGCGGTCCTGTTCTTCGACGAGGCCGACGCGCTCTTCGGCAAGCGCAGCGAGGTCAAGGACAGCCACGACCGCTACGCCAATATCGAGATCAGCTATCTATTACAGCGGATGGAGAGCTATTCCGGGCTCGCGATTTTGGCGACCAATATGAAGACGCATCTCGATCCGGCGTTTTTGCGCCGGCTGCGCTTTGTCGTCGATTTTCCGTTCCCTGACGCCGTACAGCGCCGCGACATCTGGCGGCGCGCCTTCCCGCCCGAGACGGCCACCGAAGGGCTCGATTTCGGCGCCCTGGCGCGGCTCGACGTGGCGGGCGGGAACATCGCGGTCATCGCGGTCAACGCCGCCTTTCTCGCCGCCGATGAGGGTGTGCCCTTGCGCATGGTCCATCTCGCCCGCGCCGCTCGGGCCGAATACCGCAAGCTCGACAAGGAATTCCGACCGCTCTGGAGCGAGGTTTTCTGAGCCATGACGCAAAGCCGGCGAACACCGCAAATTAACATCGGCGCCGTGCGGTGGGCACAGGGGGTTCAGACGGCTGCGTCCGTCGCGACATTGCGGGGGATCCGTGAGGGGCTTGCCGCCGTCGCCGTCGATCGGCTGCCGGCCGCGCGTCTCAATCTGCCGGCGCTCAGCATCCGCGTGCGCGCCGGGGCAGGCCCGGCGGAGATCGCCGAGGTGGTGCGTCACGCCGTCGAGGCGGCGATCCGACAGCGATCAGGGAGGGACGATCGGTGACGACAGGATTTTCCCGCTCGCCCCGGGTGCAAAAGGGCGCGCTTGTCTTCTACCAGCTGCCCGAACTCTTTCCGAATGTCATCGTGTTTCAGTACAACCCAGACGAGGTCACGCATTCCCTGCAGGGGAAATCGGGCGGAGGCGGCGGGCGCGGCGACGCCAACCGGGTCAACGGGCCGCCGGAGGAAACCTTTTCCTTCGCGGTCGAAATCGACGCGACCGATCAGCTGGAGCAGCCCGCGCAGAACGCGGTCACGGTCGAGAACGGGCTCTACCCAATCATCGCCTCGCTCGAAAAGCTGCTTTACCCGCCCTATCCGGCGGTGATCGCCAACGAGGCGCTGGCCCTGGCCGGAAGCGCCTTCATCCTGAGCGAGCAGGCGCCCTTGACCTTGTTGATCTGGGGCGCGCGACGCGTATTGCCGGTGCAGATCCAGAGCCTGTCGATCAAGGAGGAGGCGTTCGACCAGAAGCTGAACCCGATCCGCGCCCGCGCCGATCTGACGATGCGGGTGATGACCTATCGCGACCTCGATGTGACCAACCCCGGTTATTGGGTCTATCTGGCGGCCTTCACACAGAAGGAGGCGATGGCGGCGCTCAACACTTTCGGCGACCGGAGCGGCATCCAGGCGATCCTGCCATTGTAAATCCTCGCCTCCTCCCGCCAAGGTGCGATCCGCTGTTCAAGCGAACCATCGCGCACACGTAGTAAATCTTTAGGATGAACTTTGGACGCCTTTGGGCGTTTTTCGGACGCGATGATTGTGGCAGTTATCGGCGACAATTGTCCTGATGCTCGCGCCCCAAGCCTATCTTCGATCGGGTGAGTTCTGGCAACGCCCCATCTCCGCACTCAGGTCGGTCGCGCGAGATCGGCGTCTCAGCATTCGCGGGTTTCTGTGGTTGTGTCTGGCATTGCCGGCCTGTCTGTGGGCGGCGATCTGGTTAGGGTGCGTTTGGATCGCTCGGTGACGAACGCGCGGAACGAGAGATGAACCGGCCGACCGCTCCTTGCGCAGGATATCATCTAGCGGCGAAAACTTCCTTTGCCACGAGCGCGGCAGTCATCGAGGCGGGCCAGCCGGCGTAGAAGGCGAGATGGGTGATGAGCTCACCCAGTTCCTCCTTGCTGAGGCCGTTGTCGAGGGCGCGGCCCAAATGGCCGACCAGCTGCTTCTCGCGGCCCAAGGCGACGAGGGTCGCCACCGTGATCAGGCTGCGGTCGCGCTTCGAAAGACCCGGCCGCTCCCAGACATCGCCATAGACGACCTTCTCGGCCAAGTCGATCAGCTTCGGCGCGATCGGGCGGATTTGCTCGCGAGCGGGCGACGGCGGGGTGACGGGCATATCTCGTTCTCCGTTGTTTGGGCGCTTCGACCCGTTGCGGTTCGGGCTAAACTAGCGCCGATCGCCGGCAATAACAGCGGGCGGCTCGATCGCGGAGAAGTTTATGCGCATAGCGGTTATCGGCGCCGGCGGCATCGGCGCGATCTACGGGGCGTCGCTGGCCAAAGCCGGTGCCGATGTGGTTTTCGTCGCGCGCGGCGCCCACCTCGACGCGATGCGCGCGACGGGCCTGCGGATCGAGGGCGACCGCGGCGAAATCGAGATCAGCCCGGCGCAGGCGACCGACGACATCGCCGGCGTCGGCATCGTCGATTACGTGTTGTTCTGCGTCAAATTGTGGGATGTCGAGAGTGCGGGCGCGCGGCTGCGGCCGATCGTCGGGCCGCGGACCGCGGTGATCCCGCTGCAGAACGGCGTCGACGCGGCCGAGCGGCTTGGTGCGATCCTCGGGCCCGAGCCGGTAATGGGCGGCACCGCCTTTGTCACCGGCTCGATTGTCGAACCCGGGGTCGTGCGGCAGACCGGGACCTATCAGCGCATGACCTTCGGCGAGCTCGACGGCGGCAATCGCGAGCGCGGCCCGCAGCTGCGTGATCTGTGCGCGGCGGCGGGCTTCGAGGGTGTGTTGAGCGACGATGTCCGGGTGCCGATCTGGGAGAAATTTCTGCTGCTGGTGCCGTGGAGCGGGCTCAACGCGCTGACCCGGCTGCCGCTCGGCAAATGGCGGGCCGATCCCGACCTCATGGCGTTGTTCGAGGCCGTGCTGAGCGAGACCGCCGCGGTCGGCCGCGCCGAGGGCGTGCCGCTTTCGAGCGACAGCCTCGACAAGGCGCGCGCGGTGATCCAGGCGGCGCCCGATTATCACATGACCTCGATGGGCAACGACCTGCTGCGGGGCAACCGCCTCGAACTGCCGTGGTTTGCCGGCAAGGTCGCCGAACTCGGCCGCAAACACGGCATCCCGACCCCGGCCAACGCCTTCATCTACGCCGCGCTGAAGCTCTACGCGCAAGGCACGCCCGGTCAGTAGACACCTTCGCGCACCCTGTGCTTCAGCCGCAGCCGGCCGTGAAGCGCGGCGTAGTCCTTGGCTCGGTACCGGTTTTGGAACACGCGGCGAGCAGCAGCCTCGTCACCACCGAGGCGGCGTCCATTCGACATTGTCGTCGAGCGGGATCACCGGGCGCGGCAGGCGCTGTCCACTCGAAGCGGCTGAGCATCGGCGAGGTCAGGCCGGGCAAGTCGACCTCGACGATCTGATCCGGCCCGAAAAATTCGTCGAAGCCGCCGCGGAAATGGCCGCGCGACTTGACCGCGACCGAGCGCGCGCGGCCAATCTCGAGCCCCATCATCTCGAAGAATACCGGATCGGCGCATTGCACCCGGTGCGAGACGACGACGACCGTGATCCCGCCGACCGCCAGCGCCGCGCAAGGCCCGAGCGCCAACCGCATGCCGGCGTAGATGCCGCGGCGGCCGACGCAATTGCCGTCGGTCACGCGCCATGACCTGAGCCGGCGCGGCATAAGGCTCGGAGAATTTCGTCGTCTCGGCCCGGTTGAACTTCGCCTCGAACCGCGCGCCGGCACCGAGGCGGTGGGCCTCCTCGGCAAGCGGCGGATCATAGATGACGCCGAAAAATGCGCCCGCGACGCCGGCCTCATGGAACGCCTTGAGCAGGAACATCGTGTTGCCACGCCCGCCGCCGCCCGGATTGTCGGCGACATCGGCAAAGGCAAGTGCGGGCAGCGAAGGATCGCGGCCAGCCGCGAGCGCCTTCGCCACCGCCTCGTCGAGCGAGGCGAGCCGCGGATAGAAGCGCGCCCGGTTGGCCCAGCCGAGTTCGGCGATCTCGCGCGCCAATTCCTCGGCGGCTGATCGGTCGCGGCGGGCGGTGACGACGACGGCAAGCCCGTTGTCGGCGGTGTCGGCAAAGGCGAAGCCGCCCATCACCGAGACGTTCAGTATCTCCGGCGTCATCCGGCGCTGGCCGAGATCGATCATCTCGGCGTAGGGGCCGGCGGCGGTCAGCATCGTCACGGTCGGCGGCACGATCGGCAGACGGATCGTACGCCGCTTGCGGCCGCAAGCCCGGCGAGCATTTCGCGGATCGCCCCCGCCGCCTCGATGCCGCGCTCGCGCATGTCGAGATGCGGGTTGGTGCGATAGCCGATAAAGGCGTCGATCGAGCGCACCATCCGGTCCGACACGTTGGCGTGCAGGTCGAGTGTCGCGGCGATCGGCACGTCGGGGCCGACGATCTCGCGGACCATCACGAAGAGCGCGCCGTCCGGGTCGTCATCCTCGGTCGTCAGCCCGGCGCCGTGGGCGCAGATGTAGACGGCGTCGACCGGCAATGCCGCGGTCAGCCGGCGCCTGATCGTGTCGAGCAGTTCGACGAAAAACGCGTGCTCGACCGGGCCGTTGGGCTCGGTCATCGCCAGCGCGATCCCGACCGGGGTCCACGGCCCCGATGCGTCCATCGCCGCGACAAAACCGGGCGTCTCGGGCAGCATCGACGGCGCGGTCGAACGCGCCTCGCGCAGGATGTCGTCGCCTTCGAGATAGGTCCTGGCGGTGAAATGCGCCTTGGTCGCCGGAGGTGCAAATTTGTTGCACTCGATCGAAAAGCCGAGAATGGCGACGCGCGGGGAGGATGTCGGCATAGGTCGCGGGTCCGCGGAGTGTTTTTCGCCAAGCCCGATGCTAGGCTAGTTTCTCCCCGGTCGCCACGCCTGCGAGGGACATATGCCGAAGGTCGATGGAGAACGCGTCGTCGCCGATCTGAAGCGGCTGGCCGAATTCGGCCGGTACAAGACCGGCGTGCACCGCCCGACCTATTCCGAGGTCGATGTCGCCTCGCGGCAATGGCTCGCGGAGCAAGTTTCGCGAGGCGGGGCTCGACGCCTCGATCGACGGCATCGGCAATGTCTTCGGCCGCAATACCGGCGCGCGGCGGCGGCTGCTGGTCGGCTCGCACAGCGAGACGCAGCCCTATGGCGGCTGGCTCGACGGCGCGCTCGGCGTCATTTACGGGCTCGAACTGGCGCGCGCCTTTGCCGCCGATCCCCAATGCGCCGGGCTCGGCATCGATGTCGTCGCCTGGGCCGACGAGGAAGGCCATTACGGCAACTATCTTGGCAGCCGCTCCTATATCGGCGCGCTGCCGGAGGAGGAAATCGACCGCACCAGGGGCCGCGACGACGGCACGCACTTGCGCGAGGCATTGCAGCGCGCCGGGTTCGCCGGAAGGAAGCGCGCAGAAGTGGAGCCCGGCCGCCATGTCGGCTATCTCGAAGCGCATATCGAGCAGGGCGACACGCTCGATACCGGCGGGCAGCGCATCGGCATCGTCGAGTCGATTGTCGGCATCTGGAATTACCGCGTCACGGTTATCGGCGAGCAGAACCATGCCGGCACCACCCGCATGGCGCGGCGCAAGGACGCCGGGGTGGCGATGGTGCGGCTCGCCACGCAAATCCACGACCGCTTCCCGGAGATCGCCGGCCCGCGCACGGTCTGGACGATCGGCCGCATGCTGCATCGAACCGAATGCGCCCTCGGTCGTCCCCGGCCGCGCCGAGATGCAGGTCCAGTTCCGCGACACCGACACCCAATATCTGACGCGTCTCGAAGCGGCGTTGAACGAACTCGTCGCCGCCGCGGACCGGGCGGGGCCGTGCCGGATCGCGATCGAGACGATCGCCCGCACCGAACCGCGGCCGATGGATGCGGGCTTTCAGCGGGAGATCGAGGCGGCGGCCGAGCGGTACGCCACCGGCAGCCACCTGCGCATGCCGAGTGCCGCCGGCCACGACGCCGCGGTGCTGTCCGAGCGGATGCCGGCCGGCATGCTGTTCATCCCGAGCATCGGCGGCGTCAGCCACCACTGGTCCGAGGACACGAGCGAAGCCGACATCGTGCTCGGCGCGCAGGTGTTCGCCGACGCCGCAGCGCAGATCCTGCGCCGCTCGGCCTAGAACAGCGCCGCCGCACGGCTGCCGCGATTGGTCGAGTCGCGCGGCAGACCCGGGATTGCCCGACTGCCCCTTTGAGAGCGGCCGCTCCGCTTCCTTCCGCGTTTAGCTGTTTTTGCTGTTATTTGCAGCGAATTATCAGCAAACTCCCCGGCCACAGTGCCGCTCTCCTGCTGAAACCCGCCGCCGACTGGATGATTATTATCATGCAATTATGGCAATTTTACCGCCGCCGTTTTGGCAATGACCCGAGACG
Organism: uncultured Alphaproteobacteria bacterium; assembly: GCA_963799085.1. GTDB lineage: Bacteria > Pseudomonadota > Alphaproteobacteria > ATCC43930 > CGMCC-115725 > AP-15. The sequence goes on along the minus strand of CAWCWA010000021.1, from coordinate 14,333 downwards.
CCAAGCGCCCGGCCAAGCGTGGCGCGAAGCGACGAACAAAGGCTGACGGCGGATCAGGCGCTGTCGAACCCAACCGAAAACCCAAGCCCTTTCTCTGGACCGCCGATCCCGACCGCATCATCGAAAAGCACAATCGTGGATATCAAGTGATGCCGTCAGACCACTGCAAAACATGTCGAGGGCGAGGATGCCGTCGGTGGGGTCGATGCCGGCGAGCACGCGGCGGCCGATCAGGTCGCGCAGTGTTTCCGAGGTGCCGCCGCCCAAGGTGCCGTAGCGCGCGCCGCGATAGAAGCGCGACACCGGGAATTCGTCGGTGAAGCCGTAGCCGCCATGCACCTGGATCGCCTCGCTCGTCACCCTGAGCGCCATCTCGTTGACCGTGACCTTGGCGGCGGCGGCGAGCAGCGGGTCGGGAAACGGGTCGGCGCTGGCGCAGGCGCGGTAGAGGATGCTGCGGCTCGCCTCGATGTCGCGGTACATCTCGGCAAGTTTCCAGCGCATCCCCTGGAAATCGGCGATCGGGCGGCCGAAGGCCTGGCGCTCCTTGGCGTATTTGACCGCCTCTTCGAGCGCCCCCTCGGCGAGCCCCAAAGAGATGCTGGGGTTCAGGCAGCGCTGCGTATTGAAGGCCGAGAGCAATTTGCGGAACCCGTCCTCAAGCACCAGGTTCTCCGGCGGCAACTCGCAATCCTCGAAACGGATTTCGTGCAGGTTCTCGCCGCCCATCGTGTGATAGGTGCCGGTCACCGAAAATCCGGGCGTGCCCTTCTCGACCAGCACGCAGCCGATGCCCTCGCGGCCCGGCTTCCGGTCGACGCGGGTGAAGACAACGAACATGCCGGCCTCCTCGGCGCGGCTGATCAGGGTCTTGACCCCGTTCAGTTTGAGCCGGTTGCCGACCCGGTCGACATTGGTCTTGTAATTGGCGACGTCGGTGCCGGCGTCGGGTTCGGTCATGCAGATCGCCAGCAGGCAATCGCCGCTGACGACGGCCGGCAGAATTCGCTGTTTGATCGATTCCGGCGCGTAGGTCGCGATGACGCGGGTCTGCACGCCGACCTCGCCCAGGACCGCCATCGCCGTCACGTAGCAGGCCTTGGCGATCTCTTCGAGGACGAGGGCGGTGTCGAAGACCGGCAAGCCGAGCCCGCCATATTCCTCGGGCACCGCCATGCCGAGGACGCCCAGTTCGGCAAGCTTGCGCATGTTCTCCCACGGGAAACGTGCCGTCCTGGTATTGCATCGCCCGCGCCCGGAACTCGTCCTGGGCCAGCTCGCGCACGGTGCGCGATAAATTGGCGCTGCTGGTCGGATAGCGTAGTGAACACGGCGGCTCTCCCGTCGGAATTGGCTGTCGTCATCAGGCGCCCGCGGTGCGGCGGCGGGCTCAAACACTCTGCATCGAGAGCGGCGAAGAATTAACCGGCTCAATTACGATTTTGGCCGGCGGCGCCGAATCCGGCTCCGAGCGGGCAACCCCGATTACTGCTTTGTGAAACTGTAGCTGCATGGACGCAACTCGATGCGGCTGCCGCTGCCGCGCGATCCGTCGAACCGGGCGTTGACGTGATAGGCGTAGGGTGTGCCCTGGTGAACGTATCCGACCGTGGCGCGCGGCTCGCCGGTGAGGCCGTGCGCGCTGATATAGGCGGCGCCGTTGGGGTTGATCGTGCCGTCGATCACGAGCCAACTCGGGCGGCCCTCGACGCCGTGCTCGCCGTGCAGTACCCCGTTTCTGACCAGTGCCGTGAAATCGTATGTGTAGCGGTGCGCGCTGCTGTTCGGATCGTCTCCGCATACCACGGTGACGTTCCACATCCCGTCGAACGTCGCGCCGGCGGCGTCTGCCGGCTGTCCCTTCAGTACGGGCAACAAACCCAGCGCCAGCAGAATACGGAGCGCGATTGTCGCCGCCATCAGAGGCTGTCCATTTTTCAGATCAGCCCGAGATCGCGCAGGCTGGTGTGCCGGTTGTGGCCGATGATCAGGTGGTCGTGCAAGAGGACGCCGAGCGGGGCGGCGGCTTTTTTGATGTCCTGGGTGACGGCGATGTCGGCCTTCGAGGGTGTCGGGTCGCCCGAGGGGTGGTTGTGCACCAGGATCAACGCCGAGGCGCCCAGTTCGAGCGCGCGCTTGATCACCTCGCGGGTATAGACGGGCGTGTGGTCGACGGTGCCGCGCTGCTGCCGCTCGTGGCGGATCAGCACGTTCTTGCGGTCGAGAAACAGGATGTGGAACTCCTCGACCTTGTTGTGCGCGATGTTGGCGCTGCAATAATCGATCAGCTTGTCCCACGAGCCGACGACCGGCCGCTCCTGCAATTCGGTCCGCATCAGCCGCAGCGAGGCTTCGCGCACCGCCTTCAATGCGGCGATGCCGGCAAGTCCGAGCCCGGCCTCGGCCAGCGCGTCGAAATCGGCGCTCAACACCTGCGGCGAGCCCGCCGAATCGGTCGAGCAGCGCCTTCGCCACCGGCTTTACGTCGCCGCGGGGGTTGCTGGCGAAGAGGATCACTTCGAGGAGTTCGTAATCGGGCAGGCTCTCGGCGCCGGCGTCGACGAGCCGCTGCCGCAGCCGCTCGCGATGGCCGTAATAATGCGGGACCGCGGTCATGTTTTCGGAGAGCTGGTTGCGGTTGCTGCCGCGCGGCGTCGGGAAGGGAACGGGGGTCGTTCCGTCGCTGCCGTAGATTTCGCGGCACAACGTCTTGACGCGCTCGTGGTCGGCCGGGTCGAAGGTCCAGACCCGGCGCGCGGCGTCCCAGGCGCCGCCCAGAGTGCGCGCCCGCGCCGGGAAATTCGGATGATAGGGAGAACGGACCACAATGCGGCCGTCCTCTTCGACAATCGAGAGAGGCATCCACAGCCCCGCTTGCCGTGCGCCGGGAGCGAGCATGGCATTGCGATCGTCAACGAGGCGTCGGACATCGCGGCGGCCGCGGCAAAATTCATTGCCGCTGGCGGCGGGCGGCGAGACGGGCGCGGGCGGCACCCGCCATTTGCGCCGGCTCATCGCTGTCGAAGGCGCTGACAAAGGCGTCGATGCCGCGCGCAATCGCGGCGTCGGTCGGCAACGCCTGCCAGTCGAGCATCAGCGATTTCTGCAGCCGCATCGCCCGCGGGCCGGCGGCGAGGATCGGGCGCGGCGAAGCGGTCCACCGCCGCGTCGAGATCACCGGCCGCCGCCACCGCGTCGACGAGCCCCCATGCGAGCGCCTCGGCGGCGCCGATCGTCTCGCCGGTCAAGAGCAGCCGGCGGGCGCGACCCTCGCCGACAAGGCGCGGCAGCAGTGCCGCCTCGACCACCGAGGGAATGCCGATCGCGACCTCGGGCATGCCGAAAACCGCATTGTCGCCGGCGACGCGCAGATCGCAGGCCGCGGCGAGTTCGAGCCCGGCGCCGAGCGCATAGCCCTCGATGCGGGCGATGACCGGAACCGGCAGCCGGCGGCAGGCGTCACAGCAGCGATGCACCAGCGTGATGAAGCTGCGCGCCGAGGCGTGGTCGAGGGCCGCAATCTCGTCGATGTCGGCGCCGCCGACAAAGGCGCGCCCGCCCGCGCCAGACAGCACCGCGAGCCGCAGATCGGGGTCGCGGGCGAGATCCGCCATCGCGGTCGACGATCTCGCGCCATCAATGCCCGGTTGAGGCTGTTGAGCCTGGCGGCGTTGTCGATCGTCAGATGTGCTATCCAGCCGCCTTCCGCGCGCTCCTCCCGCCGCACCCGGAAACCCTGCCCGGTCATGGCGCCGCCGTCCGGTTCGCGCGGCCGAGACCGGCGCAGGCGAGCTGCAGGCATTTGAGGATGACCGTGCCGGCGAGAAAGGCGGTCATGCCGGCATGGTCGTGCGGCGGGCTGACGGTGTTGACGTCGAAGGCGACAAAATCGAGATCGGCGAGCCCGTCGAGGAGCGTCAAGCCTTCCTTCGCGCCGAGCCCGCCCCAGGTCGGCGTCGCCACGCCCGGCGCCACCGAGGGGTCGAACACGTCCATGTCGAAGCACAGATAAACCGGTCTTCCGGCGAGCCGACGGCGGATATGGGCGATGATGCCGGCAAGGCCGAGGCTGTCGAATTCCACACCCGGGATCAGCTCGTAACCCCAATTGCGCGCGTATTCGAAGAGGCCCGGCAACGCCACCGGGCCGCGAGCGCCGAGATGGATCGAATTCCCGGCGTCGACCACTCCTTCCTCGGCGGCGCGGGTGAAGGTCGTGCCGCTGGTATATTTGCTGATGCCATCGTCGGGGTAGGTGTCGGTATGAGCGTCGATGTGTAGCACGACGAGATCGGGGTGGCGGCGATGCAATGCCCTGAGCTGCGGCAGGGTCACCGCACCGTCGCCGCCCATCGTCACCGGCACCGCGCCGGCCGCGACGATCTCGGCCACCGCCGCCTCGATATTCTCGAACGCCTCGGCGATAAAGCTCGACCGCACCCTGACATTGCCGCAGTCGACGAGGCCGAGGCGGGCGATCGGGTCGTAATCATGGCCGGGCGGCTCAAAGCGGCGCACCAGCCCCGAATGCTGACGGATCGCCTGCGGCCCGAGCCGAGCGCCGATGCGGGTCGGATGCACGCCGCAATCGAACGGGACGCCGAGGATGGCCGCCCGGCTTTGCGAAAGATCGCGCGTGGCCGGCACGCCCATGAAGGTCCCGGCCTCGTCGAACAAAGCGCCGTCGTTCATCGCCAAGCCTCCCGCCGTCACTCGAGACTGATACAAGCGAGCGCCGGCAAAGCCAATGGAGCTTTGCCGGCAGCTGCGGCATAGTGTCGGACGGATTTGCTCGGGAGGCCGCCGGTGGACACGATCGAGACTGTCGGAAAAGCTGCGCGAGGCTTACGGCGAGCCGAGCGAGCGGGCGGTCAAGAAACAGCGCGACCGGCTCGACGGCCATTGCCGCAACTTCATCGCACTGTCGCCGTTTCTGGTCATCGCCTCGTCCGACCCGGCGGGCCGCTGCGACGCCTCGCCGAAGGGCGACGCGCCGGGCTTTGTCCGGGTGATCGACGACGAGACCTTGCTGATCCCCGACCGGCTCGGCAACAACCGGGTCGATACGCTCGGCAATCTCGCTCGCGCGCCCCGGCGTCGGGCTGATTTTCTTCGTGCCGGGCATCAACGAGACCTTGCGCGTCAACGGCCGCGCGCAGATCACTACCGATCCCGCATTGCTCGACCCTCTCGCGGTCAACGGCAAGGTGCCGCGCAGCGGCATCCTGGTGACTCGGCCGAGGAAATCTATTTCCACTGCGGCAAGGCGCTGATCCGCTCCGATCTGTGGAACCCGGAAAAGCACATCCGGCGGTCGGACTTCCCTTCGCTCGGCCGCATCCTCGCCGAGCAGATCGGCGGCATCAGCGTCGAGGAAGCCGAGCGCTATACCGCCGAGGGCTACAAGAACCGGCTCTACTGACGCGGACCCGGTCAGGCCTCGCCTTCGCGCGCTGGCGCTCCTCGCGTTCGGCGGCGCCTAGAATGCGGCTTGCGTCGTCGAAGAGCGCCTTGGCCCGCGGCTCCCGGCCGAGGCGGGTTTCGGCGCGGGCGAGTGTCATTTCGACATAGGCAAAGCGCGGCGTGTCGCGCCCGCCATCGCGATCGAGCAGGTCGACCGCATAGCGCAGCGCCTTCACGGCGGCTTGCGGCCGCCCGGTTTCGAGGTAGACGACGCCAATGTCGTGGAAATCGTCGGCGAGATAGGGATGGTTCGGGCCCAGCCGGCTCCGGTCGATCCGCGCGGCGTCCTCGATCAACGGCAATGCCTCGGCATAGCGCTTCTGCCGCAGCAGGACATTGCCGAGTGCGGCCGAACTGCGGGCCGTCGCGAGCCCGTCATCGCCTTCGATCTCCCGATCAAGCTCGAGAGCCCGGCGCAGCACGGCTTCGGCCTTGTCGATATTTTCCTCGGCTGCCAGCGCCCCGCCTAAGACGCCGCAAGGCCGCAGTCCGTCGCTGCACGGAGCGGGTCCTTCCCCCTCCGCAGCCCGCTCGGCCAGTCGTTGCGCTTCCGCCGCCTCCCCGCGGGCGAGCGCGATGCGGGCGCGGCCGACCAAGACCGCGATCGTCACCGCATCGTCGGCTTCTGACGTCGCATTGCCGGCGGCGATCAGCAGCGGCTCGGCGTCGAGATAGCGCTGCAGATTCGATGTAGAGCGAAGCGAGCGCCGTCATCGCCTCGGCCGCCGGCAGCGAGCCCGTCCCGCACGAGCGGATCGCGCTGTCGAGCGCCTGCCGCCGCGAAGCGAGCGCCACATCGAACTCGGCGTCCTCCAGGCGGGCTTGCGCCTGCGGCCCGAGGATCGCAGCCGGTTCGCCGTGGTCCGATCCCGAGTGTCTCTCAGCGGCGACGGATGCGGAGCATTGGCCGGCTTGCGCCGGGAACGCAGCAGCGCAGCGCATCGCCGCCCAGAATGCGCAGCGCGGAAAGCGCATCGCCCGTCCCTGCCCCGGCCGCGCCGATCACGCTGTGCGCAGCGCCGCCAGTTCGCGATTGCTCGGCGCGAGTTTGAATGGAGTTCGTCGAGCAACGGCTTGCTGTCAGCCAGTCCCTCCGTAATCGCCGGCGCCGGCCGCCGGGGTCAGCGCCACCGCCTTGTGCCGCCTGATCGTCTGTTCGGCGAAAAACCCCCAGCGGATCAGGTTCCCGACGCGCTCCTTGATCGCGAGGTGGCCGAGACCCAGGACTTCCCACATCTTGCTGTTGATTTCGTCGATGACCAGCGCCGGCTGGCTCGGACCATCGCTGCCGAACGGGCCCGCGCGCCACAGCAGCATGACGACCGCCCAGTACTGATACGTCACCAGATGGTCCATCGCATCATTGAGATGTGCCGGCGTCAGACCTTTCTTGCGGACGATCTGCTCGCTGACATCACGCCATTTCTGGTCGTAGGCGCGAAAGAAATTGAAGATCGCGGCAATCGCCGCGCTGTCGTCGACAGCGGTCGCGGCCGGCCGGACGCCCTGGCCATGGGCCTGATTTCCGTGGATCGAGTTGATCGCGACTACGATGTCGCGGCCATGTCGATCGAGACTGTCATAAAGACGATCGGTCGCGCGCACCAGACATCCCGCCGAAGCGACACAGGGTTTGTTCGCGCCGTCGAACACGGAGATCAGGCCATCCCTTTCGCAGTCCTTTATCCGCTCGATACAAGTTCTGATGTCGGTGCCGTATGAACCATAAAGTACGCGATGTACGGCGCGGCACGAAACACCCTCATCACCAGCCATTCTTGCCGAAAAGAGAACGTGCCAATGCGCGCGTTTATTCAGTCCTGGGAAATACGTCTTCCAGTTGTTGTGATACTCTAGCAGGAAGCGGGCGACGACGCGATCGACCGACGTCTGTTCGGCAAAATCGGGGTTCATCTGCGCAACCCAATCGCTAACTCTAGTCAACTAGCCTAGTCGATTTCCGGTCATATCAAAAGGGGACGTATCGGGAACCTCCTGCAGATCGCATCCGGACGCGCATGGCGCGGCTCGACTGGCGAGCTTGACCTGGCGCCGTCGCTGCCCGAGGCTTCAGCGCGACCCCTTTCCCGCATGATTGACGAGAGCAGACGATATGGCCCGCGTCCGTGACATTGCCGCCGACGAACTCCCGCCAGAGCTTGCCGCAATCTACGAGCGTTACGCCCGCGATTACGGGCCGTTTCGCAACCAGGTTGCGGTCTTCGCCCATGTTCCGCCGGCATTGCGCCATCTGATGGCGATGCTGATCGAGCTGCGCGAGGCGGCGAGCTTGCCCAAGCGCGTCCTCGAACTTGCCGTCGTGACCGTGTCGAAATTGAACGAGTGCGAATACTGTGTCGCGCACCACAAGCCTTTTCTGGTCGTCGAGGGCGTCTCGCCCGACGGGGTCGACCGCGTTCTCGACTATCGCGGCCACCCCGAATTCGACGAGCGCGACAAGCTCGTGGTCGAATATTCGATCGCCGCCTGGGAGCGGCCGAACCGGATCGCCGACGAGCTGTTTATTCGTCTGCGGCGGCATTTCAGCGAGGCGCAGATCGTCGAACTAACGCTGCGCATTACGCTTTGCGGCTTCTTCAACAAGTTCAACGACGCGCTCGGCATCGAAGAGGAAACCGAGGCGGCCGCGCAGCTCGCCGCGATAACCGCATGACTGCCGCCGCGTTGTGGTCAGGCGGCTTTGGCGAGGCGGTCTCGATCGTGCGCGGCGGTGAAGTCGAGTTCGGGGCCCAGCGGAATGATCCCGCTCGGGTTGAGATTGTGCATGCCGCCGTAATAGCCAAGCTTGATCCGCGGCAGATCGACGGTCTCGGCGACGCCCGGCATCTGATAAATATCCCGCGTATAGTTGGACAGATTGTGATAGTCGGCGATCCGTCGCAGATTGCACTTGAAATGGCTGTAGTAGACTGTATCGAACCGGACGAGCGTCGGGAAAAGCCGCAGATCGGCTTCGGTGAAGCGGTCGCCGACCAGATAGCGCTGCCGCCCCAGCCGCTCTTCGAGTTGGTCGAGTGTGGCGAACAGCCGGTTGAAGCTGGCCTCGTAGGCGGCTTGGGTCTTGGCGAAGCCGCAGCGGTAGACGCCGTCGTTGACCGCGCCGTAGACAAGCTCGTTCACCTCGTCGATCGCGGCGCGCAACGGCGCCGGATAAAGGTCGACCGCCGCGTCGGCGAAATCGTCGAACGCCGAGTTCAGCATTCGGATGATCTCGGAGAACTCGTTGTTGACGATCGTGCGCGTCTTGCGGTCCCACAACACCGGCACGGTCGCCCGCCCGGTAAAGCCCGGCCGCGCGGCGCTGTAAACCTGATGCACGTGGAAGACGCCGTTGACCGGCTCTAAGTCGTCGAAGCCGCGCGAATAGGCCCAGCCCTGCCCCTTCGGCAAATCCGATTGCAGGATCGGGATCGCCGCGTCGAGCTTCTTGAGCCGGCGCATCAGCACGGTGCGGTGGGCCCACGGGCATGAGGGCGCGGTGACCAGCTGGAACCGGCCCGGCTCGGCCTTGAAGCCCGACGAGCCGTCGCGCGTCACCCGGTCGCGAAATGCCGAAGTCGATGCGGACGAAACTGCCGTCCTTCGCCGCGGTTGGCGGGTCCTCGTCGTACCACACGCCTTCGACCAGCATGCCCATCGCTTACGGCTCCCATCTATTCGGTTCGCAGCATGCCGGCCGGCGGGTGGTTCCTCAACCGTCTTTCAAGCGCCGCCGTCCTCCTCGTAGTATTTTGTGGCGTTCGATACAAAACCCGCTACACTGGCGGCATGGCAAGGCCACGGGAATTCGACGAAGAGACCGTGCTCGACGCCGCGGCGCAGTGTTTCTGGCGCGACGGCTACGTCGCGACCTCGGTGCGCGACCTCGCGGCGCGCATGGGGATCGCCGCACCCAGCCTCTACAACGCCTTCGGCGACAAGCGCGAATTGTTTCGCCGCGTCCTCGACCGCTATGCCGAACGCGCGACGCGCGAGCGCATCCTGCGGCTGGAAACGACGCTGCCGCCCAAGGGAGCAATCCGCGCGTTTATCGCCGAGATCGTCGAACGTTCGCTCGACGACCTTGATCGGCGCGGCTGCCTGCTCGTCAACTCGGCGCTGGAGATCGCCCCACACGATGCTGAACTCGGCCGCGAAATCGCGGCCCGGCTCGGCGAGATCGAAGCCTTCTTCCGCCGGGCGATCGTCCGGGCGCAAGCCGAGGGCGACATGCCGGCCGGGCGCGCGCCAGACGATCTGGCCCGATTGCTGCTGGCGGTTGTCCTCGGGATCCGCGTGCTTGCCCGGACAAACCCGCGGCGCGATCTGCTCGAAGGCGCCGCGGCGCAGGCGCTCGCCTTGCTCGACGAAGCCTGACCTCGCGAAAATCAACAAGAGGAATTGCCGATGACAAGATTGACCGATCTACCGCCGGCGCAGGCCAAACGGCTCGCCGAACTCGAATGCCCGAATTTCACGACGGCGCCGTGGGTGACTGGGGCCCCCTTGCGCGAGCGCCGGGTGGCAATCGTCTCCTCAGCCGGGCTCGTCGTGCGCGGCGAGACGCCGTTCCGCGGGCGCGACGCCGATTTCCGCGCGATCCCTGCGGCGACGCGGCCCGACCAGCTGCTGATGAGCCATATCTCGATCAACTACGACCGCACCGGGTTTCAGGAGGACTGGAACGTCGTCTTCCCGCTCGACCGGTTGCGTGAACTCGCGGCCGAAGGAACGATCAGCTCGGTCGCGGCGACGCATTATTCGTTCATGGGCGCGACCGACCCGGTACTGATGGAGGGCCATGCGCGCGAGATCGCGGGCCATCTGAAAAAAGACCAGGTCGACGCCGTCCTGCTCTCCCCCGTTTGACCGCTCTGCACGCGCGCCGTGAGCGCGCTGGGGCATTATCTCGAGGAAGAGGGGATTGCGACGGTCGCGATCAGCCTGATCCGGCCGCAGACCGAAAACACCCGCCCGCCGCGCGCTCTGTGGGTGCCGTTCGAACTCGGCCGCTCGTTCGGCCCGCCGAACGACCCGGCGTTTCAGAAGAAGGTGATCCTGGCGGCGTTGCGCCTGCTCGAAAGCAAGGCGGGGCCGGTCCTGATCGAGGATTTCCCGGAGGACGATCCGCGCGCGCAGCCCGACCCCGCCTGGCGGCCGCCGCTATTGAAAGCAAGAGATCTGCCGGGTGAGATCGCGCAGCTGAAAGCGGCCTATGACCGATCGGTCGCGGAGCGCGGCGGCCGCACGACGGTCGGGCTCAGCGGGCTGCCGATCGAGGAAATCGGGCGCTACGTCGCCGCCTGGCTCGCCGGCGAGGGTCCGCAAAGCCCGGTCGCCGACATGTCGGCGCCGCTCGCCTTGCGTTTTGCGATCGACGATCTGAAGGCCTACTGTCTCGAAGCCGGGAGCGCCGGCGACGCCCGGCCGTCGAGCCGGCAGCTCGGCGACTGGTTCTGGAACGAGACCGCCGCCGGCAAGGCGATCATCGCACTGCGCCGAGCCAATCTCGACGCCGCCGACGAGCGCCTCAAACTGATCGCCGGCAATTTCATGGTGCCCGCAGTGCGGCTGGCGCTCATGGCCGGCTGACCGCGCGCCTCTCGCCTCAGCCGCCGGCTTCAGCGAGGCGGCGCGGGAGGTCGGCCGGCATCCAGGCGTCGACCGGGGCGAGCCTCCCGTCTGCTTCAAGGCGGCGGGCGATGGCGAGCGCGCGCGTCAGCATGGCGCGCGCCTCGGCCGGCTCCGCCTCCGAAATATTGACGCAGGAGACGATCAGGTCGCGCTGCCATTCCGCGTTGGCGGGGTCGCGCCGCACCAGATTTTCGTGGATCGCCAGCCCCGCCCGGTAGGCGTCCAATGCCGCCGCCCACTCGCCCTGCGCCACCAGCACGTCGCCGATCCGATCATGGCTGAGCGACAGGTCGCGCTGCCAGTCGAGATTGGCCGAGTCATGCCGCGCCAGATTTTGGCTGATCGCCAGCCCCGCCCGGTAGGTCTCCAATGCCGCCGCCCGCTCGCCCTGCGCCACCAGCACGTCGCCCACCTGGAGACCTCCAATAACCGCGCGTCTTTACGGAAAGAGCCGGGCATTGGCTGTGCCGTGAGCGGATTGGTTAGGGCGATCGGTGTGCCGGCGCGCGGCCGGCTGTGTTAGCGGATTTTCGGGTCAGGTTGGTGCGGTCCGGGCCGCCAGCCAGACCATCCGCTGCATGTTGTAGAGGAGGTTGGCAAGGCCGATCTTGGTGCTCGCTCGGGCGAGGCCGATGGTGCGGATGAACAGGCCCATCGGCCCCTTCTGCCGGGCGAAGACGTGCTCGACCGCCGAGCGCACCGCCGATTTGCGGGCATTGGCCCGGGCGGTGCGGCGCGGCATCGGCTTGCCTTTCGGCTTTTTGCGGTGGATCTGCGAGCGCAGCAGGCGGCCAGCGAGAAACCGCTCATTGGCTTTTGAGCGATAGGCGGTGTCGGCCCAGACCTCGCCGGCGGTGTTGTTGCTGTCGATCAGCTCGGGCAGCAACGCCCCGTCGTGGCGGGCCGCATCGGTGACCGTCCAGCGGCGGATCAGGCGATGCCGGCGGTCGATGCCGATGTGATTTTTGTAACCGAAGGCCGGGATCGCGAGATCGACGCGCGGTGCGCCATCCGCGCTCGGCTTAGCTTTGGTGTATTTGACCGTCCAGCGCGCATCGCGGTCCTTCTGCCGCAGCTTGGCCGGCTGGCCTGCCCACGCTGCCGGGATACGGCCTTGTTTGATGTCACGCCTCTCGCCATCGGTATTGCGCTGCTTGGGTGCGGCGACGATCGAGGCGTCGATGATCTGGCCGCTCATCGCCAGAAACCCGGCCCTTGCCAGCGCCGCGTCAAAGCGCTCAAACAGAACCGTGATCGCCGGCTGGCCCGCGATCTTGGCCCGCGTCAGCGTTTCGCGGAAGGTCCAGATCGTATTGGCGTCGGGCACGGTGTCGGCCAGCCCCAGACCGAGAAACCGCATGAACGACAGCCGGTCGCGGATCAGGTATTCGGTGCGCTCGTCCGACAGATTGTGGCTGGCCTGCAGAACAAGGACTTTGAACATCAGCACGTGATCGAATGGCGGTCGGCCGCCTTTCACGCGGTCCGAGCGCGGCACCGCCCGCTCCAGATCCGCCCGAAACAGTTCGAAATCGATCACCGCGCTCAGCCGCTCCAAGCTGTCGCCTTTGGCCGAGAGCTGCTTCAGCCGCTCGTCAACGTCGAAAAATCCCGCCTGACCGCGCATCTCCGCCCCCCAGCGCAGACCCCGCTCATCGCATCACAAACCTGCAAAAACCACCAGGTTTTTGGAGGTCTCCACCTTTAAATGGCTGACCGACAGGTCGCGCTGCCAGTCGAGATTGGCCGGGTCGCGCCGCGCCAGATTTTCGCGGATCGCCAGACCCGCCCGGTAGGCTTCCAGCGCCGCCGCCCGCTCGCCCTGCGCCACCAGCACGTTGCCGATCCGCTCATGGCTGACCGACAGGTCGCGCTGCCAGTCGAGATTGGCGGGGTCATGCCGCGCCAGATTTTCGCTGATCGCCAGACCCGCCCGGTAGGCCGCCAATGCCGCCGCCCGCTCGCCCTGCGCCACCAGCACGTCGCCCACCTTCAAATGGCTGACCCACAGGTCGTCGCTGCCAGTCGAGGTTGGCGGGGTCATGCCGCGCCAAGGTTTCGCTGATCGCCAGACACGCCCGGTAGGTCTCCAATGCCGCCGCCCGCTCGCCCTGCGCCACCAGCACGTCGCCCACCTTGCTGTGGCTGACCGACAGGTCGCGCTGCCATTCGAGATTGGCCGGGTCATGCCGCGCCAGATTTTCGCGGATCGCGAGACCCGCCCGGTAGGCCGCCAGCGCCGCCGCCCGCTCGCCCTGCGCCACCAGCACGTCGCCGATCCGCTCATGGCTGACCGACAGGTCGCGCTGCCGGTCGAGATTGGCCGGGTCGCGCCGCGCCAGATTTTCGCTGATCGCTAGCCCCGCCCGGTAGGAGGCCAGCGCCGCCGCCCGCTCGCCCTGCGCCACCAGCACGTCGCCCAGCTTGTTGTGGCTGACCGACAGGTCGCGCTCGTCGCCATTGCGGCGCGCCGCCCCCTCGGCGTTGCGATAGGCCTTCGCCGCTTCCTCCAACGGCCCCGTTCGCCGCCAGAGATCGCCGAGATCGATCCAAGCCCAGACATCGTCCGGAATCAGTGGGTTATCTCGGCTAGCGTCGCTTTGGCGGCCTCATGGTCGAAGGCGATGCGCTCGACCGCGGCGCGCTCGCGCAGCAAGGGCAGCAGACGCTGCCGCCGCGCCGCTTCTTCCTCCGCGATCTTCTGCTGCAACAACTCACGCGCCGCCGGCGCATCGAATTCGCCGAGCTTGGCGCGCGAAGCGGCGATCACCGCGTCGATGTCGGCGCCGTCGTTCGAAAGCGGCGCCGGCTCGGCGGCCTGCGCCCGCGCCTCGCGGACAAATTGTTCGATGCGGGAGGGGATTTCGGCGATCGTGGCGTCGGAGGCTTCGATCATCGCGAGAACGGGCTGCAGCGAGGCCGGGTCGATCGCTTGTTGGCCGGCGGCCTCCCGCGCCCGCAGCCGGCGCAGATATTCGAGGATGACCGTGCCTGGGACGACGAAGGCCTCATGCTCGCCGGCAAGCTCGGAGAGGCTGAGGATGCCCGCGAGTTGCTGGCCGATGCCGACGAACACCGGCGAGCCGCTGGAGCCGGACTTCGCCCAATAGCTTTTCGGATTGTTGCCGGTGAACTGGCGGCGGCCGTCGGAGCTGAACCCGGCGCGGACCTCGCCGGTGATGTCGAGATCGCGCAGGCTGACGACCTCGCCTCGCGCATTGACCTCGGCGCGGCCG
>CAWCWA010000020.1:0-267009 GCA_963799085.1 uncultured Alphaproteobacteria bacterium | reverse complement strand
TCTTGAAGGCTTCCTGGGTGCAGAGGAAGGAGCCGGTCAGGATCGAATTCACCACCGCCTGCCAGCGGTCGAAGGCGAGTTCCTCGATCGGCGCCGCCGCGCCAAAGCCGGCGTTGTTGAAGAGGACGTCGAGCCGGCCGAAGGTCTCCCTCGTCCTGGCGAAAAGGTTGCGCACCGATTTCGGGTCGCCGACATCGGTTGGGACGCCGAGCGCCTTGCCCTGCCCGTTCTCGATCTCGCCGACGACCGCCTGCAGCGGTTCGGGCCGCCGCCCGGCGAGGACGACCGCAAACCCCTCCTGCGCCAATGCCAAGGCCGAAGCCTTGCCGATGCCGCTGCCGCCGCCGGTAACGAGCGCCACCTTGCCGTTCGAAGCCATGATCAGGGTCTCCCGCAGTGAATGCCGATTGGGTCGCCGCCGACGATAGCAGCTTCCCCCACGAAGCTGCACCAAAACCGGGCACCGGGCGCCGCGGCGGTGGTGCGGCCGGGTTGAAAAAGACGCGCCGAACAGCAGCGGCCACCGTCCCCGCCTCGGTCAGCCGCCCCGAAGAGGGTCTTCGACGGTCCCCATACCAAAAACGCTTCAGAAATAGGAACGGTGAACATATAGGGAACGCTGAAGGGCGGGCTCCGGAACGATCCTAACCTGAGGCGAGGGGCAGTGTTCTCGTTACCCGATGCGACTAGACCAGCAAGGACAGGCTTCGATCTTGCACGGGCCTTAGTGTGCTGGCTGCGGCCGCGCCATGACCGTCAGGCTCAGCGCCGCCGACCCTCGCGCAACGCCGCCGCCCGTCGCACCCGTTTGCTGTTTTTGCTGTTATTTGCAACAAAAAACAGCAAACGCCCCGAAGCGCGACCCACCGCCTGCCGAATTGCCCGGGCCTGCGACGGTGATGCCTATCATGCGAATGTGGCAATTTTACCGTCGATCCCGGTCACCCATTCGAGATCCGCGAACTGTGGGGCAGTGGACCATGGCGCAACGAGCCGCAGGCGCATCGGCCGGAACGGCGGTTACACCCGCCCAGGCCCTCAGGAAGATGGGTTTCGCTCCACATCTACCCATCCTACGCGCTGATCGCCAGGGGTTGGCCGTGAATTTTGCATCTGCATCACTGCCGGGGACGGGACGGCGGGTTGCCCCACTCTACGCTATTATCGGACGCGCCACTGACTCGTTCGCGACGTGCAGCGGACGCCGGGGCCGGTCCAATTGCATATCTGCGTTGCCGGGATCCCGGCAACGCAGATATCGGCGAGCACATAACCGGAACGCCTCGCTGTGCGCAATCGGGAGGGGCGCACGGCGCGGAACTTGTCCCGTGGCGCCGGTTACGCCTATCCTTTCTCGACGGTTCTGAAGAGGGAGGCGGGCGATGGCAGACGCGAAGTCGTATGTTTATGTCGGGCTGGCGGGGGAGACCGGGGCCGGGCGGGTCGTGCATTCGGGGCTTCTGCGCATCGCCGACGGCGAGGGCGAGTGGGAGCGGATCGAGAAGGGGGCTGCCCGAGACGCCGGCGATCCGGGCATTGGCGGTGCATCCGCAGCAGCCCGAGGTGATCTATGCCGGGACGCAATCCGGGCCCTATCGCAGCGGCGACCGCGGCGAGCATTGGGAGAAGGTGAACGTGCCCGACCACGGGCTGCCGGTGTGGTCGGTGCTGTTTCACCCGCACGATCCCGACACGATCCTCGTCGGCTACGAGAATTGCGAAATCTACCGCAGCGACGACGCCGGCGAGCACTGGACGCGTCTGCCGGTCAATGTGCGCTTTCCCGAGATCACGACCGCACCCGGCGCCAATCCGGCGAAGCGCGTGTTGAAGATGGATGCGAGCCCGGGCGAGCCCGATCTGATCTATGCCGCAATCGAGGTCGGCGGCACGCTGCGCTCGAAGGATGGCGGCGAGCATTGGGAAAATCTGAGCCACGGCCAATATATGAACGACGACCCGGTCGACATGCATGGTGTCTTGGTCAGCCGCTGGCGGCCGGGCAATGTGTACGGCATCGGGCGGGCGGGCCTCTTCCACAGCGCCGATGACGGCGACCACTGGCGCTATGTGCCGCTCGAGCCGGTGAACGCCAAGGGCCAGATCTATTGCCGCGACATCCGCGAGATGCCGGGCGACCCGCGCAAGATTTGGCTCGCGGCGGGGGCGGGCTTTATCAGCGAACTCGGCGTGCTGTTGCACAGCCCCGATGGCGGCGAGACCTGGAGCCAGGTCGATGTCGGGCAGAAGGTGCCGCACACGATGTTCGCGCTCGCCTTCGACGAACGGCAGCCGAGCCGGATGTCCTGCGCCACTAATGGCGGCGAGGTCTATACGAGCACGGATGCGGGGGAGAGCTGGGCGATGCTGCCGCCACCGCCGGGCGGGACCCTGATCTACGCGCTCGCCCGCGGCTGAGGCGACGGCCGGGCGGCGGGCGTGGATTTCGGGCTGAGCGAGGACGAGCGGCGACTGCAGCAGCGCTGCCGCGAACTCGCCGCCGATTTCGCCCTCCGCTCGGCCAAGCACGACCGCGAGGCGAGCCATCCGGTCGAGAATTACGAGCGGCTGCGCCGGGAGGGCTTTCTGGCGTTGAACGTGCCGCCGGAATGGGGCGGTGAGGGCGTCGGGCTCCTCGGGCATACGCTCGCGTTTGAGGCGTTGGCCGAGGGCTGCCCGGCGACGGCCCTCGCCTTCAACATGCACGCCTCGGTCGTGATGCCGATCCTGCTCAGCAGCGAGGTCGAGGACGCGGCCAAGCGGCGGGTCGCGGACCTCGTCGTGCGGCAGGAAAAGCTGATTGCCGGCAATTTCTCCGAACCGGGCACCACCTCGCTGATTGGCGAACGGCCGCTGGCGGCACGGGCAAGGCGGGTCGCGGGCGGCTATGTCGTCAGCGGGCGCAAGATGTTCGCTTCGATGCTGGAAGCCGCCGATTACTGCATGGTGATGGCCTATCCGGACGACGCGGCGGGTCGGTTTTCCGGGATCGTCCTCTTGTTGCCGCGCGAGGCCGAGGGCAGGCGGGTCGAGGCCAACTGGGACACGCTCGGCATGCGCGCCACCCGCAGCGACGCGCTGATCCTCGAGGACTGCTTTCTGCCGGACGAGGCGGTGCTGTTCCGCTCGGACGACGCGCGGCGTTTCCGGCACGACCATCTGAGCTGGTTCTGGGGGTCGTATACGGCGGTCTATCTAGGGGTCGCGGCAGCCGCCTATGACGAGGTGCGACGCGTGATGCAGGCGCGCCGGCCGCAGGGCTTCGCGCAGCCGCTCGCCTATCATCCCGATGTGCGCCGGCATGTCGCGGAGATGAGCGCCGATCTCGAAGCCGCCCGTCTCGTCACCTACCGCTCGGCCTGGCTCAGCGACAAAGAGGGACCGACTGCCGAGACGACGGCCGCCCTTTACCGCGCCAAATACGTGGTCGGCGAGGCGGTCGGCCGGATCACGCGCACCGCGCTGACGCTCGGCGGCGCGCACGGCATCTTCAAGGGCTCGCGGCTCGAACAATTGTTCCGCGACGGGGCGCTGGCGCCATTGCAGCCGCCGCCCGCCGATTTCTGCCTGTGGAACATGAGCCTCTACGAACTGGGCCTCGACCCCGAGGCGTTGTCGCCGCCGCTCAAGCCGGACTGAGCGCCCTCCTCCCGCGACGGTTTCCGTCACGCGGCCGAGGCTGATATAACGACGGCTCCAACAGGCGGGTGCGGCGGATGACGGCGCATATCTTATGACGGGCGACATCAAGGCGTTGCTGGGATTGGTGGCGCAGGGCAAGGCGCTCGGCGAGGCCGAGGCCGAGGCGGCCTTCGACATCATCATGAGCGGCGACGCCACGCCATCGCAGATGGGCGCCTTTCTGATGGCGCTCCGGGTGCGCGGCGAGAGTGTGGACGAGATCGCCGGCGCGGCGCGGATCATGCGCGCCAAGGCGGTGCGGATCGACGCCCCGCCGGGTACGATCGACACCTGCGGCACCGGCGGCGACTCTTCGGGGAGCTTCAACATCTCGACCGCGAGCGCCTTTGTCGCGGCCGGATGCGGCGTCCCGGTCGCCAAGCACGGCAACCGGGCATTGTCGTCGAAATCGGGATCGGCCGATGTGCTGACCGCGCTCGGCGTCGACATCGACGCGGATCTCGCGATCGTGCGGCAATGTCTGTGGGAGATCGGCATCGGCTTTCTGATGGCGCCGCGCCATCATAGCGCCACCCGCCACGTGGCCCCGACCCGCGTCGAGCTCGGCACGCGGACGATCTTCAACCTGTTGGGGCCGCTGTCGAGCCCCGCCGACGCCAAGCGCCAGCTGGTCGGCGTCTTCGCGCCCGAATGGGTAAGGCCGATGGCCGAGGTGCTGGGCCGGCTCGGCGTCGAGCGCGCCTGGGTCGTGCATGGCGAGGGGCTCGACGAGCTGACGACGGCTGGTGTGTCGACCGTGGCCTCGCTCGAAAACGGCAGGGTCGAGACCTTCGAGCTGACGCCGGAGGAGGCGGGGCTGCCGCGGGCGCGGATCGACGATCTGAAGGGTGGCGAGCCGCAGCTGAACGCCCGGCTGATGCGAGAATTGCTGGCCGGCTCCGGCGGCCCGCTGCGCGATATCGTGCTGCTGAACGGCGGCGCGGCATTGCTGATCGCCGGCAAGGCCCGCGACCTTGCCTCGGGGATCGAACTGGCGGCGCGATCGATTGATTTGGGTGCGGCCGCCGCGGTGCTCGACCGACTCGTCGCGCGGACCAACGCCGGGATCGGGGCAGCCGCGGGGTGAGCAACATCCTCGACGAGATTCTGCGCTGCAAAACGCGCCGAGGTCGCGCGGCGCAAGACCGTGCTGCCCGAGGCGGCACTTGTTGCCGCACTTTCCGAGGCGCCGCCGGTCCGGCCGTTCGCGCAAGCCCTCGAACGCCGGCTCGCCGCCGGCGGCTACGGGTTGATCGCCGAGATCAAGAAGGCGTCGCCGAGCGCCGGGCTGATCCGCCCCGATTTCGATCCGGCGGCCCTCGCCCGCGCTTACGAGGCGGGCGGTGCGGCCTGCCTCTCGGTCTTGACCGACGCACCCTATTTCCAGGGCGACGACGACCATCTGCGGGCGGCGCGGGGCGCCGTTTGGCTGCCGGTGTTGCGCAAGGACTTCATCCTCGACCCCTACCAGATGCTGGAAAGCCGGCATATCGGGGCCGATTGCATCCTCTTGATCCTGGCGGCATTGACGGACGGCGAGGCGCGCGAACTGGCGGCCGCGGCGGGCGAACTCGGTCTCGACGTGCTGGCCGAAGTGCACGACATGGCCGAACTCGAACGCGCGCTGCTCTTAGGCGTGCGGCTTCTCGGCATCAACAACCGCAACCTGAAGACGCTCGCCGTCGATCTCGGGACCACCGAAAGGCTGGCGCCCGAAGTCCCGTCCGACCGCATCGTCGTCGCCGAAAGCGGCATCCGCACGGCGGACGACCTCGACCGGCTCGCCGAGGCGGGGGCGCGGTGCTTCCTCGTCGGCGAAACCCTGATGCGCGAGCCCGATGTCGCGGCGGCGACGCGGCGGCTGCTCAACCTGCCCGAATTCACCCATCTCGACGCCGAGGGCCGCGCCCGAATGGTCGACGTCTCGGACAAGGCGGAGACCGACCGGGTGGCGGTGGCGGGCGCCCGCGTCGTGATGCGCAAGGAGACGCTCGCCCGCATCGCCGCGGGCGATGTCGCCAAGGGCGACGTGCTCGCGGTGGCGCGGCTTGCCGGCATCATGGCGGCCAAGCGCACCGCCGAACTGATCCCGCTCTGTCATCCGCTGGCATTGACCTCGGTCGCGGTCGAACTCGTTTGCGTCCCCGAGCGTTCCGCGGTCGAGATTACCGCGACCTGCCGGCTGCTTCGGCCGGACCGGGGTCGAGATGGAGGCGCTGACCGCGGCAAGTGTCGCCGCACTGACGGTCTACGACATGTGCAAGGGCGTCGATCGCGGCATGACCGTCACCGATCTGCGGCTGTTGAAGAAATCGGGCGGGCGGTCGGGCAATTGGGAGGCCGAGCGGTGATTTCCGTCGAAGAAGCGCTCTTCCGCGTCCTCGCTCTGGTCGAGAGCCTGCCCCCCGAGCAGATTTCGCTCGCCGACGGACTTGGCCGCGTGCTCGCCGAGGATCTGGCCTCGCGGCGCACGCAGCCGCCCTTCGCGGTCTCGGCGATGGACGGCTATGCCGTCCGCGCCGCGGATCTGGAGCGGATCCCGGTCGAGTTGCGCATCGTCGCCGAGGTGCCCGCCGGGGCCGGGTTCGGCGGTCATGTCGGGCCGGGCGAGGCGGCGCGCATCTTCACCGGCGCGCCGATGCCCGCCGGCACCGACACGATCGTGATCCAGGAGGACACCGAACGCGCGGGCGACCGGGTGCGGGTGCGCGAAGCGTGCTCCCTGCGGCCGCTATGTCCGCCCCGAAGGGCTCGATTTCGCCATGGGCGACGTGCTGCTCAAGGCCGGGCGGCGGCTGACGGCGCGCGACATCGGCGTCGCCGCGGCGATGAATCGGCCCTGGCTCTTCGTGCATCGCCGGCCGCGGGTCGCGATCCTGTCGACCGGAGACGAGATCGTGATGCCGGGCGACCCGATCGGGCCGCATCAGATCGTCAGTTCGAACAGCCTGGCGCTGGCGGCCTTCGTGCGCGCCTGCGGGGCGGTCCCGGTGTCGCTCGGCAACGCGCCCGACGACCCCGAGGCGCTCCGCCGGATCGCCGTCGCGACAAGCGGCGTCGATCTCCTGGTCACGACCGGAGGCGTGTCGGTCGGCGAATACGACGTGGTGCGCGACGCGCTCGCCGCCGACGGGCTAGACCTCGATTTCTGGCAGATCGCGATGCGGCCGGGCAAGCCCTTGATGGTCGGGCGCTACCGCGGCGCGCCGATGCTGGGTCTGCCGGGCAACCCGGTGTCGACGATGGTCTGCGCACTCCTCTTTTTGAAGCCGGCGATCGACCGGTTAAGCGGCCTCCCCGCGGCGGCGGCGGCAGGCGAGACGGCCCGGCTCGGCGCGCCGCTCGGGCAGAACGACCGGCGGCAGGATTATCTGCGCTCGCGCCTCGTCCCCACGCCGGACGGCGTCCTCGAGGTCTTTCCGTTCGAGAGACAGGACAGTTCGATGATGCGGCTCTTCGCCGCCGCGGATTGCCTCGTTGTCAGGCCGCCGCTGGCGCCGGCGGTCGCGGCCGGGGACCATGGTGCCGATCGTGTCGTTTCCGGGCGGGACCCTTCCGGTCTGAAAATTGCTCTACGGTGCAGGCTTGACGCGGCGGGCGAACTAAAGTAGAACGTCCTGCGGCGTTTAGGATTTGTTCCGCACTGCACCATGGGGGTTTCATGCTGACCAGGAAGCAGCGTGAACTGCTGCTGTTCATCAACCAGCGGCTGACCGCGACCGGGATTTCGCCGTCCTTCGACGAGATGAAGGATGCGCTGAACCTGCGCTCGAAATCCGGGATCCACCGCCTGGTCAGCGGGCTCGAGGAGCGTGGCTTCATTCGCCGGCTGCCGCATCGCGCCCGCGCCCTCGAAGTGATCAAATTGCCCGAGGAGAGCGCCGCCGGGACGGGCGAGCGCGGCCGCTTTTCGCCGACCGTCATCCGCGGCGATTTCAGCGGTTCGTTGCCCGGGATGCCGGTCGCCCCCAATGTCGAGGCCGTCGACCTGCCGCTCTACGGTAAGATCGCCGCCGGCACCCCGATCGAGGCGTTGCGCGACCAGTCCGCCTCGATTGGCGTGCCGACGAGCCTGATCGCCGCCGCCGGCGAGCACTACGCGCTCAAGGTCGAGGGCGACAGCATGATCGACGCCGGCATCCTCGACGGCGACACGGTTGTCGTGCAGCGCAGCGACACGGCCGAGAACGGCGCGATCGTCGTTGCCCTTGTCGACAACGAGGAGGTGACCCTGAAGCGCCTGCGCCGGCGCGGCGCCTCGATCGCGCTCGAACCGGCGAACAAGTCGTACGAAACGCGCATCTTCGGCCCCGACCGGGTCAAGGTACAGGGCCGGCTCGTCGGCCTGCTGCGCCGCTACTGAGGCGCCGCCCGCCGGGATTGTTTCGCTCCGCTCGCAATGACGTCGTAAGCGGAAGCAGCTCCGCGATCGAGTCGCCGCCGAAATCATCTCTTTTGCTCCAACCAATAGTCCGCGGCCGCGCTCTTTCCCAGCAAGGACGGGTGCTATGCCGCCACGCTGCAGCAGCGCGTCGCGGAGGGCAGCGTGGAATTCGGCATCTTTCACGAGTTTTTCTCGACCGCGACGACATCGCAGGCCGAGGCGTTCGCGCAATCCTTCGAACAGATCGAAGCCGCCGAGCGCTGGGGCCTCGACGTGGTGTGGCTGGCCGAGATCCACATGAACCCGCGCCGCTCGCTGCTGTCGGCGCCGCTGACCGTGGCGAGTGCGATTGCCGCGCGCACCCGGCGCATCAAGATCGGCACGGCGGTGCAGATCCTGCCGCTCGGCCACCCGCTGCGGCTCGCCGAGGAGACGGCGACGATCGACCAGATCAGTTGCGGGCGGCTGATTTTCGGGGTCGGCCGCAGCGCCTTTCCGCGCGCCTACGACGCTTACGGCGTCTCCTACGAGGAGAGCCAGCAGCGCTTCGCCGAAAGCCTCGAGATCATCAAGAAGGCCTGGACCGAGCCCGTCGCATCGCATCGCGGGCAGTATTTCAGCTTCGAGAATTTCACCCTTGTGCCGCGGCCGGTGCAGCAGCCGCACCCGCCGATCCGCATCGCCGCGAGCCAGCCCGACACCTATTCGGCGATCGGGTCACTCGGCTATCCGATCTTTTCGGCGGTTCGGGCAAGCCCGTTGAGCATGCTCGCGGCACAGACCCGCGCCTATCGCGACGCCTTTCGCGCTGCGGACCATCCCGGTCGGCCGCAGGCCTTTCTGCAGGCGCCGATCTATGTCGCCGAAACCCGCGAGCGGGCCTTGGCAGAGGCCGAGGCGGGCATGATGCAGTTCGCCTCCTACCGGGCCGACCTGCGCCGGGGCCCGATGAGCTATCAGGACGTATTGCGCGAGAAGGGCATCGTCGGGTCGCCCGAAATGGTGGTCGACCGCTTGCGCCAGCTGCAGGAGGAGGCCGGGCTCGACGGTGTGTCGGCCGAGATCAACCCGGGCAGCCTCTTGCGCCACGAGCAGGTCATGAATTCGCTGCGGCTCTACATCGACAAGGTCATGCCGCATTTCAAATGAGCCCGGAGCTTGCCATCAGAGCGCCCGCACCGTAAGTAACAGCAGAAACCTCACGCAGGGCTGCGGTCGCGTCGCGCGGATTGATCCGGGCGCGGGACCGCTCCGGTGTCGGTCGTCGTCTTCAGGGCGGCGCCGATAATCCTTGCGGCGGCAGAACCGGAGAAAGGACCGATCATGACGATGCCCACCTACACGATGCGCCAGCTTCTCGAAGCCGGCGTGCATTTCGGCCACCACACGCGCCGCTGGAACCCGAAAATGTCGCCATACATTTTCGGCGCGCGCAACGGGATCCACGTCATCGACCTCGAGCAGACCGTGCCGATGCTGCACCAGGGGCTGCAGGCGATCCGCGACGTCGTCGCCGGCGGCGGCCGGGTGCTGCTGGTCGGCACCAAACGCCAGGCGCAGGAGCCGGTCGCCGAGGCCGCCAAACGCTGCGGCCAGTACTACGTCAACTATCGCTGGCTCGGCGGCATGCTGACCAACTTCAAGACGATCTCGCAGTCGATCAAGCGGCTGCGCGAATTGGAGGAGCGGTCCGGCCAGGAAACCTCGGGGCTGACCAAGCGCGAGCTTCTGGAGCTGAACCGCAGCCGAGACAAGCTCGAACGCGCGCTCGGCGGCATCAAGGAAATGGGCGGGCTGCCCGACATCCTGTTCGTCATCGACACCAACAAGGAGGCGATCGCGGTCGCCGAGGCCAACACCCTGCGCATCCCAGTCGTGGCGATCCTCGATTCGAACTC
This sequence comes from uncultured Alphaproteobacteria bacterium, assembly GCA_963799085.1. Taxonomy (GTDB): domain Bacteria; phylum Pseudomonadota; class Alphaproteobacteria; order ATCC43930; family CGMCC-115725; genus AP-15. Next base: position 257,046 of record CAWCWA010000020.1, on the reverse strand, counting down.
CTCGCCCGACGGCATCGCCTATCCGATCCCCGGCAATGACGACGCGATGCGCGCGATCCATCTCTATTGCGATCTGGTCGCGAACTCGGTGCTCGACGGGCTGCAGGCCGAACTGGCGGCTTCGGGGGTCGATATCGGCGCCAGGGCGGAGCCGGCCGCCGAAGTTCTGACCGACGAGATCGCCGAGGAATTCGCGCTCGAGGCGAGCGAGACCGGCGTTCCCGAGCCTGAGATGGGCGTGCCCGAGCCTGAGGCCGGCGTTCCCGGACCGGAGGCCAGCGTGCCCGAGCCTGAGGCCGGCGTTCGCGAGCCGGAGCCCGCCGCGGCACCGGCGCAATAAGCGAAAGGACAAGACGATGCCCGAGGTTACCGCGGCGCTGGTGAAGGAGCTGCGCGAGAAGACTGGCGCCGGCATGATGGACTGCAAGCGAGCGCTCGGCGACAGCGACGGCGACATCGAGGCCGCGGTCGACTGGCTGCGCAAGAAGGGGCTGGCCGCCGCCGCCAAGAGGGCCGGGCGGATCGCCGCGGACGGGTTGGTCGGGGTGGCGACCAAGGGCTCCGCGGGCGCTCTCGTCGAGGTCAATTCGGAAACCGATTTTGTCGCCCGCAACAAGGATTTCCAGAGCTTTGTCCAGATCCTGGGCGAACTTGCGGTAGCGGGCGACGGCGCCCTCGAATTATTGCTGCAGATGCCGTTTCCGGGTGCGGGCCGCACTGTCGAAGCCGAACTGACCCAGCTGATCGCGACGATCGGCGAGAACATCGTGTTGCGCCGCGTCAAGCGGCTCTCGGTCGAGGAGGGCGGCGCCTTTTCCTATGTGCACAATGCGCTGGGGCCCGGCATCGGCAAGATCGGCGTCGTCGTGGCGCTGGGATCGAAGGCGTCGGCCGCGGCATTGGCCGAACTCGGCAAGCAGCTCGCGATGCATGTCGCCGCCGCCAACCCGCAATATCTCGACATCGCCTCGGTGCCGCCCGCCGCCCTCGACCGCGAGCGCGACGTGTTGCGCGAGCAGGCGCGCGACAGCGGCAAGGCCGAGGGCATCGTCGAGCGCATGGTCGAGGGGCGGCTGCGCAAATTCTACGAAGAGGTCGTGCTGCTCGAGCAGATTTTCGTCGTCGACCAGGAGCGCAAGATCGCGAAGGTCGTCGAGGATGCGGCGAAGGCGGCCGGGGCGCCGATCACGCTCAAGGGCTTCGCCCGCTTCGCGCTGGGCGAGGGTATCGAGCGCCCGCGTTCCGATTTCGCCGCCGAGGTCGCCGCCCAGCTCGATCGCTGACATCGCCCGCGCCGGCAACCGGCATATCCCTGCCCGGCCATCGCAACCGGCGACGCCGGGCGTGGTTTGCTGTATGTTGCGGCTGCTCCCGATGCGCCAACCAAGTGAGCCAGTTCCGATGCCAGCCGAGTTGAGGTATCGCCGTGTCCTGTTGAAGGTGTCGGGCGAGGCGCTGATGGGCGGGCGAGAATCCGGGCTCGACCCGGCGATGATCGGGCAGGTCGCGGACGAGATCCAAGCGGTGCACGCGCTCGGCGCTGAATTGTGCCTGGTGATCGGCGGCGGCAACATCTTTCGTGGCGTCTCGGCGGCGGCCGACGGGATGGAGCGCGCTTCGGCCGATTATATGGGCATGCTGGCGACGGTCATAAATTCGCTCGCCGTGCAGAGCGAGCTCGAACGGCGCGGGGTTTCGACGCGCGTGCAATCGGCGATCTCGATGCAGGCGATCTGCGAGCCCTATATCCGCCGGCGGGCGTTGCGCCACCTCGAAAAGAAGCGTGTGGTGATCTTCGCCGCCGGCACCGGCAACCCTTTCTTCACGACCGATACGGCGGCGGCGCTGCGCGCGTCCGAGATGGGCTGCGACGCGCTCCTCAAGGCGACCAAGGTCGATGGGGTGTACAGCGCCGACCCGATGCGGGTGCCGGGCGCGCGGCGGTACGAACGCCTCGACTACCGCGAGGTGCTGGCGCGCGACCTGCAGGTGATGGACGCATCGGCGATCTCGTTGGCGCGCGAGAACGGCATACCAATCCTGGTATTTTCAATCTACGAGAGCGGCGGCTTTGCCGATGTGGTGCGCGGTGCCGGCCGCTACACGATCATCGACGGATCGGGCGGGGGCGAACCGCGCTGAGCCGGCGACGAAGGTTCGGCATCGACAGGGAGAAGCGGCCATGTCGGAAGATGGGTTGCTGAAGGATTTGCGGCGACGGATGGACGGCGCGATCGAGGTATTGCGCAAGGAGTTCGGCGGCTTGCGCACCGGACGCGCCTCGGCGGGCCTCCTCGAACCGGTCATGGTCACCGCCTATGGCGGCACCATGCCGCTCAACCAGCTCGCCACCGTCAGCGTGCCGGAGCCGCGGATGATCACGGTCCAGGTCTGGGACCGCGGCATGGTCAAGGCGGTCGACAAGGCGATCCGCGAATCCGGCCTCGGGCTCAATCCGCAGACCGAGGGCCAGGTCATGCGCGTCCCGATCCCCGATTTGAACGAGGAGCGGCGGCGCGAATTGACCAAGGTGACGGCGCGCTACGCCGAGCAGGCCCGGGTCTCGGTGCGCAACGTTCGGCGCGACGGGATCGAGGTGCTGCGGCGCCAGGAAAAGGACGGCGAGATATCGCAGGACCAGCAGCGCAAATTGCAGCAGGAGATCCAGCACCTGACCGATGATTACGTGCGTCGGGTCGATGAGGCGTTGGCGCAGAAGGACAAGGAGATTCTTCAGGTCTGATGGCTTCTCCGATCGGCGCCGCAGCGGCCGGGCGCGCGCTGCCGCGCCATATCGCGATCATCATGGACGGGAACGGGCGCTGGGCGAAGGCGCGCGCGCTGCCGCGCATCGCCGGCCATCGCCGCGGCGCCGAGGCGGTGCGGCGCACTGTTACCGCCGCCGGCGAACTGCGCATCCCCTATCTGACCCTATTCGGATTTTCCTCGGAAAACTGGAAACGCCCGTCCGCCGAGGTCCACGACCTGATGGCGCTGCTGCGCCATTATTTGTGCGGCGAGATCGCCGAACTGCACCGCAACGGGGTTCGCCTCAAGGTGATCGGGCAGCTCGCCCGCCTCGCGCCCGACATCGTCAGCCTGATCGAGCATGCCGAGGAGCTGACCCGCGGCAACGACGCGCTGAATCTTGACGATCGCGTTGTCCTATGGCGGCCGCGCCGAGATCGTCAACGCGGTGCGGGCGCATCGCCGAGCAGGCGGCGGCCGGGCGGCTGCGGTCGACGCGATCGACGAGGATTGCCTCGCGCGCCATCTGTTCACCGTCGACCTGCCGGATCCCGATTTATTGATCCGCACCAGCGGCGAGCAGCGCATCAGCAATTTCCTGCTTGTGGCAGTGCGCCTATTCCGAGCTGGTCTTCACCAAGACGCTGTGGCCGGATTTCGCCAAGGCCGATCTCGAACGGGCGATCGACGAGTATTGTGGCCGGGAACGCCGCTACGGAGCATCGCTTGGCTCGCGCTGAAGCGGAGGGATTGCGGCTGCGCGTGCTCTCGGCGCTGGCATTGGCGCCGTTGCCGATCGCCGCAGTCTGGTTTGGTTCGCCCTGGCTGCCGCTCTTGACCGCAGTGGCGAGCGCGGTGATGGCGTGGGAATGGGGCCGGCTCTGCCACCGCGGCCGGTCGAGGACCAGCGACCTCGTGCTCGTCGGCGTCGTGCTGGCGACGGTGGCGATCGCGGCGTTGGCGACGGTCTGGCTCGCGGTCCTCTCGGCACTGCTCGGCGCGGGCTTGGTGTTCTGGGTAGCGCGACGCACGCCGAACCCCGCGCCGCGCTGGACCGCCTTCGGCGCGTTGTGGGTTGCGATCCCTTGCGTCTGCCTCTTATGGCTTGCCGGCGAAGGCACGGACGGGCGGCCCACGCTGCTGTGGCTCCTGGCGGTGGTGTGGGCGACCGACATAGGCGCCTATGCGGCCGGCCGGTCGCTGGGAGGCCCGCGCCTGGCGCCGCGCTGGAGCCCGCGCAAGACCTGGGCCGGGCTCGCGGGCGGCGTCCTCTGCGCGGCGCTTGTCGGCTGGGCGACCGCGGAATGGCTCGGCGTCCCGGCGGCGCTGCCGCTGGTGCTGCTGAGCGCGGCGCTTGCGATTGTCGAACAGTTGGGTGATCTTGCCGAGTCCTTGGCGAAGCGCAGGTTCGGCGTGAAAGACACGAGCGGTCTCATTCCGGGACACGGCGGCCTGCTCGACCGGCTCGACGGTCTTCTTGCCGTCGCCCCGGCGGTGGCGTTGCTGACCGTGATCGGCGGGCGCAGCGTGCTGGATTGGCCATGAGCCCTGACTTTGCCCCGCTAAATGGCGGGGTGCGGCGGGTCACGATCCTCGGCTCGACCGGCTCGGTCGGGCAGAATACCGTCGATCTGCTGCTGCGCAACCCCGAGGCGTTTGTCGTCGAGGCGTTGACCGCCAACCGCAACCCGGCGCGGCTTGCCGAGCAGGCGGTCGCGCTGCGCGCGCGGTTTGCCGCGATCGCCGACCCGATCCATTACCCGGCGCTGAAGGAGGCTCTCGTCGGGACCGGGATCGAGACCGCCTGCGGCGCTGAGGCGCTGGTCGAGGCCGCCGACCGGCCGGCCGATTGGGTCATGGCGGGCATCGTCGGCGCAGCCGGGCTCGCCCCGACCTTGGCGGCGATCCGGCGCGGCGCCATCGTCGCCTTCGCCAACAAGGAGGTCCTGGTCTGCGCCGGTGCTCTCGTCATGCAGGAGGTCAGCCGCTGCGGCGCTACCCTGCTTCCGGTCGACAGCGAGCACAATGCCATCTGGCAGTGCTTCGATCGCAGCCGCGCCGACACGATCGAGCGGATCATCCTGACCGCGAGCGGCGGGCCGTTTCGCGAGCGCCCGTTCGAGGAGATGCGCCGGGTGACCCCGGAACAGGCGGTGGCGCATCCCAATTGGAGCATGGGCGCCAAGATCTCGGTCGATTCGGCGACGATGATGAACAAGGGTCTCGAATTGATCGAGGCGCATCACCTGTTCCAGCTGCCGCTCGAACAGGTCGATATCGTCGTTCACCCGCAGTCGATCGTCCATGGCGCGGTGGTCTATCGCGACGGCTCGGTGCTGGCGCAGCTGGGCTCGCCCGACATGCGGACCCCGATCGCCTATGCGTTGGCCTGGCCGGACCGCATCGAGACGCCGACCAAGCGGCTCGATCTGGCGGCGATCGGCCGGCTGACCTTCGAGGCGCCGGACGAAGAGCGGTTTCCGGCGCTGCGGGTGGCGCGCGAGGCGCTCGTCAGCGGCGGCGGCGCGCCGACCGTGCTCAACGCCGCCAACGAAACCGCCGTCCACGCCTTTCTCGAAGGCCGGATCGGCTTTCTCGACATCGTCGAGACGGTCGAGCGCACGCTCGCGGCGATCCCCGAGGGCGCGCTTAAATCGCTCGACGACGTCTACAACTTCGACAGGTCGGCGCGGGAAGTCGCGGCGGGTCTGTCGCGTTCTAACAAAACCCAGTATACTGTTGCAGCAATGGGTTTACGATGATCGCGTTTTTACATTCGGGGTTGAGTTACATCATCCCATTTCTACTGGTTTTGACCGTGCTCGTGTTTGTTCACGAGTTTGGCCACTATTTCATTGCGCGTTGGAACCGGGTGCGGGTCGAAGTGTTTTCGATCGGCTTCGGCCCGGAACTGTTCGGTTGGTGGGACCGCGCCGGGACCCGCTGGAAGTTCAGCGCAATCCCGCTCGGCGGCTACGTCAAGATGTTCGGCGACAGCGACCCGAGTTCGGGCATGCCGATCGCCGGCTTGGCGAAGATGAGCCCGGCCGACCGCGAAGTCTCGTTCCACTATAAGCGGCTCGGCCAGCGCGCGGCGATCGTCGCGGCGGGACCAGCCGCGAATTTTCTGTTCGCGATCGTCGTTCTGGCCGGCGTGTTCGCCACCTACGGGCAACCCTTCACGCCGCCCGAGGTCGGCCAGGTGCAGCCGGGCAGCGCCGCCGAAGCGGCCGGCATCCGTCCCGGCGACGTGATCGCCAGCATCGACGGGCAGCCGATCCAGCGCTTCGAGGATTTGCAGCAGGCCGTGCGGCTCAATCCTGGCGCGCCGATGACCCTCGTGGTGCGGCGCGACGGCGGCAAGGTCAGCCTCGCGGTCACGCCGAAACGGACCGAACTGACCGACCGGTTCGGCAACCATTATGAAATCGGCCTTCTCGGCATCTCCCGCAACGGCATGGACTATGTCCGGCGCGACCCGGCGACAGCGCTCTTCCAGGCCGGCGCCGAGACGTGGAACCTGACGACGGCGACCTTGAAGGCGGTGTGGCAGATCGTGATCGGCATACGCGGCACCGACGAACTCGGCGGACCGCTCCGTATCGCCCAGATGTCCGGCGAGGTGGCGCAAGGCGGGGCCGTGTCGCTGCTATGGTTCATGGCGGTGCTGTCGATCAATCTCGGGCTGATCAACCTGTTCCCGGTGCCGGTGCTCGACGGCGGCCACCTGCTGTTCTACGCAGCCGAGGCGGTGCGCGGCAGGCCCTTGGGTCAGAAGGCCCAGGAATACGGCTTTCGCATCGGTTTGGCGTTGGTGCTCACGTTGATGGTCTTCGCCACCACGAACGACCTCGCCCATTGGGGCGTCTGGACGTGGTTGAAAGGGCTGGTGACCTGAGCACCGCGCAGCTTCGGGGGACCGGCTGCCAGTGGGGGTAGGGGGATCTTGCATCGCAGCTGTTTGAGTTCGCTGCTGTGGATGGTGTTTGGCGTGCTTCTGGCGGCCGGGTTTTCGGGACCCGCGCTGGCGCAATCGGGCGGTCGCGCGCCAACGCCGCAGGCGCCCGGTGGCGTGGTCGGGGACATCCGGATCGAGGGCGCGCAACGGATCGAACCGGAGACGATCCGTTCCTATCTCTCGATCCAGCCGGGCGATGCGTGGGACAACGAGAAGATCGACAAATCATTGAAGGATTTGTTCGCCACGGGTCTCTTCGCCGATGTGAAATTGGACCGGGTCGGCAACACTCTTGTCGTCAAGGTCGTCGAGAACCCGATCATCAACCGCATCGCCTTCGAGGGTAACCGCAAGATCGACGAAAAGGACCTGACCTCCGAAATCCGGCTGCGCCCGCGCGTCGTCTATACCCGCACACGGGTCCAAAACGACGTGAAGCGCATCCTTGATCTCTACCGCCGGCACGGCAGGTTCGGCGCCACCGTCGAACCCAAGGTGATCCAGCTTTCGGAGAACCGGGTCGATCTCGTCTTCGAAATCAACGAGGGTGAGTTCACTGGAATTCGCAGCATCAATTTTGTCGGCAACCGCGCCTTCAGCGAAGGCAAGTTGCGCGGCGTGATCCAGACGAAGGAGAGCCGGTGGTATCGCTTCTTGACCACCGACGACAGCTATGATCCCGACCGCGTCACCTATGACCGCGAGCTGCTGCGCAAATTCTATCTGACCGAGGGCTATGCCGATTTCCGCGTCGTATCGGCGGTCGCCGAGCTGACGCCGAGCCGCAACGGCTTCGTCCTGACCTTCACCCTCGACGAGGGCGAGCGCTATCGCTTCGGCAAGATCGACGTCAACATCAAGCTCAAGGATCTGCCGGCCGAAGCGGTCACGCCGCTGTTGAGCGTGCATTCGGGCGATTGGTACAACGCCGAACAGGTCGAAAAATCGATCACCGCCTTGACCGACGCGCTCGGCAATCGCGGCTATGCCTTTGTCGAAGTCAAACCGCAGATCACCCGCAACAAGGAGGACCACACCGTCGACATCACCTTCGACATCGAGGAGGGCCCGCGGGTCTATGTCGAGCGCATCGATATCGTCGGCAACGTCCGCACGCTCGACAAGGTGATCCGACGCGAATTTCAACTGGTCGAGGGCGACGCGTTCAACACGACCAAGATGCAGCGCTCGCAACAGCGCATCAAGAATCTGGGGTTTTTCAAAAAGGCCGAGGTCACCAATGCGCCAGGATCGGCCCCCGACAAGACCGTGGTGACGGTCGAGGTCGAGGAGCAGTCGACCGGCGAATTGTCGTTCGGGATCGGGTTCTCGACCAGCGACGGCCCGCTCGCCGATGTCAGCATTCGCGAGCGCAACTTTCTCGGCCGCGGCCAGGATCTGCGGCTCGGAACCGTGGTTTCGCTCCGCTCGCAGCAGGTCGATTTTAGCTTCACCGAGCCGTATTTTCTCGACAAGAACATCGCGGCCGGCATCGATCTCTTCGAAATCAAGACCAGTCCGACGGCTAATTTCTTCTCGGGCATCACGCCGCCCTACCAACAATTTTCTTATGGCGGCGCGCTGCGCACTGGGTATCAGATCTCGGATAACTTGCGCCAGACGCTCAAATACACGGCACGGTCGGACGACATCACCAACATTCAGCCCGGTACGTCGCTGTTCATCGCGCTGCAAGCCGGAACCCACGCCACCTCGGCGATCGGCCAGGTGCTGCTCTATGACCGGCGCGACGACCGGATCGATCCGACCGGCGGCTATTACGCGTCGCTCGGGACCGATTTCGCCGGGGTCGGCTTCGGCGTCGATTACGTCCGCACCAAGGTGAATTTCGGCTACTATTATTCGGTGGCCCCGGATTGGGTGCTGGCCTTGACCGGCGAGGTCGGCGACATCGTCGGCTGGGGCGGGCAAGACGTCCTGATCCAGGACCGGTTCTTTGTCGGCGGCGACAATCTGCGCGGTTTTCAAAGCGCCGGCATCGGCCCGCGCAATTCGGTCAGCGGCGACGCGCTCGGCGGTCAAAAATATTATGTCGGCTCCGTGACCCTGGGCGTGCCGCTCGGCCTGCCGAAGGAACTCGGGCTCAGCGGGCGGGTATTCACCGATTTCGGAACGCTCTACCATCTGGAGCCGACCAACATCGTATTGACGCCGGAGCAGCTGGCCTCGACCGGCGGGGCAGCAGCCGCAGGTACTGCAATCGCCCGCCACCCGCGTCAGCGCCGGGATCGGGGTCTCATGGAAGTCTCCGGTGGGTCCGATTCGACTCGATCTGGCGGTCCCGCTGAGGAAGGAATCGTTCGACAAGACCCAGCTGTTCCGAGTCAGTTTTGGCACGAGGTTTTGATGTCGATTTTGTCTGTTCGCCCTGCGGTGTTGTCGCGGGCGCTGCTCTTGACGACGCTGTTCTTCGCCGTCATCGGCAGCGCCGCGGCGCAGGCCCCGGTGACGCCGCCAGCGCCCGCTCCGCCGAAGCCGGAACCATCGGCGCCGGCCGCCCCTCTACCTCCGCCGCAAAACCTGATCGTCATGGTCGTCGACGTCCAGGCGCTATTGCAAAACTCCAAGGCGGCCAAGATGGTGCGTTCCCAGATCGAGCAGAAACGCGGCGAATACACCAAGGAAATCTCACACGACGAAGAAGCGCTACGCGCCGAGCGCGACGCGTTGCAGCGCCAGCAAGCCACGATGTCGCCGGAAGCGCTGAACAAGAAGGGCCGCGAATTTCAACAGAAGGTCAACGATCTCGACAAGAGCGTCCAGAGCAAACGCCAAGCTCTTGAAAAGTCCAATAACGAGGCATTGTCGAAAATTCAGGAAACGATGCTGAAGATCATCGCCGATATCGCGAAACAACGGAAGGCGAATCTGGTGTTTCAGCGCACGGACCTGGTCTTGTTCGATCAGAATTTCGATGTCACCGATGAAGTACTGCAAAAACTGGATGAGCAGATGCCGACATTAACGGTCAATTTTGTCGCTCCCACGCCGCCGCCGACCGCCAGCGCCGCGCCGTCGCCCGCTCGCCGAGCAACTCTCACGGCAAGAAGAAGAAATAGGCGGAACTTCCCGCCGACCCCGACCGCGACTATGGCCGATCCGCGCTTTTTCGAACGGGCCGGGCCCTTCACTCTGGCGGCGCTGGCAGCACTCTGCGGGGCGAAATTGCAGCGGCCGGAGGACGCAGGGCGGGTGTGCCATGACGTGGCGCCGCTCGACGCGGCCGGTCCCGACGATCTGACGTTTCTCGACAACCGCAAATATCTCGACGCCTTTGCCGCCTCTCGCGCCGGCGCGGCACTGGTCGACGAGCGCGCCGTCGAGCGGGCCCCGCCGGGGATGGCGCTGCTGGTCAGCGTCGAGCCTTACAAGGCCTATGCCCGCGCCGCACAGGCATTCTATCCGATAGCGCCGGTGACGCCCTACCGAGCGCCGTCGGCCATTATCGATCCCACGGCGGTGGTGCCGGAGGATTGCAGTATCGGCCCCTATGCCGTGATCGAGGCGCGGGTGCGGCTCGGGCGGCGCTGTGAGATCGGCGCTCATACGGTCATCGCGTCCGGGGTCGAGCTCGGCGAGGACTGCCATATCGGCGCCAACGTCACGCTCAGCCACTGTCTGATCGGGGCCCGCGTCGTGCTGTACGCCGGGGTGCGCATCGGCCAGGCGGGCTTCGGCTTTGCCCCGGACGAGACGCGTCCGGTCAAGGTTCCACAACTCGGCCGGGTACTCATCGGCGACGATGTCGAGGTCGGCGCCAATTCGACGATCGACCGAGGCTCGGGGCCCGATACGGTGATCGGGGCCGGCTCGATGATTGATAATCTGGTACAGATCGGGCACAACGTCGCGCTCGGCCGGTGCTGTGTTCTCGCCGGCCAGGTCGGCATTTCGGGGAGCACGCGGCTGGGTGATTTCGTCATGATCGGAGGGCAAAGCGGGCTCGCCGGCCATCTGCGGATCGGCAGCGGGGTGCGTATCGCCGCCAAGGCCGGCGTCATGCGCGATGTTCCGGCCGGCAGCGACCGTCTGCGGCGTCCCGGCGGTCCCGATCGGCGATTTCATGCGACAGACCGCCGCCCTCCAGCGTCTCGGCAAGAAGAAGGACGCGAGATGACCGATCCGGTCTGCGGCGGGGGCGAGGCTGTCCAGATCGACATCCAGCGGGTCATGGCGATGATCCCGCACCGCCATCCGTTTCTGATGATCGACCGCGTCGTCGATGTCGTGGCCAATCAGCGGGCGACCGGGATCAAGAACCTGTCGATCAACGAGAGCTTTTTCCAGGGGCATTTCCCGGCGCGGCCGGTCATGCCGGGCGTGCTGATCATCGAGGCGATGGCGCAGACCGCCGCGGTGCTGGTCGTGCACACGCTCGGCCCGGATTCGGAGGGCAAGCTCGTCTATTTCATGAGCGTCGACAATGCCCGCTTCCGCCGTCCGGTCTTTCCCGGCGATCGGCTCGACGTGCAGGTGGTCAAGCAGCGCAATCGGGGCAACGTCTGGAAATTCGAGGGCCGCGCCAGGGTCGGCGACAATCTGATGGCCGAAGCCGTGTTCGCGGCGATGATCCTCGACGATTAGACGAGCCGCCGATGGCCCAGATCCACAAGACCGCCATCGTCGCGGCGGGAGCGAAGCTGGCCGATGACGTCGTCATTGGCCCGTTCTGCACGGTCGGCGCGGAAGTCGTGCTCGGCGCCGGGGTGAACTTGCGCTCGCATGTCGTGATCGACGGGCGCACGACGATCGGCGCCGGCACGCGGATTTTCCCATTTGCCTCGATCGGGCTCGAACCGCAGGACCTCAAATACGCCGGCGAGCGGTCCTCGCTGGTCGTCGGGCTGCCGCAACACGATCCGCGAATATGTGACGATGAACCCCGGCACGACCGGCGGCGGCATGGTGACGCGCGTCGGCAACGACTGCCTGTTCATGGTCGGGGTCCACATCGCCCATGACTGCCAGATCGCCGACCATGTGGTGATGGCCAACAACGCGACACTCGCCGGTCATGTGGTCATCGAGGACTACGCCGTGCTCGGCGGGCTGTGCGCGGTTCATCAATTCGTGCGCATCGGCAAGCACGCGATGATCGGCGGCATGTCCGGGGTCGAGCGCGACGTCATTCCCTACGGCCAGGTCATGGGCGACCGGGCGCGGCTGACCGGGCTCAACATCATCGGCATGCAGCGGCGCGGCTTTCAGCCGCGAGGACATCCAAGGCCTGCGCAACGCCTATCAGTTCCTGTTTTTCGCCGAAGGGACGTTGAGCGACCGGGTCAGCGAAGCCGCCGAGCGATTTGCCGGTATCGGTCCGGTCGAGGACATCATCGCCTTCATCCGCGCCGAATTCGAGCCGCGCCATCTGCCAGCCGAAGGAGGCCAATGGCGGATAGCGGCGAGGCCGGCGCAGGATCGGCATCGTCGCCGGCGGCGGCGGGCTGCCGCGGCGGCTGATCGACGCCTGCCGCGCGGCCGGCCGCGACATCTTCGTGCTGGCGCTCGAAGGAGCGGCCGAACCCGGAGACGGTCGAGGGCGTGCCGCATGCCTGGTGCCGCATCGGGGCGGCCGCGACGGGGCTCGCGATCCTGCGCGACAATCGGGTGACCGAACTGGTTCTGGCGGGCAGCGTGCGCCGGCCGTCGCTGGCGGCGTTGCGGCCCGATTGGCGCGCCGCCAAGCTGTTCGCCCGGATCGGCTACCGCGCGCTCGGCGACGACGGCTTATTGTCGGCGGTCGTCGCCGAATTCGAACGCGAGGGTTTCCGCGTCGTCGGCGCCGACCAACTATTGGCGAGCCGGCACTGGCCGAGGAGGGACCGCTCGGCCGCTTCCGCCCCGATGCCCAGGCGGCGGCGGATATCGAGCGCGGCTTTGCGCGTAGCCCGCGCGATCGGGCGCCCTCGATATCGGCCAGGCGGTCGTCGTGCAGCAGGGCCTGGTGCTCGGCGTCGAGGCGATCGAGGGGACCGACGAACTGCTGCGCCGTTGCGCCGCCCTGCGCCGCGAGGGCCCGGGCGGCGTCCTGGTCAAGGTCGAGAAGCCCGGCCAGGAGCAGCGCGCCGACCGGCCGACGATCGGGCCGCAGACGGTGACGCTGGCGACGCAGAGCGGGTTGCGCGGCATCGCCGTCGAAGCCGGCGCGACGATCGTGCTCGACCGCGACGAGGTGATCCGCGCCGCCGACCGCACCGGCCTCTTCGTGGTCGCCGTCCGCCGGGCGTGACGCGTGCCATCTCCGCTGATTTTCGTTGTCGCCGGGGAGCCCTCGGGCGATGCGCTGGGCGGCGCCTTGATCGCAGCCTTGCGCAGCGCACGTCGGGGGCGGGCTGCGGGTCGCCGGGATCGGCGGCGAGGCGATGCGCGGGCAGGGGCTCGAGAGCCTGGTGCCGCTTGCCGACCTGGCGGTCATGGGAGTGGCCGAAGTATTGCCGCGCGCCCCGGTCATCCTGCGCCGGGTGCGCGAGGCGGTGGCGGCGATCCGGGCGATGCAGCCCGACGCGGTCGTGACGATCGACAGTTCCGGGTTCAGCTGGCGCATCGCGCAGCGGCTGCGCCGCCGCGGCGAAACCCTGCCGCTGATCCATTACGTGGCGCCGATGGTCTGGGCGTGGCGCGCCGGAAGGGCGCGGCGCATGGCCCGCTGGTATGACCATCTGCTTGACGTTGTTGCCGTTCGAGCCGCCCTATTTCGAGCGGGTCGGGCTCGGCTGCACCTATGTCGGCCATCCGGTGCTCGAGAGCGGCGCCGACCGGGGCGACGGCGCCCGGTTCCGCATGACGCACGGGCTTGCTGGCGACGAGCTGCTGCTCAGCGTATTGCCGGGCAGCCGCGGCGGCGAGGTGCGGCGGCTGCTGCCGATCTTCGGCGCGGCGCTGGCGCTGGCGCGAGCAGACGATCGGGCCGTTTCGGGTCGTCGTGCCGACCGTGGCGACATGTCGCCGCGATCGTGGCCGACGCGGCGCGAAATTGGCCGGGCAGCCCGATCCTGGTGCAGCGGCCCGAGGACAAATACGACGCCTTTGCCGCAAGCCGCGCGGCACTCGCCGCTTCCGGCACGGTGGCGCTCGAACTGGCGATGGCGCGGGTGCCGATGGTCGTCGGCTATCGGCTCAACCCATTGACCGAGAAGCTCCTCGACCGGGTCCTCAAGGTGCGGCAGGTCAATCTCGTCAACCTGCTGCTCGGCGAGACGCTGGTGACCGAACTGCTCGGACCGAACTGCGCGCCGGAACATGCGGCGGCGGCCGCTCGTCGAGCTGTCAGCGACGAACGGGTTCGCAGCCGGCACCGGCAGGGGTATGATCAGGCGATGCGACGCCTCGATGCGCGGCGGCATGGCGCCGAGCCTGCGCGCCGCCGACCGGGTTCTCGAGATCGTTGCCGCCCGCCACCACCGACGGAGGAATTCACGATGACGACCGCCGACACCGACAAGTTCCGCTACCTGCACACGATGATCCGGGTGCGCGATCTCGACGCGTCGCTGAAGTTCTATACCGAGCAGCTCGGCATGAAGCTGTTGCGCAAGCGCGACTACCCGACCGGCAAGTTCACGCTGGCCTTTGTCGGCTACGGCGACGAGACCGACCACACGGTGCTCGAACTGACCCATAATTGGGAGCAGGCGGAGCCCTACAATCTCGGCAGCGCCTTCGGCCATCTGGCGCTGGGCGTGCCCGACGTCTACAAGGCCTGCGAGCAGCTCGCCGCCGCTGGCGTCAAGATCCCGCGCCCGGCCGGCCCGATGGCGCATGGCGGCTCGGTCATCGCCTTTATCGAGGACCCGGACGGCTACCGCATCGAACTGGTGCAGCGCCCCTAGCGTCAGGCGGGGCCGCGGGGCGGGGCGAAACCGCCGATCTCGGCGGCCAGCAGGCTGGCGAATCCGATCGCCGTCAGATCCTCGCCCTCGGCCGCGATGACCTGCATGCCGACCGGCAGCCCGTCGGCGGTGAGGCCGAGTGGCGCGGCGGTCGCCGGCAGATAGGATAGGCTCGCCAGCTCGGCCCAGAAGATCTGGTCGGAATAGGGCAGCGGCTTGCCGTTGACGCCGATCGTGCGGGCGCCGCGGTCGGGGTTGTGGTCGTGCGCGAAAGCGGCGGTCGCGGCAACGGGCGTCAGCAGCACGTCGAAGCGCCGGAAGAATTCGTACCAATCATGGCGCAATCGGGTGCGCGTCTCGTTGGCGATGCCCCAGGCGCGGTGGCCGATCGTGGCGCCGCGCGCCACCTCGGCGCGGAAGCTGGTATCGTCGGGCGCCAATGTCGCGGCGATCGCCTGTTGCTCGGCGAAATCCTCGTCGCGCAGGCGGGACGCGGTCGCCGCGCGCAGCAGCACCATGAAGAGCCGATGATGCTCGGCCTCGTCGATCGCCGGATGCGTTTCTTCGGCGACCGCCGCGCCGGCGCGGGTCAGGGCGGCGACCGTTGTGGCGAAACGCGTCCGCGACACTCGCGTCGATCTCGCAGAGCGGCGATTGCGTCCATACCGCCACCCGAAAATCGCCGAGGCGACGATGGCGCGGCGGCGGCAGTTCGACCCGCCAGGCCGCCTGGTGCAGCAGATCGGGGCCGGCGAGAACCCGCATCGCCAGTTCGAGATCCTCGGCATGCCGCGCCATCGGTCCGACCACCGAGATGTCGATCGGGCTCAAGGCGCCGCCGGGCGAATGGCCGCGCGTCGGGATCAGCCCCCAGCTCGGCTTATGGGCGTAGACGCCGCAGTAATGCGCCGGGTTGCGCAATGACCCGGCGATGTCGCTGCCGGCACCCAGCACGCTGAGCCCGGCCGCCAGCGCCGCCGCCTCGCCGCCCGATGAGCCGCCCGGACCCCGCGACCTGTCCCATGGGTTGTTGGTAATGCCGTAAACATCGTTGTAGCTCTGCGCGTCCATCAGCATGTAGGGAACGTTGGTCTTGCCGTAGATCACCGCTCCCGCGCGCAGCAGCCGCTCGACCAGAACGGCGTCCTCGGTTGCGACATTGTCCTTCAAGATCGGGTTGCCCCAGGTGGTCGGCATCCCCGCGACGTTGAACAATTCCTTGACCGTCATCGGGACGCCGTGCAGCGGACCCCAGACTTCGCCCCGCGCCAATGCCGCGTCGGCGACCCGCGCCCGTTCGCGCGCCCGATCCAACTGCCAGGCGACGATCGCGTTCAGCGCCGGGTTGTGCTTTTCGGCGCGCCTGATGAAGAGCTCAAGGAGTTCGAGACAGCCGATCCTGCGCTCGCGGATCCGCGCTGCGAGAAGGGTAGCGGAGCCAAAGGCGTCGTCGTCCATCACTCCCCTCCCCTCGATGCCGCCGTCCACCCGCTCCCGCATGCCCCGGGGAGCGGGTTCGGCAAAAAGCCGGTCAGCGGCGCTCGGTCACCGGCACGAAGTGGCGCAGATCGGAGCCCGTAAACAATTGGCGCGGGCGGCCGATCTTCGAATCCGGGTCGGCGATCATCTCGGTCCATTGCGCGACCCAACCGACCGTGCGGGCGATCGCGAACAGCACAGTGAACATCGCGACCGGGAAACCCATCGCGCGCAGGATGATCCCCGAATAGAAATCGACGTTCGGATACAGTTTCCGCTTGATGAAATATTCGTCGTTGAGCGCGATGTGTTCGAGCTCCATCGCCAGATCGAGCAGCGGCTCGTCCTTGATGCCGAGCTCGTCGAGCACTTCGTGGCAGCTCTCGCGCAGCACATGAGCGCGCGGATCATAATTCTTGTAGACGCGGTGGCCGAAGCCGTAGAGGAGTTCGTGATCTTCCTTGTCTTTGACGTGGTCGAGGAATTCCTTGATGTGCGATTTGTTGCCGATCTTGGCGAGCATCTTCAGCACCGCCTCGTTGGCGCCGCCATGCGCCGGGCCCCATAAGGAGGCGATGCCGGCGGCGATGCAGGCAAACGGGTTGGCGCCGCTCGACCCGGCATTGCGCACGGTCGCCGTCGAGGCGTTCTGCTCGTGATCGGCGTGCAGGATGAAGATGCGGTCCATCGCCCGCGCGAGGATCGGGTTGACCTTGTACTCCTCGCACGGCACCGCCCAGGTCATGTGCAGGAAGTTCTCGGCATACCCCAGCGAATTCTTCGGATACATGAAAGGCTGGCCGGCCGAATATTTGAACGCCATCGCCGCGATCGTCGGCATCTTGGCGATCAGCCGGTAGGAGGCGACCATCCTTTGATATGGGTCATGGATGTCGGTCGAATTGTGGTAGAAGGCGGAAAGCGCCCCCACTACGCCGCACATCACCGCCATCGGATGAGCGTCGCGGCGGAAACCGCGAAAGAACGTCGTCAACTGCTCGTGCACCATCGTGTGGTGCGTGATGTCGTGGACGAACTGCGCCTTTTCCTTGGCGTCCGGCAACTCGCCATTCAGCAGCAGATACGCGACTTCGAGGAAATCGCTCTTTTCCGCGAGTTCCTTGATCGGATAGCCGCGATACAGCAACACCCCCTCGTCGCCGTCGATATAGGTGATGCTGGAGCGGCAGGCGGCGGTCGCCATAAACCCCGGATCGTAGGTGAAGCAGCCCATCTGGCCGTAGAGCTTGCGGATATCGACGACTTTGGGACCGATAGTCCCGTTCATCACCGGAAGCTCGACCGATTTGCCGGTTTCGTTGTCGGTCAAGGTCATCGTTCCGGTGGTCATGTTGTTCCCGTCCATCGATCCACCTCTGTCGCTGCGCCCACAGGCGGTTGCCGCACTCAGTCAGAAAATAGTCACAAGGCGGGCGCTTGGCAAACGTTCGCAGGTGCGAGATGGGAACGCCGTTCAGTTTTTCCCGGCAACCGCGTCGGCGATGCGACCGAGGGTCTCCTCGCGGCCGAGCACTTCCATGACGAAAAAGAGGCCGGGTGACGCCGTCCTGCCGGTCAGTGCCGAGCGCAACGGTTGCGCCACGGCGCCGAGCTTGACCTGCTTGCAATCGGCGAAGCTGCGTACCGCCTCTTCGAGCGCGTCGGCCCGCCATTCGGCATGATCGAGCGTCGGCTGAAGTTCGTCGAGAAGCAGCCGCGCCTCCGTGCTCAACAGCTTTGCCGCTTTGTCGTCGGGTGCGAGCGGCCGTGGCGCGACCAGAAAGCCGGCGTTGCCGCCCAGTTCGGCGAGCGTCTTCGGCCGCAGTTTGAGTTCGGGCATGGCGCGCAGCAGACGGTCGCGGGCGGCGGCGTCGAGCGGGTGGCCCAGCGTTTGTTCGAGGCGCGGCGCGACAAGCGCCACGAGGCGGTCATCCGAAGCCTCGCGGATGTAGTGGCCGTTCAGATTGTCGAGCTTGGCGAAATCGAACCGGGCCGGGGCGCGGCCGACGGCGTCGAGGTCGAACCATTCGATCGCCTGTTCGGTCGAGATGATCTCGTCGTCGCCATGGCTCCAGCCGAGCCGCATCAGGTAATTGCGCAATGCGTCGGGGAGATAGCCCATCTCGCGATAGGCCTCGATGCCCACCGCCCCGTGCCGCTTCGAGAGTTTGGCGCCGTCCGGCCCGTGGATCAGCGGCACATGGGCAAATTGCGGGACCGGCCAGTCGAGTGCGCGATAGATCTGGGTCTGGCGAAAGGCGTTGTTCAGATGGTCGTCGCCGCGGATCACATGGGTGATTTCCATGTCGTGGTCATCGACGACGACCGAGAAATTGTAGGTCGGGCTGCCGTCGGCGCGCAGAACGATCAGATCGTCGAGTTCGGCGTTCGATACCGTGACCTCGCCTTGCACATGGTCGTGGATCGTCGTGGCGCCCTGCTGCTCGGCGCGCAGGCGGATCACGGGCGCCACGCCGGCGGGTGCGGTGGCCGGATCACGATCGCGCCAGGCGCCGTCATAGCGCACGGAGCGCTTCTCGGCGCGCGCCTGCTCGCGCATCGCTTCGAGTTCGGCGGGCGTGCACCAGCAGCGATAGGCGCGGCCGGCGGCGAGCAATTGGCGCGCGACCTCGGCGTGGCGTTCGGCGCGCTGCGACTGGTAGACGACGTCGCCGTCCCAGCCGAGCCCCAGCCATTGGAGCCCGTCGATGATCGCCGCTACCGCCTCGGGAGTGGAGCGCGCGCGGTCGGTGTCCTCGATGCGCAACCGAAAGACGCCCTTGTGATGGCGCGCGAAGAGCCAGTTGAAGAGTGCCGTGCGCGCCCCGCCGATATGCAGAAACCCGGTCGGCGACGGCGCGAAACGGACAGTGACGATCATTGCGCAAGGATGGAGAATGTGTGACCCGTTATCAACGGGCTGCAGCGTCTCGCTCACGGTTACCTACTGAACCTGGAGCGGGTCCAAGGCGGCGGGTTCGAACTCCGACCCTAGTCGAATTGGGCGGGGCGCTCCACGTCGTTCGCAAATTTGCCAAATTCCTATTGTAGCGTCATCGGCGCTCGGCGGATGCGTTTGCGGGAAACGGTTCACGCGGCAACCCTAGGGAGAAGGGCGCCTGTAAATCTCCGACAGGAACAGGCGGCCGGAGATCGTCGGTTCAATCTGCGATGGCGCCGGTCGGCTCTTCCGGGGGCGCTCGAAAAGGCGGTATCGTGTTCGCGGGATTGGAGGAGACGCATGGCGGCGCAGTCGCAGACACAATACGGGCGCAGCATCGATCGGCCGAACGAGGCCTGGCTAGCAAAACAGCCGCTGGAGCCGGTCCTCGACCCCGATCTGCCGATCATCGACACGCACCATCATTTCTGGGTGCGGCCCGACCATCGCTACCTGCTTGACGAACTGCTTGCCGACCTCAACACCGGGCACAACGTCGTCGCGACCGTCTTTCTCGAATGCCGCTCGATGTACCGCGCCGCAGGGCCGGCCGAGATGCGGCCGGTCGGCGAGACCGAATTCGTCAACGGGCTGGCGGCGATGAGCGCCAGCGGCGGGTACGGGCCCCCACGGGTCGCCGCCGGCATCGTCGGCTATGCCGACCTGACCTTGGGCGACCGGGTCGAGCCGGTGCTCGAAGCCCATATCCGCGCCGGCGGCGGCCGGTTTCGCGGCGTGCGCCACTCGGCCGGCTGGGACGCCGACAAGCGGATCGGCGACAGCCGCCCCGACATGCAGCCGCATCTCTACGCCCGCCCGGAGTTTCGCGCCGGGTTAGCACGGCTGGCGGCGATGGGGCTGTCGCTCGACGCCTGGCTCTATCATCCGCAGCTGGGCGACGTTGTCGATCTCGCCCGCGCCCGTCCGGAGGCGACGATAATCATGGGCCACACCGGCGGCGTCCTCGGCTACGGGGCCTATCTCGGCAGGCGCGACGAGGTGTTCACGGCGTGGAAGGCGTCGATGACCGAGCTTGCCCGCTGCCCGAACGTCTTTCTGAAGCTTGGCGGCATGATGCGCCGGCTGGCGGCCTTCGATTACGGCGCCATCCCCGCCCCGCCCGATTCGGAGACGCTAGCCGGTTATTGGCGCCCCTATATGCAAACCGCGATCGAGATCTTCGGCGCCGCCCGCTGCACCTTCGAGAGCAATTTCCCGGTGGAGAAGGTCGGGACCGGCTATGCCGCCTTGTGGAACGCCTTCAAGCGGATCGCCGCCAATGCCTCGCCCGACGAGAAGCGCGATCTCTTCGCCGGCGCGGCGCGGCGCGCCTATCGGCTGGATTAGGCCGCGACTTGCGGCTGGAGGAGGAAGGGCATGATCAAGTTGAAGGGCATCGGCCACGTCAATCTGCGCGTCGCCGACGAGCAGGCCTCGAAACGCTTCTACCGCGACATCCTGGGCTTTGTCGTCGCCGAGGAAGACCCGCAGCATGGCGGCGTCTTCATGACGCTGGGCGAGAATTTCCACACGCTCGATCTCGGTCAGCACCCCGAGCCCGATAGGGCGCAGTGGCCGCGGCGCGACCAGATCGGCCTCGGCCACATCGCCTTCCAGGTCGGCAACTACGCCGCCCTGCGCGCGGCCTACCAGCATCTCGTCGACAGCGGTGTGGCGATCCTGCGCGCCACCAACCACGTCAACCAGCGCAGCTTCTATTTCGCCGATCCCGACGGCAACACACTCGAAATCTATTACGAGATGCCGCACGCGCTCGAAATCTTCGCCGACGGCCGCACCGACGAGGACGAGGCGCTCGCCGTCAGCGGCCCGGGCGAGCCGTTGCCAGGGTGGCTCCTCGAAGACTGGCCGGCGCCCGAACTGAAGGCGCGGATCGACAGCTTGCAGCGGAAGGCGGCGACCGCCTGAGTCAGGGGCGCGCCGGCCGGCCGAGATTGGGCAGGAACGCCGTCAACAGGCCGATCGCCGGCAGGAAGGCGCATATCCGATAGACGAAATCGATGCTGGTGGCGTCGGCGAGCCGCCCCAGCACCGCCGCGCCCACGCCCGCAAGCCCGAACGAGAGGCCGAAGAACAAGCCTGCGATCATGCCGATCCTGCCCGGCACCAGATCGAGCGCGTAGACGATGATCGTCGAGGAGGCGGATGCGATCGTGATGCCGATGATCACGGTCAGAATGCCGGTCCAGACGAGGTTGGCGTGGGGCAGCATCATCGTGAATGGCAGGACGCCCAGGATCGAGCCCCACATCACGTATTTGCGGCCGATCCGGTCGCTGAGCGGGCCGCCGATCAGCGTCCCGACCGCCACCGCGGCGAGAAAGACGAAGAGATAGACCTGAGCGCTTTCGATCGTCAGATCGAATTTGTGCATCAGGTAGAAGGTGTAGAAGCTGCCGAGGCTCACCGTATAGAACGATTTCGAGAACACCAGGATCATCAGAATGGCGATCGCCCAGCCAACCCGGCGCTGCGACAGCATCGGAGCGGCGCTCGGCTGCCGCACCCCCCGCGCGCGCATCGGTGCGGCAGCCTGCCGCCGGTACCAACCGCCGATGCGGACGAGCACGGCCATCGCGAGCAACGCGACGGCGGAAAACCAGGCAACGCTGCCCTGGCCCGTCGGGATCACGATGAAGGCGGCGAGGATCGGGCCCAGCGCCGAACCGAGATTGCCACCGACCTGGAACACCGACTGCGCCAGCCCGTGCCGCCCGCCCGAGGCCAGCCGCGCCAATCGCGAAGATTCCGGGTGAAACACCGCCGAGCCGACGCCCATCGCCGCCACCGCGAGCAGCAGCAGCGCATAACTCCCCGCACCTGCCAGCAGCAGCAACCCGACAAAGGTGACGCCCATGCCGACGGCGAGCGAATAGGGCTGTGGGCGATGGTCGGCGAGCAATCCGACCGCCGGCTGAAACAGCGACGAGGTGACCTGCATTGTCAAGGTGATCAGCCCGATCTGGGCGAAGCTGAGGCCGTAGGACAGCTTCAGCATCGGGTACAGTGCCGGCACCAGCGACTGCATCATGTCGTTGAGAAAGTGCGAAAAGCTGAGCGCAAGAATGACCGAGAAGGCCGCCCCTTCGGCGGCGCTGCGGGCCGTGCTGCGCTCGGCAGAAACAATCGTGCTCATCGCCAAACCCCGGCGCGACCGACCTTCGGCCGCGATAACCCAGGATAGCGCGAATAGCGCCGAAACGCCGCCCCGCGCCGGCACATGGCAGCCATTCGGCCGCCAGTCGGGGGTCAGCGCTCGAGCGGCCAGGCGAAACTCACCTCGTGCCCGTCGGGGTCGGTGATGTGGAAGAAGCGCTCCCCCCATTCGGCGTCGCGCGGTGCGGTCGTCGGCCGATAGCCGGCCGCGACGAAGCGGGCATGGAGCGCGTCGACGTCATCGTCGTAAAAGATGACCCGGCCCCACCAGGACCAGCTGCGCTCCGCCGGCTGGAGGATCAGGTTCAGATAGCCGTCGCCGGCCCTGAAGCTGGTGAAGCTCGCCCCGCCGCCGCCATGGAGCATCTCGAACCCAGCCAGAAGGTAGAATTCGACCGCGCGCCGCATGTCATGCGTCGCCAGGGTGACGGCGCTGAGGCCGGTGATCATCGCTCGCCTCCGTCCCGCCGCGGGAGCCGCGGCCGCAGCCCCGCACTATGCGCGGATCTCCTGGCGCTGGAACAGAACGTAGGCGATCGCGAAGATCAGGATCATCGCGGCGACGAGGCTCGTCAGCTGCGGCCAGACCAGGATGAAGCTCTGCCCGGCCGGCAGCGGCGCGCCGAGCAGCATGCCGCGGGTATAGAGCAGCACCGCCCCAGTCGTACGCGCCGCCGGCTGCAGCAACGCCAGCGCAATTTCGCCGTAAAGCCCGTTCGGCGAGATCCGCAGCAATGCCTGGGAGGTGTCGACATAGGCGAGGCTTGGCCCGAAAATCGTCTCCGGCGGACCCGCGATCAGCGTCGCCAGCACCGGCGTGATGAAGAGCGGCCAGAAGAACGTCAGCACGAGCCAAAGTCCAAGCGCCGCCAGGACGGCGGTCGCGGGGCTGCGAAACACCACCGAGAACAAGAGGGCGAGCGCGAACCACACGCCGCCATAGGCGATCGTCGCCACCAGGAACCCGAACATTCGCACGATCTCTTCGCTGCCGGGCGGCACGCCGAGGAACAAGAGGCCCAGACCGATGACGAGCAGCCACAATGAGACCAGCACGATCGCCAAGGTCAGGAGCCCGGACAGGAACTTGCCGAGCAACAGCGCGTCACGGTAGATCGGCTGGGCCAGGACGCGGCTCAGCGTGCGGCGGCTGAACTCGCCGTTGATCGCGTCGAAGCCGAGAGCGATGGCGAGGATCGGGATCAGGATTCCGAGCAGGTCGTAGAAGGCGAAGGGTGCAGGGTCGGCCGCCATCGTCATCAGGCGGAGAAACAGAAACGGGCTCTCGCCGATCGTCTTGCGGATCGCGTCGATCGCGAAATAGACCGTGGCAAGCGCCAGCAGAAAAACGATCGCCTCGATCAGGACGATCAAGGTGCCGGAGAGGTAGTCGGCCGTTTCCTTGGCGAGAACCGCGCCGACCCCGGTCAGCGGCGAGCCGCTACGCCGCATCTCGGGCCTCGTCGAAATAGCGGTTGTAGACCTCGGCGAGGCTTGGCGTGGCGACGCGGATGCCGAGGAGGTCGCAGGACGCGGCGAGCCGCCGGGCGATCTCGGCCCGCAGATCGCTGTCGCAATCGACGCGGTAGAGGTCGGGGCCGAGCGGCTGCACCCGGACCACGCCGGCGATTCCGGCGAGCAGCCCGGCCGTTGCGGCGCCATGCGCCTCGACGTCGAACACATGCCCGCCGCCGAGCACCTGCTGCGCCAGCGCCGTCACCTCGCCGGCGAGCACAATCCGTCCGCGGTTGAACAGGGCGACGCGGTCGCACACGCGCTGCACCTGGTCGAGATGGTGCGAGGACAGCAAGACCGCAGTGCCGTCGGCCTTCAGGCCGCGGATCATGTCGAGAAATTCCTCTGTCGAATGCGGATCGAGCGTTGCGGTCGGCTCGTCGAGAATGGCGATGCTCGGCCGCTTCATCAGCACCTCGGCGAGGCCGAGCCGCTGACGCATGCCTCGGGAAAAGGTGGCGACCCGCTGGCGTCCGACATCGGGCATCCCGACCCGCGCCAAGGCCTCGGCGAAGCGCGTGTCGATCTCCTGTCGCGTCAGCCCGGCCAGCCGCCCCGTATAGGCGAGGTTGTCGCGCGCCGAAAGGCCGTCGTAAAAACCGACCGAATCGGGCAGATAGCCGACCCGACGCTTGACCTCGAGCGGCTCGCGCAGCGGATCGAAACCGGCGACGACGGCGCGGCCGGCCGAAGGCTCGGTCAGTCCGAGCAGCATCAGAATCGTCGTCGTCTTGCCCGAGCCGTTGGGTCCGAGAATGCCGACAATCTCGCCGGCGCCGACTTCGAGATCGACATGGTCGACCGCCAGAACGGGGCCGTAACGCTTGGTCAACGCCTCGGCCCGGATCACGATGTCGCCCGCCATCCCGCTTGTCCTCCTCAGCGCCGGCCGAATCGGGCGACGGCAAAGACGACGACGAGGAGCGCTATTGCGATGACGCCGACGCCGACCGCGCCCCACAGGGTCGAGGTCAGGACGGTGATGCGGAAATTCGCCGATTCGGACTGCCCGCCAGTGGAGCTGGCGCGGATCGTCGTCTGGTAATCGCCGGCGATGGCGCGTTCTGACGGGGTCAGCGTCACCTGCACCGATTGCGACTTGCCGGCGGCGAGTTCGGGCAATTCTTTCGGCTCGAAACTCGATTTCCAGCCCTCCGGCGCGGTGGCGCTCAGTTCGACGTCGCGGGCGGCTTCGCTGCCGTCGTTGCGCACGATCACAGTCAGTTGGCTGCCGCGGCCGGCATAGGCGTTGCCGCTGAGGCGCCCCCCCTCGCCGGCGAGCGACAGGCGCGCCTGGCCGAGGATCGTGATGCCGAGATCAAGGTCGGCCGAGGCCGCCTCGCTCTTGGCGTGCAATACCATCTTGTAGTCGCCGGCCGGGGTGTCGCGCGGCAGTGACACCGAGGCTTCGATGTCCTTCGATTTCCCGGCTTCGATCGGGATGCTGGTCAATTGCTGTGAGCCGTAGGCCTCGGTGAACGTCATCTGGAAATTCTTCGGCGCGTCGGCGCTGAGATTGATCGTCGCATCGCGGCCGCTGTCGTTGGTCACCGTCACCTTGAACTTGAAGGAGGTCGTGGCGGTACCACGCAGGGCCGGGAAATTGGTGGTGAGCTTGAGCTTGGCCGGCAATTCCTTGCCGATGGTTACGGTGATCGGCAGTTTCAGATCGCCGGCGGGACCGCGTGCTGCGACGACAAAATGATAGTCTCCGGGGCCAGCGCCGGTTGGCGGTTCGAGCCGCAGCTGCAGTTTTTCCTCGCTGTCGGGCGCCACGATCGCGGATGCGACCGGTTGGCCGCCGCCGAGGATCGTCGCCTTCCAGCCGGCGGCGACTTCCGGCACCGAGAGGCTGAGCGGTTGCGGCGGCTCGTTGAAATTGCGCAGCGACAGATCAAGGGTCGTGGTTTCGCCGGTGCGCACCGTCAATGCCGGATAGCGCGTCGTCAAATAGACGCCGGTGATCCCGGCCGGATTGTCGGCGGCGTTTGCCGCCACCGCCACCAACAGCAGAACCGACACTGCGAGAAACCGCCGCAGCATGCTGAAATCCTCCAATGCCCGTCGCTCGCATCCGACAGCGCTCTCGCAGTTCGGCGCGCCGGAACGGTGTGGAAATAAAGCAGGCGTTCGGCGAGGCGAAATTAACAATTTGTAATGTTGGCGCGCTATCCTCAGACCGGACGGATGGTCCTAGAACAGGCTCCCGACAGTACGGCCGAACCAGCCTTCTTTCGAGGCCCCGGGATCGCCGGCGCCGGTAACCAATTCATAGCTGTCAGCATACCACTGGCTGCCGGGGTAGTTGTAGCCGAGCACCGCGGCGTTGGCCTTGGCTTCGCTGGTCAGGCCGAGCGCGAGGTCGCATTCGATCAGCCGCTCCAGCGCCTCGGGGACGTGAGTCGTCGTCTGATAGTTGTCGATCACTCGCTTGAATCGGTTCATCGCCGCCAGGTATTGCTGACGTTTTAGATAATAGCGGCCGATCTCCATCTCCTTGCCGGCGAGATGGTCGCGGGTGAAGTCGAGCTTGAGCTTGGCGTCGCGGGCATATTTGCTGTCGGGAAAGCGGCGGACCACGTCGTCGAGCGCCTTGACCGCCTGCTCGGTGGTTTTTTGATCGCGCCCGACATCGACGATCTGCACGTAGTACGAGATCGCCTTCAAGTAATACGCATAGGCGACGTCGCGATGCCCCGGATGCAGCTGGATAAAGCGGTCGGCGGCGATAATGGCCTCTCCGTAATTGCCGTTTTCGTAAAAGGCGTAGGCCGACATCAACTGCGCCTTGGTCGCCCAAACCGAATAGGGATGCTGGCTCTCGACCTGGTCGAAGGTCTTGGCCGCTTGCGCATACCGCTCCTCGACCATTTCGTCCATCGCCTGATTGTAGAGATCGTCGACAGGCTTTTCGATGTAAGCGTCCTTTTTGGCGCCGCCGCAGGCTGCCAGAGACAGGACGAGGGCGATGGCACCGAACCGGCAAGCACGTGGGAACGGACGCATCGGCGATCCCCTGATGGCCGCGAATAACAATCCTATATCATGAAATGGAGGGCGCGGGAGCCGCTCAGAGCGGCGCGGGATGCGCTCCCGACCGCCATTCGAGCCCGGGCGGCTCCGGCGTCCGCATCAGAGTCGTGAGGCACCACGCGTCGGGGTCGGCGAACAACGCCGCGAGCAGCCGTCTCGTATGCGCATGTCCCGAGCGCTGTCCCACGAAACGGCCGATGATCGGCCCTCCCGCGAGGTAGAGATCGCCAAAGGCGTCGAGCAACTTGTGGCGGACGAACTCATCGTCATACCGCAGGCCCTCGGCGTTGAGCACGTGATCACCGCTGATCACGACCGCATTGTCCAGCGAGCCGCCTCGGGCGAACCCTGCCGCGCGCAGCCGGTCGACCTCGTCGAGAAGGCCGAAGGTGCGGGCCCGGCTCAACTCCGATTTGAAAGTCCCGCGTTCGAAGCCGATCGAGATGTCCTGGCGGCTGATCAGCGGGTTGTCGTATTCGATCTCGAAGCTCATCGAGAAGCCGTGGTCGGGAACGAGTGCTGCATTGGCGCTCTCGTCGTCGATGCGCACCGATTTGAGGACCTTGACCGCCCGCCGCGCCGCGTCCTGCTCAGCAATCCCGGCGCATTCGATCAGGAACACGAACGGGGCGGCGCTGCCGTCCATGATCGGCACCTCGGGTCCGTCGATCTCGATCACTGCATTGTCGATTTCGGTCCCGGCGAAGGCGGCCAGCAGGTGTTCGACCGTGCCGACGCGAACTCCCTCGCCGTTCGACAAAGCGGTGCACAAGGGCAATTCGACCGCATTATGCCAATTCGCGCAAATCTCGGCGCCGACGTCGGTGCGGCGAAACACGATCCCGCTGTCGGATGCAGCCGGCCGCAATGTCATCGCCACCTTCTGGCCGGTATGCAGGCCGATCCCGCGACATCCGATTGCGGATTTGAGCGTTTGTTGCGCCGCGATTATGACTTCCCCCCGCATGAGCAACGGTCTCGCAAATGGTCCCCCAACCGGGCACAACCTTAATGACGCCCGGCACCCGCCTCAAATCACTCTTTATTGCAGAGTGTTACACGAACGGCGGGCGGAACCCGATGCAAATCAGGGGCTTCTGTCCTGAAAGTGCGCCGGCGCTTTCACAAGCCGCGCGCCCGGTCAGTTGGCCTGCCGCCGCAGGAAGGCGGGGATATCGAGCAGATCCTCTTCCTTGCTCAAACCCTGCCGATCCTCGGGTTCGAGCGGTGCTAGACGAGGTTGCGACGCGGCAGGCTTACCCGGTGCGGCCGGTTGGGCGCGGGTCGGCTCGGGCGCCGCGGGTCGGGCGCGGCCGACGCCGGTCACCCGCTCGATCAGGCTCGGGACCCGGCCCTTCGGTCGCGGCGCGGCGTCGCGCATTGGGACGCTCGGCGGCACCGCGGGTTGGGTCAGCGGAATCGGACGCGCGGGGCCGACATCGACCGGTTTTGGTGAGATGAAGGCGCCGCCGCGCAATGCCGCGCTCTCCGCCGTTTCAGCCGCCTGAGGCACCGGTTCGTGATCGCTTTCGGCGCGCGCCGGCCCGGCCTGCGGCGAGGCGGCGTTCTGCGTCAGCGCCGGTTGGGTATAGGCGGCGGCACCCCCCGCGACCGCTTCCCGACTGCTGACAAGAGTGATCGCCGGGCGGCCTTGCGTGGCAATTTCAGCGTCGATCCCGGTGGCGACGACCGAGATCCGCATCTTGCCCGACAATGTCTCGTCGAAGGTCGAGCCGAAGATGATGTTGGCCTCGGGGTCAACCTCCTCCCGAATCCGGTTGGCTGCCTCGTCGACCTCGAATAGCGTCATGTCGAGACCGCCGGTGATGTTGATCAAAACGCCGCGGGCGCCCTTCATCGAGACGTCCTCGAGTAGCGGGTTCGAAATTGCGGCCTCGGCGGCGTCGGTGGCGCGGCGGTCGCCTTCCGCCTCGCCGGTTCCCATCATCGCCTTGCCCATTTCGCCCATTACCGTGCGGATATCCGCGAAATCGAGGTTGATGAGCCCCGGCATGATCATCAGGTCCGTGACGCCACGCACGCCCGAATGCAGCACGTCGTCGGCCATCTTGAAGGCATCGGCGAAGGTGGTGCGATCATTGGCGACGCGGAACAGGTTCTGGTTCGGGATGATGATCAGCGTGTCGACGAATTTCTGCAGTTCGTCGATGCCGGTCTCGGCGACCCGCATGCGGTGCGAGCCCTCGAAGTGAAACGGCTTGGTGACGACGCCGACCGTCAAAATCCCCAATTCGCGGGCAATCCGCGCGATCACCGGGGCAGCCCCCGTGCCGGTGCCGCCACCCATGCCGGCGGTGATGAACACCATGTTCGAGCCTTGCATCGCGTCGAGGATTTCGTCGAGCGCCTCCTCGGCGGCGGCCCGCCCGACATCCGGACGCGAACCCGCGCCGAGCCCGCGCGTGACCCCGACTCCCAGCTGGATTTTCCGGTGCGCGGTCGATTGCTGCAGCGCCTGCGCGTCGGTGTTGCAGACGACGAACTCACATCCGATCAAATTGGAGCGGATCATGTTGTTGACGGCGTTTCCCCCAGCGCCGCCGACCCCGACCACCGTAATTCGGGGTTTCATCTCCTGCTCGTCCTTCGGAATGCTGAGATTGATCATGCGGGTGTCCCTCCACTGATGCGCGGCCCCGATCATGTCCGTCCGGTCACGGACTTCCCCCACCGCTGCCCCAAACCCGATTTAGCCGGTTTTGCGCCCCGCGAATAGCGGACGGCGTCAACCGGAGAAATTCCGTCACATATTCTCGCGCAACCATCGGCCCAGACGATCGAAGAGGCGGCCCGAACCGGCGCCGACGCCGATCGGCGGCGCCTCGGCCCGTTCCGACAAGGCGAAATGCAAGAGCCCGGCGGCGGTCGAGAAGGCTGGTCCCGCGGTCGCTTCGGCGAGCCCGCCGACCCGCAGCGGCCGGCCGAGCCGCACCTGCTTGTCGAGGATCAGCGCCGCGAACTCGCGGGCGCCGTGCAGCTGACAAGCCCCGCCCGTCAGCACAACGCGGCGACCAGCGACCTTGTCGAAGCCGCTCGCTTCGAGACGGTTGCGCACCAGTTCGAAGGTTTCTTCGAGGCGCGGCGCCACGATGCCGACCAGATAGGATTTCGGCACATGATTGACATGGCCTTCTTCCTCCTCGCCGACCTGCGGGACGGCGATCATCTCGCGCTCGTCCGTGCTGGCAGAGATCGCGCTGCCGAACAAGGTCTTCATCCGCTCGGCATGGGCAAGCGGCGTCGACAGGCCGCGGGCGATGTCGTTGGTCACGTGGCAGCCGCCGACCGGCACCGAATCGGCGAAGATCAGATTGCCGTCGAAGAACACGCCGATCGTCGTCGTGCCGCCGCCCATGTCGATCAGGGTGACGCCGAGCCCGATCTCGTCCTCGACCAGACAGGAAAGGCCGGAGGCGTAGGGGCTGACGACGAGCGCATCGACGCCGAGATGCGAGCGTCCGATCGCGGCGGTGTGGTTGCGCACTGCGGCGGCACTCGCACTAACGACATGCATGTTGACGCCGAGCCGCTCGCCGAACATGCCACGCGGATCTCGGATGCCACGGCTGTCGTCGATCGAAAATCCGACCGGCACCGAATGGATGACCTGCCGATCGCCTGGCTCGCGAGCCAAATAGCCCTGATCGAGGACGCGGCGCAGGTCTGTGTCGCCGACCTCGCGCCCGGCGACGCCGATCTCGGCCTTGACGATGCGCGAGGCGGAAAATCCGGAAAGGTTGGCGACGACCTGCTGGATTGTCTCGCCCGACATCTCCTCGGCGGCATTTACCGCTGCGAGGATCGAGGTCACGGCGGATTCAAGATCGACGATGGCGCCGTTGCGCAGGCCGCGGGAAATCTGATGGCCGATGCCCTGCACCTGCAGCTTGTCGCCGTCGACCCGGGCGATGAAGCAGCAGATCTTGGTGGTGCCGATGTCGAGCGCCGCAACCAGGCTGCGGCGAGGGCGGATGACCGGCTTGCGCGTCTTGCCCCTGCCGTTGCTTACGGGCGGCTCGCTGGGCGGGCGTTTTCTAGCGCGCACCGGGGCCTCGTCGATCGCGGTCATGTGTTTTTCGCCGGAAGGCGTCCTTTCTTGCTGGCCGGCGCTTCTTTCGCGGGCTGAGGATTGACCTTGAGAACGAGCCGGTCGGAAAGACGAAGATCGACAGCCTGCACATCGCGCTTCAGAACCGCGCTCGATCGCTCCAGGCGCGCCAACTCGCTCCACGCGGACGCCGGGTCGTCGGCCGGCAACAGCACGTCGATCGCATTGTCGACGCGCAGGTTCCAACGGCGGCCGCTGACGCGCACCGCGGCGGTCACCCGCTTCGCGAGGTCCGGTTCACCGTCGAGCATCGTCAGCAGCCCCGCGGCATGCTCCGCGGCGTCGGGACCGACGACCATCGGCAATTTGGCGAAGCGGTCGAGCCGGGCGCCCGGGATGATCTCGCCGTTCCGGTCGATCAGTTGGATTTTCCCGTTGTTCTGCCACAGGGCCAACGGTTTGCGCTCGACGAGCTGGACATGGATCGTATCGGGCAGCCGGCGCTCGATGACTGCCGAGCGCACCCAGGGCAAGGCTTCGAGCCGCTCGCGGGCCTGCATCAGGTTCACCGCCAGGATCGGTGCGCCGAAACCCACCCCCAGCGCCTCGGTGATCGTTTCGCGATCGGTCGTCTCGCGTCCCTCGACCTCGATGTCGGCGATCCGCCAGCCGAGCAGCGCGGTGGCGTCGAGGATGCGAGTGTCGGCGGATTGCAGCGCCCACTGGCCCGATGGCGAGCGCAGCGCAACAACGCCTGTGCCGACCCCGATGGCGATCAGCGCCGGCATCCCGATCCGCCAGCTCCGCGAAAGCAGACGGCGCCAGCGACCGAGACGGCGCGGCCGGGTGTTGGCTAGGGGCGGCATAATGCCTCCTCGGCGATCCACACCACCAGATCGTCGAAACCGATGCCGGCATGGCGGGCGATATCGGGAACCAGCGAGGTCGGCGTCATGCCCGGCTGCGTGTTGACCTCGAGGAGATAGAGCCCGCCGCGTCCCGCCGGAGGTGTCGTCGTAGCGCAGGTCGGCGCGACTTACCCCGCGGCAGCCAAGCGCGTGGTGCGCGCGGAGCGCGATGTCGAGCGCCGCCTCGTATACCGC
Organism: uncultured Alphaproteobacteria bacterium; assembly: GCA_963799085.1. Lineage (GTDB taxonomy): Bacteria > Pseudomonadota > Alphaproteobacteria > ATCC43930 > CGMCC-115725 > AP-15. The sequence continues at coordinate 225,173 of CAWCWA010000020.1, read as the reverse complement.
CTCGGAGACAGGTGCGGGCACCAGATGGTCCGAGCCGCCCGGCGCGTATTTCGCCGTATAATCATAGAAGCTGCCTCGCGGCACGATTTCGCAGACGCCGAGCGCTCGATCGCCCATGACGGCGACTGTCAATTCGCGGCCGGGAATGAAGCGCTCGACGAGGAACTCGTCGCCGAACCGCCACCCCGGCGCTTCCTCGCGCCAATAATTGTCGCTGACCCGGACGATCCGAACGCCGACGCTGGAACCCTGATTGGTCGGCTTGACGACAAAGGGGGCCGGCAGCGGATCGCCCGCCATCAGGTCCGCGTGCGACACAACCAACCCTTCGACCACCGGCAGACCTGCGGCGCGGAACACCTCCTTAGCGGTCGGCTTGTGCATCGCCAGCGCCGAGGCGAGCACGCCGGAATGCGTGTAGGGCAACCCCAGCAGGTCGAGAACCGCCTGGACCGTGCCGTCCTCGCCGCCCACGCCATGCAAGGCGTTGAAGACGAGGTCGGGCCGCGGTTCGAGCGCGCGCAGCATAGCGGGCAGATCGCGCCCGACATCGATCGACCGCACTGTGTAGCCGTGATCGACGAGCGCCTTGGCGCATTCCCGCCCGCTCGACAGCGAGACCTCGCGTTCGGGCGACCAGCCGCCCATCAGCAGCGCCACATTGCGGCCCGTCATCCAGCACCTCCGCGGGCCGCTGCGAATTGCGTCAGCGGACGGCCGATGCGCTGGATCTCCCATTCGAGCGAGATGCCGGACATATCATGGACCCGCCGCCTTACTTCCTCGCCGAGCCCTTCGAGATCGGCGGCGGTGGCGTTGCCGAGATTGATCAGGAAATTGGCATGCCGCGGCGAGACCATCGCCCCGCCACGGGTAAGCCCACGGCAGCCCGCGGCGTCAATCAGGCGCCAGGCGGCGTCACCCGGCGGGTTGGCGAAGGTCGAGCCCCCGGTCCGCGCCCGCACCGGCTGCGAGGCCTCCCTCGCGGCGCGAATCTCGCCAATCCGCGCAGCGATCACGGGGCGTTCCCCAGGCTCGCCGCGAAACCGCGCATCGATGAAGATCCACTCGGCATCGGCCGCGCAGTGCCGATAGGAAAGCCCCATGGCCGCAGCTTCGATTTCATGAGGATTCCCCACGCGATCGAGCGCGGTCGCGCTGGCGAGCACATTCTTGACGGCGCCGCCGTAGGCCCCGGCGTTCATGCGTAGCGCACCGCCGATCGTGCCCGGAACGCCGGAAAGGAATTCGAACCCAGCCAACCCGGCGGAGACCGCGGCCAGCGCCACGATACGATCGAGGGCGCCGGCGCCCGCCGTGACCTCGTCCTCTTCCACGGCAATCCTGGAAAAACCGCGGCCGAGCCGGATCGTGACACCCGGTACGCCGCCGTCGCGCACCAGCAGGTTCGAGCCGACGCCGACGACCGTCACCGGGACCTCCGCCGGAACCGCGCGGAGAAAGGCGGCAAGATCGGCGGCGTCCTCTGGTCGGAACAGCACTTCCGCCATCCCGCCGGCGCCGAACCAGGTCTGTCTGCCGAGCGGCGCGTTCGCGATCAGCCGGCCGCGCGTTGCGGGCAGCCGCGCGATCAGCTCCGCCTCCACTGCCCGGGGCGCGCTCATCCGGCCCGCCGCCGCGTCGCCAGCCGCGCCAATTCGCCCGGAAGCGCATTGGCCCAGCCGGTAATCGAACCCGCCCCGAGGCAGACCACCATATCGCCGGGCTGCGCCAGATCGGCGACGAGTGACGGTAGATCGACCGGATCTGTCAAAGATCGGACGTTGCGGTGGCCGTGCTCGACCAGACCGGCGACGAGTGCGTCCCGATTGATGCCTTCGATCGGTGGCTCGCCCGCGGCATAGACATCGCCGATCAGCACCGCGTCGGCATCGTTGAAGCAGGTGCAGAACTCGTCGAACAGATCTCTGAGACGGGTGTAGCGATGCGGCTGCACCACCGCGATCACCTTACCTCCAACGATGGCGCGGGCGGCGTTCAATACCGCGGCGATTTCGACCGGGTGATGGCCGTAATCATCGATGACGACGACCCCGTCCCATTCGCCGGTCTTGGTGAAACGGCGCTTGACTCCGGCAAAGCCGCGCAGGGCCGCGCGCAGCGCTTCATCGCCAAGCCCCAACCCTTCGGCGACCGCGGCGGCGGCGAGCGAATTCTGCACGTTGTGCCGACCGAACATCGGCAGGAACAGGTCCGGGATCGTGCGACCGCGATCGGCCGGGCCGTCGGCGATCACGATGTCGTAGCGCGCGCCATCGGGACCGAGGCGGATGTCGGTCGCGCGGATATCGGCCTGCGGGGTTAGCCCATAGGTCAGTACGCGCCGATCTGACAGCTTCGGAATCATCCCCTGGACCACCGGATGATCGATGCACAGCGCCGCGAACCCGTAGAACGGGATGTTGACGACAAAGGTCTCGAAGGCCTGCCGCAACGCGTCGAAACTGCCGTAGAAATCGAGATGCTCGGGATCGATGTTGGTGACGACCGCGATCGTCGCCGGCAATCGGGTAAAAGTGCCGTCGCTCTCATCGGCCTCGACCACCATCCAATCCCCGTCGCCCAGTCTTGTGTTGGTGCCGTAGGCGTTGATAATGCCGCCGTTGATCACGGTCGGGTCGAGCTGGGCGGTTTCGAGCAGGGTGCCGATCAGCGAGGTCGTGGTGGTCTTGCCATGCGTGCCGGCGATCGCGAGCGACCATTTGAGACGCATCAGTTCGGTGAGCATTTCGGCCCGGCGCACCACCGGCAGGCGGCGCGCCCGAGCCGCGACAACCTCCGGATTGTCGGGTCCAACCGCCGAGGAGACGACGACGACCTCGGCAGCGCCGAGGTTTTCCGCCGCGTGACCAATCGCCACCGGCACGCCGAGATCGACAAGGCGGCGCACATTGGCGCCGTCGGCGAGGTCGCTGCCCTGCACCAGATAGCCGAGGTTGCGCAGCACCTCCGCGATGCCGCTCATGCCGATGCCGCCGATGCCGACAAAGTGCATCGGACCGATCGTCCGCGGCAGCGCCCTCACGCCGCGCACCTTATCGAGCCGGCGCCCGGCGCGAGGTCCAGCACCAGACGCGCGAGGTCGCGCGCGGCCTCGCGGCGCGCGAGGCCGGCTGCATCTTCCGCCGCCCCGCGCAGCAGCGCAGGGTCGGCGAGCAGATTCCCGATCCGCGCCGCGAGGGCGTCGGCGGAGAGTTGGACTTGCGGCGCTACCCAGCCGGCGCCGGCTGCGGCAAAGGCGCGGGCGTTGGCGGTCTGATGATCGTCGGTCGCATAAGGGTAGGGGATCAGCACGGCTGGTCGGCCGATCGCCGCCAATTCCGCGACCGTCGAGGCGCCGGCCCGGCAGATCGCCAGATGCGCCCGGGCCATGCGTTGCGGCACGTCGGCAAAGAAGCTCTGCACGTCGGCGGCGATGCCGGTTCGGGCGTAAGCATCGGCCGTCGCGGCCAAATCCTCGGGGCGCGCCTGCTGGCTGACCCGGAGCCGCGCTCGCAGCGGCGGCGGCAGCAACGCCAGCGCCGCCGGCACGATCTCGCTCAGTATGCGCGCTCCCTGGCTGCCACCCAGCACCAGAAGTTCGACGGCCCCGTCCGGCGGCGGCGCGCGGTAAGCGGTTGCGGCGGCGAGGATCGCGGACCGCACCGGGTTGCCGGTGTGGGCTGTGCGCACACGATCGGCGGGGCGCAATTTGGCGGTTTCGGGGAAGCCCGTAGCGATGCGGCGGGCGCGCGGCGCCAAGAGGCGATTGGCGCGTCCGAGGACGGCGTTCTGCTCGTGGATGATTGTCGGCAGGCCAAGAAGGCCCGCCGCAAGCATCGTCGGGATCGACGGATAGCCGCCGAAGCCGGCGACGACCGCCGGCGCCAGCCGGCGCAGCAAACCACGCGCCTGGGCCGTACCGACCGCCAACCGGCCCAGCCCCTGCGCGGCGCGGATCGGTCCGCTGGAGAAGGTTCCGGCGCGGATCCGATGGCATTCGACGCCGGCAACTCGGTCGCCAAAGGCTTCGGCTCGGTCATCGGTCAAGAGGTGGACCCGGCAGCCGCGGTCAAGCAATTCACGGGCGACCGCCTCGGCCGGGAACATGTGTCCGCCGGTGCCGCCCGCCGCCAGAGCGATCGTGGCGCTCAAAGTTCGCCCCCACCTAGCCGTCGTCGCGTCAACGCCAGCACCATCCCCATGCCCAGCCCCAACGCCAGCAGCGACGAGCCGCCGTAGGACAGGAAAGGCAGCGTCATGCCTTTGGTCGGGATCAGGTGCAATGTCGAGGCCATGTTGATCGCCGCCTGCAATCCGAACTGGATCAACAGGCCGGTTGCGGCGAGCAGCACGAAGAGGCTGCTCTCCTGCAAGAGGCGCGACAAGCCGCGCAACACGATGAAGGCGAACAATCCGACGATCGCAACACAAACGATCAGCCCGAATTCCTCGCCGACGACGGCAAAGACGAAATCGGCATGGGCGTCGGGCAGATAATCCTTGACCGTGCCTTCGCCCGGCCCGCGACCCCACAGCCCCCCGTTGGCGAAGGCTTCGAGCGAACGGTTGACTTGGTAGCTGTCGCCGGTCGAAGGGTCGAGGAAATGGTCGATCCGAAGCCGCACATGCGGCAGGCTCAGATAGGCTCCGACAAAACCGCCAAGCCCGGCAAGGGCGCCAAGCGCCACCCAGTAGAGCCGCAAACCTGCCATGAAGAACTGTGCGAACCAGACCGCCGCCACGACCACCGCCATGCCGATGTCGGGTTGCTTTACCAGCATCAGCGCGATCGCGAGGAACAACGCCGTCGAGATCAGATTGCCGGGAAAGCCGGGGCGCAGCTTCTGTTCGGAAAAGAGCCACGCGGCGACGACGGCGAAGGTCGGTTTGACGAACTCCGAGGGCTGCACCGACAGACCAGGGAGGTTGATCCAGCGCCGAGCCCCCTTGATCTCGGCGCCGACGACGAAGGTCAGCGCCAAAAGAGCCATGCCGACGGCAAAGCCGATGACGGCGATTCGCCGGATCGTGCGCGGCGATTGCAGCGAAACGACAAACATTACCGCCACCGCCACCGGCAGCAGGGCGAGCTGACGCCGGATGAAATGCAGGCCGTCGTACCCGATCCGTTCGGCGACCGCCGGACTGGCCGCCAAGCTCATCACCACGCCAAACCCGATCAGCAAAGCCAGAGCCGCCAGGCTCCAGCGGTCGATCGTCCACCACCAGCGCGCCACCGGGCTTTGATCGATGCGGGCGAATCTCATCACGGCCAGTCATCAGCACATGTGAGGCGGAACCTGCCATTGGAAGGGACACGCGCGCCCTTTGCCGGAACTGGCGAGAACCGCCGCGCTCGTCCGAAACCCCCATCACCACACATGTAGCGTATCTGGTGAAGCTCGGCTACCGGATATGCGCTGGGGCGGAGCTTCATGCCGGCGCTACCGCAACTTCAAAGTCGCCAACCCGGCGATTGCCAGGATCCAGGCGATGATCCAAAAGCGGATCACGATCGTCGGTTCTTCCCAACCTTTCTGTTCGAAATGATGGTGCAGCGGCGCCATCCGAAAATTCGGCGGCCGGTTAACTTGAAACTTGCGACCTGGACGATGACCGACACCGCTTCGAGGACGAACAGCCCGCCGATGATCGCCAGGACGAGCTCGTGCTTGGTGACGACGCTGATCGCGCCAAGTGCGGCGCCGATCGACAGCGAGCCGGTGTCGCCCATGAAAACCATGGCCGGCGGCGCGTTGAACCACAGAAAGCCGAGGCTCGCCCCAACCATGGCGCCGCAGAACACCGCGAGTTCGCCGGCGCCCGGAACGTGGTGGATCTGAAGGTAATTGGCGAAAATCGCATTGCCGACGAGGTAGGCGATCATCGCGAAACAGCCGGCTGCGATCATCGAGGGAACGATCGCCAGCCCATCGAGACCGTCCGTCAGATTGACCGCGTTGGAAGCGCCGACGATGACCAAGACGCCGAACGGCAGATAGAACCACCCGAGGTCGAGCAGCACGGTCTTGAAAAAAGGCACGGCGAGCGCGTTCGCAAACGGTGCCGGCGTGACGTAGGCGAGGCTCACGCAGGCGACGGCGCCGAGGGTGATTTCGAGCGCCAGCTTGGTCCTTCCGGCAAGACCGCGATGCGAGTTGCGGGTCAGCTTACAATAATCGTCGACAAACCCGATCAGCCCGAACCCGACCGTGAGGAGCAGAACGATCCAGACATAGGGATTGGCGAGATCGGCCCAGAGCAGGGTCGCTATCGTCAACGCCAGCAAGATCAGAAAGCCGCCCATCGTCGGCGTTCCCTTCTTGCGCACCAGGTGCCCGGCCGGGCCGTCGGCGCAAATCGGCTGACCGTTCGTCTGTTTCGATCGCAGCCAGGCGATGATCCGCGGCCCGCAAATAAAGCTGATCAACAGCGCGGTGACGACGGCGCCGCCCGAGCGAAACGTTATGTAGCGAAAAAGATTGAAGCCTTGGAATTGGTCGGCGAAGGGATAAAGCAGGGGATAGAGCATCGGCTCATGCCTCGGGCCGCGTCGCCGCCGCCCGCAGCCCATCGACGATCCGGCCGGTGCCCACGCCGCGGGAGCCTTTGACGGTGATGACGTCGCCGGGTTCGAGAAAGTCTAGAAGGGCAGGGATAACCGCCTCCGGGGTCGGCCACAAGCCGCCACGGAGCGATTGGGGCAGCGCCGCGTCGAGCGCCTCCATCATCGTGCCCACGAGAAAGACCCGGTCGATTTTCGCCGCTTCGATTGGCGCCGCCAGGTCGCGATGCAAGGCCGCCGCGGCATTGCCCAATTCGAGCATGTCACCCAGCACCGCCACGCGCCTGCCGCCTGCCGCCAGCGGCGTCGCGCCGAGGACCGACAGCGCCGCCCGCATCGCCGCGGGGCTCGCATTATAGCTTTCATCGATCAGCGTCAGCGGGCCGCCGCGCCAGAGCAGATCAACGCGTTCTCCGCGTCCGGGCAACGGCTTGAAGTCACCGAGCGCCGCCGCGGCAGGATCAAGGTCATCGCTCAAGGCTCGCACTGCCGCCAGTACGGCAAGCGTATTCATCGCCCAATGCCGGCCCGGGGTGCGTAGGCGCCAGCGCACCCTTTGTCCGAGGATTGCTGCTTGGAGCGTGCTGCCTTCGGAATCAAACGCGCTTTCGAGAAGTTGCGCCTCGGCCTCCCGGTGCGTCCCAAAACCGATCACCCGAGCGCCGGCCCGACGCGCCGCGGCGGCAAGCAGCGGATAGTGCGAATTGTCGCGATTGAGCACGGCGACGCCGCCCGGCTCTAGGCCGAGAAAGATCTCGGCCTTGGCGTCGGCGATCTCCTCGACCGAGGCGAAGAACCCTAAATGCGCCGGCTCGACCGTCGTAATCACCGCGACATGCGGCTGCACGAGGCGGCTTAGGACGGCGATCTCGCCGGCATGGTTCATGCCGAGCTCGAAGACGCCATAACCGGCCTCGGGCGGCAGGCGAGCCAACGACAGCGGCGCGCCCCAATGATTGTTGAGGCCGCCCGCCGAGGCGTAGGTCGGCGCGAGGACCCCGAACGCGAGGCGCAGCGCCTCCTTGGTCCCGGTCTTGCCCACGCTGCCGGTCACCGCGACGACGCGGGCGCGGCTGCGCTGCCGAGCCGCGGCGCCGAGCGCCGTCAGGGCGGCGAGGGTGTCGTCGACGAAATGCAGCGGCGCCCCCGCCGGCAATCCGGCGACGGCGCGGTCGACGATCGCCGCCGCGGCACCATGCTCCAGCGCGGCCCAAACGAAATCGTGGCCGTCATGGTTCGGCCCGCGCAAGGCGACGAACAAATCCCCGGGTGCCAGCGTTCGACTGTCGATCGAGACGCCTGAGGCGGACCAATCGAGGGCGGACGACCCGCCGGTCGCGGCCGCAACTTCCACCGCCCGCCAGAGGGCCGTCACCGACCGTCCCCTGACAAGGCGATCTCTCGCGCCACCGCCGCGTCGTCGAAGGGATGAATCTCGTCGCCGACGATCTGTCCCGTCTCATGCCCCTTGCCGGCGACGAGGAGCACATCGCCTCGGCGCAATTCGGCGATAGTCGCGGCGATGGCCTGACGGCGGTCGCCGATCTCGATTGCCCCCGGCGCCCCAGCGAGCACCGCACAGCGGATGGCGCCCGGGTCTTCGCCGCGCGGATTGTCATCGGTGACATAGACAAGGTCGGCGAGACTGGTGGCGACCTCTCCCATCAGCGGCCGCTTGCCGGCGTCGCGATCACCGCCGCAGCCGAAGAGCGCGACGAGACGGCCCGCGGTGTGCGGACGCAGCGCCCCAAGCACGGTCGCGAGCGCATCGGGCGTATGGGCGTAATCGACGACTACGGCACCGCCGTTCTTGGTCTTGGCGACGAATTCAAGCCTACCGGGGACGCCGGTCAGGCCGGTTAGCGCCTCGGTCGCGGTTGCCCGATCGGCGCCGGCCGCAATCACCAGCCCCAGTGCCGCCAATGCATTGCCTGCCTGAAAGGCGCCGGCGAGCGGCAAGCGCAACTCAAACCGCCGGCCAAAGATGTCGAGACGTAATCTCTGCCCGAGTTCATCCGGCTCGCGATCGACCAGCCGCAGATCCGCGCCGATTTCGGCACCATAGGCAAGCACCGGATGGCCGAGATCCCGGCAAATCATCGCAAGGCGCGAGAATTCCTCGCTGTCGCGATTGATCACAGCCGGAGCCCCGGCGCCGAGGAGTTCGGTGAAGAGGCGTTCTTTCGCCGCCCGATACCTCGCCATGTCCACGTGATAGTCGAGATGGTCGCGGGTCAGATTGGTAAAGGCAGCGGCCGCGATCGCAACACCGTCGAGCCGGTATTGATCGAGCCCATGACTCGACGCCTCGATCGCCGCATGGTCGACCCCCGCCGCGGCAAGCGCCGCCAGATCGCGATGCAGCGCCACCGGGTCGGGCGTGGTCAGCGACCCCGGACGGCGGCCGGCAGCGGTGACGAGGCCGAGCGTGCCGAGGCTCGCCGCAGAATGCCCAAGGGCGGTCCAGATTTCGCGAGTGAAATGGACAACCGAGGTCTTGCCGTTGGTGCCGGTGACGGCTGCGACGGCGCGCGGCTGTCGGCCCCAAAACCGCGCCGCAAGCAGGGCCAGCCGGCGATTGGGGTTGGGGTCGGCGACGATTGCGAGGCGCGCGCGCGCCGCGACGGGCAGGTCGAGCGCGTCGGGCAGATCGGTTAGGATAGCGACGGCTCCTCGCTCTGCGGCCTCGTCGGCAAAGGCCGCACCGTGCCGACGCGTGCCGGGCTGGGCGATAAACAAAAAGCCCGGCCGCACCTGTCGCGAATCGGCGCTGACCCCGGTGATCTCGGGGTCGTGCGGCGGCAGCGCGCCCGGCGCATCGAGCAGTTCAGTAAGCCTCAATCCGCTTGCCCTGCAGGCTTTCGACCGTCAACGCCCTCTGGATTTCAGGCGCATTTTCGTCGACCGGCTGGACGCCGAGGAGGGGCGCTATGCGCTTGACGATGCGACTGGTCGCCGGCGCCACGGTCCAGCCCGCGGTGGCGTAGCCATGGCTCTGCTTGTTGGGATGCGGCTCGTCGACCATCGTCAGGATAAGATATTTCGGGTCGTTCATCGGGAACACGCCAAGAAAGCTCGAAAGGAGCTTTCTTTCGGCGTAGTGCTTTCCCTGCACCTTGTCGGCGGTGCCGGTCTTGCCGCCCACGACATAGCCGGGTGCGGCCGCCATCTTCCCGGTGCCGTATTCGACCACCAAGCGCAACAGTTTGCGCATCCGCTCCGAAGTCTTGGCGGAGATCACCTGACGCCCTTGCGGGGCGTAACCGGGCGGCAGCTTGAGCAGGGTCGCCTGATGCAAGACCCCGCCGTTGACCAGAGCGGCGGCGGCGGTCGCAAACCCGACCGGCGTCACCGAAATTCCGTGGCCGAAGGCGACGGTCATGACATTGACCTCGCGCCACTTCGCCGGATAGCGCGGCGTCGCCACCTCGGAGATCTCCAGCGTTGGCGGCTTCAGAAGGCCGAGACGGGCGAGAAACTCCCGCTGGCGTTGGGCGCCGACGTCAACCGCCATTCGCGCGGCGCCGATGTTCGAGGAATACATCAGGATTTCCGGCAAGCTAAGCCAGCGATGCTTGCCGTGATAATCGCCGATCGAAAACCGGCCTATGCGGATCGGATGGCTCGCATCATACCCGCTCGTCATCGAAGCGGTGCCGTAGTCGAGCGCCATCGCCACCGTAAAGACCTTGAATACCGAGCCCAACTCATAATCGCCCAGCGTAATCCGGTTGAACATCCGGTCGGCGATCGGGATGTCGGGATGCTCGGGATCAGGCGCCCCCGGACGGTTCGGATCGAAATCCGGCAGCGAGACCATCGCCAGGATTTCGCCGGTGTTAACATCCATGATCAAGCCGCCGCCGCCCTTGGCGGTGAAATCGTCGATTACGTGCTGCAGCTCCTCGCGTAGAACATATTGCAGACGCAGATCGATCGACAGCTGCAGCGGTTCGCGGCGCCCCTTGAGCACATCATCGAGGCCGCGTTCGATCCCGGCGAACCCCAAATTGTCGATCCCGACATAGCCGACCGCGTGCGCCGTCAGCCCGCCATCGGGATAGACCCGGCGATCCTCATGCTCGAAATCGAGCCCCGGGATCCCGAGACGGTTGACCTCGAATTGCTCGTGCGGGGTCAGGTGACGCTTGATCCAGACAAAGCTCTTTTCCGAGGTCAGCTTGGCGTAGACCTGAGCGGTGCTGAGGCTCGGCAAAACTTTGGCAAGCTTTTGCGTGGCGTCGGCGGCGTCGATGATCTGCTTCGGATTGGCGAAGAGCGATGGGCTGTCGAGTGTCGTAGCGAGAAGGCGGCCGTTGCGGTCCACGATATCGGCTCGGCCGGGTATGGGCGGCTTGATCGGGCGGATCCGGCCGACACTCAATTCCGCAGCCCCGCCGCCGATCAGCACGACATCGACCACGCGCAGGGCCACGACGGCAAAGATCACCGCGAACAGAAGACCGGTGACGAGGAGGCGAGTGCGGCAGATTTCGACTGCCTGCCGGGCCGGGCCCTCGGGGATCACCGGGGCGCAGGGCGGCGGTTTGAAGTGTCGTGGACGACAAGGATTGTCGTCGGGATGTTGAGTTGCCAGCATTACCGGGACGCCGCGATCTGCGTGATCAATTCGTCGAGCGATTTGGGATGTCTCGGCGCTTCGCGCTTGGCCGCAGCCTTTACCACCGCCGGGCGGATCGCCGCGGCGGCGAGAACCGGTTTCGGCGCAGTGGCAGCTGCGGCGGGCGGCGGCTCGCCGATTGGCGCCGGATCGGCGGGCTGCTGTGCGGATGCGAGCGGGGAGACTGCGGCGCCGACCGGCAAGGCCTCGGGCGATGCTAGTGCCGCCGACGGCGCCCCGGCGGCGACTGCGACTGCGTCCGGCGCGGGGTTGACCGGCGCGGGCGGAACCGGGCGCATCGGCAGCTCGGCGATGCCGGTCCGCAATTGGTTGGTGGCGATCGGACCCAGCGACAAAAAGCGACGGTTCATGTCCTCGAGAGTATCGGGGCGGGTGAGGTAGGCCCACTCGGCGTCGAGCACGCGGATTTCATGCTGTTCGGCGGCGGCCGCCTTTCTTGTTCGGGTCAGTTCGTCGTCGAGCGCCTGAACCTCGTATTTGACGGCGAACATGGCAAAACCGGCCGCCGAAACGAGCAGCAGCCAGAAGAGCGTGGAAAGCCGGCTCATGTCGCCGCTCCGTCCCGGACGCGGCGCCGCAGCGGCGCGCGCGCTGGCCATGCCGGCGCTGCAGTTCGCTCCGCCGCGCGCAGCCGCGCCGACCGAGCCCGTGGGTTGCGCGCGATTTCGGCAGCTCCCGGCCTGACCGCGCGGCGGCTCAGCAGTTTGAACGTGGGCGCCGGGTGCGGCGCCGGCGGAGCGTGCCGCGAAACCGGTTCCGTCGTGGCGTTGCGTTTGCGCAGAAACGCCTTGACCTGACGATCCTCGAGCGAATGGAAGGCGACGACGGCAAGCCTCCCTCCCGCCGTCAACAGCATTTCCGCCGCGCCCAGACCGCGGTCGAGTTCGCCCAGCTCGTCATTGACGGCGATGCGCAAGGCCTGAAAAGTCCGGGTCGCGGGGTCGATCCCCGGTTCGGCCCGCGCCGCCGCCCGCACGATGGCGGCGAGTTCGGTCGTGCGCTCAATCGGACGGTCCTGCCGCGCCGCCACAATCGCCCGGGCGATGCGCCGGGCATGGCGCTCCTCGCCGAGGCTGGAGATCAGCCGGGCGAGATCGTCGGCCGGCAGGCTCGCCACGAGATCGGCCGCGCTCTTCCCCGAGGCGCCCATCCGCATGTCGAGTGGCCCGTCGAGACGAAACGAAAACCCGCGCTCAGCCGCGTCGAGCTGGTTCGAGGAAACTCCGAGATCGAACGCGATGCCGGCGATCGGACCGGTGGTGACCGGAGCGAGCAACGCCGCCATGTCGGCGAAATTGCCTTCGAGGACGATCAGGCGATCAGGGTGCCGGCGGACCAGTTCGCGGCCTCGCTGCACCGCCTCGGGATCGCGGTCGATCGCGACGACGCGACACTCGGCCGCCCCGAGAAGGCCGGCGGTGTAGCCGCCATCGCCGAACGTGGCGTCGACGTAGAGGGCGCCATCGCGCGGCATCAACGCGGCAAGGACAGCGTCGAGGAGAACCGGCACGTGCCCGCGGCTCACCGCCTCCCCCTCGGGCGTCGCCCCGCGAAAACCGGCCTCGCTTTTCGGTGTCATTGCGGCGCGCGCGTGGCAAGGGCATCGGGCGGCGGCAATCTCGCACCCTCGCGACGCACCAGGGTGCGCTCGGCCGCCTCGTGATCGGCAAAGCGGCCGGGCTCCCAAATCTCGAAGGTCGGGCCGCGCCCGACAAAGACGGCGCTCTCGGTTATGTGCGCATACTCGGCCAGACGCTCGGGCAGGGTTACCCGGCCTTCGGGATCAAACGGCAGTTCCTGGGCGCTCGCGAAAATCACCCTCGACCGGCGCTGCTGTTCGACCGACTGGTCGAGCCGGTCGAGCCGGGCGGCGATCGCTTCGAAGCGATCGATGCCGCTCCCCTCCAGGGCCTCTCCATCGATGGCTGGATAGACGACGATCCCGGGAGAGCGCAGGCCCGCCAGAGCGGTGCGAAAGGTCGCCGGCACTGAAACTCGCCCCTTGCGGTCGACCTTATTCGCATAAGTGGACATGAAGAGTGCCACTTCGACCCCCAACGCTCATCCCCCGGACGCTCGGCAAGGGGCGCCCGAACAGCACCGCTGAAGTTCCCCCCATCAGCAGTACCCGTCCAAGGGAGAACATGGGATATCATGGGTCTAATATGGGTGTCAATGGGAATATGACGATAAACCATAGATTTCTGAAATATCGTCTTCGGTCTCTGTCAAGCGATCCGCTTGTTCGATGAGATGTTTCGCGAACGGTCGGCAGTGCGCGATTGCACGAGTAGGCAAACGAGGCCCGATATCCTGTTCACAAATTGTTCTCATTTCACATTCGTTCAAATCATGCTAGTATCCGTTTATGACCTCACAGTCGCGATGCCGATACATTGTCATCGAACGCCGTAACGTCGCGGCCTGGGAGCCCAGGAATGGCAGGAATCGTGCTGTTCGATACCAAAAGCTTGCAATGATCGTAGAGCGCATTGCGTGCGGCTTCGGTCCGGTTGTTGCCATAGAGGCCGGTTTCGACCAGTCGGTCGAGGTACCACATGGTCCGAGTATTCAGAGAAAGGGTGATCAGTTCTGTTTTTAGAGGATTAGGTTCTCTGGCCATCGCAATCGGCATTGAGGCGGAAAGAATGGCATAACCTTGCCATAAGAATGGCAATATTGCGCCATAAATCGCAGGGTCGCAAGGTGCATTCGCGCCTTTTCGCCAAACCCGCACAAAAAAACGGGCGACCCTCGCGGGGCCGCCCGTCTCCTGCTGGTGTTGTCCGGGGCGGTCCGCCACCCCCCGGCGGCACTCCGTCGATCGCCCGATCGCCGCCGCTGGACCGCAGCCTTCGCGACAACACGGCGAGAAGCTTTAGCCGAGCGCCGCGGTCGGGCAAGCCCATGTTCCATCGTCCACAGGCTTGTCCCCGCAAAAGCGCACTTATCCCGGATCGATCCGCCAAACAATCCACGGATCGTTGCCGCCCCCAAGGGCCGCGGGGGTCAGCAAGGCGCCAGACGGCGTGTAAGCCGGGTTCTGTCCCGCCCTCGAGCATGCCCGAGGGTGGGGATGGCCATTCCTCTGCGACGCTCGTTACCGAGCGCCTGATGCGACCGACCCGAGCGGCGGCGCGAAGGCACGCCCGGCGCGCCCGATCGTTCGGGCGGCCTGCCGCTCCTACTTGGTCTTGCTCCCGGTGGGGTTTTCCCTGCCGTCGCCGTTGCCGGCGGCGCGGTGCGCTCTTGCCGCACCATTTCACCCTTGCCGCCGCCCGGACGAGGCCGAAAACGGCGGCGGTATATTTTCTGTGGCACTTTCCCTAGGGTCGCCCCCGCCGGGCGTTACCCGGCACCGTACCTCCGTGGAGCCCGGACTTTCCTCTCCCCGCGCAGCCGCGGAGAGCGGCCATCCAGCCGTCTGGCGAAACAGATTTGGGCGCTCCCGCGGGCGCTGTCAAAGACGAATTGGTTTGCGGCGCGGCGAACCGGGTTCCCTTCACGGCGTCGGGGTGATGCCGGTCGACGCGGCAAACTTGGTCTTGACGTTGCCGGCGAACAGCGGATTCACCAGTTCGGTCGTGTTCCCGGCTCTGGCGTCGACCGCGGTCCGACAGGCCAGATAGGGCGAGATGAAGGTGTTGTGGACGGCGTTCTTGGCGGTAATCGTCAGGCAGGTCGGCGCCACCTCCAAATCCATCGCATAGATCGTGTTGGCGAAGTTGTAGCCGTTCTCGATCAGGAGCCCGCTGCCGCCCTTGCCGGCGGCCGACCCCGCGCCGCTGATCCGCGAGATCTGCGTCTGTTCGAGCGCAATCCCGGCGGCACCTCCGGCCGCGTCGGCGACGGCGAAGATGTCGGAACTGAGCACATAATTCAATTGCAGCCCGCCCGCCCGCGCGCCGGGATTGGCGTTGTTGACAATCAGATGGTCGATCTTGATCGAGTTGTGCGCGTCGGAAAAATTGCGGTTGCCGACGACGACGGCGTAGTCGTTGCTGTTGGCGTTGACGAAGAGCGTCCCTTCCTCTTTGAAATAGAAACAGCCCTTGGGCGCGCTATGGGCCCCGCCGGAGCAGACGATTTCGAGCACCGGTCCGGAATAGATTTTGGTGCCGTCGAGGACCGCTCCCATCGAGATCAGGCGAAAACCGGTATCGGCGCGGCGCGCGTAGTCGATGACCAGCGTCCGGCCGAGCCGATAATGGCCGTGCGGCAGAAACAGCGGCAGATCGGCCGAGATTGCGGCCTGCACCGCCTTGGCGATCGCCCCAGCGTCGTCGGCGCTGCCGTTGCCGGCGGCTCCATAACAGCGCACGTCGATCCAGTTCTGGCTGCTATTGCTGCCGCAGGCCGGCAGTCCGGCGGCCGGCG
Organism: uncultured Alphaproteobacteria bacterium; assembly: GCA_963799085.1. GTDB lineage: Bacteria > Pseudomonadota > Alphaproteobacteria > ATCC43930 > CGMCC-115725 > AP-15. Next base: position 209,586 of record CAWCWA010000020.1, on the reverse strand, counting down.
CCACCGTCGCGGCCACGCAGCACGCGGCCAAACCGATGCCCGCCGTGAGGGTCAGCATCGGCAGTTTCAGGTGGGAAAAACAGCGACGGGTCATGGACGATCTCCTCTCCCAAGCGCATCGAGCTAAGAGGGAAGAGATGCTTCCAATTCCCTTCCCGAGGGAATTAGATCGTGTTTTAGATTAATGACCGGTTAATAGACGCGTTTTTATTGCGCCGGATGAGTGGGGGCTCGGGCCGGGCGCGGCTGGCGGAACAAGCCGTGCACGACGATCCCGGAAACGATCAGCGCTCCGCCCAGCGCCCGCGCGGGGGTCAGGCGCTCACCCAGCAACAATACGCCGACGAGAACGACGGTGACGAGTTCGGCGTTGGCGATGATCGCATAACTGCCGGGCCCCAGCCGCGGTACGCTGTAGGAAAAAAGCGTGATCGTCAGCGCCCCCGCGCCGAGCCCCATGAACAGCATCGTAAGCCATCCGCCGGGGCTCGCCGGAACCTGCAGCCCGGAGAACGCAACCAGACACAGAAAGCTCGCGGCAAAACCGAGATAGAGGAAACCCGCGCCGACCAGCGGCGGATGCCGCCGCATCAACCGGGCGTTCGCCGCCAGATAGAGCGCATAGATGATTGGACCGGGGACCGCCCAGAGGAAGCCGCGCGGGTCGATCGTCCCGACATTGAGCCCCGGTCCGGCGATCAGCGCGGCGCCGCCAAGGATCAGCGCCACGCAACCGATTGCCACGGGCCGGACGCGCTGCCCGAACAGCACACGCTCTAGCGCCAGGGTCACCGCCGGATAGGTGTAGAAGAGGAGCACCGCGATGCTGGTTTCGAGCGTGCGCAGGCTCTCGAAAAAACACAATGTCTGGGCCGTGCCGAGACTGGCGCCGACGAGTGTGATGCGCCATGCGCCGCTGCGTCCGGCCCGGCGCCAATCGAGGCCCGCGGCCCGCGCGGCGAGGACCAGCGCCAATAGGGCAATCAGATAACGCAAGAAGAGCAGCGAAAAGGGGCTCACCCCCTCGGCATAGAGGCGCTGCGCGGCAACCGGCACAAACCCGACCATGACGCTGCCGCCGAGCGCCGCGGCGACCGCCCACCCTGACGGCAGCGGCGTCGACCGGTCGGTTCCCTCGGCGGACGCCGTCACGGCGCCGGCCAACTGACGCAAGGCCAAGGCGTTCCCTCCAGCGCAACCGCGTTGCCGCGCGGCAGCACCTTTCTATAATCAGCTCGAAACCAATTCGCATCGCCGCAAGAGAGGGGGACCGCCATGCCTGTCGTACTTGGGACGGACGGCTATCGCTACGAGGTCGCCGATTGCTGGGCGAAACTGCCGCCGGGCATGGAGTTCAACGCCGACGTCGCCGCGGTTGGCGTCGACGCGCATGACAACGTCTATGCCTTCAACCGCGGCAAGCACCCGATGTGCGTCTTCGACCGCGACGGCAATCTGCTGCGCACCTGGGGCGAGGGCGTCTTCGTGCGGCCGCACGGTGTTTTCATGGCGCCCGACGGCACGATCTGGCTGACCGACGACGGCGATCACACGGTCCGTCAATGCACGCTCGACGGCAAGGTGCTGCTGACGATCGGCATTCCCGGCAAGCCCGCGCCCTACATGTCGGGCGAGCCGTTCCATCGCTGCACCCATACCGCGATGTCGCCGCAATGCGACTACCTTTATATATCCGACGGCTACGGCAATTCGCGCGTGCACAAATACACGCCCGACGGCAATCGGGTCATGTCGTGGGGCGAACCCGGCACCGATCCCGGGCAGTTCAACATCGCTCACAACATCTGTTGCGACCCCGACGGCTGGGTCTATGTCGCCGACCGCGAGAACCACCGCGTCCAGGTGTTCGACGGCAACGGCAAGTACGAGGCGCAGTGGAACAACATGCACCGCCCCTCCGGGCTCTACATGGAGGCCGGCACCAAGACGCCGCGCTTCTTCGTCGGCGAGATCGGGCCCGACATGGCGGTCAACATCGACCTGCCGAATTGCGGCCCGCGCGTCAGCATCTATACGAGCAAGGGCGAGTTGCTGGCCCGCCTGGGTCACGCCCACGCCGGACTAGAAACAGGCCAGTTCATCTCGCCGCACGGGATCTCCGTAGACTCTCGCGGCGATATCTATGTCGGCGAGGTCTCGTTCACCAATTGGGGCCGCCGCGTGCGCGCGAAGGGCGAAGAGATCCCACCCGGCCTCCGCAGCCTGCAGAAGTTGGTCAAGGTTGCCTGAACGCCATCGAAATCGACCGCAAACGGCGATGGGGCGAAATCGTCCGTGCGACCCCGCCGCTGATGTAGCCGCTGATGTAAATGCTCGAGACGGCGCGGGCGCTCACGCTCCCCGACCATCCGGTCTTTTCCGGCGCTGTCCATCAGCCGGCGCCGAACCATGCGGAGAGGTTTGCGCCCGCGTTTTGCTGTTTTTGCTGTTATTTGCAACGAATTATCAGCAAATTTATCGCCCATGATCCAGCCTACCTATCCGCGAGCCGGTTATCCGGTCGCCAATAGGCCATGCGTATCACGCAATTATGGCAATTTTATCATCGCAATTTTGCAAACTCTCCGGCAGACCGGCTAACGGAATTCGAGCCTTCGCGTCGCTGGCCGGACCTGACGGTCGCCGCTGGCATCAGCCCATTGTCGAGTTGAAGGCGCCGCCGTCGAGGAGCAGGTTCTGGCCGACGATGAAGCCCGACAGAGGCGGCGCAGAGAAAGGCGCAGGCGTCGCCGAATTCGGCGGGATCGCCGACGCGGCCGGTCGGGTTTGTCGGGCCGCGCTTGGCCAGCATTTCCTCGAACGAGACGTTCTGCCGCCGCGCCTCGTATTCGATGCCGGAGCGCAGCCGGTCGGTCAGGAACGGGCCGGGCAAGAGGCCGTTGATCGTCACGTTGTGTTTGGCGACCTGGCGCGCGAGGCCGGCGCAGAAGGCGGTCAGCCCGGCGCGCGCGCCGTTCGACATGCCGAGATTGGGGATCGGCGATTTGACCGAGCCCGAGGTGATGTTGACGATGCGGCCGAATTTGCGCTCGCACATGCCGTCGACCGTCGCCTTGATCAGCATGATCGGGGTCAGCATGTTGGCGTTGACCGCCTTCTGCCAGTCCTCGACCGACCATTCGCGGAAATCGCCATGCGGCGGGCCGCCGCAATTGTTGACGAGGATGTCGGGGTTCGGGCAGGCGGCGAGCGCCGCGGCGCGGCCGGCCTCGGTCGAGATGTCGCCGGCGACCGCGGTCACCTTGGCGCCGGTCTCCTTGCGGATCTCCTCGGCGGTCGCTTCGAGCGTCTCCCTGGTGCGCGCGGTGATCACCAGATCGACCCCGGCGCGGCCGAGCGACGTCGCGCAGGCGCGCCCCAACCCCTTGCTCGCCGCACAGACCAGCGCCTTGCGGCCGGCAATGCGCAAATCCAACATCTCGGTTTCCTCCGCTTATAGAACGCGCCCCGATGCGGGTATAGCGTGGTTTTGCCCTGCCGCGGACAGGAAGACAACGATGGAAAAGCCCGCGACAAACTGACCCTGACCCTCGATCCGGCGCCGGTCGGCGTTCGCGCCAGCCTGATCGAGGAGTGGGAAGAGATCCGGCGGCCCGGCGCGCATGGCGCCGATGATCCGGCCTCTTCGACACCGAGGAGGAGGCAGTCGGCTGGGCCCGCGCCTGGGCACGACCGCCGGGGATTGACCCGGGTCTACCTCACCGACAACCGCAAACCGCCGCAGGCCTGATCAATAGGGCCGGCCGTAATAGCCGGGGGGCGGCCCTCAGTATCCCGGCGGCGGGCCGTACCCCGGCGGCGGCCCCGACATGCCGGGGACCTGGTTGCCGTGCGCCGCCATGCATTGGCCGTACATGATGTCGAATTGCTGCTGCACCGTCATCTGCGCGTAGGCGGTGCCGCTGGTCCCGTAGGCGGTGCCGGCGACCGCTCCCGAGGCAGCCCCGATCGCCGCTCCACGGCCGCCGCCGATCGCAGCGCCGAGGCCTGCGCCAAGCGCGGTCCCGATCAAGGCGCTGCCGACCGCCTGCTGGTTCGCGGCGGCGGCGCTGGGTGCGGTCTGGTTGTAGGCGTATTGCTGGCAGAACGCCTGTTCGTTGGCGAACGCCTGGAACGACTTGCCCGGCCCCGGCGCGACCGGGATCGTCGGCGCCAACGGCGGCTGGACGCAGGCGGCCAGCGCCAGCACCGCAGTGAGGGCCCCGGCCGCCCACGGATTGACGTGCTTCATTTGAACTTCCCAATCAGTAGAACGCGGCGCGATCTTTCGGCGATTTCCGCGCACCGGGCAAGCAATAACGTGGTTGACGACCGGGACGTGCCGCCGACGCGGCGCGATCAGTGGCCGCCGCCGATCGCCCCCGGCCCCGGCAGCGGGCCCTGATAGGCCGGAGTATCGGCCGGCGGCGCGAACCCCGGGACCGCATTGCCGCGCGCCGACATGCATTGGCCGTATAGCACGTCATAGCGCTGCTGCGGCGACATCCGAGCGTAGGGGACGCCGGATTGCGCTACGCCAAGCGCGGCCCGTTCGGCTGCTGCCGTCGGCCGCGGCTCGGCGCGCCCGACCTGCGCCTCGGCATAACCGAGACAGAGCGAACGGTCTTCGGCGAAGAACTCGCCGGCGCGGCCCGAACCGGGGACCGCGGTGATCGTCGGCGTCATCGGGCCGGAGCAGGCCGCAAAAAATGCGAGCCCGGCCAGACCCGGCGCCAGCAAACGGTTCGTCGCCACGCGCTACTCCTTGAATTCGGGCATGATTTCGCGGGCGAAGATGCGAAGCGCGTCGAGCGAGCCGCCGACGTCGATGACCATCACATATTCGACGCCGCCCTGCTGCAATCGCTTCAGCCGGCCGACGATCTCCTCGGGCGTGCCGATCAGCGCGTCGCTCTCGGTCGCCCGGTGCATCTCCTCGGCGCTCATCGCGCGGCGCGGGCGGCCGACCGTCGGCGAGGCGCCGGAGGGCGACAACGCCAATTGCTGGACGTTGCGCATGAAGGTCGCGCGCAATGCGTGCGCCGCCTCGCGCTCCTCGGCATTCATCGCGATGTGGAGCGCGCGGGTCAGGCCGACGCTCATCGGATCAAAAACACGGCCCTGCGCCTCCACCGCCTTGCGATAGACGCCGATGCTCTCGGCAACGAGTTCCGGGCTACCGGCCTGCCCCAGCAGCAGGTTGAACCCGTCCTCGGCCGCCCGGCGCACCGATTGCGCGCTGAAGGCGCCGATCCACAAAGGAGGATGCGGCTTCTGCACCGGCGCGGGCTCGATGACGGCATCCTCGAAATGCCAATGTTTCCCGTGATGCGAGAAGCGGCCCGTTGTCGTCCAGGCCTTGCGCAGAAACGCGACCGCCTCGTCGTAGCGCTCGCCCGCCTCTTCCATCGGGATGCAGAAGCCGTGGAACTCGCCCCAGCGATAGCCCTTGCCGATCCCGAGATCGAGCCGGCCGTTCGACAGCAAATCCAACGTCGCGGCCTGCTCGGCGAGCAGTGCCGGATTGTGCCACGGCAGCACCAGCACCGCGGTGCCGAGGCGGATGCGGCTCGTCTTTGCCGCCAGATAGGTCAGGAAGTTCAGCGTCGCCGAGATCTGGCCGAACCCGGTGAAATGGTGCTCGACCAGAAAGACGCTGTGGTAGCCCAGTTCCTCGGCCTCGCAGATGTAGTCGATATAGTCCGTGTAGATGCGGCTATCGCTCGCCTGCTCGCCCATTTCGGTGCGGGCGCCGCCGAACAATCCGAAACGCATCGTCGATGCTCCTTCTTCTTATTCGCTGCCGTCGCTGCCGGAAGCCCGCGGCTCAGATCCCCAAGGTCCGCGCATAGGCCTCGGCATAGCGCGGCCCGGCCGCCGCTCCCGGGCGGAAGATTTCGTCGAGCGCCACCAGCACCGCCTCGGACAGGACGATCTCGGCCGCCGCGGCGTTCTCCTCGAGCCGATGCCGATGGCTGGTGCCGGGGATCGGCACGATGTAGTCGCCCTGCGCCAGTACCCAGGCGAGCGCCAGTTGCGCCGGCGTGCACCCCTCCGCCGCCGCCAGCCGGCGCAATGCCGCGACAAGGTCGAGGTTCTGCCGCAGGTTATCTCCCGCAAATCGCGGCATGTTCCGGCGCGCGTCATTGGCGGCGAGATCGTCGGGCGCGGCGACAGCGCCGGTCAGAAAGCCGCGGCCGAGCGGGCTATAGCCGACAAAGCCGATGCCGAGTTCTCGGCACAGCGGCAGGATCGCCGTCTCGACGTCGCGCGACCAGAGCGAATATTCGATCTGCACGGCGCTCAGCGGGTGGACCTTGTGGGCGCGGCGGATCGTCTCGACGCCGGCCTCGCAGATGCCGAGAAACCGCACCTTGCCCTGCCGCACGAGCTCGCCCATGGCCCCGACCGTGTCCTCGATCGGCACCTTGGGGTCGACGCGATGGATGTAATAGAGGTCGATCACATCGGTCCTGAGCCGCGCGAGGCTCTGTTCGCAGGCCCGCCGAACATGTTCCGGTCGGCCTTCGCCCGCCGCCGATCCGTCGGAATTGCGACCCATATTGCCGAACTTGCTGGCGACCACGTAGCGGTGGCGGCCCTCCTTCAGGACGCCCGCGATCAGCTCCTCGTTGCGTCCCTGGCCGTAGGCGTCGGAAGTGTCGAGCATATCGACGCCGAGTTCGGCCGCGCGCCGCAAAGTTGCGACCGCCTCCGCCGGATCGGGCACGCCGTAGAACGGCGTCATCGTGGCGCAGCCAAGGCCGATCGCCGACACTTCCAACTCACCGAGCCTGCGGCGTTCCATCAATCCCATCCCGATCGCGAAGTTTGCGACCTCATATTCCAACCCCGCCCGCCGCTGCGGCCCTGTCCGCCGCAAGCGAATACCGCCACAGCAGGACTGCGATCGCAACCACGCTGACGCCAGCGAAGATGATCGCCAACGGCTCCGCCCCCAGCCGCTCGAACCATTGCGTATAGAAATTGATCGCGCCGAAGACGGCCGCTGCCGCGACGACCCAGCGCCGGTTCGCCCTAGCCGCCCAGACCCCGACCGCAATGACGGCCGCCGCCCAAAGGACGACGAAAATCTCGGCGGGAATGTGGATCGCCGCCGAGCGCCAGCTCTCCCAGCTCTCGGCGCCGCCATAATAGCCTTCGCCGCGGCGCCAGCTCTCGCCCGGATAGTCGCCCCACAGCGAGCCGACCCAGAAGCCGAAATTGACCAGGATCAGAGAGACCCGCGCAAAGACGATCGGCAGCCCTTCATAGGCGCTGTCGACACGCCGCGACACCGCGTACGCCGCAAGCGCGAGGCCGGCGAATACGATGATCGTGATCGTCGACTCGGTGACGATCAGCATGTAGACGGCATGGCTGTAGCCGGTGCTGCTGCCGAGCGCTCCGGCGAGCGCCAGTGGCGCCAGTGCGGTCAGCAACGCGCTGCGGATCGCGATCGCGAGCGCCAGCAGCAAGATTGCGGTGAAGACGAATCCAGCAAACCCGGCGTCAAGCAGGCCGATGACCCCGCCCGACAGCAGCAACGCACCGATGACGGTATTGGCCGTGCCGAGGAGGCGCCATTGTGCGCCTGCCCGGTAGAATAACGCGAGCCCGCCCAGCGCCAACACAACGCCAATCGCCGCCCCGGCCGCGAATGAGGGATGCAACGCCAGCAGCCCCGCCGCGACCGCGACCGCGCCAAAGGACATCAGGACATTGATCGCGAGCGAGCCCGTGTCGCGCGCGGCCAGAGCCTTCAGCCGCTCGGCCTCGTCGGGGGTGAGCTTGCCCTGCTGCACCAGACGGGTGATGTCGAGAACGATCTTGATGGTCGGCTCCGCCCAGCCAATCCCGTGCGATCACATTATGCGAGCCGGCTGGCCGGCGGAAGCGGCGCCGCTGGCAGCATGATGACAGCATCGTGACGGCGCACTAAGCTTCGCTAATGGCGGAAGAGCAGCCGAACGGGTTGGACGGAGCCGGCGTCTTCGAGGTGAGGCGCCCGGCCACCGCCTTGGCGCCCGTCGTGGTGGCCTCGCCGCATAGCGGCAGCGACTATCCGGTGGATTTCGTCGCCGCCTCCCGGCTCGACCCGCTGGCGTTGCGCCGCTCGGAAGACAGCTTCGTCGACCGTCTCTTCGCGGCGGCGCCGGACCTCGGAGCGCCGCTGCTCGCGGCCTCTTTCCCGCGCGCCTATCTCGACGTCAACCGCGAGCCCTATGAACTCGACCCGGCGATGTTCTCCGACGCGTTGCCGAAATTCGTCAATGCCGGCTCGCCGCGGGTCCGCATGGGGCTCGGCACGATCGCCCGCATTGTCGCCAATGGCGAGGAGATCTACGCTGGCAAATTGCGCTTCGCCGAGGCGCAGCGCCGCGTCGACGCGCTCTACCGCCCCTATCACGCGGCGTTGCGCGGCCTCGTCGAGGAAACTGAAACCTGCTTTGGCGGCTATCTGCTGCTCGATTGTCATTCCATGCCGTCGGCCGCCGGCGCGGGATGCGGACTCAGCGGCGCCGACATCGTTTTGGGCGACTGCCACGGGCTCGCCTGCGGCCGCGAATTTCTCGAAACCGCAAGATGCTACTTCGCCGCGCGCGGCTTTACGGTCGCAATCAACGCGCCCTATGCCGGCGGCTTCACCACCAGCCACTACGGAAACCCGCGCCTGCGCCGGCACGCCTTGCAGATCGAGATCAACCGCGCGCTTTATATGGACGAGCGCGAGTACCAGCGCAAACCTGGCTTCGACCGGCTGGCCGAGACCATGGCCGAACTGGTCGACCGCCTGAGCCGCGCCGCCGCGGCCTGGCTCGGCGCGATTGATCTGGGACCGCCGCGTTCACATCTCGTAGTGAACGCAAACGGCGGAGCGGCCGATGAGCACATCCCGGCCCGATCTGACGATCGAACAGCATTGGGAGGATTATAGCGCCGAAGAACATGCCGTCTGGCGGCTGCTGTTCGAGCGCCAGCAGCGGCTGTTGGTCGGCCGCGCCTGCGACGAGTACCTCAAGGGCCTCGGCGCGCTTGGCGTCGCGGCCGCCGGCATCCCGGATTTCCGACAGTTGAGCGACATTCTCGACAGCACCACCCGTTGGCGCATCGTCGCGGTGCCGGGGCTCGTCCCCGACGGCGTGTTCTTCGCCCATCTGGCACAGCGCGAATTCCCGTCGACCTGCTTCATCCGCCGCCGCGACCAGCTGGATTACCTGGAGGAGCCCGACGTCTTCCACGACATCAGTGGCCATGTGCCGCTGCTGATGAACCCCGTCTTTGCCGACTACCTGCAGGCCTATGGCGAGGGCGGGCTGAAGGCGCTGCGGCTCGGCCATCTGGAGCGGCTGGCGCGGCTCTACTGGTACACGGTCGAGTTCGGGTTGATTGCCACCCCGGCGGGGCTGCGCATCTTCGGCTCCGGGATTTTATCGTCGGCCGGCGAATCGCTCTATTGTCTCGATGATCCGCGTCCGCACCGCATCCAATTCGATCTGCGGCGGGTCATGCGCACCCGATATCGCATCGACCGTTTTCAGGAGACCTATTTCGTCATCGACGAATTTCAGCAGCTGTTCGACGCGACCCGCCCCGATTTCGCGCCGATCTACCGCGAGATCGTGACCCTGCCCGATCTCGACCCAGATCAGCTTATCCCAGGCGAGCGGCGTTATGCGCCTGGCCTCGGCAGGCAAAAAAATGGGCCGCTACAAGGAGCGGCCCAAGTTTAGGGAGGAAACGCCTAGAAGACGTACGGCAAGACCACAACCGGCGATCGTTACCGCACCGCACAATCTAAGGCGTCACGCCGGGATGTCAAGCAAGTTTTTTCGAAGGGGCTGGCAACATTGACGATTTGCCATTAAATCAGGCGGCTATGCCACACCCTGCGCAAGACTGATGTGCAATGCACAAGGACGGCGGGTTGACGACCGAGAGGACAGACCGTTGCGCTCCACCCCGGCTTGAACCGGACATGGCGCTGTTTCTCGATGTCGACGGGACGTTGCTCGACATCGCCGCCGGGCCCGACCGGGTCGAGGTGCCCCCCGGTCTGCCGGGCTTGCTGCTGCGGCAGTCGGCTCAGCGCTCCGGCGCGCTGGCGCTCGTCAGCGGCCGTCCCCTGGCGCAGCTCGATCGGCTCTTCACGCCCTGGCGGGGTGCCGCGGCGGGTCTCCACGGCATCGAGCGGCGGCGCGCCGACGGAAGCTTCGAGCGCCGACGCGACAGCGCCGCAGCGCGAGACGCCCTGGCGCAAATCCGGCCGGCGCTCGCAGCCCTGGCCCGACCCGGAACCGGCCTCCTCCTCGAAGACAAGGGAGCAAGCCTCGCGCTCCATTATCGCGCGGCGCCGGAACGCGAGGCCGAGATTCACGCGCTCGCCGGCACCTTGCTCCACGGCGAGGGCCACCCACTGCGCCTGGTTCCAGGCAAGATGGTGATCGAATTCCAGCCGCGCGGCGCCGACAAAGGAGCGGCGATCGCCGCTTTTCTGGCCGAGCCTCCGTTTCTCGGCCGCCGGCCTGTCTTCGTCGGCGACGACATCACCGATGAAGACGGATTCGGCGAAATCGCCCGCCGTGGCGGTCTGGCGATCCGGGTCGGAGCCGGCGCCGAGACGCTGGCCCCCTACGCGCTGCCATCGGTGAACGCGGTGCACCAATGGTTGGCTACGGCCCTCTGAGGGGAACATTTCCGGACCTTTCGGCGTTGAACAGACGGTAAAATCGGGGGATCGACGTATGGACACCTGCGGCTCTGGCGGAGAGAGCGCCGCCTTGGCGGTCGATGGCTTGAGGGACCGGCCCGCGGTCGTCGGCGAGAATCGGCGTCGTCTGGTGGTCGTTTCCAACCGGGTCTCGACGATCGATGAAGGCCGGCCTGATTCCGGGGGGCTGGCGGTCGCGATCCGCGCCGCACTACAGGAGAATGGCGGGATCTGGTTCGGCTGGAGCGGCGGGGTGGAAGAACAGCCCGGCGACGAGCCGCACATCGCCACCCGCGGCCCGCTGACCCACGCCACGCTCGACCTTTCGCCACGCGATTACAACGAATATTACATCGGCTTCGCCAACCGTGTGTTGTGGCCGCTGTTCCACTTTCGCGGCTCGCTGGTCGAATTTTCGCGCCGAGACTATGCCGGCTACTTGCGGGTGAACCGCCTGTTCGCGGGCCGGTTGGCGCCGATGCTGACGCCCGACGATCTCGTCTGGGTCCATGACTACCATCTGATCCCGCTCGGCGGCGAGCTGCGCCGGCTGGGCTGCCGTCAGCCAATCGGCTTTTTCCTGCACACGCCCTTTCCGCCGCCCGAGCTGCTGCGCGTGCTTCCCGAACACCAGAATCTCGTCAAGGCGATGTGCGCCTACGATCTGGTGGGTTTCCAGACCGCCTGCGACCTTCGCGGCTTCTGCGACTACCTGATGCGCCATGCCGGCGCCGAGGACCTGGGTCGCGGTGCCTATCAGGTTTTCGGCCGCGTCCTGCGGGCGCAGGTTTTTCCGATCGGCATCGATACCGCCACCGTCGCCGCCCAGGCCAGGGCCGCCGCCCAGAGCCGGCATATGCGCCGCCTGCGGCAAAGCCTGGGGGACCGGGCGCTGATGATCGGGGTCGACCGGCTCGACTATTCGAAAGGGCTCCTGGCACGGTTCAAGGCGTTCTCCCACTTGCTCGAAACCCGCCCCGAGACGCGCGGCCGGATCGTCTTCATGCAGATCGCCCCGCCATCGCGCTCGGAGGTCCCGGAATACCAGGAAATCCGACGCAGCCTCGCGGCCGCGGCCGGCAATATCAACGGCCGCTACGGCGAATTCGACGGCGCTCCGCTGCGCTACATCAACAAGAGTTTCACCCATCAAATCCTGACCGGGTTCTTTCGCGCCGGGCGCATCGGCCTGGTGACGCCGTTGCGCGACGGCATGAACCTCGTCGCCAAGGAATATGTCGCCTCTCAGGATGAGGAGGATCCAGGGGTGCTCGTGCTATCCTGCTTTGCCGGCGCGGCGCAGGAGCTGAGCGATGCAGTTCTGGTCAACCCGCACGATCCCGAGGGTGTCGCCGAGGCGATCTGGCGGGCGTTCGAGATGCCGCTCGGCGAACGCAAGGAGCGGTGGAGGGCGATGATGCGGATGATCGAACGCAACGACATTACCGCCTGGCGCGAGGCGTTCGTCCGCAATCTTGCCGCCGCTCCCGGCGTCCCATGAACCGGGGCGCACCGCCCGAAACTCGGCTCGTCGGCGACATCGGCGCGACCAACGCCCGCTTCGGATTGGTTTCGCCGCAACGCGAGCTGCTCCACACGCGGACCTATCCCTGCGAAAGCTATCCGACGATCGACGAGGCCATCGCCGCCTATCTCGACGAGCGCGGCGACCTGCCGATGCCGCGGCAAGGTGCAATCGCGATCGCCTCGGCGATTACCGGCGACCAGGTCGCGATGACCAACCACCCCTGGAGCTTCTCGATCCAGGCATTGAAGTCGCACCTCGGGTTCGACCGGCTCGAAGTCATCAACGATTTCACCGCGGTGGCGTTGGCCTTGCCTAATCTGGGCGAAGCCGATCTGTTCCGGGTCGGCGGCGGCGAGGCAGCATTCGGCGCGCCGATGGCGGTGCTGGGTCCGGGCTCGGGCCTCGGCGTCTCCGGCCTGATCCCCTGCGGCGCCGGACGCGCGGCGCTGACTGGCGAGGGCGGCCACGCGACCATGGCGCCGGCAAGCGACCGCGAGAGCGCTGTCCTCGACCGCATGCGGCGGCATTTCGACCACGTCTCGGGCGAGCGGGTTTTGTCCGGACCAGGGCTCGTCAATATCTACAACACGTTGGCCGCGCTCGACGGCGTGCCGTCGCTCGGATATACGCCGGCGCAGATCACCGATCTGGCGTCGCGCGGCAGCGACCCTATGTGCGTCGAGACGCTGAGCCTGTTCTGCGCGATGCTGGGGACGGCAGCCGGCAATCTGGCATTGACCTTGGGCGCCCGGGGCGGCGTCTTCATCGCAGGCGGGATTGTGCCGCGGCTGGGCCCGGCCTTCGCCCATTCGCCGTTTCGCGAGCGCTTTGAGGCAATGGGCCGCTTTCGCGACTACATGGCGGCGATCCCGACCGCCGTCATCACCAACAGGCTACCCGCTTTTGTCGGCTGCGCCGCGCTCTTGGCCGGCTGACGGCTCAGGAGGGGCGGTCGGCGAGGTGCAGTCCGGCGACGCCGAGGACGATCAGCGCCAGCGACAGGAGTTTCCACGTTCCGGCGTTTTCGCCGAACCATAGGATGCCGATTGCCGCCACCGCCGCCGTGCCGACCCCGGACCAGACGGCGTAGGCGAACGACAGATCGATCCGGCGCAACGCGATCGACAAAAAGGCAAAGCTCGCCCCATAACACGCAACGACGACGGCGCTCGGCCCGATTCGGCTGAATCCTTGGGACAATTTGAGCGCGGTGGTGCCGCAGATTTCCAGCACGATCGCCGCGGCGAGGTAGAGCCCACTCATGCGCAACTCCGGATCGGCTGGGGAAAGGCCGCTTTGACGGCCGCGTCGCGGCGGCGGTAAAATGCGCGCCGTGGGAGAGGGTCTTATCATGAACGCACCGATCGAGCAGGGGATTGCCGCCGGCGAGCGCGAGCGGCGGCGGATACGCTCGGGCGATATTTCCGGACCGACGGCGGGACTGGCGCCCGGCAATGTCCAGGCCAACCTGGTTATCCTGCCGCAGACGCTGGCCCATGATTTCCTGCGTTTTGCCCAGGCCAACCCGAAACCGTGCCCGGTCTTGGCGGTGTCCGAACCGGGCGATCCGCGCCTGCCGGGCCTCGGCGAGGACCTCGACATCCGCACCGACCTGCCGCGCTACCGCGTCTGGCGGCGGGGCGAACTCGTCGAGGAGCCGGGCGACGTCGGTCATGTCTGGCGCGACGACCTCGTGAGTTTCGCGCTCGGCTGCTCGTTTTCGTTCGAGCAGGCGCTGGTCGAGGACGGGATCGAATTGCGGCACATCACCTGCGGCTCGAACGTGCCAATGTATCGCACCACGATCCAATGCTCGCCGGCGGGTCCGTTCCGCGGCCCGCTTGTCGTATCGATGCGGCCCTTGAAGCCGGCCGACGCGATCCGCGCGGTCCAGATCACCTCGCGCTTTCCCTCGGTGCACGGCGCGCCGGTGCATCTGGGGCTGCCGGCGGCGATCGGCATCGCCGATCTGGCCCGGCCCGATTACGGCGACCCGGTTCCGGTCGGCGCGGACGAGTTGCCGGTCTTCTGGGCCTGCGGTGTCACACCCCAGGCGGTGATCGCCGAAGTCAGACCGGAATTCTGCATCACGCACGCGCCGGGCTCGATGCTGATCACCGATTTGCGCAATACCGCTCTGGCAAGCCTGTAGCGGAGGCACCCATGGCCCGCGCTCCCGGCCGGCGCGCGCTCGTCGATCGGATCGAAGAGGCGATCCAGGTCGATGTCGGCCGCAACATCACCGCCTTGTTCGAGGCCAGCCGCGGCGGGCTTTGGGATGCGGCAATAGCACTGGCCGAGACGCCCTCTTGCAGCGTCGGTCTGATCACCGGCTTTTTCGTGCCCCTCGGCACGCCCCCGGCGGCGGAGACCGACGGGCCGGTCGGGACCGCGCTATTGGCAAGAGCGCTCTCCGCGGCCGGGATTGCGACGCGGCTCGCCACCGATATGCCTTGCCGCAATGCCTGCGTGACGGCGCTCGCCGCCGCCGGCGCGGGTGCGACGCCGGTCGATGTCGTCTGGGTCGGCGAGCAGGTGGACGCCGCAATTGCCGCGTGGCGCCGGGCGGGGATCACGCACGCGGTTTCGATCGAGCGCTGCGGCCGAAGCGCCGACGGCGGCCCGCGCAATATGCGCGGCCTCGACATTTCCGCCCATACCGCCGCCCTCGACGATCTCTTTACCGCCGGACCTTGGGGCACCATCGCGGTCGGCGACGGCGGCAACGAGATCGGCATGGGATCGATCCCGCGCCCGCTGATCGCGCGATATGTCGAGCACGGCGAATCCATCGCCTGCGTCACTCCGGCCGCGCATCTGATTGTCGCCGGCGTGTCGCATTGGGGAGCCTATGCCTTGATTGGGGCGCTCGCGGTGTTGCGCCCGGACGCGCGCGGAGCTCTTCTCGCCTGTCTCGACGAAGGCCTCGACCGCGACATCCTCGAAAAGACGGTCGCCAATGGTCCGGCCGTCGACGGCGTCTCGCGCCTACAGATGGCGACGATCGACAATCTCCCGCTCGCCGTCCATCACGAGCGGCTGCGCGCGATCCGCGCCGTCGTCGAGGGCATGGATGGCTGAGGGCGCATTCGTCTTCGAGCGCTACCGCTTCGACCCGGAGCGCCGCCTTCTGGCCCTGCATTACCGCTTTTCCGGCGGCCCCCGCTTTGTCGAAGAGATCGAGTTCGATTTTGCGCCGCGATCGCTCGGCAGCGCCGAGTACGCTATCCTCGATCGAGTCTGCCGCCTGATCTTCCTCTTCGCTGGCGTGAGCTACTACAAGGCCTTCGTTCCCCAAACGCTGATCTGCGAAGCATTTCCGCTCGATCCGCAGACCGGCGAGTTCCTGCAGCGATTTTATGAGCGCGGCCTCGCCGAATTCGCCTTCCGCAACGGCATCGCGCTCGCCGGCCGGATAAATTTCCGAATTGATCGAGCGGCATCACCTTTGCCGATCGCCGCCGATCTGCCGCGGCGATCCTGTGTCCCGGTCGGGGGCGGCAAGGATTCGATCGTGACGGTCGAATGCCTCAGGCACGCCGACGAGGATATCGTGCTTTTCGCGCTGGGCGACGCGGCACCGATCGATGCCTGCATTGCCGCCTCGAGCCTGCCCTCGATCCGGGTGCGGCGACGCCTCGACCCGGCTCTCTTCGCGCTCAACCGAGAGGGCGCGCTGAACGGCCACGTGCCGATAACCGGCATCTTGAGCGCCATTTCCGTAGCCGCCGCGCTGATTTACGGCTGCGACGCCGTGGTGATGTCGAACGAACATTCGGCAAGTGCGCCCAATCTCGAAATCGGTGGAGTGCCCGTCAATCACCAATACAGCAAATCCTTCGAATTCGAATCTGAGTTCGCCGATTATTTGAATACGCATGTCTCGCCGGACATCGCGTATTTCTCACTTCTTCGGCCTCTGACGGAGATTGCGATCGCCGACCGATTTGCCCGACACAGGGAGTATTTTTCCGTCTTCCGCAGCTGCAACACCGCGTTCAAGCAGCGCCCGGAGGAGCGGCGGCGGCAATGGTGCTGTGACTGCCCGAAATGCCGGTTCGTCTTCCTGGCGCTCGCGCCCTTTGTCGCAAAACCGGATCTGATTGGGATCTTCGGCGCCAACCTGCTCGACAATCCGAGCCAGACGGAAGGGTTCGCGGCACTCTGCGGACGGCGCGGACACAAGCCCTTCGAATGCGTCGGCGAAACGGCGGAATGCGCGGCGGTGATGGCCGAACTCGGACGGCGGCCCGACTGGCGGGACGACGCCGTCGTGCGGCGCCTCAATGACCTTGCGCTGTGCGAAGCGGGTCCGGAAGCGTACCGGGCATTGTTCGCGCCGCGCCGGCCGCATCGGGTCCCCGACAGGTATCTGGCGATCCTCGATGCGTGCGGCTGATCTCGGCGGCAAGCGTGTGGCGGTTTGGGGCCTCGCCCGCGAGGGCCGCGCCGCGATCCGCTTCATCCGCGCCCGCCATCCGCTTTTGCCCTTGCTGGCGCTCGATGACGATCCTCGAATGCGGCTCCCGGACGATCTTGGCGACGGCATCGCCTGCGCCTTCGGTTCCGAGCGCATCGCCGCCGCCCTCGACGGCGTCGAGGTCGATTGTGAAATCGCCGGGGGTCAGCCTCTATCGCGACGAACTGCGCGCCGCCCGTGACAAGGGCACAACAATCACCTCGCTTCTCAATCTCTGGTTCACCGAACAGTACGCGCTCACGACGATTTGCGTGACCGGGACCAAAGGGAAGAGCACGACCGCCTCGCTGATCGCGCATATGCTGCGGCAGCTCGGCCGCCGGGTGGCGCTCGCCGGCAACATCGGCGTGCCGATCACCGAGATCGACGCCGACGCCGTCGATTACGCGGTCATCGAATTGTCGAGCTATCAGGCCGCCGATTTCACCGGCATCTGCGACATCGCGGTGCTGACCTCGCTCTTCCCCGAGCATCTCGACTGGCACCGATCGGTCGAGAATTATTACCGCGACAAGGTCAATCTCCTGGCCCACGCCCGCTGCGCCGTCGTCGCTCGCGAGGCGGAGACGCTGGATACGCGCGATCCTCGGCGAGCGGGCGCCCCCGACGGACCTCTTCAACGGCGCGAACGGGTTCCATGCATGCGATAGCGTGATCTTCGACGGACCCGTCCGGATTGGCGTGGTGCAGAACGCCTACCTCGCCCGCCCGCATAATCTCGCCAATCTCTGCGCCGCCCTGACCGTGATGAAGCGGCTCGACCTCGATCCCGTCGCCGCCCTCGATACCGTACGTGATTTCGCAGGCTTGCCGCACCGCCAGCAGGAATTGGGAGAGGTCGACGGCGTTCTCTACGTGAACGACAGCATATCGACCGTACCGGAAGCGACGCTGGCGGCGTTGTCGGTCTATGCCGGGCGCGACATCACCGTGATCCTCGGCGGCTACGACCGCGGGGTCGATTATGGCGCCCTGATCGACCGGATCGTCGCCGGCACGGCCAGGAACGTCATCTGTCTCGGCGCCGGGGGTCAGCGCATTTGCGATGAGACGCAGGTCGAACTCGCCCGAGCGCCGGATGCCGCCTGCGCGCTATACCGCGTGCGATCGATGGCCGAAGCGGTCAGCACGGCAAAACGCGTGACGCCCGCGGGCGGCGTTGTGCTGCTGTCGCCGGCCGCGCCAAGCTACGGCGATTATCGCGACTTTACCGAGCGCGGTCGCGACTTTGCCGGACATGTCGGCTTTCGCGACAACGGGGGTTGAGCGATGTTCGCCGAATATTTCCGTGATCGCCGCTGGCTCGTCGCCGCTGTCGTCCTCGCCGCTTCGACTGCTGGCTGCGAGGGACCCAAGCCCTTTCTCCTCCAAGGCGACGCGGATTCGGCCGAGGTCGGCTTTTCCGGGGATCCGGCGGCGGCAAACCCGGTCGCAAAGCAGCACTGCGCCCGATACGAACGGGTGCCCCGTTTTCTCGACGCGGGGGAGAATGTCGCCTATTTCGATTGCGTCAGCCCCTGAGCCCAATGTTCGGGATCGGCGCTTGAACCACGGCGGCCGATCACGGTAATGCTGGCAATGCCCGAGACCGCGAAGAGAGGCGCAGAGCGATGACGATCGAGCTTTATACCTGGAATACGCCGAACGGGCGCAAGATCAGCGCCGCACTCGAAGAAATGGGGCTCCCCTACTCGGTAAAGCCGATCAACATCGGCAAGGGCGAGCAGTTCAACGCCGATTTTGTCAAGATCAGCCCGAACAGCAAAATTCCTGCGATCATCGACCCCGAGGGTCCCGGCGGCGGGCCCATCAGCATTTTCGAATTGGGCGCGATCCTGATCTATCTCGGCGAGAAAACCGGAAAATTCTGGCCCGCCGACTTGCGCGCCCAGGTGCCGGTCCTCGAATGGCTGATGTGGCAGATGGGCGGCTTCGGCCCGATGCCCGGCCAGGTGCATCATTTCCTGCAGGTCGCCAACGAGCAGGATCGGCGCTACGGCCTCGAACGCTACTCCAAGGAGACCCGTCGGCTCTACGGCGTGCTCGATCGCCGCCTTGGCGAAGTGCCTTTTGCCGCTGGCGACGTATCGATCGCCGATTTCGCGATCCTCGGCTGGGCGTGGAGGCATGAACGGCATCAGGTCAACCTCGGCGACTTTCCTAACGTCAAACGCTGGTACGAGACGCTGATGGCGCGGCCCGGCGTCAAACGCGGTTTCGAAGTCGCCTTGAGTTGACGTCTGGCGCGAGGAGTGCGCTCCTCGCATTGGAGATGGCCGTCGGGCCTCGGCAGGAGCGATCGGAGGCGCTTGCATAATATAAGGCGGGTTTGGCCGTCGCTAATTTTACTGACGATCGCATACACGGTAAGCGGCAAGCTTGCGCTAACGCTGGCGGTGCCGCCGGGTTATGCCACACCGATCTTTCCGCCGGCCGGCATCGCGGTGGCGGCGATGTTGATCGCCGGTCGTGCGACCCTGCCCTGGACGTTCCTCGGCTCGTTACTGCTGAACCTCTGGGTCGGTCATTCGATGGCCCAGCGTTTCGACCGCACGACGGTGGCGGCGGCGATTGCCATCGCCTTGGCCTCGGCGATCCAGGCGTCGGTCGGCGGCGCCGGATTGCGTCATGCGGTCGGCTATCCCGCGGCCATGGACAACGGCCGCGACGTGTCGCGGTTTCTCCTGATTTCGCCGCTTTGCTGCATGACGAGCGCCACCTTGTCGCTCGTCGCCTTGTACGGGCTTCGGCATCGTCGCCCGGCCGGATCTGCTGCCGAGCTGGGTCTCATGGTGGATCGGCGACACCTTGGGCGTGCTTCTGATATTGCCGCTGATCCTGGTCGCGATCGGCGAGCCGCGCGACCTCTGGCGTCGCCGCGCCCTGCCGATGGCGCTGCCGATGCTGCTGTTCTTCGCTCTCTTCGTTGCGATTTTCGTGCGCGTCAGCAAGTGGGAGCACGACGAGGCGCTTCTCGATTTTCGCCTTCTCTCCCGCGAGCTTGTCGACAAGGTCCATGCCAGGCTCGCCGAGCAGGAGATCTTCATCGAACAACTCGAACGCTCGTTCAGCGGTCCGATCGCACTGTCTCGGCCGGAGTTTCGCCATCTCGTGCAGAACCTCCTGCTGCGCTTTCCGACAATCCAGGAGGTCGGTTGGGCGCCGCGCGTCAATCTCGACGACCGCACCCGCTTCGAGGCGGCCCAGCAAGCCGATCTGCCCGGCTTCGAGATTCGCGAGGCCGACACCTTTGGGCATCCCGGTCATGCCTCCGACCGCGCCCAGTTCTACCCCATCACCTATGTCGAACCGATCGACGCCAATCGTGACGAGATCGGCTTCGACTTGATCTCGGATCGCGCGCGCCAGGAGGCCGTCGCCCAGGCGATCGCCACCGGAACGCTGACCGCCACCGCCCCGCTTCGACCCGTCGAGGCACGCGGCGAGCAGTTCCTCATTTTGCTGGTATTTCCGGTGGAGGGCGGTCCGAACGGCCCCGGCATCGTCGAGATCGCGCTTAAATCGGGGAGTTTTCTCGAACAATTGCTGGCGCCGTTGCACGGAATGATCGAGCTCCGGCTCGTCGATCTCGATAGTGGCATCG
Organism: uncultured Alphaproteobacteria bacterium; assembly: GCA_963799085.1. Classification (GTDB taxonomy): domain Bacteria; phylum Pseudomonadota; class Alphaproteobacteria; order ATCC43930; family CGMCC-115725; genus AP-15. The sequence continues at coordinate 189,263 of CAWCWA010000020.1, read as the reverse complement.
CGTTCTACATGCGCTCCTCTGCGATAACCGGAGATCACTCCTATGAGGATTTCTTCGTCTTCGGTCATCGCCGCTACGCGGTGCAGACCGCACCAAGCCAGTCCTATCTTGAAATTCATCGGCGCTGGCAGAGTTGGGGCGTGCTTGTCGCCGGCGTCTTCAGCACCGGGCTCCTCGGCGCTCTGTTGATGCTCGGCAGCGGGCATGCCCGGCGGATCGAGACCGTGGTCGAGGCGCGCACCCGTGACCTCGAAGCCGCCAACCGGCGTCTGCAGATCGAGATCGAAGAGCGCCGCCAAGCAGAGGCGGCGCTGCGCCAGGCCCAGCGGATGGAGGCGATCGGCCAGCTCACCGGGGGGTGGCGCACGATTTCAACAATCTGCTGACCGTCGTCGGCGGCAATGCCGAATTGCTGCTCGATGACGCCACCGGCGAGCCTATGCTGCGCCGGGCCTCGGCGATCCTGCGTGCCGCCGAACGCGGCGAGCGCCTGACGCGGCAGCTCCTGGCCTTTTCGCGGCGTCAACCGCCGCGCCCCGAATCGGTCGATCTCGGCGCCCGAATGGCCGAGCTTGCCGACATGCTGTCGGGCTCGCTGCGCCCCGATATCGAACTCGGCATCGACATGCCGCCCGGTCTCTGGCCGGTTGCGATCGATCCGGCGGAATTCGAACGCGCGCTTCTCAACATCGCCGCCAATGCGCGCGACGCGATGCCGAATGGCGGCGCCTTTCGCATCACCGCGCGCAACATCGCCTGCCGCGCGGATGATCCGAGCCATCAGGGGCTGATCGGCGATTTCGTTGCCGTCGCCCTGTCGGATACCGGCGACGGGATGACCCCGGATGTGGCGGCGCGCGCTTTCGAGCCCTATTATACAACCAAGAATGTCGGCGCCGGCTCGGGGCTCGGTCTCTTTCAGGTCTATGGCTTCGCCAAGGAAAGCGGCGGCGCGGCGGCGATCGAGAGCACGCCCGGTCGTGGGACCACGATTACGCTTTTCCTGCCGCGCGCCAGGGAGGTTTTCGCCGTATCGCGATCCGACGGCGCGGCGCCGTCCGTGCCGGTGTCGGCGCGCGTTCTGTTCATTGAGGACGACGCCGAGGTCGCCCAGGTGACAGCCGAATTGCTAGAGCAGATCGGTTGCGATCCGGTCGAGGCTCGCGGCGGCGAGGAGGCGTTGGAGGCGGTCGCGAACGATCCGACGATCGCGCTCGTCCTGTCGGACATCGTGATGCCGGGGCGGGTGAGCGGTCTCGATCTTGCGCGCGAATTGCGCAGGCGCCATCCGGAACTACCGGTCCTGCTCGCCACCGGCTACGGCCAATATGCCGCGACGTCGGCCGAGGGCATAACCGTCGTCGCCAAGCCCTACCGCCGCGAAGCCCTGGCGGCGGCGATCCGAACCGGGCTCGACCGCGGCCGAGGGGTGGCGCCCGGCTGAGCGGCGTTACACCGTCTCGTTGCCGGCGAATAGCTCCTTTCTCAGAACCGCGTGAATGCCCCAGTTTCCGTCGACAACCTGCGTCACGCCGAAATCGACTCCGACCGACATCAGCGAGATCGCCTCGTCCTCGGTCAACCCCTGCGTCGTCATCAGAAAGTGGCGCATCTTGCGGAACGCGTCGCGCATCGCAAGGTCGATCGAGGATTTCCCATAGATCTCGCTCTGCGCCTTGTCGCCGAGCTGCGCCAGGTAATTGGGATAGCTAAAGCCATGCACGACGAATTCGTCGCGGGTTTCGAGCAGCGGATATTGCAGATCGGCGAGCGCGGTGCCCGAAAGCGCCTCTTTTTTGTGCACAATCAGCTGGAATGTGCCGGTCAGCGAGCATTCGATCGCCGTGCCGCAGAGTTCCGAATCACCCTGCGAGGCATGCGAATCGCCGACCGAGAATAGTCCGCCCGGCACCGCGACCGGGTAGTACATTGTCGCTCCCTTGCCGATCCGCCAATTGTCCATGTTGCCGCCGAAATAGCCGGGCGGGATCGAATCGACGATGTCCGCCTCCTTGGGCGCCAGCGCTATGACGCCGAAATGTGGCCGGATCGGGATGCGGATATTTTTCAGGACGCCGTGGTTCTCCTTGACCAAGCTGTGGTCGACCGGAACGCCCGGATAATCGATGATCTTGTGAACGACGCCGAACGGGTCGGTCTGCGGCATCCAGCGAAAATTGTAGACTGCCTTCGCCCAATTCTTCTCCCCGCTGGCGTCGAGTTCGTAAATCGTGATGACCTCGCGCGGCTTGGGCTCGGTCAACAGGTCATTGTACTGGAAACCCCACCAGGCCGCTGCGTTACTGCCGAAGGCCTTGCCCTTGAAATCGGGGTTGAAGCAGCCGCGCGGCCTTACGTCGATGATGCGCACTTCGAGAATGTCGCCCGGCGCGGCGCCGCGCACCGCCACGGGCCCGGTACAGATATGGACGCCGAACCCTTCGCCGGCCCCCCGGCCGTGAATCGACGCGTCCATCGGGCCGGCGCCGCGCCGATTGACGTTCTTTTTGTCCTTGGTCCACAGATACACGCTCTCGGCGCCAGGATCGCCCTTGATCATGCGCTCATAATCGTCATAAGCGTGGTGGGTCAGCGCTTCGATCGTGACAAAGTCGCCGGAATCGATCTCGACGACCGGGGTCAGGGACTTGCTGAAATAGCCCCAATGCACGGTCTTGTCGGTCGCCGGCACGAAATAATGGTTTTTCTTCCCTTGGCCGGCGTCGCCGCCAGCCGACGTTTGCGCTTGTGCGGCGCCGATCAGCCCCGGGCCGGCGCCCGCCATCGCACCGCCGCTCGCCAACAGCGCACCTTTCAAGAAACTGCGCCGATCCCCGCCGATCGGCTCGTCGCGTTCGATTGTCATCGTTCCCCCGCACCACCCAGGCTCGCAGCCTCATCGGCGAGCAAGGGCCATGCCAAGCTTAGGCCGAAACCGTCGGGGGTGGGGTTGGTGGAGCCGAGGGGGATCGAACCCCTGACCTTCGCATTGCGAACGCGACGCTCTCCCAGCTGAGCTACGGCCCCGTCGCGGCCGCGGACTATGGTGACCGCCGCGGCGGCTGTCAAGCCCAGCTCCCGAGACGTCGCGCCGCCTCGCCTTGCTTGCGGATGAGTGCTACCGAAGCTACGGTCGTGGCCTCCCGCCGCCGAGCTTCCCGGTTCAGATGTATGCGTTTCTCCGCCTCGTCGATACGGTCATCCAAATCTACATTTGGCTGTTGATCGCTCAGGCCTTGCTGAGCTGGCTCGTCGCCTTCGGTGTGGTCAACCGGCACAATCGCTTCGTCGCCGTCGCCGGCGATTTCTTGTGGCGGATCACCGAACCGCTGCTGCGGCCGATCCGCCGCGTGCTGCCGGATCTCGGCGGCATCGACATCTCACCGGTGATCCTGATCCTGCTGCTCTATTTCCTTCGTAATCTGCTGTTCGAATATTTTGTCTGACGCCCCATTCACGCTGGGACCAGACGGCGCCACGATAACGGTTCGGCTGACGCCGCGCGCCAAGTCCGACCGGCTGCTGGCCGTCGTAGATGGGGAAGGCCGGCGCATCGTCAGGGCAGCGGTCACCGCCCCTCCCGAAGACGGCCGCGCCAACGAAGCCTTGCTGCGGCTGCTGGCGCGCGAGCTTGACATGCCGCGCCGCGATCTGGCGATCCGCGCTGGCGCGACGGGGCGAAACAAGCTGGTCCGGATCGCCGGGCCGCCGAGGCGTCTCGCCGAAAAGCTTGCCGCCGTGATCGCCGGTTTGCCTCTCACCTGATGCCGAGCGAAATCCTGTCGCTCCTCGCCGCCGGCGCCGCCTTTTGCGGCAGCCATGTCGCCCTGTCGAGCACGGCGTGGCGCGGCGCGTTGCGCGACCAGCTTGGCGAGCGCGGTTTTCTGGCGATCTATTCGGTCGTCGCAGCCGCGACGCTGGCTTGGTTCATCGACGCCTACGCCGAGGCGCCGACCATCGTATTGTGGATGCCGCGGCGATGGAGCGCACTCGTCCCGATCCTTGTGATGCCGTTTGCCTCGGTCTTGCTCGTCGCCGGCTACTCGACCCGCAACCCGACAGCCGTCGGCATGGAGCGGGCGGCGGCGGCCGATGATCCGGCACCCGGCATCCTGCGGGTGACAAGACATCCGGTCCTGTGGGCGATCGGGCTGTGGGGGCTGAGCCACACCGTCGCCAACGGCGATCTCGCCTCGGTAATGTTCTTTGGCGCGCTCGCGTCCTTGGCGCTCGGCGGCACCGAGTTGATCGACCGCAAGAAGCGTTTGGCGCTCGGCAGCAACTGGACCCGACTTGCCGAAGTCACGTCGAACCTTCCGTTCGCCGCTCTTGTCGCCGGCCGCACGCGGTTGCGTTGGCGCGAGATCGGGGTGTTGCGCCTCGCTGCCGGTATTCTGCTTTACGTCGTGCTGTTCCGTGCGCACGCGATCTTTACCGGCGTGCCGGTGGTGGTGCCCTGAGCGGATTGGGTTAAGATCGCCCAACGAAGCCTTTGCCTCGGAGGATCGATCGATGTTGTTGCCGCTTGCCGGACGCCGCCTCTATTACGACCTGACCGGACCCGAGGACGGGCCCACCGTCTGCATCACCCATTCGCTCGCCTCGGACAGCGGCATGTGGGCCGAGCAGATGCCGCCTCTGATCCAGGCCGGGTTCCGGGTCCTGCGGCTCGACATGCGCGGGCACGGCGGCAGCGACCCCGTCGCCGGCGATTACACGATGTCGGCGCTCGCCGGCGACGTCGCGACCGCGCTCGACATGCTCGGCCTATCCCGGGTCCACTACATGGGGCTCTCGATCGGCGGCATGATCGGGCAAGCCTTTGCGATCGAGCACGGCGGCAAGCTGATCTCGGCCCTGTGGTGCGACACGCTGCCCGCGAGCCCGGCGGGTGCGGCCTCTCTCTGGGCCGAGCGTATGGATACGGTGCGCCGCGCGAGTTCCCTCGAACCGCTCGCCGACGGCACGGTGGAGCGCTGGTTCACCGATGCCTTCAAACCGAGAAAGCCCGCCCGGTGGAAGCAGATCCGCGACACCGTCGCGGCGACCACACCCGCCGGCTATCTCGGCTGCTCGGCGGCGATCATGAACTACGATTTTACCGGACAGCTGCCGGCTTTGCGCCTGCCCGTCCTGGTGGTCTGCGGCGACCAGGATCCGGGCACCCCGCCGGCCGAAAATCGCCGCCTCGCCGGGCTCGTCCCCGGCGCGCGCTACGAGGAAATCCCCAACGCGCGCCATTTCCCCAATGTCGAGCACCCCAACACCTTCAACCGCCTGATGCTCGGCTGGCTCGACGCGCAACGCGCGCTGCGCTGAGAGCCGACCTGAACCGACTCTAACGGTCTCGGCGGGCGGCGAGTCTGAGGCGCAGCGCGTTTAGCTTGATGAAGCCTTGCGGCGTCGCGCTGGTCGTAGACGGCGTCCTCCTCGAATGTCACATGCGCCCGGCTGTAGAGGCTCTTCGGCGACTGCCGGCCGACCACCTGCGCCGAGCCCTTGTAGAGCTTGAGCCGCACCAGCCCCTCGACATGTTCCTGGCTCTTGTCGATCAGCGCCTGCAGCATTTCGCGCTCGGGCGAGAACCAGAAGCCGTTGTAGATCAGCTCGGCGTAGCGCGGCATCAGCTCGTCCTTCAGATGCGCGGCGCCCCGGTCGAGGGTCAGGCTTTCGATGCCGCGATGGGCCGCCTGCAGGATCGTCCCGCCTGGGGTCTCGTAGACGCCGCGCGACTTCATGCCGACGAACCGGTTCTCGACCAGATCGACCCGGCCGATCCCATGCCGCCCGCCCAATTCGTTGAGCCGGGTCAAGAGTGCGGCCGGTGACAGAAGCTCGCCGTCGACCGCGATCGGGTCGCCGCGGGCAAAGCCGATCTCGACATATTCGGGCGTATCAGGCGCCTTCTCGGGCGCCACGGTGCGGCTGAAGACGAATTCCTCCGGCTCGACCGAGGGGTCCTCCAACACCTTCCCCTCGGCCGAGATGTGCAGCAGATTGGCGTCGACCGAAAACGGCGCCTCGCCGCGCTTGTCGCGGGCGATCGGGATCTGGTGCTGGTCGGCGTAGTCGAGCAGGCGCGTGCGCGAAGTGAGGTCCCATTCGCGCCAGGGGGCGATGATCTTGATGTCGGGGGCGAGCGCGTAATAGCCCAGTTCGAAGCGCACCTGATCGTTGCCCTTGCCGGTAGCGCCATGGGCGACAGCGTCGGCCCCGACCTGCCGCGCGATCTCGATCTGCCGCTTGGCGATCAACGGCCGGGCGATCGAGGTGCCGAGCAGATAAGCGCCCTCGTAGAGCGCGTTGGCGCGGAACATCGGAAAGACGAAATCGCGGACGAATTCCTCGCGCAGATCATCGACGAAGATCTCCGCCGCCCCCAGCAGTTCCGCCTTCTTGCGCGCCGGCTCCAACTCCTCGCCCTGGCCCAGATCGGCGGTGAAGGTGACCACAGGACAGCGGTAGGTCTCCTGCAGCCAACGCAGGATCACCGACGTGTCGAGCCCGCCCGAATAGGCAAGCACCACCTTCTTGACCGTCTCCGCCATCGCCATCTCCCGCGTCGAACCCGTCCGCCCTAGTCGAATCTGCCGCTCACGGCAACGCCTTCGCGGTGGAACCGCCGCTCGATGAACCCGACTGCCGCATCGAGCGCGCCGAAATGGACGAGATTCTCGTGGCGGGCCTCCGCAGCGAACCAGAACTCCTTCGGCTGCCGTGCGGCTTCGAAGAGAGCGCGGCCGTAACGGACCGGCACGACGCTGTCGCGACCACCGTGCAGGACTAGCACCGGCGCTGAGACCCGGCCGATGAAGGCCATCGAATCGAAGCGATCGCGGACCAGGCGCGCCGCCGGCAAAAACGGGTAATGCGATTGCGCGACTTCGGCGACGCTGGTGAACGGCGCTTCGAGAACCAAGGCGGCCGCCTGCCGCTGGGCCGCCAGCTGCACCACGACGCCCGAACCAAGGCTCTCCCCCCAGAGGACGATCCGCTCGCCCGGTACCCGCTCGCGCCGCAGAAAATCGAGTGCCGCCAACCCGTCGGCGACAAGTCCCGCCTCGCCGGGTCCGCCGGGGTTGCCGCCATAGCCGCGATATTCCGCCATCAGCACCCCGAAACCCTCGCTGGCGAAGCGCTTCAATCGCTCCGCCCGATATCCGATGTGGCCGCCATTGCCGTGAAAATAGGCGATGATCGGTCGGTCGCGCGCCGGCGGCAAATACCAGGCCAGGAGCGCCAGGCCGTCCGCCGTGTTCACCGACGCTTCGCGCACGCCCAGTCCCGCCAACTCGCCGAGGGTCGGTCGGGTTTGGTCGGGATGATAGAGGAGCTGACGCTGAACGAGATAAAGCCCGCACACGAGCGCGCAATAGGCGAAGGACGCGACGCCAACCAACTGAAGCAGCATGGGGAAGGGGCTCGGCGCTTTCAGGCCGCGCTCAGCGGCCCTTCATCGCCGCGACGCTGCCTGACGCTCGCAGATTTGAGCTGACCGCAGGCGGCCAGAATGTCGCGACCGCGGGGCGTGCGGACCGGCGCCGAATAGCCCGCGGCGAAGACGATGTCGGAGAAGGCGGCGATCGCCGCGTCCGTCGAGCACTCGTAAGGCGCACCCGGCCATGGGTTGAACGGGATCAGATTGACCTTGGCCGGGATCCCGGCGAGAAGCCGCACCAGTTCGCGTGCCTCGGCCGGGCTGTCGTTGACGCCCTTCAGCATGACGTACTCGAAGGTAATGCGCCGTGCATTGCTCGACCCGGGATAATTCCGGCAGGCATCCAGAAGCTCGGCGATCGGATATTTGCGGTTGAGCGGCACCAGGAGGTTGCGGATCTCGTCGCGCACCGCGTGCAGCGATATCGCGAGATTGACGCCGATCTCGGCCCCGCAGCGCCGGATCATCGGCACGACGCCCGCCGTCGACAGCGTGATCTTGCGGCGCGAAATCGACAGGCCCTCGGGATCCATGATCGTCTTCAAGGCGGTGGCGACGCTGTCGTAGTTGTAGAGCGGCTCGCCCATTCCCATCAGCACGATGTTGGTCAACTGCCGGTCCTGCTGCGGCGACGGCCATTCGCCGAGCGCGTCGCGGGCGACCATGACCTGCAGCGACGATCTCGGCGGCCGCCAAATTGCGCACCAGACGCTGCGTGCCGGTATGGCAGAAAGTGCAGTTCAGCGTGCAGCCGACCTGCGAGGAAACGCACAGCGTGCCGCGGTCTTCCTCGGGGATGTGGACCGTCTCGACCTCTTGTCCGTCGGCAAAGCGCAATAGCCACTTCCGCGTGCCGTCTATCGAGGCGAGCGAGCGCGAGACCTCGGGTCGGCGCAACTCGTAGGCCGCCGCGAGCCGTTCGCGGAACGGCTTCGACAGCGAGGTCATCGCCGCGAAATCGGTGGTCCCGCGATGATAGATCCAGTGCCAGAGCTGGCGCACGCGGAACGGCTCGGCGCCGAGATCGGCCATCGCGGCAAAGAGCGCCGGGCGGTCGAGGCCGGCGAGATTGGGCTTGCGCTCTTCGCTCAAGGATCGATCCGCGCCGCTCAGCGATTGATGCCGCAGGCCTTGTCGATCAGTCCCAGCGCCTGCGTGAACCCGACGAGCGAATAGGTGTCGGTCGTCGCCGCACCCTTCGCCGGGACGCCCTTGGCGATTGCCTGCTTGCCCTTGATCATGGCCTCGACGATCGTCTTGTCGAGGTCCGAGGTGCGGGCCCAGGCGGTATCGTCCTTGGTGAAAAGCTCGAACTTGGAGCCGTCGATATCGAGCGTCACATTGCTGTCCGGTTTCAGCGGCGTCCCCACGACAAAACTGACGACATTGGACACGTTCTCTTCCGGCCGGTGGGTCACCATCGCCGTCGGCTGTTTGCGCTTGATGCCCGCCGACTCGGATTTCACCGGATCACCGGCGATATAGCACACTTTTCCCGTCTTCTCCTTGTAAAGGTAGGCAGTCCACGCATTGACCGTTCCCAGCCGCTCGGTCCGGGCCGTGGCCGCGTGCTTTGTTTGCGGGGGCTTCTTCGCCTTTGCCGCCCCGGCCGGGGGCGGAGCGAGCAAAAGCATCAACGCGAGCAGTCCGAAAGAGATTTCACGATATCGCCTCATGCCCCGCAGGATAGCCGCAGCGGAGGGTCGAAGCCATGCCGCAAAAGGTCTCGGCGCGCCGGGCTACGAACCCGGGGTAGCACTTTCGCCGCGGACGAAATCGATCAGTTCGAGCGATGGCGGAAGCGGCATCGTCTGAGCCAGGATCGCGTGCGCCCGGCCGCGATGATGGGTCTGCCGGTTGAAGAAGTGCCCGAGCGCCAACTCCAGCGGCACCTCGCGGCGATCGCCGCGGGCGTCGCGGTATTCGAGCGGCCGTTCGAGGGCCGCCGCCGAGATGCCCGCGACAATGTTCCGGATATGCTCGTCCTCGGCCACCCGCGCGATCTTCAGGCCGATGCGGTCGCCATAAAGGATCTGGTCAAACCGCAGGTTGGTCGGGGTCCGCCCCTCGATCCGGGCGATCCAAATCCGGTCGCCAACCAAAATGCGGTTCAGAACGGCATGCAGCGATCCCGACTGGTCGGGGCCATCGCCGAAATAATCCGACAGGCCGAGCGTTTCGCAGGCGTCGTAGAGCCGCGCGTTGGCCCAGGCGTTGTAGCGCGCGAAGGTCGCAAAGTAGTCGGTGGGCATGGCCCGCCTCCCGCCCAATGGCAAGGCCGAATATTACCCGATCCGGACGGTATTTGCATGAGGCCTCCCCGCCCGCCGCAAAACCGGGCAGAATGCGGGCGATGGGCGACATCATTATCCGACCGGCGCGGCCGGAAGATGCGCGCGGCATCGCCCGGATCGATGTCGAGACTTGGCGCGCGACTTATGCCGGAGTGCTGACGACTGGCTATCTGGTCGGGCTGTCAGCAGAGCGCCGCGAGGTCGGCTGGCGCCGGGTGATCCAGCACCAACCGCTCGACGTGCGGGTTGCAGTCGATGACGAGGGCGCCGTCGTCGGTTTTGGCAGTTGCGGCGCGAACCGCGGCGACCGCAATTTCGCCGGTGAAGTATTCACGCTCTACGTCGCTCCCGATTGGCAGGATCGCGGGATCGGAAGGCGGCTCCTGATCGCGCTCTTTCGCCGCCTCGTCGATTGCGGCCGAAATTCCGCGATCATCTTTGTGCTGAGCGAAAATCCGTCGCGGTTCTTCTACGAGCGGCTCGGCGGGCGGGCCGTAAGTCGCCGGACTTTTCCCGTAGGCGGCGCGTCGGTCGCAGCTTCGGGTTACGGTTGGAGCGATCTGCCGGCCTATCTTGCCGCGTTTTCGAGCGGCGACCGCGAGCCCGAACCGTAGGGCGTCATTCCGCTCGGGCAGCTGCTTCCAACCGCGCGATCCGGGGCAAAATCTTGCGATCGACATCGGCCGCCGTCAACGGTCCGACATGGCGGTAGCGGATGTGGCCGGACGCATCGACGAGATAGGTCTCGGGCACGCCGTAGACGCCGAAATCGATCGCCGTCCGGCCATCCTGATCGACGCCGATCCGGCGAAACGGGTCGCCGAGGCGCTCGAGAAAATGGCGGGCCTCCTCGGGCTTGTCCTTGTAGGCAATCCCCTCGATCACGATGCCCGGCCGGTGCGCGAGCAGCATCAATTGCGGTTGCTCATCACGGCAGGGCAAGCACCAGGAGGCGAAAAAATTGACGAGCCTGACGCCGCCTTCGAGATCCTTGCGGCTCAGCCCGGGCGCGCCGGCGTAGAGGGCGGGAAGCGCGAAATCGGGGGCGGGTCGGTCAATCAGCGCCGACGGCAGCCGATGCGGGTCCTGGGTCAACCCCATCGAAAACACTGCAAGCAATCCCGCGAACAACAGCACCGGCAGGATGAAGGCGAGCTTGCGGATCATTGCCTCGGCATGCTCGGCGATCCCCCGATGGCGGCAGCGGGTTTGACCGCGGCCTCGCCCTCCCGCCAATGGCCGCTCTTTTTCAGCGCGTCGACGACCTCGCGCGGCATGTAGTTCTCGTCATGCTTGGCGAGCACGGTCGCGGCGGCGAAACTGCCGTCGGCGCGCACTCGGCCCTCGGCCACCACACCCTGTCCCTCGCGGAACAGATCCGGCAGAGCGCCGCGATAAACGACGCCGATATCATTGCTGCCGTCGGTGATGCGGAACGAGACATTCTGTCCGTCGCCGCGTTCCAGGCTGTCCTTCTCGACCAGCCCGCCGATCCGCACCCGTCGATCGGCCGCGACATGCTGCGTTTTCAGATCGCTCGGGCTGTAGAAGAACACCAGATTGTCGCTGAAGGCAGAAAGCACCAGGGCCGTGGCCCCGCCGAGCGCCGCGAGGCCAAGCGCGACAAAGCCAAGACGCTGCTGCTTGCGGGTCATCGTCGGCCGCCGGGTCTTTGCTGCAGGCGTTCGAGCGCCTCCACACTCGCCCAATAGCGCCGCCAGGACAGAAGCGCCATCCCGCCCAGGACGACAATCGTCAGCCCATAGGCCGGCCATACGAAGGCGGCATATCCGCCCATCGCCAGAAAACCGGCGAGGCCGCTCGTCATGGCTGCCGCAGTGCCGCGCCGCCGCGCGCCGCAGGTCGGCGGATCGGCGATATCCCGTCGTTGAGGCGCAGCGCCAAGGCCTTGCGCTCGATCAAAAGGGTTCGCGAGCGCAGCAATAGCAAACTTAGGAACAGCAGGCCAAAACCCAGAGCCATTACCAACAACGGGATCAGCATCGACAGCGCGATCGACGGCCCGCCGATGCGAACCACACTCGCGGGCTGGTGCAACGTGTTCCACCAATCGACTGAAAACTTGATGATCGGCAGATTGACCACGCCGACAAGCGCCAGGATCGAGCCCGCGCGAGCGCCGCGGCCGGGATCGTCGAACGCGTTCACCAGCGCGATGTAGCCGAGATAGAGGAAGAACAGCACCAGGACCGAGGTCAGCCGTGCGTCCCACACCCACCACGCGCCCCACATCGGCCGGCCCCACAGCGATCCCGTAGTAAGACAGATAAACGTGAACGCCGCGCCGACAGGGGCGGCCGCCTGGGCGGCGATCTCGGCGAGTGGATGGCGCAAGACGAAACCGACGCCGCTCGCGACAGCAACAAACAGATAGACCGCGAGCGCGAGCCACGCCGCCGGCACATGGACGTACATGATCCGGACCGCCTCGCCCTGCTGGTAGTCGGGCGGGGCCTCGACTAGCGCCAGGTAAAGCCCGACGGCCAGCACCGCCGCCGTCAGCGCGGCGAGCCAAGGCAACGCTGCGCCGCTCAGCCGCATGAAGCGTGCCGGATTGGCCAATCGGCTGATCATCGCATCTGTTCGTCGCCGCCGCAGAAGGCTGCTTTTAGCGCAAACGGGAACCCGCGTCAGCGGGCAAGCGGTGCGGCCTATTCGAGCGCCTGGCGCAATGCCGCCGCACTCGCCCACGGACATAGCGACAAGGCCGCCAGGGAGAGTGCCGCCAACAGCAGCAGGTGAGCCCTGACGCCCACGCCCATCTGACCGGCCTCGACCGCTCCGGCGCCGAACACCAGCGGCGGCACGTAAAGCGGCAGGATCAGGATCGGCAGCAGCACGTTCTGGCGCCGCGCGCCGATCGTCAGCGCCGCGGCAACGCTGCCGAGGAGGCTTAGCGCCGGGGTTCCGAGCAAGAGGCTCAGCGCCAGAATTCCGATCGCCGGCGGATCGAGGTCTACGACCAGCGCCAGGAGCGGACTGGCGATAGCGAGCGGCAGCCCGGTCGCAACCCAATGCGCCGCGCATTTGGCCAGCACCGTCAGTTCAAGCGGGATCGGCGCCAGGGCGAGAAGGTCGAGCCCGCCGTCGCGGTAATCCGCCTCGAACAATCGGTCGAGCGACAACAGTGCCGCCAACAACGCCGCCACCCACACGATCCCGGCGGCGATGCGCCGCAGGATTTCCGGCTCCGAACCGACGCCGAGCGGGAACAGCACGACGGCCAGCACGAAGAAGCCGACCACCAGCCCGGTGTCGCCGCCCTGCCGGAAGGCAAGCCACAGGTCGCGGCGAAAAATTCCGGCAAAAGCGGTCATGCTCAGCGCCCGCCGGGATCGGGCGAAAAAGATCCACTCGCCGATCGGCAAAGGTCGAGCGAAAGACTCACCGCGCCCGAGAAATCGAGCGGGTGATGCGTCGAGAGGACGGCCTGCCCTCCCCTCGCGCGATGCTCGGCGATCATATTTACAAGCTGTGACCGGCCGTCCTCGTCGAGGGCGCCAGTCGGCTCGTCGAGCAGCCACAGCGGGGCCGGGGCCGCCAACAGACGCGCCAGCGCCAGCCGTCGCCGCTGCCCGGACGACAGCCACCGGCAGGGCCAATCGGCGACCGTCGACAGCGCGAAGGCTTCGAGCGCCTGATCGAGCGCCGCCGCAGCGGGCCGCTTGCCGAGGCCACGCAGCGCCATCCAGAACTGCAGCATCTCGCGCGGGCTCAGCGCCGGCTTCACCGCATCCTCAAAGCCGATATAGTGGAGATGGCTGCGATAGGCGAAGAAATCGGCCGCCACTGGTGCGGCCCCCCAGCACAGTCGGCCTCCTGCCGGCGTGATCAGGGTCGCCAGCAGCCGCAGCAGGCTTGTCTTGCCGCTGCCGTTGGCGCCGGTCACGACCAACGCGTCGCCGGGCACGATGCGGAACGAAACGCCGGAAAAGACGATTCGCTCACCGCGCCGGCAGACCAGGTCCTCGGCGATCAAATCGGGCACAGACCCGGTTACCCGACCCTCGGCGCGGAGGGAAAGCAAAAAAGCGGCTCCGGAGGGGGAAATCCGGAGCCGCGCGGCCGACGGTCGATTGCTCGACCGGGGTACGAGGTTTGGGGGACAAACCTGTAAGGCTGAACCTTACGTGTCCTATATGGGGAGCGGATTGGGACATAGGATTGAAGAAAGTAAGACAATTTGATGAATTTTCGTTTGCCGCAACGAGCCCACAAACCGGAGGCGGTCTAGGTCGCCGGTATCTCGGGGTAGACGAGCCGGTCGGCCCGCTCGCGGGCAAAGGTGAAAAAGGCCGGGGCGGTCAGCCGGGTATTGCCGCCGGTCACGCGCAACACGGCGTGCTCGTGATGGAACCCGGCGGTGAAGCCGAGAAACATCCCGGCCTTTGGCTTCACCGCCAGGTCGAGCGCCGTGAAATAGAGTTCGCCGCCGTCGTAATCGTCGTTCAGATAGGCGATGCCGCCGAAATCGCGGTAGGCCATCTGGTGCGGCGTTCCGTCGGGATTGGCGTTGTCGGCGTGCGGCGGCATGGAGATGTCGGGAGGCCACTGCACGATCTGGGTCAGGTCGGTATAGATCGGCCGGGTCAGCCGGTAGAACTTGGCGAGCCGCTCGCCCGCTTCGCGCTGCTTGGCAATCAGCAGGCGCGCCGCGGCGGGATCGGCGGCAAGGATGTCGGCGAGCCAGACAAACCGCGAATTCCAATAAGGGTCGATGTCGCTGCTGGTGTAGAGGCGATCCTTGAGCGCCGCGAAAGCAGCGCAGAGCCGCGCGCATTGCGCCGGCGTCATGAAATCCTCGATACATAGAAAACCGCCGCGTTCGGCGTCCTGCGCGGTCTTGACCCAACTCGTCCGGCTGCCATCGGCTAATCGCCCCAACGCATCGATCCGCGCTCGACCCTTGCGGTTGGCGTCGCTCTGAGCCGGCGAGATCTCGTCGAGCAGGCTGCCCGGCGCCCAGGCGGTCCCGGGTTGCGGATCTGCGGAAGCCGATGCCGGCGCGAGCGGCGGCCGGAAATCGACCGGCTCCTGCAATCGCAATTTGGCGAGATGTCCCTCGACCTCCGTACCATCCGGATGCCGCCCGGTGAAGTAGTAGCGCTGCCAGGCCTGACGCGTCGCCGCCTGGTCACCGGCAACCACGCGCTTGATGAAGTCTTCGCGGGCATCGCGGAATGCCTGATGCTGGCGGGTCAGTTCGGGATGGTCGGCGAGCCGGTGGATTTCAACCTCGCAGCCGACGAGCGCCTGCTTCGGCGTCGGAAAGACAAAGCAGAACGGCTCGCCTTCCTCGAACCGCACCGTTCCCGGCCGCAGAATCTGCCAGTTCATCGTGAACGGATAGGGCAGCCAGTCCGCCTCGATGACGCCGGTCAACGGGCAGGCGTTGTCCTTGGGGTCGTTGAACGGGCCGGTGGCGACGAGGTCCCAGCCTGGATCGGTCACGAACAGATAGTCGGTGTGAAACGTCACGATGCCCCGCGTGAAGTTCGAGCGGCAGAAATGCTCGATCGGCCGGCCACCCGGCAGTGGCTTCAGCGCGGTTATCGTCAAATCTGCCGCACCCTCGCCCCCGGTCCAGGCGATTTCGATCGGCGTGGGGCAAAGCACTTCCCAGCCGCTCGCATTGGCAATCGACAACGGCAGGCAGCGATAGGCATGGCGGTCGGGAAACGCATCCATCCAGCGCCGGTGCGGCCGCGCCGGGGCCAGGACCGGCGGATGCTCATGCAGCGCGTAGCATTTGAGCTTCATGATCGTCGGCGCCTTCCAGCGGATCACCCCGTCAATCGAGAGGCCGCCGATCGTCGATCAGCTTGCCGTCGCCGGGCAAGCTCCCCTTCGGCGCCGGGCGGACCGCACCGCGCAATTTCGTCAGCGCCTGCAATGTGGCGGCGATCGAGGCCAGTTCACCGGCCGTGCCACCGCCCTCGGCCGCAGTTTCGACAAACAGCGTCATCTCGTCGCCGCCCGGCCGCTCGACCACCAGCCGGACGCGCCCGATCGAGGGATGCCGGCGAAGCACATCGGCGATCTGCTGCGGATGGACGAACATGCCGCGGATCTTTGTCGCCTGGTCGGCGCGGCCGAGCCAGCCCTTGATGCGATGGTTGGTGCGGCCGCACCGGCTGCGCCCGGGCAGGATCGCCGACAGATCGCCGGTCGCGAAGCGGATCAGCGGGTATTCCGGGGTCAGGGTCGTGACCACAACCTCACCGACGAGACCCTCCTCGACCGGCTCGCCGGTGCCGGGGCGGACGAGTTCGAGGATAATCCCTTCGTCAAGCACCATCCCGTCGCCGACCGCACCGTCCGGCCCGCAGGTCTCATAGGCGATGACGCCGAGATCTGCGGTGCCGTAACACTGCAGTGCGGCAAGCCCGCGCGCCGCGAATTCGGCGCGCAACGCCGCCGGGAACGCCTCGGCCCCGACCAGCGCCTTTTGCAGCGAAGAGACGTCGGTGCCGGTTTCGGCAGCGCGGTCGAGCAGGATCTTGAGAAACGACGGCGTGCCGACATACCCCACGGGCTTCAGATCGGCGATCGTGCGCAATTGCTGCTCGGTCTGGCCGGTGCCGGCCGGGATCACCGGGCAACCCAACGCCTCCGCGCCGCTTTCGACCATCGCTCCGGCCGGGGTCAGGTGATAGGAGAAGGTATTGTGCACGAGGTCCCCGGCGCGAAATCCGGCGGCGTAGAGCGCGCGAGCGAAGCGCCAATAGTCGGGACGCCTGCCTTCGGGTTCGTAGATCGGCCCAGGCGAGACGAAGACCCGCCGCAACGAGTTCGATCGAAGCCGCCGCAAACCCGCCAAAGGGCGGCCGGCGACGCTGTTCATCGATCAGCGCCGATTTGCGGGTCAGCGGCAGCTGCGCGAGCGCTCTTCGGTCGCTCACCTCCTCCGGCCGCACCGACGCCAGCAAGTCGCGATAGGCGGGGGCACCTTCCTTCGCCGCGGCGATCACCCGCGGCAGCGCCTGCATCAAACTCTTCTCGCGGGCCTCGGGGTCGCGGATTTCGAGGTCGTCAAAAAAAGGCGTCGCCACGCGGCGGTCTCCCTCCCGACTATGTCGGGCCTAGAACCGGTCGAGTGTGCGCCACACGATCCTCGCGAACAAGAGACGGAGGATCGTTAACCTGTCCAACGCATCAGGGATCCGTCAGCATTGCGGTTTCACCCGCCTCCAAGTAGGATTTGTCGGTCGGGACAAACGCCTAGCGCGGCATACCGAGGGGGAAAGCGGTGAACGCTTGCAAGAACAATTGCGGTGCGGCCCTTCGGCTCAATAAAGCGCTGCGATTGTTTTTGTCCTTGGTCATCTCGGTGCTTCTTGTGTCGCCAATCGGCGCCGTCGGGCAAACGTTGACCGCTGGCGACAGAGTAAAGCTCGAAACCGAGAAGGATCAACTCTTTCAGCAAATGTATCGTAACCCGGCGAACCTCGACGTGACTTTCGCCTATGCCGACATATCGGCGCGGCTCGGTGATTACGAAGCGGCGGTTTCGGCGCTCGAACGGATGCTGCTGTTCAACCCGAACCTGCCGCGCGTCCAGCTCGAATTGGGGGCACTCTACTTCCGCATGGGTTCGTTCGAGCTCGCCCGGACCTATTTCGACAAGGCCGCCGCCGCGCAACCGCCCCCGCCCCCGGAGGTCCGCGCCCGCGTCGCGGAATACCTGGCGCAGATCGAAAAGAGCGAGTCGCGCCACCATTTCTCAGGCTATCTCTTCCTCGGCGGCCAGTACCAGACCGACGCCAACGTCGCCGGTTCCTCGCAGATCCTCACACCGGTCTTCCCGTTTCCGGTGCTGCTCAACACCCCTTTCACCAAACAGGCCTCGGGCAGCGTGTTCGGCAGCGGCTCGGCGATCTACAGCTATGATCTGGAGACGCAGAACCGCGATACCTTGGAGGTGACGAGCGTCGGCTACCTCAATCGCTATTTCAACTCGATCGTCAACCGGCTCGATCTGGCGCTCCTCGAAGTGACGGGCGGCCCGCGCTTCAACTTCCCCAATGGCGGCCTCATCGGCGACAAGCCCGCCTCGGTCAAACCCTATCTGATCGGCGACGAGGTCGGGCTCGGCTGGAACCAATATTTCGCGGGCGTCGGCCCCGGCGTCGAATACGATCAGATCGTGTGGGACGATCTGTCGGTGCGAGCGGTCTACGAGTTTCGCCACAAGAAATATACCAACGCTCCGGACCGACCGCTCTCGACCGGATTGAACGGCAACGACAATCTCGTTTCGCTGTCGCTGACCAAGCCGATCATGTCGAACATGGCATTGAACCTCCAGTTCGACTATCTCCATCAATCGACCGAGCTTGCCTTTTATTCAAACGCTACCTACGCGATCGGCGGTTCCTATCGCATCCGCTACGAGGGCCCGATCGGGCTGCCGCAGATCCGCTGGGAGACGAGCGCCTTTGTCGGCCGCGCCTGGAGCTACTACGCCTCGCCCGACCCTTGCTGCAACACGAGTGGCAACCCGTTCGCTCCCGGGATCAGCACGCAGCTGACGCAGCGCTGGCGGTTCGGCTTGTCGCAGGTGATCCCGATCCAGGCCAATATCTCCCTCGTTCTGCAGGTCGAACGCGATATCATCTCGTCGAACCTGCCGCTTTACGCCTACAACAACACCTCCATTCTGGTCGGCCCGCAGATCAACTTCTAGGAAAGTCTCGAGGATGGCGACCGTCCGACACCCGTTCTATGCGGGCACCCTGGCTCCTCTGCTGCTGGGCACGGCGCTGGTCGCCCCGGCTGCGGCACAGCAGCAGATCGGCGTCAACAGCGCGGTCAATCCGAATGCGACCGGCATTCCGCCAGGCGCGGCGCCGCGGCGGCTGGTGCTGGGACAGGACGTCGTCTTCAACGAACGCATCACCACCACGGCCGAGGGTCAGACGCAGATCCTGTTCGTCGATCAATCCGCGATGACCGTCGGGCCCAACTCGGACATGGTCATCGACCAGTTCGTCTACGATCCGAATACCGGGGCTGGAAAGCTGGCGGCCAATCTGACGCGCGGGGTCTTCCGCTTTGTCGGCGGCAAGCTCAGCAAGCAGGAAAATGCCGTTACGATGACCACGCCCGTCGCGACGATCGGCATCCGCGGCGGCGTGATCCTGGTCAATCTCGCGCCGAACGGCTCGCTCGACGTGATCTTCGGCTACGGCACGGCGGTGACGGTGACCGGGATCAACGGGATCGCGCAGACGATCACCCGGCCGGGGTTTCAGGTGACGGTTTCCGGGCGCGGCGCCGTCCCGTCCTCGCCCGCGCCAGCGCCACAGGGTGCTGCCGCGGCGTTGATCGCCCAACTCGACGGCCGACCCGGAGGCTCGGGGGGCGCCCATACCGTGCCGACCGAGAGCACAGTCGCCAACAGCGGCATCGCCAGCGTCATTTCGGGCAACCTCACCGCCAGCGTCCAGGCCGCCAACCTTACCCAGCCCCCGGCCCCACAGGCGCCCAGGACCAGCACGCTGATCCAGAGAATCCTCCACCAACCTCCAGCTCGCGGCAAATCAGCCGGCTCCACCGCCGCCTCCACCGCCGCCGCCGCCTCCTCCACCGCCTCCTCCTCCTCCTCCACCGCCTCCTCCTCCACCGCCCCCACCGCCACCTCCGCCGCCGCCTCCACCGCCGCCGCCTCCTCCACCGCCGCCGCCGGTGAAGATCGTCTATGCGGGACTTGCCAAGACCACCTACAATGTGGCCGATCCGACGCAGCAAGGTTTCATCAACCAAACTGGACTCGGCAGGATTCCCTATACCGGAGGTACGCTAACCTACCCGGTCGCAACCCCCGCGGACGGTGTCTTCACCGCGAGTGCTAGTGCCGGTGGGGTTCCGGTGACGGTGACGTTTCCCCTTGCCCCGGGCTTTGCTCGGCCCGGCTTCGTATCTGTCGGCCCGGCGGGGACGAGCTTTACCTATGGCTCGGGTCCGGGGCAGGTCAGCGGGACGATAGTAGGGACAAGCTACATGTCCCCCGACTCGACGTTTTCCTATATCAACGCGTCACTTATCCCGTCGGATCCCACCATACCCACGCAGACGGCTTTCCTCTTCGGCGGACAGGCGGTGCCGGCGAATTCGCAATTGCTGACCCAGCCGCCGGGAACCGCCAAGCTCTACACCTTCACCTTGCAGCAAGACGCAGCGCTGCAATCGCCGATTCCGTTTGTCACGCAAACCACCGGCGGCAATATCCCCGGCGCATACGCCTCGCCCTATTACGCCGTTGGCCCCGCGCAATCGCCGTTCGGCGCGTATAACGCAGTCTCCAAGCCGACCGAGACCGGCACCCATACACTGCAGGCCAGCCTTGGCATTTCGGGGCAAGGAAGCTCCCAGACTTCGGCTTTGGTCGTCCAGACCGGGAGCTTCTTCACCGCGAACGGCAGCAATACGGTCGCCGGCAGCGGCGTAATCCGAGGCTCATATCAGCAAGACGCCACAACACCGCCGGTGCGGATCGGCTCGGGCGCCGCCACCGTCCCCGACGGCTCCAACCCGAGCAACAATATTTTCGGAACCGGCACGGGCTCGTTGCCAATCGCCGGGTTTACCCTCGATCAGAACCAGTACATGAACCAAACTTACGTGCCCAACCAGGTCGCGGTGCAGGTGCCGTTTGGCGGCACGACGGCCAACTATGCCTTCAACCAGCCGGCGACGGCGGTATCTTCGGGCTTTCTGTTCTCGAACCGAGACAACCACTTACAGGGGATGTCACCCCCCAATGATCCCCTCCAGGGGTATTTCGCAGGGACGATGAGTTCGCGGGACACCGTCACCCCGCCCGGTCCTAACCCGGCGCCAGGGCCTTACGCCGTGACCGGTACGGCCACGGTCCAAACCAACGCAACCAACAACCGAGCCGCGGCGACCTTTGCCGGCGGGGATCCTTTCGGAAGCACGACCCTGACGGTGCAATTCGGCAGCGTCACAGGACAAGGCACCAACAAATCGCGCAGCACCTTTGTGGACAACAATCGATTCGCCGGATTGGAGAGCCCGGATACGCCGTCGCAGGTCGACCACGTCGACATCCAGTTGAACGGTGACCCGACCCAGGCCGCGAAGGTCGGCATGGTGACCTCGGGAACGGTGCCGTCCAACAGCCTGTTACCGGCCGGCGGTCTGTGCAGTTCCTGCCAGTTTCTGCAATGGGGCTATTGGACCGGCACGCTCAATACGCCCGAATTCAGCCGGCACCTCGGTCGTCCGCCAGGACGAGGCCCACATCAACACCTGGGTTGCGGGCATCCCCAGCGTGACATTGCCGGCGACCGGCGTGGGCACCTTCAGCGGCAATGCGCTCGGCGCGGTATTGAACAATGGCGCCAGCTATCTAGCGTCAGGCGGCTTTACCAACACCTATAATTTCGCGACGCATACCGGCGCAATGTCGATCAGCAATTTCGACAGCCGCACCTTCACCGGGACGGTAAACGGCGTCGGCGCCGGCTATTCCGGTGCGCTGGCGGGTCCGACCGGCTTTTCCGGTTCGGCGAACGGTACCTTTTTCGGCAACCAGTCCGGCAACCCCGCGACCGAGACTGGCGGGAATTTCGCGATCCAGGGACCGGCCTACAAGGCCGCCGGAATCTTTGCCGGAATCCGCGGCCCGCTGACGCCAAGTCCCTGACGCGGCGCCTGTCCCAACCCGACTGTGGACGCGAAAAACCCGCCGGGGTCGCCGGCGGGTTTCGGTTGTTGTGGTCCGCCTCGGAGAGGCCGGGCGGCGACCCGCCCGCGGGTTTGTCTTAATTGGGGCGGGGGCCCATACCAGGAGCGGTATAGGGATGTTGTGCCGGCGTGTCATTGCCCGACGCCTGATAGTGTTGCTCGGGACCCGAGGAATGCGAGCCTGCCTTCGGACCGATCGAGGTTGAATAGGGATGGACCGCCTTGTTCGTTTCATAATCGGCCGGCGGCTGATAGTGTTCTTCCTTCCATACGGCGCTGCCGCCCGGCTTCGGGTAGAAGCTCTGCGTCGATCCGTAGGGCTGGGTGATCGGGGTCTGCGACGCAACGTCGCCCGATGGCGGCAGTGATGAAACCGATTGCGCCGACGCGGTTGCGGCAACGGCGGTCAGGATCCCAAGGCCGAGGAACGTCGATTTGAGCAGGTTCGTCATACCGGCTTCTCCAGTAGAAAGGGTGTTCGCAGCTGGACCATATCAGCCACAGGCCACTATGATGCAAATGATATTTGTGCATCGCACATATGAGCGAATTTCATTTTAGCTCGCTTGATCTGAACCTGCTCCGGGTGTTCGACGCGTTGATCGAGGAGCGCAGCGTCACCCGCGCCGGCGACCGGCTGGGCTTGTCACAATCGGCCATCAGCCACGCGTTGAGCCGGCTGCGATATGTCCTTCGCGACGAATTGTTCCTGCGCAGTCCCGAGGGGATGCAGCCGACGGCGCGCGCCGCCGAGATCGCGCCGCGCCTGCGCCAGGGTCTGCTACAGCTGCAGCAGGCGTTGACGCCGGCCGAATTTGCGCCCGAGCGCACCGACCGGCGTTTCACGATCATCTGCGGCGAGTATGTCGGCGCGGTTCTGGTGCCCAGCCTCGTCGCACGGCTGCGCGAAGCCGCATCAAATGCCGAATTCCGCATCCGCCCGAGCAGCCTCGGCGTCGCCGATACATTGCTCTCGGGGCGCGCCGATCTGGCGATCGGCAGCTTCCGGCGCGTTCCCGAATGGGCGGCGAGCGAGGCTCTGTTTCGCGAGACCCGCGTTTGGGTGCTCAGCGCCGACCATCCGGCGGCGTGGCAGGAATTGACGCTTGAACGGCTGGCCGAACTCTCGCATCTGGTGATTTCGGCGACCGGCGAGGACGAACACGCCGTCGACGGCTACGTCGTCGATCACGGGCTCGAGCGATTGGTCGCCCGCAGCGAGATCGGCGCGTTGCGTGGCGCGCTCGCTGCCCGCGGCCTGCGCCGCATCGTCAGCCTGACGACGCCGCATTTTCTGGCAGCACTCGCGGTCATCAGCCACTCCGACATTGCCGCCCCGATGCCGCGCCGTCTCGCCGCCGCGTTTGCCGGCGCCTACCGTTTGAAGTTGTTCGAACCTCCTTACACCTCGCCGCCCTTCGAGGTCATGGCGCTGTGGCATCGCGAGCATGGCGAAGAGCCCGCCATTGCGTGGCTGCGATCGATCGTGCGCCAGGTCGCCGCCGATCTTTAGAAGTGCGGCGGCGCCAGATACCGCATTGTCGCTGCGGTAACGCCGCGCGGGGCCGTGCGCCGGTCAAAGAAAAGACCCGCCAGCGATGCCGGCGGGTCCACAGGTCGAGTGATATTTATTGTTGTTAGAACTTCACGCGGACCTTGCTGATCAGGCCCTGTTGGGTGCCGAAGATGTTGGAGACAACTTTGCGCTGGCCCCAGAAATATTCGATGCCGGTATCGATAAAGGCGACCGGGCTCCAGATCAGGTTCACGTGAGCGGTCTGCAACTGCTTGTTTGCCGCAGTGGATTCAACCGGCCCAAGCAACTGAGACGAATACCCGTGTAGTTCGATGCCGTAGACAATGTTCGACCGAAGGTTCGGCAACCACCAATGTTGGTAGCCGACCGTGGCGCCGAAGCCGGCATTCGGCTTGACCAAGACGTTGGTCGCCTGCGCCGCGCTTGTCGGGGTCGTCGTGTAATTGGTCGACAACGCCGCATCGCCGCCGTCGTTGATGTAACGCCCGATCCCGGTGCCAGCGCTGAACTGCCACTGGAAATCGTCCTTCGCCCAACCCAGCCATCCGGGCTTCACGTCGCCCGAAATGCCGCCGCCATAGCCGACAAATTTCCTGTCGACGTAACGTCCGTCGTTAACTTGGAGAGTGGGACGAACGACCCCACGGAAATCGACATGCCCCCAAGGCTGCGACCAGTACGAGGAGAAGGTGATGTCCGGGGCAGAGGACTTGGTGATGTTGCTGGCCAATCCGCAATTGGCGAGCGTTTGCCCGTTAGCCGTGCATGGTCCCGCCAGTGATGGAACGGAGGTTGAGTCGCTCTGGATTTGACCGGCCGGCGTGAGGACGTCAGTTTCAGGAGTTTCGAGAGAAGCCGACCAGGCGCTGCCCCACGGCCCGGCGTAGGTATAACGCACTTGCGGGATACGGACGACGCCCGCTTCGCCGACGGGACCACCGAAATCTAGGGTTTCGGGGTTGGCGTCGGCGTCGGAGAAGTTCGAGTTGGCCTGGCCGGCGAGGAACCCGCCGAGCGTGCCGTAGGCATAGCGCAAGCGCGGGATCAAGCTATCCGACACGTGCGTCGCATTGTTTACAAGATTGCCCGAACCGGCAAAGTCGAACTCGATGAAGGTCCGTGCCTCGCCGTAGGACGTCGGGGTCCGGGTCTCGACGTTGAGCCGCGATTCACGCGGTGACATCTGAAACACCCCGTTGCCGCGCGAGTGGTTAACCTGGACACCGGGGACATAACTCCCTGCACCCGGCACCGGGACGCTTTGGCCATGAATGTCGAGCGGCATGCCCAGCAGATTGCCGTTTTCACTTACCGTCGTGCTCTGGGTTCCGTTGACCTGCCCGTTCTGGAACCAGTAGTCGATCGTCAGATCGGCAAAGCCGCCGACGCGGATCGAGGTGTCAGTGCCCGGGATCAAGAACGACCGCGGGAAACTGCCGCCCATCATCTGAACCTCGGTCGGGCCGCCCTTGGTCGGCGCCAGCAGGACACGCGGCGTCGTCGGCGTCTGAGCCAGTTGGTCGATCCGCCGCTGGAGGAGCTCCTGATTGGCCCGCAGATCGGCCAGCTCGTCGGCCTTGGCCGCGGGAAGACACGTCAGCAATGCGACCGTGGCGGTCAAGCCGCCGATCGCCGCCACGCTGCCGATATTCCGCTTTCTGGTCATTGCTCCCCCGAAAACATCAAAGGTTGCGGTCACCCGAACACAGGCCACCCGTTGTACTCGCGTCATAATATTGAGCCGGCGGGTTCGATCAAGCATGCTCTCGACGCTTAGTGGTGTTTTCGTCGCAGCGTTGCTGACATGCAACATACCCGTCTAACTCATTGAACATCGAAGGGTCTGAAACGACCCTTCCGCTGTCCTCCGGCGCAAAATGGCTAGTTTTTGACGTTTCCGAGGGCTCGCGGGAAGCGCGAGTGCTCAACCCGTTGCGATGACCGGATGACGCCTCAGGAAGAAAAGAGGTTGAGCGCCTTCAGCCGCGCCGACCAGCGATGGCGACCGAGTTCCCGCCGCACCACCGCCTCGTCGGTGACCCAGTTCAGCTGCAGGGAACGGCGCTCGCCGACATGCGCATGATGGCCGTGAAACGACCGCTCGCCGCGGCGGAAGGCCAGCATCGTTCCGGCCAGCGGCGGCACTTCGCGGACGTAATCTTCGAGATCGCGCGGACCGCGCAGCAGCCGCAGCCGGCCCTCGGCATGGTCCCACACCGGGTTCAGGTAGAGCAGCAGGGTGATGATCTTCGTCGCGGAATCGGTATGGATGCGTCCGTCCTTGCCGTCGCTGTTGCCGCGCACGGTGATGAGCGTCGGACGTCCCTCCAGATCAACCCCGAATTTGTCGGCGACGACGCGCGTCAATTCGGCGCCGGTCAGGGCCGCCACGAGACCGCCGAATACCGGGCCGCATCGCAGGCTTTGGACCGGATAGCTGCCGTGGCCGC
This sequence comes from uncultured Alphaproteobacteria bacterium, assembly GCA_963799085.1. Taxonomy (GTDB): domain Bacteria; phylum Pseudomonadota; class Alphaproteobacteria; order ATCC43930; family CGMCC-115725; genus AP-15. Next base: position 163,811 of record CAWCWA010000020.1, on the reverse strand, counting down.
GCACCGCCGGAAAATCAGCGAGGATCGAAGGCAGGGCATCGTCGCGCAGGAACCGCTCGACCACGACGAAATCGAATGGGTCGCGCTCGAGCGGCGCATCAGCCAAGCGATCGAGATCGAGCATCTTGTCGCCGCCCTCCACAGCGTCGCGCTCCGGAATATAGAGCGCCGGCCCGCGCCGCCCAACAGCCTCGCCGCGCATCTCGGCACACCCGATACTTTAGCGCTTCGCCGGAGCTGCCGCCTGGGTTAGTGGTAGCCGCCATCGCGGCGCCGACCGTCCAACCTGGGTAACGGGTCATGCAACAACGCTGGGGCCTGCCCCTCGTCGCCTGGCCGCGGCGGTTGCGGCCCAATTACTGGGACCTGGTGGCGCTGCTGCTGGTGCTGGGCGTGGTCGCGCTGATCGCCTGGGGCGGCATGGCGATGGGCGCGCGTTATCACGTCGGCGAGCCGCTGCCGATCAGCCTCGACCCCTGGCGCCTACCCGAATATGCGCTGCGCACCGTATTGCGCATGGGCTGGGCGCTCGTGGCCTCGCTCGTCTTCAGCCTCGCCTACGCCGCGCTCGCGGCCAAGAACCGCCAGGCCGAGAAGATCATGATCCCGCTTCTCGACGTGCTGCAGTCGGTCCCGATCCTCGGTTTTCTGTCGATCACCGTGACCGGCTTCATAGCACTCTTCCCGGGCCGGCTCATCGGCGTCGAATGCGCCGCGATCTTCGCGATCTTCACCTCGCAGGCCTGGAACATGACGTTCAGCGTCTACCAGTCGCTGCGTACCGTGCCGGTCGAATTGATCGAGGCGGCCCGGATGTATCATCTCTCGCCCTGGCAGCGCTTCTGGCGGCTCGAAGTGCCGCACGCGATCCCCTCGCTCGTCTGGAACACGATGATGTCGGTGTCGGGCGGCTGGTTCTTCGTCGTCGCCTCCGAAGCGATCTCGGTTTCCGGGCAGACGATCCTGCTGCCGGGCATCGGCTCCTACATCGCCACTGCGATCGACCGCAGCGATCTCGCCGCTATCGGCTATGCGGTGTTGGTCATGCTGATCGTGATCCTGCTCTACGATCAGCTGTTGTTCCGACCGCTGCTGGCCTGGTCGCGGCGCTTCCGCGACGACCCCTCGATCGACGAGGACGCTTCGCGGCCCTTGGATGCTGATCATGTTGCAGCGGGCGCGCGCGATCGACCTCGCCCAGGGCGGCCTGCTCGCTTTGAACCGCGCGCTGGATCGGTTCATCGGCGCTCTCTTCGGTCGCCGACCGCACTCGGAGGAGCAGCCCTCGCGGCCCAGCCTGGAGCGGGCCTTCGATGCCGTTCTGATCGCGCTCGCCTTGGGCGCCCTGGTCTGGCTCGTCCTTTTCATCCACGAACACATCGGGGCCGACGAAATCGGCCGGGTATTCCTCTACGGATTTTTGACCGCAGTGCGCGTCCTGGTGCTGATCGCGCTCGCCTCGCTGGTCTGGGTGCCGATCGGGGTGGCGATCGGGCTGCGGCCGCATCTGGCCGAGAGGGCGCAGCCGATCGTCCAGTTTCTTGCCGCTTTTCCGGCCAATTTGTTCTTTCCGGCGGTCGTGGTCGTGATCCTGCAGTTTCACCTCAATCCGCAAATCTGGCTGAGCCCGCTGATGATCCTCGGCACCCAGTGGTACATCCTGTTCAACGTCATCGGCGGTGCGACGGCGCTGCCGATCGAATTGCGGCGCGCGGCGCAGAATCTGGGCGTGCGGCGGATGTTGTGGTGGCGCCGCGTGATGCTGCCGGCGATCTTCCCCGCCTATGTCACGGGTGCGGTCACCGCCGCCGGCGGCTCGTGGAACGCCAGCATCGTCGCCGAGACCGTCAGATGGGGCGACACCACATTGTCGGCGACCGGCATCGGCGAATACATTGCCCGCACCACCGCCGAGGGCGACGGCGCCCGAATCACGCTCGGGATCGCCGTCCTCTGCCTCTATGTCCTTGCCTTCAACCGCCTCCTGTGGCGGCGGCTCTACGACATCGCCGCCGAACGCCTGCGGCTCGACTGACCGTTTCTAGCGACGGAAAGAGGTCATGACCCCTGCGCTGCTGAGCACCGACGCCGTCTCCAAGACCTACCGCATGCCTGACCATCTCGCCCGGCTGGTGCTCGACCGGATCGACTTTACGTTAAAGGATGGCGAGATCGTCGCGATTCTCGGCAAATCGGGCTCGGGGAAATCGACGTTTCTGCGCATCCTTGCCGGACTGGTGCCGCCGAGCGACGGCACCGTCCTCTATCGCGGCCGACGGGTCACCCAACCCGCTCAAGGCATTGCGATGGTGTTTCAGACCTACGCGCTCTTTCCGTGGCTGACGGTCCTCGGCAACGTCGAGCTCGGGCTTGAGGCGCTCGGCATGGGCGGGAGCGAGCGCCGCCGCCGCGCCGTCGATGCGATCGACGTGATTGGCCTCGACGGGTTTGAAAACGCCTATCCGAAGGAGCTGTCGGGCGGCATGCGGCAACGGGTCGGGTTTGCCCGCGCGCTCGTCGTCAACCCCGACATCCTGCTGCTCGACGAACCCTTTTCCTCGCTTGACGTGCTGACCGCCGAAACCTTGCGCGGCGATCTGCTCGATCTGTGGGACGAGCGCCGCATTTCAACCAAGGGCATCGTCATCGTCTCGCACAACATCGAGGAGGCAGTCGAAATCGCCGACCGGGTGCTGATCTTCAGCAGCGATCCTGGCCGCATCCGCGCCGATATCCCGATCACCTTACAGCGGCCGCGCCAAGCCGACAGCGCCGGATTCCGCCAGATCGTCGACCAAGTCTACACATTGCTGACGACCGAACCCGGCCGCGACGGGCGCCGCGGCGCACGGCCCGAGCCGATCGGCATCGGCTACCGCCTGCCCGACGCCTCAGTACAGCAGCTCTCGGGCCTGATCGACAGCCTGACCGACGCCCCCTATCACGGCCGCGCCGACCTGCCGCATCTCGCCGACGAAGAAAACCTCGACATGGACGAACTGTTCCCGCTGATCGAAACCCTGCAGCTCTTGGGGTTCGCCCAGGTCAGCGCCGGCGACATCGAATTGACGCCATTGGGCCGCGCCTATGCCGACGCCGATATGCTCGCCCGCAAGCAGCTCTTCGCAGAGGCGCTGCCGAAGCACGTGCCGCTGGCCGCGCACATCCGCCGGGTGCTCGACGAGCGGCCCGGCCATCGCGCGCCCGCCGCCCGCTTTCTGCGCGAACTCGAGGACCATCTGTCCGAGGAGGAGGCTGAGCGCGTACTCGAGACAGTCATCAACTGGGGCCGCCACGCGGAAATTTTCGCCTATGACTACGACAGCGAGGTTCTGAACCTCGAGAATTTCTAGCTGCACACCGTCAGCTGCCGCCGTCGAAGGTGCTGCGCGCGACCCCGGCCCGCGCGATTTCGGTCGGAACCTGCCGCGCGTAGAACGTGTCGCGCCCAATGGCGTTTTTCTCGCCGTCGCTCGCCCAGCTGCGCAGCAACTCGATCCTGACGAAGGCCTCCTCGCCGGCCGCCAGCTGCAGGTCCGCGGTCTGGCTGAAATCGGAGCCATAGCTTTCGGCGTCGACATGGTAGTCGCCGGGCGGCACGTCGCGGTAGAAGGCGCCGCCAAGACGCGAATATCCGACCGTGACGCCGTTCATCGAGACCGCCGTCATGTTCAAGGTCTCCGAGGGTATGTAGTCGCGGTAGAACCACACCCTCGCCTCGCCGGCAGGAATGGGCGGCAGGCTGACCGCACCCGTCATCGGCTGCGCGCAACCGATGCCCGCCCCGACCCCAATCAATGCCGCCGCCAGCAGCCGGCGGTATTCTCGCATGACATTCGCAATCATGAAGCGCCTCCATATCTCGCGGTGTCTCAGCCGCCGCCGTTGAAGGACAAGTGTGCGATTTCCTCGCGCGCCGCTTCGTCCGGGATTTCCCACGCATAAAAGGTCGGCCGCTGGTACGCCATGATGTCCCCATACTCGACCCAACTCGGCAGCGACACGATCTTGATATAGGACTCCTGCCCAGGACCGAGATCGAGCGCCGCCGACTGGTTGACGTCGACGCCGACCGTCTCCACCGTGATCCGGTAGCGCCCTGGCGGCAGGTCGCGGTAGAAGGCGCCCCCCATCTCGGCAAAGCCGATCTGTCGGCCGTTGGCAGCGACCGCGGGCAGCCCCCTTCCGGCGTAGGGTTCGTCGGCACGATAAACCCAGACACGCGCTTCGCCGGCGGGAATCGGCGGGATCGCTACGGCTGCGGTCTGCGGCAGCCTCGCGCAGCCCGACAACGCGATAAGGACGACCGCCAGGGCTGCCCGCACCATTGGGGGAAACAGCGATCCGATGGACATCCCTAATCTCGCGCCGCAACCGATCCGACGCCTAGCATAGGCCGTTCGGTCGCGGTTAATCTGGGTCGTTCCCTCTCACTTCTGCGTGAACTCTGATGCGTGCGCTTGTCCTTATTGCCCTCCTCGCACTCAGCTCGTGCACCGAAGCGAGCATGAGCAAAGTCGACGCCCGCACCTTTTCGATCCAGTCCGGCGGCATCCCGGGTGGTTCGGACGTGCCGAACCGGCGGCTGGCGGAGCGTGCCTGTCCGAAGGGTTACCGGGTAATCGACCAGGAGGTCCACCGCAACACCCCCGACCGCGCCGCCGTGGAACCGGGCGTCTTTACGACCTGGACGATCCGTTGCCTGTGAGCTTCGCTACCGCGGCCGCAGGGTTGGAAAGGCGATGACGTCGCGGATCGACGGGCTGTCGGTCAGCAGCATGACCAGCCGGTCGATGCCGATGCCGAGTCCGCCGCAGGGCGGGAGCCCGTATTCGAGCGCGGTCACGTAATCCTCGTCGAGCGGCTGCGCCTCCTCGTCGCCGGCCGCGCGCGCCGCCATCTGGGCCTCGAAACGGGCCCGCTGGTCCTGTGGATCGGTCAATTCGGAAAAGGCGTTGGCCACTTCCCAGCCATAGATGTAGGTCTCGAACCGCTCGGCCAGCCGGGGGTTGTTCCGGTCGCGCTTGGCGAGCGGCGAGATGTCGCGGGGGAACCCGGTGACATGCACCGGCTGGATCAACTTGTCCTCGACCCGTGCCGCAAAGACCGCTTCCAGCACCTGGCCCCAATTCTCCCCGCCGGCCAATCCGACGCCGATCCCGCCCGCCGCCCGACGCGCCGTGGCGGCGTCGTCAAACGTCAGGAAATCCACACCGGTCGCCTCCGCGACCAACTCGGCCATGCTGCGCTCCGGCCAAGGCGGTGTCAGGTCGATCCTGGTTCCCCCGTATTCGATCTGCAAGGCGCCCAGCGACGTTTCCGCCGCCGCCGTCACCAGCGCCTCGGTCAGGCGCATCATCGCGGCATAATCGACATAGGCCTCGTAGAGTTCGAGCGAGGTAAATTCCGGGTTGTGGCGCGGCGACAGCCCCTCGTTGCGGAAGCAGCGGTTGATCTCGAAGACCTTGTCGGCAAGCCCGCCGACGAGCAACCGCTTCAAATGCAGTTCCGGCGCGATGCGCAGGTAGAGATCGATATCGAGCGCGTTGTGGTGGGTGACGAAGGGCTTCGCCGAGGCGCCGCCGGGGATCGTATGCAGCATCGGCGTCTCGACTTCGAGATAGCCGCGCTCGACGAGATGGCGACGCAACGCCGCCACGATGCGGCTGCGGCTGCGCAACGTCGTCGCGGCTTTGCGAATTGACGATCAGGTCGAGATAGCGCTGGCGATAGCGGAGCTCGACATCGGCGAGGCCGTGATATTTTTCCGGCAGCGGCCGCAATGTCTTGGCGAGCACCGTGACCGCGACGGCGTTGACCGTCAATTCGCCGCGCGGGGTGCGCCGCACGTTGCCCTCGACCCCGATCAAATCGCCGATGTCGAGCAGCCGCACCGCGGCGAGGTCGGCGACGCTCAGAAAGTCGCGATGGCAGAAAATCTGGATCTTGCCCGAGGCATCGTGCAAATCGATGAACATGCCGCTGTTGCGGATCGCGCGGATCCGCCCAGCTACCCGCACGCTCTCGCCGGTTTCCGCACCGGCAGGGAGGTCGGCATGCCGGGCCTCGATCTCGGCAGCTTCGTCGCTGCGCGCGAACGCATAGGGATAGGGATCGATGCCGAGTTCCTTGAGACCGTCGAGCTTGGCGAGCCGGGCAGCGCGCAGCGGTTCCTCCTCGTTCCGGCCGGGTTGCTCGTCGTCCTGCATCGCACCTTCCTTCGCGTCTTCGCTCATCCGGCCGCCGCCTCGGAGGGTTCGCTCAACGGCTTATGCGCCAGATCGAGCACCACATCATGCAGCCGGCGCAAACTGCTGCGATGGCCCACGCTGACAATGGTCGGCCGCCACGGCGCCTCGCGCAACAGCCGATAGAGCGCGATCTCGGCGGCTTCGTCGAGTGCGGAGGTCGCCTCGTCAAGAAATACGATCTCGGGGCGGGCGAGAAAGACCCGGGCAAAGGCAAGGCGCTGCTGCTCGCCGATCGACAGTCGCTGCGCCCAATTGTCTTCCTCGTCGAGACGATCGACGAGCTTCGGCAAGCCGACGGCGCGCAACGCCGCGACCAGTTCCTCGCGCGGCAATCGTGCCGCCGAATCCGGATAGACGAGGGCGTCGGCGAGCGTTCCTAACGGCAGATATGGCCGCTGCGGCAAAAACAGCGCGCGCCCATCGCCGACCCTGATCCGACCGCGGCCGAACGGCCACAGCCCGGCGATCGCCCGCAACAGCGTGCTCTTACCCACGCCCGACGGGCCAGTAATCAAGAGCGGCTCGGTCGGGTTCGCGGAAAGCGCGATGTCTCGTCGCAGCGACCGGCCATCGGGCAGATCGAGATCGAGAGCATCGACCGCGACACCCGAACCGGCGCGCTCGACCGCGATCGGCTGCAGCCCCTGCCGCTCGGCCGCGATCCCGTCGAGCCGCGCACGAAACCCCGCGAGCCGCTGCACGACCGCCTGGTATTGAGCGATCTGAGTGTACGAGCTGACGATGAAGGACAACGAATCCTGCACCCGGCCAAAGGCCGAGGCAATCTGCATCAGGCCGCCGAGCTGGATCGTCTTGTCGAAATAGCGCGGCGCCGCCACCAGAAACGGAAAGACGATCGCCACCTGATCGTAACCGGAGGTGAACCAGGTCAGCCGCTTGCGGCGCTTGATTATGCCCCACCAGTTGGCGATGACGCGGGCAAAGCGGCCCCGAAAAGTGTCGAGCTCACGCGGCTCCCCGCCGTAGAAGGCGACGTTCTCTGCGTTCTCGCGCAGGCGGACCATGCTGAAGCGAAAGTCGGCCTCGAAACGTTGCTGGTCGAAGCTCAGCTGCACCAGCGGGTTGCCGATCCAGTGCGTCAGGATCGTGCCGACGACGGCATAGATCAGCGCCGCCCAAACCATGTAGCCAGGAATCGTGAAGAAAGCGCCCCCGCCGAGCGGCACCTTGAGCGCGCCCGACAGCGTCCACAGGATCGACAGGAAGGAAGCAAGGGTGACGACCGCGTTCAGGAGGCCCAGCGACAGGCCGAGGCTGATCGTCGCGAAACTGTCGAGATCGTCCGAGATGCGCTGGTCCGGGTTGTCGGTCACCACCTGGTTCAACTGCATGCGGTAATAGGCCTGGTTGTCGAGCCAATGCCGCAGAAAATGCTCGGTCAGCCAGCGCCGCCAGCGGATGTGCAGGATCCCCCGCAGATAGAAGGAGTATACGCCGACCACGATCGAGGCCACCGCGATCAAGCCAAAAATCCCGAACTGCCGCCAGAACTCGGACCAATCGTATTGCTGTAGCGCGTTATAAAAGTCGTTGTTCCAGTAATTGAAGCGGACGTTGAGCCAGACGCTGACCAGATTGAGGGCAACGACGGCGGCGAGCAGCCCGATCGCCGACCATTTCTCGTCGGATTTCCAATACGGCCAGGCCAGATCCCAGGCCTGTCGCAGAAAGCCGATCTTGGGTGTCGCCGCCATCAACGCCCTCCGTTACTCTCACCCACCCCCGGTGTCCGACCCCCGACGCGCCACCAGCGATGACCCACTCCTCGTCGAGCCCTCCCGTCGCCGCCGCCCTTCTCGCTCGGGGCGCCTGTCGCGCCCTCGAACAGTTCGGCTATGTCAGCCTCGTCGAATTTCCGCTCGCCAACGGCCGCCGCGCCGATGTTCTGGCCCTCGGCAGAAAGGGCGAGGTTATCATCATCGAGGTCAAAAGCTCGGTCGCCGATTATCGGGCCGACCGCAAATGGCCGAGCTATCGCGATTTTGCCGACCGCCTCTATTTCGCCGTTACCAAGGACTTTCCCGCCGCGCTCATTCCCGAGGAATGTGGCCTCATAGTGGCCGACGCGTTCGGCGCCGCCCTGCTGCGCGAAGGCGCGATCCAGCCGCTCAACCCAGGAAGGCGGCGCGCGCTGACCCTGCGCTTCGCGCGGATCGCCGCCATCCGGCTTCGCCGCTCGCTCGATCCCGAGGCGGGCACTCCCGACCTCCTCTGAGTTCGCGGCGCTGCTCAGGCCGATCGCACCATCCGCGCAATCGTTGCAGTGGTGCTGTAGCCTGGCGTCACCTCGGCGAGCAGCACCTCGCCGCCATTAGCCTTGACGAGGTCAGCGCCAACGATCTCCTCGAGCCGGTAATCGGCGCCCTTGACGAGAAGATCAGGGCGCATGGCCCGGATCAGATCGATCGGCGTGTCCTCGTCGAAGATGACGATCAGATCGACCGCCGCCAGCGAGGCCAGCACCGCGGCGCGCTCGTTTTCGCTCTGGATGGGCCGGCGCGGACCCTTCAGCCGCGCCGTCGAGGCGTCGCTGTTAAGCCCAACGATCAGCCGGTCGCATGACGCCTTGGCTTGGCCCAGAAGCGCGACATGGCCCGGGTGCAGGAGATCGAAACAACCGTTGGTGAAGCCGATTTTCAGACCCTGCCGGCGCCAGCGCTCGACCAAGTCGAGTGCCGGCAAACGGGCCAATGTCTTGTCCGCGGCGGCGACCGGGAGCCCGGAGAGCCGAGCGGTCAGCTCGCTCGGATAGACGACAGCGGTACCGACCTTGCCGACAACGATCCCGGCCGCGAGATTGCCGAGCCGGGCGGCGTCGACCAGATCAATCCCGGCCCCGAGCGCCGCCGCCAGGACCGCCACGACGGTGTCGCCGGCGCCCGAAACGTCGTAGACCTCGCGCACCTCGGCGCGTTGCACCCGCACCGTCCCGTCGGCATCGACCAGGACCATCCCGTCCGGTCCGAGCGAGGCCAGCACTGCCTTGAAATCACAACGCTCGATCAGCGCTTCAGCGGCGGCGGCGATCTCGCTCTCGGTCCCGACAGGCATGCCGGTGGCGTGGCCGAGTTCGCGCCTGTTGGGCTTCAGGATGTCCGCACCTCGGTAACGGATCGGGTCGCCGCCTTTCGGATCGACGACGACCTTGGCGCCGGCCTCGTGCGCGGCGCGAATGATCTCGAGCGCCACCCCTTCGGTCAGCACTCCCTTGCCGTAATCGGAAATGATCACGACTGCATGATCGGTCACCAGTTGCCGCGCCAGCCGCAGCAGATCCTCACGGGTATAGGCGTCGAGCGGGATTGTGCTCTCTCGGTCGGCGCGCAACAATTGCTGGCCGGCGGCGATGTAGCGGGTCTTGACCGTGGTCATGCGCTGCGGCTGGACGAGGGTGTGCACCTCGACGCCTTCCTGCGCCTCGAGCAGCCGGCTGATCTCGCGGCCCACCTCGTCATTGCCAACAACCGAAATCAGCGACGCCGCGGCGCCGAGCGCCCGCAGGTTGCGCAATACGTTTCCGGCGCCGCCCAAGGTCTTCATTTCGTGTTCGACCTCGAGCACCTGGATCGGGGCTTCCGGCGACACCCGTTCGACCTGGCCATAAACATAATGGTCGAGCATCACATCGCCGATGCAGAGCACGCGGGCCGTCCGCAACCGGTCGATATGAGCGAGAAGATCTTGGTTGTTGATGGCCATTGGCGATGCTGCTTTGCAAAAAGTGTCGACGTCTTGTGGCGGCTTTGCACGGCGCGCGCAAGGGAAAGCACGCAACAGTTGCGTCGGTTTCGATTCTAGCGCTCGGGCTCACCGATGGCGGCGCAACAGGAGATAGATCGCGCCGGTTCCGCCGTCGCGCGGCTGCGCGGGCGTCATGGCCAGCACGTGGCGGCGCAAATCCGCCTCTTCCAGCCAGCGCGGCACCGCGGTCTTCAGCACGCCCGGCCCGTTCGGGCCCAGGCCGCGGCCGGTGATCACGAGCACGCAGCGCCGGCCGGCGGCGCGCTGGCCTTCGAGAAACGCCGCCAGCGCCCGGTGTGCCTCGACCTGGGTCATGCCGTGCAGATCAAGACGCGCCTCGATGCGGTGCATGCCGCGCTTCAGCCGCTCGGCGTTGGCGCGATCGATGCCGGCAAAGCGATCGAGCGGTGGGGGAGTGAGGGCGATCGCCGGCGGTTCGACGGGTGCGGCGCGCTCGGGCCGCGACGCGCTCGGGCGTGTTCGTCCGGGCAACGGCTTCACGTCGCGCATTGCGGCATGCCAAACCTCCCGGTCGGCGGCGTTACTCCCGGGTTTGGCCATCGGGATGTTCTCCGGGCTCCTCGACAAGAATGATATGGAGCCGCCGCGGACCATGCGCGCCAAGCACGATGCGCTGCTCGATGTCGCCGGTGCGCGACGGTCCGGTGATGAAATTGACGGTCCGGGGCATCGCTTGCGGCGTCGGGCAGATGGCGCGCAGCCGATCCCACGCGTCCTCATAGGCGGCGACCACCTGCTCGGCCCGCACCACGACGATCTCGTTGTCTGGCAGGAAATTGAGGGTCGTCGGCGTTCCGGGGCCGGAGATCAGCATCAACGTGCCGGTTTCGGCGATCGCGGCAAAGCAGGGGGCGAGACTGACGCTGTCGCTGACCGCCGCCCGGCCGCGGCGGATCTGCAGTAATGGGCGTGTCTCCCAGGGAACCGCATCGAGCGCCGGATCGGGGGCCATCACCAGTTCCGCCGGCAGGTTCTCCGCCGCCAGATACCGCGCCACCGCATCGGGCACGGCGGCGGGCGAGGCCACCCGTTCGACCGTCGTCTGCACCTCCTCGGCCATCGCTGACGAAAAGATCGATGCGACCCTGATGATCGAGCGAAGCCGCCCGCGCCGGGATCAGGTTGCGCCGGTGGGCGGCGACCCGGTCGCGCAATTCGGCTGCCGTTTCCGCATCAAGCGGGCCACGCCGCAAGGACCGGCGAATGCCGGCAATGATTGCTTCGCGGGCACCGCTCATCGACTGCTCCCCGCGCCGCGCCGCGCCGCCCACAGGCTCTGAAAGCTGCGCCCTTCGGGGGCGGGCATATCCCGCACGGCGGTCCAGCCGGCGGCGAGCGGCAACGAACGGAAGCGGCCGCGATCCTTGCCGGCCCAGCCCAATACCCGGCTCGCCAACGCGACCAGCCAATGATAGAGCGCGGGCCGCCGCGCCACCCAGGCCCAAAGCGACAGGCCGGCGCGGTAGGCGGGCGGGTTCAGCTTTCGCGCATATTCGCGCTCGCGCCAGTGCCGCATCATGTTCGGGCAGCGGGATCTTGACCGGGCAGACGCTCTCGCAGCGGCCGCAGAAAGTCGAGGCGTTCGGCAGGTGGCCCGCCTCCTCGACCCCGATCAGGCCGGCGTCAGCACCGCGCCCATCGGCCCCGGATAGACCCAGCCATAGGCGTGCCCGCCGACCGCGGCATAAACCGGGCAATGGTTGATGCAGGCGGCGCAGCGGATGCAGCGCAGCATGTCCTGAAACTCGCCGCCGAGCAGCCGCAGCGGCCGTTGTCGAGGAGGACGACGTGGTATTCCTCCGGCCCGTCGTGTCGCCCGGCCGCCGCGGGCCGGTCGAGACCGTCGTGTAGGAGGTGATCTCCTGCCCCGTCGCCGAGCGCGCCAGCAGGCGCAGCAAGGTCGCGGCGTCCTCGAAGCGTCGGCACCACCTTCTCGATGCTCGCCGAGCACGATATGCACGCGCGGCAGGGTCTGCGTCAGATCGCCGTTGCCCTCGTTGGTGACGATGATGCCGGAGCCGGTCTCGGCGACCAGGAAATTGGCGCCGGTGATGCCGACATCGGCGGCGAGAAATTGCGGGCGCAGCATCGTCGCGCGCCTCGTCGCAGAGCTGCCGCGGCTCGTCAGCGGCCGGTCCGGGTCGAGCGCGCGATGCGCGGCGCGAAAGGTCTCGGCCACCTGCTCCTTGACGAGGTGGATCGCCGGCGCGATGATGTGGCTCGGCGGCTCGTGGCGCAGCTGGATGATGTATTCGCCGAGATCGGTCTCGACCGGCGTGATGCCGTTGGCTTCGAGATGCTCGTTGAGGCCGATCTCCTCGGCCACCATCGATTTGCCCTTGGTGACGGTCCGGGCGCCGGCCGCGCGGCAGATGCGCAGGACGCTGTCGCGCGCTTCGGCGGCATCGCGCGCCCAATGCACCTTGCCGCCCGGCGGCCGTCGACGTTCGTTTCGTAGAGCTCGAGATAGAAATCGAGATGCGCGAGCGTGTGGTCCTTGATCGCCCGCCCGGCCTCGCGCAGCGCCTCGAACTCCGGCAGCCGCTCGATGGCCTGCCGGCGGCGCAGCGGAAACCCGGTCGCGCGTGAGCCCGAGCGCGCGCTGCAGGTTCGTCGTTGGCGAGTCCCGCATGCGGCGTTGGCCTTGAAATGCGCGCTGGTCGCGAGCATGCGGCGCCGTCCGTACCCGCTCAGCGCGGCGCGCCGATCGGCGGCCACTGCCGTCGGTCATGCCGGCCAGCACCTCGGCGACGTGGCGCACTTCGATCGGATGCCCGCGCCGGCAGAGCTTGCCGGCGATGTTCAACAGGCAGCCGAGATCGCCGGCGAGCACCGCCTCAGCCCCGGTGGCGGCGATTTCGGCGGCCTTGTCGCCGACCATCTTGTCCGAGATCTCCGGGTATTTGACGCAGAACGTGCCGCCGAAGCCGCAGCACACCTCCGCGCCCGGCAGCTCGCACAGCCGCAGCCCGGCGACCGTTTCCAGCAGCCGGCGCGGCTGCCGCCTTACCCCGAGCTCGCGCAAGCCCGAGCAAGCGTCGTGATAGGTCACGCGCCGATCCTAGCGCGCCGCGACCGCGGTCATGCCGCGGACATCGACCAGAAACGACACCAGCTCCCAGTGCGCGCGGCAAATGCCTCGGCCCGCGGCAGCATGCCGGCTCATCGGCGAACAGCTCCGGGTAATGCTGCCGCAGCATGCCGGCGCAGGAGCCCGAAGGCGCCACGACATAGTCGTAGCCGGCGAAGGCCTCGATCACCTGTGCGCGCGATCGCCTTGGCGTCGGCGCGGTCGCCCGAATTGTAGGCCGGCTGGCCGCAGCAGGTCTGCGCCCGCGGCACCTCGACCGTGCAGCCGGCCGTCTTCCAGCAGCTTGACCGCGGCAAACCCGACCGTCGGCCGGAACAGATCGACCAGACAGGTGACAAAAAGCCCGACGCGGCGCGGCGGCTCGGCCATTTCCGTCGACTCCGCCGTCGCGATACGCGAGCAACATAGGGATCGCGCGGCCGGCGAAATCAATCCGCGCCCGGCCGCCGCGTTTCGGCCGAGTTCGCGGCGACGGCGTCGCGCGGCAGCCAGCAGGTAGTAACGGCCGCGGGCGTTCATCGCGCCGGCGCGCGTCGCCGCCGCCTCTGCCGGCGCCCCAGAACAGATCGCCGCGCACCGGCCCCTTGATGGCGCCGCCGGTGTCCTGCGCCACGACCAGACGGCGGAGCTTCGCGTCCGGGCTGAAGCGCTCCTCCGCGTCGAGCCAGATCGGCGCGCCGAGCGGCATGAAACGGCGATCGACGGCAAGGCTGCGGCCCGGCGTCAGCACGACCCGCTCGCTGCCGAGCGGCACCGTCACCGGCAATTTCCCGAAAGAAGACATAGGACGGGTTCTCCCGCCGCAGCGCAGCGCCGGCCTTCGGGTGCTGCTCGCATCCAGTCGCGCATCGTCGCCATCGTCAGCCTGCTCGCGCGGGATCATCGCCGCGCTCGACCAGCAGCCGGCCGACCGGCGACATATTGCTTGCCGTTCTTGCCCGTCATAGCCCACGCGGACGGCTCCGCCGTCGTCGAGCCGCACCCGGCCCGAACCCTGGATTTCGAGAAAAAAGGCGTCGATCGGATCGTCGACCCACAACAATTCGAGGCCGCGCCCGGCCAAGCGCCCGTCCTCGATCTGGCGCGCGGCTAAAGGCGCCGGCGATTGGTCCGGCGGCCTTCGGTAGATGCGGCGTCTGATAGGCGCCGTGCCGCCGCCGCGAGCCCTTGCAGCGCAATCTCGAAATAGCCGGTGAACAGCCCCTCCGCCCCATCCTGACCGCCAACGGCTAAAGGCGTGAACTTCGTGGCAAAGAACTCTCGCGCCGCCCGGTCGTCGCCGGCCAGGCAACGCCAGCGCCTCGCGGCAAGGCGCGCGCCAATCCGAGACCCTTCCGAACTCCGCGGCCGCGCCGCCGGCAGCAAACGCCGCCTCATTCGGTCGCGACGCCAGCCGCTCGCAGGATCTGACAAAGGCGGGTACCGCCGCCGCCTGGCGATCGGCGTCCCAGCCTTCGAGACGGTCATAGCCGACGGGAGTGAAATTCACCCGTGGCGGGGCCGCACATTGCCACAGAGCCAGCGCCGCGATCCCGACCGCGGCAAGCAGCCTCAGCCGCTGCTGGTGGCGACCAGCGTCCAGTTCGGATCGCTCGACGTCGTGTCGCGCGAGAAGGTCCAATGATCGGTTTTTTCGATCGGGTTCTTCGGATCGCCGTCGACGATGCTGCCATCCACAGCGCGCGTCACGTTGATCTGCCGCGAGACGAGCTTGACCGTCACCTGCGACGTGCTGCCGACCAGATCGGCCTCGACAAGATCGATGCTGTCGAGCTTGACGATCTTGGTTTCGAGGGTTTCATGCGCGGCGGCGCGCTCGTCGATCGCCGTGGCAAACGAGCGGAACACGTCCTCGCTCAAGAGCGAACGCAGGGTAGCCTTGTCGCCGCTCGCAAAGGCAAGGACAATCATCTCGAAGGCGGCCCGTACGCCCTCGACGAAATGCGCCGGATCGAAGCTCAGGTCGGCGCCGCGAATATGTTCGATCCCCTCGGCGACCCCGGCGGCGGTAGCGACCACCGGCGGGGCCGGCTCGTTCTTGCCCGGCTCGCGCGGTGCGGTTACTTTTTCGGCGGGCGACGCCGGCCGACGCACGAAGAGATCGCGGCGCCGTTCGTTCCCGGTTCGCCGACCCAACACGCTGCGCAGCCGCAGCACCAGAAACCCCGCGATCATCGCGAACAGGATGATGTCGAAATACTGCTGAAAAACTCCCATCGTCTCCCGCGCTCGATCGCCTTTCAGCAAAGGCCGAAGACCGGCTTCTGCATGATCTCTTGTCCAGATGGGGGCTGCGCCATGCTGCCGCAAGCAAATCGGGCCGCTACGCCGTGACGCCGATTTGCCCGCCGCCCGAACGGAAGGCGTCATGCTGTTGATCCGCCACGGCCAGACCGTGTTCAACCAGGTCTTCTCACGCACCCGCATCGACCCCGGGATCCACGACCCGTGCCTGACCGAGGCCGGCCGGAGCCAGGCTGCCGCCGCGGCGCGGGCGCTGCGCGGCTTCGGTATTCGCCGCTTGATCGCCAGCCCCTATGTTCGCGCGCTGGAAACTGCGCAGATCATCGCAACCGAGCTTGACCTGCCCATTGCGGTCGAGACGCTTGTCGCCGAGCGTTGCGCTTACGCTTGCGACATCGGCTCTCCGCTCGGCGAATTGCGCTCTCTCTGGCCGGCTCTCGCCTTCGACCACCTGCCCGATCCATGGTGGCCGCAAGAGGAGGAGAGCGAGGCCTCGCTTCGCCAGCGCTCGCAGGCGTTCTGTGGGCAGATCGCGACCGGCCCCTGGTCCGATGCCGCGGTCGTCACCCATTGGGGTTTCATCCGGGCGCTGACCGGGCTTGCCGTGCCGAACGGCGCGGTGTTGCGCGTCGATCCGACCCGGCCCGAGGACGCCGCCGTGACGCTCTTTGTTCCGCCTCCAACGGCGGATCGGGCCGAGCGTTGAACGAATGTCGCGATCCGTGCTAGCCAGCGCCCGAACGGTTCCGTCCTCCCGGCGGAGCCCAGGAATTGGAGCGGCGGCGCCATGGCGGAAGAAGGGCAGGGCAACGGCGGCATCGATGGCCAGGCAGCAGCCTCCGGCGAAGGCCAGCAATTATTTGTAAATGCTCAATACATCAAGGACCTGTCGTTCGAGAACCCGCGCGCGCCGCAGAGCCTGATCCAGCCCGCGGCCCAGCCGGAAGTGGCGATCAACGTCGATGTCCAGGGCCGCAATCTCGGCCCCGAGGTCTTCGAGGTCACCCTCAAGATCAACGTCACAGCCCGCGCCCAGGACGAGCCGGTATTCCTCGTCGAACTTGCCTATGCCGCGGTCGTCACGATCAAAAACGCGACCGATGCGGCCCTGCCGGCGCTGGTGCTGGTCGAGACGCCGCGGATCATTTTTCCGTTCGCGCGCGCGGTTGTCGCCAACGCCACCCGGGACGGCGGCTTCCCGCCACTGATGATCAATCCGATCGATTTCGCCGAACTGTTGCGGCGTCAGCAGACGCAGACGACAACGCCGATGTCGCCGGAAGGCCTCATCACCTGAGTCTCACGCGTCAGCCAACCAGAGCGGCGCCTTCAGCAATCGCAGCATCACCTCGTGCGCGGCGATCTCGGCCGCCGATGGCGCATGCGGCCGCGGCGGACGCGCGGTGCGGACGGCGTTGATGAGGATTTCCGCCGGGGCGGCAAGGTCGAGGTCCGGCTGCCGACCGCCGAGCAGTTCGAGATAGACCTCCGCCAGCAGGTCGCAATCGATCTTCGCCCCGTGGTTTGATCGCACGGAGAGGTCGAGTTCGAACCGGCGGCAAAGCGCGTCCAGGCTGGCCGGCGCCCCCGGATAGCGCTGCCGCGCCAACGCCAGCGTATCGACATAAGGACCGGCCATCGGCGCCCGTCCCAGCCGCCCCAATTCCGCGTTCAAGAACGCCAGATCGAATTCGGCGTTATGGCTGACGATGCAGTCGGCGCCGATAAAGCCCGCCAGCTCGTCGGCGATCTCTTCGAACCGGGGATGAGCGGCGAGAAACTCCGCCGTCAACCCATGGATTGAGAGCGCTTCCTCCGGCATGTCGCGCTCCGGATTGACATAGCGGTGAAAGACGCGGCCGGTCGGGATATGGTGCGAAAGTTCGATGCAGGCGATCTCGACCACGCGGTGTCCCATATTCGGGTCGAGGCCAGTCGTTTCGGTGTCGAGCACGATCTCCCGCATCAGCGCCTCCTCCTCGGGCCGCGAACGCGCGGCCGCGAACCCGAACGCAGCTCTGTGACGATCCTCTGCAGCCGTCGCAAAGTCAGGTGCCGGCCCAGCCCGGTCGGCACCACGAAATCGGCGCGACGGCGTTTCTCCCGATCCGGCATCTGCTTGGCAAGGATCGCGGCAAACCGCCCCCCGGTCATGCCCGGCCGCCGCAAGACCCGCTGGCGTTGCAGAAATGCCGGCGCCGACACCACCAGCACATAGTCGCAACGACGCTCTGCCCCGGTCTCGAACAGGAGCGGAATGTCGAGCACCGCAAGCGGCTCGCCGCGCGCTCTCGCATGGGCAAGAAACCGGTTCTCGCCAGCGACGACCATCGGATGAACAATTGCCTCCAGGCAGCCGAGCGCGGGCCCGTCGCCGAATACGCGGCGGCCAAGCAGCGTCCGGTCGATCCCGCCCTCGGCATTGCGCACCCCTGGAAACGCTGCCGCAACGGCCGCAGCGGCCGCGCCGCCCGGCGCCATCGACTGATGCACGAAATGGTCAGCGTCGAAAACCGGGACGCCGAGCCGGCGCAGCATCGTCGCCGCGGCGCTCTTTCCCATGCCGATCGAGCCGGTAAGCCCGAGAACGATCACCGTTTAAGGCTCTTCAGCATCGTCGACCGCAGTTCGCGTGTGATCCCGACAGGAACCCCGAACCATGCCTCGAACCCCGGCCGCCCTTGATGGAGCAGCATGCCAAGGCCATCGACCGCCGCATGGCCGCGCCGCCGCGCTGCCGCGAGAAGCTCGGTTTCTAGCGGGACATAGACGATGTCGACGACCGGCGCCGCCGGCGGCAGCGGCGAAAGGTCGAGCAGCAGCGGCGGCTCTCCGCTCATGCCGAGGCTTGTCGTATTGACCAGAAGCCCCGCATCCGAAAGTGCCGCCGCCTCGCGCCACGAATAGATCGAGATCGGCGAAGTCGCCGTCGCGAGGTCGCGGGCCAGCGCCTCGGCATGCGCGCGGGTGCGGTTGACGAGCCGGATTTCCCCGACCCCGGCGTCTATCAGTGCTGCGACGACGGCGCGCGCCGAGCCGCCGGCGCCGAGGATCGCGGCTGGACCCGACCGCGGCGACCAGTGCGGCGCTCCTTCGCGCAGATTCTCGATGAATCCGAAGGCATCGGTGTTGCGCCCTTCAAGGCTGCCATCCGCAGCGACGATGATCGTGTTCACAGCGCCGATCCGGCGCGCCAAGGGTTCGAGCCGGTCGACGATCGCGAGCGCGGACTGTTTGTGCGGGATCGTCAGGTTGCAACCGCGAAAGCCGAGAACTGGCAACGCCCGCAGCGCTCCCTCGATGTTCTCCGGGTGCACCGGCAACGGCACATAGGCGCCATCGATCCCGTTCGCTTCGAGCCAGAAGCCGTGCAGCAGCGGCGAGCGGGAATGTGCGACCGGCCACCCCATGATCCCGGCAAGACGGGTCGAGCCCGTAATTTTCATTCCCGAACCTCTGATGCGCCCGCGACTAGACTGTGACGAGGCCGCACTCGCGCAGAAACCCGAGCAACTCGAGCAGCGGCAATCCGAGGATCGCAAAATAGTCGCCCTCGATCCGGGTAAACAACTGGATCCCCACCGCTTCGAGACGATACGCCCCGACCGAACCCAGTATTCCGGTTCCTTCCGCCGCAAGATAGGCGTCGAGAAAGCCGTCGCTGAAATTGCGCATCGTCAGCCGCGGGCGGGCGACATGCCGCCAGACCGTCTCACCGCTGCGAATCACCACCGCCGCCGTTACGAGCTCGTGGGTGCGGCCGCGCAGCGCCAGGAGCTGTTCCCTGGCGCCCTCGGTATCGCCAGGCTTGTCGAACCAGTCCTCGCCGCAGACGAGCAGCTGATCGGCGCCGATGACGAAGGCCTGCGGGTACCGTCGCCCGACCTCGATCGCCTTCGCTTCCGCCAATGCCAGCGCGCAATCGACCGCGTCCCTGCCCCTTCTGCGATGATCCTTCTTGATCGCGCCCTCGTCGATCGCGGCGGGTTCGATCGTAACCGCAATCCCGGCCGCGGCCAGCAACCTTGCCCGAGAGGGACTGGCCGAGGCGAGGATCAGCCCCTCACCCATCGGTGCCGTGCCGCCGCGCCCACAATTTCATGATCGCGGCGGCCGTTTCCTCGATCGAGCGCCGCGTCACGTCGACCACCTGCCAGTGGTGCTCGGCGAATAACCGGCGAGCTTCCCGCACCTCCTGCCGGACGGCGTCGAGATCGGTGTAATCCGTGGTATCGTCGTGATGCAGCAGTTCGAGCCGGTTCCGCCGTAACTGGATCAGCCGCTCCGGCTCGTTGGTCAGCCCGACGATCAGCGGACGCTTGGCCGCGCTCAGCTCCGGCGGCAGTTGGACACCCGGCACATAGGGGACATTGGCGGCCTTAATGCCGCGGTTGGCGAGATAAAGGCAGGTCGGCGTCTTCGAGGTCCGCGAGACCCCGACAAGGCAGACATCGGCATCGTTCAGACCATGCGGCGACTGCCCGTCGTCATGATTGAGGGCAAAGGTCATCGCGTCGATCCGATTGAAATATTCCCTGTTAAGCGCGTGCTGGCCGCCGGGAACGCCGCGCGTCTGTCGATGCAGATACGAGGCAAGGGCGCCGATCACCGGATCAAGAACCGGGATCGCCGTTACTTCGAGCCTGCGGCATTCCTTCTGCAGCAGGACGCGGAGCGGATCGTTGACCAAGGAGAACAGCACCACCCCGGGGTTCGCCTCTATCCCAGCGACGACGCGGTCGATCTGATTGCGGGTCCGCACCATCGTCCACATGTGCTCGATCGCATTGACGTCCTCGAATTGGGCAACGCACGCGCGAGCGAGTGAATGCACGGTCTCGCCGGTCGAGTCGGACACAAGATGAAGATGAAACCGCGTCGCCTCCGTGTGATTGCGCGCGACGGCGTTTTCCCCGACGACCTGTGGATCGGTGGTGCGATCGTTCGGGTAAATCGCCCCAAAACCCGTTCCGTTGCCCATCTTTCCCCACCTTTCCTGCGCCAGCTGCGAGTTCATCCCAGGCGGCGCTTGTCTGCTCTCCTCCCGGCTACAGCCGGGAATAACCAAGAGCGGTGCTCCATTGTCCCCATCTTTCCTCGGCGTAAAGAACCGTGCTGCTTCCTCGATCGCACCCCATTCCCACATAGTCATCCACTTTGGCCGGCTGTCGGCTCCATCGCTGGATAACCGCGGTATAACTTCGTCGGAACCGTTAATCCCCGTTTTTCAAGCGAGCTACAACATACCACTTCCTGAAGATCCCTATATGATTGATGGAAAACAAAGGTGAGCGCGGCCGGCGGAGATCGTCGTTTGCGGCGGGCGCTCGCGGGAGAAACGCTCACCGAGCCCGCGTGGTGGCTGATGCGTCAGGCCGGACGCTATCTCCCGGAATACCGCCAGGTCCGACGCCAGGCGCAAGATTTCATCGAGTTGTGCCTAAACCCTCTCCTGTCGACGGAACTTACCCTTCAGCCGGTGCGCCGCTATCGGATGGATGCGGCAATTCTCTTCTCCGACATTCTGCTGCTGCCACACGCGCTCGGCCAGGGGCTGGAGTTTCGTGAAGGCGAGGGACCCGTCCTTGACGCTATCGCCGATGCCGCAGCATTGGAGCATCTCGATCGCGTAAACGCCGTTTCGCGGCTCGAACCGGTCTTTGAAGCAATCCGCCAAGTGCGTGTGGCCTTGCCTTCGGAAACCGCGTTGATCGGCTTTGCCGGTGCTCCCTGGACCGTCGCCACCTACATGGTGGAAGGCGGGACGAGCCGCGATTTTCACCGGGTCAAAGGCTGGGCCTACCGCGATCCGTCGGGCTTTTCGGCGCTGATCGACCTCCTTGTCGAAGCTACGATCTCTCTTCTGACGGAGCAGATCATGGCCGGCGTCGATGTCGTGCAGCTTTTCGACAGCTGGGCCGGCGTCTTGCCGGAACGGGCTTACCGGCGCTGGGTGATCGAGCCGACGCGCGCAATTGTCGCCGGGTTGAAGGGCCGCTTTCCCGATATACCGATAATCGGCTTTCCCCGCGGCTCCGGTTTCTTCTACGAGCCCTACGTGTCGGAAACCGGCATCGACGCGATCGGGCTCGACACCACGGTACCCCTTGCCTTCGCCCGGGATCGGCTGCAGACGCTGATGCCGGTTCAGGGCAATCTCGATCCGGCGGCGCTCTTGGCGGGCGGTGCGGCGCTTGAAACCGCGGTGCGGGAATTGCGGCAATCGCTCGGCGCCGGCGCGTGGGTATTCAATCTCGGCCATGGGGTCCTACCGCAAACGCCGCCCGAAAACGTCGCCAAACTGGGCCGCCTCCTAGCCGAGCCTTTTACTGCTTGCTGACATGCCCCGCGTCGCGGTCGTTCTGATGAACCTCGGCGGACCGGATTCGCCGGAAGCGGTGGCGCCCTTTCTCTACAACCTTTTCAGCGATCCGGCGATCATCCGGCTGCCAGCGATGGTCCGCTTGCCGCTGGCGCGGCTGATCGCGTGGCGACGGGCAAAGAAGGCGCGGGAAATCTATGCCCAGCTCGGCGGCAGCTCGCCGCTTCTCGCCAATACCGAGGCGCAGGCGCAGGCGCTTGAAAGAGCCCTTGGCCCCGGCTTTCGCTGCTTTATCGCGATGCGGTATTGGCACCCGATGACGCAGGCGGCCGTCCGCGACGTCAGGGAATGGCGGCCCGACCAGATCGTCTGTCTGCCGCTCTACCCGCAATTCTCGACGACCACGACAGCGTCCTCGCTGCGGGCCTGGCATGCCGCCGCGGATCGACAGCACCTTGAGGTGCCGACGCGGGCCGTCTGCTGCTACCCGGTCGCGGACGGTTTCGTCGCTGCACTCGCCTCCCTGATCGAGCATACGCTTGACGAGCCGTCCCCCGTCTCCCGGCCATTGCGTCTGCTGCTGACAGCGCACGGCCTGCCGCAGAGGATCGTCGCCGCTGGCGATCCCTACCCACGACAGGTCGAACGGACGGCGGCGGCGGTCGTCGCTGCGCTGGGCCGCGCCGACTTGGACTGGCGGGTCTGCTATCAGAGCCGGGTCGGGCCGCTCGAATGGACCGGGCCGGCGACGGACGACGAGATCCGCCGCGCCGGCGCTGACGGCGTAGACCTCGTGGTGGCGCCGATCTCGTTCGTCTCCGAGCATTCCGAAACGCTGGTCGAACTCGATCTGGACTACCGCCGGCTTGCGACTGAGTGCGGCGTTGCGGCCTATCGCCGGGTTCCGACGGTCGGCGCCGATGGGCGTTTCATTACGGCACTCGCATCTTTGGTCCACCGCTCGCTCGCGGGCGAGCCCTGCGAGCGCTGCCTCGCCTGCGCCAATCTTGTCGGTTGCGTCGGGTGAAGGACTGGCTCGCCGTCGCCTATCCCTGGGTCAAGTCGGCGCATATCGTCGCCATGGTCGCCTGGATGGCCGCCCTTCTCTACCTGCCGCGCCTCTTCGTCTACCATGCGATGGCGCCCGTTGGGTCGAACCGGGCGGCGACCTTCAAGATCATGGAACGACGGTTGCAGCGCGGGATCATGACCCCGGCGATGGTCGTGACCTGGGTCTTTGGGCTGATGCTGGCGGGAACCCCGGGCATCGTCGACTGGCATCGCGGATGGATTTGGGTGAAGCTTGCGCTGGTTGCGGCGCTGACCGCCTATCACGCGGCCCTGATCCGCTGGCGGCTTGACTTTGCCGCGGATCGCAACCGCCATGGCGCGCGGTTTTTCCGCATCGTCAACGAACTACCGACCCTGGCGCTGGTCGCCATCGTCGTGCTCGTCGTGGTCCGACCGTTTTGAGGCGAAATCCATGTTTTTTTGAGGGACCGCGGCATCTTGCAATCGCATTTGACTTGCCTATCTGCGTTGGCTAAGGGGAAACGGTCATTCGACAATCGCCCCCGTCCGAGAATATCCTCCATCTTCTCGCTTGAACGTTAGTCTGCGCCGGCCTCGCCCGCAGGCATCCCTCCGGACAGGCGAGCCTTGCCCAAATCGCGACGCGAACCTCCATGAATCTCCAGGAACTGAAACGTAAAACCCCGGCGGAATTACTCGCTTTCGCCGAAGAGCTCGAAATCGAGAACGCATCCTCGCTGCGCAAGCAGGACATGCTGTTCGCGATTCTGAAGCAGCTGGCCGAGAACGACGTGCCGATTTCCGGCGACGGCGTGCTCGAAGTCTTGACCGACGGCTTCGGCTTTTTGCGCTCTCCAGAGGCAAACTACCTGCCCGGCCCCGACGACATCTATGTTAGCCCGAGCCAGGTGCGGCGGTTCGGTTTGCGCACCGGCGACACCGTCGAGGGCGAGATTCGCTCGCCGCGCGACGGAGAACGCTATTTCGCGCTGCTCAAGGTCAGCGGCATTAATTTCGATGAGCCCGACCGGCTGCGCCAGCGGATCAATTTCGACAACCTGACGCCGCTCTATCCCGAAGAAAAGCTGCAGCTCGAATTCGACGATTCGACCCGGCAAGCGATTTGACGACGCGGGTCATCGACTTGATTACCCCGCTCGGCAAGGGCCAGCGCGCCCTGATCGTCTCGCCGCCGCGCACCGGCAAGACCGTGATGCTGCAGAACATCGCGCACGCGATCGCGGCGAACCACCCCGAAGTCTATCTGATCGTCCTTCTGATCGATGAGCGGCCCGAGGAAGTGACCGACATGGCCCGCTCGGTGCGCGGCGAGGTCATCAGCTCGACCTTCGACGAACCGGCGCAGCGCCATGTCCAGATCGCCGAGATGGTGATCGAGAAGGCGAAACGCCTCGTCGAGCACAAGCGCGACGTGGTGATCCTCCTCGATTCGATCACCCGGCTGGCGCGCGCCTACAACACGGTCGTGCCGTCCTCCGGCAAGGTCTTGACCGGTGGTGTGGACGCCAACGCGCTTGCAGCGGCCGAAGCGCTTTTTCGGCGCCGCGCGCAACATCGAGGAAGGCGGCTCGCTGACGATCATCGCGACCGCGCTGATCGACACCGGCTCGCGCATGGACGAGGTGATCTTCGAAGAGTTCAAGGGCACCGGCAATTCGGAAATCGTGCTCGACCGCAAGGTCGCCGACAAGCGCACCTTCCCCTCGATCGACATCACCAAATCGGGCACCCGCAAGGAGGAGCTGCTGGTCGATCGTGGCGTGTTGTCGAAGATGTGGGTCCTGCGCCGAGTCCTGACCCCGATGGGCACCGTCGACGGCCTCGAATTCCTGATCAACAAGCTCAAGGAATCGAAGAGCAACTCCGAGTTCTTCGACGCGATGAACACTTGTGACGTCGAGATTGCTTCGTCGCAGCGTGCTCGCAATGACACCTAAGTAGGCGTTATCGCGAGCTGTACCGTGGCAATCTCGACCGAACCGGGTTGCACCTTTACACCGTAAACACGGTCTGCGCCGGTGGTCTTGCGGTCCTCGCAGGTCGCGATGCGCCTGCGCCGCCTCGCGCAGCGGTAGGTCTGGTTGACCGCGATCTTGACGGCACCGCTTCTGCACCACTTCGAACAGTTCGCCGCGCCGCGGTCAACAGATCCTCGCGGATGGCCGTATAGGTGTTCAGCGTCGGCCGGGTCAGGAACAGCGAGCCCTTGCCGGCGAGGATGCCGATATCGACCGGGCCGATCGCGCCCGAGGACTGGCCGAACGACGCCATCAGGCCTAGCGGCGCCAGGCAATCGAGCGATTTGTAGAACGTGTCCTTGCCGACCGAATCATAGACGACCGGCAATTTCTTTCCCTGCGTGATCTCGGCGACGCGGGCGACGAAATCCTCGCGCGGTAGTTGATCGGGTGGTCGCAGCCGTTCGCCTTGGCGAGGGCCGCCTTCTCGTCGTCGCCGACCGTGCCGATCACTGTGGCGCCGAGATGCTTTGCCCATTGGCAGACGATCAGCCCGACCCCGCCGGCCGCGGCATGGATCAGGATCGTCTCGCCCGGCTTTACGACATGGGTGCGGCGGATCAGGTACCAGGCGGTCATGCCTTTCAGCATCATCGCCGCACCCTGCTGGTCGGAGATCCCGGCCGGCAACGGCACCAGCCGCTCGGCCGGCATGACCCGCGCCTCGGCATAGGCGCCGAGCGGGCCGCCGGCATAGGCGACACGGTCGCCGGGCTTCAGCCCGCTGACCCCCGGCCCGACCTCCTCGATCACGCCCGCCGCCTCCGAGCCGAGCCCGCTCGGCATCGGCATCGGGTAAAGTCCGCCGCGCTGATAGGTGTCGATGTAGTTCAACCCGACGGCGGTGTGCTTCAGCCGCACCTGGCCCTGGCCGGGCTTGCCGACATCGACCTCCTGCCAGGACAGCACCTCGGGGCCGCCCGCCTTCTCCAAACGGATTGCATGCGCCATGGCCATTCCTTTCGACTTTCAGGGGAAAGAGATCGGCGTCAACAGATCGCGCTCCTGCAGCGGCACGCCTTCGAGCGCCAGCAGTTTGCGCTTGGTCGGCAGCCCTTCGCCGCCGCTATAGCCGCCGATGCCGCCGCTTCGCCAGCACCCGATGGCAAGGGATGACGATCGGGATCGGATTGTGGCCGCAGGCCCGGCCGATCGCGCGTGGGCCGGAATCGACTGCCATCGCGAGATCGCTGTAGCTGCGCGTTTGGCCGTGCGGGATGCGCCGCATCTCCTGCCACACCCGCTGCTCGAAGCCAGAGCCGGCCGGGCGCCAGCGGCAGGTCGAACTCCGTCAGCCGGCCGGCGAAATAGGCCGCCAGTTGCTGGCGCGCCTCGGCGAGGAGGTCCGTCGCCGCCTCGCCACCCGCCCCGCCCCAGCTGATTGCGACAATCGCTTCGGGCGTGGCCCTGATCGTCAAGCGCCCGACCGGGCTGTCGATGCCAAGCGATGAGATCATCTGGTACATAACACGAACATTAGCGGATCGCGCTGAGCTTGTCGACGACCGCCGCGGGGTCGGTCAACGGCAGCGAACAAACCGGCCCCTCGCAGACATAAACCGCCGCATGCCCCTCGACGAGCCCCTTGCCGAAGGCCGGGTGATCCTTCGGCAAATCGTCGCCCGGCGACGATCACCGACAGGATCCGGTTGGGCAGTGATGCCTGCTGCACCGCCCGCCGCAGGGCCGCAAACCCCGGCGTCGCTGTCGTCGCCGACAAGCACCACCTGCACCGGCGTTTCGCTGAGTTCGAAATTGTTGAGGAGCGTCGCGAGCGGGAAGAAATTGCGCGCGACCTCGCCGGCAAAAGCGCCGACGATCGCCTCGGCCCTCTCGCGGTAGACTCTCCTCGCCGGTCAGGATCGCGAGCCGGGTCAGGACACCGACAAGCGTGCCGTTGCCGGCCGGAACCGCCGCGTCGGCCGCGGTCTTGACCCGCGTGATCAGCCCCGGCGTATCGTCCGCGGCAAAGAAATAGCCCTCGCCCGCGGGGTCGCGGTAATGCCGGTCGAGGACCGAAATCCAGTCGCGCACCTGCGGCAGGAGATCGCTCGCCCGCCCCGGCCTCGTGCAGCGCCAGCGCCGCGCGGCAGAGATTGGCGTAGTCGTCCACACTCGCCGGATGCCGCGCCCGACCTTCGCGCCAGCTGTGCCGCAGCCGGCCGTCCTCACCGGTCATGTTGCCGCGCACGGCGTCGAAGGCGCGCCTCGCAGTCGCGATCCATTCCGGCCGGTCGAAAACGAGCCCCGCCTTCGCCAATGCCGCGATCATCAAGCCGTTCCAGTCGGCCAGGACCTTGTCGTCGCGGCCCGGCCGCACCCGTGGCTCGCGCACCGCGAACAGCAGCGAGCGGCACTCGGCCAGCTCCGCCTCGGTCGCGTCATCCGCCAGCGCCGGCGAATTCAGCCGGTTGAGGATCGTATGCCCCTCCCAGTTGCCCTCGGCGCTGACGTCATAGTAGCGCTTGAAGAGCGCTGCGCGCGGGCCCAGCACCCGGTCGATCTCGGCCTCGGACCAGACGTAGAACTTGCCCTTCCTCGTGCTCGCTGTCGGCGTCGAGGCTGCTGGCGAAGCCGCCCTCGGGCAGTAGCATCTCGCGCTCGACCCAGCCCACCGTCTCGGCGACGCGCTCCCGGTAGAGCGGGCTCTGCGTCTCCTGCCAGACGAGCGTCAACAGATCGACGAGTTCGGCGTTGTCGTAGAGCATCTTCTCGAAATGCGGCGCGAGCCAGCGCGCGTCCGTCGAATAGCGGGCAAAGCCGCCGCCCAGATGGTCGTAGATCCCGCCCTGGCACATCGCGTCGAGCGCCTTGACGACGGCCTCGCGGTAGGGGGTCTGCCGCGTCCGCCTCCAGGCGCGCCACAGAAGTTCGAGGATCGCGGTCTGCGGAAACTTGGGTGCGGTGCCGATGCCGCCGTTGATCTGGTCGGTCTCGCGCAGCAGCCGCTCGGCGATGCGGTCGAGCATGCGCGCGCTCGATCCCGGGCCCGGCCTCTGCGCTGCTCATCCGCTGCAACGCCTCGCGCAGCACCGTCACGTTCTTCGCCACATCCTCGCGCTTTTGCGCATAGGCCTCGCTGATCGCGTCCAGCACCTGCGTGAAACCCGGCCGGCCCCAGCGCGATTGCGGCGGAAAATAGGTGCCGCCCCAGAAGGGCTCGCCCGCGGGGGTCAGAAACATCGTCAGCGGCCAGCCGCCCTGCTCGCCCATCAGCGCCAGCGCATGCTGATAGATCGCGTCGAGGTCGGGCCGCTCCTCGCGGTCGACTTTGACGTTGACGAAGAGCGCGTTCATCTTGGCCGCGATCGCCGCGTCCTCGAAGCTCTCATGCGCCATCACATGGCACCAGTGGCAGGCGGCATAGCCGACCGACAGCAGGATCGGCCTGTCGGCCTCTCTGGCGGCTGCGAGTGTCTCTTCGCCCCACGCCTGCCAATGCACCGGGTTGTCCTTGTGCTGCAGGAGGTAGGGGCTGGTCTCCTCGCCGAGGCGGTTGCGGTCCATCCGTTCCTCCTGTTCTCGCCCGTGCGGTTGCTTCGGACGGATTGCCCTCGCGGCTGCGACCGGGTTAGGCTTACCATGTTTCAGAACGGCGGGGTGCCTCACTTGTCCCGTCGTCCCTTCAATCGGAGAAGAACGAATGGCCGACGCAACTGCCGATCCGCCGCTCTTTTACACGCGGCACATCTTCATGTGCACCAATGTGCGGCCGGAGGGCCATCCGCGCGGCTGTTGCCATGCCCGTGCCGAGGCCGCCGGGGGTGTCGATAAGTTGCGCGCCTATCTGCGCGAGAAGGCGCGGGCGGCCGGCGTTCAGAACATTCGCCCGAACGCCGCAGGCTGTCTCGACCGCTGCGAATTCGGCCCGAACATGGTCATCTACCCCGAGGGGGTGTGGTACCGTTACGAAAGCACCGAAGACATCGACGAGATCGTGCAGAAGCATTTGGTCGAGGGCGGCCGGGTCGAACGCTTGATGCTGCAGCCGGACCAGCTCCCGCCCAAGCACTGACGGGCGCTCTATCGGCGTCGGCCATGCTCTTCGGGTAGAGGTGGCGTCGGCCGAGGATACGATCTTCGCCCCGGCGACCGCCGCGGGGTCGAGTGCGGTTGGGATCGTCCGCATTTCCGGCCCCGATGCGGCCCGCGCCGTCCGAGCCCTCGCCGGCACATTGCCGCCGCCGCGTTTGGCTCGCCGCAGGCACTTTGTCGATCCAGTCACCGGCGAAGCTATCGACGACGGGCTTCTGCTGTGGTTTCCCTCACCGCGGAGCGCCACCGGCGAGGATGTCGCGGAATTCCACGTGCACGGCAGCCGTGCGGTGCTGGCCGCGGTCACGCGGGTGTTGCGCGGTCTCGGCCTGCGGCTCGCCGAGCCCGGCGAATTCACCCGACGCGCCTTCCTCAACGGCAAGCTCGACCTGACCCAGGCCGAGGCGATCGCCGATCTTGTCGCCGCCGAAACCGAGGCGCAGCGCCATCAGGCCTTGCGCCAGCTCGACGGCGAACTCGGCGCCCTCTACCGCGTCTGGAGCCGGCGCCTGACCCGCGCGCTCGCCCATCTCGAAGCCGTAATCGACTTCCCCGACGAAGACCTGCCGCCCGAGATCGAGGCCGGTATTGCCGGCGAGGCCGCCGCGCTCCTCGCCGAGATCGAGCGTCATCTCGCCGACGGCCGGCGCGGCGAGCGACTGCGCGACGGCATTTCGGTCGCGATCCTCGGGCCGCCGAACGCCGGCAAGTCGAGCCTCCTGAACCGCATCGCCCGGCGCGAGGCGGCGATCACCTCGCCGATCCCCGGCACGACCCGCGACATTGTCGAAGTCGCAATCGACCTCGCGGGCTATCCGGTGTTGCTCGCCGACACCGCGGGCTTGCGCGAGAGCGACGATCTTGTCGAGCAGGAGGGCCTGCGCCGTGCCTTGCGCCGCGCCGAGGAAGCCCAGATCCGTCTCTTCGTGTTCGACGCCGCGCACCCCGCCGACCTATGCGCCGCCGCGGCCTGGCCCGGCCCCGACACAATCCTCGTCGCCAACAAGATCGACCTGTTGCTAGAATCCACCTCTCCGCCCTTCCGGGGGGAGAGGGAGGGGCCCGTCGCAAAGCGACGGGAGGGTGAGGTGGGCTGCCGCCGATGGCGACACTTCGCCGCCATTCCCGATTTCCGCGCTGACCGGCGAAGGAGTCGACGCCCTCCTTGCGGCGCTCGCCAGCCGCATCGGGCGGAGCTACCGCAGCGAAGCTCCGCTGCTGACGCGCGCCCGCCACCGCCAGGCGCTCGAAGACGCCGCCGCCGCACTGCGCCGTTCCGCCATCGCCTCGCTCCCCGAACTGCGCGCCGAAGACCTCCGCCTGGCGCTGCGCGGCCTCGGCCAGATCACCGGCGCTGTCGCCGTCGAAGACCTCCTCGACCAGATCTTCCGCGACTTCTGCATCGGCAAGTGACCGGAATTATGTAGTGGTCACGAAAAGTTCGCGGCACTGTTTCACGTGAAACATCGGCCGTGGCATCTTCTGCATTCCCGCACAATAGGCCGTCACGCCATCGCGGTGACCGTCAGCGAGAACCGCACGGGAAGCCATAAGGCTTGTAATTTCGCCGCCGCGGCCCAACTTAAGATCGTCGACTTCTGCATCGTTCGGCCTGCTCCTCCTTGCGCGATCGAGCGCCGGTTCTGCTCCCCGTTCTGTGTCGCTGTTTGACTGCACGCTCGCTGCGAGCGGGGCAACCTCTTGATCATACGAAGGAAGACAATGGCGATCGGAACCGTGAAGTGGTTCAATTCTCAAAAGGGCTTCGGCTTTATTCAACCGGAGGACGGGTCGAAAGACGTGTTCGTCCACATCTCCGCGGTGGAACGCGCGGGCATCGGCAATCTGGTTGAAGGCCAGCGTCTGAGCTTCGAGCTCGAACGCGGCAACCAGGGCAGGACGTCGGCGGTCAATCTGCGGCAGGTCTAGCCGGTTAGGGGAGGGGCGCTCAACGAGCGACCCCTTCTTTTCATCGAGGAGTGCTGCGACAACAATCGAGAAAGGCGGTCCGGCCATGCTGGTTTACGTCCGCGACAATGACGTCAATGCCGCGTTGCGCGTGCTGAAGAAAAAGATGCAGCGCGAGGGCACGTTCCGCGAAATGAAGCGGCGCCGGGCCTACGAGAAACCCTCGGAGCGGCGCGCCCGCGAAACCGCTGAAGCAATCCGCCGCCATCGCAAGATGCTGCGCAAGCGGCTCGAACGGGAAGGCTATTGATCGGCGACGGACTTGTCCCCGCGGCCGACCGGTAAATCGTCGCGCCAGCCGCTGGCCCCCGGCGCGCTATTCGATCACTCCTTGGGACGACCTCGAAATGACAGCGCACAAATATAGCGTCGGACAGACGGTTCGGTTCTCGCCGGACCGGCTGCAGATGAATTCGGGCAAGGGCTCGTTCAAGATCGTCGGTCTCCTGCCCGAAACGGCAAGCATCTTTCAATACCGGGTCAAGAGCCAGGTTGACGGCCACGAGCGCGTGGTCCGCGAGGACCAGATCGCCCGTTCGTAAACCAGCCCCCGGCTCTTTCCGGACCACGATTGCGTGGCAGAGAAATGCCAAAAACCCACCCACATGCCGAGGCGACGTATCGTGTCGTCCGGATCGACGACGGATCATTCGCCGTCGAGGTCAGCATCCCCGACAGGGCCCCGACCATGGTCAGCGGTTTTCCGACCGAAACCAAGGCCGAGGCGTGGGCGGTCGAGCACCGGGAGCGGGTGCAGCTCCAGGCTCAGTCGGGCGGCTGGTTCCGCGCCGCGCGCAAGCGCCCGAGCTAAAGCTAGATGCGGTCCGCGACGTTGCGGACAACGCACAAGATCGTTGACATTACCACACGATCTGAAGTACGATTGCTCCCTGTCCGCGTGAGAGGCGGCGTCCGACCGAATCGTTTGCTGTAAATTCGTTGCAAATAACAGCAAAAACAGCAAACCGCGAGGCCCACCCGGAAGCCCGCTGAACCGTTTCACGTGAAACATCGACAGCGGCGCCACGCCTTCCTACATTCCGCGGCCATGAGCGAGAGCCTGAGGCATTACGACGTTGTCGTGGTCGGCGGCGGCCATGCGGGCTGCGAGGCGGCCGCTGCGGCGGCGCGGGTCGGGCGCGCGCACGCTGCTGCTGACGCACAAGCGCGCGACGATCGGCGAGATGTCGTGCAACCCGGCGATCGGCGGCCTCGGCAAGGGCCATCTGGTGCGCGAGATCGATGCGCTCGACGGCGTCATGGGCCGGGCGATCGATCGCGCCGGCATCCAGTTCCGCATCCTGAACCGCAGCAAGGGCCCGGCGGTGCGCGGGCCGCGCGCCCAGGCCGACCGCAAGCTCTACCGCCATGCCATGCAGCCGAATTGCTGGCCGAGACGCCCGATCTCGACATCGTCGAGGGTGCCGCCGAGGATTTGCTGCTCGACCATGACGGCCGCGTCTGCGGCGTCCTGCTCTGGCGACGGCAAGCGCTGCTCGACGCGGGCACGTCGTGCTGACCACCGGCACCTTCCTGAACGGCCTCATCCATATCGGCGAGGAAAAGATCCCGGCCGGCCGCGTCGGCGACAGCCCTCATTCGGCCTGTCGCAAACCCTCTCGCGCTGCGGCTTCGCGCTCGGGCGGCTCAAGACCGGCACGCCGCCGCGGCTCGACGGCAGGACCATCGACTGCGCCGCCCTCGACGCGCAGCCGGGCGACGACCCGCCGCCGCCCTTCTCGTTCCTGACCGACCGCGATCGCCACGCCGCAGATCGCCTGCCACATCACCGAGACGACACCCGCGACGCACGAGGTCATCCGCGCCAACCTCGCACCGCTCGCCGATCTATTGCGGCCAGATCAGCGGGATCGGGCCCGCGCTATTGCCCCTCGATCGAGGACAAGGTCGTGCGCTTCGCCGAGCGCGAGCGGCACCAGATCTTTCTCGAGCCCGAGGGGCTCGACGACGACACGGTCTATCCGAACGGCATCTCGACCTCGCTGCCGCGCGACGTGCAGCAGGCGCTGCTGCACACCATCCCCGGCCTCGAACGCGCCGTGATGCGCCGCCCGGGCTACGCGATCGAATACGATTTCGTCGATCCGCGCGAGCTGCAGCCGAGCCTGGAGACGCGGCGCATGCCGGGCCTTTACCTCGCCGGCCAGATCAACGGCACGACCGGCTATGAGGAGGCCGCGGCGCAGGGGCTGGTCGCCGGGCTCAACGCGGCGCTGCGCGGCTCGGGCGCGGCGCCGCTGCGTGCTCGACCGCGCCGACGCCTATATCGGCGTGCTTGATCGACGATCTCGTCACCCGCGGCGTCAGCGAGCCCTACCGCATGTTCACCTCGCGCGCCGAATATCGCCTCGTCTTGCGCGCCGACAACGCCGATCAGCGGCTGACCCCGATCGGCCGGCGGCTCGGCTGCGTCGGCGTCCGAACGCGGCCGGCGCTTTCGCGGCAAAGATGGCGGCGTTGGGCGAGGCGCGCCGGCTTGCCGGCGAATTGCGCATGACCCCGTCGGCGCTCGAACGCCACGGCATTGCGGTCAACGCCGACGGCGTGGCCCGCACCGCCGCCGAACTCCTCGCCCATCCCGGCATCGATGTCGGCCGGCTCGCGGCGGTCTGGCCCGAGCTCGGCGGACTTACTGCCGGAGATCGCCGAGCAGCTCGAAATCGACGCGCGCTATGCGGGCTATCTCGACCGGCAGGAGCGCGACATCGCCGCCTTCCGCCGCGACGAGGCATTGCTGCTGCCGGCCGATCTTGACTATGCCGAGGTCGGCAGCCTGTCGGCCGAGATCCGCGGCAAGCTCGCCGCCGGCCGGCCGGCAACCCTCGGCGCCGCCGCGCGCATCTCCGGCGTGACGCCGGCCGCGCTGGTCGCATTGCTGCGGCACGTCAAGCGCCGTGCCGCGCTGAGCCGCCGCTCGACGCTGCGGGCTTTGCCGAACTCGTTCCGGTTTCACGTGAAACATTGGCGCGGCTTGAAGCCTATGCCGTCCTGCTGCGGCAATGGTCGGAGCGGATCAACCTCGTCGGCCGCGACACGCTCGCCGATCTGTGGCGGCGGCATTTCCTCGATTCGGCGCAGCTGCGCCCGCTCGTGCCCGCAGGCCGCCCGCAATCTGATCGACCTCGGCAGCGGCGCCGGCTTTCCGGGCCTCGTGCTGGCGATCCTCGGCGTGCCCGAGTGTCGAACTCGTCGAAGCCGATTCGCGCAAAGCGGCCTTCCTGCGCGAGGCGGCGCGTGTCACCGAAGCCGAAATAACCCTCCGCCTGTGCCGGATCGAGGCCGTGCCACCCCATCCGGTCGATGTCGATAACGGCGCGTGCGCTGGCCCCGCTCGACCGACTTGCTGCGATCTGGCGGTTCCGTTTCTTGCGCCCGGCACGGCGTCTGCCTCTTCCTCAAAGGGCGAGCGCGCGGCGGAGGAATTGACCCTCGCCCGCGGCCGCTGGACAATGACCGCCGCGCTCCAACCGAGCGTTTCCGATCCGCGGGGGGTCGTGCTGAACTGGACAACATCGCCCGTGAGCCCGGCCCGGTCGCCGCTAGCCTGCGCGCCGTCCGGCTCGCGCGCGCCCATATCCTCGCCGTCGCCAACCAGAAGGGCGGGTGTCGGCAAGACCACGACCGCGATCAATCTCGGCACCGCGCTTCGCCGCCGCCGGCCGTCGGGTCCTGGTCATCGACCTCGACCCGCAGGGCAACGCCAGCACCGGGCTCGGCATCGCCCGTAGCGCCGAGCGCATGACGAGCTTCGAGTTGATCCTCGGCGAGACTGCGCTCGAACGCGCGGTCATCGTCGACCGAGATGCCGCGGCCTCGTCGCTCGTCCCGGCCTCGCTTGATCTCGCCGGCGCCGAGCTCGAACTTGCCGCGCCGCGACCGCCGCGAGTTTCTGCTGAGCCGGGCGGTCGCGCGGCCGATGTGCGCGATTACGACGACGTGCTGATCGATTGTCCGCCGTCACTCAATCTGCTGACGGTCAATGCGCTCGTCGCCGCCGATTCGGTGCTGGTGCCATTGCAGTGCGAGTTCTACGCGCTCGAAGGCCTGTCGCAGCTGATCCGCACGATCGAGCGGGTGCAGCGCGCCCTCAACCCGCGGCTCGAATTGCAGCGGCGTGTGCTAACGATGTTCGACCGGCGCAACAACCTCTGCGATCAGGTCGCGGCCGATGTGCGCGGTCATTTCGGCGCCAAGCGTTTTCGACACTGTGATCCCGCGCAATGTGCGCATCTCCGAGGCGCCTTCCCATGGCAAGCCGGTGCTGATCTACGACCACCGCTGCGCCGGCTCGCTTGCCTATATCCGGCTCGCCGCTGAGATGCTGCGCCGCGCCGGAGGCGAGGCCGGCATGAACGAACGAGTAAAACGCCGGCCGCTCGGCCGCGGGCTGGCCGCGCTCTTCGGCGAGAGCGACGGCGAGATCGCGCGTCGATCCGGCAAGCCAAAGGCTGGTGCCGATCGAACTGATCCAGCCGGGCGCTTTGCAGCCGCGGCAGCGCTTTGCCGAGGCCGAGCTCGAAGCGCTCGCCCGGTCGATCCGCGAGAAGGGCATCCTGCAGCCGTTGCTGGTGCGCCCGGTCGACGCGGCTGAGGCCGCGTTTGAGACTGGTCGCCGGCGAGCGGCGCTGGCGTGCCGCACAGCGGGTCGGGCTGCACGAGGTCCCGGTTGTGGTCCGCGCCCTCGACGACGCCGAAGCGCTCGAAATCGCACTCGTCGAAAACATCCAGCGCGAGAACCTCTCGCCGCTCGAAGAGGCTGCCGCCTATGAGCGGCTGATGGCCGAATTCGGCCGCACCCAGGCGAGCCTCGCCGATGCGGTCGGCAAAAGCCGCAGCCATGTCGCCAATACGCTGCGGCTGTTGAGTTTGCCGGAAGCGGTGCGGCAGCGGCTCGACGCCGGCGAACTCTCCGCCGGTCATGCCCGCGCCCTTCTCGCCGCCGCCGATCCCGCAGCACTTGCCGACGAGGTGGTTCGCCGCGGCCTCAATGTCCGCGCCACCGAGCGCCTGGTTCAGCGCCGCGGGTCGCCACCTCGACCCGAGGCAAGCCGGCGCGACGCCGATACGGTCGCCCTCGAACGCGAAATCGCCGCCTCGCTCGGGCTGCGAGTCACGCTCGAATCCCGGGCGCGCGGCGGTTCCCTGACATTGCACTACGCGAGCCTCGACCAACTCGATCGCGTGCTCCGCCTGCTGCGCGGCGGCTGAACCTCAACCGGCAAGCCCGGTCAGCGCCGTCGCGTAATGTTGCGGGGGCGGGGTGGGGTTGCCCGTCGGATCCCGAGCGTGCGGCAGATTAGCCTCAAGCTGTTTAAGATTTGGCGCGCCGGCACGACCGCAGCATCAAGGTCGCGATGGCTTCCGTCTTTCCCTATCAAGAGAGTTCGCCCTCGCTCATTTGTGACTGACTGGGGGAGCGCCCTGACAAGCCGGACCGGACCTGCCATTTCGGAACCGCCGCCGACCCATGCGGGTTCAACGGATATGAGCCGAATGGGATCGGAAGGGGGTATCGATGATTGCCGTCGTGACGGGAGCAAGCGCCGGTGTCGGTCGGGCCACCGCGCGCGAGTTTGCGATGCGCGGCTGCGATGTCGCGATCGTTGCGCGAAACCGGGAGCGGCTGGCGACTGCGGTCGACGAACTGCGCTGTCACGGCGTTCGAGCGTTGTCGGTCGTCGCCGACGTCGCTGACGCAGAGGCGGTGGAGGTGGCCGCGGGTCACATTGAGGCCGAACTCGGGCCGATCGATATTTGGGTGAACAATGCGATGGCAACGATTTTCGCGTCACTGGATCGCATCTCTGCCGAGGAGTTTCGCCGCGGCACCGAGGTCACCTATCTCGGACAAGTGTACGGCACGATGACCGCGCTGAGGCGCATGCGGCGACGCGACCACGGCACAATAGTCAATATCGGTTCCGCCCTGGCCTACCGCGCGATCCCGCTGCAATCCGTCTACTGTGGCGCTAAGTACGCTGTGCGCGGGTTTACGGACTCGCTTCGCACGGAGCTCATACACGACAAAAGTGAGGTGCGCCTCGTGATGGTTCACCTGCCAGCGGTCAACACGCCGCAATTCGATTGGGCCTTCAATAAGATGGGGAAGCGCTCGCAGCCGGTACCACCAATCTTCCAGCCCGAAGTGCCGGCACGTGCCATAGTCGACGCTGCATTTCATCCGCACCACCGTGAGGTCTGGGTGGGGCTCCCCACATGGAAGTCAATCATCGCCAACAAAATCGCGCCTGGGGTGCTCGACCGCTACCTCGCTAAAGCAGGCTATTCGGGACAGCTGACGGATGAACTCCTCCCGCAGAACGCACCAGCCAACCTCTTCACCTCGCCGGATGGCGACTTTGGAGCGCATGGTCGCTTTGACAACCGCGCCCGCGCAGTTTCCTATCAAGTAGAGGCGTCTCGTCATGGCGGCGCGCTCGCACTCGGGATTATGGCGCTCTGTTTAGGTCTCGCGGCCTGGACCAGCCGTCTTCGCTAAGGCTGAGCCGCAATCTGGGCTAAAGGTGTCGGCTTGGCGTGCATTGACAGATTATAACACATAAAAAAATAGCAGATTAGCGAAAACGCCTTTGTGCGCCGCGGTGGGCCCGCGCTAAGCTTCAAGAAATCAGAGCGATGCCGTATCGGAGATCGATGAATGAAAATGCCGCCGGCGCGATGGCGCTATCGCCTCCTCGCCGCGACATTGCTGCTGGCGCCTCGGGTCGTCGCCGAGCCGCCGCCCGATGCCGATCCGGATCTGGCGCCCTGGTTTCGCAGCCTGCAGCAGCCGGGCACGACAGTATCTTGCTGTTCGATCTCGGATTGCCGAACGACCGATTCAAGGATCCAAGGGGGTCGCTACGAAGCGCTGATCGGTCGCGAATGGTATGCGGTGCCGCCCGACAAGATCCTGCAGCGCACCGACAACCCGACCGGCCGCGCCGTCGTCTGCTGGACGCCGCGGCGCGGGATCTTGTGCTTTGTCCGGCCGACCGAATCCTGAGCGCCGCGCCGGTTACTGCGGCGTCATCGGCATGCTGCCGCCCCGCCCCGGGGGCCTCGAGGGAATCGTCTGCGGCAAACCGGGCGGTGCGCCCGGCAGCGGCGTCGGCTCGGCGCCATAGAGCGGCACGCTATATCCCGGCTGCGTCGTCGCCGAGCGCGCCAATGAGAACCGGGTCAAGGCCGACATTTGCCGCCCACTGAGATTGACGCCGTAGAATTGCTGGTAAAAGAGCTGCGCCATCGTCGCCGGGTCTTCCTGATAGGTGTCCGGGTAGAACAGCGACATCAACCAGTAGAGCCCGACCATGCGGTTGACGCCGGGCGGATCGTCGATCCAGCCGAAAGGCTCGCCGGGCACCAGGTAGAAGCGCTTGCTACGCACCGCCGCGGCCGTCCGCCAGCGCGGATCTCGTTGCAGGGCGTTATAGAAGCGGTGGTCCTGCGCGATGATGACCTGTGGGTTCCAGGCCAGCACCTGCTCACGGGTCACCCGGGTGAGTTCGCCGCGGCCGAGGCGGGCGGAAACGCTGACCACTCCGACCTGGTCGACGTCCGACATCGCGAGCGCGCCGAAAAGCCCGGTTTCGAGCCCGTCCGGGCCGCGGCCGTAATAGACGAGCGGCCGGTCGTCGGCGGAGCGGATCAGCAATCTGCCGCGCAATCCTTCGATCGCGTGATAGGCGTAGCTGGCCAGCTCCAGGCGACGATCGCCGACGCCGAGCACGGTTCCGAGTGTGCGCAACATCTCCGGCGTGCGCTGAATACTCCCGTCGAGTACGATGTAGGGGACGCCGGTCTGCGCCTGGATGCCATCGGCCGTGCCGATTGCTTCGGGTGTCACCGGGCCGGTATAGACGATCAGGTCGGGATGAAGCCGCGCCACCTGGTCGGCGCCCGCTGTGGGGTAGGGCCCCGCGAGGCGCCCCACCACTGGCAGCCGGGCGTATTTCGCCGGCAGATAGCTTTGCTGCGCCCGCGAGAGGGCCTGACTCCAGCCAACGAGCTTATTGGGAGCAAGCGAAAACACCAAGACATCGGCTGCCGGGCCGGCGGTCATGACGCGGTGCACCTGCTCCGGGATCGGCACGCGTCGCTCGGCGGAATCGACAAATTCCGCAGCCCGCCCCGGCAATGCCATCAGCGCCACCGCAATCAGCAGCGCAATCCGCAGGGCGGTCCATCGAACCAGCATCGCATCCTCGACAGCATTGAAAATCAGGCGCGATCATAGCGGCCGCAACCCTTGTGGCAAGCTCGACACAACCACCGATCGACCGCAACATGACCCCGCAGGCGACACCCTATCGATGGCGGCCGTCGGCCGGCTTTGTTGCTCACCTCGTCAAGGCGTCCACTCAGCAGCACCATCGCGCGCTGCGGCCCTCGATCGCCCGTTTCCTCCCGAAGTCGGGCGTCGTATTCGATGTCGGCGCGCATGCCGGGCAATACGCCAAGCTGTTCGCCCGCATCGCCGCCGAGGGCCGGGTCTACGCCTTCGAGCCCGGCAGCTACGCCCGTTCGATACTGCGGGCCGCGATCTGGCTGCGCGGCTTCGACAACGTGGCGATCCTGCCGCTGGCGCTGGGTTCCGCCCCCGGGCTTGCCACACTGAACCTGCCGGTCAAGCGGTCTGGCAGCTTCGGCTTCGGGCTGGCGCATCTCGGGGCGCCGCAGCGCCGCTGGACAACGGTGGCGCAGGAGCTGGTGGCGATCACCACGCTCGATGCCGCCGCCGCCGCTCTCGGTCTCGATCGTCTCGATTTCATCAAGGCCGATATCGAGGGTTGGGAACTGCACCTCTTGTCGGGCGCTGAGGATAGCTTGCGGCGGTTTCGACCGACCTTGCTGCTCGAACTGTCGAGCGAGCATCTTGCCCGGGCCGGCAGCCGGCGGGACGACGCGTTCGTCCGTCTCGAAGATCTGGGCTATCTGCCGTTCGAAATGTCCCGTGGAGGCGATCTGGTGCCGGCAGCCAACGATCACGACGGCGATTTCTGGTTCGTCGCGCGGGACAATGCAGCGCTGCCCATGCGATAAATCGCGGACGCAGACGAGGAGCCGGCATGACGCGACCATTCGAAGGCATTCGCATCATCGACGTCACTCATGTCTTGGCCGGGCCGTTTGCGGCTTATCAATTGGCGGTGCACGGCGCTGACGTGATCAAGGTCGAGGATCCGAACGATCCCGATCAGACCCGCGGCAGCGGCAGCGACCGGGAGCTGAACCGCATCGGCATGGGCACCGGGTATCTGACCCAGGGCTCGAACAAACGCGCGATCACACTCAACCTCAAGAGTGAGTCGGGCCGCGACATCCTGAAGCGGTTGGTCGAACGCGCCGATGTGCTCGTAGAAAACTACCGGCCCGGCGCCTTTGCGGCACTCGGGCTCGGCTACGAGGCGATGGCGGCGATCAATCCGCGGCTGATCTACTGCTCGATCTCGGCCTTCGGGCAGGACGGACCGCGCGGC
Source organism: uncultured Alphaproteobacteria bacterium (assembly GCA_963799085.1). GTDB lineage: Bacteria > Pseudomonadota > Alphaproteobacteria > ATCC43930 > CGMCC-115725 > AP-15. The sequence continues at coordinate 123,543 of CAWCWA010000020.1, read as the reverse complement.
CACCAGACCGCCTACGACCATGTCATCCAGGCAACTTCGGGGCTGATGGCCACGACCGGGACGGAGGACGTCAACCCGATCAAGTTTGGCTCGCCGGCGGTCGATTATGCGACCGGGACGATGGGCGCATTTGCGCTGGCGACGGCTCTTTTTCAGCGCGAGCGCACCGGGCGCGGTCAGCGCATCGATTTGGCGATGCTCGACGTCGCGATGATCCTGATGAGCTCGCACCTGACCGCGCATTTGCGCACCGGAGCGGTGCCGCGGCCCTCCGGCAACCGCAACCCGCATGCGACCAACAGCTGTTACAAGACGAAGGACGGGCTACTGATGCTCGGCGCCAGCAATTTACGCCAGCAGCGCCGGCTATGGCAGGCGCTGGAGCGGCCGGAGATGGCCAAATCCGACAACGAGGCGCGCGAATCTGATCGCGACCGCGAGGCCGGCATCCTCGCCGACATCCTGAAGAGCCGGACCGCCGACGAATGGGAGGCGTTCTTTCAGGCGCGCCATGTGCCGGCCGCACGGGTGCGGACCCTCGATGAAGCGGTCCGCGATCCGCAATTCGCCAGTCGCCGCGTGACCCATCGCCACGAGGTAGCCGCGGGGGTCGAAGGCGATTTCAGCGTACCGCTCGCTGCCTTCAAGCTCGCCCATGGCGGCGCCAGCATCGAGCGGCCGCCGCCGCAATTCGGCGCCGACACCGACGCCGTTCTCGCCGAAAACGGCTACAGCGCGGCCGAAATTGAAGGATTCCGTCGGGCCGGGGTCGTCTGACCGCCGCTCAGACCAGGCGGTTCAGCACTGGTTGTTGTCGAAATCGTCGCTGCTGAAATCCTGGTCCGAGGCGAAATCCTGGTCGCCCGAACCGTAGTCCTGGCTAGAGAAATCCTGGTCGGCGTTGGGGTCGGTGCCGGATGAGCTGAAATCCTGATCGTTCTGGCCCCAGCCCGAGGCCCCCGGGTCGCTACCGTAGTAATTGTTGACGACCGTCTCGCCGAGACCGGGGGTCATTCCTGCTTGGCTGCCCAGGATGCCGGCGCTGGCCTGATGGCCGAAGAGCGATTGGATGCCCTCGAAGAACAAGCGCGCCGCCGGCGATCCCGGCCGCGGTCGCCGCCGCCGAGCGCAGAAAGCCGCCGCCGCCCGATCCGCCCATGCCGCCGAACATCCCGCCGGGGCCGCCCATCGGCTGGCTGTAGCCGCCCTGCGCATAGGGTTGAGCGTAGGGTTGCGCCGGCGGCGCCGCAGCCACCTGCGGTGATCGTGACCATGGACCGGGCGACGGATTGGCAGGCGGAGGATTGACGCGCTGCGGCTCCGGTTGGCTGCGGCCGAAAAGGCCGCCGAGAAAGCTCGTCGGGGCCGTTTGCGCCGACTGCCGTTGCGCGTCAGCCAACTGGCGTTGCAAATCGGCGATCTGGTTTTGCGCGTTATGCAGGCTCAAATCCTGGATCAACACGGTCTGCACGAGGTAATAAGGCATGTCCGGCTGTTCGACTCGTCGCCTGCCGGATCAACGCGTCGGCCTCCGGGTCCTTGGCCTGCCCGGAGACGGTCTTGAGCCGGGTCAAGAGCGTCTTGATCAGGTCGCGTTCCTGGGGGGTCATGGGGAGCCTTCCGACGCGGGAATAGCGCTCGCCGGAGCCGTTCGCGCCAAGATGTGGGTAGTGCCGAGCACCGGTCAATGACCCGGCGTCAGAGCCCGCGGCGGCCCATTTCGAGGAATTTTTCGCGGCGGCGGGCCCGCAATACGGCTCCATCGAGGGACAAGAGCGGGCGCAGTGTCTCGTCGATCGCCTCACCCAGGCGTTCAATCGCCTGCGTTCGTGAGCGGTGCGCGCCGCCCAGCGGTTCAGCGACGACCCGATCGACGATCCCAAACCGCTGCAGGTCTTGCGCGGTCAGTCGCAGCGCCTCGGCGGCATCCTTGGCGTGTTCGCCATCCCGCCACAAGATCGAGGCGCAGCCTTCGGGGGAGATCACCGAATAGATCGCGTGCTCGAGCATCAGCACGGTGTTGGCGGCGGCCAGTGCGATCGCCCCGCCGGAGCCGCCCTCGCCGATCACCGCGGCAACGACCGGCACCCTGAGGTCGAGAGAGGTCTCGATCGACCGGGCAATGGCTTCGGCCTGGCCACGCGCCTCGGCGTCGATCCCGGGATAGGCGCCGGCGGTGTCGACCAACGTCAGCACCGGCAGACGGAACCGGTCGGCCAGCCGCATCAGCCGCCGCGCCTTGCGGTAACCCTCGGGGCGCGCCATTCCGAAATTGTGCTTGAGCCGGCTTTCGGTGTCGGCGCCCTTCTCGTTGCCGAGCACTAGGATGCTGCGGCCGCGGAACCGGCCGATGCCGCCGACGATCGCCGCGTCCTCGGCAAAGGCCCGGTCGCCGGCCAGCGGCACGAATTCGGTGATCAATCCGCCTGATGTAGTCGAGGGCGTGCGGCCGCTCCGGATGGCGCGCCACGGCGACCTTCTGCCACGGCGTCAGGCGCGCGTAGGTCTGGCGCAGCAGGCGATCGGCGGATTGTTCGAGGCGGCCGACCTCGTCGGCGATGTTGAGTTCGCCGGTCGTGGCCAGATGGCGCAACTCGTCGATCTTGCCTTCGAGTTCGGCGATCGGCCGCTCGAAATCGAGAAAATGACGCATTACTTGCGGCGCGCCAGCGGATGGGCGGTTTCCACCAGCTCGCCGCAGGCGGTCGCCCAGCACATGCGTGTAAATCTGCGTCGTCGCGATGTCGGCATGTCCGAGCATCAGCTGCACGCTGCGCAGATCGGCGCCGTGATCGAGCAGATGGCTGGCGAAGGCGTGGCGCAGCACATGCGGCGACAGCCGGTCGGGGTCGATCCCGGCGGCCACCGCCAGCCCCTTCAGCAATTGGCCGCAGCGCTGCCGCGTCAGATGGCCGCTTTCGCCGCGCGACGGAAACAGCCAGCGCGAGGCTTCCTCCTTCGGCAAAAACCGGTCCCGGCAGGCGAGATATTGCGTCAGCGCGAGACGAGCGGGCTCGCTCAGCGGCACAACGCGCTCCTTGCCGCCCTTGCCGCGGATCAGCAGAAACCGCGGGTCGCGCAATGCCGCAGCGAGCGGCAGGCCGACCAGTTCGGACACCCGCAGCCCGCTCGCATAAAGAAGTTCGACAATGCAGAGGAGCCGCACGCCCTCGGCGCCGGCGGTGTTGCGGGCGGCGGCGATCAGCTGCTCGACCTCGCCTTCGAGGAACACTTTCGGCAGCGGCCGGCCCGAGCGTGGGGCATCGAGCCCGCTCGACGGATCGTCCTGGCGAACCCCGTCGATCACCAGGAACTTGTAGAACTGACGCATCGCGGAAACATGGCCGGGCGAGGCTGCGCGGCGTCAGCCGCCCGCTCGTCGTCGCGAGATAGGCGTGCAGCGCGTCGGCGTCGGCGGCTTCGAGGGTCGTCCCTTGCGCCGCCAAAAATCCCGCCAGATCGATCAGATCGTTGCGGTAAGCGGCAAGCGTCAGCCGTGCAGCGCCGCGCTCGGCGGCGAGCATTTCGAGAAACGCTTCGAGATGCTTCGAGACGAAGGCAGGCTTGGCCCGCCTCGGCTCACTTCGGGAAGCGGGCATCGGGCAGCACCTTCTCGACCGGCGCGGAAGGCGGCGGAGGGTTCCACGTCGCGAGGAAGACCCCACCCGCCAACACCGCCAGAACGATGATCACAATCAACGCAATGGTGAACCTACCCATGCGGCGACCCGCTCCCCCTGCCGAACTCCGCTCGCCGACCATTGCGCGGCAATTGACGCGCCGGCCGCACGATATGCTAGTACCCTTGCAGCAAGCGGGGAAAAAGAGCGGTGACGGCGCAGCGCCTTGTAGCAGGGTCGGAGGACATCGGATCGGCGCGTCCCGCGGCGGTAATGCACCGGTTTGCGCCGCGTCGGACGATGGTGCTGGTCGGTCTGATGGGCGCCGGCAAGACCAAGATCGGGCGCCGGCTGGCCGCCCGCCTCAGATTGCCGTTCTTCGATTCGGACCAGGAAATCGAGGCGGCGGCCGGCGAGACGATCGAGGAAATCTTCGCAAATCGCGGCGAGCGGGTGTTTCGCGACGGCGAACATCGGGTGATCGCGCGGCTTCTCTCCGAGCCGGTGCACGTGCTGGCGACCGGCGGCGGCGCCTTCATGGACCCGGCGACACGAGCATTGATCCGGCGGCGTGGCGTCTCGCTCTGGCTGCGCGCCGATCTCGACGTCCTGGTGCAGCGGGTTTCGCGCCGCAGCAATCGGCCATTGCTGAAGGCCGGCGATCCGCGCGAGATCCTTGCTGGGCTGATCGAACGGCGGCATCCGGTTTACGCGGAGGCCGATGTCGTGCTGGACTGCAGCGACGGTTCGCCGGAAACAACCGTGGCGAGGGCGCTGGCAGCGCTGGCCGAGTGCCCGCGGGCGAGCGAGCCCCCCGAGGCGGAGGAGGGACAATGACGGGCGCCACCGAGCGGCTGCGGGTCGAACTCGCCGAGCGCAGCTACGAGATCGCGGTCGGACCCGGCCTGATCGCCGGCGCGGGGCCGGAGATTTTGCCCTTGATGCGCCGCAGGCAGGCCGTCGTCGTCACCGACGAGAACGTCGCCGCACGGTATCTGGCGCCGCTTCGCGCCAGCCTCGAAGCGGCCGGGATCGCCCATCACGCCGTCGTGCTGCCGCCCGGCGAGGAGACGAAGTCGCTCGACCATTTCGGCCGGCTCGCCGAGGAGATCCTGGGTTTCGGCGTCGAGCGCGGCACGATGCTGGTGGCGCTCGGCGGCGGGGTGGTCGGCGATCTGACCGGCTTTGCCGCGGCGACCCTGCTGCGCGGCGTCGACTTCGTGCAGTTGCCGACGACCCTCCTGGCCCAGGTCGACAGTTCGGTCGGCGGCAAGACCGCGATCAACATGCGCGCCGGGCAAGAATCTGATCGGCGCCTTTTACCAGCCACGCCTGGTGCTCGCCGATACGGGAAGCCTGGCGAGCCTGCCGCGTCGCGAGCTGCTCGCCGGCTATGCCGAGACCGTCAAATACGGTCTGATCAAGGACGCTGAATTCTTCGCCTGGTGCGAGCGCCAGGGCAATGCGCTGCTGGCGCTCGAAGCGGAGCCGCTGCGGCCAGCGATCATGACCAGCTGCCGGATGAAGGCCGCTGTCGTCGCCGCCGACGAGCGCGAGGAGGGCGACCGGGCGCTCCTCAATTTCGGCCACACTTTCGGTCATGCGCTCGAAACCGAAACCGGGTTCGGCAGCCGGCTGTTGCATGGCGAAGCGGTGGCGCTCGGCATGGCGCTGGCCTTCGACTTCGCCGTGTTGCTCGGTCTTGCCGTCGGCGGAAGATGCCGATCGCGTCCGCCGGCATTTCGCCTCCACCGGGCTGCCGACCACACTCGCCGCGTTCGGCCTGTCGGGGATCCCGGCCGAACGGCTGATCGCCCATATGGGCAAGGACAAAAAGGTCCGCGACGGCCGCATTACGCTGATCATGCCCCGCCGCATCGGCGAGACCTTCGTCATGAAGGACGCGCCCGCCGACAAATTGCGCGCCTTTCTCGCCCAGGCGGCCTAGCCCGCGATGCCGTTACCGCCGCCCGCAGCGCCGCGCGAGCATCTGCACACGCGTCAGGTCGAGTGCCGCGGTTATCGGCGCGCGGACGGGCTATGGGACGTCGAGGGCCATCTGCTCGACCGCAAGACGCATCCCGAGCACGCTGTCGAGCGTGGCACGATCGCGCCGGGCGAACCGATCCACGACATGTGGCTCCGGCTCACCGTCGACGGCGATCTGACGATCCGGGCGGTCGCGGCGGCGATGGATCTCACGCCCTACCGGATCTGCCCGTCGGTCGCGCCGAATTTCCAGCGGCTATACGGGCTGACGATCGGGCCCGGATTTCTCGCCAAGGTCAGGCATCTGCTTGGTCGGACCGAAGGTTGCACCCATCTGGTCGAACTGATCGGACCGGTCGCGACAACTGCATTTCAGACGATCCAACCGCAGCGCTGGCGTCCCGCGACGAACGACGCCCCCGCGCGGCCGGAGCTCCTCGACAGTTGCCACGCCTATGCGCGCGACGGGGCGGTCGTGCGCCGCGAGTGGCCGCAGTTCTATACCGGTCCGGCCGCGGGATCAGACGAGAGCTAGCGCGGGTCGCGCCGGCTACGCCGGGGGAGCGACCGAGAGGCGGCCGACGACGCCGTGGCGTTCGATCAGCCGCGCGACCAGCCCGGATTTTTTTGCCTCCTCGACGAAATCGTGCAGAAAAGCCGCTCCGGCGGCGTTGTTCCGGGCTGTTCCGACCGCCTGTTGGACTGCGGTGAATTGGCCGTCGAGAATGCGCGCGCCGGGGAATTTCTGCACCTCGGACAGGAGGCCCGGGCGCAGCCCCGCATAGGCGTCCATCTTTTCGTCGGCAAACTGCTTCAAGGCCGCCTCCGCACTGTTCGACCGCACTACCTCGGCGTGCTTGATGTTGCGCGCCAGCCAGAGGTCGTAGGCGCTGCGGGCGGTGACGGCGATGCGCACGCCCGGCCGGTCGACATCGGCGATCGTCTGCAATGGCGAGCCCGCGGGCACCATATAGGTCGCCTCGATCTCGACATAGGCGGGCGAGAACGCGATCTTTTCCGCCCGCTGCGGCTCGGCCCCGATCAGGCCGATGTCCCAGACGCCGCTGCCGGCGGCGTCGGCGAGTTCGCCCGGCCGGGCATAGGGCACATACGCGACCGGCACGCCGAGCCGTGCCGCGATTTCCGCCGCCATGTCCGGGGACACACCCTGCGGGTCGCCCGCCGCGGTCTTACCGGTGACCAAGAGGAAATTCCCCATGTTGATGGCGGCGCGCAGCACGCCGGTCGGCGCGAGTTCGGAAACGATCTGTTGTTGCGGCATCGGGCGGGTCCTGGCGTGGTCAGAGAAAATTCGCTGCAGCCTGACCGATCCGCGGCGTCGAAGCACGCGAATTTTCCTTTCAGCCTCCGGCCGCGGCAGCGGAGGAGGCTTGCTGCAGGCCGGGTTCGGGGCCGGCGAACATCGCGCCGATCATGCCGAGCGCGGTTTCGCGTTCGCCGAGGATCACCTCCTCGGCGCCCAACTCGGTCAGGTGCTCGGCTTCGGCGGCGGAATGGGCGCGGGCGACGATCCTGATCGAGGGTTGCAACGCGCGCGCCTGGGCGACGAACTGGCCAGCCTCGAACCCGTTCGGGATCGCGACGAAGAGCCGGCGGGCGCGGGCGATATTGGCGGCGGTCAATAGCTCGACCGGCAGGCGGTCGCCGAGGACGGCCTCGACCCCGGCGGCCTGCGCGCGGTCGACGATCTCCTGGTTCTCGTCGATGACGAAAAGCGGCAGGCCACGTCGGCGGATCTCCTCGCCGATGACGCTCCCTACCCGGCCATAGCCGACCAGTACGACATGGTCCTCGAGCTGCGTCGGCGGCCTATCCGGTTCGGGAGCCGGCTGCGGTCCCAAGGGCGACCCCGCCTCGCGGCGATCGAGCAGGCTCTGCAGCCGTTCGCCGAGGAAAAACATCGCCGGGTTCAGCAGGATCGACAGGATCGCGCCGGCCAGAACGAGATCGCGCCCCTCCTGCGGCAGCAGGTTGAGCGCCACGCCGAGCCCGGCGAGGATGAACGAGAATTCGCCGATCTGCGCCAGGCTCGCCGCGATCGTCAGCGCCGTGCCGGAAGGATGGCCGAAGGCGCGCGCGATCAGATAGCCGATCGCCGACTTACCCAGCGTGATGATCAGAAACGTCGCAAGCAGCGGCCAGGGGTCGCGCCAGACGATCGAGGGGTCGACCAGCATGCCGACCGAGACAAAGAACAAGACGGCAAAGGCATCGCGGAACGGCAGCGATTCCTCGGTGGCGCGCTGGCTCAACTCGGATTCGGCGAGCACGATCCCGGAAAAGAAGGCGCCGAGCGCGAACGACACGCCGAACAGCAATGCCGCGCCATAGGCCACGCCGAGCGAGACGGCGAGGACCGCCAGCCGGAACAATTCCCGCGAGCCGGTCCAGGCGACGTAATGCAGGATAAGCGGGATCAGCCGCCGCCCGATCAGCAGCATGACCACGACGAACGCCGTGACCTTGCCGAGGGTGACGAGGAGGGTCGTCGCAATCTGCGACAGCGAGACCGCGGCGGCGTCGGTCGAGGCAAGCTGGGCCAGCACCGGGAGCAGCACCAGGACCAGCACCATCGCCAGATCCTCGACGATCAGCCAGCCGACCGCGATGTGCCCGCGCGCGGTCTGCAGGAGATGGCGCTCCTGCAAGGCGCGCAACAGCACGACCGTACTGGCGACCGACAGCGCCAGGCCGAAGACGATGCCGGCCGGGAGCGGCCAGCCGAGGAGCCATGCCAGGCCCATGCCCAAGAGCGTCGCCACCGCGATCTGGGCGATCGCACCCGGTATCGCGATCGAACGGACCGACAGCAATTCCCGCGGCGAGAAATGCAGCCCTACCCCGAACATCAGCAGGATCACGCCGATCTCGGCCAATTCGCCGGCCAGTTCCTGATCGGCGACGAAGCCGGGCGTGTACGGGCCGACCGCGATCCCCGCCAAGAGGTATCCGACGATCGGCGAGACGCGCAGACGCTGGGCGAGCGCACCGAAGATGAAGGCGAGGACGAACGCGCCGACGAGGGTCGAGATCAGGGGTGTCGGATGCGGCATGACGGAGCTGGCTCAGCGCTCCTCGGCAGAGGGGAGACGTCGGACGAGGCGCTGCCCGCGCGGTGCGAGCTTACAACAGGATTGTGGCGGCCTTGGCGCCGCCGCCGCAGTTTTAGACGAATTCAGCGGCCCTTTCCGCTGCATGGCGGCGACGCGAGCCGCCAAGGCCCTGGCGACGCCAAGCTCGTTTGCTGTTTTTGCTGTTATTTGCAACAAATTATCAGCAAATCCTCCACCGAGAACCCTCCCCCTTACTCCTCCATCCTGTCATTCTCACCGCCAACTGAACGAACATGTATCATGTAATTATGGCAATTTTGCTGTCATCGTGTCGCCAACAAACTGCGGCGTTCCCCGAACAAGTACCGCCGTTCAGACGTGAGAAACTCAGACGTGAGAAACCCGATTATCACGTGGAGGCGACAATCCGACTGGTTAGAAGCCTGCAGCCCTGGTGCGAGCGATCACCGCCCGGTCGGTCCTGACGCGAACTTAGCCGGGCGGCGGTTTTGCGGGTGCGTTCCGGTCATATCTTAAGGGAGCCATAACTCATTGATCGGGCTGCGGCAAGCGAATTTGCCGAAAGGTTTCATGGCTGCACGTTGGCGGATGCAGCCCGACGATCGATCATCACGACTGGCGCGTTTCGACCCAAGCGGGCGTTTATTTGTGCGGAACAAGTCGCCTATTATGGTGCCGATCCGGAAGATCGCCCGTAAGGATGGTGACGCTGCGGCGCTGTCGCCAAACGTCCGAGATCGCCGGCTCGTACAGAGTGAAGGAGGTTTCCGATGCCTGCTCCCATCCCGCCGTTCTCGCGCGAGACTGCCATCGCCAAAGTCCGGATGGCAGAAGACGGCTGGAACAGCCGTGATCCGCATCGAGGTTTCACTGGCCTATACCGAGGATAGCCGCTGGCGGAATCGAGCAGAATTCATCAATGGACGCGCCGATATCGTCGCCTTTCTTACCCGGAAATGGCACAAGGAGCTCGATTACCGCTTGATCAAAGAAATGTGGGCCTACACTGAGAACCGAATCGCCGTACGGTTCGCTTACGAGTGGCATGACGACAGCGGCAACTGGTTCCGCTCTTACGGAAACGAGAACTGGGAATTCGATGCTGCTGGCGTGATGCAGCGACGCTTCGCTTCCATTAACGATCTGCCGATCAACGAAGCCGACCGGAAATACCGTTGGCCCCTTGGGCGGCGGCCCGACGATCACCCGGGCCTTTCCGACTTAGGTCTTTGATCATTCGTGGTTCGCGCGGCGGGGATGTAACGATAGAGCGTCGCCGGAGAGACGCCGAGGCGGCGCGCGATTTGAGTCACGCCGATATCGGGATTGGCCAGCATTGCCCTGGCGGCCTCGATGTCGTCGTCCGTGAGTTTCGGCGGCCGGCCTCCGGTGCGGCCGGCGCGCCGCGCGGCGGCAAGCCCCGCCTGGGTGCGTTCCAAAATCAGGCTGCGCTCGAATTCCGCCAATCCGCCAAACATGTGAAAAACCAGCCGCCCCTGCGCGGTCGTCGTATCGAGAGCTTCGGTCAGGCTGCGAAACGTGATGCCTCTCACCCGCAAGGTTTCGATGGTTTCGAAGGGCCCTGCGTCGGGCGCTATCGTGCCTCTTCGCCGGGGGCGAGGGTGGTCAGGGACAGGGCGTGGACGCGGGTCGCGAGTTCCTCGGCGAGCGTCTCGTAGACGAGGCGCTGGCGCGCTACCCGGTTCTGGCCGGCAAAGGCGGCCGAGACGATCGTGACCTGGAAATGCGTCTCGCCCTCGGGCCGCGCGCCTGCGTGCCCGGCATGGCGGTGCGATTCGTCGACGATATCGAGCCGCACGGGCGCGAAGCGTTCGGTCAATTTGCGGCGGATCGTGTCGGCGACGGGCATTTCGGCTGCTCCCGATCGGTTATCGCGGCGGCGAGGAAGGCGCCGAGATCGTCGACGATATAATGGATGTGGCCGCCGTCGGCCCCGGCCGCGGCCCAGTCGACCGTGCCGCGCAGCCACGCCGTGGTCATGCCGAGGCGATGCTGCCGGCGCGAGGTTCTTGGCCATGTCCTCGACCATCAGTGCCGTCTGCGGCCGCACGTCATGGCGCCGCAACAGCTCCTCATAGCCGGCGAGCGCCGGTTTGGGCTCGTAGCCGGCGGCGGCGATGTCGATGACCCCGGCGAAGGACGCGGCGATGCCGAGATGGTCGAGAAGGCGCATCGCATGACGCTCGGAGCCGTTGGTGTGGACGAGCTTCCGGCCGGGGAGTGTGCGTCAATGCCGCGGCAAGTCCTGGGTCGGGGGGCAGGCAGGAGAGATCGACCGCGTGGACATAAGCGAGAAAATCCTCGGGGTCGATCCGGTCCACGGTCATCAGCCCGCGCAATGTCGTGCCGTAGGCGCGGAAGTAATTCTTCTGCACGACAAGCGCCTCTGCCGGCGAAAGGCCGAGACGTGCGGCGATGAACTCGGTCATCCGCGCATGGATGCGGTCGAAGAGGCGCGAGGAGGCGGGGTAGAGCGTGTTGTCGAGATCGAAAATCCATGTCTCGATCTCGTCGAGCGGACGCCCGCCGGCGGCCTGAGGCGGCGTCATGCTAGGCGGCCCGGATCAGTGTGCCCGCCCCCGAAGTGTCGGTGAACAATTCGAGCAGCAGCGCGTGCGGCACGCGGCCGTCGAGAATGACCGCCGCCTCGACCCCGCCATCGACCGCGTCGAGACAGGTTTCGACCTTGGGGATCATGCCGCCGTGGATGACGCCCTCGGCGATCAGCCGCCGCGCCGCCGCCGCCGAAATTTCGGAGAGGAGGCGCTTGTCTTCATCGAGCACGCCGGCGACGTCGGTCAAGAGCAGGAGGCGCGTCGCCTTGACCGCTGCGGCCACGGCACCCGCTACGGTGTCGGCGTTGATGTTGTAGGTCTCGCCGCCGGCGCCGACCCCGATCGGGGCGATTACCGGGATCATGTCGGACTGCTTGAAGGTGTCGAGCACGGCGGCCGCGACCCGCCGCGGTTCGCCGACAAAGCCCAGATCGACCACGACCTCCACACCGTCCTCGATCCGCGTGCGCACCACCTTTTCCGCCTCGATCAGCCCGGCGTCCTTGCCGGTCAACCCGACCGCGAGACCGCCCTCGGCGTTGATCGCCGCCACCAACTGCTTGTTGATGGCGCCGGCGAGCACCATCTCGACCACGTCCATCGTCTCGCGGTCAGTCACCCGCAACCCGTCGACAAAGCGGCTCTCCAGGCCGAGGCGCTTAAGCATCTGGCCGATCTGCGGCCCACCGCCATGCACGACGATCGGGTTGATGCCGACCTGCTTCAACAGCACGACGTCGCGGGCAAACGAATCGCTGCCGGTTCCCATCGCGTGCCCGCCATATTTGACGACGATCGTGCGGCCGGCGTAGCGGCGCATATAGGGCAGCGCTTCAGCCAGGATCGCGGCCTTGGCGATGGGATCGGGGGCCGACGACGAAGGGGCGGAGGCGGGCTCGGTGAGGCTCATCGGGCGGGAGTTTACCGGGTTTTGCGGCGCATCGCCACGCGGGCGACCGGCGCCGTCGGCAGGGCATAGCCGGCGAGCGTGGCGCGCAACGCGCCGATGCCGAGGCCCTTGGCGGCGCTTGTCAGGTGCAATTCCGGGTGGGCGGCCGCGTGGCCGCGCAATTCGTCGGCGACTTTCTCTGCGACATCGCCCAGTTCCGCGACGGCGGCCCGGTCGGTCTTGGTCAACACCAGCTGATAGGAGACAGCCGCCGCGTCGAGCATGCGTAGCAGCGGCCGATCGACTTCCTTGATACCGTGCCTTGCATCGATCAAGAGGCAGACCCGGCGCAATGCCGCGCGGCTCGCCAGATAATTCCGCACGAGGCGGGTCCATGAACCGACCGCCGTCTTCGACGCCTCGGCGTAGCCGTAGCCCGGCAGGTCGACAAGGGTCAGCGCGCCGCCGAGATCGAAGAAGTTGACCTGCCGGGTGCGGCCCGGCGTATTCGAGGTGCGCGCCAGCATCCGTCGCCCTGTCAGGGCGTTGACGAGGCTCGACTTGCCGACGTTCGAGCGCCCGGCGAAAGCGATCTCGGGGAGGCTCTCCGCGGGCAGTGCGGCGGGCTCGGCGGCGCCGGCGATGAACCGCGAGGAACGGGCGAAAATCAGCCGTCCCGCCTCGATCTCCGCGGCGTCGATCGGTCGCGGCGGAAAGAGATCGGCCGGGGAATGCGGCGCGGTCGGCACGGCCCGGCTCAGGCGGCTCCCTGGCGGCGCATGATCGCCCATTGCTGGCCGATGCTGAGCAGGTTGTTCCAGGCCCAATAGATGACGAGCCCGGCCGGGAACGCCGACAGCATGTAGGTGAAGACGATCGGCAATGCCATGAACATGCGCGCCTGCACCGGGTCCACGGGCTGCGGGTTCAGTTTCTGCTGCAAGAACATCGTCAATCCCATGATCAGCGGCCAAGCGCCGATCATCAGGATATGCGGCGGGGTGAACGGCAACAGGCCGAAGAGATTGGCGAACGAGGTCGGGTCCGGCGCCGAGAGGTCGTGGATCCAGCCGTAGAACGGCGCATGACGCATCTCGATCGTGACGAAGAGGACCTTATAGAGCGAGAAGAAGACCGGGATCTGGATCACGATCGGCAAGCAGCCGGCCAGAGGATTGGCGCCGACGCGCTTGTAGAGCGCCATCATCTCCTGCTGCTGGCGGGCCTTGTCGTCCGGGAAACGCTCGCGCAACTTCTGGATCTCGGGCTGCAGCAGTTTCATCTTGCTCATCGCCGTGTAGGATTTGTTGGCGAGAGGGAAGAACAGGAGCTTGACGCACAAGGTCAGCAGCAGGATCGCCAGCCCGAAATTGCCGATATGCTGGTAGAAGAACTGTAAAATCCGGAAGATCGGCTTGGTCAGAAACCAGAACCAGCCGAAATCGATCGAATATTCGAATAACGGGATGCCGGAGGCGCTGTAGGATTCGAGGAGGTTGAACTCCTTGGCCCCGGCGAAAAACTGCGTCGAGACGGCTTCCTTGGCGCCCGGGGGGACGGTGAGCTCGGGTCCAAGGAAATCGGTCTGGTAGTGCGCGACCCCGACCGTCAGCGAATGAATGAAGCGCGTCTGGATTGCTTCGGTCTGCGACGGGACCAGCGAGGTCAGCCAGTATTTGTCGGTGAAGCCCAGCCATCCCCCGGTCGAGGAATATTCGACCGGCTTATCGGGCGTGAGCGAGGAATATTTGACCTCGCGCACCGCGCCGTCGAGATAGCCGATCAACCCCTCGAACAGGATGTAGTATCCGGCAACCTGCGGCGTGCCGGTGCGGCTGACGAGCCCATAGGGACGCAATTGAACCGGTTTATCAGTGTTGTTCCGCACCGATTGCCGGACGGTGAACATATAATCCTTGTCGACGCTGATCGTGCGCGTGAAGACGAGGCCCTGGCCGTTATCCCAGGTCAAGGTGACCGGGTTGTCCGGCGTCAGCGGGCCGTTCGAAACGGTCCATACCGTCTGCCCGCCGGGTAATGCGGGGTCGGGCTTGGCGCAGCCGCTGCTCGGGCACCAGCCGAATTCGGCGAAATAAGGCTCCTTTGTTCCCGATGGCGACAGCAGCACCACCTCCGGGCTCTTCGGGTCCACGGTCTCGTGATAGTTGGCCAGCGTCAAATCATCGAAGCGCGCCCCCACGAGCGATATCGAACCGTGCAGCCGGGGTGTGGCGATCTTGACGCGAGGCTGCTCGGTCATCGCCGCTTCGCGGGTTTCGGGCGCCGCGGGCGCGCCGGCGGCTGGCGCCGAGCCTGCCGTGGTGGCCGGCGCGGAGGTTGTCTCGGTCGATGTCGTGGCCGGCCTGCCGCTCGGCGTCGGGGATGGCGGGTGCAGCCGCTCGAAGACGAATTGAAAGCCGATCAGAATGACGACCGAGAGCACGATCGCGAGTAGAAGGTTGCGCTGGTCCATTTCGTCCCCGGTGTGCCGCGCGGTGAGCCGCCCGCTCCGCTCAGCGTCCCGCGCCGCCGCGCGAGCACCCGCCCGCCCCCGGGGGCACCGGGTCGTAGCCGCTCCCGCCCCAAGGGTGGCAACGGCCTAGCCGCTGTAGCGCCAGGATCGCACCGCGCAATACGCCGTGGCGTCCGACCGCCTCGATCGCGTAGTCGGAACAGCTCGGCAAAAAGCGGCAGGAGGGCAGGAGCAGCGGCGAGACAACGAGTTGATAGGCGCGGATCACGGCCGTGACCGTCGATCTGCCCAAGCTCGAAGGGGTGATCCAGTGCATCTCAATTCTCCACGGCGCCGCTCGCCCGCCTCTTTCCGGCGCCACCTTCGATACGACGCAACGCGCCCTTCAAATCGGCGAGGAGCGCCGGGTAGGGCCGCTCGGCCGTGCTCGACCGCGCGATCAGCACGTAATCGGTGCCGGCGGCACCCTCGCTCGGCAATATCGCGGCGGCGGCGGCGCGCAACCGACGTTTCGCCCGATTGCGCGCAACCGCGTTGCCCACCTTGCGGCTGGCGGTGAACCCGACACGCATGACCCTTTCGACATCGGCGTTGCTCGGCCGCGCGGCAGCCTGCACGACCAGACCGGGTGCGACCGCCTTACGGCGAGCGCCCGCTACCCGCAGAAAATCGGCGCGGTTCTTCAGAGTTGCAAGCCCGGCGCCCACGGCGGTTTGGGCTGAGCCGGGCGAAAGGCCGGGCTCAGGCAGAGAGACGCTTACGACCCTTCGCCCGCCGGTTAGCCAGCACCCGACGGCCGCCTACGGTCGCCATTCGCGCCCGAAAGCCGTGGCGGCGCTTGCGGACGAGGTTGCTGGGCTGGTAAGTGCGCTTCACGGCGCCTGCTCCGAATACGGTCTTTGCGTTGCGGCGCGCAGTGTATACGAAAGCCGCCGCGGCGAGTCAACGTCGCCCCCGGGCGGGTCGCCGCGACAGAAATGGGAGCAGGAAATACGCTGATGCTCGACGAAGCGGTCCTCGCCGACGCCGATCGCGCGGCGCGGGTCTGGACCCATCCCGAGACCGGTCCGATTGCACCCGGCAGCGCCTCGCACAAGGCGGCTTTCTGCCGAATGCTGCTCGATACCCACAATCCTTATAAACCCTCGGTCATCGACTGGCCGACCCTCGACGCGGCGGCGCGCGACCGGCTCGTCGGCCTGCCGATCTGGGACATCGCGGTGCAGACCGAGGGCAAGGCCCGGCTGCGCGTGCTGAGCTACGCCGCACTGGTCGAGGACGCGCTCCTGCGGCAGGCGATCGAACTCGACGGGTTCGAGGAGGGGCGGCACAAGGAGGTGTTGTCGAACTTGGTGCGGGCTTACGGCATAGCACTCACGCCCGAACCCGAATACGTCAGGCCGCGCGACCCGGAATGGGCCTTCATGGTCACCGGCTACAGTGAGTGCATTGACAGCTTTTTCGCCTTTGGCCTGTTCGCGATGGCCCGCGCGTCGGGCTATTTCCCGCCGGCCTTGGTCGATACCTTCGAGCCGGTGATGCAGGAGGAAGGCCGCCACATCCTGTTCTTCGTCAACTGGGCGGCGTGGCACCGGCGGCGCCTGGCGTGGCCGCGGCGCCTCCTGTTCGACGCCAAGCGATTGGCGGTCTGGGCGTTCCTGATCTGGGAACGGATCAGCATCGCCCGCGGTCTCGATGCGCCCGATGCCGCGGAGAGGCCGCAAGACAACAACTTCACCCTGACCGGCAGCAAGGCGGTGGGTGCCGTCGATCTTTCCGCGGCAGCGCTGATCGACATCTGCCTCGAAGAGAACGAGCGGCGGCTCGCCGGCTATGACGCGCGTCTCCTGCGGCCTTCGGTGGTGCCGCGCTTGGTGCGCTTCGCGCGGCGCTTTATGCGAAGTCCCCGCCCGGCGGCCGCGACATGAAGATCGGATCGGAGGAACATAAGGAGTTCTTCTGCCGCGACTTTATCGCCAGCCATGACGATTACGACCCGGACGCTCTCGGCTGGCCCGATCTCGGCGAGGCCTCCCTCGCGCGGCTGCGGGCGATCCCGTTCTGGCCCGAGGTCCTCTATACCGAGCGGCGCGCCGGGGCGATCGTCAACGCCTTTGCCGCGACGATCGCCGATCCGTTGGTGCGCGAAGCGGTCAGCCTGCAGGGGTTCGAGGAGGCGCGGCACGCCGAATTGCTGCGGCTGATGATCCGGCGTTACGGCATTGCCGGCGAAGAGCGCCCGCTCGAACCGCTGCGCCGCGACCTGCACCGCGCCTTCGCCGATTTCGGCTATGGCGAGTGCCTCAATTCCTTTCTCGGCTTCGGCATCTTCGAAATCGCGCGCCGGTCGGGCTTTCTGCCGGAACCGATGTTCCGGATCTTCGACCGGCTGATTCACGAGGAAACCCGTCACATAGTCTTCTTCATCAACTGGATGGCGTGGGACCAGACGAATTGCGGCCGGCGGGCCCGGTGGCTGCGCGCCTCCTGGCTGCGGGGTGCCGTCGCGACCGGCTACTACTGCCGTGCGATCGGCCGCCTCCTCGGCACCGTGCGACGCGGCCGCGAAGCCAATGGCGGCATGGAGTTTTCAGCGACCCAGGCGAGCGTCTTTCTGACCGGGTTCACATTGCGCGGTCTGATCGAGGAATGCCGCGCCGAGCATGCCCGGCGCATGGGCGGGTTCGAGCGCCATCTGCTGCGACCGCGCTTTCTGCCGTGCCTGGCTGGCGCCGCGCTTTCGGGCATGCGCATCGTGACGCCCGTCCGAGGGTGGCGGAGATGAAGCCGGAATGAGATGGCCGCTGGCTGTCGCCGCTCTCGGGGTGGCGCTGACCGCGGCGCTCGTCGGCTATTTCGGTTTCGACCCTGTCGCCCGGTCGCTCTCCGCGATCGGCTGGACGGGTTTTGCGGCGGTCGTCGCGATCCATCTGGCGCTGATCGCCGCGCTCGGCGCTGCATGGTGGCTGCTGTTGCCGGGAACGCGGTTAGAGACCGCGATCTGGGGCCGTCTTGTTCGGGATTCCGCGTCCGAGGTGCTGCCGCTTTCGCAGATCGGCGGTTATGTCTCAGGGGCGCGGGCGCTTGCCTTGAAGGGTGTGCCGGGCACGCTCGCCACTGCCAGCACGATCGTCGACGTCACCCTCGAATTCGTTGCACAGCTGGCCTATACGGCACTCGGTCTGATCCTGCTGGTGGCGCTCAAACCCGGAGCCGGGATGGCGCTTCCGGTCGCGATCGGGATCGGCGTCGCCGCGGCCCTCGCGGCGGGGTTTATCGCGGCGCAGCGGCGCGGCTTCGGCTTTTTCGACCGCCTGGCGCGCCGGCTCGGGCAAGGCTGGGCCGACCGCAGCGCGGCGGGTGCGGCGGCCCTGCATGAGGCCATAGCCGCCCTTTATCGGCGTCGGGGGTGGGCGCGGCTTAGTTTCCTGCTGCATCTAGTCTGCTGGGTCGCGAGCACGGTGGAGGCGTGGCTGGCGCTGCGGCTCGCCGGCTCCGGCCTCGGTTTCGCCGCGGTTCTGGTTATCGAGAGCCTGCTCTATGCTGTCCGCAGCGTCGCCTTTGCCGTGCCCAACGCGGTCGGCGTGCAGGAGGGCGCCTACATTCTGATCGGCGCCGGCTTCGGCCTGACGCCCGATCTGGCGTTGGCGCTTTCGCTCTTGAAACGGGGGCGGGATTTCGCGATCGGCCTGCCGGTTCTGGCCGCGTGGCAGATCGCCGAAGGCCGGTATTGGCGAGGCCGCCCGCCGCGGAGCGCGGCGACCTTGCTGGCGGCCGGCCAGCAAACGAAACCCCGGTCGTAGGGGGACCGGGGTTTCGCGCCTGCCACCGAACGCCAGGGCAGGAACCATGCATCGTTCGAGGAGAGCATCGAGGAGGAGGAAAACGATGCAACCCAATACTGCTATAAATTGCCTCGAGTTGCAATAATTCCCGCTTTCGTTAACCACGAATCATCGCCACCCGCTCTGGCTGTCGGCAACGGCGAACAGCTCCGCCGATAATTGACCTGCTGGCGAAGCCCCCGGATTTGCCGCAAAATTGCGGCAAACCCTCTGTCGAGGCGGCATTGTCGGGCGGTTTTGCAGGAAGAGGATTCAGGATACCGCCGGCTTGTCAGCCTCGCGCTGGCGGTGCTGTTCGCGCTGTTTGAGGTCGCCCCGCCGCGAACGCCGCGGCTCGGGTCCGGGCTTGATCCTGCCGCAGGGCTCGGGATTTACGGCCCGCTCTGTCTTGCCCACGCCTAGGATCGCGACGGCGGCGCCGACGCGCCCCCGGGCGAAGCGCCGGGCTCCGGACATCACGATTGCGCGGCATGCTGTCTGGCCGTCGGCGGCGGCCTCGCGGCGGCGGTCGAGCCGCTGGCACTCGCCGGGCATATTCTCTATTTCGAGCCTTTCGTTTATTTCCCGCGCTCGGCAACGGTCCGCGATCTCCGTTTTGCCAGCGCCATCCGATTGCGCGCGCCGCGGATCCCCCGCTGAGGTGGTTTTTCTCCGACCGGTAGCCTGCCGGCGGTTACACCGGCCGTAAGGCGCCGGTCGCGGCGCTCTTTCGGATCAAGGAAGTAATCGATGATTTTAACGTAAGCGTCTGCCGAGGGGCGTCTTGCGCTGGGCCTGCTGATTGAGAAGCTGCCGCTGTTTTATGGCGGCGGTGCAATGGATGACGCGGGGCTAGTCTATAAGGAGGACCTCGGGAGTACTCATACGAGGGCTTGCGAGGTCCACGGCGAGGTTTTGACGGGTCCGGAGCGGCGCCGGCGCTGGAGCCTTGAAGAGAAGCTGCGGATATTGGCGCAGAGCGTAGCGCCGGGGTCGTCGCCCTCGTTGGTTTGCCGGCTGCACGGGATCAGCAGCGGCCAGCTTTACACTTGGCGGCGTCAGTTTCGCACTGGCGAACTGACCGGCTTTGCGCCAGTGAGATTGGCGCCGCCGGTTGAACCGCAGGCATTGGCCCCAGCGCCGGCTGATCCGGCGCCGACATTAGAACCCGATCGGCCGACAGCCGGGATAATCGAGGTCGAGTTGCCCTCGGGGGTAAAGCTGCGCCTGACCGGCGCGGTCGACGAGGCGGCGTTGCGCCGGGTTTTGTCAGCGTTGTCGTGATCGGCATTCCCGGCAATGTCCGCGTCTACCTGGCGTGCGGCGTCACCGACATGAGGAAGGGCTTTGACGGGCTGGCGGCGCGGGTGCAGCTGACACTGCAGCTCGACCCGCATGGTGGTGCGCTGTTCGTGTTTCGCGGCCGGCGCGGCGATCTGATCAAGGTGCTGTGGTGGGACGGGCAAGGCTTATGCCTGTTTGCCAAGCGGCTGGAGCGCGGCCGGTTTCTGTGGCCGCAGGCAAAGGACGGATCGGTGGTGCTGACGGCAGCGCAATTATCGATGCTGCTGGAAGGTATCGACTGGCGTGCACCGCGCCGCAGCTGGGCCCCAGAAGTGGCTGGTTGAACAGCGCGACATAGTGACTCAGGCGGGTATGTTTGGCGCCGCTGCTCAATGAGCGCGGGAGTAAACTCTTGGTTGATGCCAGACGCTGCTGACCCCGTTCACGAGATCGCCGAGCTGCGCGCCCTGCTGGCCGAATGCGAGGCGGAACTGGCGGTGGCGCGGGCCGAGCTGACCGGCGCCCGGCTGCGGATCGAACAGTACAAGGCTCAGCTTGCCCAGCTGCGGCGCATGCAATTCGGGCGCTCATCGGAAAAACTCGACACTCAGATCGCGCAGCTCGAGTTGATGCTCGAGGATCTGGAAGAGAGCGAAGCAGCACGTACAGCGCCGGCAGCACGGCGTGCCCCAAATCAGCCACCGCGCGAACGGCGTCAGCCGGTGCGGCGGCCATTGCCCGATCACCTGCCGCGCGAGGAGATCGTGCATCATCCGAGTTCGGTCTGCCCGGGTTGCGGCGGCACCCGCTTTGCCAAGCTCGGCGAGGACGTGACCGAGATCTTGGAGAAGATCCCGGCCCGCCTCAAAGTGATCCGCCATATTCGGCCCAAGCTCAGCTGCCGCTGCTGCGAGCGCATCGTACAAGCGCCGATGCCCGATCTGCCGATCGAGAAGGGGCGGCCGGGGCCGGGTCTGGTCGCCAATGTCGTGGTCAGCAAATATCTCGACGGGCTGCCGCTCTACCGGCAATCGGCGATCCTGGCGCGTGAAGGCATCGAGATCGAGCGTGCCACCCTGGCCGACTGGGTCGGGCATGCCGCCTGGTGGGTGACGCCGCTGGCCGAGCTGATTGGCGCCCATGTCCTGGCGGCACCAATCATCCACACCGACGACACACCGATCGCCGTGCTGGCGCCGGGCAATGGCAAGACCCGAACTGGGCGGCTGTGGACCTATGTCATCGATGAGCGGCCCTGGCAAGGCGGGCGGGCCTCCGCGGCTTATTACCGTTTTAGCCCCGATCGCCGCGGCGAGCGGCCGCGCGATCATCTCGCCCTCTTTAGCGGCGTGATCCAGGCCGACGCCTTTAGCGGCTACCAAGCGCTGACGCGACCGACATCCGTCAAAGACCGGATTGGCCGAGGGCCGCCGCTGATCCACGCGGCGTGTTGGGCACACGCCAGACGCAAATTTTACGACGTGTTCGAGTCAACCAAATCGCCGATCGCCGAAGAGGCGCTCAAACGGATTGGCGAGCTCTACAAGATCGAAGCCGAGATTACCGGGCAGCCGGCCGCAACCCGGCTGACGGCGCGACAGAGCCGTGCCGTGGCGATCCTCGACGCCTTGCGCGACTGGCTGACCGCACAGCGCCGCCGGCTGTCAGCAAAGAACGCGCTCGCCAAAGCGATCCAATACGCGCTCAGCCGCTGGGAGGCACTGAGCCGCTATGCCGGTGATGGCCGGCTCGCGATCGACAATAATGTCGCTGAGCGAGCATTGCGCAGTATCGCCGTTACCCGTAAAAAATTTTTGTTCCTTGGATCCGATGCCGGCGGCGAGCGCGCCGCAATCCTCTACACCGTGCTGAAAAGCGCCAAACTCAATGGCCTTGACCCGCAAGCCTGGCTCAGCGACGTGATCGATCGCCTGGCCAGGGGGCACCCAATCAACCGGCTCAGCGAACTGCTGCCGTGGAACTGGCAGCCCAAAATCGCCACCCTCGCCGCCTGAGCGGCCACCAGCTGACGCTTACATTTTAACGAACTGCGCCGGTCGCGCGCGGGCGTCGCTCGCGACCGCCTTGGCTGTCGACGTTGCCGGCGAGGCATTCGCTCACGGCTTTGCCGGCAGCCGCTTCTTTCCGGCGACCATCGTGGTCGACGACCCGTTTGTCGCCGACGAATTGTCACTGCCGACGGTTTCCCGCCTGAACACCGGCGGCGACCCGTCGGTGATCCAGACCGACATATCGGGCGAGACCTCCAAACGGATCACCTCCGATTTCGGGATCCCGTTCGGCGATGCATGGCCGCGGTCGGCGCTCTGGCGCACGCCTTCCTCGAACGGGCCGTCCCTCAGGTCGGCGGCACGGTGACGGGCGCGCCCAGGGAAGTCCGGCTGACCTTCAGCGAGAGCGTCGAGCCGTGTTTTTCGGTCATCGAGCTCAGCACCGAGGACGGCCGTGCGATCGCGACCGGGCCCGCCCGGATCGATCCCAGCGACAACAAGGAGCTCGTGCTGCCGCTGCCGCCCGGACAATATCGCGTGCGCTGGCATGTCGTCTCCGGTCGACACCCATCGCACCGAGGGCAATTACAATTTCGAGGTCGCGCGCTGAGGCCCGTCCCATGGAAACGGCGCTGCAGGTTTGCCGGTTCTGCCACTTCGCGGCGACGATGGCGTTGTTCGGCGCGGTCGCGTTCCGCTGTTACGCCTTCCCCGGGATCGACGGCAACGGGCTCTTCTGGTTCGAGGCCCGGCTGGCGCGCTACGAAAGTGCGGCGGCCAGTGTCGCTCTGTTGTCGGCCGGTGTGTAGCTCGTGTGCGTGACGGGCTCGGTGGCCGGTCCGGCAAGCGCCGCCTTCGATCCGGCACCGCTCGGCGCGGTTCTGTTCGACACCGGCTTTGGCGCCGTCTGGCGCTGGCGTCTTCTGCTCGCCGCGATGCTGGTCGCTGTCTGTCTGCGCCCCCGCTGGCGGCGTTCGACCCTCTTGCTGCTGCTCTCGGGAGTGCTGCTGGCGAGCCTCGGCCGGGTTGGCCACGCCACGATGGGCGAGGGGGCAAAGGGCATCGCGCACAAGGTCAACCAGAGCCTTCACTTGCTCGCCGCCGGGATCTGGCTCCGCGGATTGCCGCCGCTCGGTTGGCTGCTGTGGCGCGCAAAAGAGACGGGCAAGACGGAAGAGCCGCATCGCGCGGGCGATAAATTGCGGCACTTCTCGGCGGCGGCCGCCGTCGCCGTGGCGCTCCTGGCGGTAACCGGATCGGTCAACGTCGCGTTCCTGGCAGGCGACCCCGAGGCGGCGCTGGGGACACCGTATGATCGGCTCCTGGCGGTAAAGGTGGCGCTCTATCTGGCGATGGCGGCACTCGCGCTGACCAACCACTTTCAGCTGTTGCCGAGCCTCGCAAGCGACGAGGCGACGCTCCGGCTGATGTGGCGCAACGTGGCGATTGAGCAGGCGCTGGGGCTTGCCATCCTCGCCATCGTCAGCGTGCTCGGCACTTTGCCGCCGATCCATGCGGGCGGGCTGTAGTCGGCCGCCGCATCGAAGGTTGCCGTCACTCAAAGGTGACCGTGGCGCTCTTCGCACAGCGCCTATATGTGGCGTTGCGTTAGAGCTGCACGGCAATCGATGCTGGACGAAACACCCCCGCGCCGCGGCGTTTCCGCCCGCCGGCTTCTGCCCTTCGCACTCCTCGTCGCCGCGGGGGTCGTCTTCTTCTTCGTCTTCGGACGGCATTATCTGACCTTCGCCGCCTTCTCCGAAAACCGCGTTCGGCTGGAAGCTCTCGTCGCGGATTGGGGGGCGCTCGCGGCTTTGATCTACATCGGCGTCTACGCAGCGCTGGTGGCGCTCTCGGTGCCGGGAGGCCTGATCCTGACGATCGCCGGCGGCTTTCTGTTCGGGACTTGGCTCGGCGGCTCGTGCGCGGTGATCGGGGCGACAATCGGCGCCACGCTGATCTTTCTGGCCGCCCGCGCCGGCCTTGGCGGTCTTGCCCGCCGAGCAGGGCCGTTTGTCGCCAGGCTTGAAGCCGGCTTTCGCGACGACGCGTTCAGCTATCTGTTGGTATTGCGGCTGGTCCCGATCTTTCCGTTCTGGCTGATCAACCTGGTCCCTGCCGTCCTCGGCGTGCCGGTGCGCATCTTTGTCCTGGCGACGCTCATCGGAGTCATTCCGGCCACATTCATCTACGCGAGCCTCGGCAACGGGCTTGGCGATCTGGTGGCGAAACCCGATCTCGGCATCGTTTTTCACCCGAGCGTGTTCGGTCCGATCCTGGCGCTCGCCTGTCTGGCATTGCTGCCGGTCGGCTACAAGCGCTGGCGCCGTGGGCGGCCGTCATGAGCGAGTTTCTGCGTCCCGATCTCTGCGTCATCGGCGCCGGATCTGCGGGCCTGTCGGTCGCCGCCGTCGCGGCACAGCTCGGCGCCGAGACCGTGCTGATCGAACGCGGCGCCATGGGCGGCGACTGCCTCAATTACGGGTGCGTGCCCTCAAAATCGCTGCTGGCGGCGGCGAAGGCGGCCGATTTCTGGCGTCGCGGTGGAGCGTTCGGCGTCGCCTACGACCCTCCGCGGATCGATTTCGCCACTGTCGCGGATAAAATTGCCGAAATCATCGGGAATATCGCCCCCAATGATTCTGTCGAACGATTCGAGGGGCTGGGTGTCACGGTATTGCGCGCCGAGGCGCGGTTTACCGGACCGCGAAGCGTCCGCGCCGGCACGGTCGAGGTGCGGCCGCGGCGGTTCGTGATCGCGACCGGCTCCCACCCTACGATCCCGCCGATCCCCGGCCTCGATCGGGTGCCGCATTTGACGAACGAGACGATCTTTGCGAACCGCGTGCGGCCCGGCCACCTCCTGGTCATCGGCGGCGGCCCGATCGGGATCGAGATGGCGCAGGCGCATTGCCGGCTTGGCTCCAGGGTCACGGTGCTCGACGCCGGCCCGATCCTGCCGCGCGACGATCCCGAGCTGACCGAGCTTCTTGCCAACCGGCTTTCGGGCGAGGGGGTCGATCTGCGCCCGCGCGTCGAAATCGCCGCGGTCGAGAGTGAGTGCGACGGGGTCGCGGTTCGGCTTGCCGATGGCGAGCTTGTCGTCGGCTCACACCTGCTGGTGGCCGCGGGCCGGCGCCCCAGCGTCGAAGCCCTCGACCTCGCGGCGGCCGGCATCACCGCCAACGCCCGCGGGATCACGGTCGACGCCCGGCTGCGCACCGCCAATCGCCGCGCCTACGCGATCGGCGATGTCGCGGGCGGCCCGCAATTCACCCATATCGCCGGCTTTCACGCCGGGATCGTGATCCGCAACGCGCTCTTCCGCCTGCCGGCCAAGGTCGATTACCGCGCCCTTCCCTGGGTCACCTACACCGATCCCGAACTGGCGCAGGTCGGGGCCGACCGAGGCGCAGGCGCGCGCCACCGGCGGGGATGTGCGGCTGCTGCGCTCGCCCTTTGCCGACAACGATCGGGCCCGGACCGAGCGGGAGACCGAGGGCATGGTGAAGATCGTCACGGCCGGCAACGGCCGCATTCTCGGCGCGTCGATCCTCGGCGCCGGGGCCGGCGATCTGATCCTGCCCTGGGCGCTGGCGGTGTCGCAAAAGCTCAAGATCGGCGCGATGGCCAACCTGATCGTCCCCTACCCGACCCGCGGCGAAGCCGGCAAGCGGGCCGCCGGCAATTACTACGCGCCGGCATTGTTTTCGCGCCGCACCCGCGCCATCGTCCGGTTTCTCGCCCGGTTCGGCTGAAGCCCGCGATGCGCACGCTCGAGACCAGCCTTTCAGCGCGGCTGTTGGTCCTGACGGCGTTCTTCGTCATGGTCAGCGAGGTGCTGATCTTTGTCCCGTCGGTGGCGCGTTTCCGGATGACCTATTTCGAGAACCATCTCGCCGCCGGACGGTTGGCGACGCTGGCGCTCGAGGCGAGCCCGACGGGCCGCCTCGATCAGGATCTGGTCAGTCGGCTGCTTGCCCATGTCGGCGCGCACGGCGTCGAACTGCACCGCACCGACGGCATGATCCTGATGCTCGACCGGCCGGTTCCGCCGCGTCCCCGACGCGACGATCAACCTGTCGCATCCGAGCATCTGGGGCGCCATCCGGGGCTCGCTCATCACGCTGTTCCACGGCGGTAATAGGCTTTTGCGGGTGCTGGGTCCGGCGTCCGCTCGACAGCGCCGAGACCGTCGAGGTGCTGCTCGACGAGGCGCCGCTGCGGCAGGAGCTCTGGGCGTTCGGCATCCGCATCCTCGAATTGTCGATCGTGATCTCCCTCTTCACCGCGGCCCTCGTGTATCTGAGCCTGCAATGGCTGCTGGTGCGGCCGATGCGGCGGATCACTGCGAGCATGGTCGAATTTCGCGACGATCCCGAGGACGCCTCGCGGGTTATAGCGGCGAGGACCCGCAAGGACGAGATCGGCGTCGCCGAGCGCGAACTGGCGATGATGCAGGAGACCGTGCGCCAGGCGCTAGGCCAGCGTGCCCGGCTGGCGGCGCTGGGCACCGCGGTCACCAAGATCAATCACGATCTGCGCAACATCCTGGCGACGGCGCGGCTGGTGACCGACGGGCTGACCGCCAGTGCCGCGCCCGAGGTCCGCCGCATCCTGCCGCGCCTTCTCGACGCGATCGACCGCGCCGTCGGCGCTGTGCACCCGCACGCTCGACTTTTCGCGCGAGGGCGCCCCGCCGCTCACGCCAAGCCGCTTCGCGCTTGCGCCGCTGATCGACGACCTCGCTTCCGATTTCGCGGCGATCGGTCTGGCGGTCAAGCCGACATTGCCGCCCGGCCTCGAAATCGAGGCGGACCGCGACCAGCTCTACCGCGTGCTGGCCAACCTGACGCGCAACGCGGCCGAGGCCGGCGCGCGGCGGCTGCAGGTGCTGGCGATGTACGAGGGCGAGGCGGTCGTTGTCGAGGTCGCCGATGACGGGCCGGGGCTGCCTTCAAAGGCGCGCGATAATCTGTTCCGGCCGTTTTTCGGATCGGCCCGGGCGGGCGGCAGCGGGCTGGGTCTCGCGATCGCGCGCGAATTGATGCGGGCGCATGGCGGCGACCTCGTCCTGCTCTCGACCAGCGATGCCGGAACGGTGTTTCGTCTGACGCTACCCGTCTCCGCCGAGGGTGCGGCTAAGGCGCGCCGCGCGGCACTCCCGATCTCCTTAGCGTCGCAGGCCGCCAGCTAATCGAGCGCCAGCGTGACGGTCTTGAGGTAGGCCGTTTCCGGGAGTGCGGGTGGATCGGATGGTCGGCGTCAGCGCCGGCGAGCCGCAGGATGCGCCCGTCGCGGCCGGCATCGGCGAGCCCGCGGCGGACCGCCTCGGCAAACGCCGCCGGCTCGACATTGTGCGAGCACGAGGCAAGAAACAGCATCCCGCGTGGTGCGGTGACGGCGGCGGCGAGCCGGGCGAGTTTGCGATAGCCGCGCAACGCCGCGCCGACCTGCTTTTGCGACCGCGCAAAGGCCGGTGGGTCGGCAATGACGAGGTCGAAACGCTCCCCCGAGGCGGCGAGGCGATCGGCTTCGGCAAAGGCCTCGCCGCGCCGGAAGGTGCAGCACCCCCCGACCCCGTTCCATGCCGCCGCCTGGGCTGCGAGCGCCAGGGCCGGCGCCGAACTGTCGATGCCGAGTGCGGCCTCGGCGCCGGCGAGTGCCGCCCGCACGGCAAAGCCGCCCGTGTAGCAGTAAAGATCGAGGACGCCGCGCGCCACGGGCGAGGCTTGCGACAAAACGGCGGTTGGCGCGCTGGTCGTAAAACCAGCCGGTTTTCTGGCCGGCCGACCGGATCGACCGGAAATCGGGCGCCGTCCTCATCGACCGCGACCGGCAGCGGCAGATCGCCGTGCGCCACGGGGGCGTCGAGGCCCAGCCCTTCGAGGGCGCGGACCGGGCTGTCGTTGCGCAGGACGATCGCCGCCGGCTGCAGCAGAGAGGAGAGCGCCTCGCATACCAGCGGCTCCAGCGCCGCGATGCCGGCGGTGTTGGACTGCACGACGAGGACCGGCCCGAACCGGTCGACGACGAGACCCGGCAATCCATCCGCCTCGGCATGAACGAGGCGGTAATAGGGCCGGTCGAAGAGCCGCTCGCGCAGGGCGAGCGCGCGCTCCAGCCGGGCGGCGATAAAGCGCCGGTCGATCGCCCGCCCGGCGTCGCGGTCGAGGAGGCGGGCCGCCACGAGGCTGTGCGGGTTGAACATGGCCACACCGAGCGGGCGCTCGTCGGCGCGGCGCAGCGTGACAAGAGAGCCGGGCGGCAGCGCCTTGGCGGCGGCGTCAATCCGCAGTTCGTTCGAAAAGATCCAGGGATGCCCGGTCTCGGCGCGGCGATGGCGTTCCGCCGCCAGCATGACCGAAGGCCGGGTTTTGGAATTGTCCGCCGCCGTGGCGTCGCTCATGGCTTTATCTCCGTTGGCGCAAGCTTACATCTTGCGCGGCGGGCGGGCGCTGCGGTAGTTGTGGCACCCCCGCGGCCGGCCTGCCGCGCAGCATGCGCCCGTAGCTCAATTGGATAGAGCACCAGACTACGGATCTGGGGGTTAGGGGTTCGAACTCCTCTCGGGCGCGCCAATCTTTTCAGGATCTTATAAGATCGACGGCGCGTCGCTATCGGGGCCGTGTCAGCGTTATGTCAACAAAAGCTCGCCATGTCATGGCCGTATCTCCTGCTCTCAACCCGGGCTGCTGGAATTGGCCAAGCAGCTCGGCAATGTCAGCCAAGCCTGCAAGATGATGGGGTACAGCCGCGACAGCTTCTACCGGTTCAAGGAGCTGTATGACAAAGGCGGCGAGCTGGCGTTGCCGGAGATCAGCCGCGGACAGCCGATCCTGAAGAACCGCACGCCGCCGGAGATCGAGCGGGCGGCGGTGGAGACGGCGATCGAGCAGCCGGCCTGGGGCCAGCTGCGCGGCGCGGAGGCGCTGAAGCGGCGCGGCCTGTCGATTTCGCCCTTCGGGGTGCGCGGCGTGTGGCAGCGCCACGAGCTGACCTCGATGAAGCGGCGCCGCAAGGCGCTTGACGCTAAGGCGGCGCCGGAGGGCATCCTGCTGACCGAAGCCCAGATCGCCGCGCTCGAAAAAGCCAAAGCCGACAAGGCGGCACGCGGTGAGTTCGACAGCGAGTGCCCGGGCTACTGCGGCGCGCAGAGCCTGCCCCCGCGAAGGCGGGGGATACCTTCTACGTCGGCACCCTGAAGGGGGTGGGACGGATCCGCAACGGCCAAGTGGCGCCGTTCTACGACGAGCACGGCATCCGGCTGTCGCGCGTGCCGACCGATCGTGGCACCGAGTTCTGCGGCACCCAGAGCCACGAATACGAGCTCTATCTCGCGGTCGAGGACATCGACCACACTCGCACCAAGGCCAAGAGCCCGCAAACCACTGATGTGATCGACAAGCGCTTTTTTTGCGATCCCTGGTAACCTGCTGTCGCGCACCGGTGACCGCGTGGCGAAGAGCAGGGCATGAGGTGCGAGCCTTGCCGCGCAAACGCTATCGTCGCTCCTCCTGTGCGGCGCCCGTACGCCCTATTGCTGGTCGGCGGGTTTGCCACTGGTTGACGATATCCAGCCGGCTGTGATCGCCAGATGCGCGCCCCTCTCCGGGCTCGCGCCGCCGCTGAATTCGTGACTTCGGTCGGGCTACGCCCTCCCTGCGTCCCAAACCCAGCGGCGCTTTCTCATCCTTGTATGGGGCGGAGGCTGTCAAGGCGAGATCGATCGGGTTCGACGGAGACGATCGGAGGGGAGTTCGCGGTAAGGGCGCGGATGCTCGCGCCGCAACCTTGTATTCGGCTGATCCGTGATCGATCCGTTTTTGAAGCGCGGCAATGGCACGCGTGCCGCGATTGACCGAGCCGCGCGGCCGTCCCGCCGGATTGCCCGACTGCCCCTTCACAAACGGCCGCCCGCGCGGCCTGCCGCGTTTTGCTGTTTTTGCTGTTATTTGCAACGAATTATCAGCAAAATCTCCGCCCATAGTCCTACCCACCCGGTCCAAGCCCTCGCCGACAGGGGAATTGCTACCATGCAATTACGGCATTTTTAGCATCGCCGGTTCCGCAATCGCGAGCCACGCAACGCTGGGTCAAACGGAAATTGGCGATAGTCGGATAAAGAGATGATGCACGACCCGACTCCGAGCGGCAGGCGTTAACTGCTTGCGCTGCGACGGGCCTTAGGTGGGGGGATAGCAGATCGGAGATAGTTTTTGCTCAGAAACTCTTGCAAAAACGCTCTGTCTTGCGATGAGATTTTGAGAATGAAATCAGCCCTCGTGAGCGCAGTTATTCGCCCGTCGAGATGTGCGAGATCGTAGAATAATGTCTTAATCTCCTCGTAGCTAAACTCTCGCGTGACCGGTGTCCGGCGATATATTCCGAAACAGACCAAGCTTGCGGTTCCCGGCAGTTGTCCGTTCTTAGGCTCTCCGGTTTGTATTTTCATCCAAATCTTCCCATGCACCAGTAAGTTGCGATCTTTGTGTATATCGACAGAATTTCTCAATAATGAGTGGATATATGTTTGTATCTCTACATGAGTTGCGAACAATTTATCTGCTTCGTTTTTCATCACTTTGCGGCGGTCGGGAAAGCCCTTTGACCATGAAGGTGGGTCGGTGCCATTTGCCTTGCAAAGCGCCGCTAAAAGATCGTCGAAAACAAGCTCGAACGCGTTCCATGTTAGCAGCCTGTTGACGAAGTCGGCTTTGGTTGATTTGGTGTGAAGCGGGGGGACTGATCGGGGCTTTCGGGATGTCGATGGGGCGCGAGGGCGATCGGCAGGGGGATCTGATCGTGACCTGGGCGGAGATGCCACGCTCACCGGGGCATGTGTTTTACGACCGGCTTCAGGAAGTGCTGATCGCGGGCGGATTTGACGGGTTTATCGAGACGGCCTGCCAGCCATATTACGCGCCAAAGTTGGGGGCCCCGTCGTTGCCGCCGGGGCGCTATTTCCGGATGCACATGGTCGGCTATTTCGAGGGGATCGCCAGCGAGCGAGGCATCGCTTGGCGCTGTTCGGATTCGATGTCGCTGCGGGATTTTCTGCGGCTGGAGAACCGGGAAGAGGTTCCCGATCATTCGTGGTTGTCGAAGACCCGCGGGCGGCTTCCGCATGAAGTCCACGAGACGGTGTTCAGCTGGGTGTTGAAGCTCGTGGCCGAGAAAGGCTTGATCCGAGGCAAGCGGATCGGCGTCGACGCCTCGACGATGGAGGCCAACGCCGCGCTGCGCACGATCGTGCGCCGGGACGATGGCCGAACCTATCGCGAAATGCTGACGCAGATGGCCAAGGAGAGCGGCATCGACACGCCAAGTGCGGATGATCTCGTTCGCATCGACCGCAACCGCAAGGGCAAGAAGCTGTCGAACGAGGAGTGGACGAGCAAGATCGACCCAGAGGCCAAGATCGCCAAGCTGAAGGACGGACGTACGCATCTTGCCTACAAGCCCGAGCACGCGGTCGATCTCGACACCGGCGTCATCGTCGCGGCGGCACTCCATCCCGCCGACCAAGGCGACACCACGACAATCGAGGGCACGCTGGCGGCGGCAGAGAAG
Organism: uncultured Alphaproteobacteria bacterium; assembly: GCA_963799085.1. Taxonomy (GTDB): domain Bacteria; phylum Pseudomonadota; class Alphaproteobacteria; order ATCC43930; family CGMCC-115725; genus AP-15. The sequence continues at coordinate 92,208 of CAWCWA010000020.1, read as the reverse complement.
AACCTAGCTCAGGTTGGCACCGCGCCGACGAAGGACCAGCCGAGCGAACTGGTCGCCGACAAAGGGTATCACTCGCGCGCCGTCTTGAAGAACCTCAACGGCGGGGTGTGGAAGACGCGCATTGCTGAGCCCAAGCAGCCGGGGTTTTCACGCTGGCACGGCGATGACCAAGCGCGTGCGGCGGTCTATGCCAACCGCACCCGCCTGGGTTCGGGGGTCGGTAAGCATGCAATGCGGCTGAGGGCGGAAATCGTCGAGCGATCTTTCGCTCACAATCTCGACCGCGGCGGCATGCGGCGGACCTGGCTGCGCGGACGCGAGAATGTCCACAAGCGCTACCTGGTGCACGTCGCCGGGCACAATCTCGGTATCCTGATGCGGCTGCTGATCGGGGCCGGAACCCCGAGAGAGGCGGCTGCCCGTGGGTTGGCCTATCTCCTGTTCGTCTACACCGGGGAGGCCGTGGCGATCATCCTTGTCGCCGCCGCTCCCGACGGGTTCGCCGTCCTGGTCATGGCCGTTACCGCCGACCCTGGCTGATCAAAGAGCGACTTCAGCAACGGGCTGTTAGCACGATCTGTCCAATGAATGTTGTCTGACGATCAGGAAGCAAGAAAAACGAGGAAGGCCGTTTCATCCTGTTCGGATCAAACATGCCCAATTCGACACTGAATGGCTTGAATGGTGGTTCGCTCACTGGGATGATCTCTCCTCCCTATGGCGGCTCGGGGCACTCTGCGCCTAGCGCCCGGCTCCGAAAGGGACACGCCCAAAAAGTCGCGCAATCTGCCTTCCGGAAAATCAGGGTGTTCTCCTCAATTACAAATGGAGACCTCCAATAACCGTGTTTTCGTGCGGGCGAGGACCGACTATTTGACCGCGTGGGTGATTTGTTGATATCGGCGCGACGGTGTGAGGGCTTGGGCGGCTTTGAGCAGCGGCCGGGGTTGTTCAGCTGCTCAGCTCAGCTCAGATGGGCGCAATCTGGTCAGTCAGCCAAACCATCCGCTGCATGTTGTAGAGGAGGTTGGCGAGGCCGATCTTGGTTCTCGCGCGGGCGAGGCCAATTGTTCCCGCGGGCGAGCGAATGGTGCGGATGAACAGACCCATTGGCCCTTTCTGGCGGGCGAAGACGTGCTCGACCGCCGCGCGCACGGCCGATTTGCGGGCATTGGCGCGGGCGGTGCGGCGTGGCATTGGTTTGCCCTCAGGCTTTTTGCGGTGGATCTGTGAGCGCAGGAGACGCCCGGCGAGAAACTTCTCATTGGCCTTTGAGCGATAGGCGGTGTCGGCCCAGACATCGCTGGCGGTGTTGTTGGGGTCGATCAGCTCGGGCAGCAACGCCCCGTCATGGCGCGCCGCATCGGTGACCCGCCAGCGGCGGATCAGGCGATGCCGGCGATCGATGCCGACGTGATTCTTGTAGCCAAAGGCCGGGACCGCCAGGTCAACCCGCGGTGCACCGTCCGCGCTCGGTTTGGCTTTGGTGTATTTGACCGTCCAGCGCGCGTCGCGGTCCTTCTGGCGCAGCTTGGCGGGCTTATCAGCCCACGCCGGCGGAATGCGGCCTTCTTTGATGTCGCGCTTCTCGCCCTCGGTGTTGCGCTGCTTTGGCGCGGCGACGATCGCGGCATCGATGATCTGGCCGCTCATCGCCAGAAACCCGGCCGTTGCCAGCGCCGCGTCAAAGCGCTCGAACAGAACCTCGATTGCCGGCCGGCCGGCGATCCGGGCGCGCGTCAGCGCCTCGCGGAAGCCCCAGATGGTATTGGCATCCGGCACCGTGTCGGCCAACCCGAGACCGAGAAAGCGCATAAACGACAGCCGGTCCCGGATCAGGTATTCGCTGCGCTCGTCCGACAAATTATGGCTCGACTGAAGGATCAGCACTTTGAACATCAGCACATGATCAAACGGCGGCCGGCCGCCCCGCGACCGATCCGAGCGCACAACGGCGCGCTCCAGATCCACTCGAAACAGCTCGAAATCGACTACCGCATTCAGCCGTTCCAGGGCATCGCCCTTCGCCGACAGCTCCTTCAGCCGCTCGTCAACGTCGAAAAACCCCGCCTGCCCCCGCATGACCAATCCCCCGCATCCCCCAATCACACAAGCGGGCGATTCGCCTTCAAATTCAACCGGTTTTTAGAGCTCTCCAAATATCTGCTACGTGCACTAAACAAATAGGAGTAAGCTCCTGTCTCTACCGACCGTTTGGCTCCGAGTGTATTAATCACGCTACCCGCCCCGGCGAGGATTGCTCCTATCGGGTTCCCCAATACAACTGTCCATGTAGCGCCGATCATACTAAGCACAAAGGATGCTGGTTTTTTCCATGCTCGTCTCGACACCTTTCGTAGATCTGCTGCAAGATCATCTATTTCGGCTTTTCTTTCCTCAAACGCCAGCGTCTGTGCTTCCGGCGGCATTGTGCTCAACTCATGCACGAAAAGCCGCACTGATCTCGCGTATTTTCGATGCGCGTCAAAATGGTCACGCCGAAAGCTTAATACCTCGTCTATAGGAAATCGGTCCGAGATCGACCCCTACGGCATTTAAGTCGAAAGCAACCACATGTCCGATAGATGGTGCCGCAGGAATTGATAGAAGCTCCCGCAGCGCCTCCACTAGTTTCGGCCGATCGGTAGCAGGCGCTAGGTCAAATCCTTTTTCGCGTCCCGGCTGACGTAATATTTGAGCAAGGAGGACGAGTACTAATGATCGTACCATAGGATGCATTGGAATCGACACGCCATCTTCAGAAGTTTTTGCTAGTCCTTTGCGCTTCAGCTCCTCATAAATCATATCAGTAAGTCCGACATCGCCCCGATACCCAAGACGGGACATTGACAGTTCAGCAAAGTGAGTGCGCTCCGTGACAAGATTGTCCAGAGCACCGGAGGCGATTATGTTAACAAGGCTTTCGGCTAATTGTTCAGTAGCCGCTTTGCCCACCAGTTGTTCGGGCTCAAAAATATGAAGAAGTTTTTCGTCGAGCAAACCCGTAACAATTGCGGGATCACTTTTTTCAATACGATCTCGCATATACTCTGGAACTAGGAGACCAATACCATCGAAAAATAGGATAAGGTTCTTGATCCAATCACCATCCTGCCAAAAGGGGTCTGGGTAGTAGAAAGCTACCGCAGGTAGCGGGGCGTCGTTTGGAGTTCGACTCACCGTGCAATCTCCGAAAGAGGCGTCCGCAAGATCGGATTCACGCCGTCAGCCGCGAAATCCTGCTCTTGCCGGCGCCGTAGCTGCGCGCCAGTTCCGCGAGAGTAGCACGTTCGGCGTGTCGGCGTCAGGCCTCGGCCTGCTGCGCCTCGGTCAATTTCGGTTTTCGGCCTATGAGCTGGCCGCGCTTCTGCGGCCCTTGGCGGTGCGGGTGCGGGTGAGGTCGCGCTCCACGTCGGCCAGTCCGCCCAACACGGCAATCATCAATCGCCCGGTGCTGGTGCCGGTGTCGGCCCACGGTTCCGCGATGTTTCGGTCGAGACCGAAACACTTCCTCTTGCCGCGCGGTAGGCTCTGACCGGCATGGCGGCGATGGCTGATCAAACCGCAAGAAGTCGATAGATCGGCTGCTGACGATCTCTAGATCTGGTGGCGCGGGGCGTCGACGAGAATGTCCGGTTTCTTTGCGGGTGCGGCAGTGAGCCGCGCCTTGCGACGCCCTTTCTTGGTCTTAAATTGGAGGTGTGCGATGAGAGCTGTGCCGTGGCGGGTGCCGGATGGCGCTGCCGACCGGTCAGCGCGGAGCGATCGGCGGTTTGCCGCCGGGCTGCGCCTCAGCCGTATTCTCGGGCAACTGAGCAGGGTGCTGCACGAATGGCGCCGCCGCAGCCGCGACCGCGCGCTGCTGGCGACGCTCGACGAGCGAACGCTGCGCGATATCGGACTGACGCGGTGCGATGTCGCGTACGAGATCAACAAACCTTTCTGGAGAAAATGACATGGTAGCAGCGATTGCGATAACAGAACTGCGAACGGCCCCCGGCGCCGCCCGTTCGCGAGAAAGCGCATGGCGTCGCGCGCTGCGGGCGCTCGCAGCGGCAGTCGACCGGCTGGCGCCGCCCGGCATTTCCGAGATGGACGCCGAACTCCCGCCAAACTGGTTCAAATATCCGCCGATCTGAGAGGCCACGCGACGCTCCATTTCTGGCGACACCGGCCCGGCGTTTGCGTAAGCTGACGCCGGGGCACGGTTCGCATGGGCGCGCCGTGGCCGCCATCGGGAGGGAGGACGCATGATTGCGCTGTGGGTCAAGGTCCGGGTCAAGCCGGAGGCGCGCGAGCGCTTCCTCAAGGCGATCGAGGTCGACGCGCTCGGCTCCGAGCGGGACGAGCCCGGCTGTATGCGCTTCAATGTGCTGCAGGATCAGACGGACCCGAACGTCTATTACTTCTTCGAAGCCTACCGCGACGAGGCGGCACTCGAAGCGCATCGCGCCGCCCCCCACTACGCCGTCTGGCGCGCGGCCGCGGACACTTTGGACGGCGCGCCGCAGGCGGTCCGCTGCAACACCGTTTTCCCGGCCGCGAGCGCGTATTGGGAGCGGAAATCGGCATGATCGCCCGCCGCGAAGGCGTGACGGCGGCGCGCCATCCCTTCTCCGGCGATTGACGCAGGAGACGGCCATGGTCGCGGTCATCGAAGGACGCGAGGAGGCCGGCGGCGCCCGCTGCATCGAGTTCAAGGTCGAGCGCAGTCCGACCGATCCCAACCGCCTCGTCGGCAGCTGGCGGCTTGCCTATGAAGGCTCGACTCTGGTCGACGAGAGCCGGCCCGACCTGCCGATCGCGCTCGAACTGCGCCACGCGCTCGACTGCGCCGACCAGCACGGCATCGCGTTTGTCTGGGTCAACGATCCGGAGGAACTCTTCCCGCCCTGGGAGCGCGTCTGAGGATCGGCTTCGCGGCAAGGGAGCGGGGCATGCCCAAGGTCGTCTATATCGAGTTCAGCGGCGCCGAGCATCCGGTCGAGGTTCCGGTCGGGCTCTCGCTGATGCGCGGGGCGGTCGACAACGCGGTTCCCGGCATCGACGCCGATTGCGGCGGGGAGTGCGCCTGCGCCACCTGTCACGTCTATGTCGATCCCGCCTGGTTCGACCGGATCGGCGCGCCGCCGCCGGGGTCGATGGAGGAGAGCATGTTGAGCTTCGCCGCGGCGGCGGAGCCCAATTCCCGGCTGTCGTGTCAGATCACGATGCAGGACGACCTCGATGGTGTCGTCCTGCGCATGCCGGACGGCCAGCACTGAACCGGGCGCCGCAACAGGAGGAGGCAGCGATGACGGCAGCAGCGCCGCAACTCTATCGGGACGAGGCTTTTTCGCTCCCGCTCGACCGGATCGACGTCAGCGACCCGCAGATCTACCAGGACGACACCTGGCATCCCTATTTCGAGCGGCTGCGGCGCGAGGACCCGGTGCATTGGTGCCCGGAGAGCCGCTACGGTCCTTATTGGGCGGTCACCAGATACCGCGACATCATGCAGGTCGAGGTCAACCACGGCGTCTATTCCTCGGACGCCGGCGTTGGCGGCATCCAGATCGAGGACCAGCCGGCCGACATGGTGCGGCCAAGCTTCATCCGCATGGACCCGCCGCGCCACGATGAGCAGCGCAAGGTCGTCAGCCCGATCGTGGCGCCGCAAAACCTTGCCAACATGGAGACGACGATCCGCGAGCGCACCCGTCTCGTGCTCGACGGGCTGCCGATTGGCGAAACCTTCGACTGGGTCGACAACGTGTCGATCGAACTGACCACGATGATGCTCGCTACCTTGTTCGATTTTCCCTGGGAGGAGCGGCGCAAGCTGACCTACTGGTCGGACGTCGCGATCGCCAACGTCAATTCTCCCGACGCGCCGGTGCATTCGGAGGAGGAACGCTTCGCCGAGCTGAAGAAGATGGCCGAGACAATGGCCGCACTCTTCAACGAGCGCGCCGAGGGTCCGCCGAAATTCGACCTGTTGTCGATGCTGGCGCACGGCAGTGCGACGCGCGAGATGCCGCTGCGCGAATTCATGGGGAACCTCGCTCTTCTGATCGTCGGCGGCAACGACACGACGCGGAACTCGATGACCGGCGGATTGCTGGCGCTGAGCCAACATCCCGCGGAGTGGCGCAAGCTGCGCGACAACCCCGATCTCGTCGAAAAAATGGTGCCCGAGATCATCCGCTATGTGACCCCGGTCATCCATATGCGCCGCACCGCGAGGGAGGACGCCGAACTCGGCGGCAAGGCGATCAGGAAAGGCGACAAGGTCGTCATCTGGTACGTCTCGGGCAACCGCGATCCGGACGCGATCGACGACCCCGACAATTTCGTCATCGACCGGCCGCGGCCGCGCCAGCATCTCTCGTTCGGCTTCGGCATCCACCGCTGCGTCGGTAACCGCCTTGCCGAACTGCAATTGCGCATCCTGTGGGAGGAGATCCTGCCGCGCTTTCCGACAATCGAAGTCGTCGGTGAAGCCAGGCGCACCTATTCGAACTTCATCCACGGCTTCCGCTCCCTGCCGGTGCGCATCCCGACACGGCACTGAAACCGGGTTTGCCGGGCTGCTCCGGTCGCGAACCAGTGCCGCGACTGGGACATTGGCCGCCAGGGCCGCAACGTCGTAAGCTTGTGGTAAGGTTGCGGCACATTCAGGAGAAGGCTCGCCGGAATGGCGGAACAGGCCGAACGGCGGCTGACGACGATCCTCGCCGCCGATGTCGCCGAATACAGCCGGCTGATGCGGTCGGACGAGGAGGGGACGCTGCGGGCGCTGACGCTGCGCCGCGGCGTCATCGATGCGCAGGCCGCGCGCCACCGCGGCCGCATCGCCAACACCGCCGGCGACTTCGGTCCTCGCCGAGTTCCCGAGCGTTGCCGAGGCGCTCTTGTGCGCGCTCGATATCCAGGCCGAGATCGCCGCGATCAACGACAGCCTTGCGGCCGGCGTCCGCATGCGGTTCCGCATTGGCATCCACCTCGGCGACGTCCTGGTCAAGAACGGCGATCTCTTCGGCGACGCCGTCAACATCGCGGCACGACTGGAGGCGCTGGCCGAGCCCGGCGGCATCTGCGTCTCGGCGACGGTGCGCGAGCATGTCGGCGCTCGGGTCGTCGCGAGCTACACCGACGCCGGCGCGCAGCAGGTCAAGAACATCGCCGAGCCGGTGCGGGTGTTCCGCGTGGCGCCGGCAAGCGGACCGGTGGCGCTTGATATACTGACGGCGCCGCCGCCGTTGCCGGACAAGCCCTCGGTCGCCGTCCTTCCGTTCACCAATATGAGCGCCGATCCCGAGCAGGAGTTTTTTGCCGACGGGGTCGCGGAGGACATCATCACCGCGCTGTCGCGTTATCCCTCGCTCTTTGTGATCGCGCGCAATTCCTCCTTCACCTACAAGGGCCGCGCGGTCGACGTGAAGCAGGTCGGCCGCGATCTCGGCGTGCGCTATGTGCTTGAAGGCAGTCTGCGCAAGGCCGGCAACCGCATCCGCGTCACGGCCCAGTTGGTCGAAGGCGAGACCGGCAACCACGTCTGGGCGGAACGCTACGACCGCGATCTCGCCGATATTTTCGCGGTGCAGGACGAGATCACCGAGACGGTGACGACGGCGATCGCCCCCGCCATCGCCGACGCCGAATTGCAGCGCGCGATGCGCAAGCCGCCCGGTAGCCTCGACGCCTGGGGCTTCTATCAGCGCGGGCTCTGGCATCTGAGCAAGTTCAGCGCCGACGACACCGCCGAGGCTATGGGCTTCTTCCGCAAGGCTACGGCGCTCGACCTGGCCTTCGCCGGCGGTTTCAGCGGCCTCGCCACGGCCGAGCTGCAGGCCGCCAATACGTTCTTCACGCGCGATCTCGCCGCGACGCTGGATTCGGCGGAGGCGCTCGCGCGGACCGCTGTCGGGCTCGACAATGCCGACGCCGAAGCCCGCGCCTGCCTCGGCCGGGTGTTGCTGACCCGCGGCGATTATGAGGGGGCCCGCGCCGAGGTCGAGCAGGCGCTCGCCGTCAGCCCGAACCTCGCCAGCGCGCACGGCATCCTTGGCGGCACGCTGATCTTCTCGGGCCGGCCGAAGGAGGGTCTCGCGTCACTGCAGCGCGGCATCCGCCTAGACCCGCGCGACCCGAGAGCCGGGGTCAGCGTCAACCAGGTCGTCCTCGGCCTCTATTTCTGCGGCGAGTATCAGGCGGCAATCGACGCCGCGAAGCGGGTGATCCGATCATACCCAGACCATCCGCTGGTCTATCGCTGGCTGGCGGCGGCGCTGGGTCAGGGAGGGCAGCTCGACGAAGCCCGCGAAGCGCTCGCCAAGGCGGTGGCGATCGCGCCCGCCTCGTTCGATCTTTATGTCCGCCGCCGGGTCCCGTGGCACCGCCCCGAGGACCACGCCCACATGGTCGAGGGACTGCGCAAGGCCGGTTGGCAGGGGTGACCCGGCAATGGGAGCAATGTCGGCGCGAAGCTTTCGCCTGGTCACCGAACATCCTAGATTGTCGGGATGAATAGACCCGAAGAGATGAGCAGAATGACCGCGGAGGAGGCGGGACACGCCATCGAGCCGCGCGGACTGAACTTCGACCGGATATCTTTCGAACCCGGCAAGATGGGTGGGCGCGCTTGCATCCGCGGAATGCGGCTGACCGTCGGATTGGTTGTATCGCTGGTCGCCGAGGGCCTCTCTTGGGACGAAATCCTGGCAAATTACCCTTATCTGGAGCGGGAGGATATCCGCCAGGCACTGGCGTATGCGGCGTGGCTGACACGCGAGGAAGTGATCCCGGCTTGAAGCACGCCGGATGCGCTTTCTTCTCGACATGAACCTTCCTCCCGCCATTGCCGATCGGCTGCGAGACGCGGGACATGACGCGATCCATGCTCGCGAAGCCGGCTACGGCGATCTCCCGGATCACGACATATTCGAGCGGGCCGCCGAAGACAGAAGGATTGTCGTGACCTTTGATCTGGATTTCGGCGAAATCGTCGCTCTAACTCGATCTGCGGCATCGGGCGTCGTCCTGCTCCGCCTGAGGCGGCTGCGCGCCTCCAATTTGTGGGATCGGCTTCGGACTGCGATAACCGAAGCAGGTGATGCGTTGGAAGCAGGCGCGATCGTGCTGGTCGAGGACACTCGTATCCGCATTCGGCGCATGCCGCCGCAACAGGAATGATTTCGCGATTCCCGTCGGAGGCTGACCGAATGAAAATCAAATCGGTTGGGGCGTATTGGATGCACATCCCGATCCCGCCGGAGCGGCAGCATGTGAGCGATTTCGAGCGCACGCTCTCGTTCGACGGCACGATCGTGCGGATCAAGACCGAGTGCGGCACCACCGGCTGGGGCGAGGCCAAGGCGCAGGTGCGCGCCCTGACCGACATCCCGATCGCCTCGGGCGAGAGCGAGTTCACTCGCCACGATTTCCGCGACCTGGCGGTGCTCGAAGCCGTCGACATCATGCAGCCCGACTTGGCGATCTGCGGCGGCATCACCGAGGCGATGCGGATTTCGGCCGTCGCCAGCGCCTTCATACCTGAAGCTGGCGCCGCATCTCTGGGCCGGGGCGCCGGCCTTTGCCGCCGGGCTGCATGTCGCCGCCGCTTCCCCGGCCGGGTTCATCGTCGAATATTCCTTGGGCGCCAACCCGCTGCTGCACGACCTCGTCGAGGAGAGTTTCCCGGTGCATGACGGCATGATCGAGATTCCCGACCGCCCCGGCCTCGGCATCACCGTGCGCGAGGATTTCCTGGCGGCGCATACGGTGCAGCCGTGAAGGCGCTGTTTCTCGGCAAAGTTGCCGCCGACACCTACGCCGGCATCAGGGCGCAGCTGCCGGCCTCGATCGAAGCGGCGGTCCTCGACGACCCGATCGACCGCGAGCGGTTGCCGGCGGCCGCCGCCGATGCCGACATTCTTGTCAGCAACCACTGGCGCGCCGATTACCCGCCCGCGCCCAAGGTGCGGCTGGTGCAGTCGGTCGCGACCGGCGTCGATCTGTTCGAACTTGCCGCGCTCCCCGCCGGGATCACGGTCTGTAACGCCTTCGGCCACGAGACCGCGATCGCCGAATATGTGCTGATGACGATGCTGGCGTTGCACCATCGGCTCTTCGCGATATCGAGCGAGTTTCGCGCGGACGGCTCGTGGCGGACCAGCTGGGTCGAGGGCGGGGCGCCGCATGGCGAGATCAGGGGCTCGACCCTGGGCATCGTCGGCTATGGCCGGGTCGGGCGCGAGGTGGCGCGCCGCGCCGCCGCGTTCGGCTGTCGCATTCTCGCCGCCAACCGTTCGCCGCGCCCGGCGGAGGATGGCGTCGAGCGGGTCTATCCGATGGCGGAACTCGACCGGATGCTGCCCGAGTGTGACACGGTGGCGATCTGCACGGCGCTCGGCCCGGAGACGGCCGGGCTCTTCGACGCCCGCCGGCTTGCCTTGCTGAAACCGGAGGCGTTTCTGATAAACATCGCGCGCGGCCCGGTCGTCGACGAGGAGGCACTCTATGCGGCACTGCGCGAGAGCAGGCTCGCCGGCGCCGCGATCGACGTGTGGTGGCAATATCCCGATGCCGCCGAGCCCAACCGCCGCGGCTCCCGCCACCCCTTTCACGAATTGCCGAACGTCATCGTCACTCCGCACAATTCCGGCTGGACCCAGGGCATGGTGCGGCGGCGCTGGGACGAGATCGCCGACAATCTCGGCCGCTTCGCCCGCGGCGAAAAGTTGATCAACATCGTTCCAACAGACTGAAGGGCCGCCATGAAGGCGCTGTTTCTCGGCACGCTCGCCGCCTCGCAGGCGACGCCGATCATCGAATTCATCTCGAGCGATTTGCGTACCGAAATCCGCGACGACGGCGACCCGGCGCGCGCCGCCGAGGCGCTTGCCGACGCCGACATCCTGTTGACCGGCGCCTGGCGCGCGGGATTTCCGCTGGCGCCGAAACTGCGTCTGCTCCAGGTGCCGCTCGCCGGCACCGACGGCATCGATGTCGCGGCGTTGCCGAAAGGCGTGACACTGTGCAACGCCTACGGTCACGAGCCCGCACTCGGCGAATTCGCGGTCATGATGATGCTTGCCTGGCGCCATCGCCTGTTCGACATCACAACCTCGTTCCGCGGCGGCTCCTGGTTCTGGAGCCCGACCGTCGGCGGCCCGGTGCGCGGCGAGATCGGCGGCCAGACGGTCGGCGTTGTCGGGCTCGGCCATATCGGGCGTGAGGTCGCCTGGCGCGCCGCGGCACTCGGCTGCCGGGTGCTCGCCGCCAATCGCACGACGCGCGAGAAGCCGGCCTCGGTCGAGCGCGTCTTTCCCTGGTCCGAACTCGACCAGATGCTGGCACTCTGCGACATCGTCGTCTTGAGCTGCGCGCTCACACCCGAGACGACCGGGCTCGTCGATGCGCGCCGGCTCGGCTTGATGAAGCGCAGCGCCTTTCTGATCAACCTCGCGCGCGGGCCGATCGCCGACGAAGACGCGCTCTACGCGGCGTTGCGCGACGGCGTCATCGCCGGGGCCGCGCTCGACACCTGGTGGCGCTACCCGAGCCCGGCCGATCCCGAGCCGCGGCCGTCGCGGCATCCCTTCCACGAACTGCCGAACGTGATCATGACGCCGCATTGCTCGCCACGCACCGACGGCACGATCGAGCGGCGTTCGCGCGACGTTGCCCGGAACATCGACCGCTTCGTGCGCGGCGAGCCCCTCGAAAACATCGTCGCCACGACCTGAGGATATGTAATGAAGGTATCTTTTGTCGGCAATTTCGGCGCGCGTCCCGAGGTCGCCAATACCGTTCTTGCCAAGGTCACGGAGAATATCGAGCCGACCATCCTGTTCGATATCGGCGATGCGCAACGGCTGATCCCGGCCCTGGCCGAGGCGGAGATCGTCGTCAGCCACATCTGGAAGCAGGATTTCCCGCAGGCGCCGCGTCTCAAGGTGCTGCAGTCGCCGGCCGCCGGGCTCGACCTGATCGACCTGCCGTCATTGCCGGGCGGCGTCGCGGTCTGCAATGTCGTGGGCCACGAGCAGGCGATCGCCGAATACGTGATGATGACGACGCTGGCGTTGAACCATCGCCTGCTCGACATCGCGACCGCGTTCCGCGACAGCAGCAGCTGGTCCGGCGGCGGCGCCGGCGGCGGACCGCTGCACGGCGAGATCCTGGGCAGCACCGTCGGGATTATCGGCTACGGCAAGATCGGCCGCGAGGTCGCCAGGCGTGCGGCCGCCTTCGGCTGCCGCGTCGTCGCCGTCAATCGCAGCCCGATCGCCGACAAGGCCGATGCGGCGGAGATTTACCCGCTGGGCGATCTCGACCGCGTGCTGCCGCGGTGCGACGTGCTCGTGATCGCCGCCGGGCTGGGACCGGAGACGCGTTGCCTAATCAACGCAGCGCGGCTTGGGCTGATGAAGCCGACGGCGTTGCTGGTCAATATTGGGCGCGCGGGGATTGTTGACGAGGAGGCGCTCTACGCCGCGCTCAAGGCCAACAAGATCGGCGGTGCGGCGATCGATGTGTGGTGGCGCTACCCGACCGCGGCCGAGCCTAATGCGCGGCCCGCCAACTTCCCGTTCCACGACCTGCCGAACGTGCTGATGACGCCGCACTGCTCGAGCGCCACGGTTGGCGCGCGCGACCGGCGGCTCGGCTCGATCGCCGCCAACATCGACCGCTTCGTGCGCGGCGAGCCGCTCGAAAACATCGTCGCCACAACCTAACGCCGCCTGGCCCGATTGGACCGCCGGGCTTGTGTTCGATAATATCTAGTGTGTCTAGTCAGACGGGATGCTGGACCATGGCGAAGACGATGACGTCTAACTGGCAACTTCAGGATGCAAAGGCGCGGTTCAGCGAACTTGTAAAAAGAGCTCGTGAGCAGGGCCCCCAGCACGTCACCATCCGTGGCGAACCGGCCGTCGTCGTCATTTCGGAGGACGAATTCGCCGGTCTCACCAAATCGCGCGGCTCGATCGTCGACCATATTCTGGGCGGATCCCCTTGGCCCGATGATCTTGTTGAAATCATCAACGATCGGGTGAGCGACACCGGCCGCGACGTCGTCATCTGATGTATCTGGTCGACACCAATGTCGTGTCCGAAGCCCGGCGTGGCAGCCGGGAAGCACGCCGTTGGTTGCGTTCGGTAGAGCCGGGGGCGGTCTATCTCAGCGTCGTCACTCTGGGCGAAATCATGAGAGGGATCGCGCTCAAGCTGCGGAGCGATCACCGGGCGGCGACGTCGCTGTTCGAGTGGCTTGAGCGGCTTCGCCAGGACCATGCCGACAGAATTCTGCCCATCACCGACCGGGTGGCGCTCGAATGGGGCCGAATCGCGGCGGAGCGGCCGCGCGGGATGGCCGACGGCCTGATCGCCGCCACGGCTGTCGTTCATGACAAGATTATCGTCACCCGCAATGTCTCCGATTTCGCGGATACCGGGATTCCCGTTCTCAACCCTTGGCAGGGCTGATCTCGACCCCTCCTGCCGAAGGCGGCTTGGCGTTGCAATCGGCCGCGGTGGCGACCACATCCGCCAAGCGCAGAATAAGGATCTCGACCGATGGAGATGACCGGCGAATTCCGCATCCCGGCGCCGCGGGAGCGCGTCTGGGCGGCGCTCAACGATCCCGATGTCCTGAAGGGCTGCATCCCCGGCTGCCAGACGATCGAAAAGCTGTCCGACACCGAATTCGCCGCCAGGGTCGTGGCTTCCGTCGGGCCGGTGCGCGCGACCTTCAACGGCAAGGTGCTGCTCTCCGACCTCGATCCGCCGAAGGGCTACACGATCAGCGGCGAGGGCAGCGGCGGCGTCGCCGGCTTTGCCCGCGGCAGCGCCAAGGTCGATCTCGACGAGGATTCGGGCGCCACCGTGCTGCATTACGCGGTGCAGGCGCATGTCGGCGGCAAACTCGCGCAGATCGGTTCGCGCCTGATCGACGGCGTCTCGCGCAAGATGGCGGACGAGTTTTTCGCCAGTTTCTCCTCCAAGCTCGGCGCGCATCCCCTGGAGGCGGCCGCCGGAGTGGCGCCGTCGCAGGCCGCTGCCCCGCCGCCCGTCGAAACCCCGGAAGAGGGCCCGCCGCGCGGCCGGCTGTCGCCGGCGGTTTGGGTCGCCGGGCTGATGGCGGCGGTGGGCGCGATGCTCTATTTCTTCACCGGCCGCAAACCGTCGCACTGAGCGCCCGCGGCCGCCAACCGAACTCCTTGACCGGAACCGGCCCCGGCATAAAGATCGGGCAGAATTCGGCTGCCCCCGCGGCGGTCATGGCGTGATCCAGGGAGGGTTCGATGCAAAAGACGGTGAGCCTCACCGTGAACGGCAAGCCGGTGTCCGCGACGGTCGAAGGCCGCACGCTTTTGGTCCAGCTGTTGCGCGAACAGCTCGGTCTGACAGGCACCCATGTCGGCTGCGACACCAGCCAATGCGGCGCCTGCGTGGTTCATGTCGACGGCGAGGCGGTCAAAGCCTGCACGCTTTTGGCGGTGCAGGCGGAGGGCCGCTCGGTCTTGACGATCGAGGCTGTGGCGAACGGCGATACGCTGCACCCGATGCAGGAGGCCTTCCGCAACAATCACGCGCTGCAATGCGGCTTCTGCACGCCCGGCATGGTCATGAGCGCGCTCGACCTCGTCAAGAACAACCCGAACCCGACCGAGCGCGAAATCCGCGAATATCTCGAGGGCAATCTCTGCCGCTGCACCGGCTACCACAACATCGTCCTGGCGATCGCCGAGGGGGCGGCCGTGATGCGCGGCGAGACGCCGCCGGCGAGCGCCCACGGGGCGGCGGCGGAGTAGGCCGGTGGCCACGATCGGCACGCCGGTCCGGCGACGCGAGGATTATCGGTTCTTGACCGGGCAGGGCACCTACACCGACGACATCGACCGCCCGCATCAGTTGCACGCCTATATCGTCCGCAGCCCGCACGCCAGCGCCCGCATCGCCGGCATCGATGTCGCCGCGGCGCGCGCCGCCGACGGTGTCGTGGCCGTCTATACCGGCGACGACATGGCGGCCGACGGCATCGGCGGGCTCCCTTGCGGTTGGCAGATACATTCGAAGGACGGCTCGCCGATGGCCGAGCCGCCGCATCCGGTATTGGCGACCGGGCGTGTCAGGCATGTCGGCGACCCCGTCGCGGTCGTCATCGCCGAGACGCTGGCGCAGGCGCGCGACGCGGCCGAGCTCCTCAGCATCGATTACGTCGAGGAGCCCGCGGTCGTCGATCCGGTCGCGGCGCTGAAGCCCGGCGCGCCGCAGGTGCGCGAGGAGGCGCCGGGAAATGTCTGCTACGACTGGCATCTGGGCGATCTCGCCGCGGCCGACGCCGCGATCGGCCGGGCGGCCCGCGTCGTCAAGCTCGACCTTGTCAACAACCGGCTCGTCCCCAACGCGATGGAGCCGCGCGCTGCGATCGGCGAATTCGATCGCGCGACTGGCGAACACACGCTCTTCACGACGAGCCAGAACCCGCATGTGATCCGCCTTTTGATGGGCGCTTTCGTATTGCATATCCCCGAGGCGCGGCTCCGGGTCGTCGCTCCCGATGTCGGCGGCGGCTTCGGCTCCAAGATCTACCATTACGCCGAGGAGGCGATCGTGACCTGGGCCGCCGGCAAATTGCGCTGCCCGGTCAAATGGCGCGCCGACCGCTCGGAAAGCTTCATGTCCGACGCGCATGGCCGCGACCACGTCACCCATGTCGAACTGGCTCTCGACAGCAACGCCAAGTTCCTGGCGCTCAAGGTCTCGACCATCGCCAATATGGGCGCCTATCTCTCGACCTTCGCGCCCTGCATTCCGACCTATCTTTACGGCACGCTGCTCGCCGGCACCTATACGACGCCCGCCGTCTACGTCGAGACAAAGGCGGTCTTCACCAACACCGTGCCGGTCGACGCCTATCGCGGCGCCGGGCGGCCGGAGGCGACGTTTCTCTTGGAACGCATCGTCGATCTCGCCGCCGACGAACTCGGCATCGATCCGGCCGAACTGCGCCGGCGCAATTTCATCCCCGCCGACGCCTTCCCGTATCAGACCCCGGTCGCGCTTGCAGTACGACAGCGGCGACTATGGCGCCGACACTCGAACTGGCGCTGAAGGCGGCCGACTACGCCGGCTTCGAGGGAAGGCGCCAAGCCGCCGCGGCGCAGGGCAAATTGCGCGGCCTCGGCATCGCCACCTATATCGAGGCCTGCGGCATCGCGCCCTCGGCTGTCGTCGGCTCGTTCGGCGCGCGCGCCGGGCTCTTCGAGAGTGCGGCCGTGCGGGTCCATCCGACCGGCAGCGTCTCGGTCCTGACCGGTTCGCACAGCCACGGCCAGGGCCACGAGACGACCTTCTCGCAACTCGTCTCCGACACGCTCGGCATCCCGATGGAGAGCATCGAGATCGTCCATGGCGACACCGCCAAGATCCCCTACGGCATGGGCACCTACGGCTCGCGCTCGCTGGCGGTCGGCGGCACCGCGATCGTCAAGGCGATGGACAAGGTCATCGCCAAGGGTCGCAAGATCGCGGCACATCTCCTCGAAGCCGCCGAGGCCGATGTCGAGTTCAAGGACGGCAAGTTCACGGTCGCCGGCACCGACCGCTCGAAGACCTTGGGCGAGGTGGCGCTGACGGCCTATGTCCCGCACAACTACCCGATCGACGAACTCGAACCCGGGCTCGACGAGACCGCGTTCTACGATCCGAAGAACTTCACCTTCCCGTCGGGCGCGCACATCGCCGAGGTCGAGATCGACCCCGAGACCGGCCATCTGACGGTCGTCAACTTCACCGCGTCCGATGATTTCGGGCGCATCATCAACCCGCTGATCGTCGCCGGCCAGGTGCATGGCGGGCTGGCGCAAGGGATCGGCCAGGCGCTTCTCGAAGGCTGCGTCTACGACAAGGAGACGGGCCAGCTCTTGACCGGCTCCTACAACGACTACGCAATGCCGCGCGCGGACGATCTGCCAAATTTCGCGCTTGTCGACCAACGTGACGCTCTGCACGCACAACCCGCTTGGCGTCAAAGGCTGCGGCGAGGCGGGGGCGATCGGCGCGCCGGCCGCGATCACCAACGCCATCGTCGATGCGCTGAAGCCCTTGGGCGTGCGGCATCTCGATATGCCAGCCACGCCGGAAAAGCTGTGGCGCACGATCCAGCAGCACCGTTCACCGCTCGCCGCCGAATAGACCCCTCATCCCGGCCCTCACCCCGCCTGCGGGGAGAGGGAGGGACCCGCGAAGCGGGAGGATGAGGGGCGAACATCCCGATCATGGGGAGAGAGCCCGATGTACGAATTCAACTACCACAAGCCCGCGAGCCTCGACGAAATCGCGAACTTGCTCGCCGCCAACGACGAGGCGAAGCTCGTCGCCGGCGGCATGACATTGATCCCGACCCTGAAGCAGCGGCTCGCCAAGCCCTCCGACCTGGTCGATCTCGGCGCGATCGCGTCCTTGCGCGGCATTACCGACGGCGGCGACGCGGTCGTGATCGGCGCGATGACGCGGCATGCCGAAGTCAATCGCTCCGCCGCTCGTCAAGCAGGCGATCCCGGCATTGGCGGCCTTGGCCGGCATGATCGGCGATCCCGCCGTGCGCAACCGCGGCACGATCGGCGGCTCGATCTCGAACAACGATCCGGCGGCGGATTACCCGGCCGCGCTCGTCGGGCTCAACGCCACGGTGCAGACCAACAAGCGCCAGATCGCGGCCGACAATTTCTTCACCGGCATGTTCGAGACCGCACTCGAACCGGCCGAGATCGTGACCGCCGTGCGCTTCCCAAGACACCGCCGCCTGCTACATGAAATTCAAGAACCCGGCCTCGCGCTATGCGATCGTCGGCGTCTTCGTCGCCCGCACTGCGGGCGGCGTGCGCGTCGCGGTGACGGGTGCGGGCCCCTCAGTCTTCCGCGTCCCGGCGATGGAAACGGCCCTCGCCCAGAATTTCACCCCCGATGCGATCAAGGACATCGCGATCCCCGATACGGGCCTCAACTCCGACATCCACGCGTCAGCCGAATACCGCGCCCACCTCGTCAATGTCATGGCCCGCCGCGCCGTCGCCGGCTGCGCCTGACCGCGCTTGGCGATAAACGCAATGCCGCACGAGCGTATCGAAATCAATCCTCGGATTATGGGCGGCAAGCCGGTTATTCGCGGGACGCGCATCCCGGTGGAGTTGGTCTTGCGCAAACTGGGAGCCGGGATGACATCGGAGGCAGTCCTTGCCGACCACCCGAAACTTGCGCTTGAGGACCTTCAGGCTGCGCAAGCCTTTGCCGCTGACTATCTCGCCGATGAAGAACTTGTATATCGGTGAGCGGGAAGCCGCGTGCGCTGGCTCGCCGATGAATGCGTCGATGCCGCCCTAGTGACGCGACTTCGATCCGCGGGGCATGACGCGGATTACATGCCCGAATTCGCGTCAGGGGCAGCCGACGCGGAGGTATTACGGCGCGCTCACGAGGATGGCCGACTCCTGTTGACCGAGGACAAGGACTTCGGCGAACTTGTCTTCCGCATGAAGATGGCGGTGCCCGGACTGGTGCTCCTCCGAATTAGCCCGGAACGACATCTTCTCAAATGGACCCGTCTGGAGACTGCCATCGAGCGGTTCGGTGAGCGGCTATATGGACGCTATCTCGTAATCGAGGAAGCCCGATACCGCTCGCGGCCACTGTTTGCCTCGACGCGCTGACGGCAGGAACCACCTGTTGATCGATGCTGGTATGGTGCGCTAACTGAGGTGAAACCGGTATCGCCGTCGGACGCATTTCGCCCTAAACGAGGAAAAACCGTGCCGCAAATTTCTGTCCAAGAGCAGCCGATCGAGGGGCCCGGCGCCTGGCGGCGTCAGGATGTGCAGCCGGAGGACTACCGGATCGAGCTTTCCGCCGCCTGCCATGACGAAATCCGTCATATGGCCGACGAACTCGACCGCTACCCGCTGCCGACGATCGTACTGTCGCCGGACGATTTCGCGATGCCGGCCTGCCGCGAAGCGATGCTCCGCGCCCGTCATATCCTCGACGAAGGCGTGCGCTTCGTCATCGTCGACCGCCTGCCGCTTGCCGAGATCGGCCCCGAAAGGGCGATCGCGGCCTACTGGCTCCTGTCGGCTATGGTCGCTCGCCCGGTCGCGCAAAAGCTCGACGGCACGCTGATCTACGACGTGCTCGACACCGGGCAACAGGCCCTGCCGGGATCGGGCGTGCGGCCGGACAAGACCAACATCGAGATCCGCTTTCACAACGACAACGCCTATAACGAGACGCCGCCCGAGTATGTTGGCCTGCTCTGCCTGCGTCAGGCGATGAGCGGCGGCCACAGCCGGGTCATCAGCTTCCAGACCGCGCATAACGAAATGCTGCGCCGTGTCCCGCAACTCCTGCCGCGGCTCTACCGGCCGTTCTGGTTCGACCGCCAGCGCGAATTTCACGACGGCGAAAGCCCGGTCTTCGCAGCGCCCGTGTTCGAGCCGTCCAAGGAAATGCGGGCGCGGTTCAGCGTGCATCAGATCAACGGCGGCTATGCGTTGCGCGGCGAGGCGATCGACAACGAGGGTGCGGCGGCATTGGCGGCGATGCTCGACATCTTCGAGGATAAGCCGATGTCGATCGATTTCGACCTCGAACCCGGCCAGATCCAGTTCGTCCATAACCGCGCGCTCGGCCACAGCCGCACCGCCTTTGTCGATCACCCCGATCTGGCCGAGCGGCGCCATCTCGTCCGCCTCTGGCTGCGCGACCACGGCCGCCGCGCCTACCCCGGCTGAGCGGCGTGGGATGATCGCCGACGACGCCGGCTTCGGCTACGACCCGACACTCGCCGAACCGTTCCCGCCGACCCGGCCGCGCTTTGTCGCGACCCTGCCGAGCGCCGCGGCGGTCGATCCGGCTCTTCTGCCGCCGGTCGGACGGCAGGGAACGCTCGCCAGCGCCGGTTATCCCGGCAGCTGCTGCGCCTGGGCTTCGACCTACGGCCTCGCCACCTTTACCGCGGCCCGCGCCGGCCGGGTCAGCCCGTCCACGCCCGGCGGCCAGGCCAGTCCGGCTTATATCTACGTCCAGGTGCTCAAGGAGGCCGGCGATACGGCCGGAAGTTGCGGCGGCTCGCAGTTCGGCTCCTATTTCTCGCTCCTGAAGGACGGCACGGCGAGCCTCGCCGCTGCCCCCTACGTCCCGAACTAGGCGGCAGCCCGACGGCCGGCTGCGTCTTTCTGATCGTCGAGATGGACGGCGCCTTTGACGGGCTGATCGCGGTGGCGGGCGCGCCGATGAAGAGCGCCCTCGCCCATATGACGCAATAGGCTTGGAGGAACGGACATGGTCGCCGCCGCTCGCGTCAACATCGATACCGGGGCCGCGCTCGCCGAGGCCGAGGAGCTCTACCGCGCGCGCCACCCGCAGAGCTTGGCACAGCACCTTGCGGCGTGCGCGGCGTTGCCCGGCGGCAACACCCGCTCGGCGATCCATGTCGATCCCTTCCCGCTGACGATCGCGCGCGGCGAGGGGGCGCGGCTCTGGGATCTCGACGGCCACGAATACGTCGATTTCCTGAGCGAGTTCACCGCCGGCATCTACGGCCACTCGCATCCGCTGATCCGCCGCGCGCTGATGGACGCGATCGAGGGCGGCCTCAATTTCGGCGCGCACAACGCGGTCGAGGCGCGCTTTGCCGCCGCGATCTGCGACCGCTTCCCGTCGATCGATCTGGTGCGCTTTACCAATTCCGGGACCGAGGCCAATCTGATGGCGGTCGCCGCCGCCCGCGCCATCACCGGCCGATCGAAAATCCTGGTCTTCGCCGGCGGCTATCACGGCGGCGTCTTTTATTTCCGCGGCCATGGCAGCCCGGTCAACGCGCCCTACGAATACCTGCTCGGCCGCTACAACGACCTCGACGCCGTGCGCGACCTCGTGGCGCGGCACCGGGCCGATCTCGCCGCGATCCTGATCGAGCCGATGCAGGGCACCACCGGCTGCATCCCGGCCGAGCGCCCGTTTCTCGCCGGGCTGCGGGCACTCGCCGACGAAACAGGCGCATTCCTGATCTTCGACGAGGTAATGACCTCGCGCCTCTCGCCCGGCGGATTGCAGGAGGCGCACGGCATCCTCCCGGACCTGACGACCCTCGGGAAATATCTTGGCGGCGGCATGAGTTTTGGCGCTTTCGGCGGCCGCGCCGACATCATGGCGCGTTTCGACCCGCGCCGGCCCGACGCCTTCCAGCACGCCGGCACCTTCAACAACAACGTCCTGACGATGAACGCCGGGCTCGTCGGCTTGACCCAGATCTACACGCCCGAGCGCGCCGCCCAACTCAACGCTTTCGGCGACGACCTGCGCCGGCGGCTGAACGCGATCGCCGTCCGGCATGGGCTTCCGATGCAGTTCACCGGGCTCGGCTCGATGCTGGCGGTCCACATGACCGACCGGCCGATCCGCCGCGAGGAGGACGCGCAGCAGGGTGACGCGGCGTTGCGCGACCTCTTCTGGTTCGACCTGACCGCCCGCGGCATCTGGTTCGCGAAGCGCGGCATGTTCGCGCTCTCCCTGGCGCTCGACGCGGCCGACGCCGACCGGCTTGCCGACGCCGTCGAGGAATTCGCCCAGACCCGCGCCCCCCTCTTCGCGCGCTAAGCAATTTCTCTTTTCGACCTCCCCCCGCTCTCTTTTCTGCCCTCTCCTCCCGGGAGGAGAGGGTAGGGTGAGGAGGAACCTCCGCGCCGGCGGGGCCGGTCATTGACAATCGCGATAGTTGAGCGTTTTCCGCTAATGCGATCTTAAGGGTTTTACGGACAATTTGCCTTCGGAGATCCCGGCCCGGCCGAAAGAGCTTCCGGAGCGATTCGTCATGAGCGTCTACGCGCAGCCCTGTTTCTGGAGCGAGGCGGCGGCCCACGCCAGGCTCGAGGAAATCGTCTGGCCGAATGGCCCGGTCTGCCCGCATTGCGGTGCCTGCGACCGCATCGGCCAGGTCACCGGCAAGGGGGCGCGCGCCGGGCTGCGCTTCTGCTGCACCTGCCGCAAGCAGTTCCGCGCCACGATGGGCACGATGTTCGAAGGCAGCCACGTGCCGCTGACCAAATGGTTCCAGGCGTGCTTTCTGTTGACCGCGTCGCACGGCCGGATCAGCGCGCACCAATTGCACCAGCGGCTCGAAGTCACGCACAAGACGGCGTTGCGCATCGCCCATCGCCTGAAGGGGCTGCTCGGCGAAGCCCCCGCCGCCGCCCCCACCGCCGAACGCCGCCCCTCCGCCCCCTCCGCGCCGCCCGCCAGCCCGGAGCCGCCGCCGCCAACCGCCACCCTCCCCTGGATCACCTCAACGCCCTTGCCGCGCCGGCAATACTTCGCCTTCGCCGAGGCGGCGCAAGGCTTCGCTTTCGCCGACGACGCTCGCCATTTCGATCGCCTCCTCGCCGCTCTCGCAGGCCAGCCAACCGCACCCCGCCGCCGCGCCCCTGCCAACCCCGCCTGGCCCGCAGTCGCCTCGCCCGGCGCTCTCTGACCAAATCCTTTTCCCCGGCCTCGCTCCGGCGATCCTCGCCACGCCGCCGAATTCGCCTTCACCGGGCTTGACCCGGTGATCCACGTCTCACGGCATCCGAGGCCATGACGGCCACTTCGGCTGCCCAATTCGGCGAATTGCCAAAAAATTAAGATTTTCGGGAAATTTGCTTGCGTTGCCCGATCAAGGGCACAGTAACGTAGGATGGGTTGAGTGACGCGAAACCCATGGCATCTTGGCGCGGCCGGCAGGTGCAGGTGCAAAAAATCCCTCAGCCCCGCGAAGCGCGGGCGTGCAATACCGGCCATGCCACTCGTTTTGTCCCGGGTGCAGCTAGGTGCCTATCCGAACGATTGAGGAAGGGGAGGCTCGCGCCTTCGGGGAAAGGTGATGGGTTTCGCTCCGCTCAACCCATCCTACGCTTGCTACAACGTCAGCCCGGCGGCGATTTCGCGGCTCACAGCGTGAGACATCGTGCTCGTCCTCCCCGCTTCAGGAATTGGATCTTCGCAGTCCTGCTTATTGTTG
This sequence comes from uncultured Alphaproteobacteria bacterium, assembly GCA_963799085.1. GTDB lineage: Bacteria > Pseudomonadota > Alphaproteobacteria > ATCC43930 > CGMCC-115725 > AP-15. Next base: position 69,164 of record CAWCWA010000020.1, on the reverse strand, counting down.
TCACGTCTCCTACTACTCTCAATGCAGAACCGAACAAAGAACAGTATGAATTGCAAGAACGTTGTGGCAAGCAAGCGAAGGAGCGTTTTGAGAAGGAATATGGGAACGGCGTCAGCTCGACAAAACACGGCTTGGTAAGTTACGAGTTCGAAGATCACTATAGCCAAAAATTCAATAAATGCTTTTTTATGTTAAATAAGTACAATTGACAAGTGGAAAATATCGTGGATTTGCAACTACGATTATAACATTATCGGACATCAATGAAAACAGAGAGTACGGAATATTTTTCTTGGAAAAGCAAGGAGAGAAATTCATACGCATGAATTGCCGAGTCCGAGAGATAATTTGTAATTCAGAGGCAGAGTGGGAGATGTTGGTAAAGCCCTATATGGAAGAGTGACCTCTCTCTCATAGATGAAATAATCGTAATATAGCTGCATCAAGAACATCTACCGGAACAAGTGCGGCGCTGGTGGCGGCAAGAGCGGCGATGACGGCGACGGCCAGTGTCCATCTTTGCAGGCCACGTTCCCTTCGTTCTTTTTCAGATTCCTTGCAGCTAACCCATTCCACCACCTGATTGCATGTCGGAGCCTAACCGAGCACGCCCGGTCTCTGCACGGGCACACGCTCTCTCCCCTGCTGAAGCGCTGCCGCAAGTCGTATCTTCACGACCGCAATCCAAGCTGATCCATTTCCTGCCGCACCCGTGGGTCAATTGGCGATGCTGCGGGTGGTGCAGTTGATAATCCGGTCCAGCGGGAGGTTCTCGGCATGTGGTGACACATGGCGCTCGGGCGCGATGAGACAATCCGGATTTGTCATGGTTGCTGGCGCGACGCCGGTCGCGGGCGCTTTGGGACATTCTTATCAAGATCTCGCACACGATGCTCGTGTAGGTAGACTACCGCAATAATGCTTTCGGCTATGTCGAGAAGCGTATCAACATCGAGGTCGGTAGGCTCCCACCCGCGATGGATCGTAGCATGTCCGGCTTCCAATATAGAATTGAGACTGAGTGCTTGGCGCACCGACAAGTAGCCAGCTTGCTGAAGCGCATCCACGTTGGCCTTGAAGCTGCGTTGATCACCGACCTTTTCGATCATGACGCTCTCAAGCGCAGCCCTGATGCCCATTGCGGCAAGCCTGCGCGAATTATTGTGAGCCGCCGTGTAGACCTCCCGCATCAGAGCGCAAACAGGAGCAGGAACAGGAGAAGCTGCTCCGAATAATTTATATAGTTGGTCATCAACCCAAACAGGCGCACGTCGCGCTATCGCAGGCGGGTAATAGACGATCCCGCGACGTTCATCCCCCGAGTTGCCGGATGTGTACCGCATGGTAACGCTGCCACACCCACGACACTTAAGCATCTCGTACAGATCGAACCAGCGCAAATCGTTCTCTTCGTCTTCATCTTCCTGCTTCTCAGTACCGATGATGTCGTGGTTTGTGGAACAACCACATCTGTTGCAGTGAGCCTGAGTGTCTGACCGAAAATGAGTTGAGTGATTTCAGTCGGTTGTGGCACGGTGGTTGTGTCTAGCAAGCAGCGGGGCACAACGTGTGGACTGAAATCACTCGTCCGAAGTATGAGCGTGCCGGACCGGGCTACGCAAGCAATGTGAGGGATGGCGAATGGCGGCTGGTCGAGCCGCGGCTTCCGGGAAAGCAGCGATTGGGGCGCCCGCGCACGGTCGATCTGCGAGCGATCTTCAATGCGATCCTCTACATCGCCCGAACCGGCTGCCAGTGGCGCCAGTTGCCGCGCGATTTTCCGCCGTTCACGACGGTGCAACACTATTTCTATGCGTGGCGGGACGGCGGCGTTCTGGAGCGGATCAATTTCGAGCTTCTGCTGCAGACCCGCGAGGCGGCTGGGCGAGAACCGAGCCCTTCCGCCGGGGTCATTGACAGCCAATCGGTCAAGACCACCGAGAGCGGGGGGCCGCGCGGCTATGATGCGGGCAAGAAGATCAAGGGCCGCAAGCGCCATATCATCACCGATACTCTGGGCTTGCTGGTCGGAGCGGCGATCCACCCCGCCGATGTGCAGGACCGCGACGGCGCCGTGCTGGTGGTGCAAGACCTTTACGATCTATTCCCGTGGCTGCGTCATCTCTTCGCCGACAGCGCTTATGCCGGCGACAAACTGCGGCAGGCGCTTGCCAAGTTTGGCCGCTGGACAATCGAGATTATCAAACGAACCGCACAGGCCAGCGGTTTTGAAGCCCTTCCCCGGCGCTGGGTAGTCGAGCGCACCCTCGCCTGGCTCAACCGGAACCGACGCCTCGCCAAAGACTTCGAGTCCACGATCGCCAGCGCTAAAGCCTGGCTCTATCTGGCCTCGGTCCAGCTTCTCATAAGGCGATTGGCGCGGTCATGATACAACCTTGCCGATTCTCAGTCGGACACTGAGTGATATTTTGCATCGAACGGGCTACCCAAAAGCCTAGGCTATCCGCACCTTTACCGAAATATCGGGGAAACACGGTCTGGCGAACAGGGCAGATTTTCCAGAATTTAACGTCATCGGACACACTATCGCCAATTTCCATTTTGCCCGGCGCTGCGCACTTCGGGCTCTTGCCGGAACGGCGATGGTAAAATTGCCATAATTGCATGGTGGCAATACCCCTGTCGGCTAGGGCTTGGACGGGGTGAGTAGGACTATGGACGGAGATTTTGCTGATAATTCGTTGCAAATAACAGCAAAAACAGCAAAATGCGGCAGGCCGCGCGGAAGGCCGTTTGTCAAGGGGCAGTCGGGCAATCCGGCGGGAAGGCCGCGCGGCAGGGTCAATCGCGGGACGCGTGCAGCGGCGGTATTGCTTGACGGCGAAGCGGAGAACCTCGCGCGGAAGGCGGTCGAGATGGCGCTCGACGGCGACCCCGCGGCGTTGCGGCTCTGCCTCGACCGCACCGTCGCGCCCCGCCGCGAACAGCCGGTCATGCTGGATTTGCCGCCGATCAGCGGCGCTTCGGACATCGCGGGTGCCATGGCCGCCCTCCTCGCCGCCGCCGCGCGCGGCCGGATCACCGCCGGCGAGGCGTACGCCCTCTCGCAGACCGTCGAAACTTATCTCAGGGCGATCGAAACCAGCGATTTCGACCGCCGCCTCACCGACCTCGAACAAACCCGCGCTGCCGACCACGGCCGCTGATCGGTAGCACGACCTCGAACGGGCTCCCTTGATCCGGGTGCAGCGGGGTCAGTGCGACAGCAGCACCGGCACCGTCATGTGCTGCAGCAACTCGCGGCTGACCCCGCCGATCAGGGCTTCGCGCAATTGCGAGTGGTGATAGGCCCCGGCGACGATCAGATCGGCGGCGAGGTCGGCGGCGCGCGACAAGAGGAGGTCCGAGATCGCGATGTCGCCGCGGATCGTCTCCTCCAGTCTTGCCGCGACACCGTGATGCCGCAGATGGCGGATCATGCGTTCGAGTGCCGGCTTCCGCCGCTCGAGCGCGGCCTCGCGGGCGCCGACAAAGACGAGCGTCACCATTTCGGCGGCGGCGAGCAGCGGCAATGCGTCGTGCAATGCGCGCACCGCCTCGCGGCTGTCGTCCCAGGCGACGAGCGTCCGCTTGCCGGTCTCGGCAAAGGTTCCGGCGTAGGGGACGACGAGCACCGGCCGGCCGGCGGCGACGATGACGTCCTCGGGACGCACCGCACCCGCCGCGGCCGCCTCGGGCGAGTGCTGGCCGAGGATCGCCAGATCGACTGATTTCGCGAGCTCGACCAGGGGCTCGGTCTCGCGCGGGCCAAAGACGTGGCATTCGCCCGCGACGCCGAACTGGCGCAGTTCCGTCTTGAATTGCAGTTCCGCCGCGTCCGCCCATTCCGCCTGGCGCAATTCCGTGGAGGCGGGCGGCGTCGCCGGGTAGCCGCTGCGGCTCACCCCCTCGGCGACCACACTGATCATGCCGTCGGTCGGCAAGGGCGGCATGCCGGGAAAATCCGCGGCGGTCGCGGCGCCATGCTCGTGCGGCAGGGTCAGGACGCCCGTCAGATAGGCGCCCTGCGCCCGGGCGAGGTTGAACGCCAATGTCTGGCGCGCCTCGCCGGCCGTCGTCGGCTCGACCGTGACCAGCAGATCCTTGATCGCCATTGCCGTCTCCCTCGTTCCCGCAGCGCCCCCATCCAGAATAGGCGAAGAGGGGCGACAAAGTCACCGCATAGCGGTTTGGCGGCGCTCACGGGTCGCTTTACCGTCGGCGGCAATCTATGCTGGAGCAACAAAGTCGGCGGCTGAGGGAAGAGAGATGAGCGATGCGGGGGTGGTGGCGCTGAGCCCGGAAACGGTGCTGGGCGAAATGAAGAAGAACGGTGTCACGCACGTCGTGTGGCTCCCCGACAGCGAAACCAACTGGCTCTACCTCCTGATGAAGGCTGAGCCGTCATTGCGCCTTGTCGGCGTCAGCCGCGAGGGCCATGCCTGCTCGATCGCGGCGGGGATCGCGGCGGGCGGAGCGAAGCCGCTGATCCTGATCCAGAATACCGGCATGATGGAATCGGGCGATTCGATCCGCGGTTGGCTCTTGGGGCTCAACGTGCCGGTCGTGCTGATGGTCGGCTATCGCGGCTGGACCCGGCATGGCGTGACGCAGGACACCGCGGCGACCTATACCGAGAAGTTTCTGATGGCCTTCGGGCTCAACTACTACCTCGTCGAGAGCGACGCCGATGCCGAACGCATATCGACCGCCTTCGCCGAGGCGGAGCGCACCAGGCGCCCGGTCGTCGTGCTGGTCGGCGATGAATATCACGGCTTCAACCGGTAAGGAGCGGCCTTGCGATGATGCACACCGCCGACATGCTGAAGGCCTTCGCACCCTACCGCGGCGATGCCATCGTCATCCCCGGCCGCGGCGGCCGCTTCTGGGTCGATCTCTCGACGCAGCCGAACCTCGACGCGCCGCTCGGCGATCCGGCGATGGGCGGCCATGCCGGCTTCGGGCTGGGGCTGGCGTTGGCCCGGCCCGAGAAAAAGGTCGTGCTCTTCGATTCCGAGGGCGACATCCTGATGAGCCTTGGCATGCTGGTCACGATCGCCGAGCAGGCCCCGGCCAATTTCTGCCATTTCCTGATCGACAACGGCGTCTACGCGACGACGGGCGGCCAGCCGGTGCCGAACGCCGACCATGTCGCCTATGACGCGCTCGCCCGCGCCGCCGGCTATCCCAGCACCTTCGCCTTTACCGAACTCGCCGATTTCGAGCGCGCGCTCCCCGACATCCTCGGCCAGCCCGGCCCGGTCTTCGCCGCCTGCAAGGTCTTCCCCGAGATCGAGAACGAGCCGATCGGCCGCCGCCGCCGCTGGCAGACCCGCTCGCGCGACCAGGTGCTGGCCGATCTGCGCGGCGGGCTCGGGATCGCCTGAAGCGCCGGGGCGCTGCCCATACCCGCGGATGTCGGGTTTGGGTCGCTGCTCAGACGCGAGCCACCCCGGCCAATTCCTTCGATTCGACCTAATACTCCAAGGTGCGGTCGATTTCCTGCAACAACCCGCCGCCGGATTCGAGGCTTCGGATGTTGGCGGCGATCTCGGTCACGAGTTGCTGCACCGTCGGGCGCCTCGCCACATGCGGCATCACGGTGATTTTTGGGTGCAGCCAGAGCGGGCTTTCGGGCGGCAACGGCTCGGGCTGATGCGCATCCAAGGCGGCGTAGGCCAGCTGCCCCGAATTGAGCGCCCGGACCAGATCTTCGACCACCACATGTCCCCCGCGCCCGACATTAATAACCATCGCCCCTCTCGGCATCATCGCGAAGGTGCACGCGCAGAAGATGCCTTCGGTTTCCCGTGTCAGCGGCAAGCAGGCAGACGGCGATGTCGGTCTGGTTGAGAAACGGCTCGAGCTGGCCGGGGCCGTGAAAGATCGGCACCTCCTCCTTCTCCCGCGGCGAGCGCACCCAGGCCGATACCGGAAATCCGAGCGACTTCAGCACCAATGCCGGCGCTTTCGCCATCATGCCGAAGCCGAGAAACCCGACCCGCCGCTCCTCGGGCCGGACGATCCTCTTCCTCAGCCATTCGCGATTGGCCTGGGCCGCCTGATAGCCCGGCATGTCGCGATGAAAGCGCAGCACGTGCATGACGACGTATTCGGTCATCATCGGGTCGCCGCCCGGCGGCTCGATCTTGCCGAGCGGAACCTTCGGCAATTTCGGATGATGCAGGAACGCCTCCACCCCGGCGGAGCGGCTGAACATCGCCTTCAGCTTCGGCAATGCCGGAATCGCGTCGAAATCCGGGCGGATAAACGCCAGATACTCGATGTCGCTCACGTCTCCCAAATCCGGGAAGATGCGAAGTTCCAGCCCCGGGAGCAGTTCGGCGACCGTATCGCGCCAGGCTTGTGCGTTGCCGATTTGTCGATCGAGATTGACGATGAGCAGCGCCATGATTTTTTCCCTGGCTCGCGTCACTCTGCCGCCGATCGCGCGCGGGCCTTGTCGAAATCGATCGCGTTACTGGCGGAGGCCACGTCGCCGAGCCGCGAGCCCCTGGTCTTAGCAAGCGCCGCCACCGCCGCCTCGTTTTCGGTGATCTTCGCCATGATCGCCTCCTTGGCGCGGTCGAAGACGCCGCGGTTGGTGGCGACGAAATCGCGCGATTGGCGCAGTTTGGCGAGATAGCCGTTGATCTCCGGCACGACGTAGCGCGCGACCATGTCCCAGCTGCGCATCGTGTTTTCCGGGTTCGCCCAATCGTGGACAAAGCCGACGAGCGTGCCGAAGCCGCCGCTGATCTCGAGGACCGATTTGATCCGCTCCACCAGGTCGTCGGGCGTGCCGATCGTCGCCGCCGCGCCGTTCCCGAAGGCCGTCTTGTCGACCGCTTCGTCGGGGTCGCTGAAGGGCTCCGCGCCCGGCCGCTGCAATGTACCGACGATGTATTCGTTGTGGTGCCGCAAGAGGCCGTGGCGGGCTTCGGCGCGCGCCTTCTCGCGGGTCTCGGCGATATGCCAGGAGAGGAGCACGCGCCAATTCTTGCGGTCGACGGTCTGCCCGTGCTTCCGGGCGGCGGTCTCGGCGAAGCTCCATTGCGTCGCCAGCGCGTTCAGCCCCTCGCTCGACATCGAGCCGATCGAGATGACGCCGATGCCGTGCTTGCCGGCGAGCGTCATGCCGGACGGGCTGATCTGCGAGGCGACCGCGAACGGCATCTCCTCCTGCAGCGGCAGCAGCTGAAGCTGCGGCATCCTGCATCGTGAACCAGTCGCTCTTCGCGGTGACGCGCTCGCCGTTGAAGAGCCGCCGGATGACGCCGATCGCCTCGTCCTGGCGGTCGCGCTGCGTCATCGGGTCGATGCCGAGCGTGTGCGCGTCCGAGGCAAGCGCACCCGGGCCCGAGCCGAAGATCGCCCGCCCGCCCGTCATGTAATCGAGCTGCACCATGCGCTGGGCGACGTTGAACGGATGGTGGTAGGGCAGCGAGACGACCCCGGTGGCGAGCTTGATGCGCTTCGATCGTTCGCCGGCGGCCGCCAGGAACATCTCGGGCGAGCCGATCATTTCCCAGCCGCTCGAATGATGCTCGCCGCACCAGAATTCCTCGTAGCCGAGTTTGTCGAGCTCTTCGACGAGGTCGAGGTCACGGCGGAACTGCAGCATCGGATGCTCGCCCACCGGATGGTGCGGGGCGAGAAAGGCGCCGAAATTCAATCGTGGCATGACTTACTCCACTCCCTCGACGATCCGCAGATCACGGTCCGCGCCTCGGCCCAGCACCTTGAGCGCTTCCTGATAACCGGCGCTGTCGTGGGCGGCGACGGCCTTCTCGACGCTGTCGAATTCGATGATGACGGTGCGCTGGACAACGCCGGCTTCGCAGGCTTTTGCCGCGGTGCCGCGGGCAAGGAACCGCCCGCCTGCCGCCTGGATCGCCGGTCCGGCGAGCTTGGCGTAGCCGGCCAGGCCTCGGGGTCCGAAATCGATCGATACGTCGCCACCCAATACGCCTTCGCCATTGTAATCTCCGTCTTAACGAGCTGGCGGTCAGCCTACCCCGCATTGTCGTCCTCGCCAAAGCCCCGTCTTGCCGCGGGGCTCCGGAAAGCAGCCGCGGGGTCCGCTTTGGGCTATTCTGGCGGCGATGCCCGGCGAGGAGGATGCCATGACCGATACGCGCCCGTTCGACCCGGCCTTGTTCGGCGAGGCGGCGATAGACCCCGAAACCGCGAAACTGAACGCGCAGATGATCGAGCTCCTGGCCGGTCAGCCGGAATGGTGGATCGTCGGCGCCGCGGCAATGCGCGCGGCCCGCCGGCGCGGCGAAGGGCCGTTTCCGGCACCGGTCATGTCGAGCCGGGCGCGCACGTTGACGATCTCGGGGAAGGACGGCAATGACATCGCGCTGCGGATTATCGCGCCCGCAGAGCCGAGCGGCGTCTATCTGCATCTGCACGGCGGCGGCTGGGTGCTCGGCGGCGCCGACATGCAGGATCCGATGCTGGAGCGGATCGCCGACAACACCTGTCAGGCCGTCGTCGCGGTCGAGTATCGGCTGGCACCGGAGCATCCCTATCCGGCTGGCCCCGATGATTGCGAGGCCGCCGCGGCGTGGCTGGTCGAACATGCCCGCGGGGAGTTTGGGACCGACGCGCTGACGATCGGCGGCGAATTCGCGGGCGGGCATCTGACCGCAGTGACGATCCTGCGCATGCGCGACCGCCACGGCTACACCGGGTTTCGCGGCGCCAATATCGTCTACGGCGCCTTCGATCTCGCCATGACGCCGAGCCAGCGCCAGTTTGGCGACACGCGCCTCGTATTGCGCACGATCGACATGCAGCAGTTCTACAACGCGTTCCTGCCGACGATCCGCGATCGCCGTGTCCCCGACATCTCCCCGCTCTACGCCGATCTGCGCGGTCTCTGTCCGGCGCTGTTCACGGTCGGCACCAAGGACGCGCTCCTCGACGATACGCTCTTCATGCACGCGCGCTGGGTCGGCGCCGGCAACCCGGCCGAGCTCGCAATTTATCCCGGCGGCGCGCACGGGTTTACGCTATTCCCGAACGACTTGTCGAAGGCGGCGACCGATAGGATGGACGCATTCTTGAACAGCGTGCTGGCGTGATCGCGCACCGGCGGTCAGCGACATAGAGGGGCCGGCGTCTCGGCCAGCCATGTCGGCACGCGGCGGTCAACCATGCGACGGCGAGAAGGGCAGCCGCCGCGAGATTGAAGCCTCGGCATTTGCCTCGGCGATGCCCGGGGTCGTATCCTCCCCGCAACGCCTGTCCAATATTGCCCGGGAGAAAACGATGCAGAGCCAGTCGCATTGGGTCGGCACCTGGACCACCGCGCCGGCGCCGGCTGAAACCGGCGCTTTCAACAACCAGACCTTGCGCATGACGATGCGCGCCAGCCTCGGCGGCGACACCGTGCGGGTGCGGATTCGAACGCCTATGGTCGGCGTCCGCTCGACATCGGCGGCGCGCATGTGGCATTGCGTGACGCTGGTCCCGGCATCGTCGCGGGGTCCGACCGCAAACTGAGCTTCGGTGGTGAGAAGGCGGCGACGATCGCCGCAGGCGCTGTCCTGTTCAGCGATCCGGTAGCGCTCGGCGTCGCGCCGCTCGCCGATCTAGCGGTCACCCTTTATCTGCCCGGCGAGATCCTGAACGATTTTCAGATCACCGGCCGCTATGCGCGGCAAACCAACTACATCTCGCCGCCGGGCGATTTCACCGCGGCCAATGTGATGCCGATCGCCAGCCTGACCAGCGACTGGTTCTTCGTCTGCGGCGTCGACGTGCTCGCCAGCGCCGACACCGGCGGCATCGTCGCGCTCGGCGACTCGCTGACCGACGGCAACATCTCGACGATGGACGCCTTTTGCCGCTGGCCCGACCAACTCGCCCGCCGCCTGATGGCGCGGCAGCGCGGCCGGCCGATGGCGGTGATGAACCAGGGGCTCGGCGGCAACCGCATCCTGTTCGACCTCCGCGGCGACAGCGGGCTGCGCCGCTTCGACCGCGATGTGCTGGCCCAACCGGGCGTCACCCACGCTCATTGTCATGCTCGGCACCAACGATCTGCGCAACCGCTGGAAAAAGCCGGAAGAAGAGCCCACCGCGGCGCAGATGATCGCAGGGCTCAACCAGATGGCGGTGCGCGCCCACAGCCGCGGCATCAAGATCGATCGGCGCCACGCTGACGCCGTTCGGCAACGAGACTTATATGGCCAATGCCTGGAACCCGCAGCGCGAGGAAGTCCGCATGGCGGTCAACAGCTGGATCCGCGATGGCGGCGCCTTCGACGCGGTCGCCGATTTCGACCAGGCGTTGCGCGACCCCGAGCACCCCACACAGATGCTGCCGAAATACGATTGCGGAGACGGTCTGCATCCGAGCGATCTCGGCTACAATACGATGGGTGACGCGATAGACTTGTCCCTGTGCGAGTAGCGGGTGTCGCGCCGCGGGCTCTACCGACTGGCGCTGCCGACCCCTGACACGGCTCGGCAGCTGCTTCACGAATGTGTCATGGTCTGCCGCAGGCAATGAAGCCCTCGTTTTTGAGTCCAGGCTTGCCGTAGACGAGCGGCCCGCCGTTCAGCGTTTCGACCCGGCCGCCGGCGGCTTCGAGCACCGCCTGCCCGGCCGCGGTGTCCCACTCCATTGTCGTCCCGAACCGCGGATAGAGGTCGGCCTCGCCGGCGGCGATGACGCCGAATTTGAGCGCGCTACCGCACTGTCGTCGTTCGCGCACCGGAAAATCCACCAGAAATTCCGCGAGGCGCCGGCTGTTCTCGTGTGACCGGCTGTGGATCACGACGAGCCCGTCTTCGGGCGGCGGACGGGCGCTGATCGGCTCGGGACGGGAGAGCCCCCGCTGGCGGGTGGCGGTTCCGGGGCCGCAGGCCGTATACGTGACGCCGAGCGCCGGCCCGTGCACGACCCCGAGCACCGGTCTGCCGTGCTCGACGAGTGCGATGCAGACCGAGAATTCGTCGTTATGCGCAACGAATTCGCGGGTTCCGTCGAGCGGATCGACGACCCAGAACCGCGCCGCCTCAGGCGGCAGACCATTAGCGTCGACGAGTTCCTCGGAGGCAATCGGGATGTCGTCGGAGACCTGGTCAAGCATCGCGACGATAACTCTTTCGGAGGCGAGATCGGCCTCGGTGACGGGCGTCTTGTCCGCCTTATGTCGAATGTCGAAGGGTGCCGCATAAACCCGCATGATTACCTCACCGGCGGCGAGTGCAGCTCGCCGGGCGGCGTCGAGCAGCAATTCGTGCGAAGCACTCATTCCGCGGCCTCCGATGTGGCGGCGCGGATCGCTCGCCATACTCGTTCGGGGGTCATCGGCATGTCGATATGCTCGATCCCGAGCGGGGAAAGCGCGTCGGCGACGGCGTTGACGAGCGCCGGAGGAGCGCCGATCGCCCCGGCCTCGCCCGCCCCCTTGAGGCCGAGCGGGTTGGTCTGGCAGGGGACGACATTATAGGCAAACTCGATCGCCGGCAGATCGTCGGCGCGCGGCAACCCGTAATCGGTCAGCGAACCGGTGACAAGCTGCCCGGTATCGGCGTCGTATACGCAGTTTTCGATCATGGCTTGTCCCACTCCCTGGGCGACGCCGCCCTGCACCTGGCCGCGCAGCAGCAGCGGGTTGACGACCGTGCCGAAATCGTCGACCACGAGAAAGCGCAAAATCTCGATATGTCCGGTCTCGGGGTCGATTTCGACTTCGCAAACATGGCAGCCGTTGGGAAAGGTCGAAGCCGGCGGTGTGAAATGCCCGCTCTCCGCAAAGCCCGGTTCGACATTGGCTGGCAACTGTGCCGGATCGAAGGCGGCACGCGCTACGGCCTCGATCCGCAATTGGCGATCGGTGCCGGCGATCGTGAATGTGCCGTCGTCGAAGATGAGATCGGGTTCGGCGGCCTCGAGCAGATGGGCGGCGATGCGGCGGCCCTTCGCGATCAATTTTGCGGCGGCGTGGTCTAGGGCGGTGCCGCCGACGGGCAGCGAACGCGACCCGCCGGTGCCACGGCCGAAGCCGACCGCCTCGGTGTCTCCCTGCAATACCCGGATCGTTGTGGGATCAACGCCAAGCCGTTCGGCGGCAAGCTGGGCATAGGCGGTGTGGTGTCCCTGACCCGAGGATTGCGTCCCCATCAATATCGTCAGCCCTCCGCCCGGATCGAAACGCAGTTCGGCGAATTCGTCGGGACCGCCGCCGCTCTGCTCGATATAGACGGCATGGCCGAGCCCGTGCAGACGGCCGCGCGCCTGCGCCGCCTCGCGCCGTGCGGGAAAGCCGGCGACATCGGCCGCGGCCAGCGCATCCTCCATGTTACGGGCGAAATCGCCGCTGTCATAGGTGAGGCCGAGCGGGGTTGCATAGGGCATCGCCTCGGGCTGGATCAGGTTGCGTCGGCGCAACTCGTGGGGCGCGAAACCCAGCCGGCGCGCCGCCACGTCGATCAGCCGCTCGACGGCGTAGGCCGCCTCCGGCCGACCGGCGCCGCGATAGGCGTCGACGGGAACGGTATGGGTGAACGCCCCCTTGACCCGGACATGGATCGCCGGGATCGCGTACACGCCGCTGAACATGACCGCGCCGGACGCGGTTGGGATCTCCGGCGCGAAATTCGACAGATAGGCGCCCATATTGGCGAGGTTCTCAACCGAGAGCGCCAGAAAGCGCAAATCGGCGGCAAGCCCCAGTTCGAGCCGCATGACATTGTCGCGGCCCTGCGTGTCGGTCATGAAGGCGTCCTGGCGCTCGGGCTGCCATTTGACCGGGCGGCCGACCTTTTTCGCCGCCCACAGCGCTAGAATGTGCTCGGGGTAGAGAAACAGCTTCATGCCGAACCCGCCGCCGACATCGCGGGTGACAACGCGGACGCGGTTCTCGGGGACCCTGAAGATGTTCTGCGCAAGCAGGCCCCGCAAGAAATGCGAGCCCTGGGTCGAACTCCACAAGGTGTAGGCGTCCTCGCCCGCATCGTATTCGCCGATCGCGCCGCGCGGCTCCATCGAATTGACGATGATGCGATTGTTGACGAGTTCGAAGGTGATGCGATGTTGCGCCCCGGCCATCGCCCGCTCGACCGCCACCGCGTCGCCAAGTTCCCAGTCGAAGCAGAGATTGCCCGGGACCTTGTCCCAGACCAGCGGCCGATCCGGGCCGAGAGCACTCGCGGTTTCAATCGTCGCCGGCAGCGGCTCGAAATCGACAGCGATTAGTTCGGCGGCGTCGCGGGCGAGGGTAGGGGTCTCGGCCACGACCATCGCTACGGTGTCGCCGACATGGCGCACGCAATCGTGCGCGATTGTCGGCCGCTCCGGCGTTGCCGATTGCGAGCCGTCGTGATTGGTCAGCACGCTGAGGCACGGGATCGTGCCGAGCCCGTCGGCGGCGATGTCGGCGCCGGTGAAGACGGCGAAGACTCCGGGCAAGGCGCGCGCAGCTTTGGCGTCGATCGACCGGATGCGGGCGTGCGCGTGCGGCGAGCGGAGCATATGGGCATGGACCTGCCGCGGCCGGTTCAAATCGTCGAGATACCTCCCGCGGCCGGTCAGAAAACGCCGATCCTCGACGCGTCGGACCGGCTGCCCGATGCCGAATTGCTTCATGCGCGGACACCTCCCTCAGCGCATATCGGCACCGCCGACGGGTTCCGCCATACGGGAGAACGACTGTCTGGAAAATCGGTTTGTCAGGGTCTGCCTTCGCTCCAGGTCGGGTTGGCGTTGAACAGAGCCACGGTCGACAGTCCCATCTTGGCGCTCGCATCCTTGATCTGCCGGCTGTAGGCGACATAGACGAGCGTGTCGTTCGCCTTGTCATAGATCCGCCGCACCGCGATCGATTTGAAGAACAGGCTCATGCGCTGCGAGAAGACCTCTTCGCCCTTACGCCCGAGAACGATTTTGCCGATGACGATCGGGCCCGTCTGCTGGCAGGAGATCGCGCTGTTCGAAGGATTCTCGAACCAGTTTCCCTTGGTCAGCCGATCGATCACGCTGCGGTCGAAATGCACGAGGTGACAAGTCACCCCCTGCACCTTCGGGTCGGCCAGCGCTTCGACGACCATGCCGTTGCCGGTCCAGTCGTTGCTGAAGCTCCCGACTTCCTCGGCCCGCGCGCCGCCTGCAAGAAGCCACAGCGCGGCCGCCAATCCATAGAAGAAACCTTTCTTTGGCTGCGACATTGCCGGTCGTCCGCTGTTGTCCGTTGAGTATTCTCGGTACGGGAATAGCATGCGCGACACTGCAGAGATCGTCGAAACTGACATCCCGGCACGCCTCGACCGGCTGCCCTGGACCCGGTTTCATACGTTGATCGCGATTGCACTCGGCATCACCTGGGTGCTCGACGGGCTCGAGGTGACGCTTGCGGGCTCGATCGCCGGCGCGCTGCAGGAAAGCCCAGTCCTGCATTTCAGCGAAGTAGAAGTCGGCCTCGTCGGCAGCGCCTATCTCGCGGGCGCTGTCTCGGGGGCATTGTTGTTCGGCTATCTGACCGACCGACTCGGTCGCAAGCGGCTCTTCATGGTGACGCTCGGGTTCTACCTCGTCGCGACGGCCGCGACCGCGCTGGCGTGGGATTTCTGGAGCTTCGCCATTTTCCGCTTCCTGACCGGAGCCGGGATCGGCGGCGAATACACGGCGATCAATTCGGCGATCCAGGAATTCACCCCAGCGAGGTTCCGCGGCCGTCTCGATCTCGCGATCAACGGCAGTTTCTGGATCGGCGCTGCGTTGGGCGCGGCCGGCGCCGTTCTGTTTCTGCAGCCGCGGCTGTTGCCGCCCGATTGGGGCTGGCGCGCCGCCTTTGGCATCGGCTCGGCATTGGGGCTCTTCATTCTGCTGCTGCGCCGCTTCATTCCGGAAAGCCCGCGCTGGCTCGTATTGCACAACCGCCTGGCCGAGGCCGAAACCGTGACGGCAGATATCGAGCGGCATGCGGGGGCATCGCTGAAGCCGGTAGGTGACGCGGCGATCCGGCTTATGGTTTCGTCGCGGACCTCGATTGTGCAGGTTGTGCGGGCGATCCTCCACGACCATCGTCGCCGAGCTTTGCTCGGCCTCGTACTGATGGCCGCGCAGGCCTTTTTCTATAACGCGATCTTCTTCTCCTATGCGCTGGTGCTGACCCGCTTCTACGGGATCCCGTCCGCCGCGATCGGCTGGTACATCATGCCCTTCGCGCTCGGCAATTTCCTGGGCCCGCTGTTGCTGGGCCCGCTCTTCGATCTCGTCGGCCGCAAGCCGATGATCACCGCGACGTACGCGATCTCCGGCCTGCTGCTGGCGTTCGTCGGATATCTGTTTCGCGAGGAATTGTTGACTGCGGGGCAACTGACCGCGTGCTGGACCGTGATTTTCTTTTTCGCCTCGGCGGCGGCGAGTGCGGCCTATTTGACGGTCAGCGAAAGCTTCCCGCTCGAAGCCCGCGCCCTGGCAATTGCCTTGTTCTATTCGCTCGGCACCGCGCTCGGCGGCGTCGTTTCGCCTTGGCTCTTCGGTCTGCTGGTCGGGTCGGGCGAGCGCAGCGCCGTCTTCTGGGGCTACGCGCTTGGTGCGACGCTGATGCTGGCGGCCGCGTTGACCGAGGCCTGGATCGGCATCAAGGCCGAGCGTCAGCCTCTCGAACGCGTCGCCCGCCCGCTCTCGGCGATCGATGATTAGTCGCCAGCGAATTTGGGCGCCACTTCTGTCATAAAGCGGGCCATCTCTTGCTTGACCTGGGCATGCGGTTTGAGGCCGACATTGAAGTAGAGGATCACCTCGTCGACGCCGGCGTCCGTGACTTTCTTCAAGCTGTCGGCGATCTGCCCAGGCGATCCGATCAGCACTGAATTGTCGGTCAGATCCTCGGGCCGCACATTGCGCAGCCGTTCGACCACGGCGACGAAATAGCGGTAGCTAGGCGGCGCGGTCGCGGGATCGCCGGGGAAGGCCGCGATCACGCATTCCTGGTAATAGCGCAATTGACGCGCCCGCGCCGCCACCTCCTCGGTCGGGGTGTCGGCGAAATGGATGAAGTAGCTGCACATCAGCCGGCCCGGCTTTTGTCCGTGCTCGGCGCAGTTCTCTCGGTAGAGATCGGCCACCTGGCGCAGGCCGCCGAAGGTCATCGCCGCGGCGAAGGGCGCCACGATCAATCCGCAGCCGAGACGGCCGGCAAGCGCTATTGACGGCTTCGAGAACGAGGCGACATAGGCTGGGAGGGGTCGCTGCACCGGCTGTGGCGTGATCGCGACGTCGTCGAAATTGTAGTGGGCGCCGTGGTGTGAGATCGGGGCGTCGCTCGCCCACAACCGCCGGACGATCTCCATCCCTTCCTCGAAGATCGCTTGGTTGTTCTCGAACGAGACGCCGAGCGGTCCGTATTCGCGGCGGTCGTAGCCGCGGCCGGCGGCGAAATCGACGCGCCCGTCGCTGATCAGGTCGAGGGTCGCCCATTGTTCGGCAACCCGGATCGGATGGTGCAGCGGCAACACCGTCACCGCCGGCGCCAGCCGCACATGGCGGGTGCGGGCCGCGACGTTGGCGAGCACCAGATCGGGACAGGAGAGCACCCCCAATGTGCTGAAGTGGTGTTCGCCGATCCAGGCCGAATGCAGCCCGATTTCGTCGGCGTAGACCGCCTCGTCGATGATGTCGGCGACGAACTGGTTGGCGCTGCGGGTGTTGTCGCGGTAGTGGTTGTCGCTCAGCGTAAAATAGCCGAATTTCATCGCCACAGCTCCCGCGAGGCCAAGCGCGCGCCTTCGCCCAATGCGGCGAATTTGGCCCAGACGACGGTCGGGTGGACCTCGCACGAGGTCGAGAAGCTGGCGAAGCCGCAATCGGCGCCGGCGATGACGTTCTCGCGCCCGACGACATTGGCAAAGCGGCCGATGCGCTGCGCCACCGCCTCCGGGTGCTCGACGAGGTTGGAGGCGTGGGTGATGACTCCTGGGATCAGAATCTTGCCTTCCGGCAATTTGGCCGTCTCCCACACCCGCCATTCGTGCTCGTGCCTTGGGTTGCCGGCCTCGAACGAATAGGCCCCGGCACGCACGCCGAGCATGATGTCGACAATGTTCTTGAGTTCGAGGTCGTGGATCCGTGGCCCCATATTGATGCTGTAGCAGGTGTGGTAACGCACGCGGTCGGCGGGAATGCCCCGCAAGGCATGGTTCAACAGCTCGACGCTGGCGCCGGCCCATTTGCGGCATTGCTCCAGATCGAGTTCCGGATGCATCGCGTAATGGCTGGCAAGCTGCGGATCGTCGATCTGCAGGATCAGGCCGGCATCGACGATCGCCTGGTACTCGTCGTGCAATGCGTTTGCCAACGCTTCCCGAAATTCCTCGTCGGTGGCGTAGTATTCGTTGTGGTTCCAATTGGCGAGGTTGGTCGGCGAGATCGCCGGCATGAACGCCTCTTCGCATTGGATGGACGCGAGAGCCGATTTCAGATTGTCGATGTCGCGCTGCAGCGCCTCGCGGCCGCGATAGGCGATCGGGCCGGTGCAGACCCAATCGGTGGGCGGCGCCTTACCGGCCGCCCCCGGCATCTGTGAGGCCCATGCATAATATTCAGGAAACGCCAGGTATTCGCGCGACTGGCTCCAGCCGCCAGCGCGCGCCGTGCCGGGCCTCGGCTCGATGCCGCTGAGCCGCTCGTTGACATAGGGGATGAAGCCGAAGCGCCCCATCTCGCCATCGGCGACGATGTCGATCCCAGCCGCCGCCTGCCGCTGCACGACCTCGGCGACGGCTTCTTCGATCCGACCTTGCAAAGCCGCCGCGTTTAAAGCGGCGCCCCGCTCCTTCGCCTGAAGCATCGCCAACAGATCGGGCGGCCGCGGCAAACTGCCGACATGGGTCGTTAGGATTCGGTGCGTGCTGCGCTTCATGTCGTCCCTCCCTCAATTCAGGCTATGAATGCTTTGATCAGGCGCCCGATCTCCGCAGCTCTTTCGAGATGCGGCAGATGTCCGGTCCGGTCGAAGATGTGGACCGGAAAACGGCCCGCCATCGCCTCGGTGTGAGCGACCGGAATGATTCGGTCGTCATGGCCCGAGATGAGCTGCACCGGCATCGGCAGCGCCGCCACCTGTTCGCGCAGCTCGAGCAGTTGATGCCCGTCGACGAACCAAGCCGCGGCGATCGCCGTCAATGCATCCTGTACGCCGTCGAGCCTCTTGTAGCGAAGAAACTCCTCGATCATCGCGCGGCTGACAAGAGCGGGGTCGTGGACGAGCATGGCCAGCGCCTCGATCGCGTCCCGTCGCCGTCCGGCGTGGATGAAGGCATCGATAAAGGTGCTGTTGATCTCGGGTCCGAGTCCGGACGACGCAATCAAGGTCAGACTTGCCGCTTTCTCCGGATGGCGCATGGCCGTGAGGGCCGCGATCGCGCCGCCCATCGAATGGCCGACGAGATGCGCGCGCTCGATCCCGAGCGAGGCGAGCCCTCCCTCGACGGCTGCGGTCAGGTCCTCGGGGCCGCCGGCGCCCACTTCCTTGGCCGAGCCGCCATGCCCGGGCAGGTCGAACGCGATCGTGCGCCGCGATTTCCGCCAGCGCCGGCTGCATGAACATCCAGCTTTGCAGGTCGCCGCCGAAACCGTGGATGAATACGACGGGCGGCCCATCGCCGGCGCCGAGTTCCAGATAGCGGAACCGCCGGCCGTCGACCTCGATCTCGCGGGGTGCGGTCGCGGCGGCCTCGTCGCCGGCCTCGGCGGCGGGCTCTACCGGCGCAAAACCGGCGACGAAAGCGTCAATCTCGGAGTCCGACACGGATAGCGGGGCGACGACCGCAAGCAGCCCACCGACCGGCAGGATCGCTCCCTCGACCGCAACAACGCGCCGCAGCACGCCTGCCTCGCTGGCCTCCATCACATTGGTGATCTTCGTTGTCTCGATTTCGAGGAGTTCGTCGCTGGCAGCCACCGCATCCCCCTCCCGCTTCAGCCAGCCGAGGACCTTCCCCTCGGTCATCGTCAGCCCCCATTTCGGCATCGTGATCGGGACGATCCCTGCGCTCATGTCTCGCCCTCGTCTCTCTGTAATGAACGTCATGGCGCGCGCATTTTAGACGCGTCTGCTCTTGGGCTTGGTACCCAGGCCCAATGAGGGCGACCTTTCGCATTTCTTGGCGGGCACGCAAAGCAGGAATGCGACGGTGGCGACAACCGTCGGCGGCAAGGCGGCATGACGATCGAAACCCCGGCGGTGCGCCCGAGAGCCCGCTCGGCTATGCTGCGGCGGAGAAGTTCCGGGAGGATGTCGATGAAGGTTGCGGGTCTGGAAATCCTTCGCTGCGATGCCGGCTGGCGCAATTACCACTTCCTGAAGCTGACGACCGATGAGGGCATCGTTGGCTGGAGCGAGTTCGACGAGGGCTTCGGCTCGCCGGGTGTGAGCGCGGTCATCGAACGCATGACCGGCCGCGTCGTCGGACAGCCGGTCTTCGACCACGAACGCATTTACGCCGAACTCTACTGCCTGACCCGGCCGGCCGCGGGCGGGGTGGTCGGCGAGGGGCTGGGCGCGATCGAAAACGCGCTTCTCGACGCCAAGGCCAAGGCGCTGGGCGTACCCTGCTATGTGCTCCTCGGCGGCAAGATCCGCGACCGCGTGCGGGTCTATTGGTCGCATTGCGCGACCTGGCGGATCAACCATCCGACGTTCTACCAGCCGGCGATCACCGGCCTCGACGGTGTGCGCGCGATCGGCGCGGAGGCGCGCGAACGCGGCTTCACCGCGCTCAAGACCAACATCTTCATCTATGACGAGGGCGCGCCGCGCGGCTGGCGGCCGGGCTTTGGCGTGCCGTTCCAGCCCGAGCTCAACGTCGACAAGAAGGTATTGCGCAATCTGCGCGCCCATCTTGAGGCGATCCGCGCCGGCGCCGGCGCCGACATGGAATTGCTGCTTGACCTCAATTTCAACGCCAAGACCGAGGGCTATCTGTCGATCCTCGACGAGATCGCCGATTTCGACATGTTCTGGATCGAGATAGACAGCTACAACCCGCAGGCGCTGGGCTATATCCGCCGCCAGAGCCCGCATCCGATCAGCTCGTGCGAGACCTTGATGGGGTTGCGCGAATTCCTGCCTTATTTCCGCGAGCAGGCGATGGACGTCGCCATCATCGACGCGGTGTGGAACGGCGTTTGGCAATCGATGAAGATCGCCAATGTTGCCGAAGCTTTCGAGGTCAACATCGCGCCGCACAATTTCTACGGCCACCTGGCCTCGATGATGAATGCGCATTTCGCCGCCGCGGTGCCCAATCTGCGGATTATGGAGATCGATGTCGACCGGCTGCCCTGGGACCACGAACTCTTCACCGCCGTTCCTGAATTCGAGAACGGTCATCTGCTGGTGCCCGATGCCCCCGGCTGGGGCACCGAGCCCAACGAGGATGCGATCCGCGCCCATCCGCCGCGGCCGGGCGGGGGCCTCTTGGCCTATCGCCAGCACTCCTGAGTGATGGGTGTGACCGCCGCGATGGCGCCCGGCGAGGCCTATCTCGGCGACACGCCGGTGCTGCGGTCGCATGCCGGGACGCAGCCTGATCTGTTCCTGCGCTGGAACGACCTCCCACGCGATGCCAAGTCCGTCGATGTTGTCGTTCATCTGCACGGCTTCTCGCAACAGCGTGAGGCGATGACGCTCGACGAAAAGGTGGCGCGCGGCGGAGTTCGACCTCGCGCGCCGAACCCGTCCGACCTTGGCGGTGGTGCCCCGCGGCAATTGGATCCGCTCCACGTGGTACGATTTCCCCGCCCTGCTGTCGGGTGGCATCGACCCGCTGATCGATTACGCGTTGGAGCAGTTTGCGGCGATAGCGGGCATACGGCCACCGATGCTCGACCGCTTCATCCTGACCGGGCATTCGGGGGGCGGCATGCCCGCGGTGGACGTGATCACGGGCGCTCAGCGTCAGCCGAACGAACTGCATGTTTTCGACGGGCTCTACGGGCGTGATCCGGCGACGGACGACCCGATGCGGGGCCTCGAAACGATCGATCGTTGGCTTGGCGAGCGCATCGCCGGCGAGCCTCGGCGGCCGGGCGCCTTACGCGTCGTCTACATCGAGCGCCAGACCGGGCCGTTTTCGCGCGCCGTCGGGGGGCTGATCGTCCGGCGTCTTGGGGCGCTCGATGCGGGACTGGCCGGGGTGCTGTCGCCATGCTATCGGGTCGAGCCTTCGGGCGTTATGCACGGGCGCATCGCGGCTTGGTGCGGGCCCGATTTGCTGGCCGACGCCAGCGCCGATTTCGATTGGTCGCGGTGAGCACGGCCGAAATGAGGTCACTCTTCGACCGGTTGCTCGACGACGCTGTCGCCGAAATCATCCGCCGTGAGCCGGGTTACCTCGCCCGCTTCGAGTTGTCTGTCCCGGACTGGAACGAGGAGGAGCGGCGCAGCGACTGGATCGCGGCCGCGCAATCAAGATTTGCAGCGCGCGGCGTCCGCTTTAGCACCGAGCCGGGTTGCGACCCGACCGCGCGGATGTTGGCCGAGAGCGCCCGCGACGCGTTTGCCGCAGCGCAGGGGCGGCTGCCGTTGCGGCCCGACCCGCTCGCCAGAGGAGCCTTCGCGGAGCGCTTCCGCGCCCGTTATGACGAGCGCCGCACCGCTCACGGCGTGCGTTATTTCGTCGGCCATCGAGGTGAGCGGCCGCTGTTGCTCGTCACCGCCATCGGCGTGCCGCTCGCCGCTTGGTCGAAACTGCTGCTCGACCGTTCGCACAAATACCGGATCACGGTCGTCGAGACGCGCCACGCAGACCTTTTCGCCGGCGGCTTGCGCGACGCGACCGATCCGGAGAGCGACGCCGACGATATCGCCAGGGTGATCGACAGCGAAGGCGGCGGTCCGCTCGACGTCCTGGGCTGGAGCAATGGTGCACGAGTCGCAATCGACCTTGTCGCGCGGCACCCCGAGATCGCCCGCTCGCTCGTCCTGCTGGCGCCGACATTGAGCGGCGTCGAGGAATTGGCCCCGGTCCCGAGCCCGTTCGAGGAGCAGCTGACCAAGATCTTCGCCGCGGTCGGCAGTAACCCGGCGGCCGCCAATTTCTTCAGCAAAGCGCTCGTCGATTCGATCCGCGTGCGCAATTGGGACCGCAGCGGCGCGCCCGATCGCCGCGCCCGCATGCTCTTGGCGCTGCCGGCCGCCGAGCAGGCGCCGATGCTGGTCGCGACTTTGGCCAACGGCGAATTGCTGTTCAATTTCATGCGCCGTTATTTCGCCGATCTCGAATTTCCGCTGCGAGATTCCCTGTGCGCCCTGCAGGTGCCTCTCTTCGTCATGACCGGCGACCACGACACGATCGTGAGCAACGAACTTACGCTCTCGGCGCTACGCCGGTTTGCTCCACACTTCGTCCATGCCGAAATCACCGGCGCGGGCCACTGCGTCCAGGACCTGCAATACCGCTATTTTCGCTGGCTCCTCGGCTCGTTTCACGCCGGCGGCGCGAGGGCGGCGGCCGCGGTGCGGGTCAAGATAACCTGACCGGTCAGAGGGGCCGGGCGGCGATGTAGTCCTCGCTCTGCATCTCGATCAGCCGCGAGACCGTGCGCTGAAATTCGAAGACGCCGTCGCCGGCGACATAGATTTCATCGGGTGGGACCTCGCCCGAGGCCACCAGCAGCGTGCGTGCGTCATAGAGCGTGTCGATCAGGATATTGAAGCGCCGAGCCTCGTTGCGGCGGTCGCGGTCGAGCCGCGGAATGCCGTCGATGATCAGCGCGGCAAAGCGTTCGGCGAGCGCCAGGTAATCGGCGGCGCCGAGCGGCTGGGCGCACAGATCGGCGAATCCGAACCAGGCGACGTTGCGCGCGGCGCGGGGCACGCGCAGCATCCGCCCCTTGACGACGAGGGTCGCCGGCGCGCCCTTGGCGCCGTCGGTCAAGTCGGCAAACGCCTTTTCGAGCGCCACGCGCGCCGCCGCGTCCAGCGGATGGTAATAGACCCGCTGCCCGCGCATCCGCGCCAGGCGGTAGTCGCGGCCGCCGTCGAGCGCCAACATGTCGAGCTTTTCCTTCAGTAGCGCCACGAACGGCAGAAAGCGGTCGCGGTGGAGGCCGTGCTCATAGAGCATGTCGGGCGGCCGGTTCGAGGTCGCGACGATGACGATGCCGGCCTCGAAAAGCGCCGTGAAGAGCCGCTCCAGGATCATCGCGTCGGCGATGTCCTCGACCTGGAATTCGTCGAAGCACAACAGCGTCGCCTGCCGCGCGATGTCGGCGGCGACCTTGGCGATCGGCTCGGGTGTCTTGTCGCGCCGCTCCTGCTCGATGCGGTCGTGCACTTCGAGCATGAAGCCGTGGAAATGCACCCGCCGCTTGCGCTCGACCGGGGCGGAATCGAAGAATAGATCCATCAGCATCGTCTTGCCGCGCCCGACCGGTCCACAGATATAGACACCCTTCGGCGGCACAGCGCTGCCGTGCTCGACGAGGTGAAGCCGCGCGAGCCAGCTTTGCCGCGCCGGCGCGGGGCGGTAGTCGATCAGCGCGCGATAGAGAAGCTGCAGCCGCGCCATCGCCCGCTCCTGCGCTGGATCGCGCGAAAGCCTGCGCCGACGGCGCAATGCGCGAAAAAGTTCTACCGGATTGGCCTCCGGCGTCATGTCTGCGGCAAACGTCATCAACCAAACCCGACACTCTCTGACGGCAGACAACAGATCAGCCGCCGCCGTCCCGTCCGGGACGCAGTGGCCCGCGGGTCTATCCCGCCGGGCAGCAAGGCGCAACCCGCTTCAAATGCCCGTCCCGCGCCGCCACGTCGCGACGCGAGCGGCCCGATCCTGTTACCGCAGCCGACAGCCATTCCGGCCGAAGGTGATCACCGATTCCGGTGATCGTGATGACGATCGACCGGAACGCGCAAGCCGGTCGCGGATCAGATATTCGGTCCGCTCGTCCGACAGATTGTGGCTCGACTGCGGAACGAGCGTCTTGAACATCAGCACATGACAACGGCGGCCGGCCGCCCCCTGTTCAGGCCAGGGGCAGGCTCTTCGAGCGGTCCAAGCGCGGCGCGGCGCCCTCCAGAGCCGCTCGAAACAGTTCGAAATCCACCACGGCGTTCAGCCGCTCCAGGGCATCGCCCTTGGCCGAGAGTTGCTTCAGCCGCTCGTCAACGTCGATTCTTTGGGCCATACTCCCGATGTGGTAGCGTACCGGATGGTTTGTAGCTGAGACGAGAGGTCATCCCG
The DNA here is from genome assembly GCA_963799085.1 of uncultured Alphaproteobacteria bacterium. Lineage (GTDB taxonomy): Bacteria > Pseudomonadota > Alphaproteobacteria > ATCC43930 > CGMCC-115725 > AP-15. Next base: position 44,951 of record CAWCWA010000020.1, on the reverse strand, counting down.
CCCTGACAGTTAGTCTAGCGGCTTCCTTGCGCCTTGGCCCAGCTGTCGCGCAGACCGACCGTGCGGTTGAAGACGAGCTTTCCGGGCTCCGACATGGAATCGGGGCAGAAATAGCCCTGCCGCTCGAACTGCACCGCCTCGCCGACTACGGCGTCGGCGAGCGCCGGCTCGACAAAGCCGGAAACCGCCTCAAGCGAATTCGGGTTGAGATCCGCCATCACGTCGCCGGCCGCACCCGGATCAGGCCGCGCGAAGAGCGTCCCGTAAAGCCGGATCTCGGCCGGCAGCCCATGCGCCGCCGACACCCAGTGGATCGTGCCGCGCACCCTGCGTCCGTCGGGCGCGTTGCCGCCGCGGCTCGCCGGGTCATAATTGCAGCGCAATTCGACGACCGCGCCTGAAGTGTCTTTGACGACCTCGCGGCAGGTCACGAGATAGGCATAGCGCAGCCGCACCTCGCTCCCCGGCGACAGGCGGAAGAACTTGTTGGGCGGATGCTCCATGAAATCGTCGCGTTCGATGTAGAGTTCGCGGCCGAACGCAATGCGCCGCGTGCCGGCCGCCGGGTCGTCGGGGTGGTTGACCGCGTCGAGATCCTCGGTCTGGCCCTCGGGATAGTTGTCGATCGACCAGCTTCAACGGCCGCAAGACCGCCATGCGGCGCTGCGGCCGTGCGGTTCAGGTGGTCGCGCACGGCGTGCTCGAACATGTCGAGCCCGACGATGCTGTTGGCCCGCGCCACGCCGACACTGCGGGCAAACTCGCGGATCGCCGCCGGCCGGCACGCCGCGCCGGCGCAGCCCGGCCAATGTCGGCATGCGCGGGTCGTCCCAGCCCATGACATGGCCCTCGGCGACAAGCCGCGTCAAAACCCGCTTCGACAATACCGTATAGCCGAGGTTGAGCCGGGCGAACTCGTACTGCCGCGGCCGCGAGGGCGCCGGCAGGTGCTCGATCAGCCAGTCGTAGAGCGGCCGATGATCCTCGAATTCGAGCGTGCAGATCGAATGCGTGACACCCTCGATCGCATCCGACTGGCCGTGCGCGAAATCGTATGTCGGATAGATATACCAGCGATCGCCGGTGCGCGGATGCTCGGCATGCAGAATGCGATAGAGCACCGGGTCGCGCAGATTGATGTTGCCGCGACGCCATGTCGATCCTGGCGCGCAGCACCCGCGCGCCGTTCGGGAATTCGCCGGCGCGCATGCGACGGAAGAGATCGAGGTTCTCCGCGACCGAGCGGTTGCGATAAGGGCTGTCATGCCCGGGCCCGGTCAGCGTGCCGCGCGCGGCGCGGATCTCGTCCGGCGACTGGTCGTCGACATAGGCGTGGCCGTGGCGGATCAGGTGCTCGGCCCAGTCGTAGAGCTGCTCGAAATAATCGGAGGCGTGATAGAGGTGGCGGTCCCCAGTCGAAACCGAGCCAGCGCACGTCGGCTTCGATCGCGTCGATGTATTCCTGCTCTTCGCGGGTCGGGTTGGTGTCGTCGAAGCGCAGATGGCAGCGGCCGCCATATTCCTGCGCGACGCCGAAATTGAGGCAGATCGACTTGGCGTGGCCGATATGGAGATAGCCGTTGGGCTCGGGCGGAAACCGGGTCACGACCTGCCGCGTGCGCCCGGCTGCGAGATCGGCCTCGATGATGTCGCGGATGAAATCACGCCCGGCCTCCGCCGCCCTCTCGCTCGCCATTACAAATCCTCGATGCGCCTGCGAGCCTAATGTGGCCGATCGCGCCCCGCCCGCCAACCCCGGCCGGGGTCAGCGCCAGGTCGCGGCTGACCGTGCGGGCAAGGCGCAGCCGGCCGCCCTTCGCCTGGACCACGTTGACGAAAGTGCGGCCCTATCGCCCGAGGCCGACGATCGCGGCGTCGATCATCGGCCTGTCACACAACTGCTAGCTGCGCGGCGCGCCCAGATGCTTGTGGAAGAAGGCAAAGACCTTGTGCCAGCCGTCGACCGCCTGCTCCGGCCGGTAGTTCGGCCGGTAATGCGCGAAGAAGGCATGGCCGGCGCCGTCATAGCGGTGGAATTCGTAATTCTTGCCGTGCTTCTTCAACTCAGCTTCGGTGCGGTTGACTTGGTCGGCCGTCGGGTTGGGGTCCTCGTTGCCGAAGAGGCCAAGGAGCGGGCAGGCGATCCCCGAGGTGTATTCGATCGGCGCCACCGGCTGCGCCGCGCTCAGCCGCGACTTGTCATCGACGATTACGTTGCCGCCCCAGCAATCGACCGCCCCCTGGATCAGATGCGAGAGTTTGCCGGCGACGAGATAGGTCTGGCGCCCGCCGGAGCAGAAGCCGATGACCCCGACCTTGCCGCTGGCGTGCGGCTGCGAGCGCAGAAAATCGATCGCCCCCGTCACATCGCCGAGCATCTGCTCGTCGGGAACCCCGCCCGCCTCGCGCACCTTGGCGACGACCGCGTCCTCGGCCCCGTCGCCGACGCGGAAATAAAGGCTCGGCGCCACCGCGGCATAGCCGTGATGGGCGAATTTGCGCGCGACCTCGCAGGTCCACTCGTCCCAGCCCGGCATGTGGTGGATCACGACGACGCCCGGATGCGGCCCCTCGTTCGTCGGATGCGCGTAATATGCGTCGCCGCGCGCCCCGCCATGCCCGCGATAGCTCGCCATCCCCGCCTGAATATTGCGAAACGCCATGTCGATCCTCCCTCTCAATCCCGGCCGCTCTCTTGGCACCCGAGGGCGGAAATTGCAAGCTGGCGCTAACAACCGGTAAAGGGATAGAGCGTCGGCGGGATGCGGCGGCAGGCGAGGGGAGCAGCGGATGAAAAGCGCTTTGGACGGGGTGCGCGTGCTCGATTTCACAACGACGATCGCCGGGCCGCATTGCGGGCGGATGCTGGCCGATCTCGGCGCCGAGGTGATCAAGATCGAGGCGCCCGAGGGCGACATGATGCGCACCCGTCCGCCGCTGCGCGAAGGCGCCAGCACCAGCTTCGGGCAACTGAACGCCGGCAAGAAGAGCATCACGCTCGATCTGAAATCGCCCGAGGGGGTGGAAGTCGCACGCCGTCTCGCCGCCACCGCCGACATCGTCGTCGAGAATTTCCGGCCGGGGGTCATGCGGCGCTTCGGCCTCGATTACGCGGCGCTGCGCGAGATCAAGCCCGACATCGTCTATTGCGCGATCTCCGGCTATGGCCAGACCGGACCCTCGGCCGAGCTGCCGGCCTATGCGCCGGTGATCCACGCCTCCTCGGGCTACGACCTCGCTCAGATCGCGCACCAGGAGGAAGCGCGCCGGCCCGATTACTGCGGCATCTTCATCGCCGACGTCTTGACCGGCGCCTATGCCTTCGGCGCCATCATGGCGGCCCTCTACCAGCGCCAGGTCACGGGCGAGGGGCAGATGATCGACGTCTCGATGCTCGAAAGCATGCTGACCCTGACCCTCAGCGAGATCCAAGCGGCGCAGTTTGCCGTGGCGCCGCCCGGCCGGCCGATCTTCGGCCCGATCGCGACCCGGGACGGCTACATCATGCTGGCGGTGGCGAGCGAGCGCACCTTTCAGAACCTCGCGATCGCCAGCGGCAATCGGGGCTGGATCAGCGACCCGCGGTTCGCGCAATACGCCGATCGACGGCGCCACTGGGGAGATCTCGTCGACGAACTCGAATTGTGGTCGAAACAGCATACGACAGCCGAGGTCCAGGCGATCTTCGACCGGAACGGCGTGCCGTCCTCGCCCTACCGCACCGTCAAGGAGGCGATGGCCGACCCGCAGCTCGCGCACCGCGAGGCCTTTGGCGAAATCCGCGACGCCGGCGGCAGCTTTCTTGCCCTCAACCCGCCGTTTCGCATGTCCGCCGCGGCAACCGCCGCCCGGCCCTTTGCCGTCGCATTGGGAGAGAACACAGAGGAGATACTGGCCGAGCTCGGCTACAGCACCGTGGAAATTGCCGCTTTGCGGAGCAAATGCAGTCTTTGAATGCATCTGCCCATCTATTGTGCGACGCATCAAGATATGTCTGCTGTTACTGCTCCAAATATCTAGATTTCTATTGCGTCGCACCAATCGTGGTGGCTGTAATAGCCCCGATCGGGTGTGCCGGCGCCGCTTCGACCGATCGTTCGGCCCCCGCCCCTATGATTGCGAGCGCCGAGGCAATGACCGATACCTTGTTCAGCCATCAGAAGGCGAGTGACTCCGAGGCGCGCTATGCGGAAGACGGGCTGCGCGCGTTTTTCGCCTATCGCGATATGGGCATCATCGGCGCCACCCATGGCAGATTGCGGGTGCAATTGGTCCGCGCCGCGCGCAAGAGTTCGGAGGCCGTAGGAGGCACCGGCTATCACCAGCACGCCGCCGACGTGCATGTTGTCTACATGGTCCGCGGCTGGGCCAATTCGATTACGACGGCGTCGACACGCTCGTCGAGGCCGGCGATTGCGTGCACCAGCGCCCGGGCATCGTCCACAGCCTCTACGACTGGTCGGACGACATGGAATTCATGGAGATCATCGCTCCGGCTGATTTCGGCACTGCGGAAGTAGCGGTCCCGGCGACAGCCGAAGCGACCTGAGCCCGCCCGCCGGCGCGCTTCTCAATCGCTGGCGTAGGTCATGTTGCGCAGCAGCGGATAGATAAACCCGCTCCAGCGCTGCCCGTTGAAGACGCCGTAATGACCGACCCCGGTCTGCACATGATGGCGCTTCATGAACGGGCGCAGATTGCTGCACAATTCCTGGGCGGCCAGTGTCTGGCCGACGGCGCAAATGTCGTCGCGTTCGCCCTCGACGGTTAATAATGCAGTGCGGCGGATCGCCCGCGGGTTGACTCTGCGGCCGTGCCATTCGAGCTTGCCCAATGGCAGCGCATGTTCCTGGAACACGGTGCTGACGGTCTGCAGATAGAATTCTGCCGGCAGATCCATGACCGCCAGATATTCGTCGTAGAACCGGCGGATCGCGGCCGCCTTGTCCTCCTCGCCATTGGCAAGATGCTGAAACAGATCAACCTGGGCCTTCAGATGGCGGTCGAGGTTCATGCTCATAAAAGCGGCAAGCTGCAAAAACCCCGGATAGACCCGCCGCAACGCGCCGGCATAGCGCAACGGCACGGCGCTGATCAGATTGCGCTCGAACCATGAAGCCGGGCGGCTCGAGGCCAGCCGGTTGACCTCGGTCGGATTGACCCGCGTGTCGATCGGGCCTGCCATCAGCGTCATGCTGCGAGGCTGGGCCGGGTGCGCGTCCTCGGCCATCACCGCCACCGCTGCCAGCACCGCCACACAGGGCTGGCACACGGCCACGACATGAGCGCCCGGCCCCATTACCTCGAAAAACGTGATCAGATGATCGATGAAGTCGTCGAAACCGAACTCGCCGTCGCGCCAGCCGACGTCGCGGGCATTGTGCCAATCGGTGATGTAGACGTCGTGGTCGGACAACATGGTTCTGACGGTGCCGCGCAACAGGGTCGCGAAATGGCCCGACATCGGCGCCACCAGCAGCACGCGCGGCTGCGGCGTCGGCCAATTCTTCTCGAAATGCAGAAGCGTGCAGAAGGGCGTGCGGTGCATTGCCGTTTCGCGCACCGCGACGGCTTGGCCGCCGATCCGGACTTCGTCGATGCCGTAGGCCGGGCGCCGGTGACTGAGGCCGGCGCGGGCGACGATCTCGTAGAGGGCGGCGATTGCGCGCATGACCGTAACGCGCGAGATGCCAGGCAGCGGCTGCCGCAACGCCGCCGCCGCGATGTCGGCCACGGCCCGAACCGGACCGGCGATGTCGCAATATGTCTGGAACCCCTCATAGATCATCGGGCGGCGCCGATCATGTCCTGGGCTGTGGGATGCGGCGGTAGATAAACCACCGGGCGAGAACCTGAAGGATAATGGATTTTATGCTGCAACGCGATATGCTTTGATGCACCGCGATGGCCGCCGGATTGCATGCCGGCCCGACATAGCTAAGGATAGGGGAAGGAGGACGCCGATGACGCGCGCCGTTCTCACGATCAGCAGCAGGAACTATTCGTCATGGTCATTGCGCGGCTGGCTGCTGTGCCGGATGGCCGATCTCGATTTCGCCGAAGAGGTGGTGCCGGTCGACGACCCCGGCAACCGCGCCGAACTCTTATTGTTGTCGCCGTCGATCCTGGTGCCGTGCTTGATCCACGACGGCATCCGGGTGTGGGACACCTTGGCGATCGCCGAATATCTGAACGAGGTGGCGCCGCAGGCCGGTCTGCTGCCCGCCAACATCAAATCCCGCGCGCGCTGCCGTTCGATCTGCGGCGAGATGCATTCGGGCTTCACCAATCTGCGCTCGGCCCTGCCGATGAACCTGAAGGCGCGGCATCCGGGCTTCAAGGTGTGGTCGGGCGCGCAGGCCGACATCGACCGCATCGCAACGATCTGGAGCGAATGCCTCGCCGCGCACAAGGGGCCCTATCTTTTCGGGAAACTGTCGATGGCGGATGCGATGTACGCGCCGGTCGTGACCCGCTTCCAGACCTATGACGTAAAGATGGCCGGCGCGTGCGCGGCCTATTGCGAGCACATCCTCGCCTGGCCGGAGATGGTCGCATGGCGCGAAGCGGCGATGACCGAACCCGACCAGCTCGAGGAACTCGAAATGGAGTTCTAGGCCAGAAGAATCCACCGGCCATGGCTAGGAGTTTAAGTCGGCCTTGACCTTTTGCCGCCCGATTTGCGCGCGTCTATAGGCGATGCGGCGTTCCGGCGGGTGCCAGCGATCAGTAGCCGGAGGGGTAGTACTGATAGGGCGGCGGCGGGTAAGAGGGAGAGGATGCGGCGGCGGCACTGCTCGCCATCGCCGCCACACCGGCGCCGACCGCGACGCCGGCGGCGACGCCGCCCCAGTTGGGTCCGTCGTTATAGCCGCCACCGCCGCTGACCGCGACGTTGCGGTTCACATTGACGTTGCCGCTTGCATTGCGGTTCGCCGCGACGTTGCGGTTTGTGGCGACGTTGCGGTTGGATACGTCGCGCTGAAAGTTGCCGCTGTTGAAATTGCCCCGGTTGGCGCTGCTCCGGTTGACGTTGCCCCGGTTCCGCCGCCGCCGCCTCGGTTGCCGCCGCCGCCACGCTGCACCAGAACCAATGGCGCGCCCTTGCCCGCACTGGTCCCGGCAGCAAGATCGAAAGCCCCTATCCCGCTCCATCCAGATGACGGGGCGGCCGATGCGGCGGTCGCCATCAGCGCGACCGGCACGAGATAGATCAGCAGTTGTTTCATGATTAGAGACCTCACTTGTTGAGGTATTTGGCTTGGATCTGCTTCCAGCCCTCGATCGCCTGGCTGCAGGTGGCCTTGTCGAATGGATGTCCGGAGCCGTAGCCGAGGGCGCCGGCAAAGGTGAAAGCCGCCTTGAGGCCAAAATGGATCGCGATCTGGCTGGCCAATTCCATTGCTCGCGAGATCTGTTCCTGCTTATCCGCGTCGGACGAGCATTCGACCACTTGGCCCGCCATGACGCCGACCCTGCGCAACCCATCCAGGAAGGTCGGATCATCGGCGGGCGGCGTCGGCGCGCTCTGCGCCGGCGCGGCAGGGGTGGTCGAAGGGTTCTGGGCCAATGCCGGGCCGGCCGATGTCAGACAAGCCACCGCCAATATTGTGGCCCGAAGTCGATACGATCGCATCTGTTTGCCCTTTCCTTCTGAGCCTGCAAGCGTGGCCCCGCCGGGGCATCATTGGTCCGGATCACCGAACCATGTCAATTTACACGCCTCGGGTCGCCAACTTTCGAGTGGACTTGGAATAAAGATCGACCAGAAATGACGTCGATCGCCGACGCATCACGCGACCACAGTCGGCGCTACATAGACTGGGCGTCGGCGATGGCGCTATTTTTATGGCTAGGCGCTCTTATGCCAGGTCGCGTCATATACGCAAGCTCCGATTACTCTGCCTCGGAGCACGTTTTGTGCATCTATTTGGCCCTCAAACCTTTGACCAACGCCGGTCCGCATCGTGAGCACGCCTTGTGGCGTCACATATCCCTGAAATCGGATGTTTTGCACGTCGAACTGTGCGAGGCCGTTGGAAATGGTCAGAGGCGGGGCAGCGTATTGCGGGCAGGTTGCGGAGCCTTCCCCGGCCCCCTGTAGGGCGCTGCCCTTGCTCATATTGTGCACCTCGCCACCGACCCACGTTCCGTCGAAGGCGGTCGTTGTGTTGGCGGCCGAGCCTGCCGCGTAGCTGGTCGGCGTTATCGCGCCCGCCGCCGTCGCCGAAGGTGCGGGTTGCTGTTGAGCGCAACCAATGAGTGTCAGGACGGATACGAATAACAAGAAAGAGCGTTTCATCTTGTTTCTCCTATTCAGGCCAACTACTGTTTCTGAGCTGCTGGGTCGCCTTGCGCAGGTTGGCCTTGCGCGGGCTGTTTTGATGCAGGTGTACCGCCGCGCCGCTCGTAACGCCGCTCGACGCGCCCTTTGCGCCGCTCATGGCGCCTTTCCATGCCGGAGGTTTGCGCCTCGGCGGCTGTGTATCGCAGGGCGAGGCTCGCCGCGGCCGCCAATCCGAAAAAGGGCAAATCCTTCGACGCGGGACCATTTTCGCTGCAACTTCTGAAGTCATGTTCAACCTCCTGAATTTCACTTTGACCAAAGAGTTACTGCACCGAAACCGTGACGTCTGTGTTCCAGGTGATGTCGATTTGGTCTCCAACCTTGACCTTGTCGAGCACATCCGGATCGACGACGCGTCGGCTGTATTTCCAGCCGTTCGGACCAACGAAGGTGATCGACGATGCGCCTTTGTCGATGGCGGCGACGGTCGCGGTCATTGTTCTCTCTATGACTGCCGTGCCTCCCGGTCGCGCCTCCTGTCCCATAGAGGAGGTTTTGCTCCCTGTATCGACCGCGGCCTCACCGGGCGGCTTCAGTCTCGCCCAGACATTGTTGTTATAGGTCGCCGACACCTTGTCCCCGACCTTGAGCTCATCGAACCGCTTCGCATTTTGGGGTACGTCGACCGTCACGAAATTGCCATCGGCCGTCTTGACGTTCATGACGTGCTTGGAATGATCGATGGTCTCCACAGTGCCCGAAAGGGTGATTGTCTCCGTTGGGAGATGTTTGACCTGCGCCCAGCTGGGCAGGGAAAGAGCGACGACCAACGCGGACGCGCTCAGGATTGCGTTTACTCCCTTCATGTATCCTTCTCCTTTGTGTCGATAGTCAGGGGTGTTTCCGGCCCTGTCTCCGATGTTCTGCCGGAGAGGCAAAGCTCGGCCCGTTCTCGAAGCCTAACCAGCGGAGTTCGCCGGCGGCTATGCAGAAATGACGGATTTTAGGGGTTGATGAACCGCGGCGCTGGAGCACGTTGGAGGGTAGCCAGCGGGGTCTCGCTGAAGGCCGCTCGGTAGGCCGCCTCGAAACGTCCGAGCTCCGCGAAACCGAAGCCGCGGACAAGCTCCAAGAGGTTTGCCCCGTCGGGATCGGCGTCACGCAACGCGATACGCGCCCGGCTCAATCGGCGCACCAGCACATACTGGATCGGGCTCATGCCAATGAATTCGGCGCAACACGAGCGCAGGGTCCCCTCCGTCACCCCAATCAGCCCGCACAGTTCGGACATGTGCAGACGGTCGCCGAGATGCGCCATAAGCACCTCCTCCAACCTGATCATGATCCTGGCGTGACGACGTTTGGTCGGGCCGTCGGTTCGCGTGCTGGCGGCGGTCAGGCAGGCGACCACCGTCTGGATCAAACTTTGCTCGATGGCGCGGGCGACCTCCGTGTGCGCCAATAATTTTGGCTTTGTCTCGGCGAGGCGGCAGACTTGCGTATGCAGGCGCCGCAGACGCGCCCCATCGCGCGCGGAGGGGCGCAGGATTTTTCCCTTCGATGGCAAGGAGAAAGGCGTTCCGGAGAGAACCCGGCCATATTGTTCGAGCTGTGCCGGATCCAGCGCTATCACGTTCCACACGAAGGAGGCTGGCGTTGCCTGATGCAGACGCTCGCTGCGGCCGTGGAACACGATCTCGCCTGGCCGCAATTCCGTCCCGCCCCATACGGGCTGTGGCCCGGAATCTGCCGGAAAGGTCAGGAAAGAGAGCTGCGGCCCCAGACAAACATAAGCAACCCGCGGAAAGTCTTCCTCGCACCGCAGCACCTGCAGATCGTGCAGCTCCGCCCAGGTCAGTCGAGCCTTGAACTTGGGGCCTAATGCCAGGAGGATTTCGATTTGTGCCTGACGCAGGCTCGCCTCGTAGTGATCGCGGTTCGAGGAACGTGCGCGTGCCGCCTCCAGGCATTCACTTCTCTGCAATAACCGAAGATCCACCAATACAGGCCGAGTATTTTGCCCGAGTTGAGGGTAGATCCCCCGGTCACGATGCCTATGCAGATTTAACGGATTTCCAGCCGGCTCGATGATTTTTGCTGGTCCTGAGGCTTCGTCCCGCAGTTAGTCGCGGCGGTCAGCCTACCCTTTACCTGTTTCATTCTCCAGCATCGCGGGCCGTTGCCCGGAGCGCCTCCACGGCTACCGCCGCGACGAGGCCGGTCAGCACGATCCCGGCAAAGCCAATCACCACCGCCAGCAACCGTGACGCAACATGTCGCGGCGTCAAATCGCCGTAACCGATGGTGAGACCCGTCACAAAGGTGAAATAGAGAGCGTCAACGACGCGCCACCCCTCTATCTGCCCGATCAAGAGTCCGGGTCCCACCATCGCGAAAAGAACCCCGGAAAGGATCGGCCAGATCAAGCCAACAACCCGGAAGAGTTCGACGAAGAAGAGGCGCCTGATTTTCCTTGGTTGCATTGGTCTCCCACCGGGGTTGATCCATCCCTTGTCAGGCAGCGCGAGCGCGGCCTGCAATTACCTTCCACTCATCCTCCACCGTTGCGCCGCCACAAAAGACCATCGGCTGACCGCGCCGCCTATGCATTTTCCACAAATTTGCAGCATCAGAGCTTGTATGCGACGCGAAACGACTCTCCCGCGGGCGAAAGCACTGGTTATGCTCGCACCGGCAGCGCCACACGCTGCTCCGTAAAATTCGTGATTTCTGCATAGGCGGCGGAGAAATCAGGGAGTTAACCTTGTCTCATGCCAAGCTGTGTCCGCCCGGCCTAAACTGGGCGGTCGCCTATATGGAGCAAGACCCAGATGAGAACGATTGCTGAATTCATCAAAACCACGCTGATCGGCGGATTGCTCATTGTTCTGCCGGTCTATATCGCGGTGCTGTTGATCTTGAAGGCGTTACAAGGTCTTGTGTCCGCGGTAAAGCCGATCACCGCTGCAATCCCCGGTTCGGTGAAGTTTGAGGAGATCCTGGCGATCCTACTACTCGCCGTCATTTGCTTTATCGCCGGTTTGATCGTCCGTACCAGGGCGGGTTTACGAGCGAAGAATGTCATCGAGCGGAGGGTGCTACAAAGGCTCCCCGGCTACACGCTGCTGCGCGGCCTCACCGGGCGCGTCATGGGTGAGGCGGACGACCCGGCGTTCGCGCCCTGTCTCGCCGAGATTGAGGAGGCACTGGTTCCGGCACTGATTGTCGAGGAATTGCAAAATGGTTCCTTTACGGTGCTGGTGCCCTCAGTGCCGACGCCAATGGCTGGAGCGGTATACATCCTGCCGCCAGAGCGAGTGCACCCTGTGGATGTGCCATTTACCGCAGCGCTCAGGGTTTTCACGAAATGGGGTGCCGGGTCCGGTGAGTTCGTCCGAGCCCTGGAAGCGAGTAAGCTATCCCAGGCCGCGTCGTCGGCCGCCTGATCACGCCTCGGCCAGAACTCCGGTATCGGGGTCGGCGGCACAAGCGCAGGCGGAGCATTTTGCGTCGGATCCAGGTGCCTATGCGGATCTAACGAATTTCCACTCTGGCTCGATGATTTCGGCCGGTTTTGAGGCTTCGGGAGGTCGACGCAATGCCGCCGAGGGTGGTTCTCCGAATAGTGACCGGTAGGCGACCGAAAAGCGGCCCAATTCCCAGAAGCCATAATCGGTGGCGATCCCGGTCACGGTCGTCTTCTCCGCATCCGCGCTCTGTAACGCCCGGCGCACCAGGTGCATCCGCCGCAGCCACAGATAGCGCTTCGGACTCATGCCGAGATATTCCTGGCAACAATCGTGCAGCGCCGTATAGGAAGCGCCAACAATCGCGCAGAGCTGGGGCATATAAAGAGGCCTATCGGGGCTTGTTTTCAGGACCTCCTCCAGACGTTGCATCACGGTTGCGCGATGCCGATGGACATTGCGCAAATCATTTGGATAGCCTTCGGTCAAACACAAGATCATTGCTTCGACCAATGCCTCCTCGATCGCTCGTGCTACTTCTGGTTTCGCGAGAATGTCGGGGGCCGTCTTCGCAAGGTGGCCCGCCGCTTCGTGCAGCTGCAACAGCCGAGACGAAACAGATGCAGGCGGGCTGGTCCATCGAGGGAATGAGGGCGGCGTCAATGGGCGCCCAATGATGGCCTCGCTGGCGGCGGCGAGGTCCTCGGGCGTCAGCGACATGGTGCCCCAGCCGCAGGCCGCAGAGGATCGAAGGTAATACGGCCCGTGCGATCCGATCACTGTGATTTGATCCTGCGATGTTTCGATCCCGCTGACCCGCATCTTCGGCTGATTAGAATTGGTCGCAAATAGGATCACCAACCGCTTCTGGCTCGGCGTTACCCTCATGATCCGCGGCAGGCTCTCGTCGAAACGGTGCATCCAAAGGCGGTGCAGGTCGATACGCGTTGATTCCGCGCGGAATTCGCCGCGTTTTGTAATTACGCCGTCAATCTGCAGATTTCGAATACCCGCAAAATACATGTCAGGATCTGCATACGTGCGAACAGTGCTCGAAAGCATCCCGACCTCGGGCGAATCAGGGACGAATCCCCTACCGTACGCGACCGTACGAGCGTCGTTGATGTGCGTCAAATGTCCTACGGAGGCCCGCCGACGCAAAAATTGCCATAATTGCATGATAGCTATCGTCGCGTCGGCCGGCATTCGAGGCGCGAAACGAGGAGAGCGGGACCATGGCCTGAATTTTTGCTGTAAATTCGTTGCAAATAACAGCTAAAACAGCTAACGCCGACCATTCCTGATTCCAGCGTTCGAAGCTGTGAAGAAATCAGGCTGCCCTCGCGGAAACGGAAACCCTCTATCGTCTTCCTGGTGAAAGCCGGGCCTCCGCACCGCGCATGTACGACCTCCACGGGCTGCGGGTCGCCGACGGCCCGGTGATGACCGCCGTCACCTCGACCAACACCAACGCGCCAACGATCGTGATCGCCGAAAAAGGCGCGAATTCACGGTTGCCCAAGACGAGGGCAGGGGTGATCCTCGGTCCTACAACGACCCCGAATAGCGGGAACGCCGGCTGAGCCAGCCGGTAAACCCACGACCGGCAGCAAGCCTCAGGGAGAAAGCCATGTCCGATCTGCGCTTTGTCACAACCAGCGGCAGCGAAAAGATTCTCGAAGATGCGGCGATCCAGGACTTTGCCGACAGTCTGCGCGGGCGGCTGCTGCGCGCCGGCGACACAGGCTATGACGAGGCGCGCCGCGTCTGGAACGGCATGATTGACCGGCGGCCGGCGTTGATCGCGCGCTGCACCGGGGCTGGCGATGTGATGGCCGCGGTGCGGTTTGCCCGCAGCCACGAAATCCTGGTATCGGTCAAGGGCGGTGGGCACAACATCACCGGCAACGCCGTGTGCGAGGGCGGGCTGATGATCGACCTGTCGCCGATGAAGGGAATTCGGATCGATCCTCGCCAACGCACCGCCCGCGCCGAGGCCGGCCTGACTTGGGGCGAGTTCAACCGCGAGACGCAGGCGTTCGGTCTCGCAACGACCGGCGGGGTCGTCTCGACCACCGGCATCGCTGGCTTGACCCTGGGGGGCGGCCTCGGCTGGCTGATGAGCAAGCACGGTCTGAGCTGCGACAACCTGCTGTCGGCCGATGTCGTCACGGCCGAGGGGGAGTTTCTGACCGCCAGCGCCGGAGAGAACGCGGACCTGTTCTGGGGCCTGCGCGGCGGCGGCGGCAATTTCGGCGTCGTCACCTCGTTCGAGTACCGCCTGCACCGCCTCGATCCGGTGTTGGGGGGCATGGTCATTTACCCGAGGGAGAAGGCGACAGAGGTGCTGCGCTTCTACCGGGACTATGCGCGCGCCTGCCCGGACGAATTGACCGCTTTTGCCGCAATGATGACTTCGCCCGAGGGCGCGCCCGTTGTTGCCATGGTAGCCGGTCATATTGGCGATCGGGCCGCGGGCGAAAAACTGATGACGCCGCTCCGCCGGTTTGGCGCGCCGCTTGCCGACACGATCGGCCCGATGACCTATGTCGAGCTGAATTCGCTGCTGGACGCGGCAGTCCCGTATGGCGGCGTGCAGCGCTACTGGAAATCGAGTTTCCTGAAGGAACTCGGCGACGATGTGCTTGAGATCCTCGTCGATCGGGCGGGAACAATGCGCTCGCCGATGTCGATGGTCGGGTTCTTCCATGTCCACGGCGCCGCGACCCGGGTCGACCCGAGACGAAACCGCTTTCGGGCTGCGCGACGACCAATGGGATTACGACGTGATCTCGCAGTGGACCGATGCCGCCGAGTTCGACTGGGCACATCCAGTGGACGCGCGAATTCTGGACCGCGATCGAGCCCTTTGCGACCGGCGAAGTCTATGTGAACCACCTTGACGCGGAGGAGGCCGGCCGGATAACCGGCGCCTACAGCCGCAACTACGGGCGGCTTGTCGGACTGAAAAACAAGTACGATCCCACCAACCTCTTCCGCCTTAACCAGAACATCAAGCCGACGGTGTAGCGAGTGGGGTTGTTACGGCGCCCATACCAAATCAAAACCCAACTCCTCAGGCTCTCCTGGCCAGCGCCGCCAACCGTTGCCGCCGGCGCGCCCGCCTACGAGGCTGCTTGGGTGTTTTGCTGGGAGACGAGCGGGCGAGGGGCGGAGGAATTTCTTTCACATCTTCGCAGCGACGGCGAACGGGTGCCCGAACCGCTGGTTCCGATGACGCCCGCTTTCCCAACGCCCGCTGCCACGACGGCGGGTGTTCAGGCGCGTTCGAGCCGGCGCGTGACCTCGGCCTGCCAGTCGGCGAGCGGCATGAAGCCCGGCGTCTCGCGGCAGTGCCGCTCGTTCCGCGCCATGATCTCCTCGTTCGGCAATGACAGATCGATCGGCACGCCGTGCGGCTGCGGCACGTACCAGGGCGTGTCCATGTAGATTTCGATCATGTTGCCTTCGGGGTCGGGAAAATAGCACGAGAGGGCGTTGCCGTGGCTGGTCTGACGGATGGTTTCGATCCCGGCGTCGCGCGCGCGGCCAAAGACCGTCTTCAACTGGTCGAGATCGGCGACCTTGAACGACACCTGATTGACGGTGCTGACCCCCTCGGGCGCGCGGCCCGACACGACGACGAACTGGTGATGGTGGCCAGGGGCGGCGGTCATGAAGGCGAGTTCGCCGCCGCGGCTGCTGATGCCGCGGTCGGAAACGACCAGCCCGACGACATCGGTGTAGAAATTGACCATCTTCGACACGTCGCGGGCATAGACGCCGCAATGCGACAATTGGGGATGAACGGAATTCGTCATGATCGGCTCCGGGTCTCGAATTTCGCTAATATAGATGGCGTGCCCGCCTCAATCGGGCAAATCGAAAAATCGATACCAGCCATTCGAGCTGAAGAGGCAGGGCAGTTACGGCTTGGCGCGGCGGTCTTCGGGGATGGGAAGGTTGAGGAGCCGGGCCGCGTTGCCGCCGAAAATCGCCCTGCGCTCGTTGTCGTCGAGCCCGGCCGCGGTTTCGATCATGCCGACGGGATCAATCTCGCCCATATCGGCCGGATAGTCCGTGCCCATCAGGATGTGGTCGGCGCCGTATTGCTCGACGAGATATTCGAGCTGGTGGTGGGTATAGACGAGGGCGTCGAAATAGACCCGTTTCAGATAGGCGCTCGGCATGCGGCGGATCTTCTCGCAGGCGTCGGGGCGGGCCGAGGCGGCATGGTCGATGCGCCCCGAATAGGCCGGCAGAAAGCCGCCGCCATGAGCCACCACAAGCTTGAGGTTCGGGTAATCGGCCAGCACGCCGCCGAAGATCAGGTGGTGCAATGCGACCGTCGAATTGAGCGGGTTGCCGATCACGTTGGCGAAATAGTGCTCGGCGAACCGCCGCGCCTCGGTAAATCCGTCCGGATGCATGAAGACGAGCGTGCCCAATTCCTCGCAGCGGGCGAAGATCTTGCGGAAACGGTCGGCGGAAAGGTCCTCGCCAGCGACATGGGTCATGATCTCGATGCCGCGAAATCCCAGGGATTTGTGCAGGCGTTCGAGTTCGGCGACCGCGTAATCCGGAGCCTGCAATGGGATCGTGCCGAGCCCGACAAAGCGGTCCGGATATTTGCCGCAGATCTCGGCGATGAAATCGTTGATCGCCCGAGAGGCGGCGAGGCCCAATTCCGGATCGGCGCCGTAATAGGTCTGGCGGGGCGCGGGCGAGATCGCCTGGATGTCGATCCCCATCCGGTCCATGTCCTCGATCCGCTTTTCGGGCGAGGTGCTCTGTTCGTTGGTCCGCTCGCCATTGGCTCGATTGATCGCCCGGCTCTTTTCGCTCGCCTGGGTCTCGAGAAACCAGCGCGAGACGTTCTGCATCTGGGCGATCGGATTGGCCGCCTCATTCCCGGCGACCAGCCGCGTCGCCTTCTCCGATCGGACATGACAGTGGATATCGATCGTGAACCATTTGCCGCGGGCATGTACCGGTCCCGGAAACCGGCCGGGGATTTGTGCCCCTTCCGGCAGGCATTTGAAGAGCATGTCGGCTGTCTCCTGGTCCTTCTCGGTTCAGCCTTGCGTGGCCGGGATTTCGATGTTCAACAGGCGGGCGGCATTGCGGCCGAGGATTGCGCGGCGTTCGGTATCATCAAGGCCAGGAGCCCTTTCGATGAAGCCGATCGGGTCGATCTCGCCCATATCGGCCGGATAATCGGTGCCCATCAGCACGTGGTCGGCGCCGTACTGATCGACCAGGTATTCAAGCTGGTTATGGGTATAGACGATTGTGTCGAAATAGAGCCGCTTCAGATAGGTCGTCGGCATCCGGTGGATCTTTTCGCAGGTATCCGGACGGGCGGAGGCGGCATGGTCGACGCGACCGGAATAGGCCGGCAGAAAGCCGCCGCCATGCGACAAGACGAGCTTGAGATTGGGGTGATCGTCGAGCACGCCGCCGAAGATCAGATGATGCACCGCAACCGTCGTATCGAGCGGGTTGCCGATGACGTTGACGAGGTAGTGGTCGCCAAAGCGCCGCGCCTCGGGAAATCCGGTCGGATGCATGAAGACAAGGAGGCCCAATTCCTCGATGCGGGCGAAGATCTTGCGAAAGCGGTCGGCCGACAAATCCTCGCCGCCGACATTGGTCGCGATCTCGATGCCGCGGAAGCCAAGGGATTTGTGCAGCCGGTCGAGTTCGGCGACGGCGAGGTCGGGGGCCTGGAACGGAACGGTGCCGAGCGCCGTGAAGCGGTCGGGATGGCGGGCGACGATCTCGGCGAGGTTGTCATTGACGACTTGCGCGGTGGCGATGCCGAGATCGGGGTCGGCGCCGTAATAGGTCTGGTTCGGCGAGGGCGAGATCGCCTGGATGTCGATCCCCATCCGGTCCATGTCGTCGAGCCGCTTCTCGACCGAGGTGAACTGGATGCGGGTGCGCTCGGCCTGCTGACGGTTGACTTCGCGGGTATGCGCATTGGCGTAGACTTCGCGCGGATGCCGCGTCGCTTCGGCGTTGCCGGCGACCATCTCGGCCGCCTTCGGCGTCAGCACATGGCAGTGGATATCGATCGTGAACCACTTGCCGCGGCTGTGGGCGGGCCCGGGAAAGCGGCCCGGAATCTGCGCGCCCTCCGGCAGGCATTGAAACAGCATGTCGGGTATCCTCCTCGCTTGGCCCTATCTAGCACGGTTCCTGCCATGGTCGGCTCGTCCGCCGGGCGGCCCGACCCGTTGGATCATCGAAAACAGAAAGGCAGTCGTCAGCCCGAACAGAATAATGCCGTTCAACGCTTCGAGCGCGCCCATCAATTGCCAGTGGTGTTTGAGGACGAGGTTGGTGCCGCCGTAGGTCGTCATCGCGCTCAGGGAATAGAGCACCGCCGAGCGGGTATCCGGCAGCGCGCCCAGGGACCAGTAGGCGAGCGCCCAGATCAGCCCCTCAATCCCGTGCAGCATTGTTACCAGCAGCACCGCCGTCCCGATGACGATGGCAAACAGCACGGCGAAGTGCCGGTGGTCAACCAGGCCGGTCAGCACCCGCACGCCCCGCTCGATGATCAGCCCGAGCCCAAGGACATGGATGACCACGGTGAGCATGATCAGCGGCAGCGCCCACAGCCAATCGTCGCGCCAGCCGGAAAGGTCGATCGTCGGCATCGCCAACTCACGCGGCTATTGCACGGTTTCGTCGGGATAGACGCCCCAGATGCCGATGCGCTCGACCCAGCCGGTATAGTCGGCGGCCTCGATCCGGCACCAGCCGCTCTGACATTCGACAAGCCGCGCGATCACTCCCGGCTCGGCCCGGGCGACAATCTGCGAGCCCGGATCGGGACGCCGACGGAGCGCGCGGATCTGGCCCTTGACGACGACGGCGCGCTTGCCGGTCAGCATGCGCTCCTGCACCCAGCCTTCGGTGCCCTGCCAGTCGCGCACCAGCCGCCAGTGCTCGAACACACGCAAGATTTCGACCGGCATGCTCTTTCGCGTGAATACCCATTCGATCGGATAATTGCCGCCGGGCCCGACCCGCAGATTGACCTGATCGGAGCGCAGGCTGACAAAACGCGGCAGCTTCTCCTCGGCGGCCTTTGCGGGCAGCAGCGGCAGCGCAACTGCCGCCAAAAACGCGGCGGCGATGCCGGCGCGCACGGCGCTGCCTCTGGACATTCCTCCCCGCCTCTTGCTAATGCCGGGGAATGCTTTCTGCGGACTCTGCCGCCATGCGGTCGAAACGTCCCCTCGTCTTTGTCACCCGTAAGCTCCCGGACCCGATCGAGACCCGGATGATGGAGCTTTTCGACTGCCGTCTCAATCTCGACGACGAACCGTTGAGTAAAGCCGAACTGACGGCCGCGGTTTCGGCCGCCGACGTCCTGGTGCCGACAGTAACCGATCGAATTGACGCCGAAATTCTGGCGGCCGCCGGCCCCGGGCTGCGGCTCATCGCCTCTTTCGGCACCGGGATCGACCATGTCGATCTCGACGCGGCGCAGCGGCGCGGCGTCATCGTGACGAACACGCCGGGCGTTCTGACCGAGGACACCGCCGACATGACGATGGCGCTGATCCTCGCGGTCTCCCGCCGGCTCGCCGAGGGCGAACGGATGATCCGCAGCGGCGGCTGGACCGGTTGGGGTCCGACTTTCATGCTCGGCCAGCGGATCTGGGGAAAGCGGCTCGGCATCCTCGGCATGGGCCGGATCGGCATGGCGCTGGCGCGCCGCGCCAAGGGCTTCGGCCTTTCGGTGCATTACCACAACCGCAGGCCGGTGCCCGACGACATCGCCTTGGGGCTCGAGGCGACCTATTGGGAGAGCCTCGATCAGATGCTCGCCCGCATGGACATCGTCTCGGTCAATTGCCCCCACACGCCGGCGACCTACCACCTGCTCTCGGCGCGCCGGCTGCGGCTGTTGCGGCCGCACGCGATCCTGGTCAATACCGCACGCGGCGAGATCGTCGACGAAGAGACGCTGATCCAGCTGCTTGAAACGCGCGCCATCGCGGGCGCCGGTCTCGACGTCTTCGAGCACGAACCAGCGGTCGATCCGCGGCTGCGTGCGCTCGACAATGTCGTGTTGCTGCCGCATATGGGCTCGGCGACGATCGAGGGCCGCATCGCGATGGGCGAGCGGGTGATCATTAACATCAAGACCTTCGCCGACGGCCACCGTCCCCCCGACCGCGTCATCGGCGCAATCCTGTAGCGGGCTAATCGAAGGTTAAGACCGTACGGGCGACTTCGCCGGCTTTCATCGCGCGGAAGGCCTCGTTGATGTCGGAAAGACGGCCGCGCTTCGTCACCATCGCATCGAGATCGAGGCGTCCCTGGCGGTAGAAGTCGAGATAGAGCGGGATGTCGTAGCGGAAGCGGTTTGAGCCCATGCGCGAGGTTTGCACCTTGCATTCGGGGCGGATCGCCATCCACGGAAAAGCGATCTCGGCGTCGGGCGGCAGCACGCCGACGATCGTCGCGGTGCCGCGGATCGCCAGGCACTCGATCGCCTGCCGGCACAATTGCGCAACACCCACCGCCTCGAAGGCGTGGTCGACGCCGGCGCCGCCGGTCAATCCGCGGACTGCCTTGACCGGATCGTCTTGCGTGCTGTCGACAAAATGCGTGGCGCCGGCGCGCACCGCCATCTCGCGCTTCGAATCGAACTGGTCGACGGCGATGATCTGTCGGGCGCCGCCGATCCGCGCCCCCTGCACGATCGACAGGCCGACGCCGCCGCAACCGAAGACCGCGACCGTCTGGCCCGCCTGCAGCCCGGAACTGCGCAGTGCCGCGCCGACCCCGGTCAGGACGCCGCAGCCGACGAGTGCCGCCTTGTCGAGCGGCAATTCGGGATCGATCCGCACCAGCGAGTTCTCGTGCAGCAGCATCTTTTCGGCATAGCTTGAAATGCCGATGAACTGCCGCAGCGGCGCCCCGCCCTGCGACAGGCGCGGGGCCGCGGTCTCGGGCCTTGTCACGATGCCGCCGGTGCAGAGATTGGGATGGCCCGAGAGGCATTGCGGGCAGGCGCCGCAAAACCCGGAGAGGCAGGCGACGACATGGTCGCCGGGCCTGACCGTCGCGACGTTGGCGCCGACCGCCTCGACAACGCCCGCCCCCTCATGGCCGAGCACGATCGGCCGGTCGAGCGGGAAGCGGCCTACACCATCGACGACATGCAGATCGCTGTGGCACACGCCGGTCGCCGCCGTGCGCACCAGCACCTCGCGATCCCACGGCTTGTCGATATCGACCGGTTCGATCGTCAGCGGTTCGCGCACCTTGCGAAAAACAGCGGCCTCGATCGCCATGGCGTTACCTCCCTTTGGCTGAGCGGCGGGAGGGCAGCATAGTCCGCCCCGGGCGCTCGAAACAGCGGCGATCTTCTGCTAGGGTGGCGCCTCAGCCGCGTCGGGGGCGAGCATGTCGGTTTCTCCGGTCAATCCGCTCGAACATCTTGCCCGGATCGAGGAATACTGGTCGCCGAAAGTCGTCGGCCGGGTCAACGACCAGTATGTCAAAGTCGCCAAGCTCAAGGGAGAGCTTGCCTGGCACAAGCACGAGGACGAGGACGAACTCTTCCAGGTAATCAAGGGGCGGCTCGTCATCCAGCTCGAAGGCGGCGAAATCGTGCTGAACAGCGGCGAATTCTGCGTGATCCCGAAGGGGGTCATGCACAACCCGGTGGCGCAGGAGGAATGCTGGATCGTACTGGTCGAGACGGTTACGACCAAGCACACGGGCGACGTTGAAACCCCGCTGACCAAGACCATCGAACAGCAGCTTGCAGGCTGAGCGCGGCGGTCGAAAGCGGACGCAGGATTCTCGCAAAGGTTGAACCGATTAGGCGGGGTCGCGCCGCCTCGCCTGTTCTTGTAAGGAATTTACAGGCGGACGCCGTCTCTTGCCGGCCCGCGCCCGGCGCCGCGCATCGGCGAAACCTGCCTTCCCGCGACGCAAAGCCATAACCATCGCACCTCTCCCTTCTTCCGTCCCATAACCGCCGTACAGTGCGATGTGATTGTGGCTATTTTATCGGCGACAACGCCGTCTTAGAGCCCGATCAGGGCTGCGAGCATCAGGGATATACATAGGATTCGCTATCAACGTCGGTCAAAACTGCCGGCTCGAAGAGAAGGCTTCCCCGGTGACGACCTTGGCAGCTTTCTCGATTGCGTCGGCGATGTGCGTCTCGACCTTTTCTGGCCGATCACGCCCCCGGCTCGAATCCGTCCGCCACCTTCATGGCGCTGGCGGTCTCGGCCAGGCGCTTGGTGAAGGCGTCGTAGACCCCGTCTTGGACCAGGACAGGTCTGACTGGCATTACGGTATTGGCGATCGCCCCTTTGACCGCCATCTCGATGTCGGCGCCGTCGAAGACGTTGGAAGGCGTCGCTGCCGAAATTAGCTAATCTTTCATTGGGTTACATGAATTCGCGGGCTCGGGTTCAGCTTCCTCCAGCATCAACTGAAGTTCATCGTCCGATAGCGATAACCTCAGGCTGGGCAAGGTATCCTGACTATATGCAAGAGCGTGAGCCTGAGCTTCAGTGACCAGACCCATAGCGCGGGCCCAGTAAGCTTCGGGCTGGTCTTGAGGATTGTCGGGTCGCAAATTTCGCGCTTTCCACCAAGCTTTGCTGAGCCCCGAATCGGAAAGTTGAAGTAATAGGTCGTGGCCGCTAAGTGTCCGACTCATAATACAGTGTGAGCGTGTGTTAGCCTTGCTAATCTACGCATAAGTAGCTTGGTGCTGGCGAGAAACAGCCAGGCGAGAGCGCTTTCCAGGCTGGCCTCGAAGTCCTTGGCGAGGCGGCGGTTGCGACTGAGCCAAGCCAAGGTGCGCTCGACAACCCAGCGCCGCGGCAGAACCACAAAGCCGGTTGCCGGATCGCTGCGCTTGACGATCTGGACCGTCCACCGGCCGATCTTGTCGAGGGCGGTGGCCAGTTTGGCCCCGGCATAGCCGCCATCGGCAAAGACGTGGCGCAGCCAGGGATAGAGAAAACGGGCGCCGGCCAGGACCAGCGGCGCGCCGTCGCGATCCTGGATGTCGGCGGGATGAACCACGGCCGCGACCGGCAGGCCAAGGGTGTCGGTGAGCAGATGGCGCTTGCGTCCGTTGATCTTCTTGCCGGCGTCATAGCCGCGCGGCCCCCCGGCTTCGGTGGTCTTGACCGACTGGCTGTCGATCACCCCGGCGCTGGGGCTGGCCTCGCGCCCGCTGGCCTCGCGCACCCGCATCAGCAAGCCGTGATTGATCTTGCGCCACAACCCGTCCTCCCGCCACCGGTAGAAGAAGCGCTGTACCGTCGAATACGGCGGAAACTCCTTTGGCAACTGCCGCCACTGGCAACCGGTCGTCAGCATGTAGAGCAGCGCGTTGACGACAGCCCGCAATTGCGTGGTGCGCGGTCGCCCCAGCTTCTTGTCCGGCGGCAGTTCGGCTTCGATCAACCCCCACTCCTGATCGGTGACATCGCTTGCATAGCGCAGATCTTCCCGGCCATACTGCCGTCGAGTGGTTTCAGTCCACATCTTGTGCCCCCCGTCTCGCGTGCCAACCAGACGGATACACAAGTTGCTGAAATCACTCAATTCATTTCGGGTCAGCCTCTAAGCCACGCGGTCCGATGCTGGCTAAGCCCGATGTAGAGATGGATCAGGGCGCGAATACCGTGGAGCGCTGCGAGAAATGTCTTCTCCGCGGCGGACAGTTTACGGCGGGTCTCTGGCCCTTTGTCCCAAATGACCCCCTCTGTATACGATCGCGGAGGCATCGGGGCCTGATGGATTTGGCGGCTCAGAGATTGGATTTCTTGGCCGATTGCAATCCGTAGCGGTGTAGCGGCGGCCGTGAGCAAGTGCCGCGCAGTTGCAAATTCACAGGCCAATGCGGCATCGACTGAGCCGATAGCAGCCTTGAGCGATTGCCGCCGATCATCATCGAGGGCCTGTTGCACTCGATCAACCTTTGCCTCGATGCGGTCTAATTTTGCACTGATTTCGACAAGCATGATGTGTCCCGCCAGCACAGCGGTCGACGAAACCAGACGAGAGGCCCAGTTTGTAGCCTTAATCCACCGTGCCTGCCCGATGAAACGGCCATCGGAACCTTGAGCCCATCCCATGACCGACCCATCGGCATTCGGCCGGAGATTTAGGATTACCTCCGGGTTTCCTGATGCTCGGTAAAGGTCACCGGTCCGCCAAAGGCGAATTTGTTTTGCAAGATCATCGGTCGCCTTTAGGCCATGAACAATCTCGCGCCGCTCCCGCTCTGCCCGGGCAACTAAAGGCAACGGGATTCCAGAGGCAGGCGGCAGAGTTTGTTCCTGACTCAACGCAAATCCCCTTCTCGTCGGCAGTCCGCGTAGCGTTACGGAAAGCGAGTTAAGGAAGGTCTTCTCTATCGCGGCGGTGTGGTGTCAAGCTCGCTTCTCAGTGGTGCTTTCGCTTCTGAACAATAATGCCGTCTCGCAAGGCTCTCGCTTATCTCCGGGAGGTCGGCGCTATGACCGCCCCATGATGGGTTCAGAAGGATGAGGTGGAACAATCTGAACATCGTCCTGCCGAAGCGGAACCACGTTCCCGGCGAACTCACCTCGTCCATCGTCCCCGCGAGGGGCGCTTTTCCGCCGGGGCGGAACTCAATATCCTTCTTTCAGGCGGCTACTGCATCGGGCTGCTTGCGCCAGCGGAATTGGGTACCGTCCGTCCACATCCGGTGCCGGATGACAGCGAGGCGTCGGGCCAGGGCGACGATTGCCTTCTTCCCTCCGCGACGACGGGCCAGCGGCATGCCCCAAGCCTTGAGCCAGGACCATTTCTGGCTATGTGTGAGAGCACCTGCGCTGCTTCATAGAAGTGCCGTGCGCATCATGGCGTCCCCACATTTCGGAGATCCTTCCGTCGTAGTCCGTCTCGCCGGACTGAAAGCGGCGCGGTACCAAGCCGAAATGTGCCCCCACCATCTTGGAACGGACAAAACGCTGCGGCTGATCGACCGTGGCCCGAAACGTCAGTGCCACGACCGGTCCCACTCCCGGCACCGTCATCAAGCGGCGGCATAGCCGGTCGCCGCGGACCTGGTCGAGGACCATCTTGTGGCGTCCCGCGAACTGCAGGCAAGGGGGCGACAATTGCCCCTGGGGTCGGATGCCCCACCACCAATTCTCGGACTCTGGCTTCGAAGTGACCCGGGCTGACCACCCCCACCCTGAGCCCAAAATTGCGCAAGGGTTCCTCGGAGCTCGTTCTCCATGTCCTGCAGCTTGTCGCGGAGCCGCTTGCGTGACGTCAGCAGCATCCGCTCTTGCTGACTGGCCAGTGTCTTCACGTGCACTGCCTGGTACAACCCGACCCGCATCTGCCGCGCGGCAATCAGGGTGAGAACGGCACGTCAATCAGGATGAGAAAGCGCCGCTGGGTTTGTGACGCAGGGAGGGCGTAGCCCGACCGAAGTCGCGAATCCAGCGGCGGCGCGAACCCGGAGAGGGGCGCGCATCCGGCGATCGCAGCCGGCTGGATATGGAGCGGTTCTTCATACCGATGAGGAACCGCACTTGCCCGGCCGCCACATCACCGATTGCCAGATGAGGCTGTATATGAGTTTCCGTCAGACCGAGACGCCGGCCGTTTCCGCCGCCAAGGCCGGGTTCGCGACCTCCAGCGGCTATCGCTTCGAGCACGACTCTCGAATGCCCTCGCAAAAGAAAGCCCCGCGCGGCCGGCGGCGGCCCGATCCGCTGGGCGAGGTATGGGACAGCGAGGTGGTGCCGCTGCTGAAGAGCATCCCCGGTTTGCGGCCGGTCGCCATTTTCGACGAGATCCGGCGGCGCCACCCCGAGATCGGCGCCGGCATCCGCCGCACGTTGGAGCGGCGCATCCGTACCTGGCGGGCTCTGCATGGCACCGAGCAGGATGTCATCTTCCGGCAGGAGCACCCACCGGGTCGACTTGGGCTGTCCGATTTTACCGACTTGCGCGATCGCGGCGTCAGCGTCGCCGGGGTGCCGCTTGATCACCGGCTCTATCACTTCCGTCTGGCCTTCTCGGGCTGGGAGCACGCTCGTGTCGTGCTCGGCGGCGAAAGCTTCGTGGCGCTGGCCGAGGGCCTGCAGAATGCGCTGTGGGCGCTCGGCCGCGCCCCGTTGCAGCACCGCAGCGACAGCCTGTCGGCCGCCTTTCGCAATCTTGACGAGGAACTCAAGGCAGGATCAGACCCGCCGCTACAAGGCGCTGTGCGCGCATTACGGCATGGAGCCGACCCGCAACAATCGCGGCATCGCACACGAGAACGGATCGATCGAAAGCCCGCACGGCCATCTCAAGCAGGCGATTGAGGACGCGCTGTTGCTGCGTGGCTCGCGCGACTTCGACAGCTTGGATGCCTACCGCTGCTTCATCGACGAGATCGTCGGCCGCCGCAACGCCCGACTGAAGAAGCGGCTGGAACTCGAGCGCCCGGCACTGCAGTCGCTGCCGGAGCGCCGCACGACCGATTACGAGGAGACGATCGTCATCGTCACCTCGACGAGCGGCTTCACGCTCAAGAAGGTGTTCTATTCGGTGCCGTCGCGACTGATCGGCCATCGCCTACGGGTGCGCCTGTACGACGACCGGCTCGACTGCCTTCTCGGCAGCACCCCGCTGATGACGCTGCGCCGTGGCCGGGCGCATCCCAGCGGCAAGCGCGGTCATGTCGTCGATTATCGGCATGTCATTCACGCCTTGCGGCGCAAGCCGATGGCTTTGCTCAACCTGGTTTATCGCGAGCAGCTCTTTCCACGCCGCGCCTACCAGCGCGCGTTCGAGGCGCTGTTGGCGGCCGACGGCGAGAAGCGGGCGTGCCGCACCATCGTCGGATTGCTGGCGCTGGCGCACGACCGCGCCTGCGAGGCCGAACTCGCCGGCATCATCGACGCCGAACTCGACGCCGGCAGACTGCCTGATCTGGACATCCTCGGCCGGCACTTCGGGCCCGATCCCGCCGCCATTCCAGACATCACCGTCAAACTAACGCCGCTGCATCTCTATGACGAACTCGGCATCGTCCGGGCGGGCGGTGCCGTATGAAGGCCGCCGACCCGATCGACACCGCCCGCGTCGAGCTGCTGCTCGCCGAGCTGCGCCTACCGGCCGTCAAACACGTCTGGGCGGCGCTGGCTGCCCAGGCCGACAAGGAAGGCTGGCCGGCCGCGCGCTTTCTGGCCGCGCTCGCCGAGCACGAGATGGCCGAACGCGTTCGCCGCCGCATCGAGCGTCATCTCGCCGAAGCCCGCCTGCCGCCCGGCAAGACCCTCGACACCTTCGACTTCGAGGCCGTTCCGGTGGTCAGCAAGGCGCAGGTCATGGCGCTCGCCGCCGGCGACGCTTGGCTCAACCAGGGCGCCAATCTCTTGCTGTTCGGCCCGCCGGGCGGCGGCAAGAGCCATCTGGCGGCAGCGCTCGGCTTCGCGCTCGTCGAAAACGGCTGGCGTGTGCTGTTCACCCGCACCACCGATCTCGTGCAACGGCTGCAGATCGCTCGTCGCGAGCTCGCCCTCGAAGCTGCGATCGCCAGGCTCGACAAATATCACCTACTGATCCTTGACGACCTCGCCTACGTCACCAAGGACCAGGCCGAGACCAGCGTGCTGTTCGAGCTGATCAGCGCCCGCTACAAGCACCGCTCGCTGCTGATCACCGCCAACCAGCCGTTCGGCGAGTGGGGCAAGGTCTTTCCCGATCCGGCGATGACCGTCGCCGTCGTCGACCGCCTCGTGCACCACGCGACGATCTTCGAGATGAACGTCGAAAGCTACCGCCGCCGCGCTGCCCTCGAACGCAAACGCGGCCCTGGACGGCCGCCCGTCACCGCGACAATCAAAGCCAACGCCTGATTGACGCTCAGCGACAATCAAACCTTGCGCCGCCCGCAATCAGCGACAATCATCCGGATGCCGCGACGCCGGATTCCCACCCTGATTGTCGCCGCTTTCCCATCCAGATCGCCGCGCTACACGCATCATCTGTGCTATACCGCGCGCATCGTTGCGGTCGCTCTTGTTCACTTGCTGGGCCTTCAGCACCGCCTTCATATGGCGTGTCTCCACGCACACTACCGGCAGCCCCGCCTCAAGCAGGCCGGTCACCATCCATTGCGACAGCGGCCCTGCCTCCAGCCCAACCCGGGCGTAGCCAAGTCCGGCCTCGTTCAACAGGGCAACGACTGCCTCTGGCTCCGTCGTTACTTTGGCCTCCCGTACGATTTTCCCGGTCTCGTCTACAATGCCGATCGCCGTCTCCTTGACCGATACATCCAGGCCAGCACAATGCTTCATGGCAGTCCTTCCTCTGCAGAACGTTTTGGGGCCGGCTCATCCGGACCTCGTGTCCAACGTCAGTGTGAAGGACGGCCACCTCCGCCTCCAGCGACTACCGCCGGAACCGCCGCGATACCCCATCTGAAAAAGGGGCGGTTGCGCGGCCGGGAGGCATGGAGACAGTTCTGGTCAGCGGTGGGACGTGCTTTGCGGCCGCATCGTCGGGCCGCGTTTGGCTGTCGAACGATCGTTTGCGCAAACGGGGACACTACGCCTTCTGATATTGCAATAGTCGCCGCCGGACGATGAACAGATTGGCCAGCGCACAGGTCACGATGAGGCGATGAGCGGTCTTCTTGAGCCCGCGATAGCGCACCTTGGCGAAGCCGAACACCCGCTTGACGACCCCGATCGCATGCTCGACCCCCGCCTTCGCGAGGGCAGGCTCCGGGCCCGCACCTGCGACTTGGTTCGGTTCTTCGCCCGCTCGACCATGTCCACGACGCCGCGGCGTTCTTGGTCGAGGACGGCGCGGCGATGATCGCCGCATCGACGATCGTGCCGGTGGCGACCTTCAACCCCTTCTCGGCAAGATGCCGCGGCACTTCTTCGAACAGCAACCGACCGAGGTCGTGGTGTTCCAGCAGAGGGCGGAAGCGGCACATCGTGGTCTCGTCCGGCGCCGGCTCGCGGCCGAGAGCCTGCCCTCGCGACGGCGGGGGTCGATGCCGACAAACCGGCGCATCGCCAGCGAAGCATAGAGCGCCTCTTCCGCCGCCGGGTCCGACAGGTTGAACCATTGCTGCAAAAAGTAGAGGCGCAGCATCCGCTCGGCCCCGACCGGCGGCCGGCCATTACCGGGTTTGGGATAGTAGGGCTCGAGCAACCCGCACAGCATCGTCCCCGGCACGACGCGTTCCATCTCGGTCAGAAATCTCGCCCGCCGCGTCGTCCGGGCGTCGCACTCGAACCCCGCCGTCGCCAGCCTCAGCTGCTTCATCTCCCCAAACCTTGGGAAGGTCAACCCCGCTGCCGACTATATCATGATCACATCGCGCCTAGCCGACGGCTGTTGCGTCTAGTGGATCGGCGCTGAGGACTGATTCGATTGGGGTTGCGGCCATGCGAGACCGGCTGGATGAGACAAGGCGTTGAAGTCCGGCTTGGCCCGGGCGACCGGGAGCGGCGGGAAGCCGTGGTCGGTTCGGGGAACAGCCCGCAGCAGCATGTCTGGCGGGCGCGGATGGCGCTGCTGAGCGCCGCCGGGGTCGGCACGATAGCGAGCCCGCGGCAGACCGGCAGGGGCAAGCCGACAATCTGGCGCTGGCCGGCGCGCTTGATGGCCGAAGGTGCCGGCGGCTTGCTGCACGAGGCGGCGCGTCCGGCCGGCAAACCCGCGCTGACGGCGGCGGTGATCGAGCCGGAGGTCGCGATGACGCTCGCCGAACCGCCGGGCGAGAGGACGCACTGGACCGGCCGGGCGATGGCCAAGGCCGCCGGGGTCAGCCAGCGCAGCGTGCAGCGGATCCGGGCGGCGCATGGCCGCAAGCCGCATCGGGTGAAGACCTTCAAGCTGTCGAACGTCCCGAAGTTTGCCGCCAGGGTGCAGGATGTCGTCGGCCTTGCAGCCTGCCCTCGGGCCGGCCGCAGGCCGGCCCGAGGGTCGATCCGCCGGAGCACGCGCTGGTGCTGTCGGTCGATGAGAAGTCGCAAATCCAGGCGCTCGACCGCACCCAGCCAGGCTTGCCGATGAAGAAGGGCCGCTGCGGCGCGATGACCCACGATTACAAGCGCCACGGCACGACGAGGCTGTTCGCCGCCCGCGATGTGCTCGACGGCCGCGTCATCGGCCAGTGCATGGCCCGCCACCGGTATCAGGAGTTCATCGGCTTTCGCAACAAGATCAACCGTGCGACCCCGGACGCGCCGGAATTGCACCTGAGCGTCGACAACGACGCGACGCACAAGCATCCCAAGGTCCGTTCCCGGCTCGAACGGCATCCCCGCTGCCATTGCCACTTCACCCCGACCTCGGCTTCCTGGCGCAACCCCGTCGAGGGCTTCTTCGCCAAATTGACCCGGCAGCGGCTCAAGCGCGGCGTCTTCAACGGCATTGTCGACCTCCAGGCCGCCATCAACCGCTTCCTCGCCAAGACCAACGACAACCCCAAGCCCTTCACCTGGACCACCGATCCCGATGCCATCATCGAAAAGGTGCGGCGTCGAAACAAGCGTTAGCGTCAATCCACTAGAGAAATCTCGGGGAAAGATTTGTGGGTAGTTATCTCGTCTGGAACTCTTAGTGTCTAAATCTGAATCGGAAAGGTTGTATTATATCGTCGATGCACTGTGTAAGGGTCAAGCCAATCTCCTGATTGAGGAGTTGCACCGAGGCGATGTAAACCCAGGCCTGGGCGCTGGCAATGGAGGCTTCGAAGTCTTTGGCAAGGCGGCGGTTGCGATTGAGCTAGGCGAGGGTGCGCTCGACAACCCAGCGCCGGGGGAGGACTTCGAAGCCAACGGTGTCCGTCATGCGTTTGACGATTTCGATGCTCCAGCGGCCGAATTTGGTCAGTGTTTCGAGTAGTCTATCGCCGGAATAGGCGCTGTCGGCGAAGAGGCGGCGCAGCCAGGGGAAGAGGTCGTGGATGGCTTTGATAACGAGTGGCGCGCCGTCGCGGTCTTGCCCATCGGCGGGGTGGATCGCGGCGCCAACCATCAAGCCCGTGGTGTCGGTCACGATATGCCGCTTGCGGCCTTTGACCTTCTTGGCGGCATCCCCCGGGTCGCGGCGGTGCCGCGCCCGAGGACAGGCTCCACCGCGCGGTCCGCCGCTCTCGGTGGTCTTGACCGACTGGCTGTCGATGACCCCAGCCGAGGGGCTCGCTTCCCGACCGGCCGCTTCGCGTGCTTGGAGCAAGAGTTCGAAATTGAGCCGCTCGAACAGGCCGCTGTCCCGCCAGTCATAAAAGTAGCCCTGCACCGTGGTGAACGGCGGAAAGTCCTTTGGCAGCATGCGCCACTGACCGCCGGTCCGCGCCATGTAAGGAACGCCGTCGAGAACCGCGCGCAAATCGGTGGCGCGCGGTCGCCCCAAAGGCTTGGCGGCCGGCATGTGGGGTTCAATCGCCGCCCACTCGGCATCGGTCAGCTCGGTTGCCTAACGCTGTCCCGCACGCTCATACTTCGGTCGAGTGATTTTAGTCCACAAGTTGTGCCTCGTTGATTGGTCAGCACAACCATCGTGTCACAATTGGCTGAAATCACTCAATTAATTATCGGTCAGCCTCTTGGTGATTATATATATTTAGATAATTAATGTAAAATGGCGGAGAGGGAGGGATTCGAACCCTCGGTCCCCCGCAAGAGGGACAACGGTTTTCGAGACCGCCCCGTTCGACCGCTCCGGCACCTCTCCGTGCGAGCTATATCAATAACTTAGATGTGAACTAATCAAGAACATCGATAACGATCGCCACCCAAACTGCCACCCAAATCGCATCTTGTCCATCGCAAACCACGTCGCACCGTGTGGTCTGCGTTCATCCCATGTTCTACCAATCGGTATGGCGTCGCCATACTTCGGCACCCCTTGGGCTCCGCACGGCTTCTTCCGTCAAAGCGATCCCCCTGCGGGGCGCAACGCTCGCTCGATCGCCCGCACCGCCGCCTGATCGGTCGCCGCTCGATTGAACAAATGCGCGTAGACCCGCAACTTCGTTGCCGGTGGCGAGTGACCGAGACGGCGAGAGACCGCGACGACATCGAGCCCGGAGCCGATCAACAACGACGCGTGAGTGTGCCGCCAGCCATGAAACGGAACCCGAGGCAAAGCCAATGTTCCGACCGCACGCCACCAATCTCTGCTTAATCTATCCGGCGACATGGTCAGGCCGTCATCGGAGAAGACCAGATCACGGGGGCCGGCAGCGCCGAGCCCGAGCCGGAAGCGGTCTTCGCTTTGCCGGCGACGATGGTCGCGCAGCATCGCAACGGCGTCCGCCGGCAGCGAAATGATCCGCGAAGCACCGGTTTTGGTCGGCTTGATCCGCAGCCCCCCGCGGGTTTCCTCGACCGAGCGCGTGATGTTGACGGTGCCGATCTCCAGGTCGAGGTCGATCCAGCGCAGCGCCAACAGCTCACCACGTCGGGCGCCGGTTGAAAATGCTAGGAGCACGACCGGATACGGCCGGTGATCCACCAACCGGGCGAAGAGTGATTCGATCTCGGTCGCCTCGACGATCGCCATTTCAGGCACGCGCACCTTGGGGGCCGGTACCGAGTGAGCCGGGTTGCGGCTGAGGATCTCTATCCTGACTGCGTGCTCCAGCGCGCTGTGCAGCAGCCGGTGCGCGTGTTTGACGGTTTGCGCCGCGAGAGGCCTGCCACCGGCACTTCCTGCCGTCCTCAGTTGTCGGTGCCAGGCCTCGATCTGCGACGGCTTGAGCGCCTGGAGATTGACCAAGCCGAGGAAGGGCAAGATTTGGTAGCGACAGAGCTCGTCGTAACGCTCGGCGGTTTTGGGAGAGAGCCGATCGCGGGCGATGTCGAGCCAGTCAGTCAGATACTCGGCCACGGTCAGCGCCGAGGGTGCGACATAGCTGCCGCTGTCCACCTCGGAGAGGATCGCGGTCAAAGCACGTTCGGCGTCGCGCCTGCTCCCCCGAACGGTGTGGTATTGCATCTGTCGGCGCCCGTCCGCTTCACGAGGACCGGTTTCGACCTTGACTTCCCATGATTGGCGCCCGCGCCGTCTTACGTGGCCTCTCATGTCATTCGCCTTTGGTTTGTGTCTTGGGTCTTGGCTTCGGCGCTTCGACCACCTCTATCGCTGCTTGGTCGGGTCGCGTGATTTTCTGCAGTGTGCCATCATGAAACGATTGAACGAGGATGCCTTTTTCGAGCAGCGCAGCAAGGCGCTCAATCGACATTCCCGTTTGATGTATCCGTTCCTCGAATGCCATAAGCACCGAGGAGTCGAAGAGCACAGTTCGACCGCTGCTGCCGAGCCGCTTTTCGAGCGCCTCATGCAGAAAGCTCGCCTCTAGCCGACTCACGATCTCACCATTCAGGCTCGCCTTGTTGGCGCGCGCCGCGGCGCTCAATCGGCGATGCAGTGCTTTGCGCAGTCGGACTTTCGGCTGGACGATATCCGTATTCGTTGGTGCCATTTGATCCGTGTCGATCCTAAGCTGTTGGGCCAACATATGGCATCAAAAATGATGCTTGCCTATCCCATTTCGTGACTGTTACGATCAATCAAAAGCATCAAATTTGATGCCATGTCGAGCGGCATCTGTAACGGGCATGACGGAGGAAGACGATGACCACGGCGCCGACCAGCAATGGCGGAGACAAAGGGAATGGTGATCACAAGGCTAGGCGCCCGCGCAAGCCGCGCCCCTCCAACCCGCATTTTATGAGCGGACCGGAAGCGATTGCCGAACTTGACGGCATCATGAGTCGAAATGAGTTCTACGACCGGGTTAACGATAGGCGTATTCCCCACCTGGATCGTGAACCTGGCGAACGGGTGCGCGTACCGCGTGATTTTATTTCGCAGCTGAAGGAGGGAGCGTTGCGGACGTTGGATGAGCCACGCGATTTCACGAAGATGACCCCAATTCAAGCCCGTCGATCACACGGTAAGGAAGGCGAAGGCGAAGCCTGACGAGTCTTTCTATATCGATTTCCTGATGTCCCTCGACGCTTCGCCTCATAACCTTAGTCGCGTTGCTCGTGGCATTTGCTCCGATGCGGCGCTAAACCACGCCTCCTTTGCTTAAAATCGCCCGGAAACGCTGGGGGCGGCGGCAATGCCGATGTCCGTACGGTGCCGACAAGGTATTTGCCGCCTCGTCTGGTATCGGAAATTATGCCGCGCTGACCGTCTGACTTTCATCGGCGGCGCTGGTCGCTGAATATCACCGCCCAAAAATGTCAGATCGATGGATGGCGGGATCATCGACCGCGCGGCCGTGGGCGGCTTTCTTCAGCTGAGCGAGGAAGCGCCCGGCGCCCGCATGCCGGCCCAGTGAGGCTTGGCGACGGCCGGCCGAGCGCGCGGCGCGCGGGAGGACACCATGGGCCTTGAGGGCAGCGTGCAGATCGAGGTAGCAGAGCGAGAAACGCCCGTGTTCGCTGGTGACTCCGGCGCGCAGAACGCGGCCGATCGCAGGCGCCGCCCACAAAGTGCAAAACTCGGCGCTTGACGTGTAGCGGGCGCCCGGCAATGCGCCCTGATGCAGCGAGATGTGGCAGTGGGCGTCGATCAGGCCCGGCAGGATGAACTTCCCGGCCGCGTCGATGACGTTGTCGTTGGCGGTTTCCGCGTGCATCGCAGCGCCGGTGGGACCGACATGGGTGATCCTGTTTCCCTCGACGACGATCACGGAGTTCGAGGCCGCTTCGCTCCCCGACCCATCGATCAGGGTCCCATTTTTGATCAGAAGCCGCGGTTGCCGATCGTCCACTCTAGCCTCCCGGAGTTCGCCGAATTTGCGTCACTGTAGGCGTGCCCCGCGTCGA
Source organism: uncultured Alphaproteobacteria bacterium (assembly GCA_963799085.1). Taxonomy (GTDB): domain Bacteria; phylum Pseudomonadota; class Alphaproteobacteria; order ATCC43930; family CGMCC-115725; genus AP-15. The sequence continues at coordinate 10,353 of CAWCWA010000020.1, read as the reverse complement.
TGGCACGGAATTCAGCGCTGTGGGGGATCAAGAGCTGCGGCCGGCAGAGAAAGCGCAGCCGCTCGCGCAGGCTGCCCTCGCGCTCGGCCTTGGCCAGCGAGGTTATCAGCTCGGCCAGGGTGCCGAAGTAGACGCCGCGCCCGGCCTTGACGGCTTCGACGCCGAGGGCGAGCGCCAGATGGGTTTTCCCGCAGCCAGGTTGCCCAAGAAAGTGCACGACCTCGTGCCGGTCGATGAACTCCAGCTGGGCCAGGGCGAGGATGCGGTTGCGGTCGAGCGAGGGCTGGAAGGCAAAGTCGAAGCCGGCCAGGGTCTTGATCGTGACGAGGCGCCCCATCTTGAGGGCGGCCTTGACGCGCCGGGCTTCGCGCAGGGTGAGTTCCTCGCCGAGCAGGGCGTCGATCGCCTCCAGCGCACCGATCTCGCCGCGCTCGAGCTGACGCATCGTGTGGTCGAGGACTTCAAGCGCGCGCGGCATTTTGAGCCCGACCAGGTGGCGGCGCACCTGATCGAGCGTGCTCGGCGCCGGCTCGGCGCTTCTCACAGCCGGCCTCCCTCGCCGGCGAGACGGCCGGCGACGGCGTCGTAGAAGGCCAGCGAGCGCGGCACGACGACGGCGCCGGCCGGGCCTGTCGGCGGCGGCATCTCGCGCGCTGTCGTGCTGTTGCCGGGCGGCGGCGCGGTGCGATGGCCAAGGGCGATGCGGCGCCGGCCGCGGCCTTCGAGCACGGGATGGACGGCGATCAGCTTGTCGTCCTCCAGGATGCGGATCTCGTTGGCCAGGGTGTGCACCTCGACGACGCGCCGGCGGGTGCTGTCGGGAACCGAATAGAGATTGCCGCCGACCGACACCATGCCGTCGCGAGTGATCCGGCGGTCGAGCGTCAGCACGACGGTGAACGGCGTCGCGGGCAACGCCTTGAGATACGGCTGCTCCTCGGCGAAGTGCTCCCGCACGATGCGGCCGGTCGTGGCATGCCGGCGCGGATTGGCGACGGTGTCGAGCCAGTGCCGGAACTGGGCATTCAAATCGTCGAGGTTGCGGAACGAGCGGCCGAGGAAGAAGTCCTCCCGGACGTAGCGGAAGGGGCGCTCCACCCTCGGGTCAAGCCCGAGGGCAGGCTCTTACCCTTTGTCTTGGCCCGGTAGGGCGGACAGGCCTTCGGCAGAAAGCGGTAATGCGCCGCCAACTCGAGCAGCTTGCGATTATAGGCGATGCCCTGATCGTCGACCTCGCCCAGCACCGCCGTCTTCATGCGGTCGTAGAGGATCTCGGCCGGCACCCCGCCGAGCGCCTCGAAAGCGGCGATGTGGCAGCGCAGAACGGTCTGCAGGTCCTGGTGCGCGACGAACCGACCCCACATCATGCGGCTGTGGCCGAGCACCATCGAGAACAGCCAGACGATCCGCTCGGCCCCGGGCTGGTCGGTGAAGACGGTGCGGAAGAAGGCGAAATCGACTTGCGCCTGCTTATCCGACGGGGTCTCGAAGCGACGCTCGAAGGCCTGCAGCGTCCGTGGGCGGATGGTGCGCAGGAAGTCCTTCACCGCGGTATAGCCGCCGGCATAGCCGAGCTCCCTGATCTCGCGCAGCAGCCGGCTCCCGGTCAGCTCGGGGAAGGCGGCGATCCGCTCCCGCAGATACGATGCGAACGGTGCCACCACACCCGGCCGCGGCTCGCGCGGGCCGTAGGCGGGCGCCGTAAGGCCGCGCTCGATGTATTTGCGGACGGTCTTGCGATCGCGGTCCAGCTGCCGGGCGATCGCCGAGACCGACAGCCCCTGCCGATGCAAATCCAAAATCATCACCAGCTCCCCCAGTCGGATCACCGCCCCGCCCCTCCCGCCGATCGGGAGGGATCATTCGGGTCAGCGGCGATCGGCGCGCCGCCGAGCCTCCCGGGACGCGCCCCGGAAGGCCCGGCGACACACCTGAGGAATTTTCAAACGGCGCTTCTGGGGAGAATCACTCCGCCGCCGACAACCGCGGCGCCATCTTCGAGTTCATCTACCGCGCGCGCGGTCCGATCGTGATGGGCATCGGCTTCGCCGCGATCCGCGACTTCGTTTCGTTCCTGCTGCACGCGACGAAAGGCAATCCGCTGGCGCCGCACGAGCGGCCGCGTGCTTCGCGATCTGGTGCATCTCGGGTTCAACGAGGATCTTGCGGGACGCCAGGTGTTCGACGGCATCCTTCCGGTCGTCGCAGGATCACGTCGTACCTGCATCAATTGGCAGTTTGCACAGGCGGGGCGCTATTCGCGCCAGCACGAGGACCACTCGTACGGTGATGACCAGTTTCCGTTCAGCTATCCGACGCTGAGTGATCCGATCAGTGGCTGCAGCGGCGGCATCCTGCAGCGCGCCCGCGATGCTGGCGTGTGTCCGAAGGTGTTGCATCTACCGAAAGCGACCTTTGGCAGGCGCGTAGTTCGCTGGTCGTGACCGACACAAGCGGGGCCGACATCGCTATGCCGGAGGAGGTACGGGTTTATACCGTCAGCGGGGTGTCGCATGCGCCGTTCCGGCCCCTGGCCAGGCCGGTCATGCAGCTGCCCGGCAATCGGCTCCGCTACGGCGCGTTCATGCGCGCGCTGCTGGTCGCGCTGTTCGAGTGGGTGGAGTACGGCACCGCACCGCCGGACAGCCAGTTCCCTTCGCGTGCCGCCGCCACGCTGGTGCCGCTCGCGGCGGCGCGCGCGACATTCCCCAGGCTGCCCCAGGTGAACTTCCCGAACGTCCTGAACGAGCTGCGGTTGCGCGACCATTCGGTCGAGCCGCCAATCGAACGCGCGGCCTATCCGGTGTTCGTGCAATCGACCGACACCGACGGCAACGCTCTCGGCGGCATCCGTCACCCGCTGCTCACGGCACCGCTGGCCACGCATGCGGGCTGGTCGCTGCGCGCGCGCGGCTATGGCGAGGGTAACCTGTTCACCATCCAGGGTTCGATGATCCCGTTCGCTGCGACCGAAGCCGAAAGGCAGCGTGCTGGCGATCCGCGACCGTCACTTGAATTACGCTACGCATCGCGCGATGCCTAGGCTTCGCGACTGGCTGAGGCCACGGATTGACTGGTCGCCCAACGGCTGCTGCTGGCCGAAGATGGCAACCGGCTAATAGCGGCGGCACGCGAATCTTGGGATGTCTATCAGGCCCTCTAGCTCTAGCCCTGCCGTGAAAACCGGTGGCGCAGCGAGGCTCTGGCACCCGGCCGAATTGGGCACCATCGGAGGAAAACGCCAGGAAGAACCTCGAGATGGGGTGTCGGCCGTCTCGTGCCGATTCCAAACCTTCCCGCCCTCGGTCCGGTACGACAAGGTTCGGGCCCAAAGCAGCTGTCGGCGCGGTATGGTCTGGCTCGACCGGTTTTGTGAAGGGTTTCGGTCGCCGGCCCGTGCACGGACGCGGCGATTGATCGTCGGGCCGGCGACCGAAACCCTTCACAACAGCTGATGCCTGCAAATCCAAACAGTGTACTATTCCTAGCTACTTGCCGGGAACGTGAATCCCAACCGGAGTATCGGCAACCATGCCGCAAAGGCCGCATAGATCGAGAGTATAAAAACTATTCTCGAAATCCGCCAAAGTCGAACGTTCATTCCACCGGCATCCCGGCCTTGCGCAGTCCTGCGAAATAGGTGGCTTCAAACAAGGCGCGGATCTCCCTCACCCCCCAAGATTCGACGGCCCGCAAGCGCGCGACGCTGGAGTAACGATCGTCGCCGACCAGCCTGCGGGCCTCGGAGAGTTCGGCGACGGCGCGGTCAGTGGCGCCTTTGAGAGCATAGCCAGAGGCGAGGAACGAGCGGAAGATAGCGGCCGCCGGAGTGGCGTTGCGCGCCTTTTCGCACCAGTCGATCGCATCGTCGGTGCGCGACTGCAGCAGATGCGCGCGCCCGATCCGGCTATAGAAAAGCCCGATTTGGGGATCGCGGGGACTAAGCCGGATGGCTTGCTCCTGGGCCGGGATAAGCGCTTCGATCGACCCAGCCATGAACTTGCACCAGCCGAGATGGGAGTATGCATGGGCCCAATTGCGGTTGAGTGCGATGACTGTCTCGTATGCGAGAATGGCCTCGTGGTGTCTGTGCTGCGCGCGTAACACTTGGCCCTTGGCGAAATGTGCAACCGAGCTGCGGGGAGACGCGGCCAAGGCTTGCTCGGCCAATACTGCCGCGTGCGCAATATCAGCCGCGGCCGTGTCAGTCATTAAATCGACGGCGCGGGCGGCGAGCTCGATCGCCAACCAGCTCTGCGCCGCGACGGACGCCGGATCGAGTGCCAACGCACGCTCGAATAGCAAAACCTGCTCCGCACGGTTCGCACGCGATGGCGGCTTTAATCGCGCGGCGCGTCCACGCAGGATGTAATCGCGCGTGTCCGGACGCTCGATCGGCTGGGCGGCCGCTGCGTCGACCAGCTCAAGGTCGAGGGCAACCGCGATCTGGTTGGTAATCTCATTTTGCCAAGCGAAGAGATCGCCGGTGTCGCCGTCGAACCGCTCGGCCCACAGATGCGTGTCGGTTTCGGCATCGATCAGCTGGGCGGTGACGCGGACCCGATTTCCCGACCGCTGGACCTCTCCTTCGAGTGCATAGCGCACCCCCAGTTCGCGGCCAATCTGCTTGATGTCGACCGGCTTGTCCCTATAGGTGAAGGCGGTGTAGCGCGAGATCACCAGCATGTCCGGAATCCGCGACAGATCGGTCGTCAGATTCCCGGTGATCCCGTCGGCGAAATATTGCTGCTCGGGGTCGTTGCTTAGATTGACAAAAGGCAGCACGACAATTGACAGGCGTGGCGCTTCTGCGGGCGCTACCGGGATCGTCTCGCGGTCGGGAGAGGGGCCGGGTGACGCTTGCACCGCCCGCCAAGCGCGCAGTAGAGGCCCAGATCCCCCGCCGACCTCGCGCAAAGAGCGCAGGCCGGCTTCATATTGCTGCTTTATCTCGCCGCCGCGGCCGGTGCTCGCCAGAGTGCCGATCAACAGCGCCCACAAGTTCTCGTCGAAGGGGTCGATGCGCACCAATTCGCGCGCGTATGGGAGAGCTTCCTGGGGTGTTGCGCCAAGTCGCTCGGTCAAGGTGCGGAGAATTTGTATCTGAAGCTTGCGCGCGTCCTCGCGCATCCCCGATAGCCAGCTGTGGAACTCGCGGTTCGCCGGCAGGTCGAGATCGGCTAGCAATGGCCCGCGGAACCACGATGCCACTCGCGCGAGATCGCTTGCCGTCACAGCCTTATCAGCGGTGCAGACCTGCGCGGAAAAGAAGTCGATGCCGAGCGCCTCGCCGCGCAATTCGACGCTCTGGCGGTCCGCCATCAGGCGCGGAAACGCCGGCTCATCGACCAGCGGCCGGATCTTGCTGAGGCTCCAGCGCAAGGCCCCGCGCGGATCGTCCGGCACTTCCCAGAACAGTTCGCACAGCTGCTCGCGTCGGTGCGGCGATCGGGTCAAAGCCAAGTAGCCGAGGAGCGCGCGGGTCTTGCGCGACGGCGGCAACATCGCGGGTACACCATCGCGCATTACCTCGAGACCGCCGAGGACCCTGATTTCGAGCACGGCGAGCTCCTTTGCAGCATTCTGCCGGCTTCAGCGTGGTCGTATCGATTATGCGGTAACCACGCTTCATCGGCAACATTCCACGCTTGGTCCCACGGCGGCGCAATCGGTCGGCATGCATTCTCCGGCCGTTGAGGGCCAACTGGCGCCCTGCCGTAGAAGGAGCTTCGAACCATGGGCAATTCTGTCCCGACCGAGCGGTTCGCTCGCTGCATTGCCGCTTCGAAACGGCTTCGCTGGGATATCGAGACCGACGTCATTCGCGGTCGCCGCTTCGACCGCGCTAAAAAGTTTCTGCCCGACGGGCTCACCCTGGCGGGCGGGCTCGATTTCCTGTCGCCCGATGAAAAAATCTATTTTAGCCAGGTCCAGGGCCGCACCTACGCGAACATGTTCGGGCTGGTCGAGCGCTTCATCGGCGCCAAGGTTCTGGAGCTCAGCCGCGACCACTGGCTCGGCGACCAGGTTGCGCTCGAGGCGCTGGTCCGGTTCGGCGACGAAGAGTTAAAGCATCAGGCATTGTTCCGACGGGTCGAGGCGCTGACCGGTGAAGTAATGCCGCCGGGCTACAGTTTCGCCTGGGATCCGAACGCGGTCGCCGCCGCAGTGCTGAGCAAGACCAGCTGGGCGGTTCTGGCATTGACCCTTCACATCGAGCTGTTCACGCAATCCCATTACCGCGAAAGCATCCGCGAAGACGACGATCTGTCGGAGCTCTACGAGGACGTCTTCATGTTCCACTGGAAGGAAGAATGCCAGCACGCGATCATGGACGAGCTGGAGTGGCGCCGCCTCGATGCCGGCACCAGCGCCGCGGCGCGCGAAAGGGCGGTCGACGAACTGATAGAGCTGGTCGGGTCAGTCGACACGATAGTGCAGGCGCAAGCCGCCTCGGACGGCAACTACTTCGCCGGGACCTGCGGGCGACAACTGAGCAAATCCGAGGCGGATATCGTGCAACAGACGCTGCTCGAGGCCTACCGGCTGCAATACATCCTTTCGGGCGCCCGGCATCCCCACTACGCGGCCACGCTCGCCAGCCTGACGACCGCCGCGCAGTTCGGGCGCATCCGCGACGCGCTCGCCTCCCTGGCGCCAGCGCGAGCACTGGCCGCTGCCTGAACCACCCCAACCCAGTTTGCATGAAAGGTCCCCACCATGTCTACAGTCGCTGAAACGCAGACCAACCATTCGTCATGCTGCAATGTCCTCAACGGTATCGACACCGCCGCGGTGCATGAGTTGATCGAGAGTGTCGAGGCAGATCCAACAAAGGGAATGACCCGTTGGCGGGTGGTCAATAAGTGGCAGGGCGGTGCACATTCGCGAGCGCAGGTCGACAGCTTCGCAATTGGCGGCGTAAATGTGCCGCGCCGTTTTTCGATGGATATCGACGAGCCGCTCGAAATCGGCGGCGCGAACGCCTACGCCAACCCGCAAGAATACTTACTCGCGGGGCTCAACGCCTGCATGATCGTCGGCTATACGGCGCTGTGCGCATTACAGGGGATCACGCTGCATAAACTGGAGATCACCACTGAAGGCAACATCGACTTGCGTGGCTTCTTCGGGCTCGATCCGGCAGTCCCCGCCGGTTATCCCGAACTACGCAGCCGAGTGGTGATCAAGGCCGATGGCACGGAAGAGCAGCTCCGAAAGATCCACGAGCTGGTGCTGGCGACGTCGCCCAACTTTTTCAGTATCACTAACGCCGTCGCAGTCGTGCCGACGCTGAGCATCGAGTGACCGGAGCTCCGAGCGCACAGTGCTTTTCGCGTTGTACGCTTGGAGCAGCCCTTCATACGATCGGCCTCCTGAAGCGGAGCCTGACACGGTGCTCGGCTCAACGGGCAGCCACAACAATACGGTAAGTAAGAAAGCTAACCTACTTCAACGGCTCTAGCAGGCCTGCAACTCAGCGGTCGGCTAGGAGCCAACCCAACTCATCGACCCTAATCCGCTGCTAACGCGCATGCGCGCCGCTGCCAAATCTCTGAAAGGACTATGACCATGGCAAATTCGGCGAGCTTTAACTCAGGCACCGGCTTGCTGTCGGTGTTCGGCGACAATCTCGACAACACGATCACGACCAGCCGCAACGCGGCTGGGGGCATTCTCGTCGACGGCGGCGCCGTATCCATCGTAGGCGGCCAACCGACGGTCGCCAACACTGCCGAGATCGAAGTGTTCGGCCAAGGCGGCAACGACACGATCTCGCTCGACGAAACCAACGGCGCGCTGCCCCGAGCCGAGCTCTTCGGCGGCGCGGGCAACGACGTGCTGATAGGCGGGTCGGGCAACGATCTGCTCTTCGGCCAAGCCGGCAATGACACTCTCCTCGGTAAAGGCGGCAACGACCTGCTCTTCGGTGGCGATGGCAACGACGTACTGACCGGCGGCGACGGCGACGACCAAATGTTCGGCGAAGCCGGCGACGACCGCATGATCTGGAACCCGGGAGACGACAGCGATCTGATGGAGGGTGGCGACGGCAATGACACCGCCGAGGTCAATGGCGGCAACGGGGCCGAAATCTTCACGGTCGCCGCCAACGGCGACCGCGTGCGCTTCGATCGCGTCAACCCCGCTCCCTTTAGCATCGACATCGGCACCACGGAGAACCTCGTGGTCAACGCCAATGGTGGCGACGACGTCATCACCGCCGGAAACGGCCTCGCCGGCCGGATCAAGCTCACCATCGACGGCGGCACAGGTAATGACACGATCACCGGCGGCGATGGCGATGACACGCTGATCGGCGGCGACGGCAATGACGTCATCACAGGAGGACGCGGCAATGACGCGGCGTTCCTCGGCGAGGGCAATGACACTTCGTTTGGAACCCGGGCGACGGCAGCGACACCGTCGAGGGTCAGGACGGCGTCGATACCCTTGTCTTCAACGGCGCCAACGTCAACGAGAACGTCAGCATCTCGGCCAATGGCACGCACGCTCTGTTCACCCGTGACGTCGCCAGCATCACGATGGACCTGAATGGTGTCGAAGGCATTCGGTTCGCCGCCCTGGGGGGCACCAACAAGATCGTGGTCAACGACCTATCCAAAACCGACGTGAAGCAGGTCGCCATCGATCTGGCGGCCTCGCTCGGGGGGACTACCGGCGACGGCCAGACCGATACCGTGACCGTCAACGGCTCCAACGGCAAGGACCAGATCATCGTATCGGCTGCCGCCGCTACGGTCACGGTCAGTGGATTGTCCGAGCAGGTTACCCTAGACCACGCTGACGCCGGCGATCGGCTATTGATCAGCTCCAGCGCTGGCAACGATACGATCGATGCGTCGATGGTGGCTGCCGGGACAATCTCGCTCACCCTCGATCGTGGCGCCGGCAATGACATAATCACAGGAAGCGCCGGCAACGATGTGATACTCGGCGGCGACGGCAACGACACTGTGGCTGGCGGTCGAGGCGCCGATGTCGCCTTCCTCGTCGCCGGCAATGACCTTTTCACCTGGAACCCGGGCGACGGCAGCGACGTGGTCGAGGGCCAAGACGGCACCGACACGCTCCTCTTCAACGGCTCAAACGTCGGCGAGAACATCACCATCTCGGCCAATGGCTCACGGGCGCTGTTCACCCGCGACGTCGCCGCCATCACCATGGATCTCAATGGCGTCGAGCACATCCAGTTCAACGCCTTGAGCGGTGCAGACAACATCGTGGTCAACGACTCGACCGGCACGGACGTGACGCAGGTCGCCATCGACCTGGCATCGCCAGCCGGGAGCGCTGTCAGCGATGGCCAGCCCGACACGGTGATCGTCAACGCCACGGCCGGTGACGATCACGTCAACGTCGTCAACGTCCACGCATCGGTCGCCGTTAAGGGATTGTCAGCGCAAGTAACGATCGACGGCGCCGACTCCGGCAACGACGCGCTCGTCGTCAACGGCGGGGCTGGCTCCGACGTGATCAATGCCAGCACTCTCGCGGCCGATCACGTAAATCTCACAATGAACGGCGGCGCCGGAGACGACGTGATCCACGGGAGCCACGGCAACGATACGGTTGTGGGCGGCACCGGCAACGACACCGCCTCTCTGGGCGAGGGCGACGACACCTTCGTCTGGAACCCGGGCGACGGCAACGACACCGTCAATGGTCAGGCGGGCACCGACACGCTTCAGTTCAACGGAGCAAACATCAACGAAAACATCGACATCTCGGCCAATGGCGCGCACGCCACGTTCTTCCGGAACGTCGCCAACATCACCATGGACCTCAACAACGTCGAGACGATCAACTTCAAAGCACTCGGCGGCGCTGACAACGCTACGGTCAATGACCTGTCCAAAACCGATGTCACCAAGGTCAACGTCGATCTGGCGGCGACGGGCGGCGGCGGTGACGGTCAGGTAGATACGATCGTCATCAACGCGACCAACGGCGCCGACACGATCACGGTAGCTAACAATGACGGCGTGGTCACCGTGTCAGGTCTGGCCGCTACGGTGACGATCTCCGGCTTCGAGGCAACAGATCGCCTCGTCATCAATGGCCTTGGCGGCGACGACGCCATCGTCGCGACGGGGCTCGGGACCGCCATGCAGTTCACCGCCGATGGCGGCGACGGCAACGACGTCCTGGTTGGCACCGCCGGCAACAATACCCTGCACGGCGGCGCAGGAGACGACATTCTGATCGGCAACGGCGGGGTCGACGTCCTCGACGGCGGGTCGGGCAATAACGTCGTCATTAATAGCCTGGTCGCGTCGTTAGCGTCCCAGCATAGCGGCGATTTCCTCCTCAGCTGACGCCAGTCGCTGG
>CAWCWA010000019.1:0-47811 GCA_963799085.1 uncultured Alphaproteobacteria bacterium | reverse complement strand
TCATGTATTGCTCGGGCATTATGCTCGAGACAATTGTTACCACGTTGACGCAGTACATCCAGCAGCAGAACCGAGCGCTGGCATGCATCCAGCCAATAATCGAACAGATCGTCTGCCCAAAAGAAAGGCGAGGGCACTTTTGATGCGGAACTCGTCATGGCAGCCTCATGGTCCGTCAGCTTGGGTTGATAAAGATCCCCACCTAATTTTGAGTTTTTCGGACTTGTCGCCCCGCTCGAACGAGGCTAGCGGATCGGCCGGTCCAACCCTTGATTCAAAATCAAGCGACCGAGGCCGTCCATCATTGTGCGGCGCAGCAAAGCCGCCGGGTCACCTCCGAGTTCAATGGTTTTTGCAAATGGTTTGACCGATTGCGGAATTGTGCGCCGTGCCCAGCGCCTTATTCGCGGCGCCGAGACGGAAGCGAATTGCACCCGCGATAGGACGACCGGGTCGAACTCCGTCTCCCTAGGATCAGGAGGATTGCTGGCTGAAGACCGGTCGAATGAGATCGTGCGCGGCGGTCGCCTCACCTGTGGACGACTCCACGATCAGCGTGCGGGTCGGGAAGGCGAACTTAACGCCCATTTCGGTGGCCAGCTCGATGATCTTAAGAAGGAGCTCTTCCCGTTCTTTCAGTTCGGATGTAAGGTCCCCTACGACCAGGTAAAAGTACACCAGAATGTTCAAACTGCTGTCGCCGAAGTCGTTGAAGCGAACGTTTATATTGGTCTTGTTCGACGCCGGATGGTCGGCAATCAGCTGCTTGATCGCGATTGCGAATTCCTCCAATTTTTCGCGCGGCGTGTCGTAGGTGACTTGAACGAAAAACCGTTGCCGGCGCATCGCGCGCAGGCTGAGGTTTTCCACGGTCGCGTTGACGACGGTATTGTTCGGGATCGAAATCAGCGAATTGTCCAAGGTGCGGATGCGGGTGCTGCGAAAGCCGACATCCTCGACGGTGCCCTCGTTTCCGGCGACGCGGATGATACTGGCCGACGCGAAACGGCTTCTCCAGCATGATCAGCAGCGAGCCAAGCAGATTCGCCAGACTGTCGCGAGCCGCCAAGGCGACGGCGAGGCCGCCGACGCCGAGCCCGGCCAGCACCGAATAGGAGGGGAAGCCCAGCTCGTAGGCGCCCTGGATCAACAGCCCGATGGCGACGCGCGATGCCGGCGAGCCGCATGCTCAGCCTGATCAGCTGGCTGTCGAGACTGCCGCGGCGCAGATGCTCGGAGCAAACGATGAAGTTGGCAAGGACGCCGCCGCCGACCATCGCGAGCCAAGCGGCGCTCAGGTACAGCACCGCGGTCTGCGCCAGAGTTACAACGATGTTGGGAAGACCGCCGATGCGAAAAATCAGGCATAAGGCGGGGATCAGAAACGCGGCTACGAGAATGGCTGCAAGCGGAGTGAGCAGCGCCGGCCAGCGCGGCGGCTCCTCTCCCTCAGGGCGAGCGGCGAGGCGCCGGCCGAGACGGCGAGCGCCCAGAGACGAAGAGCGCGGCGATGCCAATCCGGCGACGAGCCCGAACCATTGCCAGACGGCGATGCCGAACAGGCGCGCCCGGATCCACGCGGGCAGTTTCAAGAACCAGCGGAGCGGCACGATGCGCTCCAACCCGGCGGGCGAGCTGATATAGGCCTCGTATATCGTCGAGATGTCCCCCGCGGTCACGCGCCGATAGGCGTCACTGAGTTCTTTGCCGCTGCCCGGTTTGTATGGGAGGGCTTTGGCCCGCTCGTAAAATTCCGGGAGCCGGTCGACGGTTTCGGCGGAAAACAGATAGCGCATCTCGCCCCGGTTGTCGGGTACGGCGACGATCTCTATCTCGGTGTCGGGCAGCGTCCATACCTTGGCGTTGCTCCGCGCCATCGCATCCTTGTCGGGAATTTCGGCGAAGGGCGGCACCTCGATGCGATCGAGGATCTCTTTCAGCTGAATTGCCCGCTCGGTGGCGACGGCGTTTCTGACGACCGGCGAAATCTGCGAAACGTCCAGATATTTGACGAGGTTGCGCGCTCGGGCGAAGACCTCGGCCTGAACCCGGCGTTCGGCGGGGGTCAGGTAGAGCCGATCCGACCCGGCATAGTCGTTGATGATCCCTGTCATGCCGCGGTAAATGCCGTCCATGCCCGCGACAAACCCTTGCAGCGTTGCCTGGGGGCTTGAGGCGTCGAGCGGGCGCAACGGGTTGACATCGCCGCCCTTCGCTAAGGCCGGCAAAATCAACAGACCACAGAACAAAGATGCGATCACGAAACGGGCGCAGCGGCCCACGGCTTTCATTTTGACCTCCTCTCGTTGCGGCCGGCGATGCGATCCTCGCTTAGGACCGGGCGAAATCGGCCTCCGAGCGCACGGCCGCCCGTGGTTGCGACCGCCTCGCCGCTTCCTCGCCGCGCGGCTCCTTGATGCGGAACCAGGCGACGTAGAGCGCGGGCAGAACAGGAGCGTCAGCAAGGTCGCGATCAGCAGGCCGCCGATGATGGCGTAAGCCATCGGGCCCCAGAAGATTTCCGAGGCGATCGGGATCATGCCGAGGATCGCCGCCGCCGCGGTCAGCGCGATCGGCCGCAGGCGGTGGGTCGTGGCGTCGATCACCGCCTCCCACGGGTGCAGGCCGCGCGCCAGATCCATATCGATCTGGTCGATCAGGATCACCGAATTCCGAATGATCATGCCGCTCAGCGCGATGATCCCGAGGATCGCGACAAAGCCCATCGGCGTATGGGTCGGCAGCAACGCCATGACCACTCCGATCAACCCCAACGGCGCCACGCTGATGCACCAGGAACAATTTCTGGAAGCTCTGCAGCTGAACCATCAGAATCGTCAGCATCAGAAAGATCATCAGCGGGAAGACGACCGCGATCGAGCCGCAGCCCCTTGGCGCTCTCCTCGATCGTCCCGCCGGCCTCGATCGTCACGTCGACCGGAAGCTTCTTCTGCAATGCCGCCAAGGCCGGGGCGAGTTCGTTGTTGACCGTCTTCGCCTCGATGCCGGGGACGACGTCGGCTTGCACCGTGACCGTCGGCAGCAGATCGCGGCGCCAGATGACCGGTTGCTCGAGCCCGTATTGAATGGTCGCGACCTGGCTCAACGGGATCGTCTTGCCGTTGTCCAGCGCCACCTGCAGGTCCTTCAAGGTCTGCAATGAAGCTCGTTGCTCATCGGGGGACCGCGCGACGAGGTCGCTCAAATAAATCGAATCGCGCACCTCGGTGACGACCATGCCGGTCGTGACCGCGTTCAGCGCCTCGGAGAGGGATTGCGAACTGACCCCCAGTTGACGAACGCGATCCTGATCGACCTGGATGCGAAGGCTCTTCATCGGCTCGTTCCAGTCGAAATTGATCAGCCGCGCATTCGGGTTTTGCCCGATGGTTTCCGCGACAAGGAACGCGGCGTCGCGGGCGCCGTTGGGGGTCGCGGCGCTGACCCGATACTGCAGCGGCCAGCCGACCGGGGGGCCGAGTTCGAGCGGAGAGATCCTGGTTGTGAGATTGGCAAAGTCCTTGTCGAGGGCCTTTTCCAGCCGGGCCCGGACGATTTCGCGCTCCTTGATCCCCTTGGTGACGACGACCGCTTGCGCGAAATAGTCGTTGGCAAGCTGCACATTCAGCGGCAGGTAGAAGCGAACGGCGCCCTGCCCGACATAAAGGCTGTAGCGGTCGATGTCGGGATCGCCTTTGAGCAGCCCCTCGAACCGCTCCACCTCATGCTCGGTCGCATAGATCGACGCGTCCTGCGGCAGGTTCAGGTCGACGAGCAGTTCCGGCCGGTCGGACGCTGGAAAAAACTGCTGCTGGATGAAGCCGTAGCCGAACACCGAGGCGGCGAACAAACCGACGGTGACGGCGATCACCAGCCAGCGGGCGCGCATGCAGAAGACAAGAACGGCGCGAAAGAGCCGCATGAAACCGGCCGGGCTCGCCGTGGCCTTCGCCATGCGCCTTCATCGTCTTCGGCAGGACCGTAACGCCGATCACCGGTGCGAACAGAACCGCGACGATCCAGGACGCCAGCAGCGCTACGGCGATGACCGCGAACAGCGAATAGCAATATTCGCCGGCGCCGCTCTGGGCGAAGCCGATCGGGATAAAGCCGGCGACGGTCACCAGCGTTCCGGTCAGCATCGGAAAGGCCGTCGTCACCCAGGCATGGGTCGCCGCATGCTCGCGGTCGACGCCCGATTCGAGCTGGCTGACCATCATCTCGATCGTGATCATCGCGTCGTCGACGAGGAGTCCCAGCGAGATGATCAGCGCGCCGAGCGAAATCCGCTGCAGGCTTAATCCGGAATATTCCATGTAGACGAAGACCATCGCCAGCACGAGCGGGATCGAACAGGCGACAACCAGTCCGGCCCGCAAGCCGAGGCTCAGGAAGCTAACGGCGAGCACGATCGCGATCGCCTCCCAGAGGGCCTTGGTGAAGCCCGCGACCGCCTCCTCGACGACCACCGACTGGTCGGCGACGAGATGCGGCTCGATGCCGATCGGCAAGTTGGCGGTGATCTGAGCCATCTTGTGCGCCACCGCCTCGCCGAACGCGAGATTGTTGCCGCCCTGCGCCATCGAGATCGCCAGCCCGATCGCCGGCTCGCCATTGAAGCGGAACATCGGCTGCGGCGGATCGGCGTAGCCCACGGTGATCGTCGCGACATCGGCCAGCCGGAAAAACTTGCCGTTGTCGAACAGATTGATCCGCTTCAGGTCATCGGCCGAGGTGAACGAGCCCGAGACGCGGATCGCGAATTTCTCCTTGTCGGTCTGGACGACGCCCGAGGGGGTGACCTGGTTCTGTTCGCGCAGGCTCTGAATGATCTGGTCGCGGGTGACGCCGAGACCGGCCAACCGCCGGTTGTCGAATTCGAGATAGAATTTCTGGTCCTGGGCGCCGATCAACAGCGCCTTGGCGGCGTTCGGGACGGTCAGCATTTCGGTGCGGATGCGCTCGACGTAGTCGCGCAGCTCGCGATGCGTAAAGCCGTCGGCGGTGAACGCGTAGACGATGCCGAAAACGTCGCCAAACTCGTCGTTGAAATTCGGACCGATAATTCCTTGCGGCAATGTGCCTTTGATGTCGGCGACTTTCTTGCGCACCTGCAGCCAGATATCCGTCACGTCTTTCTTCGATGTCGTGTCGAGAAGATTGACGTAGATTGTCGAAACGCCGGGTTTGGTATAGCTCTTCAGATAATAGAGCGATGGAGTTTCCTGCAATTTCTTTTCGATCCGGTCGGTGACCTGCAGCATCGTGTCGTCGATCGTCGCGCCCGGCCACTGGGTCTGCACGATCATCGTCTTGATCGTGAAGGACGGATCCTCCTCGCGGCCGAGTTCGCGATAGGAGACCACGCCCGCGACGACGAAGATCAGCATCAGATACCAGACGAAGGAGCGATGATTGATCGCCCATTCGGAGAGGTTGAAGCCCTTCATTGCGCCGCGCTCGCCTGCAGCAGGCGGACCTTCTGGCCGGGGAGCAATTTCTGCACGCCTCCGGTCACGACCACGTCGCCGGCGCCGAGACCGGCCCCGACCACGACCGCATCGCCCTGGTAGCGATCCACCGTAATCGGCTTCATCTGGACGACGCCGTCCTTCTCGACGACCCAGACCGCGGGCTTTCCGTCCTTCTGGAATAGGGCGCTGCCCGGGATCACGATGTTCGAGCCCTGGTTCAACGTCACGCTGCCGACGACATTGGCGCCGAGCCGCATCTGGCGGGGCGCATCGGGCAACGAGACGCGAACCGTGTAGGTGCGCGTGGTCGGATCGGCCTGCGGCGACAGATAGCGGACCTTGCCGCTGGTCTCGATCTCGGGGTTGCTGACGAGTTTGACGGTTACAACCGGATCCTTCGGCGGCGTCTTGAAGCCTGCTTCGGCGACGTTGAAGACCGCCTCGCGCTCGCCCGGCTGAGCCAGACGAACCACCATCTGCCCGGCGCCGACGACCTGACCGGCGTCGGCGCCGACCGCGGTGATGACCCCGCCGTCATCGGCTTTGAGTTCGGTATAGCCGAGATTTTCGGTTGCCTGGATCAGCCGCGCATTCGCGGCGTCGCGCTTTGCCAGCGCGGTCTTGTAGCCCCTGATTGCAATGTCGTACTCGACCTGCGTCGCATGGCCCTTCTTCAAGAGTTCGCCCTTGCGGTACTCCTGCCCTTGACTGCGCGTGACTTCGGCCTCCGCCGCCGCCAGCTCCGACTTGGCGATCTCGACTTCCTGCCGGTACTGTTGCGGGTCGAGCCGGGCGAGCAGATCGCCCTTCTTGACGATTGTTCCGACATCGACCGGCCGTTCCAGGATCTTGCCGTCGACCCGGAAGCCGATATCGGCTTGGTAGCGGGGCTGGATCTCGCCGGTCAGCGACACCGTCTCCGCGGTTTCCCGCGGTTCGACCGTAACCGTGCGCACCGGCCGGATCTCCGGCTTCTCGGCCTTCTCCTCTTTGCCGCAGCCCGCGAGGAGGAGCGCGAAGATCGCGGCGCCCGCCGCGAGCGCGCCGAGCGGAAGCCGGAGTGCGCGCCGAGAATCCGGCCGAATGCGGTCATGATCATGCCGCATCCTAAGGGTTGTCGAGGTGATTCCGATCGTTCCACAGCAGGATCGCCGGCTCGGACCGATTGTGTTCGTAGCCCAGCAGGCTGAGGCTGGCGGTGCCAAGCAGGAGATGACGGCCTCCCGCCGGTTCGAACCCGAGCCAACGGGAGGCGAGGACGCGGGAGATATGCCCGCTCGAAACGATCAGCACGTCGCCATCAACAGGGCGAATTCTGGCGATAATGCGATCGGCCCGGGCGCCGATTTCGGCCGGCGATTCACCGCGTGGGCAGCCGTCGCGGAACAATTGCCAGTCCGGCCGCTCGGCGAGGATTTCGGCGGTGCGGCGGCCCTCATATTCGCCGTAATCCCATTCCGCCAGATCGGGATCGATCTCGGCCACAGCGCCATAGCCGGCGAGCGCGCAGGTGCGCACCGCGCGTTTCGACGGGCTCGTCAGCACCTTGGCGAAGACTTGGCCACGCAGGCGTTTGCCGAGTGCGCGCGCCTGCGCTTCGCCGCGCTCGGTCAGCGGCAGGTCGGTCCGGCCGGTATGTTGGCCCGAAAGGCTCCATGCGGTTTCGCCATGCCGCGCGATATGGACGACGGGCAGCGCTTCGCTCATGATTTCCTCCGAACAAGAAGTCTTTCGGCGGGCCGAAGTCGGCGCCATAGGCGGCCGCCTTCGACGATCTGCCAGACGCCGAGCGCCGGCAAGCCGATCGCCAGATCGCGCCCCCGTTTCAGCAGCGACAGCGCGATCGCCATCTCCGGGCTTAAGCCGAGACCGGCGCCGATCAGCACATAGGCGCCTTCCTGCACGCCGACTGCGTTGGGGATCGCGAACGCGACGCTGCGCACCGCATAAACAAGGCTCTCGATGACCATCACGACGCCGAAAGGAAGCGGTTGCCCGGCCAGACGCAATGCGATCCACACCTCGATCGTGCCGGCGACCCAACAGGCAAGATGGAGCAGGAACCCGCCCCACAGCGCCCCCGTCAGCCGATACGTGCCATCGAGCGCGCGATGCAGCGCCGCCGCCCCCGCCGCTGTCCGCTCCGCCCAGCCGCGGCCCAGCACCCGAGCGAAGCGATCGAGCAGGCGCAACCCGCGCCGCTGGACGATCACAAAGGCCAGCGCCATCAGCCCGGCCACGGCAAGGCCGATGACGATCGGAGCGACCGCCGGCGCCTCCGGGCGCAACCGCAGCAACCACAGCAAGCCGAGCGCAGTGTAGGCGAGCTTGGCAAAAAACTCGACGGTAAGATCGACGATCGTGCTCGCCGTCGCGACGGTCGCCGACACCCCTGCCATCGTCACCGCCCGAACGCCGAGCGCGCAGCCGCCCAATTGCGAGAACGGCAGCACTTCCGAGCCGGCATCGCGCAGCAAACGGCCCCAAACCATCACCCAGGCGCGGGCGCCCGGGACGAGGAGGCGCCACGCGATCCCCATCACGGCGATCAGCAGCAGGTGGATCAAACAGATCGCGGCAAATCCGATCCAGCCGACGGCGAGAAGCGAGTGCCAAACCGCTTTGCCGCCGAATACCCCGACCAGCGCCAGCATGACCGCCACGCCGACGATTGCGGCCGCGACGGGCAGCGAACTGAGCCAGATCCGCCGCCCGCTGCCGCCATCATCCGGCGTCACGCTCCCCGTCAATAGGGCGGACAGTAGTTGGGCGGGGCACAATAATAGGGCGGCGGATAATAATAGCTCGATGCTGCGGCGGCCGTGCCGGCCGCAGCCCCCACCGCGACGCCGGCGGCCACCCCCGCCGCGACCCCGGCGCCGCCGTAATAAGCGCCGCCGTGATAGACCGTGCCACCACCGTAATAGCCGCCGCGCACCGCGGTATTACCGTAGGGGCTGCGAGCCGCGCCGCCGCCATAAGGTCCGCGCACCGCCGCACCGCCGTTGGGGCCGCGAACCGCCGCGCCGCCCATCGGGCCGCGATAGGCAGCGCCGCCGCGCGGGCCGCTGACCGCGCCCCAGGCGAAAGCCTCGGATGCCGCCGTCGCGGCAAACAAGCCCGTGAGCGCGAAAACCACGAACCGGTTCATTTCTTGCCTCCCTTGGCCTTGGCCGGCGCCGGGGGCTTCAATTCGATCTGCGTTGCCCCGGCCGGCGGCTGGAACTCAAACTCACTGTCGGCCGGGTGGATCGAAAAATTCCAGTCGGAAAAGGTGGCGATGAAGTTCGGCTCGCCAGGCAGGGACCGGTAGGTCACGATCAGCCGCCGCGGCAGCGCCTGGTCGGTTTTTTCCAGCCACAACTCAAGTTCGATGCCGGGCGGCTGCGAAAAGAACAGATGCAGGCACGGGACGCCGTCGATCGTCACGGTATTCACCACCCGGCCGGACGTGACCCCTGTCAGAAAGGCCTTGTTCGGAGTTTCGGTCAGGAAGTCGGCGAGCGGAAAATCGACGCCCAGCCGCCCGACCACCTCCTTCAGCATCGCGTCGATCGTCCCGTCCGGCACCGGGATGCTCGCGTATTTGTTCTGCGCCGCGGAGAACACGACCGCGGTCTTACCGTCGAACGCAAGCTTGTTCGACCCGTCGTCGCCGGTCACATCGACGAGCAGCCGGTTCGGGCGGTGGACCAAGACTTTCATCGTGTGAAATATGTGCAGCACGTCGCCCCCGGGCTCGGCATAGACGCGAATTGTCCGGGCCTGAAACGCAAATTCGGCCGCGCGCAGGGTCTGACCCATATGCGATACCGCCGCGGCCGCTTCCTCGCTGATCGCCGGCTTGGCTGCCTTGGCAGGCTGCGCCGCGACGGCGTCGCCCGTAGCGTGGCCGGCGAGGGCGACCGACGCCGCCAGGGTCATGACCCATCGAAGCCTCACAACTACCTCCACCAATGGAACGTTTTATGATCCGGGTTCGGGGCCTCGGAGAACACGATCGGGCTTGATCGATAAGAGGCGCGGGCTACGATCCGAAGATGCCGGCATCATGCATCGGCGAGCGCGAGTCAACCGGCATTTCCGTATTTGACCCAGCTTACCCTTCGGCTTCCAATCCGGCCTCTCGCGCCTTGGGCGATGCTAGTGCCTGGGGCGGCGCTGCGCAACCGACATCGGACCCGCCCGGTTGCCCGCGCGCCGCTTTACCGCGTCGCGTGGACGACCATTGTGGGCTAGGGTCGTCCGTGCGCAACGCACCGCCACCCAGGAACGCTTCGACATTCATGTCCCTGCTCGCCCGCTTCATCGCCGCCAACCGGCGCGTCAGCATGGCCATCGAGGCTCTGCTGCCCGCCGCCTTCAAGCGCCATCTCCACACCGTCTACAAATACGAAGTCGCCGCCTTGATAAACCGCCGGCCAGGGCAACTCGCGCTCGACATCGGCGGCGGCAAGGATTGCCCGTTTGTCCCGTTCATCGCAGATCCGCAAGGGCACCTGATCGTCGCCCTCGATTGCGCCGAAGAAGAACTCCGACGCAATCGTTCCGTCGAGGCCAGGATTGTCGCCGATGCGGCGACGGAGGGGTGGCCGATTCGCGGCGGCGCGGTCGACATTGTGGTTTCCCGTTCGGTCATGGAGCACCTGCACGACAACGCCGCCTTTCTCGGAAATTGCGCACGGGCGCTGCGGCCCGGCGGCGTCATGGTGCACACCTTTCCGTGCAAATTCGCGCCGTTCGCGCTGATCAACCAGCTTTTGCCGAACCGGGCGAGCCGCCGCCTGATCGCCTGGTTTCAGCCGCAATGGCAGGACGATTGCGGGTTTCTCGCTTTCTACGACCGCCTCTATTTTTCGTCGTTGCGGGATATGTTGGCGTCGCACGGGTTCGTGAACGCGAAGTTCACCTTCCGGTACTACCAAAGCATTTACTTTGACTTCTTCTTTCCGCTGTATTTGGCGATGCTGCTCTATGACCTCGTCGCTGCGGGGCTTGGCATTCGAAATCTGGCCTGCGCCATTCTGGTCACCGCCGAGCGCCCGGCCTCCCGGGATGCGGCGGTACCTCAAACCCTCTCGGCCGACGGTCGAAAGGCTGCCGGCTCGACCTTTCTTTCGCCGAAGGCGGTATCCAGCAGGTCTTCTCCGGGATTGGGAACTTCGATGCCGAGCGCATCGTCGAGCAGGCGGCCGACCCGGTCGACCTTGGCGGTGGCGCTGAGCGACGGGCTGAGGCAGATGCTGCGGCTGGCCTGAATTACGTCGCGCAGATATCGCGAATATCGCACTTCCGCGCGATACAGTTCGGCCATGTTACGGAGATGACGCTCGGATATGCTGAATAGATGCCGGTTCGCCAGAAGCAAACGGGCCGCAGCATATACAAGAACGCTCGCAACCAAAATCGAGAGCGTGTTTTCGCTGAACTGAAAGACGTGAAACGCGCGGCCGGGAATGAAGATTTGACCAATTTCCAGCACCACTGCGTAACAGATTAGCATCAGGGTTACGCGAACCAGATGGCCTTTGAAGCGAAGGATAAGATAAGCAATCGCCTTTTGCGCGTCAGGGTGCGGTCGGAAAACCCGCGGCCGCGCGCGATCGGTCATGGCGAACAGGACAGCGCCGACCGCAAAGGCGAGCCCCTGAACCGAGGGAGAGGTCAGTTCGAACCGCGCGAATTGCGGCTCAGGAAGCCACATCATCAGGAGCAGGATGCCCGCCCAGATCCAGCAGGCCGCGCGCAACACCCACATGCCGTCCCTTCCAGCGCCTCTCTGCTGCCGCAAACAGATGGCGGATAACTCAATAATATAGCCGAAAGGTTACCAAAACTCAAATGCTGTCCGGCGAGTTGAGGCCGGCGCGGCCCAAAATTTTGTTAACCATAGTATAGGTTGCTTGCCGTCGATGATCCGGATAAATAAAGATGTTTGCGCGCCTTGTGAAGAACCGGATCGCTCGGCGAGAGGTTGTAAATGTCGGCACTTGCAGCCCATTCGGCAAAGCGGTTGGTCGAGGCGCCTGCTGCAACCGAAGTTTGCATCACCGTAGACACCGAATTCAGCATTGGCGGCGCGTTCGCCGATCCGCAGCGCTATCGCCCGTTGAGCACCGAACTCGTGGAATGCCGTATCGGCGGGCGCAGCGAGGGCCTCGGGTTTATTCTGCGGACCCTGAAGGAGTCCGATGTCGCCGCGACCTTTTTTGTCGAGGCCCTGCAAGGCTATTATTTCGGCGACATCCCGATGCGCCGGATCGTCGAGCAACTCGCTGCCGCCGACCAGGATATCCAGCTGCATCTGCATCCGTGCTGGCTGCACTTCGCCGGCGATACGCGCGGACTGCCGCAGCCGCCCGATGATTCCTGCGCGGCGCGATCGCAGGACGAACTTTCGCAGATGATCGAGTACGGATACGCCGCCTTCACTCGGTGGGGCGTGCCGCAGCCGATTGCTCTGCGCACCGGCGGCTTTAGCTGCGGCCGTGTGGTGCACGAGGCGATGCGACGCTGCGGCTTGCGGGTCGGCTCGAACATAGCGCTTGCGGCCTACCGGCCGGCCGACCCGACGCTGCACCTCTTCAGCGGCAGAGAGGTCTTCGATGGCGTGCTCGAGGTCCCGGCTCTGACTTACGCGACACCGCACTTGCCCTTCGCCTCGCGTCTGCGGACAATGGCGATCACCGCGACCTCCTGGCCGGAAATGGAGACTTTGTTGTGGCAGGCGCGGCAGGCCGAGATCTCGCCCGTCGTGGTGCTGACGCACCCGTTCGAGTTCGTCAAGCGGACTGATTTCCGATACCGGGACATGCGTCGCAACCGGATCAACCAGGGCCGGCTGCGGCGTCTGCTCGATTTTTGCCGCCGCCATCCCGGCGAGTTCGTCGTGACGACCTTCGGCAGATCGAGTGCTGGTTGGCGCTCCGCCGGCAGCCGTCCCGGAGCGCTGCTGCGCGTGCCGACGCATCTGGCGTATGGCCGCATGGCGCAAAATCTCGTCAATACGCAGGTGTGGCGCTATTGACCGTCAATCTCTCTCGCGCGATCCGCCAAGACCGGCCGCCGTTGGCACGCCGGTCGGGTCGGTCGGCGCTTCCTGATCTGGTTGCTGGGGATTTGGGACCCGAAATCGCGGATTCTGAGCTCGATGCACGCTTTCGTGAAGAGGCCGTCAGGCAAGGCTTCGACCCGGAGCACCCGTGGATTGGAGATTACGTCGATGTCGTGTGGCAAAAGAGCCACCCCTATGTGGTCGCATTGCTGGGTGACATCCATGGCCGGCGCGGTCTGGAGTTTGGCTGCAACGTCGGGGCGACGGCGGTAATGTTGCGCCATCTCGGCGCTGCCGTGGTCGGGGTCGATTGCGACCCGCGTTGCCCGCCTGTCGCACGCGCGAACGCCGCTCGCTACGGAAAGCATGACATTGAATTTTCCTGCATCCCAGCCGGCGCCGCATTACCGCTTCCGTCCGCGCATTTCGACTTCGTCACCTGCCACAGCGTGCTTGAATACGTTGATCCCGCCCACCTGTGGCGGACGATGAGCGAGATCGACCGGGTGCTGGCGCCAGGCGGCGTCCTCTTGGTGCTCGCCACCAGCAACCGCCTCTTCCCGGTCGAGGTGCATTCGCGGGGCTGGCTGTCGAACTACCTGCCGCGCTCCTTCGACGGACTGCTCGGTTGCCGCCAGCGCGGCATCTTTCCGTGGGAGGTCACAAAGCCGCTGAGAAATTATGTCGACTTGATGCGCGCCGACCGCGGCCAGGCCTATTTCGCGGCGCGCCGCAGCGCCGGCGACGGGACGGCGAAAATCCTCGCGGCACGAACGCTTGCTGTAGGCGGCCGCCTATGCGGATTATCCTGCGGCGCCCTAACCCCGTCGTTTTCGCTGGCCTTGCGAAAGCCGAATTGACGAAAAGCCGCCGAAGGCCTCGCTGACCCTCAAGGTTGATATTCGATGCGTGAATTACTGTTTGTTATCGTGTTCTTCGGAGCGTTGCCGTTTATCTTCCTCAAGACCCCGTTTGTCGGCGTCCTGATGTGGTTCTGGATCTCATTGATGAACCCGCATCAGTTGATCTGGGGCGGCACCTTCTCCACGCTTCCTTACGCGCTGATCGTCGCGGTCGCCACATTGTCGGCGTGGGTATTGTCGCAGCGTGAACCGAAATGGCCGCCAGCCGATAGGACTACGGTCCTGCTGATCTTGCTGATGGTTTGGGTTTCGATAACCTCGGTGTTCGGGATCGGAGATCAAAAATGGATCTACGACGGCTGGCAAAAAACCGAAAAGATGCTGCTGATGACGTTGGTTGCCTACACCTTGGTCAATTCACGGCAGCGCCTTGATCAGCTGATCGTCGTATGCGTCCTCTGCATCGCCTTCTTTGGCGTAAAGGGTGGTGTGTTCTCGCTGTTGACGGGCGGAGTCAATCAAGTTCTGGGACCGACCGACTCGCAGATCTTCGACAACAACCACCTGGGCGTGGCGCTGACCATGATCCTGCCGCTGATGTTCTATATCCGCGAACGCTACCGCGACGCCTATCCGCGGCTTAAATGGCCGATGTTCGGGCTGATTTGCCTGACATTTCTCGGCGATATCTTCACCTATTCGCGCGGCGCGCTGTTGGCGGTCTCCGCGATGGGCGGCTTGTTGTGGCTGCGCTCGCGGCAGAAGATCTGGCTCGGGCTGATGATCGTGGTCGCCGCGGCTGGCGTTTGGACCTTCGCGCCGGAAAAATGGTTCGGCAAGATGGAGACGATTCAGAGCTATCAGCAGGATGCCTCGGCCGAGAGCCGCCTCTACTTGTGGCAGCTGTCCTGGGCCATGACGCTCAAGCACCCGATTACCGGCGCGGGCTTTCATTGGTCCTACGATCCGGCGATGGTCAATCGTGAGCTGATCGACAGCGAGCTGCCTCGACTTACTCGGCCGCGCTCAACCCACAGTATATGGTTCGATATGCTGAGCGATCACGGGTTTGTCGGCTTGGCGATTTTCATCGCAATTTTGGCGAGCTTCGCCCTCGATGCCCAGTGGCTGGTCCGACACTCGCGTGGTGATCCTGATCTGCAGTGGGCGAACACTCTGGGGCGATTGTTGCAGGTATCGCTGGTCGGTTTTCTGGTCGGCGGCACCTTTGTCAGCCTGGCCCTCTATGACGGGTTCTTCGCGCTGGTCATCATCACGGCGTCGGCGCGGCAAGTGGTCGCGGCCGAACTCGCCCGCCGCGGAGTGCTGGCCCCCAAGGGCAGATTTGGCGCATTGCCGCCCACCGCGCCGTTGCGGCCCCAACCGACCGGGTGAGCGGTCGGCTCGGAGGGCTCGCAGATCAAACGCCGAGCCGCCTTGCCGCCGGCCTGGCCGCGGTTAGGATGCCAACCACGAAAGCCAACCCCAGGCAAACGTTTATAACCACGATTGTCCACAGCGCCGAACCTTGCGGCAATTGCCCGAGCAGGAAAGTTCCCAGCGCCGCGATCGCCATCTGCAGGAACCCGATCAGGCCCGAGGCGGCGCCGGCGATCCGCGGGTAGACGCTGAGGGCGGCGGCGATGCCCGGCGGCTGGCTCATGCCGTTGCCGACCGAACTGAGCGCCATCGGCAGGAAGATCGACCAGGCCGACAAATTTCCGACGAGCGGCCAGATCGCGAGCCAGGCTCCCGACGCCAGCGATAGGGCGAGACCGTAGCGGAACAGCCGCTCGCTGCCGAGACCCACCGAAAAGCGCGCGACCCCGGCGTTGCCGAGCACGTACCCCGCCATCGGCATCAGGATCATCAGTCCGTAAGTGGTCGGCGGTTCTTGCAGAAGATCGGAGAGAATGTGCGGCGCCCCGGCGAGAAAGGTGAACCATGACGCGCTCGTAAACCCGGTCGCCAACGAGAATGCGAGGAAACCCCGCGAGCGCAATAGCACGACAAAGGAACCGAGCGTGCCGGCGAGGTCTAACGGCCCTCTCGCGGTATGGGTTTCCTCGAGCCTCGCCGCCGTCAAGAGCAGCACCGCAGCGCCGGCAGCGCCGAGAAGCACGAAATTGGCGCGCCAGCCGAACCATTCGGTCAAGCCCGCGCCGAGCGCCGGCGAAAGCGACGGCGCCAGGGTCATCGCCATCGTGATCATCGCGATGGCGCTGGCCGAGCGTTCACGGTCGAAGACATCACGCACGATCGCCCGGCTCAGCACCATGCCGGCGCAGCCGCCGCAGGCCTCGAGGGCGCGGCCCGCGATCAGCACCGGCAGCGACCAGGCGAAAGCGCACACGACCGTCCCGAGGAGGAACAAACCGAGCCCCGCGATCAGCACCGGACGACGGCCAAAGCGGTCGGAAAGCGGGCCATAGACGAGTTGCCCGACGGCGATGCCGGCGAGAAACGTAGTCAGCACCAGCTGCACCGCCCCGCCCGTGCTGTCGAACGCTACCGCGAGGATCGGCAGCGACGGCACCAGCATATGCAGCGCTGCCGGCGCGATCGCGGTGACGACCGCCAGCAACGCAAGCGGCGCCCGGCGCCCGTTCGCGACTGGGCCGGTATCCAATTGCGACATGCTCTGCCTTTGTCGGCGAAATGTTCGAACGCTTGTCGGGGTGCACAGACCCCGGGGCATTCAGAACGGTCTGGTCCCGCTGACCACGCTGCGGTGCAGAACGCGACGGTCCCTGCCGGTGTCGTAATTGGCGACGGCCCGGTGGAGCAGGCAGCAATTGTCCCACATGATCAGATCGCCCGGCTGCCAGGGGTGCGCGTAGACGAACGGCCGCTGCGTCGTGTGCATCAAAAGCTCCTCGAGCAGCGACACGCCCTCTGCTTCCGGCATCCCCAATACATGCGAAGCGTGATTCCCCAGATAGAGAGCCCGGCGGCCGGTCTGCGGGTGCGTGCGCACCAACGGGTGGACCGCTGGACGCTCGCGGCCCGGCGCCGAGAGGCGATCCGCGCCACGGGCGCCGGCGCCCCAACGGAACACGACGCGCAACCCGGCGATCCGCTGCTTTGTCGCTTCCGGCAGAGCGGCGTAACCAAGCGCGGTGTTGGCAAATTCGGTGTCGCCGCCCCGCGGCGGCAATTCGACCGCGGCCAAAGTCGTGAACATCGGCGGCGCCGGGTAATATACCTTGTCGGTGTGCCAGCGGTAATTGCTGACCGGCGAAGAGGACCGGTCTACCGGATGCCCGTCGGCGTCGAGGTTTGTGATGATATGGGCGACTTCGTGCCGCTTGCCCGTGGTCGCGGCGCCGGAAGCCTCGACATCGCCGAAATTCGCCGCGAATGCGTATTGCTGCTCGCGGGTGAGACGTTGGCCGCGGAAGACGACGACATGGTGCTTCTGTGCGGCGGCCAGGATCCGGCCCTTCAACTCCGCCGACAAGGGTCGCGAGAGGTCAACGCCGGTGACCGACACCCCGCCGGCGAAGGAAAGCCGCGGGCTGAATACCGGACTGCGGTCTCCCGTCCGAAAGCAAGGCCACGGCTCGATCATCGCCGGCTCCCGCATCGATCGCACCCGCGCTTTCATCGCTCAGCCCGGGCTGCAGCGAATACTTTCGCGGCGACCGCGTCCCCAACTCAGAAATCGACGCAGCGGCCGTCGCGCTCCCAATCGCCGTAGCGCGTCGGCTCTGGGCCCTTGGGGCCGCCGATCTCTCGCCTCTGCGCGGCGGGCGGCGGCGTCACCTTCTCCGCCTTGGGCGATGGCCGGTCTTTGTCGCGATCGGATGGCCGATTATTCATGCTGCTCAATATAGCAGCAGCACGGCGGCGCTCAAGCCCGGCGCGGGTCCGGTGCGCGACCCAGAAATGCCACAACGCGGCAGCAGAGGTGCGGGAACATTCATTGCGGCGCGGCGTTCGACGGGGCAAGTTCGCTCGGATGCATTAACGAATAGAAGAACCTTGATGTCCCAGCCGCCTAATGCCCGCAGCGTCGCACTCGATCTGGTCGGCGCCATCCTTCGCCGCAAACGGTCACTCGACGACGCGATCGAGGAAAGTTCGGCGATGCACCTGCTGTCGGGACGCGACCGCGCATTTGCGCGTCTTCTCGTCGCGACCGCGCTGCGTCGCCTCGGTCAGATCGACGCGTTGATCGGCGATTGCTTGAACACGCCCCTGGCGCCGCGCGCGATGCCGGTCCATGACATCCTGCGGCTTGGCGTCGCTCAACTGCTGTTTCTGCGCACGCCGCCGCACGCCGCGGTCGCCACCAGCGTCGATCTCGCTCACAGCCGCGGCTTCATGTCGCATAAGGGATTGGTCAACGCCGTGTTGCGGCGATTGAGCGTTGAAGGCGCAGCGCGGGTCGAGGGGCATGACGCACCCCTGCTCAATACGCCGGATTGGCTGTGGCGTTCGTGGGTCGCCGCCTACGGTCCGGCGACGGCGCGGGCGATTGCGACGGCGCATCTGAAGGAGGCGCCGCTCGATCTCACCTTGCGCGACGGGGGCGGGGAATGGTTCGAAAAGCTGGAGGGCAATCTGCTGCCGACCGGCACGCTGCGGCGGCCGGCGGGCGGCTCGGTCATGGCATTGCCGGGCTATGCCGAGGGGGCTTGGTGGGTTCAGGACGCCGCCGCCGCGTTGCCCGCGAAATTGTTTGGCGACGTCGCCGGGCGCGAAGTTGTCGATCTATGCGCGGCTCCCGGCGGTAAAACGGCTCAACTGGCGGCCGCCGGGGCGCGGGTGACCGCGGTCGATCGCTCGGCGCGCCGCATTGAACGCCTCCTCGCCAATTTCGACCGGCTGAATTTGCCCGTCGAAGCGTTGGCCGCTGACGCGCTGTCGTGGCGCCCGTCAAGGTCGCCTCCGATGATCCTGCTCGACGCGCCTTGTACGACCACCGGCGCGATTCGCCGTCATCCCGACGTGCCGCATCTGAAGTTGCCCGAAGACGTAGCCCGCCTCGCCGTGGTCCAGGACAATCTGCTGCGGGCGGCGGTCGACATGCTGGCGCCCGGCGGAACGCTGGTTTATTGCACCTGCTCGCTCGAACCCGAGGAGGGCGTGCTGCGGATCGATGCGCTGCTCGGCTCCGGGGCGCCGGTCGAGCGCCGGCCGATCGCCGACGAGGAGCTTGGCGTCCCGCCCGGATGGATCACTTCCAAGGGCGATCTGCGGACCTTGCCCTGCCACCTTCCCGAGCATGACGGCGTCGATGGTTTCTATTGCGCGAGGCTGGTGAAGCGCAGCGGCTCCTTCTGACCCCGCCGCTGCCGATTCCTGATCGCCAAGCCACGCCGCCTTGCGGCGTCCCCTGTTCCTTGTTACCAAGCGTCATGAAAAATTGCGCCGTACGCTCGCCGCGGGACCAGCTCCCGGCGTTGTCGATGCGTTCGGTCGGCGCCTTGGCAAGCGGATGAGGCGGGCGCGAACGAGAAGCTTGGGGAGACCCGGGGTGCAGCGTCCCGCCGCAGAGAATTCCGGGCCGCTCTACAGACTGCGGCGCGACCTGCTGCGGCGGCTCGCAGCGAATCGGTTCTATCGTCATACGCTTTTCGGCCATGTGCCGCCCGATCTGAGACCGCGAGTCGCCCAGCGCTGGCCCGGCGAAGCCAAGCGCGGCAAAGCCATTCTCGCTGGCGAAATCGAGCTCGAGGGCGAGGTGGTGCGGAATCCCGCGCCGCGCTGGTTTCCGGTTGGCGCGGGTGCGGAATGGCTCGCCGCATGGCACGGCTTCGGTTGGCTGCCGGATCTCTTGAGCGGCGGGAGCGGTGCGCCTGGTGCGGCGCGCGAACTGGTCCGGAGTTGGCTCGCCGAAAGCGGCGGCTGGCACTCGATCGGCTGGCGATCCGACGTTTTGGCGACGCGAATCTGCGCCTGGATCGCCCATCTCGATGAGGTCGCCGGGCGCGACCACGACCACACGTTGCGCCGGGCGATGCTGGCGAGCCTGGTCGCCCAGCTGTCGCATCTGGCCCGCACCGCCTCCTGGGAGCAGACCGGCGCGGCGCGCCTGCGGGCGCTGAAGGGCCTGATCATCGGCGCCGCCATCCTTGGTGGACCCAAAACCCGCTTCGCCAAGGGGCTCAAGGCCCTCGAGCGCGAAATCGCCAAACAGATCCTCGATGACGGCGGCCACGTGTCGCGCAGCCCTTCGGTTCAATTGCGAGTGCTGCAGGATCTGATCGACACCCGCGGCACGATGCGGGCGGCTCAACTCGAAGTTGGCGCGGCGCTCGAGGATGCGATCGCCCGCATGGCGCCGATCTTACGGCTGTTTCGTCATGGCGATCGCCGTTTGGCGCTGTTTAACGATTCGCTTGAGGAAGACGGCGTTCGGATCGACCTCGTGCTGACCCGGTCCGAGACCAAGGGCAGCCCTCCCGCCCACGCGGCCGATATCGGGTTCGACCGCCTGCAAGCCGAAAACAGCCTCGTGTTTCTCGACACCGGCGGGCCGCCGCCGAGCGGTTTCGACGAGCACGCCCACGCCGGCACCTTCTCGCTCGAAATGAGCCACGGCCGCGAGCGGATCATCGTCAATTGCGGCGCCTATCGCGGTCCGCGATCGAACTGGACGCAGGTCGCGCGCGCCAGCGCCGCGCATTCGGTGCTGGTCGTTGCCGACCGGAACGCGGTCGAGATCCGCGGCGACGGCTCGATCGGCCGCACTCCTCGTGCGATCGCTCGGGAGCGTACCGAACATGACGGCCAGCACTGGATCTCGGCCACTCATGACGGCTACCGCGAGCGGTTCGGGCTGACCTACACGCGCGAGCTTTTTCTTGCCGCCGATGGCGCCGATCTGCGCGGCGAGGACCGGCTGGCGGGCCTGCCGGGGGCAGCCTTCGCGGTCCGCTTTCACCTGCATCCCTCGGTCGAGGCGGTGCTTTTGGAGAATGGCGGGGGGGCGCTATTGCGTCTGCCAAGCGGCTCGACTTGGCGGCTGCGCGCCGCCGGCGCCGAGATGAGCCTCGGCGAAAGCATCTACCTTGGTTCGGGAGAGGCGCGAAAGACCCAGCAGGTCGTGCTGAGCGGGGTGGTCGAACCGGCAGGCGCCACGGTGCGCTGGGCATTGCGCCGCGAGCCGAGAGCGTCGGCGGGCGGTTGATACGAAGGGCCTCCTTCATCTCGATATGGCTGTCGCCCTGCTGTCGGCGGCGATCTTACCGGCGACCGCCGTCCTCACCGGGATTGCCACCGGCGCTCTTGATCCCGTTGCTGCGACGGCGGCAGATCCTCGACCGCCCCAATTCCCGCTCGTCACACTTGGTCCCCACACCGCGTGGTGGCGGCGTCGCGGTCCTGGGCGTCCTTCTTCCGGTCTGGGTGGCGCTCGCCGCGGCCGGAAGCGCGCCGCCCGCGGTCTTTGCCGTCGTCCTGGGCGCGGCCGGTCTGGCCGCGATTTCCTGGCTCGACGATCTCTCGAGCCTGTCGCCGGTGGTGCGGCTGTTGGCCCAGGCCGCCGCGGTGGCGCTTGGCGTCTCGGCCCTGCCGCAGCCCGATCTGCCGATTTACGGCGGCGGCGTTGCCGCGGCCTATTTCTTTACTGTCGGCATGGCTTGGCTGTGGTGGGTTAACCTCTTCAATTTCATGGACGGGATCGACGGGCTTGCCGGCGGCGAGGCGGTGGCGATCGGCGTCGGCGTCCTGCTGCTTGCAGCCCTCGGCGACGGCGTCGATCCTCAAACGGCGCCGCTTGCCGCCTCCGTGATCGGCGCGGCGATCGGGTTTTTGCTGTGGAATTGGTCGCCGGCGCGAATTTTTCTCGGCGATGTCGGCAGCGTTCCGCTCGGCTATGCGCTTGGTTACCTGCTGCTCGATCTGGCGTCCCGAGGCCGCTGGTATGCGGCGGCGATCCTGCCGCTCTACTTCTTCGCGGATGCGACGATCACGTTGCTGCGGCGGTTGCTGCGCGGCGAACGCTTCTGGCAGGCGCATCGCGAGCATTTCTATCAGCGGGCGGTTCGCCGCGGGCTGTCGCACGCCGCCATCGTTGAACGCGTGCTGATCGCCGATCTGTTGCTGATCGGTTGCGCATGGGCGGCAGAAAACGGCGCCGGCGCGAATACTCTCGCTGCGGCCGCGGCAATAGTTGCGGTCTTGCTGGCGGCGCTGGCGCGCGGCCGCTGAGGGCGGCGGGGTTGTCGGACCCGCCGCGCAATCCTATACCCGCACGATGATCTCCTCCGCGCACCCCATTCGCCGAGCTTTGATCTCGGTCAGCGATAAGACCGGTCTCGTCCCGTTCGCCGCGGGCCTTGCAGTCCCACGGGGTTGCGCTGGTTTCGACCGGCGGGTCGGCGCAGGCCCTCGCCGCGGCGGGGTTGCCGGTGCGCGAGGTGTCCGCCGTCACCGGAATGGCGGAATTTCTCGACGGGCGGGTGAAGACCTTGCACCCGGCTATTCACGGCGGCGTGCTCGCCCGGCGCGACCGGCCCGAGCACCTGGACGCGCTCGCCGCGCGCGGCATCGAGCCGATCGATCTTGTTGTCTGCAACCTCTACCCGTTCGCAGAGACCGTTGCGTCGGGCGCCGACGCCGAAACCTGCATCGAAAATATCGACATCGGCGGTCCGGCGCTGATCCGGGCCGCGGCGAAAAACCACGACGCCGTGACCGTGGTGACTGATCCCGGCGATTACGAGCGGGTGCTGGGCGAACTCGCCGCCGGCGGGGGCATCGTCGGACAGGAGCTTCGGCGTTCCCTGGCGCGCAAGGCCTTTGCCTATACGGCAGCCTATGACGCTGCAATCGCCGGATGGCTCGCCCGGGAAGACGGCATCGACTTTCCGGAAACCCTGGTGCTCGCCGGCCGGTTGCAGGAGCGCTTGCGTTATGGCGAGAACCCGCATCAGAAGGGCGCGCTCTACCGCATCGACCCGCAGCAGCCCGGCGCTGCGGCGGCGCGGCAAGTCTGCGGCAAGGAGCTCTCCTACAACAATTACGCCGACGCCGACGCGGCATTTGAAATGGTGGCGGAGTTTGCCGAGCCCGCTGCCGCGATCGTCAAACACGCCAACCCCTGCGGCGTCGCCGTCGGCCGCGAACCGAACGAGGCGTGGCGCAAGGCGCTGGCCTGCGACCCGGTGAGCGCCTTCGGAGGCGTCGTCGCGCTTAACCGGCCGCTCGACGCGACCACCGCCGAGGAGATCGCGCGGTTGTTTGTCGAAGTCGTGATCGTTCCATCGGCGTCGGCGGAGGCCGCTGCGACTCTCGGCCGCAGAGCGGGGCTGCGCCTGTTGGTGACTGGCGCGATGCCGGATCCGACGGCAAATCGCCGGCTTGTTCGTTCGGTATCGGGCGGGCTGCTCGTACAGGACCGAGATCGGGAGTTTCCCCCGCCCGCGGCGTGGCGAATTGTGACGCGCCGCAGGCCGAGCGCGTCCGAATTGGCCGATCTCGGGTTCGCCGATACCGTCGCTAAACACGTCAAGTCGAATGCGATCGTCCTGGCCCGGGCGGGGGCGACGGTCGGTATCGGGGCCGGGCAGATGAGCCGCGTCGACAGCGTCCGGATCGCCGCGCAAAAGGCGGCCGAGACCGGCGCCGCGGCGGGTCTCCCCGGATCACCGGCGGTCGGCGCCGTGCTCGCCTCGGATGCGTTCTTTCCGTTCGCCGACGGCGTTGAAGCAGCGGCGGCGGCTGGCGTCGTCGCGATTATAGAGCCCGGCGGGTCGCGCCGCGACGCGGAGGCCGTCGCTGCCGCCGACGCCGCCGGCATCGCCATGGTGTTTACCGGGATGCGGCATTTCCGTCATTAAGGATTGGCGCCCCGGCTGCATGGAACCATAAGGGCAGCACCGGGGTTTTACACGACGTAAGGCGGCGATGATTACGGTTTCACCCTTAAGTACAGTTGTGGCCCACAGCGAATCGCGATATAGTGTAATCTCTATGTGAGGGTATCCGAAAAAATCCGGTAGCAACAAACGGCAAGTTAATGGAGGAAAACAGAAGACCACAGACCATTCTCGTTGTAGATGATGATCCTGACATTCGTCATTATGCAACACTGGTCCTTGAGCAGCGCGGTTATACTGTATTGACCGCAGCGGATGGCGTGTCTGCGTTGGGATTGCTGAACGCTAACCAGCAGATCGACTTGTTGTTCACCGATATCGTGATGCCTGGCCTTGACGGGATCGAAACCGCCAGGCGCGCACTGCTACAGCTTCCCCGCCTTAAGGTCCTGCTTGCCTCCGGCTACGCGACCGGGGTCGGTGCCGCCTGCCGGCTCTTGCGCAAACCCTATCGTCCTCAGCAGCTTGCCTGCGAGGTGGCCGCGGCGCTCGCCGCCTAGTGTCACCGTCCGGCGAGAAGCGCCATCGCGATAAGATCGACCGGCCAGAACAGCCCGGCCGAAAATGCCACCGCGAATTCCGAAAACTCGATCTCGCCGTCGCCGCCCGTGAGATTGTCATGAAGGTGGAAGCCGGTGTCCGCTGCTGCGGCAAGTGCGTACAGCGACAGCGCCAGAAGCCAGAGGCGATGCCGGGCCGGCGCCGTCAAACGACCCGGACGTTCTTGAACTGCCACGGGTCTTCGTGGTCGAGGTCCTCGGCGAACAGGCGTTCGCGATCGGCCAGAGGCGTCCAGTCGCCGTAGGCGCCGACGACCTCGCCGAGATAGGGACGGGCGATTTCGAGGACGCGTTCGAAATCCATTTCCTCGGGCTCGACGATGCCCTGCCTGGGGTGCTCGAGCGCCCAGACAAGGCCGCCCAGCACCGCCGCGGTCACTTGCAGCGAGGTTGCGTTGTTGTGCGGAACGACGCGCCGCGCCTCGGCGATGGTCAAGCGCGAGCCGTACCAATAGACCCCCTTCACCGCCCCCATCAACAGCACGCCGAGTTCGTCGCTCCCCTGGGAAATCTCGTCCATCATCAGCCGCTTGCGGTCCTGCAGCCGAAAATTCTTGCCGGCAAACTCGTGCAGGCTCAGCACCGCGTCGTCGCACGGGTGGTAGGCGTAGTGGCAGGTCGGCCGGAAATCCAGCCGATCGCCGTCCCAAACGCTCAGATAATCGGCGATCGAGATCGACTCGCCGTGGGTGATCAGAAATCCGTGATAGGGGCCTTCAAGCGGGGTCCAGCTGCGCACCCGGGTGGCCGCACCGGGCCGCAGCAGATAGATCGCAGAACCGCCGCCGAAATCGTGCCGCCGCGCATCCTTCGGAAAGTGCCGCTCGTGGGTTCCCCAACCCAGTTCCGCCGGCTGCGAACCCTCGCTGATAAAGCCGTCGATCGACCAGGTATTGACGAATTCGCCGGGTTCCTTTGGCAGTTCCGCGACCTGCGTGTCGCGTTCGGCGATGTGGATGACCTTGATCCCGAGACGTTGGGCCAGCAAAGCCCAATCGCGGCGTGTCTTCGGCGGCGCGTCGGACAGACCCGAATCCCGGGCAAGATCGACGAGCGCCTGCTTGACGAAATGCGATACGAGACCAGGGTTGGCGCCGTGCGTCAGGACCGCGGTCGGTCCCTGCGGATATCGCCGGCGAAGCGCCAGGGCGCCTTCGCGCAGCGCGTAGTTGGAGCGGGCCGAAGGCGGGAGGCTTGGATCGGTATACCCGCCCGGCCAAGGTTCAATGCAGGTGTCGAGATAGAGCGCGCCCTTGTTCTGGCAGAATTCGATCAGCGCCGTGCTGGACACGTCGACCGAGACATTCAAAAGCACGTCGCCAGTGCCGATATAAGGGTCCAGGACCGCGAGGTAGTTCTCGCGGGTCAGCGTCGCCCGGGTGAAGTGGACGCCGTAAGAGGCCGCGATGTCGGCGCCGCCCGGTTCGGCCGTGATGATCGCGATCCGTGCCGGGTCGATGTCGATGTGCCGCAGCAGCAGGGGCAACACGCCCTGACCGATGCTGCCGAAACCGACGATCGTGAGGCGCCCGGGAATCGCCGCGTGCTTGCTCTCGAACATTCCGATCCGGGCCAGTTTACGAGCGTAAAGACCCCTACGGATGCGGTGCGGCGCTGTCAAGCCGCTGGCGGTCGCTGTTCGCGGCTGTTGCAACGATCGGCGACTTGGCTAGTCTGCGGCGTCATTCGTGGAGATTTTGTCGGATGCCCAGGTTGGCTGCGGCTGTCGCCCTGATCGCGCTCGTGCTGTCCGGCCCGGCCCTTTCTCAGACGAAAACCGCCAAGACCGGCGGATACGACCAACTCAACCTGTTCGGCGAGGCGTTCGGCCGAATTCGACAGGATGCAGTCGAGCCGACCGGCGAGGAGAAGCTGATTGGGGCGGCGATTGCCGGGATGCTGTCGGGGCTCGACCCGTATTCGGCCTATCTCGACCCGGAGGCCTACCAGGCGCTGCAGCACCCCTCGGGCGACAAGGCGGTGGGGATCGGGCTGGCGGCGACGATCGACAACGGCCAGTTGAAGGTGATCTCGCCGCGCGACGGCTCGCCGGCCGCCGCCGCCGGGGTCAAGCCCGGCGATCTGATCTACGCGATCGACAAGGAGCCGACCTACGATCTGACCCTCGACGAGGTCGAGCGCAAATTGCGCGGGCCCGAGGGCAGCACGGTGCGCTTGACCTTGCGCCGCGGCAATGGCGGCCCGATCAAGCTCGAGATCAAGCGCGCCGCGGCCGCGGCCCCCGGCGTCAGCGGCCGCCTCGAAGGGCCGAACATCGGCTATCTGCGGATCGCCGGGTTCGACGCCGGCAGCGCCGCCGCACTTGCCGCCACGGTGCAGGATTTGCGGCGGCAGGGCGGCAACAAGCTGATCGGCTACATCCTCGACCTGCGCAACGACCCGGGCGGCGACTTTGCCGCCGCGGTCAAGACCGCGGACGCCTTTCTCGACAAGGGCGACATCGCCATCGTCAAGGGCCGCAAACCCGACAGCCTCAAGCACATCGCCGCCACCCCGGGCGATCTGGCCGACGGGCTGCCGATCGTGGCGCTCGTCAACGGCGGCACTGCGCGCGAGGCGGAACTGGTCGCCGGCGCGCTCCAGGACAACCGCCGCGCCGTCCTCCTCGGCGCCAAGACCTTCGGCGAAAGCGCCATCGAAAGCATCCTCCCCCTCGGCAACGGCGCCGCCATCCGGCTGACGACCGGCCGGTTCGTGACGCCGACCGGCAAGGAAATCCAGGGCAAGGGGATCGAGCCCGACCTGACCGTCACGCCGCTCAAGGTCGAAAAACTCGCCCAATCCGAGCGTCGCCGCGAGGCCGATCTGCCCGGCGCTTTGAAAAATCCGGATGTGACGACCTCCACCAGGGGAAAATCTCCGCCCGCTCCCGATCGCGCCGCAGCGCCGCCATCGGCGAAACCGGGCGTCCTTCCCGCGGCGGATGTCGGCTCGGATGGCGACGAACAACTGAACGCCGCCCGCGACATCCTCCACGGTTTGGCGCAAGTCAGTGGCCGCGCGACACAGTAGATTGCAAAACCGGCGCTCATCGATGGCGAAGGATCGCGGCGCGGCGGAGCGTGCGCACACTGCGGCGGAACAGCCGCCATTGCGGGTGGCGACCTACAACATCCATTCCTGCGTCGGCGTCGATCGGCGCTACGACCCGGCGCGCATCGCCGCCGTTCTGCGCGAGATCGACGCCGACATCATTTGCCTGCAGGAGGTCGACGCCCGCCGCAACATCGCGCCGCATGACACGCAATGGGCTTACCTCGGCGCAGCGACCGATCGCCGCGCGATCATCGGCGCAGGCGTCGCGAACCGGCCGCGCCGCCTCGGCAACGTCATATTGACGCGTTTTCCGGCGCTGGCGATCCGCACGATAGATTTGACCGTTGCCGGCTTTCCTTCGCGCGGCGCCGTCGATGTCGACCTCCTGGTCGGCGATCGTTTGCTGCGCGTCGTCGCCACCCATTTCGGCCTGTATGCCGGCGAGCGTTTGCTCCAGGTCAACCGCATGATGAATGTGCTTGCCGCTCCGCCGCTGCGGTCGCCCACGCACCCGACCGCGCATGCGCTGCTGTTGATGGGCGATCTCAACGAGTGGCGCGGGCGAGGCGGGGCGACCCGGACGCTCGACCGGCGCCTCGGGCCCAGCACCGCGCTACGGACCTTTCCTTCGTGGCTGCCGTTTCTGTCGCTCGACCGCATCTATGCCGACGGGTCGGCGGTCCTTTCCGACATTTCGGTTTATCGTTCGCCGCTGTCGCGCCTTGCCTCCGATCACCTGCCGCTCGTCGCCAGCTTCTTCTGGGAGGCGCAGGCGCCGACCCGTCCGCCGCCCGGGCAATAGTCCCGCGGGTCACAGGTACGGCTGCGTTGCATCGCGGGCAGGCAGCGGTCTATCAAGCGCCATGATCTCGAAACGCAACCCGCTCAATCTCAACCCGCTACAGTTGCGCACACTGACCCTGCTGCAGGAGGCGGCCCGGCTCTCCGAATATTCGCGGCCTGGCGAGGAACCGGGCAGCGTCATTCTCACCGGATTGCCGCACGCGCATGGGGACCATTTTCACCTCGGCGAAGCCATCGTCGCCGCGCGCGACGCGACGGGCCTGGGCAACCCCGCCGTCTGGACGGCGCTCGAGCGCAAACGCCTTGTCCAATTCCTGCCGACTGGCGGTACGCTGCTGACGGCGCAGGCAATAGCTTACGACACCGGGTTGCGCGAGCGGATCCTGCATCGCGCGGGCCATTGACCTCACCAGGATAAGCTGCCGGCGACGGCGGTCGGACGATAGGGAAGGGTTTCGAGCGCCGCTTCGATGCGGGCGGCGTCGGGCCGGCCGTGATCCCCGGCGAACTCGTGCGCGTGAATGCCGCCGGTTAGAAAGAGGCTGTCGAGACCGGCCCCGTCGGCGCCGGCGATGTCGGTGCGCAGGCTGTCCCCGACCACCAGAATCCGCGACCGGTCGGCGATATTCAGGCGGGAGAGGCAGGCATCGTACACCGAGCGGAAGGGCTTGCCATGCCATCGGACGTAGCCGCCAGCCTCTTGATACCATAATGCCAGGCTGCCGGCGCATAACGCCAGTCTGTCACCGTGATTGACGACGAGATCGGGATTGGCGCAGACCATCGGCAGGTTGCGCGCGAGGCCCTCCTGCAACAGCGGCCGGTAGTCCTCGATCGTGTCGTCCCAGCCAGCCGGCCCAGTATTGAGGATGAAGTCCGCCGCCGCCGGACTGTCGACATATTCGAGATCGAGACCGTCGCGAATTTCGAGATCGCGGTCGGAGCAGATATGCAGGCAATGGCGGCCGAGGCCCTTGTAGAACGGGTCGTCGCGGCGATGAAGGCATTGCCACGCCTCCTCGCCGGATGACACGACATCGTGGTAGAGCCCGCTCGGAACACCGATCTGCGCGATGCGCCGCACGACGTCGTCGGCGCGACGTGGTGCGTTCGACAGGAGCACCACTCGCTTGCCCGATTCGCGCAATCGCCGAAGACAGTCGAGTGCTCCGGGGAGCGGCGCCAACCCGTCATGGATCACCCCCCAAAGATCCAGAATGAAACCGTCATAGCGCGACGCCAGCCCGCCGACGCCTTCGATGATCCGGATCGCCATTGACTTCGAACCCGCTTGACCGAGGAATTGATGTCGGAAAGGCTGATGCCGCCGCCGCGATAATGAGATGCGGGTGGCCCGGTCGGCAAGGGTGGCGAGAACGCCGCGTCGGCCTCACGAACATTGGCGTTTACACACCGTTTCCCAATTGATCGGAACATTGCCCGGTCGAGCGTGTTCGAACAGCAATCAGCGGGACTACGGCGTCAGCAATCGGCGCGGCGGTCCCCGGACGAGGAGCCATAATGACCCCGGAGATGTTGATCGGGCCTTTGGTCGAGCGAGACGGCAGGTTCTTTTATGACACCTTCACGCTGAACGAGGGCGTGCGCAGTTCCTTCGGTTACCGCCGCGTCGAGGCGGCGCGGTACGACCGGCGGGCGCTGGTCGCCGAGGCGACGCCGAATCGCCAGGTTCAGGTGTGCGAGACCCTGGCCGAGTTCGAGGAGGCAATGGCGGAGATGCTGGCCGAAGGATCGCAGGGGGAATGACCTGAGGGAAGGCGGGCGGCCGCGGTCGCCTTTTCAAGGCGGCTTGTGAGCGTTCCCGATCAGTCGGTCCATTATGGCCAGCAGCAATGCCGAAACCACAAACGTCAGGTGGATGACCATCATCCAGAACAACTTGTCGTTGGGCGTCTGGTCGATATCCATATAGCCCTTCAACAACTGGATCGCGGAAATCGCCACGATATAGGCCGCGACCTTCAGCTTGAGCGCGCCGGCGTCCAGCTTTCCGAGCCAGGCGATCGCCTTCTCGGCATCTTCGACTTGCAGGCGCGACACGAAATTCTCGTATCCGCCCAACATAACCATGACGATAAGCCCAGCGACGAGGGCCAGGTCGATCAAGGTGAGAGCGCCCAGGACCACATCCGCCTCACGGAGGACGAGGACGTTCAGCGCCAAATGCGCCAGCTCACCGAACAAGCGGACGACGAAAACTCCTAACATTATCGCCAGGCCGGGATAAATCGGCGTCAATGGCCAGCGGCTGGCGAACAGCATCCGCTCGATCAGGCTCTCGATATTCGCGTCAGCTCTTTCTGGGCGTCCGGCGCGCGCAGGAGCGAATTCCCCCGGACGCCGCCAGCCGCGCCGACCGCTTCCCCGATCGCGGTAAAGCCGTCCGCCCACAACAGTTTCGCCAATCCGCTCTTGATCTGGCCGATAAGGCTGGGTCCGGCAAAGGCCAGCGCGGTGTAGAGCTGCACCAGGCTCGCGCCGGCGCGTATCTTCTCGTAAGCCTCGGCCGCGCCCGATACGCCGCCGGCGGCGATCAGCGGCAGCCTGCCGCCGGTCAGCCGATAGATATCGGCGAGGAGTGCTGTCGAAGGGGCGAAGAGCGGCTTCCCGCTGAGACCGCCTTCTTCGATTGCGTTCGGGCTCCGCAGGCTCTTCGCCCGCGCCACTGTGGTGTTGGCGATGATCAGGCCGTCGATGCCGCTGTCGCAGGCGACTTCGGCCACGTCCTGCCGCTCCTCGTGCGTTAGATCGGGTGCGATCTTCACGAGCAGCGGCGTCTTCGCGCCGGTGGCGTCGCGCGCTCGCAGCAGGCGCGCCAGCAATGCCGCGAGTTCGGCGCGCCGCTGCAGGTCGCGCAGCCCCGGAGTGTTCGGCGACGAGACGTTGACGACGAGATAGTCGCCAAGCGACGCCGTACGGCGGATGCCGGTCTCGTAATCGGCTGCGGCGTCCGTGCTGTCGCGGTTCTTGCCGAGATTGACGCCGAGGATGCCGCGACGCGGCCGCTGGGCGAGGCGTTCGGCCACGACGTCGAGGCCGGCGCTGTTGAAGCCCATGCGGTTAATCGCCGCGTCGTCCTCGTCGAGACGAAAGAGGCGCGGCTTCGGATTGCCGGGCTGCGGCCGCGGCGTAACGGTGCCGATCTCGACAAAGCCGAAGCCGAGGCGCCGCAATCGCGTCGGGCGCTCGCGCGTCCTTGTCGAATCCGGCGGCGAGGCCGAGAGGATTGGGAAAATCGCGGCC
Organism: uncultured Alphaproteobacteria bacterium; assembly: GCA_963799085.1. Lineage (GTDB taxonomy): Bacteria > Pseudomonadota > Alphaproteobacteria > ATCC43930 > CGMCC-115725 > AP-15. The sequence continues at coordinate 16,905 of CAWCWA010000019.1, read as the reverse complement.
CCACAGGCGCTGCGCCAGAACCGGCGGGTCGGGCGCGTCGGCGGGCGCTACGAATTGGGCCAGCCCGGCGGCGAGCCCTCGCAATGTCAGGTCATGCGCCCTTTCGGCAGAAAGCCGGCGCAACAGCGGCCGGAAGAGCGGATAGAGGTCGGGCATCGCCGCCACCAATACCACGGGCCGCCGTGTCGCGGCATCTGTGCTAGACCCTGTGCCGATGTTGGATCACGACAGCATGCCCGCCCCGGCATTGCGCCCGGTGGCGATGCCGCGGGCGCCGGTGCTGCTGGCCGGCCTGCGCGAAGTGCTGTGGCTCGACCCTGATGGCGAGATCGAGGCGCTGGCGCCGGCCGAGGCGCGCCATCGGGTCGAATCCGAGACGCCGATCGTCTGCCATGCCGTCGCGACCGCGCGCCGTCTGGAGGCGGCGGTCTTTCCCGCCCTTGATCTGCTCGAACTATTCGCCTTCGTCCATCCGGCGCGATTTTGCGTGCCGACGCCGCGCGGCATCGCAGCCGCCCTCGGATTGGCGCCGCCGCAACGCCCGACCGAGGCCTGCGTTGCGCTCGCGACGGCCGCACGCGCGCTGCTCCAGGCTTTGGCCGCCGAGACCGATCCGGAGATCCGGGCGACGGCAGTCGTGATGGACCGCGCCGGCTGGCCGTGGGCACCGGCGGTCCTGGCCGCGCTGCCGCCCTCGGAGCCCGACGCCCGGCGTCAGGCGGGCGGGCTGCGCGCATGGCAGAGGCTCGAAGAGTGGAGCGAACGGGCGCCCGGTCCCCCGCCCGGCAACGAGCCGGTGCTGCCCGACGAGGCGCGCGCCCGGCTTGCCCGAGCTGCTCGGCGACGATGCCGAGCCGCGGCTACAGCAGGCCGACTATGCCGCCGCCGTCGCCGCCGCGTTCGCACCGCGCGAGCGCCCCGACCGGCCGCACGCGGTTCTCGCCGAGGCTGGCACCGGCGTCGGCAAGACCTTGGGCTATATCGCGCCGGCAAGCCTCTGGGCCGACAAGAACCGAGGTGCTGTCTGGATCTCGACCTACACGCGCAACCTGCAAACCCAGATATCGGGCGAGCTCGACCGGCTCTATCCCGACCCGCCGACCAAGCGCCGGCGCGTCGTCGTGCGCAAGGGGCGGGAAAACTTCCTCTGTCTCCTGAATTACGAGGACGCGGTCGCCGCCGCCGTGATGCGCGGCGGGCGCGCCGTCGGACAGCTCGGACTGATCGCCCGCTGGATCGGCGCCACCGAGGCGGGCGATCTGGTCGCCGGCGACTTCCCGGGCTGGCTGGGCGAACTGATTGGCCGCGGCCGCGTCAATGCGCTCGCCGATCGCCGCGGTGAGTGCGTGCATTCGGCCTGTCCGCATTTCCGGCGTTGTTTTGTCGAAAAGAACATTCGCCAGGCTCGGTCCGCGCGCATCGTCGTCGCCAATCATGCGCTGGTCATGACGCAGGCCGCACTCGGCGGTCTCGACGATTCGACGGTGCCGACGCGCTACGTTTTCGATGAAGGCCATCACCTGCTCGAAGCGGCCGATAGCGCGTTTTCGGTCCGCCTGTCGGGATTGGAAGGCCGCGAATTGCGCCGCTGGCTGCTCGGCGCCGAAGCAGGCGCACGTTCGCGCGCCCGTGGGCTGCGCCGCCGCATCGGCGACCTCGTCGAAGGGGATGACGACGGTGTCAAGGCGCTGATCGGGGTGCTCGGCGCCGCCCGTGTCCTGCCCGGCGACGGCTGGGCCCACCGCGTCGCCGAAGCCCGCGGGTATCAGAGCTTCGAGGCCTTTCTCGCGTTGGTCCGTCAGCAGGTGCTGGCGCGGGCGACGCTTGGCGATGCAGGCTACGGACTGCAGGCCGAGGCGCGGCCGGCCATCCCGGGGCTGATCGAGGCGGCATTGCCGCTGGCCGAGGCTCTCGACCGGCTCGCCGCGGCGATGCGAGCTCTGATCCGACCTTTGCGCAAACGCCTCGAAGACCCCGACAACCCGCCCGAGCCCGGCTTGCGCCAGCGGCTCGACGCGGTGGTCCGCGGCCTCGAACGCCGCGCCGACCTGCAGCTTGGCGGCTGGTCGGGGTTGCTGCGCGCCCTTGCCGAGCCGGGCTCGGCCGAGACCGTCGAATGGTTCGCCCTCGACCGGATCGACGGGCTCGAAACCGATGTCGCGGTCAACCGCAATTGGGTCGATCCCGGCATCCCGTTCGCCGATGTCGTGGCGCGGCCGGCGCATGGCCTCGTCGTCACGTCCGCGACGCTGACCGACGGGGACGCCGATCCTGAACTCGCCTGGCGCGCGGCCGAGGCGGCGACCGGGCTGCGCCATCTGCCTTCTCGTCCGCGGGCGGCGCAGCTCGCGTCCCCGTTCGATTACCCGGCGCAGACCCGCGTTTTCATCGTCAACGATGTCCCGCGCGACGACATCGGCCAGGTTGCCGCCGGCTTTGCTGCGCTGTTCATCGCGGCGCGGGGCGGGGCGCTCGGGCTCTTCACCGCGGTGGCGCGGCTGCGGGCGGTGCATCGCCGCATCGCCCCGCTGCTGGAGGCGCGCGGGGTGTCGCTCCTGGCGCAGCATGTCGAGGCGATGTCGACGGCCACCCTGCTCGACATTTTCCGCGCCGAGGAGGATTCCTGCCTGCTCGGCACCGACGCCGTGCGCGACGGCGTCGACGTGCCGGGCCGGGCCTTGCGGCTGCTTGTTTTCGACCGGGTTCCCTGGCCGCGGCCCGACGTTCTCTACCGCGCGCGCCGCGCCGCGTTCGGCGGCGCCCGGTACGCCGATCAGCTGGCCCGGCTGCGGCTGCGCCAAGCCTATGGTCGGCTGATCCGTCGCGCCGACGACCGCGGCGTTTTTGTCATGCTTGACCGGGCATTGCCGTCGCGCCTCCTCGCGGCCTTTCCCGAGGGCGTCGCGGTGACGCGGCTGCCGCTGGCGGAGACCGTAGCCGCGACCACCTCCTTTTTGGAACCTTCCGGTGGCGAATGACCGGCGGGGCTTGACAGCCGCGGGCCTATTTTGCTCTGACGGCAGGTGAAATCTTCGCAGGTGCGCCATGCTCGACCATTATCGCGGGCTGATCTACACCATGGTCATCGTGTCGGCTGCCGACAGCAACATGACCGACGCCGAGTTGCAGATGATCGGCGAGATGGTCGGCCACCTGCCGGTATTTCGCGATTTCGACCGTCGGCAGTTGCCGGCCCTTCTTAATGACTGCACCGATCTGATCGGCCGGACGAACGGGCTCGACGAGACCTTGGCGGCGATCAAGGCCGCATTACCGTCGAAATTGCGCGAAACTGCCTACGCGATTGCTTGCGATCTCGTCGCCGCCGACGGTGCGGCGACGCAGGAGGAATTGCGCATCCTCGAATTGCTGCGCCACCGTCTCAATGTCGATCGCCTGACCGCCGCGGCGATCGAAAGGGGCGCCCGGGCGCGGTTCCAGACGCTTTGACGAATTCGTTATCCGGCCTCGTCCGGAGAGCGCGGTGACGCGTTTCTGTCTGTTCCCTGTTTGCGCGATGCTCTGGCTGGCGGCTCCGGCCCTGGCGCAGACGCCTCCTCTCGCGGAACAGCACAGCCGCGTGTTTTGCGATCAAGATGTGTCGTACCGGGTCGAGGACCCGACAAACGTCCCCGAATCCTACCGGCCCTTCCTCGGTGCCTGGAGCGATGCGGCGTGGGACTCCGATACTTGTGCGGCGCTGGTCGTCGAGGCGATCCAACCGGACGGCGCGGCGACGATAACCTACGTCTTTGGGCCGCTCGGTTCGGGTGACAAATCGCCCGGCGGCGTATTGCATGGAACCGGCGTCATTCGCGGCGATCAACTGCTGTTCGAAAATGCCGACGGGACGCAATTCGCGTTCAAGCCCGCGATCGTCGACCTCCTCGGAACGATGACCACACCCAAAGGCCAGACCTTTACAGCGCGCTTCAAGAAGAACCCTTGAGACAGCCGAGCCAGCCGCACTTGCCGCCCGGTTGACGCGCCCCTTAGGCGTTCCTAAATTTTGCCGACGCCACCACGCGAGTGCATCCGGGAGTTGGCTCGGCGGGTTTGGTAGGCCTATGGTGCGATCGCCGCAGTCGGTTCGTCAGCCGCCAGACCGGACCGTAAAACACGATCATTGAATGCCTGGACCGTTGGCAGCCTCTCCGATCAGCGAACTGAACGAACGCAGCCGCGAGATCTTTCGGCTGATTGTCGATGGCTATGTCGCAGACCGGCGAACCTGTCGGTTCGCGCACGCTGTCGCGCCTGCTCGGCCAGAACCTGTCGCCGGCGACGATCCGCAACGTCATGGCCGATCTCGAAGAGGCGGGGCTGCTCTACGCGCCGCATACCTCGGCCGGTCGGCTGCCGACCGAAGCTGGGGCTACGGCTCTTCGTGCATGGCCTGCTCGAAATCGGCCGTCTCGCCGAGGACGAGCGGCGCAACATCGAAGCCTGTGCGCGGCGCGCGGCATGAGCCTGCCGCAGGCGCTCGAGGAAGCGACCAGCGCACTCAGCGGGCTGTCGCATTGCGCCGGGGTCGTCGTCGTGCCGAAGCAGCGACGGTCCGCTGAAGCATATCGAATTCGTCCATCTCGGGCCGGGCCGGGCGCTCGTCGTGCTGGTCACCGAGGACGGGATCGTCGAGAACCGGGTCATCGAGGTGCCGCTCGGCCTGCCGCCCTCGACTCTGGTCGCGGCCGCGCAATTATCTGAACGCGCGGCTGATCGGCCGCACGATCGAAGAGGCGAGAGCCGAAATCGAGGAGGAGATCGGCTCGAACCAGGCGCAGCTCGACGAATTGACCTCGCGTCTGGTCGCGGCCGGGCTCGCGAGCTGGGCGGGCGGCGACAGCGGCAGCGCGCTGATCGTGCGCGGCCAGGCCAACCTCCTCGAGGACGTAACCGCGCTCGCCGATCTCGAACGACTGCGCAACCTCTTCGAAATGCTGGAGACGCAAGCGAAACGTGCTGCGCCTGCTCGACGCCAGCAGGCAAGGCGAGGGCGTGCAGATCTTCATCGGCGCCGAAAATCATCTGTTCGGCGTCGCCGGATGTTCGATGGTGATCGCCCCTTACCAGAACAGCCGCGAGCAGATTGTCGGCGCGATCGGGGTCATCGGCCCCACCCGGATCAACTACGCCCGGATCATCCCGATGGTCGACTACACCGCCAAGATGATCGGGCGCCTGATTGGATAGGACGATTGATGGACGAAACGGGAAAACCGCAGGACGGCGTTTCCGAGACTGACGGCGCCGCCGCCAACAACAGCAGCAGCGCCGACGCCGGCCGCATTCGCCCGAGGCGCGGGCTGGCGGCGCTCGAAGCCGAGCTTGCCGAGCAGAAGGACCGGCACGCTGCGCGCGCTCGCCGAGACCGAGAACACCCGCCGGCGGGCCCAGCGCGAGCGCGATGACGCGCTCGAAATACGCAATCACGGCCTTCGCCAAGGAATTGCTGTCGGCGGCCGACAATCTGCGCCGCGCGCTCGACAGCCTGCCCGAAGCCGAAGTCCGGGACGAGCGCACGCGCAATCTCCTCGACGGCGTCGCGGCGACCGAGCGCGAATTGCTCGGCGTCTTCGAACGGCACGGCATCCGGCGCATCGACCCGAAGGGCGAACCCTTCGACCACAATTTCCACCAGGCGATCTTCGAGGCCGATGCCCCGGGCAAACCCGGCGGCACGGTCGTCGAGGTGCTGCAGCCAGGGTATGTGCTGCACGATCGGCTGCTGCGTCCGGCGATGGTCGGCGTCGCCAAGCAACCCGCGAAACCCGCCGATGCGCCCGCCGCCTGAGCCTGTTGTAGCGGTCGCGGACCCCACATATATAAACCTAGCTTCGGTCAGGGGATGACTGAACATCTCTATCCCGGGGGATCGGGACGGTGCCGCCCCGGGCCGTCCGGTCCTGCTTTTGACATGAGGTATCCATGAGCAAGGTCATCGGTATCGATCTCGGCACGACCAATTCCTGCGTCGCCGTGATGGAAGGCAGGAACGCCAAGGTGATCGAGAACAGCGAGGGCATGCGCACCACGCCCTCGATGGTGGCGTTCACCGAATCGGGCGAGCGTCTGGTCGGCCAGGCCGCGAAGCGTCAGGCGGTGACCAATCCCGAAAACACGTTCTTCGCGATCAAGCGCTTGATCGGGCGGCGCTTTACCGACCCGATGGTGAACAAGGACATCGATCTTGTCCCGTACAAGATCATGTCGGGCGATAATGGCGACGCCTGGGTCGAGAGCCGCGGCAAGAAATACGCGCCCTCGCAGATCAGCGCCTTCATCCTGCAGAAGATGAAGGAGACGGCCGAGGCCTATCTCGGCGAGACCGTCTCCGAGGCGGTGATTACGGTGCCGGCCTATTTCAACGATTCGCAGCGCCAGGCGACCAAGGACGCCGGCAAGATCGCCGGCCTTGAGGTCCTGCGCATCATCAACGAGCCGACCGCCGCCGCGCTTGCCTACGGCATGGAGAAGAAGGGCAGCGGCACGATCGCCGTCTATGATCTGGGCGGCGGCACCTTCGACATCTCGGTGCTCGAAATCGGCGACGGCGTGTTCGAGGTCAAATCGACCAACGGCGACACGTTTCTCGGCGGCGAGGATTTCGACAAGAACATCATCGATTATCTCGCCGACGAATTCCGCAAGGAGCAGGGGATCGACCTGCGCACCGACCGCCTTGCCCTGCAGCGGCTGAAGGAGGCGGCGGAGAAGGCCAAGATCGAACTCAGCTCGTCGATGCAGACCGACGTCAACCTGCCGTTCATCACCGCCGACCAGCACGGGCCGAAGCACCTCAACATCAAGCTGACCCGCGCCAAGCTCGAAGCTCTTGTCGACGATCTGATCCAGCGCACGATCGGGCCGTGCCGCAACGCGCTCAAGGACGCCGGGCTCAAGGCCTCCGAGATCGAGGATGTGATTTTGGTCGGCGGCATGACCCGCATGCCCAAGGTCATCGAGACCGTAAAACAGTTCTTCGGCAAGGAGCCGAACCGCGGCGTCAATCCCGACGAGGTCGTGGCGATCGGCGCGGCGATCCAGGCCGGCGTGCTGAAGGGCGAGGTCAAGGACGTCCTGCTCCTCGACGTAACCCCGCTGTCGCTCGGCATCGAGACGCTGGGCGGCGTCTTTACGCGCCTCATTGACCGCAACACGACGATCCCGACCAAGAAGAGCCAGACCTTCTCGACCGCCGAGGACAATCAGACGGCGGTGACAATCCGCGTCTTTCAGGGCGAACGCGAGATGGCGGCGGACAACAAGCTGCTCGGCCAGTTCGATTTGGTCGGGCTTCCACCGGCGCCGCGCGGCATGCCGCAGGTCGAGGTCACCTTCGACATCGACGCCAACGGCATCGTCAACGTCTCGGCCAAGGACAAGGCGACCGGCAAGGAACAGCAGATCCGCATCCAGGCCTCGGGCGGCCTGTCCGAAGCGGATATCGAGAAGATGGTCAAGGACGCCGAGGCGCATGCCGAGGAAGACAAGCGGCGGCGCGAGTTGGTCGAAGCCAAGAACAACGCCGACGCGCTGGTCCATACGACCGAGCGGACCTTGCGCGAGAATGCCGAAAAGGTGCCGCAGGGCGACCAGGACGCAGCACAGCAGGCGATCCAGGCTTTGAAGGACGCGCTCGGCAGCGATGATGTCGGCGAGATCAAGACCAAGACCGAGGCGCTGACGCAGGTGTCGATGAAGCTCGGCGAGACGCTCTACAAGGCCCAGCAGGAAGCGGGCCAAGCGGGTCCCGGCGACGGTGGGCCCTCTGGCCCGGCGCAAGGCGGGCCAGGCCATGGCGGCTCTGGCGACGACAAGGTCGTCGACGCCGATTTCGAGGAGGTCGACGACCAGAAGAAGCGCGGTTCCGCGTAAATTGCGCCCTCGCGGCGCCCATGTTCGGACGGCTTCACCCTGGCGGGCGACCGCCGGGGTGATCCGCGATCAAAAACCTTCTGATCGAGCGCGCGTCGATAATGGCTAAGCAGGATTTTTACGAGGTCCTCGGCGTCGGCAAGACGGCGAGCGCCGACGACCTCAAGCGGGCTTATCGCAAGCTCGCCATGCAGTACCACCCCGACCGCAATTCGGGCGACAAGAACGCCGAACAGAAATTCAAGGATATCAGCGAAGCCTACGACGTTCTGAAGGACGATCAGAAGCGCGCCGCCTACGACCGCTTCGGCCATGCCGCCTTCGAGCAGGGCGGCGCGCGCGGCCCAGGCGATTTCGGTTTCGCCGGCGGATTTGCCGACATTTTCGACGAAATGTTCGGCGAGTTCATGGGCGGGGGAGGCGCGGGCAGGGCGGGCCGAGCCGTGGCAGCGACCTGCGGTACAATCTGGAAATTTCGCTCGAAGACGCCTTTCGCGGCAAGCAGACGACAGTCCGCGTTCCCAACCTCGTCGCCTGCGACCAATGCAAGGGTACGGGCGCCGAGGGCGGTTCTAAGCCCATTACCTGTCCGACCTGCCAGGGCAGAGGCCGCATCCGCGCGCAGCAGGGCTTCTTCACGATCGAGCGAACCTGCGCCAGCTGCCAAGGCGCTGGGCGCGTCATCGAGAAACCCTGCCGGACATGCGCCGGGCAGGGCCGCGTGCGCCGCGAGAAGACGCTGTCGGTCAACATTCCGCCTGGGGTCGAGGACGGCACCCGCATCCGTCTGGCGGGCGAGGGCGAGGTCGGCGTGCGTGGCGCTGCGGCGGGCGATCTCTACATCTTCATCAGCCTCACGCCCCACCAGATCTTCCAGCGCGAGGGAGCCAATATCTTTTGCCGCGTGCCGATCCCGTTCACGACGGCGGCCCTCGGTGGCTCGATCGAAGTGCCGAGCGTCGATGGCGGCCGCGCCCGCGTCACGGTGCCGGCCGGGACCCAATCGGGACACCAGTTCCGCCTGCGCTCGAAGGGCATGACGGTGCTGCGCTCGACCGCGCGCGGCGACATGTTCATCGAGGCGGTTGTCGAAACCCCGGTCAACCTGACCAAGCGCCAGCAGGAATTGCTGCGCGAATTCGAAAAAGAGGGCGAGAACAACAAGACCCACCCCGAGAGCGAAGGCTTCTTCGCCCGCGTCAAGGAATTCTTCGAAGACCTGCGCGAGTAGGCTCGCTGGGTTAATGGACTCGCCGCCAGGCTAGGGGGTAGGCTTCCCGATCAATGGGCCGGTTGCAGGATCGGCCGCGATAAGGGGGAAGCGACCATGGCGGGGCTCGACGCGATCCTCGAAACGACGACAGCTGAACACCCGGCGACCGGGTTTGTCTTTACCGAGGGGCCGCTGTGGCACCCGGACGGTTTCTATTACTTCGCCGATGTCCGCGCGAGCGTGTTCTACCGGCTGAGGCTGGGGCAGGCGGCCGAGACCGTCCGCACCGGCACCGGCGAAGGCAACGGCACCACCTTTGACCTTGAGGGCCGGCTCGTCATCTGCGAGGGCGGCAACCGCCGCCTCTCCCGCTGGACCGACGACAGCCACAGCGCGGTCCTGATCGATCGCTTCGAGGGCAAGCGGCTCAACCGGCCGAACGATGTCGTCTGCAAGTCGGACGGCAGCATCTGGTTCACCGATCCGGGCCTGCGCGTGCCGCTCGCCGAGCGCGAGCTGCCGACCGCCGGCGTCTACGCCGTGGCATCGGACGGCAAGACCCGCCTTGTCGCCGAATTCGAATACCCGAACGGGCTCGCCTTTTCGCCCGACGAGCGCGTGCTCTACGTCGCCAACACGCGGTTCGCGCAGTACATCCACGCGATCGATCTCGACAGCGCCGGCAACATGACCGGCCGCCGCATCTTTGCCGACATGTCCTCGCCCGAAACCGACGGCGTCCCTGACGGCATGAAGGTCGACCAAGCAAGGCAACGTCTACTGCACCGGCCCCGGCGGCACCTGGGTGTTCGCGCCCGACGGTGCGAAGCTCGGCATCATCCGCACGCCCGAAGTCCCGGCCAACCTCGCCTTTGGCGGCCCCGATCTGAAGACGATCTTCTTCACCGCCCGCACTTCGGTCTACACATTGCGCGGCAAGGTGCCGGGCCAGCCGCATCCGTGGTACGCTCGCCGCGGAAAATGAGCCGGAGGAAGCCATCATGAAGGTCGGGATTGCGCTCAACATGCTGTCCGAGCCCGGAAGGCCCGATGTCGATGTCGTGTCCGACCATCTGGCGATGGGCGACCTCGCCGAACCCTTGGGCTTCGACTCGCTCTTCGCGCTCGAACATCATTTCACCGGCTATGCGATGTCGCCGGCGCCGCTCGAACTCCTCGCCTATTTCGCAGGTCGCACCAAGCGGATCACGTTCGGGACTTCGGTCATCGTATTGCCGTGGCACGACCCGATCCGGGTCGCCGAGGGGATCGCGCTCCTCGACATCCTCTGTGGCGGGCGCTGCCTCTTCGGGTTCGGCCGCGGTGCCGCGAGCGTCGAATACGCGGGCTTCCGCATTCCGATGGGCGAGGCGCGCCCCCGCTTTGCCGAAGCTGCACAACTGATCAGGAAGGCGTTGCGCGAGCCCGAATTCGAATGGCAGGGCGAGTTCTACCAGATCCCGAAGACCGCGATCCGGCCGCGCCCGATCTCGCATCCCGAGGAGCGCTTCTTCGCCTCCTCGGTCAGCCCGGAATTGGCCGAGATCATGGCCAAGCTTGGCTTCGGCATATTGGTCGTCATGCAGAACGAATGGCCGAAGGCGGCCGAGAACATCGTCGCCTATCGCGAGATCGCGCAAAGTGTCGGCCACAACCCGCCGCCGCCGATCATCCTGACCAACGTCTCCTGTGCCGAAAGCCGCGACGAGGCGCAGGACCGCGCGATGCAGTGGCTCGGCAAGAAATGGGAGTCGATCGACAACCATTACCATTTCTCGGACGGCCACCTCGCCACGGTCAAAGGCTACGAGACCTACGGCAAGATGGCCAAGACCTATGCCCGGCTGCAGGACGAAGAGGAACGGGTGCGCGCGACCGAGTTCTACGTCAAGATTCAGATCGTCGGCACGCCCGAGGACTGCATCCAGCAGATCGCCGAATTGCAGCGCGTAACCGGCACCGACCATCTGGTGACCGAATTCTCGTTCGGCGGCATCCCGCACGCCGAAGCCGACAAGAACATGCGCCTCTTCGCCGACAAATGCTTGCCGACATTGCAGCAAGACGCCGCCTTCGCCACACCGCCGGCGCCGACGAGCGCGACGCTGAAAGCCTCGGCCAAGACCGATCTCTTCGCCCCGGCCTGACACGCAAGTCTACGCTCACTCCCTTGCGGCGGGGAGGTGGCGCCGGCGATCGGCGGTTCGAATAGCCGATACGAAAGCCGCCGTGACGGGTGTGGCCTGATAGCCGCCCGGGGGGCGGGTTAGGGGCCGAAATAGGCGTCCGGGCGGCCACCCAAGCTCTAGAATTTCTCGCCCTAGGTGAGCTGCTTCACACTCGCTCACCCCTTTGCCGATCATGCTGTCGAGCATGGGCGGATGGGCCGTCCATATGGCTGGTTCCGATGGGGAGAAACACTCATGGCGCGCACAGTATCCAGATCCGCCGTTTATTCGCCCATTACCGTTCACATCCCGGCAGAGGTGACTTTCGATCTTGCCAAATTCGCCAAGGTCATCGCGAACCTTGGCGGCCGACTGGGCTGCGGACCGTGCATATCCGGGGCCGATTGCAACTTCAGCATCATCAAGGATTATCTGGTCGACCCCGCAACTCTCGAGGTCAATGTCGTCGCCGTCGCTCATGAGGAGGCTCGGTCGGATTGATCTGACACCCACTCCCGACAACGGAAGGTGCGGGCGATATTTCGCCCGCACCAAAGGAGGCGCACAGTGTTTCAGCCACCCCGCTTAGGCGTCGGGCTTGTCTACAACTCGTTTCTTTTCGACTATGTCGTCGCTGACCCAGAGCTGGTCGACTTCCTGGAAATCGAACCCGAGACCCTTTGGGTCCAACTCGCACCCGGCCGGTCGGAGTTTCGCATGGTCGGGAACGAGTTCGATCAGCTGCGCGCGCTGACATATACCAAGTTATTGCATAGTATAGGATTTCCGGTCGGAGGTTCGCAGTTTCCCGATCTTGCCCACGTCGCGCTCCTGAACAGGATGGCCGACGACTTGGAAAGCCCTTGGGTGAGCGAGCATCTGAGCTTCAACACGGCGGTGATCGACGGCGAGCTTACTAGATCTGGAATGTTGCTGCCGCAACTACAGACTACGGAAGGCGTGGATTGTGCCGTCCGGAGCACCAGGGCCTACTCCACTGCGCTCAATCGACCTTTGGCGATCGAGACCGGTGTGAATTACCTGAGGCCGCAGGATTTCGAAATGAGCGACGGCAGCTTTATCTGCCAGGTCGCCGAGAATGCCGACTGCGGAATCCTGCTGGATTTGCACAATCTGTGGACCAATGAACGCAATGGACGGCAGAAGGCTCTCGATGTTGTTGCGGAGTTGCCGCTGGAGCGTGTTTGGGAAATCCATGTCGCCGGGGGAGAGGAGCGAAACGGGTATTGGATCGACGGGCATTGCGGGCCGGTGCCCCCAGCGGTACGCGAGCTTGCGCGCGAAGTCATCCCGTACCTCCCCAACCTTGGTGCGGTTACATTGGAGGTCTTCCCGGCTCACTTGCCTAAGCTTGCCCGCAATAATGGTCTGCGGCGGGAAATCGACGCCCTGCGCGAAATCTGGGACGCCGCATCGGCGTCCGGGAGACAACGCCGGGCAAGCCCGTTGCCTCCTCCGAGAGAGCGAGGGCCGCGGGTTGCCGAGTGGGAGCAGGCGCTTACCGAAGGAATCCTCCGCCGGCCGCCGACGACCGAGGTCGGAAGCGCGCTGGCGATCGATCCGGCGATTTCTCTCTACAGCGAATTGCTTGGCGAGTTCCGCGCATCCATGATCGGAACCGCGCTAGGTCTAACCACACGATTACTGCTGGTTCATCTGGGCGAGAAGGGGATGCGCCACCTGCTTTCCGGCTTTTGGCTTAGCACGCCGCCGGAAATGTCGGCTGCCGCCGAAGCCCTGCGGTTCGGGGCATTCTTGCTCGGCGCCCGGCCCGCAGTGCCGCTGCTTGAAGAAATCCTTTCGTTCGAGATGGCGGCGGTATCGGCGGTGATGAAAAACGAGTCGCAGCGTGTGAGGCTCGATTGCGATATTCGCCTTGCCATCACCGATCTTGTGGAGTGGCGCCGACCGGCGCGGCCCGGCCCGACGCAATTTGAATTCATCATTGATCCGCCGCAGATCGGGCCGTGATCAAGCGAGCGATCGGGCCGTCCCGCCGAGTGGGGGAAGTGCGTGCTCTTCTCCTCCGGCAGAGGACAAGGGGGTGACGCAGCGGGCGAGGATCGGCAAAGATGCGGTCCGACCCGGATACGGAGGCGCCGATGCCTGACTACGACGCGATCGTTATCGGCGCCGGCCAGGCGGGGCCGTCGCTGGCGCTGCGGCTCGCCGGCGCCGGGATGAAGGTCGCGATCGCCGAACGCAACCTCGTCGGCGGCACCTGCGTCAATACCGGCTGCACGCCGACCAAGGCGATGGTGGCGAGCGCCTGTGCGGCTCAGACGGCGCGGCGTGCGGCCGAATACGGCGTGACGCTCAGCGGCCCCGTCGGCATCGACATGCGGCAGGTGAAGGCGCGCAAGGACGCGATCGTCACGCAATTTCGCGAGGGTCTCACTAGGTCCCTCGAAACCGCCGTCAATTGCACGCTCTACCGCGGCCACGCGCGCTTCGCAGCACCCGGCGAAATCGAGATCGGCGACGAGCGGCTGCGGGCGGAGCGCATTTTCATCAATGTCGGCGGTCGCGCCGCAGTCCCGCCGCTGCCGGGCCTCGACCAGATCCCCTATCTGACCAATACGTCGATGATGGATGTCGATTTCCTGCCGCGTCATCTGGTCGTCGTCGGCGGCAGCTATATCGGGCTTGAATTCGGCCAGATGTTCCGCCGCTTCGGCAGCGCCGTCACGATCATTGAGATGGCGCCGCGTCTCGTCCCGCGCGAGGACGAGGCCGTATCGGCGGCGCTCAAGGAGATGCTCCAAGCCGAGGGCGTGTCCGTTCGCCTCAACGCCGAATGCATCCGTCTCGGCAAAGGTGGCGACGACATCCTTGCCCGTGTCGACTGCACCGAAGGCGCCCCCGAGGTAGCCGGCTCGCATCTGCTGCTGGCGGTCGGCCGGCGCCCAAACACCGACGATCTCGGCCTCGACCGCGCCGGCGTGCATTGCGACGAGCGCGGCTACATCGCCGTCGACGACGAATTGCGCACCAATGTCCCCGGCATCTGGGCGCTCGGCGACTGCAACGGCCGGGGTGCGTTCACCCACACCGCCTACAACGATTACGAGATCGTTGCCGCCAATCTGCTGGGCCAAGATGCCCGTCGCGTCGGCGACCGCATCCCGGCCTATGCGCTTTATACCGATCCGCCGCTCGGCCGCGCCGGCATGACGGTCGCGGAGGCGCGCCGCAGCGGGCGGCGGGTGCTGGTCGGCGAGCGGCCGATGTCGCGCGTGGCGCGCGCGATCGAGAAGGGTGAGACGCAGGGCTTCATGCGCATCCTGGTCGACGCCGACACGAAGGAAATCCTGGGTGCCTCGATCCTCGGGACCGGCGGCGACGAAGCGATCCACGCCGTCCTTGACCTGATCTACGCCAAGGCGCCGCTACACGGTCATGCAGCGCGCCGTCCACATCCACCCGACCGTTTCCGAACTGCTGCCGACAATCCTCGCCGACCTGAAGCCGCTCGCCTGATCTGGCGATGCCATTAGCCGCGCGGGCCGGCAGATGCTTGAAGTTCGGCTAAGATCTGATCGCGAAGCTGTTGCACCAAAGAAATAGATTGCTGTATCTTCGAAATAACGTCTTTGACAAATACCTCCGAAACTGGCTGATAACCAAAGTATAATTGCTTTTTTTGGCATCGTGCGCAACTGCTTGGGAGTGCTGACTATCTTATCAAGAAACCAAGGATCATGAACTAACCTATTACGATCGTCAGATAGAGACGATGTTTTCTCCATGAATTTCCTAATCTTCTTTACTTTATCCGATTTGAAACCACGATGACTAAGTAATGCTATGATCGTCAGGCATCGCGGCCGTACGCCAATTATTTGTGCGGTGAGACATGCTCCAAGCGGGGGTTCCAGTTCTGCCAGCGCCCATATGGCCGTGTCCAGCGTATGTTCTAGACGAGCGAATTCCGAGGAGACTTGGCCGACGAGAGAAAAAATAGGGTGGCCCGCCGGCAGCGGTTCATGGACTTCGACGCTGGAATTGACGGTGATTGGTATGGTGACCGATAATGACGCCAAGGTTTCCAACGGCATTTGGAAAGCTGGCAGTCACCGTGTGGGGAGCGGACTTGACTATGATCAACCTCCATCAAGAAGAGCGCTAGGTTCAACTCCGCTTACCACCTAACCAAGATAATAACCAACTATTCCTTGAACTGCGCCGCGCGCCAGCGGACCGCGGCAGGCACCCCTTGCTCGGCAACGATATCGCGGAATTGCTGACCGAATTCGGTCTTGGTCGCGTAAAGCGGCCCGACGATATCAAGCCCGGCATAGAGTGCCGTGCGGAAACCGGCGGCGTCGGCAGTGCGGTTGATCGCGCGCTTGGCGGCGTAAAGCGCCTCGGGCGAGATCAGCGACAGCCGCTTCGCCCAGCGCAGGCTCGCCTCGGGCAATTCGGCGAGCGGCACGACACGGTTAACCATGCCGAGCGACAACGCCGTCGCGGCGTCGATCGTGTCGCCGAAATAGAGGAGTTCGCGCGCCTTCTTGTAGCCGATGATGGCCGGCATTACAATCGCGGGCCCCACACTGGAAAACCGCACCTCGGGCTCGCCGAAGACTGCGTTCTCGCCCGCGATCGTCAGGTCGCACAGCATGACGAGTTCGCAGCCGCCGCCCATGACATGCCCCTGCACCGCGGCGATAACTGGCTTCTTCATCGCCCAGGGTGCGATCTCGAAATCGAGCTGCACCTTCAGATGGTCGTGCGCCTTCGTGGGATCGCTGCGCCAATCGTCCTTGCCCGGCTCCTTGGCGCCGATGTCGTAACCGGCGCAAAAGCTGCGGCCCTCGGCGCGCAGCAGCACCACACTCGTCGCGGGGTCGTCGTCGGCGCGGGCGAAGGCGTCAAGCAATTGCTGCTGCAATTCGGCGCTGATCGCATTGAGCTTGTCGGGCCGGTTCAGCGTGATGACGCTGACTTTTTCCTTGACATCGTAGCGGACCAGGGGGTCGGCCATGCTCTGCCTCCTCACTCTCGGGTTCGGGATAGGGCCCAGCGGGCCAGCCGGTCGATCGCGCCGAGCCCTTCGCGGATGCCGCCGACAACGGCGATCCCGCTCTCGCGCAACGCGGCCACCTGCGCCCGGTCCATGCCGCCCGGCCGCGTATGGAGCAGATAATGCGGCTTGCTTCCGGCCTTGGCGGCGCGCGTCAACAGCTCGATATAGCGGCGGCCCAGTTCCGGCATTTCGAACGGCTGCCCGTCGCTGTTGTCGCGGCAGAAGACGACCGCGTCGTACTCCGCGCTCGCCTCGAACATCTTGAGGCCATAGGGCAGATTGTCGAGGAAGCCGCCGCTGCCCCAGGCGTCGAGCGGGTTGCCGTCGCCGGTGACAAAGCCGATCTGCCGCTCGGCCTCGGCCCGCAACGCCGCAGAGAGGGGCGGGATTTCGAGGTCCTCGGCGGCGGCGACATCGAGGATCAGTTCGGCGAGACCGCCCGAGGAGGTGACGACCCCGATCCGCCGCCCGCCCGGCCGCCTCGCGTTCTGGCAGGCAGCGAGCGTCTCGGTCAGTTCGACAAGATCGTTCACCTCGATTGCATGATGGGCGCGCAGCAGAGCCGATACCGCCGCCCCATCCCGGCCTTGCCCCCG
>CAWCWA010000018.1:0-18534 GCA_963799085.1 uncultured Alphaproteobacteria bacterium | reverse complement strand
CGGCGATGATCTGGCGCAGGCACTCGATGCCGTCCTCGGTGAAGGCAGTCACGCCGTCCTCACCCACGCCATAGACCCGCAGGCAGCCGTCTTCGGGGAACATGTCGATCGAGAGCTCGTGCAACCAGTCTTCGTCCTCGCCGAGCAGGTTGGCGACGTAGCTGATCGTGAAGACGGGGGCGATGGCCGCCACGATCAGGCCGCCTGACTTTGCGGCGTCGAACGCGGCCGCCAGTTCCATGGCAGGAGTTCGTCGATCCTGTGGGCGGGATGCTCGGCGATCCGGGCCAGGACGTCGGCCAGCCAGGCTTGCGGATCGACGTCGTTCATCTTGGCGGTGACGATCAGGCTGTACATCGCCGCGGCGCGCTGTCCGCCCCGGTCGGAACCGGCGAACAGCCATGATTTTCTGCCCAAGGCAATGCCGCGCAATGCGCGTTCGGCAGCGTTGTTGGTGAGGCAGACCCGGCCGTCGTCGCGAAACCGGGTGAATGCCGACCAGCGCTTGAGCATGTAGTCGATCGCCTTGGCGAGATCGTTGCCGCGCGACAGCTTGGGCCGCGGCTCGCGCAGCCAGCGCTCCAGATCGCCGACCAAAGGGGCGCTCAATCCCTGCCGGACATCGCGGCGCGGCTCGGCGCTCTGGCCGTTGATCGCGCGCTCGATGTCGAACAGCGCGTCGATGCGCCGAACCGCCTCCAGCGCCAGCGGCGAGATCACGCTGGTGGTCTTGCCCTCTGCCTTACGGCGGACGGCCGCGGCAACATCGGCCAGCACGAAGAACGGCCGGCGCGCATGCACCCAACATGCCGCCTCGATAAGCGGGCCCGGCTTGCGGTTGGCCTCATAGAGCTTGGTGTATCCGGCAAAAGCGCTGGGACCGGCCCAGCCGCGGGCCAGGACATGGAACGGCGTCGGCGCCTGGCTGATCTTCTCGCAATCGCGGCAGGTGAATTTCTCGCGGACGTGCTGGATCACCTTGCGTTGCTGGTCCTGGCTACCGCCTGCTCGGCGGCGATCTCGTCCTCGCTCGCCGAACTCTCGAGCTCCTCGAACGCTGGCGCCATCTGATCGAGCAGCTGCACGCGGCGTTCCGAGCGCTGGCCGTAGAGCGCGCGCGTCAGCTTGGCGATCTGCAATTGCTGATGCGCAATCAGGGCCTGATCATCGGAAGCCTTGGCCTTGGCAACCGCCAGCTCGGCCTCGACCCGTGCCGCCCTGGCGAGCTTCTGTTCGACACTGAACCGGCGCCGCCGCTCCACACGCCCCAGCAACTCGGCAGTCGGGTAGGACATCGATCTTGCGCTATTGCTAGCGCCACTTCCAAGCCGGCATCCGGCAGCCGCATCTCGCCGACCGCAAGGCGGCCCTCACCGTAGGGAAACGGCTGATCTCCGGCAACGCCAGCTCGCCGCCTTTGTCATACAGCTCCTTGAACCGTAGAAGCTGTCGCGGCTGTACCCCATCATCTTGCAGGCTTGGCTGACATTGCCGAGCTGCTTGGCCAATTCCAGCAGCCCGGGCTTCACTCGGATGATCTTCTGTTCTTGGGTCATGTCCGTGATCTCCGTCCCGCCGGAGGGCGGGTCGCGCTCCCAGCTCGCGGGGAGAACCGCGCCCCGCCCCCCGGCTCGCTTTCGGAAACCAACAACGACTGTCAGGTTAAGTTTCGAGCTACTACATATGGTCGCCCGATCCGAGCCACCGCAAGACCCGGCCGCGCCACCCACAGAGCGAGGAGAAGGCCCAGCAAGCTTCAAAAAAGGGGCTTTGCCGCCGGCCTGAACGAGATTGCCGCGGCCCATCCCGAGGCCCAGCAGTTTGAATCTGGAGAAGACGAGGCTCGGGTCGGGCAAAAGGGGGGGCGCGCCGGCCATGTCTGGTGGCGGCGCGGCCACACCCCGCGCGGACGCCGCGATGTCGGCTACCAGCCGGCCTGGATCATCGGCGCGGTCTGCCCGGCGCGCGACACCGGCGTGGCGCTGGTGCTGACCCGGCCTCGACACGCAAGCGATGAATCTGTTCCTCACCGAACTCTCGCAAGCCGTCGCCCCCGGTGCCCATGGCGTGGTGCTGATGGATAAGGCGGGCTGGCTGCCGCGCGGCAATCAGGGTGAGAACGGCACGTCAATCAGGATGAGAAAGCGCCGCTGGGTTTGTGACGCAGGGAGGGCGTAGCCCGACCGAAGTCGCGAAATCCAGCGGCGGCGCGAACCCGGAGAGGGGCGCGCATCCGGCGATCGCAGCCGGCTGGATATGGAGCGGTTCTTCATACCGATGAGGAACCGCACTTGCCCGGCCGCCACATCACCGATTGCCAGATGAGGCTGTATATGAGTTTCCGTCAGACCGAGACGCCGGCCGTTTCCGCCGCCAAGGCCGGGTTCGCGACCTCCAGCGGCTATCGCTTCGAGCACAACTCTCGAATGCCCTCGCAAAAGAAAGCCCCGCGCGGCCGGCGGCGGCCCGATCCGCTGGGCGAGGTATGGGACAGCGAGGTGGTGCCGCTGCTGAAGAGCATCCCCGGTTTGCGGCCGGTCGCCATTTTCGACGAGATCCGGCGGCGCCACCCCGAGATCGGCGCCGGCATCCGCCGCACGTTGGAGCGGCGCATCCGTACCTGGCGGGCTCTGCATGGCACCGAGCAGGATGTCATCTTCCGGCAGGAGCACCCACCGGGTCGACTTGGGCTGTCCGATTTTACCGACTTGCGCGATCGCGGCGTCAGCGTCGCCGGGGTGCCGCTTGATCACCGGCTCTATCACTTCCGTCTGGCCTTCTCGGGCTGGGAGCACGCTCGTGTCGTGCTCGGCGGCGAAAGCTTCGTGGCGCTGGCCGAGGGCCTGCAGAATGCGCTGTGGGCGCTCGGCCGCGCCCCGTTGCAGCACCGCAGCGACAGCCTGTCGGCCGCCTTTCGCAATCTTGACGAGGAACTCAAGGCAGGATCAGACCCGCCGCTACGAGGCGCTGTGCGCGCATTACGGCATGGAGCCGACCCGCAACAATCGCGGCATCGCACACGAGAACGGATCGATCGAAAGCCCGCACGGCCATCTCAAGCAGGCGATTGAGGACGCGCTGTTGCTGCGTGGCTCGCGCGACTTCGACAGCTTGGATGCCTACCGCTGCTTCATCGACGAGATCGTCGGCCGCCGCAACGCCCGACTGAAGAAGCGGCTGGAACTCGAGCGCCCGGCACTGCAGTCGCTGCCGGAGCGCCGCACGACCGATTACGAGGAGACGATCGTCATCGTCACCTCGACGAGCGGCTTCACGCTCAAGAAGGTGTTCTATTCGGTGCCGTCGCGACTGATCGGCCATCGCCTACGGGTGCGCCTGTACGACGACCGGCTCGACTGCCTTCTCGGCAGCACCCCGCTGATGACGCTGCGCCGTGGCCGGGCGCATCCCAGCGGCAAGCGCGGTCATGTCGTCGATTATCGGCATGTCATTCACGCCTTGCGGCGCAAGCCGATGGCTTTGCTCAACCTGGTTTATCGCGAGCAGCTCTTTCCACGCCGCGCCTACCAGCGCGCGTTCGAGGCGCTGTTGGCGGCCGACGGCGAGAAGCGGGCGTGCCGCACCATCGTCGGATTGCTGGCGCTGGCGCACGACCGCGCCTGCGAGGCCGAACTCGCCGGCATCATCGACGCCGAACTCGACGCCGGCAGACTGCCTGATCTGGACATCCTCGGCCGGCACTTCGGGCCCGATCCCGCCGCCATTCCAGACATCACCGTCAAACTAACGCCGCTGCATCTCTATGACGAACTCGGCATCGTCCGGGCGGGCGGTGCCGTATGAAGGCCGCCGACCCGATCGACACCGCCCGCGTCGAGCTGCTGCTCGCCGAGCTGCGCCTACCGGCCGTCAAACACGTCTGGGCGGCGCTGGCTGCCCAGGCCGACAAGGAAGGCTGGCCGGCCGCGCGCTTTCTGGCCGCGCTCGCCGAGCACGAGATGGCCGAACGCGTTCGCCGCCGCATCGAGCGTCATCTCGCCGAAGCCCGCCTGCCGCCCGGCAAGACCCTCGACACCTTCGACTTCGAGGCCGTTCCGGTGGTCAGCAAGGCGCAGGTCATGGCGCTCGCCGCCGGCGACGCTTGGCTCAACCAGGGCGCCAATCTCTTGCTGTTCGGCCCGCCGGGCGGCGGCAAGAGCCATCTGGCGGCAGCGCTCGGCTTCGCGCTCGTCGAAAACGGCTGGCGTGTGCTGTTCACCCGCACCACCGATCTCGTGCAACGGCTGCAGATCGCTCGTCGCGAGCTCGCCCTCGAAGCTGCGATCGCCAGGCTCGACAAATATCACCTACTGATCCTTGACGACCTCGCCTACGTCACCAAGGACCAGGCCGAGACCAGCGTGCTGTTCGAGCTGATCAGCGCCCGCTACAAGCACCGCTCGCTGCTGATCACCGCCAACCAGCCGTTCGGCGAGTGGGGCAAGGTCTTTCCCGATCCGGCGATGACCGTCGCCGTCGTCGACCGCCTCGTGCACCACGCGACGATCTTCGAGATGAACGTCGAAAGCTACCGCCGCCGCGCTGCCCTCGAACGCAAACGCGGCCCTGGACGGCCGCCCGTCACCGCGACAATCAAAGCCAACGCCTGATTGACGCTCAGCGACAATCAAACCTTGCGCCGCCCGCAATCAGCGACAATCATCCGGATGCCGCGACGCCGGATTCCCACCCTGATTGTCGCCGCTTTCCCATCCAGATCGCCGCGCTACAAGCTGGCACACCGCCGGCGATCTCGTCGTGCTCGAAAACCTCAGCCTCGTCTTCCTGCCGCCCCATTCGCCCGAGCTCAACCCGATCGAGCGGCTTGGCCGCATCTGCGGGACAATCGCCTGTCGCACCGCGCGTTCCGCACCACCGAGGAGATCGTCGACGGCTGCTGTGCGACGTGGAATTGGCTGCTCGGCGAGACCGGCCGCATTCGCTCGCTGTGCTCCTACCCGTGGCTCGCACGGGCTAGCACTTAATCAGGTTGGTATAACCCAGCCGAAGGGCGGCCAGTTCGTGCTCCATGCCCAGGCGCTGCGCGGCAACCCGTTCGACGGCCACACCCTGGGGCCGGTCATCGCCGATCTCGAAAAACTCACCGGGGTCGAGACCCGCCGCATCCATGTCGATAAGGGTTACCGCGGCCACAACCATAAAGCGGTTCCCGTTTACCATCGACGCTCAGCTAGCCATGGTGGTGGTATTATCTTCCTGAAATCGCGATGAATTTCAGGATCAAGCCGATGCTTCGCAACCGCCTGCAACACCAGAAGGGGCTCTTGGATGATGCGTTCGAGCAGTTCTACCCGAACGAGGAGGCCTGCCGGACGGCGTGGTTCGCTTGGCGTTGGCCTGAGGGCTTCAAGTGTCCGCGGTGCGCCGGAGCAGCATATTGCGAAATTCGTGGTCGGCAACTACTGCAGTGCCGTCGCTGCCGCTACCAGGTGTCGCTGATCGCCGGCACCGTCCTGCAGGGCACCAAGCTGCCGATGCGGGTGTGGTTTCGTGCCATGCACCTGCTCGCCCAGGGCAAGAAGGGCCTGTCCAACATCGAACTGGGCCGGCGGCTCGGGATCTCGACCAACGCCGCCTGGCGGATGCAGCACAAGCTGATGCAGGCGATGCTCGAGCGAAACCGGCGCTACAAGCTCGGCGCCGCCGGGCCGCGGATCGAGATCGACGACGCCTATATTGGCGGCGAGCGAACCGGCGAAGGCACCGGCCGCGGCCGGCGCGGACATACGCCCTTCATCATCGCGGTCGAGACCACCTCGGACGGACGGCCGCTGCACACCCGCCTCCAGGTCGTACGCGGGTTCCAGACGGTCGAAACCAAACGGCTGTGCACACGAATGTCGAGGCGGGAACCACCATCGTCAGCGACGGCGGCCAGTGGTTTCGCTGCATCGCCGAGCAGCCCGGCATCGTTCATGAATGCCACGTCACCGGCACCGACCGCGCCAGCGCCCGCCACCCTGCCTTCCGCTGGGCGAACACCATGCTCGCCAACATCAAGAACAGCCTCCTCGCCACGCACCGCGCCGTCGCCGCCAAGCATCTGCCACGCTACCTCGGCGCCTTCGCCTGGCGCTTCAACCGACGCTTTGTCCTGAGGACGATCCATCAGCGCCTCGCCGTCGCCGCAGCAACAACCCCGCCCATGCCCTATCGCCTCCTTAAATTGGCTGAAGCTCGATGGTAAAAAGGAAGCGGTTTGGATCACCGGCCAAGTCCGCCGCGTCACCCGCCCGATCCGCCGCGAGATGCAGCGCCGCGCGCGGTCGAGCCCGTCATCGGCCATGTGAAGGCCGAGCACCGCATGCGCCGCAACTACCTCAAGGGACGCGACGGCGACCGCATCAACGCCGTGCTCGCCGCCGCCGGCTACAACTTCTCCCTCCTCCTGCGCTGGCTCAGGCGACTTTTGCGCGCCCTCTTTCAGGTACTCTTCCCGCTCCTTCCGGCAACCCAAATTCCCGAAACGCGGCGCTCAACCGTTCTTCACGGCCGACTACGTGTCAATACACGGCGCCGCGGGCGGTGATCGGCCAGATCGCCTCGACGCGGTCGTTGCGGACGCCGACATACCAGTCGTAGAGGTTGACGGTCGGGTCGCAATGGCCGGGGACGAGGCGGATCTTGTCGCCGATCCGCAGCCGGTTTCCCGCGGTCGCGACGGCGAGCCTGCCGTGCTCGTCCGAGGCGCGCTCATAGGCAGCGCCGGGCTCTTCCCAGACGAGCGGCGGCCCTGAGTTGAAGGCGAGCGCCTTCAGCCCGGCATCGACGATCGCGCGCTCCTCGGTCGGGCGGCTCATCACCGTCGCCCAGACAAAGAGGCTCGGCGCGAAATTGCGCACCGGCGCGCCGTCGCGGTCGAGATTGCGGCCATAATCGGCGTCCATGAAGATGTAGGAGCCGCACTGCAATTCGGTGTAGACGCCGCTCGCCGCCTCGAACTCGAAGCTGCCGGTGCCAGCACCGGTGACGACCGGGCAGTCGATGCCGTTCTTCGCCAGGAGGTCGCGGGTGCGGCCGGCCTTCTCGGCGGCCCCAGCGATCGCCTGGCGCCGCTCGTCCCATTGGCGCAAATGCTGCGCCGACCCGTGATAGGCCTGAAGCCCGCCAAAGGAGAGATGCGGCGCGTCGACGATCCGGCGGGCAAGGTCGAGCGCCGGCTCGCCCGGTTCGACGCCGCAGCGGTTGCCGCCCATATTGACCTCGACATAGACGGGGAGCGTCACGCCCGCCTCGGCCGCCGCTTCGTCGAGAGCCCGGACCTGGCCGGCATCGTCAGCGCACACGCCGATTCGGGCGAGCGAGGCGAGTGCCATCAGCCGACGCAGTTTCTGGCGACCGACGATCTCGTTGGTGACGAGCACGTCCTTGACCCCGCCATAGACCATCGCCTCGGCCTCGCCGACCTTCTGCACGCAGACGCCGACCGCCCCCAATGCCATCTGCTTCAGCGCGATGACCGGGCATTTATGTGTCTTGGCGTGCGGTCGCAGCTTCGCCGCACTCCCTGCGATCTGCGCCGGCAGACGGCGCAGATTGGCCTCGAAGGCATCGAGATCGATGACCAGAGCCGGGGTGTCGACCTCGTCGAGCGGCATGCCGATCTCGGCCGGCGGGCGGGTGGTCATGGCGCGGGCTCCAGGCAGCGACAATCTCCGCGGAAGCTTGCCCAGAGCATGGCAAAATGCAACCCGCCCGCCGCAACCGCGCCCGGCTCGGATTTGGGCTTGCGGAAAGCGGCGGTTACCGGTTCCCTTTATCAGTCCTGCGAAAGCCGGATCGCGCCTGGGCCCAGAAGACGAATGCTGATCCTTTCCGAACTGCGGTTCCGCATCGGCGACCGCACGCTGATCGACGGTGCGAGCGCGCAGATCCCGGATGGCGCGAGGGTGGGTCTTGTCGGGCGCAATGGTGCAGGAAAATCGACGCTGCTCGATCTGGTCCGCGGCGTCCTGCTGCCCGATCGCGGCACGATCGAGCTGCCGCGCGGCTGCCGCATCGGCTTTCTGGCGCAGGAAGCGCCCGCCGGTGCGGCCTCGCCGCTGGCGACCGTGCTCGCCGCCGACCGCGAACGGACGGCCCTTCTGGCCGAGCGCGAGGCCGGCGCCGAACCTGTGCGCGCGGCCGAAATCGAAACCCGACTGCATGAGATCGAGGCGCATTCGGCGCCGGCGCGGGCGGCACGGATCCTGGCGGGGCTCGGGCTCGACGCCTCAGCGCAGGCTGCCCCCCTCGACGATTTCTCCGGGGGCTGGCGGATGCGCGTGGCGCTCGCCGCGATCCTTTTCGCAGAGCCCGATCTGTTGCTGCTCGACGAGCCGACCAACCATCTCGACCTCGAAGCCTCCCTGTGGCTCGAACGCTTCTTGCGGAGCTACCGGCGCACGCTGATCCTGGTCAGCCACGACCGCCGCATTCTGAACGCGGTGACGACATCGACCCTGCATCTCGACCGCGGCCGACTGACCCTCTATTCGGGGAATTTCGACATGTTCCTGCGGGTCCGCGAGGAGAATTCCCGGCGGCTCGAGGTGATGGCCAAGCGGCAGGCGCAGCAGCGGCAGAAATTGCAGGCGTTTGTCGACCGGTTTCGCGCCAAGGCAACAAAGGCGCGCCAGGCGCAGAGCCGGCTGAAGGCGCTGGCCCGCCTCGAACCGATCGTGCTCGCCGCGGATGCGCCGACCGCACCGATCCGGTTTCCCCAGCCGCCGGAATTCAGCCCGCCCTTGCTGAACTTCGAACGCGTCGCGGTCGGCTACGCGCCCGGCCGGCCGGTATTGTCGCGGCTCGACCTGCGCCTCGACCCCGACGACCGCATCGCGCTGATCGGCGCCAACGGCAACGGCAAGACCACTTTCGCCCGGCTCCTGGCCGGCCGCCTGGCGCCGCTTTCCGGCCGGCTGACCCGTCCGCCGAACCTCTCTTGCGGCTATTTCGCGCAAATCCAGATCGAGGAATTGCGCCCCGAGGAATCGGCCTTCGACCATCTGGCGGCGTTGATGGACAACGCCTTGCCGCAGACCGTGCGGACCCGGCTCGGCGGCTTCGGCTTCGGCCAGGAAAAGGCGCTCCTACCGGTCGGCGAACTGTCGGGCGGCGAGCGGGCTCGCCTCAATCTCGCGCTGATCACGCATGATGCGCCAGCACTCCTGGTCCTCGACGAGCCGACCAACCATCTCGACATCGAGGCGCGCGACGCGCTCGTCCGCGCGCTCAACGAATACGAGGGCGCGGTCGTGCTGGTCAGCCACGACTGGAGCCTGTTAGAGCTCGTCGCCGACCGCTTGTGGCTGGTCGCCGACGGGACGGTGAGGCCGTTCGACGGCGATCTCGACGACTACCGGCGGCTGATCTTGGCGCGCGAGCCCGCGCGCAATGGCGCGGCGGCGACCGAGGCGGGCGGGAGTTGGCGGACGATGCGGCAGGCCACGGCCGAACGGCGGCGCGGCCTCGAACCCCTGCGCCGGCGCGCCCGCGCGGCCGAAGAGACGGCCGCCCGGCTGCACAAGGAAAAGGAGGCGCTCGACCGGGCGCTTGCGGCGCCGCGCAATCGGCCGGCCGACGGCGCCGCGATGGCCGACGCCCTCAAAGAGCGCGCCGAACTCGTGCGCCGCATCGAGCAGGCGGAGGCCGAATGGCTCGCGGCCGAGGAGGCGATCGAGCGGGGGCCCGACGCATGAGGGCCCCGCGTAACCCGCCGCCGGCGCCTGCCTCGCTGCTCGCGGTGCTGCGCGAGGAGTTCGAGGAGCTGCACGGCGACGACCCTGGCGCTGACGCAGCCGAGCCGATCGCATCCTTGGAGGGGCTCTACCAGCGGATCCACCGGCTGGAGACGCCGCGCGCGGCGCTGTGCCTATCCGGCGGCGGCATCCGCAGCGCGTCGTTCGCGCTCGGCGTGATCCAGGCATTGGCGGCGCGCGGGCTGCTGTCGCAGTTCCACTACCTCTCGACCGTGTCGGGGGGCGGCTATATCGGCTCCTGGCTGCAGGCCTGGCGCCGCCATGAGCGCGACGACGCGCGGGTCTTCGACCGGCTCATCCGGCGCGACGGCGCCGACGCCATGGACCCGTTCGCCGAAGCGATCGAATTGCGCGAATTGCGCGCCAACAGCAACTTTCTGACGCCGAAGCTCGGCCTTCTGTCGCCCGACACCTGGACCGCCGTCATCCTCTATCTGCGCAATTTCCTATTGAACTGGTTCATTTTTCTGCCGCTGTTTTTGAGCCTGCTGCTGATCCCGCACCTCAGCTACGACGTGCTGATCTGGCTCAACAACCTGGTGGGCGTGGTCAACTGGTCGATGCTTGTGGTTGCGATCGCGCTGTTGACGCTCGGCCTTGCAGCCTCGATCGCGGCCCGGCCGTTGCGCGACCGGCCGAGTGTGAGCGGGCCGCCGACGCGCCGGATAGCGCTCGGCACCGGCGCGATGATCGCGTTGATCTGCGTGCCGATCTATTGCGCCGCGGGCTTTCTGGCGATCTTCGCCGCCTGGCTTCCGCCCAATACGGGGCCGCTCGAGTGGGGCATTCTGCGCGGCGAAGGCGATGCGATCGAATTCTATCCGATCGCCTCTGCCAGCCTGACCGGCGCCGTCGTCTATGCCGTTTCCTGGCTGATCGGCTTTGCCGTCGGCAGCGAACGCGGGCTTGCCGGAATGTTCGCCCGCCGCCGCGAGCGGGTGCCGGCGCCGGCCGAACTGGTGGCTTTCGCCTTCTCGGGTGCGGCCGCCGGCACCGTCATCGCGCTTGGCATCGCCTTCTATCAGAGGTTGTCGGGTCTGGCCGAGGCGCCCGGCGCCGCCGAGCTGATGAAATTCCTGTTCGGCGGCTACGGCCGGATTTCCATGATCGTCGCGGCCGGCGTGGCATGGACGATGATCGCGGTCTTCGCCGCCGATCTGCTCTTTACCGGCTTGACCAGTTATCACCGCAACAGCGACGCCGACCGCGAATGGTCGGCAAGGCTGTCAGGCTATCTCGGCGCGGCGGCGCTCGGCTGGCTCGGGTTCGCCGCGATGGTGCTCTACGGACCCGAGGCCATGACCAAGCTCAATCAGTGGGTTCTGGCCGCGGCGGGCGGGGCTTCGGGGCTCGTCACTCTGCTGCTCGGGGGCAGCGGCAAAACGGCGGCGACGGTGGCGAAGAAGGCCGGCGAAAGGCTGTCGGCCGCGACGATTCTCGACATCGCCACCGTGATCTTCATCCTCGTGCTGGCGATCGTCCTGTCGCGGCTCTGCCATTCCGGCGTCGAGGCCGCGGTGGAGGCCCTTGGCGTCAGCGGCGACAGCCTGGCGAAAGCGGCGATTGCGCTTGGCGCCGCGTTGCTGCTCGGCGGCTTTTCCGCACTCGTCTCCTACTGGGTCAACGTCAACCGGTTTTCGCTGCACGCGGTCTACCGCAACCGGCTGATCCGCGCGTTTCTCGGCGCAGCACGGGCGAGCCACCGCGAGCAAGGGCGCACGCACAGCAACCCCGACCCGTTCACCGGCTTCGACCAGGCCGACAATCTGCGCCTTGCCGAGCTCTGGCTCGCCGGCGGCAACGAGGGCCGGCGCCGCCTCTTCCCGGTCGTCAACGGAACCTTGAACGTCGTCGCCTCGGCCAACCTCGCCTGGCAGGAGCGCAAGGCCGAACCCTTCGCCATGACGCCGCTTGCCTGCGGCAACCCGATAGTGGGGTTCGCCCCGACCCGATGCTACGGCGATCCCAACGGAGGCATCTCGCTCGGCACCGCGATGGCGATTTCGGGAGCGGCGGTCAGCCCCAATCAGGGCTACCACTCCTCGCCGGTCGTCGGCCTGCTGCTGATGCTGTTCAACGTCCGGCTTGGTTGGTGGCTTGGCAATCCGCGCAATGGTCCGACCGTCTATCGCCGCGACGGGCCGGGTCTCAGCATCCGGCCAATCATCGCCGAGCTCCTCGGACAGACCAGTGACAGCGGCCGCTACATCTATCTGTCCGATGGCGGCCATTTCGAAAATCTCGGCCTTTACGAGATGGTCCGGCGACGCTGCCGCTTCATCTTGATCAGCGACGCCGGCAGCGATCCGAAATGCACGCTCGAGGATCTCGGCAACGCGGTGCGCAAGATATGGATCGATCTCGGCGTCGCGGTGGAATTCGAGCGCATCGACGTTGCCTCGCGCCGCGATCCGCCGATTGACGGCAGCTATTGCGCGCTTGGCCGCATCCGCTATCCGGAACCCGGCGCGGAGGAGGGCACGCTCGTCTACGTGAAGCCCGGATTCCACGGCACCGAGCCGCCCGATATCCGCAGCTACGCCGCCTTGCACACGGCGTTTCCGCACGAGGGTACCGGCGACCAATGGTTCAGCGAGTTGCAGATGGAAAGCTATCGCGGCCTCGGCAGCCATATCATCGAGACCATGGATGGCGGTGCGGCGGCCCCGCGTCCGGACGCCGGCGGCGATCTGCCGCTCGACTCCTTCATCGATTCGGTCCAGCGTTATCTTGAACGCACCCGCCCGAGACCGCAGGCGGCGGGCGAATTGGGCGCTCTGGGAAATTAAGCAAGAACCGCGCCGTGCAAGCGCGGCTAATGGCCGCAGAAATGCGATCGGCCCGCTTCTGCTTTGACAAATTCGCCGGGTCCAGTTTATCCAATTTGTGGCGAACGGCTGCGACGGCCGGGTCGAAGCAGCGCCAGCGAGGCCGGACGAGCGACCATCCGTCGGCCGGGTTTTTCGTAACGGGTTTTGCCATGGCCGACACTCCCGCGATGACCGACCGCAACCTCGGGGCGGCCACGACGATTTCATTGAGGCGGGAGCCCGCCTGCTTTGCCTTTCTGTCGCCGCATTCGACCTCGCCGCCGGTGCCGATCGATTCGATCAATCTCGATCTGGCCTCCGCCGATTATTTTGACGGGCGGGCTTCGCTGTGGGCCGCGCTCGAAATCCGCTCTTCGGTCGATGACGAGCGGCCGACGGCGATACTAGGATTTGACGAGACTTTCGTGCGCCCGTTTGCCCGAGCGCTGATAGAGGCGGCGACGACGCGCGCCGCCTACCGTATGACGATCCTCCAGGACGCCAAGGGTCCTGAGCGCTGCCGCGTGGTTGAATACGTCACCGGACCCGGCAAGGCGCTACAGGAGCTGGTCATTCAACCATTCGACAACGTCGTGCTGGTGAGCGCGGCAGGCAACGACGCCGACGAAACCTTATTTCAGCTGCCGCGCACCGACAGCTTTCTGCGCGCCTTCGCCAAGATGGCCTATGTCGCCGACCAGACCTTGCACGATCTGCTCGAGGACATGGAGCGGGTCGCCCGCCAGCAACGCTCGATCGCCTGACCCCAGCTGATAAAGGAGGCTTGGCGCCCCCTTTATCGCCAGTCGCGTAGACAATCGCACCCGGATCAGCGCGGCGGCTGGGTGCCCGTACTGTATGGGGTCAGGCCAGGTCCCCCGGCGGCCGGCCCCGGCATGCCCATCGAATTGCCGCCCTGCAGCTGCGGGGGCGGCGGGGCGTTTGGCATCGGTGGCGGCGGGGCCGCCTGGGTCACGCGGGCGAGCTCCGCCCGGTTCAGCTGTGCCGTCGTATCAGTCGTCGATGTCGGCCCATGGTGCATGGTTTTCGCATGCGTTGCGTGATGCGGGCGCGCCGCGCGCTTCATCGGCGGCATCGCCGAACTTGTCGGCGGCGGCATCGCGGAGGGCGATGCCGGGGCGCCGCTGCTCTGCGCGCCGGCCGACGCGGAAATCGCGAGCGCCGCTGCGAGCGCCACGCCGCTCAGAAGATATTTCATTGGGATACCCTCGATCTTGTTCTACCGGAGCGCAACTCTACTCGCAGCGCCCGCGCGCAGAAACCAAAAATTGCGGTTTCCGCGCGGCAAGCGACGATGGCGCCCCGGTCGGCGGCGGGGCCGTCGCGGCGATTATCGCGATCCCGAAGTCGCCCTTCCGGAGCTGGGCGGAATGTAATTGCTGCCCGACGCCTTGGGACCGTACCCGCGGCCGGCCGGCTGCGCGGCCATCGGCTCCGGGGCCGGTGGATTGGACAGGTTGCCAGACTGTATCCGTGCCAGCTCCTCTCGGTTCAGCTGAGCGGTCGTGTCGCCGCTGAGCGCCGGCGAGCTGCCATGTTTTTGAGACATAGCGTGGTGATGGTGATGCGCCGACCGATGCATAGGCGGCGTCGCCGAACTCCCTGGCGGCGGATTGCCGGTGCTGTATGGGGTCAGCCCAGGTCCGCCGGGGTTGGGTCCGGGCGTTCCCATCGGATTGCCGCCGCTTTGTGCCCAGACCGGCGCGGCAAGCGCGAGCGCGGCAGCAACCGCGACGCCGTTCAACAGATATTTCATGCCTCTATCCTCGCGTCAGGTTCGGTACGCCAAGACGATTGATCCGCTTCAACCGGAGCAACAGCCCAGCAGTTCAATGTTGCCCCCTCCGGCAGCCATGTGGCCCGCTCAATGCTGGGCCGGCCCACCCTGTGACGGTGGTGGCGCTGGCGGGTTGGACAGGTTGCCCGACTGTATCCGCTCCAGCTCCTGCCTGTTCAATTGCGCCGTCGTATCGCCGCTCAGCGCCGGCCCCTTGCCGCCCTTCTTGGACATGCCGTGGTGGTGGTGCGCGGGCCGGTGCATCGGCGGCATCGCCGAACTCGCCGCCGGATTGCCGGTGCTGTAAGGGGTCAACCCGGGTCCGCCCGGGTTCGGCCCTGGCGTGCCCATTGAGTTGCCGCCGCTCTGCGCCCAGACCGGCGCGGCTAGCACAAGTACAGCAACGACCGCGACGCCGGTCAGTAAGTGTTTCATGGCAATCATCCTCTTTGGCAGTTCCGCATCGGCCAAGGCATGGCAAAACCCACATTCGACCCACGCTCACGATCCGCCAAGACCGCAAACGCCGCGGCGGCTCCCTTTGTTCCAGAGGGGTTCACATTCGGGGCCGCGCATTCTTCCTGGCCGGGCAATAATAATATGGTCTGGATTGTCCCCGTTCAAGCGTCTGGGTAGCCAAATATGCAGGTGAATAACGGGAAAAGCGATAAGCTCGGCCGCGACCCGGCACCGCGAAACCGCGGGTGGAGGCTCACAATCATCGCCGCCTCGCTGGTCGCCGGGCTGGGTCCGAGCCGGCTCGCCGCAGCCGGGCACAATCTGACGATCGGCATCACCCAGTTCCCGTCCACATTGAACCCGAACATGGATGCGATGGCAGCCAAGAACTATGTGTTGGGCTTCGCGCTGCGCCCGTTCACGACCTATGACGCCGATGGGCGGCTGGTCTGTCTGCTGTGCGTCGAATTGCCGTCGATCGCCAACGGCGGCGCCGTGCCGGTCGATCTGCAGGGCGGCAAGAAGGGCGTCGACCTCACCTATACGATCCGGCCCGAGGCGCGCTGGGGCGACGGCGTCCCGGTGACGACCGAGGATGTGATGTTCACCTATGAGGTCGGGCGCAATCCGGCGATTGCGGTCAGCAACGGCGAATTCTACCGCCGCGTCACCGGCGTCACAGTCAAGGATGACAAGACCTTCATCCTGCATGTCGACAAGCTGACCTTCGACTATGCCGCCATCGACGATTTCATGCTTGTCCCCGCCCATCTGGAGCGCGCCGCCTTCGCCGACCCGGCGCAATACCGCACCCGCACGCTCTACGATGCGCAGCCCACCAACGCCGGCCTCTACAACGGGCCGTATCGCATCGCCAGCGTTGCCGCCGGAGCCGATATCGTGCTCGAGCCGAACCCGTATTGGGCCGGGCCGAAGCCGCAGTTCGACTGGATCACGGTGCGGGCGATCGAGAATACCGCCGCCCTCGAAGCCAATCTTCTCTCGGGTGGGATCGACATGATTGCGGGCGAACTCGGACTGTCGCTCGAAGAGGGCCTGGCCTTCGAGCAGCGCCATCGCGACGCCTATCAGGTGATTTACAAGCCCGGCCTCGTCTTCGAGCATATCGACGCCAATCTCGACCGCGCGGCGCTGGCGGACCGAAGGGTGCGCCAGGGGCTGCTGTTGGGGCTCGACCGCGCCGCCATCAGCCAACAGCTGTTCGGCGGGCGGCAGCCGGTCGCCGACAGCTTTGTCAGCCCGCTCGACCGCGGCTATAGCGAGGACATACCGCATTACCGCTACGATCCCGCCCGCGCGGCGGAACTCTTCGCCGCCGCCGGCTGGAGCGCCGGCAAGGATGGGGCGCGCCGCGACGCTTCGGGCAACCCGCTCTCGCTCGAACTGATGACGACAGCCGGCAACCGGTCGCGCGAACTGGTCGAGCAGGTCCTGCAGAGCCAATGGCGACGGCTCGGGGTCGCCATCCGCATCCGCAACGAGCCGGCGCGGGTATTGTTCGGCGAGACGCTGCGGCATCGCCGCTTCGACCTGGCGAT
The DNA here is from genome assembly GCA_963799085.1 of uncultured Alphaproteobacteria bacterium. Classification (GTDB taxonomy): domain Bacteria; phylum Pseudomonadota; class Alphaproteobacteria; order ATCC43930; family CGMCC-115725; genus AP-15. The sequence continues at coordinate 2,147 of CAWCWA010000018.1, read as the reverse complement.
GTACGCCTGGATCAGCGCGCCCGAGAACGTGCCCCGCTCGATCCTGCGGTCGAGCGAGATCCCGACCGAGGCCAACGCTTTTGCCGGGGAAAACTTTGCCGGCTTCGCCGCCTCGGAAATGGATCGCCTCCTCGACGCGCTCGAGGTCGAACTCGATCCCGAGAAGCGGCGGGCGCTGTGGGCCGCCGCACAGCGCCTTTATGCGACCGAACTGCCCTCGCTGCCGCTCTATTTCCGTTCTTCGGTCTTTGTCCTGCCGAAGTGGCTGAGCGGGGTTCGGCCCACCGGAAACGCCTCGCCGACGACGTTGTGGGTCACCGACTGGCAGCCGGCGGAATAGTCGGCGGAGGCGAGGCGGTGCTGCGCTACGCCGGTACGCGGCTTCTCGAAATCGGCGCGATGCTGGGTCTGCTATCGTTCGCCGTCTATGTCCTGATCGGGCTGATGCCGGGCGATCCGATCGATTTGATCCGTTCCTCGGACCCGCACGCGACGGCGGCGGACATCGCCCGGCTGATGGCGATCTACGGCCTCGACCGGCCGCTTTTCGCCCGCTATCTGAGCTGGGCCGGGAGTGTGCTGACCGGGCATCTTGGCTATTCGCGGCTCTTCGCGCAGCCGGTTCTGGCGACGATCGCGCCACGGCTCGTCAATTCGCTGGTGCTGATGGGCGTCAGCTTCGTTCTCGCCTTCGCCGCGGCGCTCACGCTCGGCATCGCTGCCGCGCGGCGCCCGGGATCGCTGCGCGACCGCCTGGTCAATCTCCTCTGTTTTGCCGGCATCTCGGCGCCGAGCTTCTGGCTGGCGCTTGTCCTGATCCTGATCTTCGCGGTGGGGCTGGGCTGGCTGCCGGCGAGCGGTGCGGGCCTTGCCGGCGGCGTCGCCGATCGCGCCCGACACCTGGTGTTGCCGGTCGCCGCCCTGACGCTGGCGAATTTCGGGTCGTACACGCGCTATGTGCGCGCCGCGATGGCTGAGGCGCTGGCCCAGCACCACATCCGCACCGCCCGAGCCAAGGGCGCCAGCGAGGCGCGCGTGATCTTCCGTCATGCGCTGAGATCGGCGCTCACACCGCTGGTGACGGTCCTGGCGCTGTCCTGCGGCAGCCTCGTCTCAGGCGCCTTGGTAGTCGAAACGATGTTCGCCTATCCCGGCATGGGAAAGCTGATCTTCGATGCCGTCATGGGGAACGACTATAACCTGGCGCTGGCGGCGCTCCTGTTCGCCGCGGCCGTGACCATGGCGGCCAACCTCGCCGCCGATCTCGCCTATGCGTGGCTCGACCCGCGGGTGTCGCTGTCTTGAGATTGCCGCTTGCCGTGTTGGGCATAATCGCCGCGGCCTCGCTCGCCGGGCCGGCAATCGGCGGACTGCTTGGCAGCAACGCCGCTGCCGTCGATCTATTCGCCCGCCTCGAAGGCCCCTCGGGGCTGCATCCGCTCGGCACCGACGAACTCGGGCGCGACATTCTGTTGCGGCTCCTCGAAGGCGGCCGCGTGTCGCTGGCTATCGGGATCGCCGCAGCACTCGCCGCCGCCACACTCGGCGCCGCGATCGGCCTTACCGCCGGCTATTTCGGGGGCATTGCCGACCGGGCGCTGATGCGCCTGACCGACGGTGTGATAGCCCTGCCGTTGCTGCCGCTGCTTATCGTGCTCGCGGCACTTGACCTGGGCAAGATCGGGGTGCCGCGCGAGCTTCTTCATTCCGAGGAGCTGAGCCTCTTTCGCATCGTGGCGCTGGTGACGCTGGTCGGCTGGACCACCGCCGCCCGGTTGGTGCGCGGCGCCACGCTCGTCACCCGGCAGCGGGATTTCGTGCGCGCCGCGCGCAGCCTCGGCGCCTCGGCGCCGCATATCCTGCTGCGGCACATTCTGCCGAACGCGGCGGGGCCGCTGATCGTGGCGACCGCACTCAGCGTCGGCGAAATCATCCTGCTCGAATCGGTGCTGAGCTTTCTCGGGCTCGGCATCCAGCCGCCGATGGCAAGTTGGGGCAGCATGCTGAGTAATACACAAGAGCAGATCGCCGCCGCGCCGCTGCTGGCGATCTATCCGGGCGCGATGATCTTTCTGACCGTGATGTCGTGCAATCTCTTGGGCGACGCTCTGCAGCGCCGTCTCGGGCCGGAGTTCGCCGGGCGGCCC